>DATJWA010000029.1:0-14349 GCA_035501555.1 Thermoplasmata archaeon | reverse complement strand
AGCGGACCGGCGCTCTCGCGGTTCGCGGAGCGCGGGGAAGGGGCCGTAGCCCCCGCGAGGCTCAGGAGCAGCAGCGTGGCCAACAGGACGGTGGCCGCGGCGACGGACCGCTTTCGTCCACGGCGCGGGCGCTCCGCGTAGGCCATCAAACAGAAACCTTCGCGGTGGGTCTTAAAGGCCTGTCTTCGTCTGAACGGTCAGGCGACGATCGTCGGGATGACCCGGCCCGCGTGGGCGTCCACCAGCAGCATCATCCGCTGGCCCTTGTGGTCGAGCTGGAACTGCCAGACCGGGACGTGGAGGAGCTCCCCTTCGCTCACGTCGACCGTCGTGTTCAGCTTGGAGACCACGCTGTGCTTCTTGTGCGCCGCCTCCGACTGGGTCTGCTGGACGAACGCCCGCGCGGCGTGCTGCGCCGCATCCTCCCCGAGGTCCCCGTTGAGGATCGGCGCCCCGTCCGGGATCGCCTTCTTGTCGAAGAACGTCCGGTCGGCGAGCCCGAACGAGTAGTTCTTCGGCTGGTAGCCGGTCATCGCCTTGACGGCGACCACCGGGTACTCGAACTGGCCGGCGATCGTCTCCGAGCGGTTCGAGTTGACGACCCCCCCGCCCATGATCGGCACCACCGCGACCCCGCCCCGCCCGCCGCCCAGGAAGGACCCCAGCACCTCGGCGGCCGCGATTGTGCCGACGGTCGCGCCGACGCTCTGGGCGACCGCTTGGTACTCGTACGTCGTGGAGGCGGAGGCGGGGATGACCCAGAACGGGACGAACTGGAGCTTGTCCTCGACGACCTTCGACTCCTCGAACGTCTTGCGGTGGAGGAACCCGACGTCCACGGCGCTCCGCACGGCCGCGAGCGCCTGGTTGCGGTCCGTCACCTTGAGCGGGAGCATCGTGTGCTTGGAGATCTCCTTCCACCCGCTCCCGCCGAGCGTCACGGAGCTGCCGCAGTAGTCGCACGTGATCACCATCTCGCCGAAGGCCGGATGGATCGGCCCCCCGCACGAGGGGCACTTCATCGCCTGCACGCCCGCCGGCGCGATGCTCGGCGCGCTCGAGGCCGCAGCCGGGGCCGGTGGGGCCGCGGCGCCCGCGCCGCCGCCGCCGGCGGCGGTCGGGAGGCGGTTCCCGCACTTGTAGCAGAACTGCGCGCCGTCAGGCAGCTGCGTGCCGCACTTCGGACAGAACACCATCTCTCAGGTCCCTTGGCCCGCCTCGGATAAAATCCATTCGGTCAGGGGGGAACCGGGCCCCCGCAGTTCGGGCAGAACTTCGCGTTCCCGGTGACCTCCGCGTTGCACTTCGGGCACTTCCGCGGCGCCGGGGGGGCGAGCGAAGCCCCACAGCTCGGGCAGAACTTGGCGCCCGGCGCGGTCGGCTGGCCGCACTTCGGGCACGGCGGCCCGCCCGCGGGAGCGGGAGCACCGCCCATCGGGGCGCCGCACGACGGACAGAACCGGGTCCCCTGCGGGACGAGCGCCCCGCATTTCGGGCACGGGGTAGACGGACCCTGGGCGTACATCCCCTGCATCTGGCCGGTCATCCCGTACCCCATGCCGAGACCGGCACCGAGCCCGACGCCCGCGCCCGCCATCGCGCCGGCACCCCCCGAGGGGTTCGACGCGGCGGCCGTGAGCGCTTGGCCGGCCTGGTACTGCATGTAGTTCACGCCCAGGACGCCCATCTTCGAGCGCGTGTCGACGGCCTGCTGGACGTCGTCCGGGAGGTTGATCGAGAGTCCCTGGAGCTGGTTCAGCTCGACCCCGAACTGGGAGAAGTGCTGGGGCGCGGCGCCGAGGACCGCCTGCTCGATCGTGGTCAGGTTGGTCGCGAGGTCGGTGACCCGCATCCCCTGGTCCTTCATCTTGCCGAGCGTGTTGTAGACGAGGATCACCATCTGGTCGCGCAGTCGGTTCTCGACGTCCGGCGTCGTGACCGCGCCGAACGTCCCGACGAACTGGTTGATGAAGTTGTCCGGGGCGGCGACCCGCCAACGGTAGGCTCCGAAGACGCGGAGGCTGACGAGACCGAAGTCCGGGTCCCGGAAGACGTACGGCTCGGTGCTCCCGAACTTGCCGTCCATGATCCGGCGCTGCAAGTAGTAGACCTCGGCCTCCTGCCGGACGCCCGAGAGCGCCTGGACGAGGTTGCCGAGCAGGGGGGCGTTCAGGCTCGTGAGCGCGTACCGGTCGGGTCGCTCGAGGTAGGCGAGGACCTTCCCGTCGCGGTAGAAGACCGCCGTCTCGTCCTGCCGGACGACGATGTTGTCGTTCCAGCGGATGTTGCGGGGGACCCGCCACATCACGTTCGGGCCCTTGTAGGCGTCCTCCCAGTTGATCGTGGTCGCGCCGATGAGGCTGCCCCCGGTCGCCGGGATCGGGTTGTTGGTTACCATCGTTCGTTTCCTCTCGTTGGTTCTACGGCACTAGGATGCGTTCGACCGCCTGCATGCGGGCCTTGAAGGCGGTCTCGAGCTGGCTGACCTGGCCCCGCGCCGTCGCGATCACGGCGGCGAGCCCCGGAGCGCCGGGGGTCGACGCGATCGTTGGGACGGGGGCGAGCGTCTGGGCGACCTGGTCGCCCGCGAGGGCGAACCCGTAGTCGTACTCGTACAGGCGGTCCAGCTGCTGGGGGTTCACGCGGACCGCGGGAGAGATCCCGGTGTATCCCTGCTCGGCGTGGCGGATCTCCCCTTCGAGGCGTTGAAGGTCGGAAAGCAGCGGAGCGAGGTCCATCAGGACCTGGAACTGGCCGGCGTTGGAGAGCGCCGCGCGGGCGTTGTTGAGCGTCGCCTGGGCGCTCTTGAGCTTGTCCGCGACCTGCACCCGGAGCAGGCTGTCGGCGGCGCGGACGTCCTCGCCCTGCCGGTACGACCGGTACCCCGGAACGAGCAGCTGGAGCCGCTTGATGACCCCGCGGTCGGCGTCCACCGCTTGGCGGAGGTCGACCGCGGGCGGAGCAGCGGGCGCCGAGGCGGGGGCGCCGACCGGGGCGCCGCAGGCGTTGCAGAATCGTGAGTTCGCCGGGACCGGCTGCCCGCACTTCGGGCAGACGAGTGCGGCGGACGCCCCGGGAGGAGGGGGCGGCGGTGGCGGCGGGGGAGCCGGGGTCGCCATCTCAGGGGCTCCGGGGCGGGGGCGAGCCGCCCGCCGGGGTCGTGGGGGGAGGAGTGCTCGGCACGGTCGGGGCGTTGGCGGTGGCGTAGGAGAGCGCCGAGACCGGGGTCTCCGACCGCCATGCCGCCCGGGCGGCCTCGCGCGGGGCGTCCGCGGCGGCGGCCCGGAATCGCCAGGCGATCCCGGCGACCGCGACGATCAGCAGCAGGACCAGGACGATCAGGCCGACGAGCATGCTGGTCATCGACTCGACGCCGTAGTAGTTCCCGAGCCCGACGCTGAAGAACAGGGTCGCGAAGCCCATCGCCATGAACGCCCAGGCCAGCGACCGCTGGGCCGTCGGGTCGCGCGAGAACGACTCGGCGAGGTAGGAGACGACCGCGAAGATGAGGGCCAGCGAGCCGATGATCAGGAGGGCGCCGAAGTGCTGGCTCGCGGGGAAGGCGATGTAGATGACGAAGAAGAGGAGGGCGGCGGTAACGAGGAAGAGCACGGTCAGCAGGAGGGCGCTCATCCCCTGACGGGGAGCGGCCGACGGGGCTGCCGGAATAGGAGTCGCCATGGTCACCACCGCTCGAAAGAGGAACCGGGCTTATATCAAGGTGGGGTGGGGCGCGGTCAGAGCCGGGGCTCGTCGTCGGGCTTCTCCCGCTTCGGCCGGGGAGGAGGGGGCGCCGGGGGCTCCGGGACGACCTTGGGGACGGGCTTAACCTCCTTGGCGGGAGCCGGTGCGGCAGCCGCGGGAGCCGGCCTCTTCGCCGGAGGGGCGGGCGGGGCGCCGGCTCCCGGCTTCGGCGCCGGGGCGGCGGCGCCCGGGGGTCGCGCGGCACCCGGTCGGGGCGCCGGCCGCGGAGCCGGGCGGGGAGGGGGCTTGTTCCGGCTGAAGACGGACCGCAGGCCGCCGACGACCGGGCGAGGGCGAGCGACGGGGGCGGGCGCGGATGAACTGGGGCGCATGGTCACCCCGCCCAGCGGGCGGGCCGTGGCCGCGGATATCGGCTGGCCGCACTTGGGGCAGTTCGGGAACTGGCCGATGCAGTGCTGGCAAAGCGGAGCCCCGCACACGTGGCGGACCGAGGCGATCCCGCCGCAGCCGACGCACCGGGGGCCACCCCCCGGCGCCGCACGGGCGGCCTCCGCCCGGGCGACCGCCGGTGGGCTCCCCTGGGCGCTGGGCGCTGCCGCCCCGGGCGAGGGGGCGGGGGTCGTCTCGGGCGCGAAGAACTTCTCTCCGTCCTCCTCTTCTACCTCGGCGGCACCCGGCGCGGGGGCCACGGCGCCCCCGCGGAACTCGGGCGAGTAGGCCCCGAGGTCGAGGGTCGGCAACGGGGCCCGGACGGTCGCCCCGGCTTCCTCGACGACCTTGATCAGTCGGGCCTTGTAGAGGCCGACGCGCAGCGTGCGGACCAGCTGGAAGAGCGTCCGCTGCTCGGGGGGCATCACGAGGGCCTTGCGGGCGAGCTCCTCGACGTCCGCGGCGAGCTCGAGGTTCTCCGGCCGCAGGTCGGCCTCGAGGACGGCCCGCAGGTAGCCGAAGAGGCGCTGGAGCTGCTCGAGGGAGGCGGACGGCGGCGAGAGGACCGCGACGTCGGCGAGCGTGAGGCCGCGGTGCTCGATCCCCGGCGGACGGTGCTCGAGCGCGGCCGTGATCAGGTGGTAGGAGGCGGTCTCGAGCTCCTTCACCTCGTTCGCGGAGAGGCGCGAGAGGTCGACCGGCGGGCTCTTGCCGATAGCATGGAGCACCGGCTCGAGGAACTCGAACGGGACGTGGAGGGTGACGAACAGGTCGTTCTTCGTCACCGGCCGGTTCATCCGGGCCTCGAGGAGGAGCGCCTCGCGCCCGAACCGCTGGACCTGCTGGTCGCGGGTCTTCTCGGCCGCAAGCTTGCGGCCGTCCTTCGCCGGCGCGAAGTCGGAGTCGAGGGCGAGCGCCCGGTCGAAGCTGGTCGAGGCGTCCTGGGGGCGGCCGGTCGCGAGCATCGCGAGCCCCCGGCTGGTCCAGGCCTGCGGGTTGGACGGCTCGGTCTCGGTCGCCCGCTCGTAGAAGGCGAGCGCCTCGTTCGGGTGGTCGAGCCGCTCGGCCACGAAACCGGCGCGCAGCAGGTTGGTCGCCGACGCCGGCTCGATCGCGAGCGCGTGCTGGTAGGCGCTCGCCGCGCCGGGCCAGTTCTGCCGGGCGATCGCGACCTCCCCGAGGCGCGACCAGAGCGGGGCGCTCTTCGGGAGGACCCCCGTGCCTTCCTGGAGGGCCTCCTCGGCCCGGTCGAGGCGTCCGGCGCCGCTCTCGGCCTCGGCGAGGAGCAGGTAGATCCGCTCGTGCGGGGCGGTCTTCTGGATGGCGCGGCGCAGGAACTCCGCGGCCTCGGCATGCCGGCCCTCGTCGAGCATCGTGCGGCCGACGCCGGCGAGGGCGACGGGCGACTTCGCGTCGCGGGAGAGCACCTCCTCGTACACCGCGCGCGCCTCTGACGGGCGCTCCAGCGCCGTCAGGATCTCCGCCCGCAGGAGGAGGAGGCCGGCGTTGGGCGCGGTACCGTCCGCGGCGGCGGCCTTGCCCTCCTCGAGGACCTCGAGGGCGAGGTCCGGACGCCCGGCGCCGAGGCGCAGGCGCGCGCGGCGGATCGCGATCTCCGAGCGGAGCGCCGGGTCGACCTCCGCGGCGCGCTCGTAGGACTTGTTCGCCTCCTCGACCAACCCGAGGCCGGCCGCGAGGTCCCCCCGCTCGAGGTGGAGTGTCGGGTCCTGGGCTTCGGGGGCGTGGCCGGCAAGCAGGCGGGAGAGCGTCTCGTAGGCGTCCTTCAATTCGCCCGCATCCCGGTGCAGGTGGAACTTCTCGAGGAGGCACTGGGGGTCGTCCGGCTCGAGCAGCAGGATCGCCTTGAGAGAGTACAGGACCTCCGACGGGCGGCCGAGGGCTCGCCAAGCGTCGGCGCGCGCCTTCCAGGCCGCGACGTCGTTCGGGTCCTCCTTCAGCAGGGGGTCGGTGACCGCCACCACCTCGGAGTACTGGCCGGCGAGCACCATCGTCTCCGCGAGCGCGACCCGGCCGTGGCGGTTCTTGGGGTCGACCTCGAGCCCCTGGTGGAAGTAGGCGATCGCGTCGGCGTAGGCGCCCTGCGAACGGAGCGCCTCGCCGACCTCGAAGTAGGCGTGCGCGTCGCCGTGGGCGTCCTCCACGACCTTGCGGAGGACGGTCAGCGCATCCTCCCGGTGCCCCGCGCGGAGCAGGAGCTGTCCCTTCTTGCGAAGGTAGATGGTGTTCTCGGGCTCCCGGCGGAGCAGGATGTCGATCATCTGGAGGGCCCGGCCCTCCTCGTTCAGGTGGTCGAGCACCTCGACAACGCCCCAGAGGACGTCGGGGTCCTGTACGCCGCCGGCGATCGCCCGAAGGTACAGCTCGCGCGCGGTCGAGTAGCGACCGGTCTCGCGGAGGGCGTGGGCGAGCTCCTTCAGCACGTCGTGCCGTTTGGCGTTCTCGGGGCGGTCGAGGAACGCCTCGTAGGAGCGGATCGCGCGGTCCGGGTCCCCGACGAGCCGCGAGGCCCGGGCGATCCCGAGCTCGGCGACCCCGGCGGCCTCCGGGTCGGTGGAAGCCCGCTCGTAGGCGACCAGCGCCGTCCGGGCGTCGTGGTCGCGCTCGGCCGAGCCCTCCGGACCGCCGTAGGCGAGGCCGAGGTAGAGGTTCCCGCGCTCGACCGCGAGGTCGACCCGCGTCGGGTCGAGCTGGAAGAGTTCGTCCAGTACCGGAGCGAGCTGCGCGGGGTCGTTGCTCGCCGCCAGGACCTCCTTCTTCTCGAGCAGGTAGGGCAGCTGACCGGGGTGCGCCTCGAGCAACGCATCGTAGGCCTTCAGGGCGCCGGCGGTATCTCCCGTGGCGGCGAGCGCGCGCGCGAGCTCAACCTGAGCGGCCGCGTCGGCCGGGTCCTCGGCCAGCACGGCCTCGGCGAACTCCCGCACCGCGTCCTCGCGGGCCACCTCGCGCGCGAGGTCGAGCGCCTTGCGGAGCTCGGCGACCGCCTGAGGATGGGCGGCACGGAGCGCCCGGTAGGCGGCGAGCGCCTCGTCCACGCGCCCTGCGGTGGCCTCCAGCTCGGCGACCCCGCTCATCGCTTCGAGGTTGTCGGGCTGCGTCGCGAGGACGGTACGGCAGGCCGCCAGGGCGACGTCCGCCTGGTCGAGGCGAACGGCGAGCGCGTACAGGTCGCGAAGGTTCTGCAGGTTGCGCGGGTCGGCGTCGGAGAGGTGGCCGCGCGCGCGGACCGCCACTTCGGGGGCCGGCTCCTCCGTGAGCTTGGCGAGCTCCGCGAGGTGGGCGGCGTCCAGCGGGCGCTCGCGCGCGACGAGGGCGGTCGCGGCGTCGGTGGCCTCGGGGGTCCGCCCGAGCTCGAACAGGAGCCGGACCCGCAGCACGCTCGCGTCGTCACCGACCGGCGCGTCCGCCGGGATCGACTCGAGGGCGCTCAGCGCGTTCTCGGGCCGGCCGAGCGAGGCGAGCAGCCGTGCCCGCGCGAGCAACAGCCCGGTGTCGTTCGGCGAGCTCTTCAGCATCTCCTCGGCCGCCTCGAGCGCGCTGACGTCCCCGCCGAGGGCCTGGGCGAGGCCGATCTTCATCCGGAGCGCCGCCGGGTCGTCCGGGGCGAGCTTGAGCGCGCGGTCCACGTACTGCGTGCTGCCGGCCTCCTGCTCCTGGGCCCGGAGGTAGGCGGCGACCGCTTCCTTCGGCTTGTCGAGCATCTTCAGGGCGTCGCCCCGGGTCGCCCACAGCGTCCGGTCGTGCGGGCTCGCGGCGAGCGCCTGGTCGACGAGCTTGACGACCTCCTCCAGCTCCTGGTTCTGGGCGAGGAGGACGAGCGCCTTGTGATGCAGCAGCGGGACCGAGCCGGGTCGCAGCCCAAGCCCGAGGTCGACCGCGTGGCGGGCGAGGGCCATGTTCCCGTTCCGGTAGAACGCCATCGCGACCTCGTCCAGGTACGGCCCGACCTCCTCGCCGAACGGGGCGAGCGCGGTCCCCTGGGCCTCGATCCCCGCGAGGAACGCCTTCAGCAACCGGACGAACCGCTCCCGGTCCGGCCCGGGTTCGGCCTCCATCGCGTTGCGGTAGAGCCGGCGCGCCTCCTCGAGGGGCGAGGGCGCGGGGCTCGCGGCGGGAGCGCGGGCGGTCTCCGGCGTGGACATCCCAGGAATGCGAGTCCCTGAGGCGGGATAAATCATCTGCTCCAGAGAGCGCTTCGAGCGGGGAAACGGCCGCTCTTATCCTCCGAACCGGTTCGGGTCCCGGATGTCGCGGAGCCGCCGGCCCCCGCCCGCCCGCAAATCGATCTTCGACCCGGTCCACGGGACCGTCGTCCTCGACGCGCCGGCGCTCGCGCTCGTGAACACCCCCGAGTTCCAGCGCCTGTGGGGGATCCGCCAAACCGGCTTCGCCCACCTCGTGTTCCCCGGCGCGAACCACACCCGGCTCGAGCACTCCCTCGGGACGTACTGGGTCGCCGGCCGAATGGCGGAGCGACTCGGCCTCGGCCCGCACGAGCAGGAGGTCGTCCGCACCGCCGCGCTGCTCCACGACCTCGGGCACGGGCCGTTCTCGCACACCCTCGACCAGTCGATGCAGGAGGCCTTGGGCGTAGACCACGAGGCCCTCTCCCGCGCGCGGATCCTCGGCACCGACCCCGAGGCTCCGGGCGAGGTGCCGAGGGCACTCGAGCGGTACGGTCTCGCCCCGCGGGACGTGGCGCGCCTGGTTGACCCGCCCGCGCGAGGCGGGGCCCAGCCGGTCCTGCGGGCGATCCTCCACAGCGCCGTGGACGCGGACCGGATCGACTATCTCCAGCGGGACGCCCACTACACCGGCGTCGGGCACGGCGCGATCGACGCGGTGCGCCTCCTGGAGACCGTGCGCCGGGCCGGCGAGCGGCTCGTGTTCGCGGAGAAGGGACGGAGCGCGGTCGAGGGGTTCCTCGTCGGCCGCTCGCTGATGTACCAGACCGTCTACTACCACAAGACGGTCCGCTCCGCCGAGCTGATGGCCCAGGCCGCGCTCGAACGACTCCCCGGTTTCCCCGAGAGCGCGCGCCATGCCTTTGCCTGGACCGACGCGGACTGGCTCGTGCGGGTTCGCGAGGCCGGCGGCCAGAGCGGCGAGCTCGTCCGAGGACTCTCGACTCGGCAGCTCTACAAGCGGGTCCGCGCGTGGAGCGAGCTGACGGCCGGAGCGCGTCGTGGTTGGCGTCGGCTCCTGACCCACCCGGCCGACCGCCGGGCGTTGGAGGACGAGCTCGCCGCGCGCGTCCGGGCACGCGCCGGCACGGTCCTCATCGACCTCGGGGGACTCGAGCCGCGCGGGGACCCCGGACGCGAGTGGGGCGAGATCGGGCTCCAGGGCGCCGGGGGGACGACGTTCCCGTTCCGAGAGCCGAGCCTGTGGCTTCTCCTGGCCACTCGACCCCCCTCCGAGTCGCCGGTCAACGTCTACGCCGCGCGGAGGTCCGTCGCCGCTGTCGAGCGCCTGCTCGACCGCGACCCGTCCCTCCTGCCGTGAGCACCGAGGGACCCGCGCGCTCGGAGAGGGCGAGCAGCCGAGCGTACATCGGCTCCGGAACCGGCATCACGGACAGGCGGGACATCCGGAGCAGCGTGAACCCCTCGAACGCCCGGTCGGCGCGGATCTCGGCGAGCGGGACCGGACGAGCGAGCGCACGGACCGGGGTCACCTCGACGAACCACGAGCCTCGCGAGTCGCCCGGGTCCGGCCGCGGGGAGGAGGCGACGCGCAGGATCCCCACGCACGCCCGCTCGCCCCCGCTGTGGTAGAAGATCGCCTCGTCGCCGGGTCGCATCGCTCGCAGGTGGCGGAGGGCGAGCGCGTTGTGGACCCCGTCCCATCGCGTCCGGCCGTCCCGGAGGAGGGTCGAGAACGAGTAGGAGGTCGGCTCCTGCTTGACCAACCAGTGGGCCATGCCCCTCACTCCGCCGGCGGCGGATAGGGTTGGCGCGCGCCCTACCCGACGACCACGCCGCGGGGGCCGATGACGAACGGTCGTCGCTCGGGGTCGTGGGCGCACCCGCGCATCCGGACGACCTTCACCTGACGCACCGAGCGGTCGCCCACCCACTTGCGCGTGAGCAGGATCTCCCCGCGGGTCAGGATCTCCTCGGGGGTCAGGATCCCGGGGTTGCCGGGGGTCGCGGTGATCAGCGTCGTGACCCCCGACTCGGACAGGAAGCGGAGCAGGGATTGGATCTCGGTCCGTTCGGCCTGGGGGTCGACCGACGACTTGACCGCGAACCGACGGATCGAGGTCATCGAGTCGACGACCACACGCGTGTAGTTGCCGCCGCTCATCTGCTGCCGGAGCTTCAGCTGGATCCCCTGGATGGCGATGTCCTCGGCGTCGGCGCTCCGCTTCGCCTCCTGAGAGATGTCTCGCATCGTCTTGGCGTCGGTCAGGGTCCGGATCTCCTGGACCGCTGCGTTCTTCCGGAACGCCTTGAGGCCGGGGTTTGCGTCCAGCGTGTGGACCGCCGAGAGGTCCCACCCGAAGGAGCGGACGTTCTCCATGATCTCGTTGGGCGGCTCGTCAACGGCCACGAGCAGGACCTCCTCCCCGAGTCGGATCCCCTCGAGCAGGAAGGTGAGGGCGGTGAGCGACTTTCCGCTGCCAGTCCCTCCGGTGAGGAGGTACGGTCGACCGCCGACCAGACCGCCTCCGAGCATCCGGTCGAGTCCCGGGATCCCGGTCGCCACCCGCTCCACCGGCGGGGGGAGCACGGCGTTCACGAGCCCTCCGCGGGCGGCGCGCTATCCGGAGGCGGGCTCGGGGTGTCCTCGGTCCCGTAGACTCCCGGAGGAACAGGTCCCGGCGTCGCGTTGAGGACCGGGGGTGCCTTCTTCTTCCGCAGCAAGCGGCGCTTCGGCTTCGGAGAACCCTCGGGCTCCATCAGGAGCGAGGGGATGACCTCTGGGCCGCCGGGTGCGGCCAACGCCGCCGACGGAGTCGCCTCGGGCCCGCCGGCCGTCGGCTCCGTCGGTTCGGCCTTTCGCCGCGGGGCCGCGCGCTTGCGCTTGCGCGCGGTCGGGGGCTCCGGTTCGGACGGGGTGGGGGCGGCAGCCCCAGCTGGGAGAGAGGGAGGGACCGCGACCACGACGTCCGGAGTGGGGGGCACGTGCATCGCGGGCGCTCCGGGCCCTGGGTGGGCCGGCGGGGGCGGGAGCGGCCGCGCCTCCGCGGACCGAGCGGGCTCCGGCATCGAGGGGAGCCTGGGGAGCGGGGGCGGCTCCATCCGCGGATGGCCTGTCGGCCGGGCCGCGGTCGCAGGAGCCGTGCCCGGAGCCGGTCCTCCGGGGGAGGACCCTCTCGCGCTCGACGAGGATGCCGGAGCCGAGGCGATGGGAGCGAGCGGAATCTCTGGGGCCATGGGGGAGGTAGGGAGTGCTGGCGGGGCGACGGAAGGTCGAACCTCCTCTCGGGCAGGCGGGGGGGCCTCAGGAGCCGGGACGGGGGGCCGAGCGGCCGGGGCGGGAGCGGCGGGTGCGCCCGGTGTCGGCACCGGGTTCCTGGGTGTGGGAGCGGGAACCGCCTCCGAGTGAACGAGGGGTGCGGGCGCGGGGTGCACCGTCAGCTCGGGCGGGGGCGCGGCCGACGGGGTCGGGACGGGCGGGGCGACGGGCCCGGCGACGGGCGGGTGAACCGGTGGGGGCAGCTCGACGGCCACGGAGATCATCGGAGCGGCCGGAGCCCCCGGAGCGGGAGGTACCAGGATCGGGCTCGGGGCCGGGAACGGGGCCCGTTCGGCGACCTCCCGCATCCCCATCGAGATCTCGTTCAGGAGGCGGGAGAGCTGGGCCGCGAGCAACGGAGGCTCGGGCAGGCGGGCCGGTGGGATGCCGACCCGCGCCGAGTCGGCGCGGGCGAAGATGCGGGCCAGCGCCGCTTCCGCGGGCGCCGGGAGCGTGTGATGAACGACCCTCGGGCTGTCCGGCGCCACGGTCCCGACCGCGAGCGCCCGGCTCACGTGGTTCGCCGCTTCGGTCACCTCGCCTTGGCGGGCGGCGGCGAGCGCCGCTTCGACCTCGGCGCGGACCGGTCCGATGTCTTGGCCGACGAGGAGGAGGTCCCGGACCTCCTGGTCGAGGAGTTCGACCGGGCTCGGCTCGCGAAGGGCCGGCTCGCCCGTACTTTCGAGCTCGGGCGCCGGAGTGGCGAGGACCACCTGCGTGTCGCGCGAGATCGTGGCCGCGAGATTCACGTCGACCCCTCGGACCCCGATCCGGTAGGGGTGCAGTCGGACGTCGTGGGAGCTGCCTCGGAACTTCTCGACGCCGACGGCCCGTACGGTCACGCCCTCGAGCTCCCAGCGGAAGAGGCGGATCTCCCCGCGCGCGAGCATCCGCTCCGGGCTCTCGATGTCCTCGAGCGGGGACTCGACCGTGAGCAGCGTGGTCACGCGGAGGTCGGAGAGGAACCGGAGGAACGACTGCGCGCCCAGGCCCGGTTCGTACCCCTTCATGCAGAAGTACTGAAGGGCGGTCAACGAGTCGACGACGACCCGGCTGTAGCCCCTGCGTTGCACCTCGGTCCGCAGCATCTGTTCGAGCGCCGAGATCGTGACCTCCACGCTCGTCAATTCGGGCGTCTTGCGGATCGACATCTCGACGCGCTCGAAGGGGAGGGCCGAGCGGACCGCGGCGATGTCCTTGAACGGGGTCCGCTCGAAGCGCATCACATCCGGGATCGCGTCGAACACCTCGACCTTCCCGAGCTCGGGCAGGAGGTGGCGGTGGTTCCAAAGGATCTCGTTCGGCGGCTCTTCGACGGTGACGAAGAGCGTCCGCTCCCGCTTCCGCACCCCTTCGCACAGGAACTGGAGCGCGAGGGTCGTCTTCCCCGTCCCCGAGGGTCCGACCAGGAGGTACGGACGCCGGGGCATCAGCCCGCCGTCCAGCATCCGGTCGAGCTCGGCGGTCCCCGTGGAGATCCGGGGCTCGCCGGGCGCACCGTGATCGCTGGATGCCGACACCCGTTCTCCTCCTCGTCCGGCGCCCCGCCCGGCGGTCCGGCGCTGATAGAACGCGAGAGCGGGGTCTTGAACCTTCTCACGCGAAGACCGCGCAAGCGCTATCTCTCGCCGGACGCCCTGCGGGCCATGGCGGCCCCCCCGTCGGACGGCCCGCACCGCATGCGCGCGCTCGCGGCCGCGCTGCCGAGCGCGCTCGTCGACGGGTTCCGCCTCGGGCGGGAGATCTCGCTCCCGTCCGAGTCCCAGCCCGTTCACGTCTTCGTCGCGGGGATGGGCGGCTCGGGGATCGCGGCCGACCTGGCGCGCGGGGTCATCGAGGCCGAGACGAGCGTCCCGCTGCTCGTCCTGCGCACCCCCTCGCCCCCGCGCGCGCTCTCCTCGCGCTCCCGGGTGCTGCTCGCGAGCTACTCCGGGAACACGTGGGAGACCCTGCGGGCCTACGACGCGGCGGGACGGGCCGGCGCCTACCGGGTCGCGGTCACGTCCGGCGGCGCGCTGGCCGAGCGCGCGGCCCGGGACCGGGTCCCGATGCTTCCCATCCCTCCCGGCCTCCCGCCTCGCTCGGCCGTCGGCTACCTGCTCGGCGGGATCCTCGGCCTCCTCGACCCGTGGTTCCCGGAGTCGAACGAGGAGCGCGTGCGTCGCGTCTCCGAGCGGGCGCGGGCCTACGTCGCGGCGTGCGCCCGGTCCCGGGGTCCGGCGGCCCGGATCGCGGGGGCGATCGGTCCGCGTCTTCCGTTCATCTACGCCGAGAGTTCCTTCTTGGGCCTCGCCCGTCGCTGGAAGACGCAGGTCGAGGAGAACGCCAAGCGTCTCGCGGTCTTCGACGAGGTCCCCGAGCTGTTCCACAACGCGATCGTGGCCTGGGATGCGGTATCGCGCGCGGAGGCGAAGCGCTACGCCGTGGTGATGCTGGATTGGGCGAGCGCCCAGCCCCTCATCCGGCAGAGCGAGAAGTACCTGTCCAAACTCCTGGCCGCGAGGGGATCGACGGTCCTTCCGACCCCGCTCGTTGGAGAAGACCGGTTGGAGGCGCTCATCAATGGGCTCACGCTCGGCGACCACGTCAGCCTCTTCCTCGCGGAAGCCGGGGGGGTCGACCCGTACCCGGTCGACGCGATCACCCGCCTGAAGGGGGCGCTCGGCTCGGCCGAGCCGGGCGGCAACTCGGGGTCGGCCCCCTCCACGGCGCGAACGGCCCGGCGCCGGGTCG
>DATJWA010000028.1:0-19814 GCA_035501555.1 Thermoplasmata archaeon | reverse complement strand
GGCGCGCTCATCTTCCTCGGGTTCACCGCCATCTTCCCAACGGTCAGCTTCCCGGAATGGGGGACGCTGAGCGCCCTCTCGGTCAACCCCTCGGTGCTGACCAACCTGCTGACCAGCTACGAGCTGAACCTGCCCGTCTTCGTCCCCTGGTGGATGATGCTCTTCCCGGGGATCATGCTGTTCATGTTCGCCATCAGCGTGAACTTCATCTCGGACGGCCTGCGCGACGCCCTCGACCCGAGACTGCGACGCTAGGGAGGACCAGGTGTCGAGCGCGGTCCGGATCAACTCGGAAACCGATACCCTGCCGGCCTCGGCCCCCGACACGTCGCCGGTCTCTGGGGGTCCGCTCGCGAGCGCTCCGGCCAGCGAGGCCCCGGCCCATCGCGATGTCGTCCTGGACGTGCGGGACCTGAAGACCTACTTCTTCACGTACGACGGGGTCGTCAAAGCCTTGGACGGGGTCTCGTTCAAGGTACGCCGAGGGGAAACCCTCGGCCTGGTCGGAGAGACGGGGTGCGGGAAGAGCGTCACCGCGTTCTCGATCACTCGGCTGATCCCGGACCCGCCGGGCCGCGTGATGAGCGGCAAGATCCTCTACCGGGGCGCCAACCTGCTGTGGAACCTCGAGCGGGAGGCGACGTTCAAACCGATCCGGAACACGGGGCGCGTCAAGATCCGTCGCCGCTTCCGGCAGATCCGGGCCGCGATGGACCGGATGTCGGCGGTCCGGGGCGGCGGGGTCTCGACGATCTTCCAGGAGCCGACCTCCGCGATGAACCCGATCTTCTCCATCTCCGACCAGATCGGGGAAGCCCTTCTGCTCCATCGGGGGATGGAGATCGTCGACGCGCTCCTGAACGCCAAGCCCGATGACCCGGCGGTCGCCGCGGCGATCGACCATGCGCTCGAGGTCTCCCGGCACGGGACCAATTCCGAGGTCCGGGCGGCGGCGCTCGCGATCGGCACCGCGGTCGGTGTACCCTCGCTCGGGGTCCAAGCCTACTACATCCTGCGAGAGGCGGGCCCGTCGGCCCCCGAGAGCAAGCCCGAGATCCTCCACGCCCTGCGCCGGCTCAAGTTCTCGGGCCTCCAGCGCGCCTACCTGCGACGCGAGCGAAGGATCGCCGAGCTGCGGAAGCGGGCGAACGAGGTCTACCTGACCGAGATGCGCACGGGCTCGCCGCAGCGGATGGCCCGAGTGAACCTGAGCCGACAGCGTACCACGGCCAACCTGCGCACGCTCTACCTCAGCCTCTGGGGCATCCGACGGCACGTGCGGCGGACGGTCCAGAACGAGCTGTACTGGCGGACGGTGGCGACCCTCGAGGGCGTGGGGATCGGCAACCCCGTGCAGGTCGCCCGGGGCTATCCGCACGAGCTCTCGGGCGGGATGCTGCAGCGGGTCATGATCGCCATGGCCCTGTCCTCGGAGCCGGACATCCTGCTCGCCGACGAGCCGACCACCGCGCTGGACGTGACGATCCAGGCCCAGATCCTCGAGTTGATGCGGGACCTCAAGTCGCGGGTCGGCACGGCGATCGTGCTCATCACCCACGACCTCGCGGTCATCGCCGAGGTCGCCGACCGGGTCTGCGTCATGTACGCCGGTCACATCGTCGAGACCGCCCCGGTGGCCGAGCTGTACCACCGGCCGCTCCATCCATACACCCAGGGGCTCCTCGCCTCGATCCCCCGCCTGGACCAGCCGGACAAGGAGCTCACCTCGATCCCCGGTTCGGTGCCGAACCTGATCACCCCACCGACGGGGTGCCGGTTCCACCCCCGCTGCCCCCATGCGATGCCCGTCTGCAAGACGGAGCACCCGCCGACCACGGTCGAAGGCTCGGGGCACACTGTCGCGTGCTATTTATACACGGGGCCAGTCGCTGTTGAGTGACCTCCGGGGTGAGGCCTGCAACGATGCCAGGTGAACCTCCGGTCGTTCTTTCCGCGCGCAACGTTCGGAAGCTGTTCCCGATCCGGGGGGGCGTCTTTTCGACCCGCATCGGCGACGTGCGCGCGGTGGACGGCGTCAGCCTCGACATCCACGAGGGCGAGACCGTCGGGCTCGTGGGCGAGTCGGGGTGCGGCAAGACGACCGTCGGGCGTCTCCTCCTCCGCCTGATCGAACCGACCTCGGGGCAAACGTACTACCGGCCTCCTCCCGAGACGTTCGACCGGCTCCAGGAGATCTACCGGGAGCTCGGTCCGGTACCGGCCGACGACGGCGCCGCGACCTCGCCGTCGCCCGAGACCGTGAAGCTTCTGTCCGAGCTCGACCGGATCGCCGACCAGTACTCCATCTACCGTCAACGCCACAAGAACCTCGCGCGGGTCCGCGAGAAGCTGCAGATCGTCTTCCAGGACCCGTTCAGCTCGCTGAGCCCACGCATGCTGGTCCGCGACATCGTGGCCGAGCCGCTCGAGATCCATCACGTCGGAAGCCGCTCCCAGCGCTACCAGCGGGTCGCCGAGCTGCTCCAGGAGGTCGGCCTGAACCCCGAACACCTCTGGCGGTTCCCGCACGAGTTCTCGGGCGGCCAGCGCCAGCGGATCGGGATCGCGCGGGCCCTGGCGCTGCGCCCCGAGCTGATCGTCCTGGACGAGCCGACCAGCGCCCTCGACGTCTCCGTCCAGGCCCAGATCTTGAACATCCTCCAGAAGCTGCAGCGCGAGCAGCGGCTCGCCTACCTGTTCATCTCCCACCACCTCTCGGTCGTGCGGGCGATCAGCCACAGCGTGGTCGTGATGTACCTCGGCAAGGTGGTGGAGCGCGCGAAGACCGACGAGCTGTTCACCCGCCCCCTGCACCCCTACACCCAGGCCCTGCTCTCGGCGATCCCGATCCCCGACCCCGCCCTCAAGCGGGAACGGATCATCCTCAAGGGGGACGTCCCGAGCCCGGCCGCCCCCCCGCCCGGCTGCCGGTTCCACACGCGCTGCCCCGCGGTGATGCCGATCTGTTCGTCGGTCGAACCGCCCCTCATCGAGGTGCGGGAGAACCACTGGGTGGCCTGCCATCTCTACCCGGACCCCCGCATCGCTCCCGAGGGCACCGACCCCCTCGTTCCTGCCGGCTCGCCCCTCCCGGGGACCCCCGACCCGCTCGGCCCCTCCTCGGGGCTCTCCGCCGCCAGCTAGGCGGGGAGGGACGGCTTGTCCGCTAGCTCACCGGACCTGGGGCGGCGGGACCGTTTCGAGGACCGAACGTTCTCGGACCTCGCGAGCGACCCGCAGTTCCGGGTCGTGGTCGACCAGGTCCAGGCCGAGAAGAAGGCGGCCCTGGCCGACCCGGGCCCCTCCTGGAAGGAGTGGGCGCTCCACTCGGCCCTCAAGTGGTACATCGGCCTCGGCCTCTTGATCGTCGACGGCTGGGTCGTCGATTTCTGGCTCATCCAGGGGACCTACCTCGGCTTCGTGACGCTGGTTCCACTGCTCTATGCCGAGTACCTCCTCTGGCAGTACCTGTGGCACCGCCCCCAGGGCCTCCGCACGGGCCACCGCGCGCCGCGCCGCTGGGTATGGGTCCACCCCGTCCGGTTCGGCCGGTGGACCCCGGAGGCCGACCTCGCGCGCAAGGGCGAGCTCGTCCCCGCCGACCAGCCCAGCCCGGCCGAGTTCCTCTGACGGCAGCCCGGCCCCCTGGCCCCCAGGGCTCTTCCCCGACGCCGCCCGCAGCCCCACCGTTTCGGTAAGAAAGAGAAGGAAGGGGTTGTCGGGTTCCGGGCGGGCGCCCGGAACCCACGGGAATCGGTTGCTCTGCCTAAATCAGGCCGTTCCCCTGGACCTCGCAGAAGAGGCCGGCTCCGCCGAGCACCACGTTCTGGTTGAGCGAGCCGGGTGCGATCCATGGGGCGTAGCTGCCCACCAGTTGCTCCTGGAACTGGTAGAGGTAGAGCGCCAGGTCGTTGGCGATGTGCGACGCCATGTTGTAGTAGAGCGTCCGCTCCGGTCCGACCGGCATCGCGCCCGCCAGGTCGTTCGCCCAGGTCATGACCCCGTAGGCGGTCCCCTGGCAGTACTGGGGCACGCCCGCGGCGTGGGCCCAGAACGACAGGTTCGCGAAGCTGCCGCCGCCCGGGCAGTTCGCGTTGACCACGCTGTCGTTCGCCAGGCCCTCGAACACCGCGTCGGGCGCGGTGTAGGTCGCGTCCGGCAGGTACATCGGGGCGACGTAGTCCGTCGGGTCCGGGTAGTCCGGCAGCCAGCCCAGGACGTAGATCGCGAGCGGGTTGGTGTACGGGGTCGAGGACTCCGCATAGACGACCAGCTGCGAGAACGTCAGGTCGACCTCGGTGAACGAGATTCGCCCGCCCGTCAGCGACGTGATCCACGACTCCCAGAGGGGGAACTGTCCGTTCTGGACGGTGTCGCCCTGCTCTCCGCCGACCGGGAACGTACACGGGTCGCCCGCGGTGCACTGGGCGAGCAACGGGTCGTAGTACGGACTGGTCGGGTCGTTCGCCTGGGCCCACCACCACGCGGCCCCGCCAACGTCATTGACGTTCGGGTCCGGCTGACCCGCCGGCCACGTCACGTTGGCTGGGAAGTAGTTCCCCATGAACCGCGGGATGGCCCCGCCCCAGTTGAATCCCAACTGGACCCCGTCGACCGTCAGGACCTGTTGCAGGTCCTGGGTATACGGGAACGAGTTCACGAGGAACTGCCGCAGTCCGACGTACGAGAAGAAGTTGCTCGCGCCGGAGTAGTTGCCCGGGATGTGGACCGAGCCGGTGTAGTACTGGCTGATGATCTTCGTGTTGACCTCGAAGTTGATCGGGTCGAAGAACACGGCGATCGTCGGCGCGTTCAGGATGCCGACCTTCCCGGTGGCCTGCAGGTTCAGCAGGGTCGGGATCTCGGGGCTCTGGATGCCCGCGAAGTCCGCCTTCCCCTGGATGTACTCCTGGATGCCCACCTGGTCGTTCGGCTCCCAGAACACGTTCACGGTGTGCGCGTAGTTGCCGGGGGCCGGGTCGCACCAGTACTGCCCCACGCAGTTCGGTTGGGCGTAGGAGGGGTTGGCCTCCAGCACGTATCCGACTCCACGGGTCAGGCTGGCGAGGTAGTACGGGCCCGAGCCGACACCGGCAAAGCGCGTGTCGGTGAAGACGTTCGGGGTGTTGACACCGTTCAGCTCGAACGCGTCCCATGCCTGGAACCCGGCAGAGCTCTGCGGGGTGATCGAGGCGATGTAGGTGCTCCAATCGCTGTTGTTCGTGGTCGAGTCACCGTCCGGGAGCATGCAGGGGCCATCGCCGTTCGGCGCGGTGGTCGTGAAGCCCGGCGCACCCGCGCCCATGGCTCCGAACCAACCGCACGGGATGATGCCCGCACCGTCGAAGTCCGAGACGAGCTCGAGGAAGAACGGCCAGTCGCTGCCGCCGCCGGAGGCGTTGAAGGTGATGCATCCGTGCTCACCGGTCATCGCCGCCATTGGACAGTAGGTGCTGTCGTTGATCAGCATCGAGCTCAGGATGTCGGCGCCGGTCGTGTTCCACACGCTGTGGATCCCGCTGTCCCAGCTCCCGTTCCCATACGGGAGGAGCGACTGGGTCTGGATCCATCCGGGGTTCGCGCCGAAGAACGGCTCGATCGAGAAGGCCATCGTTCGAGCGAGCGAGTCCATCACGTCCGTCGGGTAGACTCCCCAGGTGACGCCGCCGTGGGCCGGGTCGTAGAAGTTCGCGTTCTTGTCGATCACGAACGTCCAGTACTGAGGCGAGTTGTTCAGCGCCCCGCCAGGGGCGCTCGACATGTTGCCGTTCACGACCAGGCTCGTACCGTAGAGGCTCGAGCACTGGGCAGAACCCGGCACGCAGGTCGCGAGCTCGGGGAGGAACGAGGCGCTCGAGGAGCCGTTGTACCAGACGAGGCTCTCGTAGATGTTGGCGATGACCTCGTACCCGACGGATTCGTAGTCGACCGCCGGGTCAATGCTGGTCGCGCCGCCCGGTACCACCTCGTAGGAGTCGATGGTGCCCGGGTGCGGGTCCGCGACGGGTTGCGAGCTGATCGAGCTGCAGCCGCCGCATGCGGCCGGGGCGTTCGAGGCCGAGACGTAGACGCCGAAGGTGTAGTTCTGGTAGATGATCACGCTGCTGAGGACGTTCTCGATCGGGCCGACGGCGGTGATCACGTACTCGCCGGGGGTCGTGATCGCCACGGTCCCGGCGACTCCGCCCGAGTCACCGGTCGGGGTCGTGGTCGTCAGGGTGGCGCCGCCCGTGACCGAGAGGGTCATGGGGTTGGTCACCCAGGAGGTGTCCGAGGGCTCGCCCGTGATCGTGACGTTCACGGTGAACGTTCCCGGGCCCTGGCGCCACGGGTTGTTGAAGCCCGTTGCACCGGCGGTCCCATTGAGTAGGCTCGCCGACAGGGTCGGGTACAGCCCGGCGGTCGCGGTCGTGATCGACGGGGTGATCTCGATCGGGGCGAGGTAGCCGGTCCCGATGTGGGTCACGGACCCGACGGCAGCGGAACCGCTGATCGCATAGAGGCCGAGACCGTTGAAAGTGTGAGTCAGGAGTGGGCTGGTCGAGGTGTTGGTCGCCCCGTCTCCCCAGGTCGCGGTCCAAGAGTTGACGGATTCGTGGTTGGAGACCGACAACGAAGCCGGAACACTGGTGCCTTGCGCGACTTGGCCGACGCTTTGACCATAACCAGCCTGATAGGGAACTGTTAGAACGACGTCGTTAGGGTTCAGATTCTGGGTTGTGTTCTTACAGGTGGCCGAGTCCGCCGGCTCGCAGGTCTTGACCGTGCCGGTCGTGTGGGAGCCCGCGGTGGACGATGGCGTCGCCGCGTTCAGCCCGAAATATCCGCCCGCCCCGACGACGACGATGACCACGATCAGGATCGCGGCCGCAGCTGCCGTCGACGCGCCTCTTCGACCAGCCCAGCGGTTCGGCTGGGCCGGCGTCTTCTGTTCCTCTTCCATGGCTTAGATTCCCCCGTGTGGAGGTTGAGCACGCCACCCCGAAGGTGGTATTTATAGTCTTACGAGATGGGAAGCCCGTGCCAAACCGCCGACCGGGACGCCGTCTGGCCCCCTCCCTCCTGAGCGCCGATTTTGCGGACCTCGCGAGCGCCATCCGGGCGGCCGAGGCGGGCGGCGCGGGAGCCTTCCACCTGGACGTCATGGACGGCCATTTCGTCCCGAACATCTCCTTCGGCCCGGCGCTCGTGCAGGCCGTCCGTCGGCGAACCCAGCTCCCGCTGGACGTCCACCTGATGATCTCCGACCCCGCCCGGTACGCCCCCGCGTTCCGGGCGGCCGGCGGCGACACGCTGGTCTTCCATCTGGAAGCGACCCGAGACCCCACGGCGACGATCGACGCCGTTCGGGCGACCGGGGCGGCCGTGGGGGCGGCCATACGACCCGACACCCCGTACTCGGCCCTCGAGCCTCTCGTCCCGTACCTCGACCAGGTGCTGGTCATGAGCGTGCACCCCGGGTTCTCCGGACAGAAGTTTCTCCCGGAAGCCTTGCCCAAGCTGCGGGCGGCGCGGCGCCAACTGGACGAGATCGGCTCGCCCGCAGACGTCTCGATCGACGGGGGGGTCACGGTCGAGACCGCGTCGGAGGCGGCGGCCGCCGGCGCGACCTTCTTCGTCTGCGGGAACTCCACGTTCGTCGGCGGGGAGGTCGGCGCCAACCTCCGGCGGCTGAGGGACGCGGTCGAGGAGGGAGCCGCCCGTGCGGTTCGCTGAGCTCGCCGCCGCCTACGAGCGGTTGGAGGCGACCACCAAACGCCTCGAGATGCGGGCGATCCTGACCGAGCTGATCCGCCCGCTGCGACCTCCCGAGCTGACTCGCGTGTTGTACCTATCGCAAGGCGCCCTCCGCCCCGAGTACGAGGGGGTGGAGCTCGGAGTCGCCGCCTCGCTCGCCCGCCGGGCGGTCGCCCAGTCGACCGGGGCCGAGGAGCGAGAGGTGGGCCGGCGGACGCAGGAGACCGGTGACCTCGGGACGACCGCCGCCGAGCTGGTCGGCAAGGTCCACCGGCTCGGGGACGAGGAACCCCTCACGGTCGCGGGGGTCTACCACGACCTCGAGCAGATCGCCGCCGCCCGCGGAGCCGGCTCGCAGGACGAGAAGGTCGAGACCCTGGCGCGAATGCTGGGACGCGCGACCCCGCTGGAGGCGAAGTACCTGGTCCGGTTCGTGATCGGAACCCTCCGTGTCGGGGTCCGGGAGATGTCCCTCCTCGACGCGCTCAGCGAGGCGTTCGCCGACGGCTCGAAAGAGGCTCGGGTCCAGATCGAGGCGGCCTTCAACCTCTCGAGCGACCTCGGGCTGGTCGCCGAGGCGTTGGTCGAAGGAGGGCTCGCGGGGCTCCAACGGATCCGGCTGGAGGTCGGCCGGCCGATCCGACCGATGCTCGCGGAGCGGGAACCGACGCTCGCGGCGATCCTCGAACGGATGGGCGGGTCGATGGCGCTCGAGTACAAGTACGACGGGCTCCGGGTCCAGGCCCATATCGCGAAGGACCGGTCCGTCCGCCTGTTCTCCCGGCGGCTCGAGGAGATCAGCGGGCAGTTCCCCGACCTCCGTGCGGCCCTGCCGGCCGCGGTCGCATCGCTCCCCGCCATCCTCGAGGGGGAGTGCGTCCCGATCGACCCGGACACCGACGAGATCCGTCCGTTCCAGGAGGTCTCCCGGCGCCGAGGGCGCAAGCACGACCTCGAGCGCCTGCAGGAGGAGGTCCCGGTCTGTCTCTTCGTCTTCGACATCCTGCTCGACGCCGGGACCCCGGTCTACGAGCGGGCCTTCCCCGAGCGACGGCGGCTCCTCGAGGCCGCCCTCCGCCCCTCCGAGCGGGTCCGCCTCGCGGACCAGCGGGTCGTGCGCTCCGCGGAAGAGGCGACCGACTTCTTCGAGGTCGCCCTCGCCGCCGGCGCCGAAGGGGTCGTCGCGAAGTCCCTGGCCGCGGGCAGCGGCTATCGCGCGGGGGCCCGCGGGTTCTGGTGGATCAAGTACAAGCGCGACTACACCGCGGGGTTGAGCGACTCGATCGACGGGGTCGTCGTGGGAGGGTTCCACGGGCGGGGCCGTCGGGCGGGCCGGTACGGGGCTTACCTACTCGCGGTCTACAACCCGGGGCGGGACCGGTTCGAGTCGTTCTGCAAGGTCGGGAGCGGGTTCGACGACGTCCAGCTCGCCGAGATGCCAACCCGCCTAAAGGGAGTCGAGAGCGAGACCGCGCCGCCGGGGGTCGACTCGGGGGTGACCCCCGACCGGTGGTTCCTCCCGAAGTTGGTGCTGGAGGTCCGCGGGGCGGAGCTCACCCTGAGCCCGGTCCACCGGGCCGCCCAGGGCGCGATCCGGCCGGGAGCGGGGCTTGCACTACGCTTCCCCCGCTTCACCGGCCGGGTTCGCGAGGATAAAGGTCCCACCGACGCGACGACCTCCGACGAGCTGCTCGAGATGTACCGCTCCCAGGTCCGCCAGGCCACCCCCTCGACCGAGGGCTCGGAGGAGACCTCGTAGTCCGGGGGAACCTGCGGCGCCGGTCCGCCCAAAGACATAAGAAGGCCGGGCCCGCTCGCAGCGAACCGGGAAGAGACATGCTCGTCGAGATGACCGAGCTCTTGGGGCGCCAGATTTACACACCGGACGGGCGACTGCTCGGCGAAGTGGACAACGTAGTGGTCGATGTGGAGGCCGCCAAAGTGGACGGCCTGTACGTCGATGAGAGCAGCCCCATGTTAGTGGAGGACTCGCGTTCGACCAACGTGCCGTACCGGTGGGTGTCGGCGGTCAACGACGTGGTGCTCCTCAAGTACTTCCCGAAGCGCGTGTCCCTGAAGAAGGGCGCCGCGCGCCCCGCGAAGGCCGAGGAGGCCGTCGCCGCCCCCGCCCGCTAGGCGCGCGGGGATAGCCAAGCCCGGAAACGGCGCAGGACTTAAACGCCGGCCCGCCGGCGAAGAGATCCTGTCGCACAGGCGTTCGCCGGTTCAAATCCGGCTCCCCGCATCCCCGACCTACGGCCCGTTACGGTAAGTGACCGGTCGCGCTGAGGGAGCCGTGCGACGTTCCGAGCTGGTCCGGGCCCTCGCCCGCATTCCCTCGCCGGCACGACCGCGCGCCGACCTCGAGCAGGTCGTGACCCCCCCGGAGCGAGCCGCCGACCTCCTGGAGGCCGCGATCGCGGACGGGGGGCTCGACGGTCGGTCGGTCGTCGACCTCGGGTCCGGCACGGGTCGGCTCGCGATCGGGGCCGCCCTCCTCGGGGCCCGGCCGGTCGTCGGGGCCGAGGCGGACCCCGACCTGGTCGAGCGCGCCCGGGCCGCCGCCGAAGCGGCGGGCGTTCGCGTCGATTTCCGGGCCCTGGATGTGGGGGAGTTTTCCGGGCCCGCGGACGTGGTCGTGATGAACCCTCCGTTCGGTGCCCAGCGACGGGGGGCGGACCGCCCGTTCTGGGACGCCGCGTTCGCAACCGCCCGGGACCGGATCTTCGCCTTCTCGCTCTCGGAGTCCCGAACCTTTATAGCGCGCCGGGCGGTCGCGCGCTCCGCCCACGTCGTCGCCACGCGACCCGTCCCTTGGGAGTTGCCCCGCACGTTCGCGCACCACTCCCAACGACGGGTCGCGCTGAGCGTCGACCTCTGGGACATTCACTGCGGACCACCACCATGAGCGAAACCGAACTTCCCGAGCTCGTCCTCCCCGGCGACTACATCGGCGCGGCGGAGGAGTTCCTGCCCGGTCGAGGGACCTACGAGAACCGAGGGCGGATCTACGCCTCGGTACTCGGCACCCCCCGGGTCGACCCACGCGACCGGACCGTCCGGGTCGAGGCGCGCAACGGGATCCCCGAGGTCAACGAGGGGGACCTCGTGTACGCCCGGGTCGAGGAGCTCAAGAGCGCGATGCTGATCTGCACCCTCCTCGGCCTCGCCGGGGCCCGCCGCAAGCTCCCCGGCGAGCCGGAGGGGACCGTCCACATCTCGAAGGCCCGCGAGGGATACACCGAGTCCTTCCAAGGAGAGTTCGCGGTCGGGGACGTCATCCTCGCCCGGGTCCTCCAGTCCAAGCCCTCGGTCAAGCTCACCACCGCGCCGAGCTCGCTCGGCGTCGTGGCGGCCCGCTGCCAGCAGTGCCACGCCCTCCTCGCCGCGGGCAGCAAGGCGAACCAGATGGTCTGCCCCCGCTGCGGGAACGTCGAACGGCGGAAGATGGCGCAGGGACCGCGCCCGGATGTCCCCTCCGATGGCGGCACCCCTCCGCCCTGACGAGGAGCGTCGGCTCGCGACCCTCGTCCGGGCGCACGACCGCTGGCGAGGGACCGCCGTCTTCAACCTCCTGCCGAGCGAGAACGCGGTCTCTCCGGCCGCCCGCAAGTATCTCGCGAGCGACCTCGCCGGGCGGTACACCCTCCCGGTCTCCGCGACCCTCGACGGGGAGACGGTGGACAACAGCTACACGGGAACGCGCTACACCGACCAGGTCGAGGCGCTCGCCAACGCCGCGGCGACCCGGCTGTTCCGGGCTCGGTTCGCTACGACCCGCCCGCTCTCCGGCCACATCGCGGCGCTCTCCGCCCTGGTGCCGCTCCTCCCGCCCCGGTCACGACTCCTCGCCATCGCCCCGGAGGAGGGGGGATACGACGGGTATGCCCCTGGGTACATCCCGGCGGTGTTCGGCTACACGGTCCGGCCGCTCCCGGCCGACGGCCCCGGCCACTCGGTGGACGCGGAGCGTGCGGTGGCCACGATCCGGGCCGAGCGACCGCAGGCGGTGGTGCTCGGCCAGAGCTTCTTCCTCTTTCCCTACCCACTGCGCGAGATCGCGGAGGCGGCCCACGCGCACGATGCGCTGGTCTTCTACGACGCCTCCCACGTCCTCGGCCTGATCGCCGGCGGGGAGTTCCAGGACCCCCTGCGGGAGGGGGCCGACGTAGTGTTCGGGAGCACCCACAAATCGTTCCCCGGCCCCCAAGGGGGGGTGCTGTTCACCGACCGCGAGGACCTGTTCGCCCAGCTCGACCCCGCGCTGGTCTGGCGCGTCTTCGACAACGCCCACTGGAACCGGATCGCCGGTCTCGCCCAGACCCTGCTGGAGATGGAGCGGTGCGGTCGGGAGTACGCCCACACCGTGGTCGAGAACGCCCAGCATCTCGGGCGCGCGCTGCACGACCTGGACGTTCCGCTGGTCGCCGAAGCGCAGGGCTTCACGAGGTCCCACCAGCTCCACCTGGACCGGGCCCGACTCCGGGAGCGCCACGGGCTCGGCGTCGGGGCCCTCGCGCGACGCCTCGAGGCCCAGCGACTCCTGATCGACCTGGTCGGCCGGCTCGGGGCGGCCGAAGTGACCCGGCTCGGCCTGGCGCCGGAGGATATGCCTCGGCTGGCGAACCTCCTCGTCCGGGCGGGCCTCCGGGAGGAGAAGGTCGCCGGCGAGGTCCTTCGCTGGCGCCGCACCTACCGGACGTTGCGGTTCGCCTGACCCTACCCCGGACGCTCCGGTTCCGCGGGCGGCGTGAACGGCCCGACGCTCGGAGGATAAGAGAAGAAGGAAAGGGTTGGTCCCGGGGGGGCGAGCCCCCGACCTATTGCATCCCGTGCTCGCTCTTCGCGTGCGCCGCGAGCTCGTCGGCGGAGCCGAACGACTTACCGCAGACGCTGCAGGTGTTGGAGGTCGTCTCGTCCTTCTTGTCCGACCACTGCTGCGGGGGCTTCGCGGGGCCCGAGGACATGACCATCCGGGCCGCGATCAGGCCGGCCAGGATACCGACGATCAGACCGACCAGCAGGAACAGCGTGCCGCTCACGGCCGGGCTCAGGCCGAAGAAGCCGGTCGCCGACGTCCCGCCGGTGACGTTGTTGTAGATCGTGGTGTTCTGGTAGATGATCCCGCCGCCGGGTTGGACGGCCGAGTTCACGGTCACGGTCCCGTTGATGTAGACGGTCTCGTAGGACAGGTAGGCGACGAAGGAGACCAGGTAGCTGCCCGGCGTTCCTTCATACCACTTGTTCGAGACGGCCCCCGTCGTTCCCGCCGGCTTCAGGGCGCTCGCCGAGAAGACGAGGACCGGGAGACCCCCCGTCAGGGTCGCGGGGGTGTAGACGTTGACCTGCGCGGTGACCAGGTACTGCGCCGTGTAGTTCGTCGTGATGGTGATGTTGCCCACCGTCTGGGTGGGGCTCGGCGCGCTGACCGAGAAGCTCGGCGCGAACAGGATGAACGACGAGATCGAGATCGGGGTGAACAGGGTCCCGTTCACGGTGAACGTTCCCCGGTAGTTGGTCCCGTCGATGCTCGGCCACAGGTTGAACGAGTAGGTGTCGTTCATCGTGCCGAAGGTCGTCGTGCAGTTCGCCTGCGAGCATCCCACCAGGCCGGAGCTCGTGAGCTCGAGCGAGTAGCTCGTCACGCCCAGCGAGAGCGGGACCGAGTAGTTCGCGACCGTCTTCGTGACCTCGTTCAGGGTCGAGAACCACACCGAGGTGTTGCCCGGTCCGACCTCGTACGACGGCCCGACGTTCCCGTAGGCCAGGGTGAAGTTGACCCAGGCGGGGAGGGTCGAGAACGACGCGGGGCCGGTCGCCGCGACCGCGTTGACCCAGGTGGGCAGCGCGTCCACGAACTGGGACTCGGCGAAGTTGGTGGTCGCGTTGCTCGCGGTCGTCCCCTGGGCCCCGGTTCCGTCCAGGGTCGAGTACAGGCTGTACCCGTACGTGTCCGGCATGCTCGCCGTGCAGTTGGCGGCCGAGCAGCTGAGGAACGCCTGGTCCAGCATGATGGAGTAGCCCGTCGTGTTGGCGACGATGGGTACCGCGTAGGTCAGGTAGTTCGCGCCGGTCACCAGGTCGTTGATCACGAGGCTCACGGTGACGTTGGTCGACGAGATGATCGTGTCGTAGGAGAACAGCGAACTGTTGACGCCCCCGTAGGCGATGGTGAAGTTCACCCACGCGGGGAGGACCGACACGTCGGTGGGCCCCGTCGCGGCGGTGCTAACCCACGTGCCCAGGGTGGGGCCCGCGGCCGGGTGGATCCCCGAGGCAGCTTGTACCTGGTGTGCGGTCGCGCTGGAGTGCCCGGCCGACGTCGGGGCAGCCAGCCCCGTGATCCCGGACATCCCGAGAACCAAGAACACCGCGACCAGCCCAAGTCCGACCATCCCGAAAGTTCGCCACGTGGCGCTGCGCATGCCGCCCGGATGACTTACGCTACTTAAGCTTCTCGCGCATGAGTTATTTCTCGAGTGCGGTCGGTCCGGAGCCCCGCGGGGGAGGCGTTTTCTGCGCCTACCCCTCGGTCGGGTCCGCCTTGGGCGCCTCCAAACACGCCGGGGGAAGGTCGGCCGGTGCCCCTGCTGGCCCAGGCCCGTTGGCCCTGACCGGAACCCCCGGGACCGGGAAATCGTCCGTTGCGGCCCTTCTTCGGCCGTGGTACTCCGTGGTCGAGGTCGGCGAGTTCGCGCGGCGAGCCGGCCTCGGTTCGGGGGTCCGCCGGGCGGTCGTCGTTGACCTCGCCCGGCTCCGCCAACGGTTCCGCCGCCTCCAGCGAGAGCGTCCCCAGGACGTCTACGTGGGGCACCTCGCCCACCTCCTTCCCGTTCGGGACGTCGTGGTGCTCCGATGCCATCCACTTGAGCTGGACCGCAGGCTCCGTCGAGCCCGACGCGGCCGGGCCCGGGAGCGGGAGGCGAACGTGGGGTCGGAGGCGATCGACCTCGTGCTCCGCGAAGCGATCGGGCCCGGCCGTCGAGTCTGGGAGGTCGACACGACCGGCCGTTCGCCGAGGCAGGTCGCCTCGGAGGTCCGACGCCGCCTCCGCCGGCGGGGCCCCTCGAGCTACGGTCACGTCCGGTGGCTCGCCGACCCGACGGTCACCGACTATCTTTTGGACGCGGGACCGTAGGGAGGACGATGGTCCTCGAGGAGTACCGGGCGAAGGTCCAGCCGTACGTCGCCCGCCTCGCCCGGCCGTTCCTCGCCTGGCCCCCGGCACGATTGACGGGGCTCGCCCTGGGACTTGCGGCCGCCGCGGCCGGGCTCTCTGCCCTCGTCCGTTGGACGACCCCGCTCCTCTTCCTTCCGGTCGCGCTCCTCATCTTCCTCTCCGGACTTTTCGACGTGCTCGACGGGGAGGTCGCCCGGTCGACCGCCCGCACCTCCGTCCGCGGGGACTTCCTGGACCACGTCTTCGACCGGTACGCCGACGTCTTCATCGTGATTGGGATCGCGGTCTCCGGATACGCCAACCCGCTGCTCGCACTGCTGGCGCTGGTCAGCCTGCTCCTGACGAGCTACATGGGCACCCAGGCCCAGGCCGTGGGACAAGGCCGGCTCTATTCGGGCCTGCTTTCGCGGGCCGACCGGTTGGTGGTGCTGGCCCTCGCGACGTTCCTCGAGTTCGACTGGTCGCTCCCCTGGCCCTGGGCCCCGAGCGAGCCGTGGTCCCGGTTCGTGGTCGCCGGGGTGGGGTTCACCGTGATCGACGTCGCGTTCCTCTACTTCGTCATCGCCGGCCAGTGGACCGCGCTCGTCCGGGCCGTGCGGGTGTACCGGGCCCTGCCTCCGGGCCGCTGACGTCGCCCGACCGTCGGCCCCCCTCCCCCCGCTCGACGACCGTCCCGCCGCGGATCTGGTAGTACTGTAAGGGATGGTGGAGGCGCTCCTCGAAGCAGAGCGGGTCCCGTTGTCGGTCCCGCGGCTCGGTCGCGGCGGGGTCCCCCTCCCGGGCGCAGAGTCCGTGGCTGCGGAGCGTCTCGCACTCCGGAGGCGTGTACCCCGCCCCCCCGTCGTGCTGCGTGATGTGCTCGACCTGGTAGCGGGTGATCGACTCGTCGAAGTCGGGCGCGCCGCGGTAGGCGTCCACGATCGTTTCCGCGTCGGCCCCCGCCCGGTGGAGGAACGCCGCGAGCGCGAACCGGCCAGCGTGGGAGAGGTTCTCGCCCTGCTGCAGGGTCCGTCGCATCTTGCGGATGCACGGGGGGAACCGGTCGGCGAGCAGGGCGCCACCCGGCACCCCGGCGCGCGCGGTCGGCAGCGGCATCCGCTCGGCGAGCCGGGCGAACAGCTCGGCCTCCTGCTCCCGCACGAAGCGGACCACGTCCTCGTTGAGGGGGACCGGCTCCGCGAGGCGGCGACGGATCGCCTCCTCCAGCAACCGGGCGGCCCGGGCCGAGCGGACCTCCACCTCCCCGCGGCGCACGTCCTGGCGCACCAGCCGGAAATCGGCCTCGCGGATCGGCGCGGCCAAGCGGACGTACTCGACCAGGGGGATCCCGATCCCGCCCGGGGCCGGGGTCATCCCCACCTGGAGCTTCGAGGAGACCGCGAGGATCTCCTCCTCCTGCTCGGCCCCCGAGAGACGCTCGAGCCGGGCGGAGCTTCGCTTGGACTCGGCGACCGCCCACCGCCGCAGCGCGGCAAAGGAGGGCGCGCAGGCGAGGGCGACCCGGGCAAAGACGAACGAGAGGTAACGGACCTCCGGGCTCGCGTCCGCGAACTCGGCGACCTCGCGCACCGCCCGGGGGTCGTCGGCGGCGGCCAGGATCCGGGCCCGTCCGAGCACGCGCGCGGGGTCGTACCGACGGTCCTCGAAGAGACCACGGAGCGTCCAGCTCGGGTCCTGGAGGAGCGTTTCCGCCCCCGGCAGGAACGGGTACTCCCCGTACAGGGATGTACTGTCTAGAGGAGCCGCGGAACGACGAACTGCCATACGAGCAACACCAGGATCACGAGCGAGGAGGCGACCGCCGCCTGGCCACCGAACTGGTCGAGCCGGGCCTCGGACCAGGTCTTCCGGAACCGGGCGGCGACCGACGCGGCGAAGTCCCGGAAGAGGAGGCCTCCGTCCAGCGGGACGAGGGGGAGCGCGTTCGAGAGCCCGAGGAGGAGGCTCATCCAGGCGACCCAGTACAGGATGTTGACGGAGATCCAGAACGCGGTCGGGTTCACGGCGGCGAGCGGCCCCGTCAGGTGGAAGAACTGGACCGAGGAGCCCGCGAGCGGCTCGAGGCCGGCGAGCGGGAGGACCAGCCAGTCGACCGCGCCGGTCAGAGGCCCCTCCGAGCTCCCGAGCGGCCAGACGAGGGTCTGCTTCAGCGCGGGCGGGGTGAGGAAGGCGGGCGCGACGCCGAGGAACCCCCGCCCGGCGACGGTCGGGCTCGTCGCCAAGGTCACGTTGGGGACGGCGACCGTCCGACCTAAGGAGGCCGAGTAGTAGGCGAGGGAGACGTTCTCCCCGGGCGTGGTGTTGGCGAGCGTCGACTCGAACGCGTCGACCGACGTCATGGCGGTCCCGTTGACCTCGAGGAGGATGTCGCCCGGCGAGAGGCCGAGCTCCGCGGCCGGGGAGCCCGCGGAGACCGAGGTGATCCCGACCCCGTTGGCGTTCGGCGCCACGGAGGTCGAGACCAGGACGGAGAGCGCGACGAAGAACACGACGGCAATCGCGAAGTTCGCCAGGATCCCGGCGGCGGCGACCCGGTCCCGTTTCCTGCGGGAGGCGGCCATCATGTCGGCGTCGTCCTGCTCGACGAACGCCCCGACCGGGACCACGCACCAGAGGATGCCGAGGCTCTTCACCCCGATCCCCTGGGAGCGGGCGACGACGCCGTGGCTGAGCTCGTGGAGGACGACCCCGACCACGAGGGCGACGATCCCGTAGCCGATCGGGATGAACGGATTGATCCCGGGCAACCCGACCGCCTCCTGGACGGAGGGCGCCGCGCTCGGGGCCACGTGGAGCGCCGCGTAGGCATCGAACAGCAGCAGGACGACGATGGCGCCCATCGAGACGATCGCGAGGACGATCCCGAGGTCGCCGACCGCGGTCCAGAACCGCTTGAACCGACCCCACCGGTCGAGGGCGTCCCGACCCTTGCGGGTCTTGATCATCAACGCCGGCCCGAGGAGGGAGAGCGCGCGGTCCGGCCCGATGTACTTCCCCCGATAGAGCAGCACCACGGCCACGATGTAGGCCAGCACCACCCCGGCGGCGATCTCGTAGCCGAGGTACGGATTCACGGCAACCTAGGCTCCTGACGTATGGGCGTGTTTATACCCGTTTCAGAGGACCGGTCCCCCCCGGGGGCGCAGGGTTATGGTGGGCGGCCCGGTATTTCTCGCGGTGAGGCGGTCCACCGCAGCCCTGAGGCCCGTCGTCGCCGCGGTGCTCGTGGTCCTCGCCCTCTCGCTCACGTCGGCGTCGAACCTGGGGTCCCTCTTGCTCGGGAGCGGCGTCCCGGAGATCTCGGGCCCGGGCTCGCCGGCATCAGGGCCCGTCGCGGTGGCACCCGCGTTCGCGCCCGGCGCGAGCAACACCTGGGTCGGGGCGGTCCCGGCATCGAGCCCGATGAACGTGGTGGTGGGCCTCGCCTCCCAGGACCCGAGTGGGCTGGAGGCCGAGACCGCCGCGGAGTACACCGCCGGCTCGCCCCTCTACCATCACTTCCTCTCGGCAGCGCAGGTCGCGGCCCGGTACGGCCCGGCGCCGGCGGCGGCCGCCGCGGCCGAGCGGTATTTCGCCGGCTTCGGGCTCCTCACCCAGCCCCTCCCGGGCGGTTCCCTTCTGTCGGTCACCGGCCCGGCCTCCGCGCTCGGCACCGCGTTCGGGACCTCGTTCGAGGAGTATCGGTCCCCCACGGGCCGTCTGTTCGTGAGCCACCCGACCCCCGCGACCCTGCCCTCCGGAGTTCCGTGGACCGGCGCGGTCGGCCTCGGGAACGTGAGCGTGCCCCTCCCGCTCGCCGAGCCCGCGAGCGGGTCGGCCTCCCCGGCGCTGGCGAGCCCGGCCGCTTCGTGCGCCGGCGGCACCTCGGGGCTCTCGCCGTGCGAGCTGTGGACGGCGTACGACTCCGCCGGTCTGATCGACAGCGGCACCAACGGTAGTGGAACTAGCATCGGCATCGTGGACGTCTACGACGGGGCCGAGCCCCAGACGCGGCTCTCGTCGGACCTCGCGAAGTTCGACTCCACGTTCCTCCTCCCCGCCCCCTCGGTCGGCTTCAACTACCCGGTCCCGACCTCGACGAACCCGAACTCGACGAGCACCGGCTGGGGAGTGGAGGAGGCCCTCGACCTCGAGTGGGCCCACGCCGCGGCGCCCGGGGCGTCGATCGCGATGACGTTCGCGCCCGACACCAACGCCGGGCTCTACGCGGCCATCGACTGGCTCGTGGCCGCCGACCGGGTGGACGTCCTCTCGCTCAGCTGGGGGGAGCCGGACGTCGGGGTCTTCAACGCCTTCTCCACGCCCTGCAGCTCGGCGTGCAACGCCTCGAGCGACGGGTCGTACGAGGTGCTGGGCCCCGTGCTCGCCGCCGCGGCCCTCGAGGGGATCACGGTCTTCTCGGCCGCCGGGGACTGCGGCTCCGCCGACGGCACCAGCGGGGTCTCGACCGGGTATCCCTCGTCGGACCCGTTCGTGACCGGCGTGGGAGGGACCGACCTGAGCATCGGCTCGGGCGGGGTCTGGCAAGGCGAGACGGCCTGGTCGGGTAACGCGACCGGCGCCAGGAGCCCCGGGTGCGTCAACCAGGGGGGCTCCGGAGGCGGATTCGCCCCGTTCCCTCGTCCCTGGTGGCAGACCGGTCCCGGTGTTCCCTCTTCCCCGCAGCTGCGGGGAGACCCGGATGTGGCCGCGGACGGGGGCACCGCCGTCGAGATCATCGAGGGCGGTGGCGCGGCGGGCGTTCTCGGCACCAGCGTCGCGACCCCGCTGTGGGCGGGCGTGGCGGCGATCGCCGACCAGTACGCGGGCGGTCCGCTCGGGTTCCTCGACCCGCAGCTCTACACCCTGTTGCGGAGCGCGAGCTACACGACCGACTTCCACGACATCACCTCCGGGA
>DATJWA010000027.1:0-426011 GCA_035501555.1 Thermoplasmata archaeon | reverse complement strand
GACTCTCGAAGCGCCTTCCGAAGCTTGTCGTCGTCGTAGACGTCACACAGGACGGGTTTGGCCCCCATCGCACGCAGCGCGTCGAGTCGATGGGGAGTTCTTGTCATTCCCGTGACCCGGTGTCCTCGGCTCACCAGAAGGGGGACGAATCGGGCCCCTAGCACCCCGCTCGCACCTGCTACGAAGATCCTCAACGAAGACTCCGCGCTCTCTTGGCCCGGATCGGGCCAAGTGCGATTTTGCCGCCGGGTATAAACTCTACGTCGGCGAGCGGCCCCGGTTTCGAGATCGGGGTAAGCCATTAGGTCGCGCCCGGATGGCACCGGCTCAGTCCGTGCCCGGGATTACGAGTGTTGGGTTCGGTCAGGGTTCCCGCGCGCCCTTGTCGAGCGGGCAGGGCCAGGCGTAGACTTACATCCATGTCCCGCTGGTTTCAGCGTAAGAGGGGCCATGCGATCGATCGAGGGCAGGATTCTAGTTACCGGGCCCTCCGCCTCCGGCAAGAGCACCCTCGTTCGCTACCTACGAAAGCATGGGGCACGCGCCGTCGATGGTGACGAGGTGCGGGGTTTGGGTCGGGCGGTCGATCTGGAAGGGCGTCCTCTCCATCGTATCACCAAGGACCAGTGGCGGCGAGTCGAGGGCTGGCAGTTCTTCTGGCACGAGCCAACGCTGAAGCGCTTCTTGTCTCGCAACCCCAATGTCGTTCTACTCGGAGCTGCGGACAACATGTTCGACCTCGACCTGGCTCCGTACTTCGACCGAAGGATCTTTCTGCATGCCACCTGGCCGGTCATCCGTGTTCGACTGGACAGCCCAACCCGTGACAACGATTGGGGGCGGGGCAGTCAGCCCGCCCAGCGGGAGTGGGTCCGGAGAGCGGTCCGCGAATGGCCCGCGAAGGCGAGGTCGCGCGGGTTCGAGTTCATCAGCGCGAAGCTCTCCCCGGCACGCGTATTCCGCCAGCTCGGCAAGACCACGGACCCACGCCGACGGAGGAATGCCAGCGCTGGACAGCTCAGCCTGATCGAGGAGGCCTCCCCCACGGACTTCTTCTGGGAATTCGCGCGGGCGGAGGCCGAAAACGACGCCCGTCACGACCGCACATACAGCCGTGGACTTGGCCCCGGCCTCCTGGCCCGAGTACGTTCAGGCACGAAGGATGGACTCGACCGATCCGAACTCTCCCGCATTCGGTCGACGGTCCTCTCAACCCGACCCGAGTACCTGCGACCCTTGCTTCGTCTGGGCTTGCAGTGGTCCTTCGGGGCTCTCCCTTCCGCGAACCTCCCACGACTGCGAGTGCCCGCCCTCGACATTTTCACACCGACCGCCCCCTCACGACTTCTCGGAGACTTCGCCCAAGCCCTCGACCGCGGTGAGCGCAGTGTCTGGCGCCCTGTGGCATTGAATTACCAAAGGATGCGGCCTCGCTTCGATCCGGGCCGCACGGTAGGAGGCCCCATCGTGGTGGGAACGTCTCAGCAGGGACCGTTCACGATCGTGGAGGGCCTGACACGTCTGAGCATCCTAGCGTCACGACTCCGAAGGGGCGAGCCCGTGCCCGCCATGAGCCGCCTGCTGGTCGGCATGGGTCCGAGGGCCCGCACTTGGCGATTTTTCTAGACGAGCCCCGTTGCGAATCTGAATGAGAGACTGCTGGTTAGTCGGGGTCGTTGACTGAGAAGGTCAGAGTAGGACCCGCTTTCAAGGGCGTCGGGGGGGCTCCTAACTCATCGAGCATCGACTTCAGGTCCTCGTGAGCCGACCTCGTGCTCCCGGGTTCCGCCGTCCGTTCAAACTCCAGAAACGAACCGAGGCCCTCCACTTCATCCAGGTGTACTCGAGTCCCCTTCCACTCGAAGACCCTACGGACCTTCGACACGGTCACCCGGGCTTCGAGGACCGAAGTGAGCACCGCCTCCAGGCCGTGGTCGGCTGGTAGAGCCGAGAGCACTATCTCACTCTCCTTGGTGCCGGTGGTGTTGGGACAATCATACCAGACCAGCTGATCCCTGCCCGGCCGTTGAAGCCGCCCTCGTCAACACCCACCGGCGCACCGACCACACGATCGGGAACTGTCTGTTCGGGTGCCCGATCTGGGCGCACGCGACCGGACCCAAGCTTCCCAAGGAACACTGGCCGAAGTGGGTCGGGACTCCGAGGGACAAGCGCGCGGGAGGCCTGCGGCTCAAGCTCCCGGACCACCTCTTCCAGCGTAGGGCGACGCTGGAGCTGGACGGCGAGGAGATCCAGTTGATCCACTTGCCGGGACATACCTTGGAGTCGCTCGGGGTCTTTCTTCCTGATCGTCGCGTCTTTGTCGGCGGCGACACCGTGATGGACCTACCGTTCATCTGGTTCGGGGATAGCCTCGAAGAGATCCGGACTTGGCAGCGCATTCCACGCCTCCGCCCCAAGATGATCCTCCAGGGACACGGCCCACCGTGCGGTAGCGCTCGACTCGCCCAGGACATCCGGTATCTCGAGCGCGTTCGGGAAAAGGCGCGCGAAGCCCGACGTGCGGGAGACCCGAAGAGGAAGTTCCTAGAGACCCCGCTAGAGCGAGTCCTGCCCTCGGGGCGAGTGGGATCCCTCACGAAGGGGTACTTTGGGGCTCACAAAGCCAACCTCGAGAACGTCTGGAACGAGCTCGCGGCCGCCCGGTGACCCCGCGGGATTCCCCATCACCGTCATCGAAAAGACCGTCGACCGAAGCGACGGGTTCCGGCTCGCTCCAGTTCGGGCGAACGTCAACCGGGGCCGCGGCGGGCGACCATCTGGACCGGGTTCCCGTCCGGATCCCCTACCCACGCCCCTCGCAGGACGCCCGCGAAGTCGTGGGGAGGGCTCAGGGAGGGCGTGCCCTGCGCCTGCATCCAGGTGTGGGCGGCATCCACGTCGGTGACCCACAGGACGACCTCTCCCCGGGGCGGTCCTCCGCCGCCCGACATGCCGTGATTTTGCCGCAACGCTTCGAGGGTCGAGACTCCGAGGTTCAGGGGACCAAGTTCTAGTTCCACGTGCTCCGGCGGACCTTCCTCGGGCACGCGGAACGTCTCGGTGAACCCGAGCAGGCCGCGGTAGAACTCGAGCGACCGCTCGATGTCGCTGGTGTAGAAGTTGAACAGATGGTTCCTGAACGTCGGACGAGCGGCCGGGTTGGCGGTCGTCTTCACGGGAAGCCGGGTGTGGAACACGACGTAGTTCCCGTCCGGATCCGCGACCGCCGCCGCGTGAATGTACCCCAAGAAGTCGTACGGGGAGTGCACGGACGGCGCCCCGTGGGAAACCCCCCACCCGTAGGCTCCGTCGACATCCTCCGTGCCGAAGTCGACCTCCAGCCGGGCCGGCCCCGGGCCACTCTGGATCCCGTGGTGCCTCTTCAGGGCATCAAAGGTGGCGAGGCCGAGGGTGAACGATCCGAGTCGAAGTTCGAGGTGCTCTGGAGGCCCCTCCTTCGGGGTCCGAAAGGTCTCCGTGAATCCCAACACGTCGCGGTAAAATCGGATCGACCCTTCGATGTTGCCGACGTACAGATTGACCTCTGGATTCGAGAACTGGACGCGCTGACCCGACCCACGCGGCGCTGACATCTGCGGCTCTCCCTCGTCCGAACGGTTCTCCCCACTCGGTGACCCGGGTCATAAGACGTCGGGGAAACCAATTCCTAAAATCGGCCTCTCGACTCGCTCCTCCTCATGGACCGGACCGACCTCGGCATCTTCTCCCGCCTGATGGGCGATGCCTTTCGCTCGGACGAAACCCTGGCCCGAGAGGTTGGGCTCACGGGAAAGGCGGTCCGCCTCCGTCGCAAGAGGATGGAGGCGGACGGGGTCCTCACGGAATACGGTGTCCACCCCCCCGCACAGATCCTCGGACGGCACGCGGCGACCTGGAGGTACGTCGGGAAGGACTGGTCCGAGGTCTCCCTCGCCCAGTTGTCCGAGGTCGAAGACCTGGCGTATGTCATGAGCTTCCGACCGAAGGTCCACGTGGTGGTCCGGTTCACGACGGACCCCAGCCCGCGCGCCGACCCGCGGCTCGCCCGAATTCTCGGCCGGCCTCTCGCCCAGCGCGCCGAGGAAATGCCGCCCCGTGCCTCCCTCCGCACCGAGGCTCTCTCCCTCGTCGACTGGAGGGTCCTCGAGGCCGTGGTCCGGGCCCCCCGTGCCCCCTACTCGGTTCAGGCGCGTTCCGCCGGGCTCTCACCGCGGACCCTTCGCATCCACGCATCGCGGCTCGAGGCCCTCAACGCGCTGGAGTGCATCATGATCGTCAATCTCGTGCGGGAGGCCGGCCTGGCGACCTACGGCATCTGGCTCAAGGTCGACGAGTCGTTCGACAGGAAAGCCGTCGAACTGCCCCGGCTCTGGGACCGCCCCCACTGGACGCAAACTCCTCGGGGGGTCTATCTCCTCGGGAGCGCCGAGAACTACTTTGAGGCCCGCGAACTGGAGCTCCGACTCCGATCGCTCCCCGGGGTCGTCGGTGCCGACCCGCTCATCCCGGCCGGGGGCTGGTTTGCGCGAGAACGCCTGCTGGAGTGGATTCGAGCCGAGAGGGGTCGGCGATTCCGACCGGCGGTTCCGCGAGAGGCGACCTGACGAGCGACCCCCGGACGCCGTCGTGACTCGACCGGGGAGTGGGAGAAGGGAACGACGCCGCGGTACGGGCGCTGCAGGGCGGCCTGCGCACCGCGCGGGCCAAGAGCATGAGCCGAAGGGAGCTGGTCAAGGGGTGGTCGTCGCGCCCTTGGGGAGCGAGGGCGCACCGGCAGGAAGTCGATAGGCTCGGAGCAAGGCGACGAACCGTGGGTCGTCCCGAATGGAGTCAAAGAACGCGCCCCGGTGGTACAGCCAGAGGATCGCGTCGCCCTCCCGGTGGTCCTGCTCGAGGAGGTCGAGGGCTCGGTCCCGGTCCCCGACCGCCGCGTAGAGCATGGCGAGGTGGGCCGCGGAGGTGTAGGACGTGGTCTCCCCGCGCTCGACCTGGCCGGCCACTCGTCGCGCCTCGTCAGGGCGTCCGAGCAGCGCGTTCAGGAGAGCGCGGTCGAACACGTCCGACTCGCTCGCTCCGTCCAGAGGAATGTCGGCCAGCCGGAGCGCGTCGGCCCGGCGGCCAGCCAGGAGGTAGATGAGCCCCAGGTGCGACCGATGGCCGGGCGAGTCCAGGTGATGGCCTCTCGCCTCCTCGGCCATCCGGACCCCGAGCTCGGGGTTGCCGGCCAGGATCTCGACCAGGGCGAGGGAGACCTGGTCCGACCCGCCCGGGTCGAGGACGACGGCACGGCGAAGCACGTGCCGCGCCTCGTCGTACCGCTCGAGGGTCCTCAGCAACATCCCGTAGAACCGGTAGGCCCCGACGTTGCTCGTGTTGAGCGCGATCGCGTTGGCGAACTCCGTCTCCGCGAGCTCCCAGTCGTGGTCGAACTGGAGCGCGATGTTCCCGAGCGCCGAGTGGGCCTCGGAGAGGTCGGGCGAGATCTCGAGCGCCCGCTGGGCGAGGTCGCGCGCCCGGGGGATCACCTCCCGCATCGGGACCTCGTCGCCCGCGATCGTGACGTACAGGTTCGCCCACGCCGCGAACGCCTCGGCGAGGGTCGGGTCCATTCGGGTCGCGAGCTCGAACTGACGGACCGCCTCGTCGTGTCCCTGGTCGCCCGGGTTGCTCGCCGCGACCAGCCCGCGCAGATAGTGGTCGTAGGCCTCTCCGGTGGTCACGGTCCCGAAGCGCGGGTTCGGCACGGCCGGGATCCGTTCCTCGGAGCGGTCGGTCCTGTCGATCTCCAGCCGGAGCTCCTTCGACGTGCGCTTCGCGATGTCCTCCTGGATCGCGAACACGTCGTCGACCTGCCGGTCGTACCGATGCGACCACAGCGGCCGCTGGGTCTCCGCGTCGACCAGGGTGAGGGAGATCCGGACCTGGCTGCCCGACTTGCGCACGCTCCCCTCCACGACCGTATCGACCCCGAGCTCGCGCGCGACCTCGGCGATCGACTTGGGAGCGGTCTTGTACGGCGCGACGGAGCTGCGCGCGATCACGCTCAATCCCCGGACCTGGGAGAGCTCGGAGATCAGTTCGTCCGTGAGTCCGTCCGCAAAGTACCCGTCCTGGGGGTCCGGGCTGATGCTGACGAGAGGCAGGACGGCGAGGATCCGACTGCGAGAGGACGCCGCGCTCGGCCGACGGGCCGCCGGCTCGCTCCAGACCGGGACGACCCGGTAGATGCTTCCCGTCACCTGGATGTTCTTGAGGGAGACCGCGGGCATCTTCGCGAACGTCGTGCCCGCCTTGTTCCCGACCTGGTCGACGACCTGCTGGGTGAGGCAGATGCCTTCCGGGCCGGCGAGCGTAACGACCCGGGCGGCGATGTTCACCGAGTCGCCCAGCACGTCGTCGTGGGTCTCCACGACGTCCCCCACATGGATCCCGATGCGGATGCGGATCTTCCAGGCGTCGGGGTTTCGAAGGTTGTAGTAGTGGAGCATGCGCTGGATGTCGAGGGCGCACCGGGTCGCCTCGAGCGCGCTCTCGAAGGCGACCACGAACGCATCGCCGACCGTCTTCACCTCGCGACCGTGGAACTTGGAGAAGATCGGCCGGAGCAGGTGGTTGTGCCGCTCGAGCAGCGCGAGCGTCGCCGCCTCGTCGGCCTGGGTCTGGGAACTGTAGCCGACCATGTCGGTGAACATGATCGCGGCCAGTCGACGGCGTTCCTCGCCCACGGGGAGGCCACCCCCGCGCTCCAAGTTAAGGCTCCGTGTGGGGCCGCCGCGGACGGGGTCGGGCCGACGGGGCCTTCGGTGCCCTCGCTCCGCCGCCCATCGCCCGGACTACGGCCCCTCGACGGACCGACCCCTCGGGCTCGTGGGGGGCCACGTCGCCGGCGGCCTACTTCGAGGTGGGGTTTGAGACGCTGACCGAGTGGATCCCGGGGAACGCGAACGGCACGAGATTCCAGGTCTTGCCCGCGGTCGGGCTGACGAAGAGCTGGCCCGTCGTCGTGCCGACGTAGATCCCGACCGGCTGGAGGCTGTCGGTGGCGATCCCCTCGCGTTGCACCCCGAAATGTCCGGGGAACGCCTTCGGGGAGAGCAGCTTCCGCCACTGGCGCGTCTTGTCGTTCCACTCCTGGACCTGGAAGTGCCCCTCGCCCGTCACGCGACCCATCCCGTCGAGCCGGACGAAATAGGCCTTGCCGGGCGACGTGGGGGAGGAGGTGACGCAGAACCCGAAGTCGTCGCCCAGCGGCTTACCGATCCGGGTCCAGTGGTCCATCCGGTCGTGCGAGACGTACATCCCGCCGTGGTCCTGCCGGTAGAACGTGTCGGGGTCCGCGGCGTCGGCCACGACATGGTGGACGCACTGGCCCGTCTCGGGGAACTTGGTCGGGAGGAACGGAGTCTCCACCCCCCGGTTGGTGGGCGTCCAGGTCGCCCCGCCGTCCTCGGTGCGGAACGTCCCGACGGACGACATCCCGATGTACATCCGGTTCGACTCGTTCGGGTCCAGCAGGATCGTGTGGAGGCAGGCGCCGCCGGCCCCCGGCGACCAGTCCTTGTGGTCGGGGTGCTGGTTGATGCTGTTGAACGGCTCCCAGGTGGTTCCGAGGTCCGTCGACCGGAACAGGAGGTGAGGGTCGGCTCCGAGGTAGAGGGTCTCCGGCTCGCTCGGTCGCCCGGGCTCGAGGTGCCAGAGGTTGTTCAACGGAGCCCACGGTTTGGAGTTGTCGTAGTTCGGCTCTCGCTTGCTCTTGACCGGGGTCATGGGGGTGGCGATCTCCTTCCACGTCTTCCCCCAGTTCCGCGAGCGCTGGATCATCGGGCCCCAGAACGTGCTGTTGATAAGGGCGTAGAGGTCGCCCGGGTGACGCGGGTCCGCCACCACGTGGTAGACCTCGCTCCCTTCGTGCGCAGCCGGCCCCACTTTCCAGCTCTTGCGCCGAGCGTCCCCTTCGACTACGTACGTTCCCTTCCTCGTGCCCACCAAGATCCGCAGTTTGTTGTCCTTCGCCATCGACCGAACCTCCCTAGCCTCCCGCGATAGAATGTAGGATCTCGACGCTCCGCGCCCCGGTCAGCGGGGTCGCCACCCCCGTGGTTCCGCTGACGTCTTGCGCGTCGACGAAGACGCGGACGTACCGGCGGAGCTTCCCGGTCTCGTCCCGCAGCTTGAAGCGAAGGCGCGGGTACCGGTCCTCGAGCTGGTCGAGCAGGTGCGCGACCGAGTCCGCCTCGACCTGCTCGCTGCCCCGGGGCCCGAACTCCCGGAGCCAGCTGTCCAGGTGCACCTCGACCGTGCCATCCCGGAGTGCCTTTCCGGAAGATGCGGTCTTCATGCGCCTCGCCAAACGCCAAGGCGCGGTCGCGTCGCGGGGGTCGAACACGGGGGCGTCATGCGGGGCTCGGGACCTCGTCGGAAGGACATAAAGGATGTAGCCGTTATGAAGGGGAAGGTGAACCGAAGTAGGACGCCCCGCATGCAGCCCCCGCGCTCCGCCCCACCGGTCCAGTTCAAGGTCGAGTTCGAGACCTGCCCCGTGCAGGCCAGCCTGGGGATCCTCGGGCGGCGCTGGGCGCTCCTCGTACTGCGCGACATCGCGCTCTACCGAGCCCAGCGGTTCAACGAGATGATGCGGATGACCCCGGGCATCACGAAGCGGACGCTCGCAATGCGACTGAGCGAGCTCGAGCGGGAAGGGTACATCGTCCGGTCCGAGGTGCGGCCGAACTACACCAAGTGGGCCGCGACGGAGAAGGGCGAGGACGTGCTCCCTGTCCTGATGGCGCTGGTGCGGTTCGGCTCCAAGTGGCACGCTCCCGAGGTGTTCGCGGACGGGAGGGCCCGGCCGTTGCGCGAGATTTTCGACGGGGCGTACATCCGCCGCATCCTCGGCCCGGAACCCGGCGGGCCCAAAGGCAGCCGCCCTCGCGAGCTCGTGCGCGCCGAGCGGTTCGGTGCCCGACCGCCCCCGCTCGAATCACGGGCCTGAGCGGACCGTACACGTTCGGCCCCGCGACCGCCGGCCACCCCGCCCTTCACCGAAGATTACCGGGCCCGGCTCTCCGCCGCCGGGTCGGCGGGGGCATTCCGTTCCCCCCGGAGGAGTCCAGGCGCCTCCGCTAACGGTTATCCATCTCCGGGGCTCGGCCGGGAGAGTTCCGGGCCGGGGACGCCCGGAGTCGGGTCCGGGTGGTACGAGAATGAAGGCGATGGTCCTCCACCAGCCTGCGCCGGTCGGGTCCGGCCCGCTGCACGAAGAGGAGGTCCCGACGCCCGAGCCCGGCGCGCACGAGGTGCTCGTCCGGGTCGACGCCTGCGGGGTGTGCCGTACCGACCTGCACGTGGTCGAGGGGGACCTTCCGCCCCGGAGACCCCGCATCATCCCCGGCCATGAGATCGTCGGCCGCATCGTGCGGGTCGGTCGCGAGGTGCAGACCCTCTCGGAGGGGGACGTCGTCGGGATCCCGTGGCTCCACCGCACCTGCGGCCGGTGCGAGTACTGCATCACCGGTCGCGAGAACCTCTGCATCGACAGGCAGTTCACCGGGTATACGACCGACGGCGGCTACGCACCGTACGCGGTCGGGGAGGAAGGGTACGTCTTCCGACTCCCCCGGGGCGCTCCGGCCGAGCTCGCGCCGTTTCTCTGCGCGGGGATCATCGGATACCGCGCCCTGAAGGTCGCGCTGCCGCGGCCCGGAGGACGGATCGGGTTCTTCGGGTTCGGGGGCTCGGCCCACCTGACCCTCCAGCTCGCCTCCAAGCTCGGGTTCGCGACGGTGGCCTACTCGCGGAACCCCGCCCACCTTGCCCTCGCCCGTCGCCTCGGGGCCACGGAGACGGTCCTGACGACGGAGGAGCGTCTGCCCACCGCGCCGACGCTGGACGCGGCGGTCGTCTTCTCCCCCGTCGGGGAAGCGGTGCTCCAGGCCCTCGTCCAGCTGAAGAAGGGCGGCCACCTCTCCATCGCCGCGATCCACATGACGCCCCTTCCCCCGATCGACTACGACCGCTGGTTGTTCGGGGAGCGACGGATCGAGAGCGTCGAGTCGAACACTCGCGCGGACGCTCGGGAGTTCCTGGACCTCGCGGCCCGCCTGGGGCTCGAAAGCACGGTGAGCGTGCGGCCGGTGCGGGAGGCGAACGCGGCGCTCCAGGACCTCGAGAACGGCCGCGTCGTCGGCGCGGTCGTCCTCGACTGTTCGTCGCCCTAACCCTCCGGGAGCCTGCGAGGGAGGAGCGGGGCGGGCCTCGGCGGCCCGGGGGCGCGGGTTCGTCAGCGTGCCGTCGCGACGGGGGCCGGTGCGGCCTTCCGCGTCATCGCCGCGCTCGGCGCGCCCACTAGACCCAGGCCCGCGAGGTCCGCGAGCAGCTCCTCCCGCTCGGAAGTAGTGAGCGACAGGAGGGGGGGGCGCACGTGCCCGCCGGCCATCCCCATGAACTCTCCCCAGGCTTTCACCATCTGGACGGGGAGCGCCCCGGCCGTGCGTCCGGCCAGGCGCGACCACCACCGCCGGGAGACCTCCTTGACCGGCCAGACCTTGGTGTAGAGCTCCCGGGCCTTCTCGAGCTCGCCCCGGGTCGCGAGGTCGATGAAGGGGACGTAGCGGTGCAGGCTCGGAGTGTCGAACCTCCAGTCGCTCGTGTTCGCGAACATCACCTGCTGGTGGATGCCGTACGGCTCGCCGACGAAGAAGATCTCCTCGTCGGGAACGCTCACGACCGCTTTCGCGCCGGCGGCGAGGTGGGTGTCGATGTTCAGCTGGAGGTTGAAACTGGCCTCCTTGATCGCGACGAGGGTCGGAAGGTCGGCCATCTTCGCCAGCGCCTTCGCCCCGAGCACGATGCCGAACTGCGGGGAGTTGTAGAAGGCGATCCCGATGTCGACCTGCTCGGCGACCCGGGCCACGAAGTCGAGGACCTGCTCCTCGGTCTTCGTGACGAGGTAGGGCGGCGCGAGGATCACGAGGTCGTACTCGAGCTCCTGGGCCCGTCGGGCCATCGCGACGACCTCCTTAAGGCAGGTGTCGGTCACCTGGAAGGCGATCCGCGCGCGGCCGCGGACGAGGCGGGGAACGACCTCCATCAGGTGCATGCGCTCCTCGTGGGTCAGGCTCCAGAACTCGCCCATGTTCCAGGAGAACCCCATGCCGCGGGTCCCGAGGCGGAGGACGTGCTCCACGTTGGAGACGAGCCCCGCCTCGTCGACCTCGTCGGACGGGGTGAAGGGGGTGACCATGGTGGTCCACTGGCCCACCATCGTCTCCTTCGCCCACGCTTTGGCGTCGGAGCGGCGGTAGTTCATGCTCGGGCCCCCGGGCTCCTCGGTACTTCGGTCATCTCGTGGTTCGCCCGTTCCGGCTCCCCCCACGTCGGGGTGAGGACGGGAACGTGGTTGCCCGGCCCCTTGGCGATGTACATGACGTAGCCGGCTCCCCGGCGTCGTTCCTCGACGACCCGGTGGCTCTTGCGCTGGGCCCAGGCGTAGACTTCGAGCCGGGTCGGGATGTCCTCGACGATCGCCAGCACCACGTCGCCCGGCTCGAGGTCGGTCATCCCCCGCTCGAGGCCGGCGATGACGCCCCGGCAGGTCTTGGCGGTCCCGTCCACGACGAGCGCCTCGCGCAACATGGTCCCACCTACGCCGGGATGGTCGGCAGCCGGGGCGCGGTTCCCGCGTAGACATCAATCTGCCCCACGAGCCGTTGGCGGAGCTCGTCCTTGAGGTGGGCGACCGCGCTGGAGTCGACCGCCCCGCCCTCCCGGTCCCCCCGGGTGCAGACCGCCCCCCGGACCCCGACGATGTCCGGGTTGATCCGCACGAGCTGGCTGAGGTTCGAGACCTGCAGGGTGCCGGAGAGCGCGGTGCTCATGCCGAGCTCCTTGCCCGCCATCACGAGCCCGTGCAGCGTCGGCTCGTCCAGGAAGTCGAAGAGGTTCCGGCCGTCCTTCACCAGCGTGTCGACCAGGACCCCGTCGCTGTCGCTCTCGCGCGCCAGGTCGACCACGCGCCTCGGGTCGATCCCGTCGTAGAGGTGGCTGTCGGCGAAGGTCGCCGCGATGAGCTTGGTGTCGAACCCGTCGAGCGCGCGACGGCTCTCCCGCAGGATCCGCAGCGCGGTCGGGTAGTCGCTCTGGATGAAGCCGACCTTCACCGAGGTCGCCCCGAGCGCGCCCGCCCCGTAAACCGCGAGCGCGACCGTCCCGGCCTGGTTCGGGACCACGCCCAGCGTCACGCTCACGTGGAGCGGTGGGGGGAACGCGCGGCGGACCTCGCGGATGACCGGGGGGAAGTTCGACCCGATGACCATCTCCCGAAGGTTCTTCACGTCGACGATGTCGGCCCCGCCCGCAACCGCCTCGTTCGCCTCGTCCAGGTTCTGAACGCTCACCATCAGCATCATGTGTCCTCCCTCAGCCAGTTCCCCCGGCTACCGCCCCGCGGGAGTCCCGCTCCGCTAATCCATGGGGCCATTCACCGGTGAACCTGGATCCCACGGCGCTGGAAGCGTCGCCCGAGGTCGTGGGGCCGCTCACGACGTGCCTCGCACGACCATCGCGCCCGTCGACCTCGCTTGGAGCATCTCGCGGACGGTGCCCATGAAACCACTGGCCCTCAGGGGAAGGTCCACCTGGCGCACCTCGGGCGTCGATCCCAGGATCGGGTCGCGGGAACCCACGACCACGAGCTTCGTGCCGGGCATCTCCCCCCGCATCCAGCGCCGTGCGGTGGCGCAGAAGTAGCCGCTGCACGCGGCGACGATGACCGCGTAGCGCTTGCCGAGCGAGGCGAGCGGCGCCTCGGCCTCCAGGTCGAAGACGTACCGGGTCGGCACGTTCTCGGACTCCAACAGGTCGGCGATCGAGCGACCGAGGCTCGGCGTCTCACCGACCACGAGTACCCCATGGGGTTCTGCCATGCAAGGACTCGACGGGGGGCCTCCGCTATATCGGCCCCGTCAGGTTCACTTGACCCGCGGCCTCCCCGGCCCGAGGGGGTTCCTCCGAGCCCGCGACGGCGGGGCCGGGCGGGCCCGGCCTCGGCGGCTTACCGACAGCGAAAAGAGACGGCGCCGGGTTCCTTGGGAGGAGGGGCGCCATGGCCACGAAACCGGAGGACGCGGACGAGTCCGCGGCCGTGCTCGAGAGCCTTCCCCTCGGGGTCGCGGTTGTCGTGGCGCCCGGCACGGTCTCCTGGGCGAACTCCACGTTCCTTCGGCTGACGGGGCAGCCGCCCGGCACCGCCTCGCTCGACCTGCACCGGCTCCTCGCGAACGACGGGGGCGCCGCGGGGGCGATCGAGGAAGCCGTCCAGGTCGCCTTGCGTCGGGACGCTCCCGCGACGTTTCGCTCGGTCCGCCTCCGTTCGACGAATCCTCCGGGGGAAGCGTACCTGGACGTCGAGGTCCGCCCGCTCCCGCACCGTCCCCGTGCCCGACGGCGCACCCTCCTCGTCCTGAGGGACGTGACCGACCGCGTCGAGGAGCACCAGCGGGCGAGCCTCTTCTACGAGTCGTTCCGCACGTCCACCAACCCGATGCAGCTGACCGACGCGAAGGGGATCATGGTGGACGTGAACCCGGCCTACGAGAAGGTCTACGGGTACACCCGCGAGGAGGCGATCGGCAACAAGCCGAACCTCGTCCGCAGCAAGCACACCCCGCCCGAGGTGTACGCGCGGATGTGGGCGGACCTCACCGACCCCCGCCGAGGATACTGGTCCGGCGAGGTGATGAACCGGGACCGCAAGGGTCGGGAGCGCCCGGTCCTCCTCAGCATCACCGCCATCCGCACCCCCTCCGGCGAGGTGACGCACTACCTCGGGGTGGCGGTCGACCTCTCCGAGCAGCGGAGCTGGGAGCTCCGGGCGGCGCACGCCGACAAGCTCGCCTCCGTGGGGCAGCTCGCCGCCGGGGTGGCGCACGAGATCAACACCCCGCTGGCGAACGTCATGCTGGTCGCCGAAAGCCTGCGCCGCCGACGCCCGGACCCGTGGATGCTCTCCCGCCTCGACACGATGACCGAGCAGGTCGAGGTGGCGGCCCGGATCGTCCGCAGCCTGCTCGACTTCGCCCGACGCGAGGAGCCCCACGTCACGACGGTCGACCTGGTCGGCGTAGCCCGCGACTCGGTCGCCTTCCTGAAGGGGAAGCAGTCGGCCGACGTCGAGATCGACGAGGTCTACCCGCACTCCCCCGTCGAGGTCGCCGGAGACCGCGGCCAACTGATGCAGGTCCTCACGAACATCCTGAACAACGCCTACGATGCCATGGAAGGAAAGGGAACGATCCGCATCTCGGTCCGGCGGCACAACTCCCAGGCCGAGGTCGAGGTCGTCGACAGCGGGCCGGGGATCCCGCTCGAGGTCCTTCCCCACATCTTCGAGCCGTTCTTCACGACCAAGCCCGAGGGCCAGGGGACCGGGCTCGGCCTCGCGATCTGCCACGGGGTCGTCCAGTCCCACCACGGCACGATCACCGCCCGGAACGTGCCGGGCGCCGGAGCCGGCTTCCTGATCTCCCTGCCGGCGCTTCCCCGCTCCGGGGCCAGCTGAGCTCCCCGACGGCCCCTTCCCCCGGACCCGGTCGCGACGGGGGACCAGTCAACTGGAATTGATGGACTGTCCAAATACTGCAACTTTGGTGGAGCGCCTACGGTGCCCCGATGTCGAACCAAACGACCGGAGACATAGACCGAGTGTGCCGAACCGAGCTGATCGCCCTGGCCCAGGAGGCCTGACCCTTCGGGGTGGTCGACCATGGCGTTCACGACCTTCTACGATGACCTGGCGCTGATCGAGGTGCTCCTGCTCCTCGTCGCGACGGTCCTCGCCTACGCGGGAGTGCGCGTCTGGTGGGCAATCCGCTCGCACCAGCCCGACTCCCTCAAGCGGATGTTGAAGAGCACCGCGATCCCGGTCGGGGTCGTCGGCATCATCACACTTTCGCTCTCGTTGTGGGGGGAGATGGCCTGGCCGTTCCTCCCGTCGGACGGGATGGCCGGCTACAACATCTTCTTCTTCGACCCGCTGCTCCTCTGCGGGCTCGTCCTCCTGGCCTACGCGATCTCCGCCTACATGTCCCTCCGGCTCCAGTACGTGGGCGTCTTCGCCCTCGTCGCGGGCGCCGTGGTCATCTTCTACGGATGGACCGGCTACACCGCCAACCCGGCGTTCACCAAGGACCCGTTCGACACGCTCCTGCTGTACGCGGGCTTCGGGATGGCCGGGGTTCTGGCCTTCCCCGCGACGGTGATCGTGGACTGGTACCTGAGCGCCGTGGACGCCGGACGCCACCCCTGGAAGCTCGCCTCGACGACCTCGGCCCCGCGCGTGCGGGGCCTGGGAGTCCGGGCGGCCCAACCGGTGGCCCCCGCCTCGAGCACGACGGTCGCCCAGCCGGACGAGCTGACCGAGCTGAAGTACCGGATGCCGAAGGTGCTCCAGACGGCCTTCCTGCTCTTCCCCGTCTTCATGGCCCTCGCAGGGATCGCGGCCTTCTGGTACTTCGGCGTGACCCTTCCCGGGCACCTCGGAGGGGGAGCCGGCGCAGCCCCGTAGGGCAGTGGCCCGAAGCGTCACGGTCCCAACCCTTTCCCCGCTCCGGGAGGTCCCCTCGGGGGCCTTCCGGAGTTCGCGAAAACGCTAACCCTACCCCCGGAACTACCCCGCGCGTGCGCGTCCTGGTGGTCGATGACGACGCGGTGTTCCGGGACGAGCTGACCGAGCTCCTCCGGGAGGACGAGCACACCGCCTGGTCGGCGCCCTCGGCCCAGAAGGCCCTCGAGTCGCTCGAGCACGAGGAGGCCGACGTCGTCCTCACCGACCTCAAGATGCCCCGGCAGGGGGGGCTGGACCTCCTGCGCCAGATCCGCGAGCGCTGGCCGCGGACCCTGGTCGTGGTCGTGACCGGGTATGCGAGCGTCGAGACGGCGCTCGACGCGATGAAGCTCGGGGCGTTCGACTACGTGCGCAAGCCGTTCCGCATCGACCAGGTTCGCGAGACGCTCCGACTGGCGGCCCAGGAGCACGAGTTCGAGTCCCCGCAGGAGACGCAGCGCGACCCCGTCCGTGAGGCGCGCGCCCTCGCCGCCTCGGGCAAGTACGAGGTCCTCTTCCTCGGGGTGCACCCGCCGGCGGAGGCCCCGCACCTCCACGCGGGCCACCTCGACCCGGCGAACCCCGCCGGAGTCCTCTCCGCGACGGAGTCGTTCCTGGCCGACCACCCGAACGCCGCGGTCGTGCTCACGGACGTGGAGCGCCTGCTCGAGCACCACCGCCTCGAGGACATCGTCGCGGTACTCGACCGCCTCCGCGCCGACCTGGTCGGGCACGGGCCGCTGCGGGTGGGGTTCAATCCCCGCCGCGTCACCGGGGTGGCGGCGGCCGCCCTCGGGGGCGCGGTCGCCGCGGAAGAGACGCACTCCACGCTCGAGGCGCTCGCCAACCCGATCCGCCGCAAGGTCCTGCAGCGGCTCGGCGAAGGCTCGGCGAGCTTCGGGGAGACGATGAAAGCCGCCGGCCTCGACGACTCGCCGAAGATGGCCTTCCACATGCGGCGGCTGGTGGAGACCGGCCTCGTCCTCCACGAGGGGGAGGCCTACCGGCTCACCGCCCGCGGGGAGGCGAGCGTGCGCCTCCTGACCGACGCCACCTTCCTGCCCTCCGCGGGGGACACGGGGAACCTGGCCTTCGCGGGGGTCCGTGAGCCCAAGAAGCCGAGCCGCCCGCGCGGCCGGTCCAAGCGCTGAGCGCGGGCGCGACGGGACCGCCGTTTACACGGGGACTGCGGGTCCCAACTTGGCCTGGGCGGAGCGGGCCGCGACGAGGATCAGGACCGCGCCGACGATGTTCAGGAACGGGATGATGAGCAGGATCGCCCCGACCTTGAAGTTGCTGTTCTGGTAGCGGGTGCCGAGACGCCAAATGCCGAGGAGGAGCCCGATGAACCCCACCAGGGCCACGATCCCGGCGATCACGACGACGGAAAGCACCGCGGCGAGGTCGCCCCCGGAGATGCAGCTCACCTCGGCCGTCTGGTTCATGCCGGAGCTGGAGATGCAGCTCTCCAAGGTGTTCACTGCGGAGAGGAAGGGGACGAGCGCGGCCAGCACGATCAAAATCGCGATCAAGAGGGCCAGGACGAGCTTAGAGGGGGTCGAGAAGCGGGAGTCCTGGGGAGCCAGGTTCCGCAGGGCGAAGTAGAAGAGGGCGACGGCCACGAACTCGCAGGCGCCCGTCGCCAGGGAGACCGCGAGGAAGGTGGTGCCGAAGTGGACGGCCGTCCCGGTGGCGGTCGTCGTGAGGTCCGCCAGCACGGAGAGGACGCCGCCCACGAGCAGAACGACGGCGGCCCAGAGCACGTAGGTCAGCGCGGTCCGTTCGGCCGCCCGGGACGCCGGCGAGGCCCCCGGGCCACCCCCTGTCACGCCAGGAGCGGAATACCATCCCCCAGCGCCCGGCGGCGGTGGCCCGAATCCCGAAGGGGGGGCGCCGGCCGACAGGGGACCACCGGCCCCCGCCGGGAGCGGTGCTCCGCAGAACGCGCAGAAGGTGGCGCCCGGCGCGCCGAACGCCCCGCACTTCGGACACCGCGGGCCCGCCATGGGGCCACGAGCGGACGAAGCGTATTAACCACCACGCCGGGGACCCCGCTGCCCAGGTTACCCACAGACCAGCGGGGCACCTCCGCCTCCGGGGTGACTTAAACAGGGGGCGGCTCTTCTCGAACGACAGGCCATGACCGACCCCATCCGATCGATCCAGCGACGATTTCCCGGCGTGCCCACCCTGGAGGGCGCGGGCGTGCGCCTGAAGCGCTCGTTCTCCAACCCCGAGGTCCCCCTCTTCGACCCGTTCCTCCTGCTCGACCGTTTCGGCTCGAGCAACCCCGCGGACTATGTGGCCGGGTTCCCGTGGCACCCGCACCGGGGCATCGAGACGGTCACCTACATGCTGGATGGCCGGGTCGCGCACGGGGACACCCTCGGCAACGAGGGGGTCATTGGGCCGGGCGACGTGCAGTGGATGAACTCCGGCAGCGGGATCATCCACCAGGAGATGCCCCAGCGGACGGAGGGGATGCTCGCCGGCCTGCAGCTCTGGGTCAACCTGCCCGCCCGGGAGAAGATGTCCATTCCCGCCTACCGCGGGCTGACGGCTCCCGACTTCCCCACCGTGACGCTGGACAACGGCACGCGCGTGCTGGCCGTGGCGGGAAAGTACCGGGACGTGGAAGGTCCCGTCCAGGGGATCCCGGTCGACCCGACGTACCTCGATGTGCAGGTCCCGGCCGGCGCGACGTTCGAGCACCCGACCCCGCCCGGATATACGGCGTTCGTGCACGCGATCGACGGGGCGGGCTCCTTCGGTGGGAACGACACCGGGGTCGTCCCCGCGGGCGAGACCGTCCTGTTCGGCGCGGGCGACCGCCTGAGCGCCCGGGCCGGCGAGAACGGCTTCCGCTTCATCCTGGTCACGGGCCGCCCGCTCCACGAGCCGGTCGCCTGGTACGGCCCGATCGTCATGAACACTCGGGCCGAGCTCCAGACCGCGATGCGGGAGCTCGACCACGGGGAGTTCATCCACCACCGGCGCCCGGTCGTCGAAGAGTGAGCCCGCCCGCCGGACCCCGAGGGGCCCGCACCAACGGCTAGGCGCCGGCGAGGCTCTTCGCGAGCTCCGTGAACGCGGTCCGCAGGACCACGACCGCGCGGCGTAGGTCGGCTTCCGGGACCGACTCGTGGGCAGTGTGGTCGAGGTGCGGGTCGCCCGGCCCGTAGGCGGCCCCGGGGACCTTCCAGGCGGGCGCCACCAGGTTCCAGTCGGACGTGCCCCCCTTGCGCCAGAGGGTCGGGGTTCCGCCGGCGGCGCGCACTCCCGCCTCCAGGGCCCGCACGACCGGACTGGTCCGGCCCTCCTCGATCGGCTCGATCCGGACGGACGCCCGGACCCGCGGGCTCCCGGGCTCCCGGGGGAGCTCCTTCAGGAGCGCTGCGGTGGAGGTACCCGGCGGCAGACGGAGGTCGAGGGTGACGTCGACCGACTCCTCGTCCCCCGTGCCGCGGGAGCCGTACCGGACGACCTTCATCGAGAGCGACCGGAACGGGGAGTCCCCGCGGCGGGACGCGGCCCAGGCCCGGACGGCACCGACCCAGTCGAGCGCCACGTCCGCCGTCGTCGGCTGCGGAGAAGAGTAGTGGGTGCGTCGGCCGCGGAACACGGCCTCGAGCCGAAGGTCTCCCTTGTAGCCGACCGTGACCCCGTCCCAGCGGCTCGGTTCGCCGGCGATCACGGCGTGCACGTCCCGCCGACCGAGCAGATGGCGGGCCCCCCGACTGTCCGTCTCCTCTCCGACGGAGGCGACGACCTCGAGCGTGCCGGGGCCGGTGAAGGCAGCTCCTGCCAGCAGCGCGGCGGCGAGCGCTCCCTTCGCGTCGACCGCCCCCCGCCCGTAGACCCGTCCGCGGGCCCGACGCACCGGCCGACGCCCGGGGACCGTGTCGATGTGACCAAGGAACAGGATCCGCGGGGCACCGGAGCCCCGCCGCGCTCGTCCGTTGCCCGCCGCGTCGACCCGGACGGCGTACCCAAGCTCCCGCGCGAGTCGGACGAACTCACGGACCGCGCCCGCCTCCCGCCCGGTCGGACTGTACGGGCGCAACAGACGGAGCAGGGCGCTGGCCTCATCCATGACCGATGACCTCCTCGACCGCCTCGAGGCCGGCGCGCAGGTCCTCCTCCTCGATCACGAGGGGAGGGATGAGGCGCAGCACGGTCGGGCCGGCGGGGATCGCGAGGAACCCCCGCTCCTCGAGCCGGACCAGGTAGGGGGCGACGCGTTCCCGCATCTCCACCCCGATCAAGAGCCCGAGGCCGCGAACCTCCCGGACCTTCTCGCGGGGGAGGTGCGACAGGCGCTCGCGGGCCATCGCACCGAGCCGCTCGGCGCGCTCGGCGAGCCGCTCGCGCACCGTCACCTCCAGCGCGGCGACCCCCGCGGCGCAGGCGAGCGGCGAGCCGCCGAACGTCGAGTGGTGGCTAGCGTGGAAGCGGGCCTGCACCGCCTCGGTCGTGACGGTCGCCCCGATCGGGACCCCGCCCGCGAGCGACTTGGCCAGGGTGAGCAGGTCCGGCACCACCCCCCACCGCTCGAAGGCGAACAGGCGACCCGTACGCCCGAGCCCGGTCTGGACCTCGTCCAACGCGAGCAGGGTCCCGGTCTCGGTCGTCCGACGGCGCGCCTCCTCGAGGAACTCGGCACTCGCGGGGTGGACGCCCCCTTCTCCCTGGACCGGCTCGAGAAGGAGGAGCGCCGTCGTCTCGTCGACCGCGGTCCGCAGCGCCTCGACGTCGTTGAATGGAACGTGGACGAAGCCCGGCACCAGGGGCTCGAAGCCTTCGCGGAACTCCTTGCGCCACGTGGCGCTGAGCGAGCCCATGGTGCGTCCGTGGAACCCGCGCATGGCGGCCACGACCTTCGAGCGGCCGGTGGCGGCGCGGGCGAACTTGATCGCGGCCTCGACCGCCTCGGTGCCGGAGTTGGAAAGGAACACCCGGTCGAGGGTCGGGGGCAAAAGGGCCGTGAGCCGGGCAAGAAACTCCGTCCGGACCGGAACGTCGTAGCCGGATCCGAGGAAGAGCAGCTCCGCGGCCTGCCGCTGGACCGCCCGGACGACCTCCGGATGGGAGACGCCGAGGTTCCCCACCCCGTGGGAGGCGCCAAGGTCGACGTACCGGCGACCGGCGGCATCCCACAGCGAGGCCCCTTCTCCCCGGACGATCGTGAGCGGGGGCCTCGAGGGGGCGACGAACGAGCGCGAAACGGGCCCTCCCGCGTCGGGGGTCATCGGAAGACCGTCCCCTCCCCGTCGAGCGCCCGGGCGACCGGCGACGGGCCGCTCGACGAAGCGATGACGACCCGGGGGACCCCGCCCCGCAGGGCGTCCTGGGCCGCGAGCACCTTCTTGCGCATCCGGCCGGCGGCCAACGGGAGCACCTCGTCCACCGAAGCCCGGTCGACCTGCCGAATAACGGACGTGAGGTCCTTCGGGTCCCGCAGCAGGCCCGGGACGTTCGTGAGGAGCAGAAGGTCCGAGGCGCCCACGGCGACCGCCACCGCCGCCGCGGCCCGGTCGGCGTCGACGTTGACGACCTCCCCCGCGGCCGTGATTGCCGGGGGGCCCACGACCGGGACCATGCCCGCGGCCAGGAGCGCCCGCAGGACGGCCGGGTCCGCCGAGTCGATCGTGCCGGACCAGTCGTCGAGCACGCGGAGGACCCGCCCGTCGACGACCTCGCGCGCCCCCTCCTTGCGGCGGGCGCTCAGGAGCCCGCCGTCGACCCCCGAGAGGCCGACCGCGCGGACCCCCCGGGCCGCCAGGGCCGAGACGATCGCGGTCTGGACCTTGCCGGCGAGCGCCAGCACGACGACCTCGAGGTGGGCCGGGTCGCTCTTCCGCGAGACGACCCCGCTCGGGGAGGTGTAGAAGACCGAAGGGCGCCCGAGGGAGTCCCCGAGACGGTCGACCTCCTCCGAGCCTCCGTGGACCAGCACGTAGTCCGAGCGGGGGGCGAGGTCGTCCAGGGTCGGTCCGAGGGTGTTACCGGCGGCCCCGCCGACCTTCACGACGAGCGTCACGACTCACACCGGGTGCAGCCCGAGGAAGTCGAGCGCGGTCGTCTCGGGGAATCCAGCGCGGACGTTGAGGCACTGCACGGCCGCCCCCGCCGCCCCCTTCATCAGGTTGTCGAGGGCGGCGAGCGCGACGACCCGGTGGGCGTGCGGGTCGACGGCGAACCCGACGTCGCAGTAGTTCGTCCCCTGCAGGATCTTCGGCTCGGGCTCGCGGAACCATCCCTCCGACTCGTGGACGACCCGCACGAACGGCTCGTTCCCGTAGGCCGCGCGGTAGGCCCGCCACAGCTCCTTCTCCTCGACCGGTCCCTGGGTGAGGACGTGCACGGTCGCGAGCACCCCCCGGACCGCCTCGACCGCGTGGCAGGAGAGCGCGACCGAGCGGCCGGTCTCCTGCTCGATCTCGGCGGTATGCCGATGGCCGGTCGGGGCGTAGGCCCGCATGACCCCCGACCGCTCGGCGTGGAGGCCGGCCGGACCGGTGTCCCGGCCGCTCGCCGAGGAGCCGCTCTTCGCGTCGATGACGACGGGAGAGGGGCCGACGAGTCCCGCGGTGACGAGCGGACGCAGGGCGAGGATCGAGGCGGTGGCGATGCACCCCGGCACCGCGACGATCGGCGCCGTGCGGAGCTCCTCCCGGTGGAGCTCGGGGAGGCCGTAGACGCTCCGGGCGAGGAGCTCGGGATGCGGATGCGCCCGGCCGTAGTAGAGAGGGTAGCTCGCCGGGTCCTTGAGCCGGTAGTCGGCGGTGAGGTCGAACAGGAGACCCCCCGAGGCGAGGACCTCGGGGACGCGCTCCATCGACTCGCCGTGGGGAGTGGCCAGGAAGGTGACGTCGGCGCGACCGAGGCTCGTGTGGGGCGAGAAGAGGAGCGAGGTCGCCTTGCGGAGGTTCGGGTGGGCGCGGCTGACCGCCTTGCCCGCCATCGAGTCGGAGGTGACCTGGGTCACCTCGACCTCGGGGTGGCGGAGGAGCAATCGGAGGAGCTCCCCGCCGACGTAGCCCGAGCCCCCGACGACCGCCGCCTTCATCGTCGGCCGACCCCGACGGCGTACTCCACGACCCGGCCGGCGATGTCGACGCCGGTGGCGGCGGATAGCGCCTTGAACTCGGGGGTCGGGTTCACCTCGTGGACGGTGAGGCCGCCGGGCGCCTCCATCAGGTCGACCGCGAGCACCCCTCCCCCCATCGCGTCGGCCGCGCGGAGGGAGAGCTCGGAGAGCTCGGGGGTCAGCGGGGCCGGCTCGGTGGTGGCGCCCCGGGCGGCGTTCGTCCGCCAGCTGGCCGAGCGGCGGTACATCGCCGCGACGATCTCGTCGCCGACCACGAAGACCCGGAGGTCCCGCTCCGGCTTGGGGACGTACTCCTGGACGTAGATGACCGAGTGGAGGGGGGAGGTGAGGGCGGCCTTGTGCTCGAGGATCTGCTCGGCCTCCTCGGCGTCGTCGACCTTGGCCATCAGCCGACCCCACGAGCCGACCGCCGGCTTCAGCACCGCCGGGTAGCCGACCTCCTCGATCGCCTTCATCGCGGCCTCCGGAGAGAGCGCGATCACGGTCCGGGGGGTGGGGACCCCGCGCTCCTGCAGGCGGAGCGAGCTCAGGATCTTGTCGCCGGCGACCTCAACCACGTCGGGGGAGTTGACCGTCGGGACCCCGTAGTGCGCGAAGCACCGGCTCGCGTACAGCGAGCGGGTGTGGCTCACCGAGCGGTTCAGGACGACCGAGGGGAGGTGCGCGGGCGGGGAGAGGCCGAAGGTCGTCTCCCCGTCATCGATCCGCTCGACGGCGATCCCGCGACTCTCGGCGGCGGCGAGGAGGGCCTTCTCCTCGGGCCGGATGATCGTGTAGAAGACGCCGAGGGTGAACCCGTCACTCACCCCAGTCCTCGGCCTCTTTGGGGGCGGGCTGGACCGCGAACGGCTCGGTCCCGAACACCTCAAGCTCCGTCCCGCAGTCCGGGCAGGGGAAGACCTCCCCCAGGATCTTGTCGTGGCTCTCGACGGTCGCTTCGCACTCCGGGCACTCGGTCATTTTCTTTCCTCGTTCAGCAGTTCCTCGACGAGCCCGACCTTCTGGTCGAGCGAGGAGAGGGAGGAGGCCCGGCTCGCCAGCCGGGTGCGGGCGGCCTCGAGCTGGCGGGTGACGGCGGCGGGCGCCGGCCCTCCGGGCGAGGCCCGTCGAGCCACGGCGGTCGCCGGGTCGAGAGTGCGGGCGGTCTCCGCATCCGCGCCGGGTAGCCGCGAGAGCTCGGAGGCGACGAACGCCCCGCCGTGGGCGCGCAGGTGCGAGCCGACCGCGTCGTGCGCGGCGCGGAACGGCACCCCGTGGCGGACGAGCTCCTCGGCGACGTCGGTCGCGAGCAGCTCCGGGTCGGAGACCGCCTCGTGGAGGCGGGCGGGGACGAACACGAGGCCGGCGACGATCTCGGCGAGCGTGTCGAGGACCGCGGTGAGGGTCCCGACCGAGTCCAGGAGCGGCGACTTGTCCTCCTGGAGGTCCCGGTCGTAGCCGAGCGGCAGTCCCTTGAGGGTGGTGAGCAGCGCGACGAGGTCCCCGATGGTGCGACCGGTCTTGCCTCGGATCAGCTCCGCGGCGTCCGGGTTGCGCTTCTGGGGCATGAGGCTCGAGCCGGAGCCGAGCGCGGGGGTGCGCTCCAGGAAGCCGAACTCCTTGGTGGCGTAGACGACGACCTCCTCGGCAAGCCCGCTGGTGTGGACCGCGAGCAGCGCGAGGTCGAAGAGGAACTCGGCCAGGAAGTCCCGGTCGCTCACGGCGTCCAGCGAGTTCTCGAACGCCCGGTCGAAGGCGAGGCGCTGGGCCACCAGGTCCGGGTCGATCCCCAGCGTCGACCCCGCCAGCGCCCCCGCCCCGAGGGGAGAGACGTTGCCGCGGGCCGCGGTGGAGAAGAGCCGGTCGAGGTCCCGGTCGAAGCGCCAGTAGTGGGCGAGGAGGAGGTGACCGACCGTCACGGGCTGGGCCCGCTGGAGATGGGTGTATCCGGGCATCGGCGTCTCCCGCAGCTCGGCCGCGCGGCGGAGCAGGGTCTCCTGGAGCCGGAGGAGCCGGTGCGCCACGCCGGAGACCGCCGCCCGCAGGTAGAGGCGCTCGTCGAGCGCGACCTGGTCGTTCCGGCTGCGCGCCGTGTGGATCTTCCCGCCGACCGGGCCCACGAGCTCCGTGAGTCGGACCTCGACGTTCGTGTGGACGTCCTCGAGCTCCTGCTGCCAGGGGAACGTGTCCTCGGCGACCTCGCGGGCGACCTGGCGGAGCCCGTGGAGGAGCTGGCCGGTCTCCTCGGGAGTCAGGAGGCCGACCCGGCCGAGCATCTCGGCATGCGCGATGCTGCCGGCGAGGTCGTACTTGACCAGCGGTCGGTCGACGGACAGCGAGTTGAGGAACGGACCGACGGGGGTGACCACGTAGGCCGGCGCTCGCCCGTAGCTCGTCATCGGCGTACCCCTCCGCACCGGCTCATGGCCGGTACTTCGCCGTCCGCGGAGGCGCCGAGAGGGGCGCGGGCGTCTGGGCTGCCCAGGTGCGCGCGGGGAGCCCCCAGACGTAGATGAACCCCGCCGACATCTCCTGACGGAACTGGTCGCCGGTCGAGTACGTCGCGAGGGACGGCTGGTACAGCGAGTGCGGGGAGTGCCGGCCGACGACGGTGGCCGAGCCCTTGAAGAGCTTCACCGTCACCTCACCGCCGACCCGGTCCTGGGTCGCGTCGACGAACGCTTCCAGCGAGGTCCGCAGCGGGGTGAACCAGAGGCCGTCGTAGATCAGCTGGGCGTAGCGCTGCTCGACGGTGCGCTTGAACTCAAGGACATCCCGCGGGAGGACGAGGCCTTCTAGGGCCTGGTGCGCCCGGATGAGGACGATGGCGGCCGGGCACTCGTAGACCTCTCGCGACTTGATCCCGACGACCCGGGACTCGACGTGGTCGATCCGACCGACCCCGTTCGAGCCCGCGACGGCGTTCAACCGGGCGATCAGCTCGTGGAACGGGAGCGCCTCGCCGTCCAGCGAGACGGGCAGGCCGTGCTCGAAGACGACCTTCACGTACGTCGGGGTGTCGGGCGCCGCGGCCGGCGCCACGGTCCAGCCGTAGGCGGCCTCGGGAGGCTCGACGTCCGGGTCCTCGAGGACCCCGCACTCCGCGGAGCGACCCCACAGGTTCTCGTCGATGCTGTAGGGGGAGGCGGCGGTCGCCTCGACGGGGACCCGATGGGCCTGGGCGTACTCGATTTCCTGTTCCCGGTTCATCCCCCACTCGCGCGCCGGGGCGATGACCTCGAGCTCGGGAGCGAGACTCGTGGTGGAGAGGTCGAACCGTACCTGGTCGTTCCCCTTCCCCGTGCAGCCGTGGGCGACGGCGGAGGCTCCTTCCCGGCGCGCGACCTCGACCAGGTGGCGGCCGATCAGCGGGCGGGCAAGGGCCGTGCTGAGCGGATACACTCCCTCGTAGAGCGCGTTGGCCTTCAGGGCGGGGGCGATGAACTCCTCGGCGAACTCCTGCCGCGCGTCGGCGACGTGGGCGCCGACCGCACCGGAGGCCTGCGCCTTGGTTCGAACCTTGTCGAGGTCGACCGGCTGGCCGACGTCGACCGTGACCGCGACCACGTCCAGCCCCTTGTGCTCCTTGAGCCAGGGGATCGCGACGGACGTGTCGAGCCCCCCCGAGTACGCTAGGACGACCTTCGGGGGAGACATTCGGCTTCCTGGTGGTCGAGCGACTCGCGCGTAGAGATTTATACCCGATGACCGTCACGCGACATGATTGGGCACAATTGTCCAACACACGACACTCATGCCCGAGCCCGAGGTCTCCGTCGCCCGGCGCGTCCGGGACTACCTGGACGGCCAGCCGGCGCTCTCCGACGCCCTTCGCATGGGCATCGCCAACTACTCGGCGGTCGCCCGACGGGTCTCCTCCGACCTCGGGATCCCGTCCTCCGAGGCGGTGATCGCCGCCTGCCGCCGCTACCCGCGGGGCCGCGGGGAGTCGGCCCGGGCCGCCGGGATCCGGCGGGTCACCCGCAAGAGCCGGATCGAGACCCGAACCAAGGTCGCCGCGATCACCGCCAGCCAGGGGGCCGACGTGCTCCAGCGCCTTGGGGACGTCGTCGAGGAGCTCCTGGACGAGAATTCCCTGTGCCGACTGATCCAGGTCTCGAGTGGGACGGTGATCATCGTCGACGTCGACTCGGTGGCCCGCGTGGTCAAGCAGCTGCGCCCCGACCAGATCCTCCGGGTGCGCAAGGACCTGGTCGAGGTCTCGGTCGCGAGCCCGGAGAGCATCGAGGAGACGCCGGGTCTCCTCACGCTCCTCACCGGCGTGCTCTCGGCGCAAGGGATCAACATCGTGGAGGCGTTGAGTTGCTACACCGACACGGTCTTCCTGCTCGACCAGGACGACCTGAACGCGGCGATCTCGGTCCTCACGAAGACCCTCGAGTGAGCCGGGACGCCCGGCGTCGGTCGGTGTGACGATTTAGAAAAGCGACATAACGATTAAATCCACCCGGCCTCTCCGACCCATGTGCCGACGACCACGGGGCCCGGCCTCGCTTCCGCCGGGGGACCCGGCGACCTCGCGTTGACCCGCTCGGAGCGGGCCCTCATCCTCCTCCTGGTGGGGGGGATCCTGGTCGCCACGCTCCTCGCCTTCCTCGGGGCGTTCCGCTTCCTGCCGGCCCATTACGCGGGCCAGGTCACCGGGGGCGGGCTCATCTTCACGGGCCTCGCGATCACCGCCTACATCCTCGGGGTCCGCCACGGGTTCGACGTCGACCACATCGCGGCGATCGACAACACCACCCGAAAGCTCCTGAACGACGGGAAGCGTCCGTTGACGGTCGGGACCTGGTTCTCGCTCGGCCACTCGACGATCGTCTGCGGGATGATCGTCGCCCTCGTGGTCGCGATCGACTTCATCCGCCAGACCTACACGACGTTCGCGACCGTCGGCGCCGTCCTGGGGACCGCCATCTCGGGGACGTTCCTGTTCGTGATCGGCCTCGTGAACGTGATCATCGTGCTCGAGGTCTACCGCCTGTTCAAGGGACTGCGCACGGGACGGCTCGACCAGAAGGCGCTGGACGAGCAGATGAACAAGCGCGGGTTCATGTACCGCTACTTCGGCCGGCTCTTCAAGGTCATCAACGAGCCGTGGCAGATCTACCCGATCGGCGTCCTCTTCGGCCTCGGGTTCGACACGGCGACCGAGGTCCTCCTCATCGGACTCGCGGTCGGCGCCGCCTACTCCGGGATCCCGCTGTGGGCGGTCCTGTTCCTGCCGGCGCTCTTCACGTGCGGGATGGTCCTCTCGGACACCGCGGACGGGGTCTCGATGCGCTACGCCTACGGATGGGCGTTCAGCCACCCGATCCGCAAGGTGTTCTACAACCTCACGCTGACGGTCATCTCGGTCCTCGTCGCGTTCGTGATCGGGGGCATCGAGCTCCTCCAGGTCGTCGCCGGGGAGCTCGGCTGGGGCGGCTGGTTCTGGGGAGGCCTCCAGAGCCTCGACTTCGAGTCCCTCGGCTTCGGGGTTGTCGGGCTGTTCGTCGGCTGCTGGGCGGTCGCGCTGGTCGTCTACCGCTGGAAGGGCTACGAGAAGGTCGGCTTCGGCCCGACCCCGCCCCCTCCGCCCGGCGGCCAGGAGGCCCTGCCGGGGCCATGACGCGCAAGGTCGTCCGCCTCGGGGTCTCCCTCGAGCCCGAGCTCCTGGCGCTCCTCGACCGCTGGGTGAAGGAGCGCAACAGCCCGAGCCGGTCGGACGCCGTCCGGGCGCTGATCCGCAAGGAGCTCGCGGACCGGACCCTCGCCGACCCCGAGGCGGATGCGCTCGGGGTGGTCGCCCTCCTCTACCGGCACGACACCCCGATGGTGCTGGAGCGTCTCACCGCGGCCGAGCATCGCTGGGGGGAGCACGTCCGCTCGACCACCCACGTCCACCTGGAGGGCGACGCATGCGCGGAGGTCGTGCTGCTCCTCGGCCGCCGCCGCGAGGTCGAAGCGGCGGCCCGGGACCTCGGCGGGGTCCACGGGGTGCTGGAGGGGGAGTCGCTCGTGACGAGCCCCGGGGTCGCCGGCGGGCGGACCGGCCACCGACACCCGCACCCGCGCCCGCGGGGCGGGCGCTGAGGCCTCGGGCGGCGCGAAGCTCATCCCGCCGGAGGGTGTCGGCGCGCCCGTGCCCGCACCTCGCCCCCCTCGACCCCCTTCTTCTCGGCTCCCCGGACCCCCGCTCGGCGCACCGCACGCCCGGATCCACATCGCCCCGGTCGGCTTCGAGGTCGAACGGGTCACGGCCCCGCTCGAGAACGACCGGGCCGACCGGGTCTACCTGATGACCCGGGCCGAACAGGATGCGGCCGCGCCGTTCGTGGAGGAGGTCGTCCGACGTCTCCACCGGGCCCCGTGGCCGATGGACGTGCGGCTCGTCCGGACCGACCTCTGGGACGTCTTCCACGCGCTGTCGTCCCTTCGGGAGGTCTTCGAGGCGGAACATCGGCTCGACCGCAACGCCCGGGAGGTCCTCCCGCTCCGCGTGAACGTCTCCACCGGGACCAAGATCACCGCGATCGCGGGCACGCTCGCCTGCATGCTGTGGAACGGGTCCCCGTACTACGCGCAGGTCTCGAAGGCGTGGTACTCCGGGCGGACCCCGAAGGTCGGCGCGGTCACCGACGTCGTCGAGCGCGTCGAACCGGTCGGGGTCTACGAGCTCCGCTCCCCGTCCACCGAGCTCATCGAGGTCCTCGACGCGCTCGGGCGCCGCGGGGGCGCGCTCCGGAAGCGGGACCTGATCCGAGAGCTCCACCTCGACCGCCCCGGCCCGGACGGGGGGAAGGCGGTCTCGCCCCAGGCACAGCACGGCCGACTACGTCGACGCCTCGAGCCGCTCGAACGCCGCTGGGGGTTCGTGCGGACCGAGTCCCCCGGCCCCCGCTCCCGCGTTCTGTTGACCGACCAGGGCCGCCTGGCGCTCGCGCTGTTCGGCGAGCGCGACAGCCGGCCCGCGTAGAGTTGTCGGATGTAACGCGTTTGTCGTTACTACAGCTAAGTACCGGCCCCACCGTGTCCTCCTCGTGGACGAGACGGCCGGACCGGTCGGGGTGCGGGGTTGGAACGGGCCCCGAGCGGTGGTCGGAAGCGGGGTGCCGAAGACGACCTTCGGGTCGTGGCCGAACGCTTCCTCGGCCCGCCGGGCCACCGACCGCGAGGTCGGTGCGCCGGGCGACCCGGCCCGTCCCCCCCGGGGTCCCCGGGGGCCGGCCCCCGACGGGGGCCGACCCTCGGAGCCCCGCGGCTGATTCCTCGGGATGCGGCGGGGCCGAACCCGCTATCCTCTGCGCGACTGTCGGACCGGTATGCCCCGCCACCGAGTGGAGGCACTGGTCCAGCTCCTCCGCCAGGGACTCGCGATCGAGGGCCAGTTCGGACTCCATCCGATCGAGGCCCTGGTCTGGGTCGCCCTCACGGTCGAGGAATCGGTCTACCGACCGGAGTCGTTCGTCCAGACCCCCACGGGGGTCGCTTTCACCCTGGCCAATCCTCCGCTGCGAGCCGGGGCGTTCTCGGCCCTCCGCGTGGGGGTGGACGGTCGGGCTCCCGTCCCCGAGGGGGTCCGGGTCCGCTCCCCGCCGGGCGGAGCGTGGCGAGAGGCCTCTGGTCTCAGCCGGAGCCAGCCGCTCGAGCTGCGGCCCGGCGAGCCGATCGACTTTGAGGTCGAGACCGCCCTGGAAGGACGGGGCCGGCCGCGAACCGTTCGCCTGGAGTTGCAGTCCGTCGCGATCCCTCCGCTGGTCTGGCTCGAGTTCACCGATTCCCCCCGACCGGTCGCGGGGGCGCCATGAGCGACGACCGACGGTCCGGGACGCCGGTCCTTCTCACGAGCCTCTCCTCCGCCGCGCTCCTCGACGGACAGGGCGACCTGAGCTCCCCCCGCGAGACCCGCGGGGCGCTCTACGACTGGGGAGGCGTCTACGGACAGTTGGTCCGTCTCACCGGGCCCTGGCGGGTCGAACTGTCCCGTGCCGGGAAGACGACCGGCCTTCCCGCGACCCTGGTGGACGCCGAGACATTCCCGGGAGGTTGGCGGAGCCGCCATCGCTGGGAGGGCGTCGAGGTCGTGCAGGAGGTCAGCGCGGTGGAGTCGCCTCCCGGCGCGGTCCGACGCCTGCGGTTCACCACCTCCTCCCCCGAGCCCCTCCGGCTCACCGTGAGCAGTCGGGTTCCCCCGTTCCTTCTTCCGGTCCTGGTCGAGGGCGTCCGCCCGGTGACCTTCGATGTCGCACCGCAGGGAGCTAGCGTCTACGTCCGCCAGCACGGTTTTGCGCTCCGCCTCTCCAGCAGCCTCACCGCCAGCCGCATCACGATGGACGGGGCTCCCCTCCCGTCGTCCAGCCACCACGGCCCCGTCGGCGAGATCCGGTTCGACCACGACCTGGAGGTAGTGGCCGGAGTGACGACCGAGCTCCTCTGGCAGGTCGCCGGAGGTCTCGCGCGGGACCTCGAGGTCGCGGAGCGAGAGGTCGGTCAACCGCCGGTCGCCCCGGACGCTTCAATGGCCGCCGGGGCGCTCGCCGACCAGCAGTGGCTCGAGCGGACCCCCGTGCTGGACCTCCCCGATGCACCGGAGCTGAGTCGGGCCTACGCGTCGGCGCGTGCGGCGCTGCGACGTCTGTACACCGCGCCCGGTGACGGGCTGGTCGGGCTCGTTGCCGGCTACCCGTGGTACTCGGCGATCTGGTGCCGCGACCTCGCGGTCATGCTCCCCGCCCTCCTCTGGCTCGGGGACTCCGAGTGGGTGGAGCGCTCCCTGAACGCGGTCTTCCGGTTCCAGAGCCGCCAGGCTGTGCAGGTCCTGGGTGGAGAACCGGGGGAGCTCCCGATGCAGGTCGGGCCGGGGCCGATCTTCCTGTACGGTACCTCCGACACCACCCTCCGCTTTCCCGCCGTCGTCGAGCAGTTCCATCGCCACGCCGGGGACACGGGCTCGCTCGGGGAGTGGGGGGATGCGCTCCACCGCATCGTGGAGTGGGCCCGTGCCCGGGTGGACCCGGCCACCGGGCTGCTTCGGCACGGCGGCGAGGCCGAGGGGATCGAGATGGCGACCGCCGCCCTCTCTCGCGTGCGGTACGGGATCGACTCTCCCGACACCACGATCTGGGATTCCGCGGACCGGCGGGACCACGGGGTGGACGTCCAGGTCCTCTGGTGCGGCACCCTCCGGGCCACCGACCGCCTTCTCCGCGAGGTCGGCGATACAGCGCGCGCCTCACGGTGCCGGGGCGAGGCCGATGCGCTGGAGGGAACCATCGCTCGTCTCTACCTTCGGCCGGACGGACACTACCTGTACGACACCCTCCGCGGGGCGACGCCGGTCGAGCAGGTGCGGCCGAACGCCCTGCGGGCCGTGAGTGCGGGAATCTTGGACCACGCGACCGGGATGCGGGTCGTCGAGCGCGCGGCGGACCCGGACCTCACGACCGCGTGGGGGGTGCGCACCCTGTCGAGCGACGACCCGGGGTACGACCCGATGGCCTACCACGCCGGCCAGGTCTGGACGATCGCGACGGCGTGGGCCGCCGACGCCGCCCTCTCGGTCGGGCGTGCGGACCTGGGCGTGGAGTACCTCCGGACCATCGGCCGGCGGTACGAGGCGGAGGGCGGGTTTGCCAACGAGTGCTACCGGGGCGACCGGCCGGAGCCGTTCAACTCGTGCTACCTTCTCGGCTTCAGCGTGGCCCCCTTCCTGTGCGTCCTCTTCGAACGCCTCTGGGGGATCACGCTGGACGCCCTGTCGGGGCGGGTCACCGTGCGCCCGTGCTTCCCGGCCTCGTGGACCCGGGCCCGGATCGACCGGCTCCGGGTCGGTGCCGGGCACCTCTCGATCGACTGGTCGCCGGAGAGACTATCGATCCGGTGGTCCGGCACCCGCCCGATCACCGTGGTCGGGGCGGGCGGAGAGATGGTCGTGCAACCCGGCGGGACCGGGGAGCTGCGAGGGAGGCCGGCGGGAGGTCAGGATGCGGGGACGGAGCCCTCCCGGCCTGCGGTTTGACATGGCGGGGTCCGTGCCGTATATGGACACCCGGCATCTGGGGGCGGCAGGCGGGGGACGTTGAGCCAGGCGATCGAGGTCCACGGACTCGTCAAGGAGTACCCCGGCCTCACGGCCGTCGCCCATATCGACTTCACGGTCGCGCAGGGGAGCGTGTTCGCCTTCCTGGGCCCGAACGGGGCCGGCAAGACGACGACGACCGAGATCCTCGAGGGGCTCCGACGCAGCACCTCCGGCGACGTGCGGGTGCTCGGCCTCGACCCCTGGACGCAGGGCTACGAGCTCCACCGGAAGATCGGCGTCATCCCCCAGGACTTCCGCTTCTTCGAGAAGATCACCCCGCGGGAGGGGATCGAGTACTACGGCGCACTGTTCGGGACGCACCCCGACCCGAGCGACCTCCTCCGCCGGGTCGCGCTCGAGGACAAGGCCGACAGCCGCTACGACACGCTCTCGGGCGGTCAGAAGCAGAAGATGGGCCTCGCGCTCTCCCTGACCAACGACCCCGAGGTCTGTTTCCTGGACGAGCCGACGACGGGCCTTGACCCCCACGCCCGGCGGGCGATCTGGGAGGTGATCCGCACCCTGCGTGCGGAAGGTCGCACGGTCTTCCTCACGACCCATTACCTCGAGGAGGCCGAACTGCTCGCCGACCGGGTCGCGATCATCAACCACGGCCGGATCATCGCGGCCGGGACCCCGAGCGAGATCATCCGCACCCACGGCCGCCCCGAGCGACTGCTGATCGAGGCGCCGGCTGCGCTGGCCGACTACCTCCGCGCGAACGCAGGGGTCTCGGCTGAAGCGCACGACAGCCGGGTGGAGGTCCCGCTCGGCAGCAAGGGGGATGCGCTTCGGGTCCTGAACGCCGTCGCGACGAGCGGGATCCCGTGGGAGGGGTTCACGACGGCCAACGATACCCTCGAGGACGTCTTCGTCCGCCTCGTCGGCCAGATGGACAACGGGACCCTGAAGTCGGAGGGAGCCCATTGAACGGCCGCCGCCTCGCGGGCGACTTCAAGATCGTCGTCCGCTCCTACCTCCGAAATCCGGTCGCGCTGTTCTTCTCGCTGATCTTCCCGATCATCCTCATCGCGCTCTTCGGCGCCATCCTCGGCGGCAACGGCTCGCCCTCGACCGCGCTGGCGGTCGAGAACCTCGACCACAACTCGCCGGCGAGCCAGGCGTTCCTCGCCGCCCTCAACAACACCACGCTGGTCCAGATCACGATGGTGAACTACTCGACCCAGGACTTCGGGACCGCGCTCGGGAACAACGGCTACACGACCGGCCTCGTCATCCCGGAGGGCTTCCAGTCGAACTACACGAATCGGACGCCGGTGAACGTCCTCCTGTACACTAACCCGGAGGATGCCTCCGACGCCGGGATCGCCGAGAGCGCCGTCGGCGGGGTCGTCACCGCCTTCAACCTCCACTCGGCGTGCAGCACCTGCTCGCCGGTCCTCGGCATCTCGTTGCGGAACGTCGGCAGCCAGATCTACAAGGAGATCGACTACCTGATTCCCGGGCTGATCGGGTTCACGATCCTGACGAGCCCGATGTTCTCGATGGTCGACGTGGCGGCCTCCTACCGGAAGGACGGGATCTTCCGGGAGCTCTCGCTGACCCCGCTCACCAAGGCCGAGTGGCTGACCTCCCGCATCCTCTGGTACGTCCTCCTGACGTTCATCTCGGCCGGGATCATGATCGGCGCCGGGGTCGCCCTCTTCAATGCCCACGTGCAGGTGAACGCGGGCCTCCTGCCGTTCCTCTTCGCCGGGCCGTTCCTGTTCGTCTCGCTCGGGATGCTCGCGGGGACGGTCGCGAAGACGCCGGAGAGCGCGGCCCTGATCGGGAACATCATCACCTTCCCGATGATGTTCCTCTCCGGAACGTTCTTCGCGGTCTCGCTCTTCCCGGCCTGGCTCCAGCCGATCGCTCACGTCCTCCCGCTCTACTACGTCATCGACGGGATGAACCAGGTGATGCTCTTCTCGAACACGACGCGGGCCCTCACGGACCTCGCGATCGTGATGGCGATCGCGCTCGTCTTCTTCGCCCTCGCGGTGCGGTTCTTCACGTGGCGGGACGAGTGAGCGGCCCATCCCCGTCCGTCCCGGGGCCGGCCGCCTTCCGCGGCCTGATGGCCCGCTGGGCCACCGGCGTGGCCGTCGTGACCGCCCGCGAGGGGTCGGTCGACGCGGGCCTCACGGTCAACGCCCTCCTCTCGGTCGCGCTCGCTCCCCCCTCCCTCCTCATCAGCCTGACTCGGGACGCCGACACGACCCCGGTCATCGAGCGGACCGGGACGTTCGCGGTGAACTTCCTGGCCGCGGACCAGCGCTCGGTCAGCGAGCGGTTCGCCCTGGCGATCCCCGCGGCCGACAAGTTCCGGGACCTCCGTCTCCACCGCGGCACCACGGGCGCCCCCCTCCTGGACGGGACCCTCGGCGCCGCGGAGTGCCGGGTCGCCTCCTGGACCCCCCGCTACGACCACGTCCTGATCGTGGGGGAGGTCGTCCGCCAGGAGCTCGGCCGCGACGGGGCGCCCCTCCTGTTCTTCCGTTCCGGCTACGCGGAGTCGAGCGGGCCGGCCGAGCTCCGGCTCCCGCCCGCCAGGAAATAGCGCGCGGGTTACGGCGGCCGTCGCCGCTTTAACCCCCCGCCGACGTGTTCGGGCGATGCCCGAGACCCCCCGTCACGTCCGCCTGGCCATCCTCGGCAGCGGCCCGGCCGGGCTCACAGCGGCGCTGTATGCGGCGCGCGGCGAGCTCCACCCGATCCTCTTCGCCGGCGTCCCGGCCGGCGGGCAGCTCCTGGTCACGACGGACGTGGAGAACTACCCGGGGTTCCCCGACGGGGTCCAGGGCCCGGAGCTCATCGACCTCATGCGCCGCCAGGCGGTCCGGTTCGGGACCGAGGTCGTGGACGACAACGTGACCCGGGTCGACTTCGGCCGACGCCCCTTCCTCCTCCAGACCGGTACCCACGGAAGCTACCTTGCGGACGCGGTCATCGTCGCCACCGGCGCCAACGCCCGCTGGCTCGGCCTCCCCTCCGAGGAGCGCCTCAAGGGCAAGGGGATCTCCGCATGCGCCACGTGCGACGGGTTCTTCTTCAAGGGCAAGGAGCTCGTCGTCGTCGGCGGCGGCGACACCGCGATGGAGGAGGCGCTCTTCCTCACGAACTTCGCGACCCACATCACGATCGTGCATCGTCGCTCGACCCTGCGGGCGAGCTCGATCATGCAGGCGCGGGCCCGCAACCACCCGAAGATCTCCTTCGTGCTCGACTCGTGCGTCGACGAGGTCCTCGGGCAGGAGCGGGTCGAGGGGGTCCGGTTGAAGCACCTGCCGAGCGGCCGCACGACCGACCTCGCCGTCGGCGGGCTCTTCGTCGCGATCGGCCACGACCCGGCGACCGAGGTGTTCAAGGGTCAGCTCCACCTCAACTCCCAGGGATACCTCGAGGTGAGCCACCACACCCGCACGAGCGTCGAGGGGGTCTTCGCCGCGGGGGACGTGGAGGACCACCGCTACCGGCAGGCGGTCACCGCCGCCGGGGCCGGGTGCATGGCGGCGATCGACGCGGAACGGTGGCTCGCGGAGCACGAGGCCCCGGCCCCCGAGGCGAAAGCGGCGCCGGCGGCGGGCCGCTGACGGCGGTACCTCCGGGATATCCTTTAATAGAGACCGGGGCGGTGCGAACCGAGGACGGCACTTGCCGAGCAAGAAGAGCCTCCATATCGAGTCCTCCGGCCAGCTGTGCATCTACTGCGGGGCGTGCGTCGGGATCTGCCCCCTGAACTGCATCTACCTGGACGAGACGCGCATCACCTTCGACGAGAAGGTATGCACCCGCTGCGAGATCTGCGTCAAGGCCTGCCCCGTCGGAGCGATCGAGATCGGCTGAAGCGACCCCACCTCGGAGGAAAACGATGGCATCGGACCTGAAGACGGACGTGCTGGTCATCGGCGCCGGACCGGCCGGCAGCATGACGGCGAAGTGGGCCGCCAAGCACGGGGCCTCGGTCCTGATGATCGAGAAGCGGCAGGAGATCGGCAGCCCGGTCCGCTGCGGCGAGGGGATGAGCAAGGACTGGCTCCCCGAGGTCGGGATCAAGCCCGGCCGCTGGGTGAACGTCGAGGTCGAAGGGGCGCGCATCTTCTCCCCCAACGAGACCGTCTTCGAGATCAACGAGAAGCACGCGGGCAACGAGGTCGGCTACGTCGTCGAGCGGGACGAGTTCGACAAGCAGCTCGCGATCGACGCGGCGAACGCCGGCGTCGAGGTCCGCCTGAAGACCGCGGCGACCGGGATCCTCAAGGAGGAGGGGAAGGTCGTCGGCGCGAAGGTCAAGCAGTTCGGCACCTCGTTCGACGTCCGGGCGAAGGTCACGGTCGCGGCGGACGGCTTCGAGAGCCAGGTCGGCCGCTGGGCCGGGATCTCGACCAACATCGCGCTCAAGGACATGGACTCCTGCCTGCAGTACCGCATGACGAACGTCGACTGCGACGTGCGGTTCTGCGACTTCTACCTCGGCAAGGTCGCCCCGGGCGGCTACGTCTGGATCTTCCCCAAGGCCGAGGGGCTCGCGAACGTCGGGATCGGCGTGCAGGTCAGCCAGATCAAGTCGATGGCCGAGCCGCGGGACTACCTCGACCGGTGGATTGACAAGCACCCGGCCTACTCCAAGGGAAAGAAGATCGACATGGTCGGCGGAGGGGTCTCGATCTCGCCGCCGCTGAAGCAGACGGTCGCCGACGGCTTCATGGTCGTCGGCGACGCGGCCCGGATGATCGACCCCCTCACCGGGGGGGGCATCGCGAACGGGTGCATCGCCGGCAAGATCTGCGGCACGGTCGCGGCGAAGGCCGCCCAGAGCGGGGACGCCTCCAAGGAGGCGCTCCTGGAGTACGACCGCGGATGGCGGGCCCGCCTCGAGGAGAAGCTCTACCGGAACTGGCTCGCCAAGGAGAAGCTCTGCTCGCTGTCGGACGAGACGTTCGACAAGGTCGTCGACGCGCTCAAGGACGTCAAGCTCCAGAAGCTCAACGTCCACAACATCCTCAAGGCCGTCCGGGACAAGTACCCCGAGGTCACGAAGGAGTTCGAGGCGTTCCTGTAGGCGCCTCAGAAGGTACCATGCCGGGCGCGCCGAACCGTCCTCCCGAGAAGGAGCCCGAGCTGCCGCCGACCCCAGCGGTGCCCGAGCCCCCCGAGAAGAAGGTGCTCCGCCGCCTCGTCCCCTGCCGGGTCGCGCTCCTGCTCGACATCTGGAAGGGGGCCCCGAACCCGGACCTGATGGGACCCTACGACAAGGCCGAGGAGGCGTTCGCGGCGGCCGACTACACCGCGGCGCTCCAGTCGCTCGACCGGCTCTCCATCCGTTTCCACGAGCCCCGGTGGCCGTCAATCCCCGAGCCGTTCCGCCTCCTGCGGGTCGCGATCCCGGCCCCGATGCCCCCGAGCTGGAACCCGGAGAATGCCCTCGCGCCGGCCCAGCGGGAGGCGCTGCGGGCACGCCGGGAGGCGGACGAGCAGGTCCTGCTCGCCCGAGGCTCGGTCGCCTGGGCCGCGGCCCACGGGGTCGACGTCGGCGACTGGGGCGCCCGCGTCGAGGAGGCCGCCCGGATCCTCGGCACTGAGGGCCTCGTCCCCGGATTCTACGAGCAGATCGACGCGGTCTGGGAGGGTCTCCGGGCCCAGGTCCCTCGGCCCAAGAGCGCGACCGCCCGCCCCCCGGTGCGCAGCCCCCCACCGTCGGCCGAGAGCGGAACGGCCTGAGACCCCCGAAAACCCCGTGAGTCCGGACGAGCGAGCCCGACGCGTCCGCCGTGGGGAAGGCGAGGTCACCCAGTGGCCCCGCGGCCTCGTCGACTACACTCCCGGCGGACCCCCCGACACCGACCCGAGCTCCGAGGAGGACCGGACCGCCAACCGCATCCGCCTGGCCGCCCGACTGATCGGGGTGCTTCGCGCCGAGGGGAGGGACGTCGCGACGGAACTGGAGGAGCTGCGCCGGGCCGAGTCGGCGTTCGCCGCGGGTCGCCGCGGCGAGGCCACCGAGCGCATCGAGCGCCTGCTCGGCGAGCTCGGGCCGACCCCGGCAACCCATAAAGAGACCCCGACATCTTTAGAGCGGGACCCTCCCTGACGACGACGATGAACCCGAGGTTCGGGACCTTCTCGATCGTCGCCTTCGACTCGGCCACCCAGAGCTGGGGCGTCGCGGTCCACTCGAAGTTCCCCGCGGTCGGCGCGGTCGTTCCCTGGTCACGGGCCGGCGTCGGGGCGGTCGCGACGCAAGCCGCCTCCAACGTCCGGTGGGGGCCCGAGGGACTCCGGCTCCTCAGCGAGGGCGTGGGAGCCCGCGAGGTCATCCGCCGGCTGGTCGAGGCCGACCCCGGCCGGGAGGACCGCCAGCTCGGCGTCGTCGACGCGAAGGGGGAGGCCGCGGCCTTCACCGGGGCCAAGTGCATCGAGTGGGCCGGCCACGAGGTCGGCGACGGGTTCGCCTGCCAGGGGAACGTGCTGTTCGGTCCGGCGGTCGTGCGCGGCATGGCCCGGGCCTACGAGTCGACCCCCGGCGACATCGCGGACCGACTGCTCGCGGCCCTGGCGGCCGGCCAGCGCGAGGGCGGGGACCGTCGCGGCCAGCAGTCGGCGGCGCTCCTGATCACCCGGCCCGGGGGCGGCTACCAGGGCGGGGACGACCGGTGGGTCGACATCCGGGTCGACGACCACCTGTCGCCGATCGAGGAGCTGCGGCGGGTCTTCCGGGTCGTCGACCTGACGATGCTCAGCCGCGAGGACCCGGCGACCCTCCTGCGCATCACCGGCGAGGTCGCCCTCGGGGTCCAGCACGACCTCGCGGTCCTCGGCTACTATAACGGCCGGCTCAACGGCAAGTGGGACGCCGCGGGCCGGGCCGCCTACACCCGGTTCCTCAACGAGCACAACTTCGAGAGCAAGCAGCGCGCCGACGACACGATCTGGCCGTCCGTGCGGACCTACCTGAAGGAGGGAGCGGACGCCGAGGTGATGCGGCGGACCGGGACCGCGCCGATCGTCACGGACGCGCTCAGCCGGGGCCCGGGCGCGCAGCCGAAGCAGGGGGGAGGGACATCCCCGAACGCTCCGAAGAAGGCGAAGGGCTCGAAGTAACGGTCGTCGCCCAGCGGACCTACCGCTCGCCCGAGGTCGCCGAGCGGATCCGCCGCGCGCTCGCGGTCGACACGCCCGAGTTCGTGACGTTGAGCGTCCAGGGGCCGGTCCTGACGATCCGCACGCAAGCCCCGTCCGCCCGCAGCGTCCGCGCTACGCTCGAGGACCTCTTCGCCTGCCTTCAGGTCGCCGAACGCGCCGCCCCCGGCGCCTGAGGGAGTCGGGGCACCGTGTGGGAGACGGCCGGGCCGCCGCCCCCGAGCGGTCCCTCGGTCGGGCGCTACGGGCTCGCGGTCGGGATCACGGTCTTTGTCATCGTCAGCCAGTACTTCCTTCCCCAGTCGGTCCCTGCGCTCCAGCCCCTCTACACGTCCCTCGCGGGCGACCTCTTCGTCGTCTACGGGATCCCGATCCTCGCCTTCCTCGGCCTGGTCGGCGCCGGTCCCCTCCGGCACTGGAGCCAGAGGATGCGCGTGGCGACCGTCCAGGGCCTCGCCTGGTTCGGCGCGCTCGAGGTGCTCAGCGTCCTGGTCGTCCTCGTCCTCACGGTCGTCTACCTCGCCGTCGACCCGTCGGCGCTCGGCCTCCTCTCCCGGCAGAACCCGGCGCTCACCCAGGCGATGGGCGCGCCCTGGTTCTTCGTGGGCCTGTCGTTCGCGATCGGGGCGGTCGAGGAGACGATCTTCCGGGGGTGGCTCTTCGGCTTCTGGATGGGCCGCGGCGGCTCGTGGCTCTTCCCCGCGGTCTGGACGAGCGTCCTCTTCGCCGGCGTGCACCTCTACTACGGCACGACCTACGGGATCGTCGCGCCCCTGATCTTCCCGACCCTCTTCTTCACCGGCTTTGCGTTCGCGGCGACGTTCCGCGCCTCGGGCGGCAACCTGGTCGTGGTCGCGCTCCTCCACGGGGTCTTCGACGCCTCCGCCTTCCTCACCCTCATCAGCCCCGACGGGGGCTTGGCGCTGCGGTACGGGGTCGTGCTCGTCGGCCTCGTCATCGCGGTCGTGCTCTGGGCGCAGCACGCCGAGCCACCGACTCGGCCGCCAATCCCGGCCGGGGACGCGGATCGGTTCCCCCGGTGAGCCTACTCGGAGGGCGAGAGGATCAGCTCGACCCAGAAACCGTCCGGCCCCTCGTAGAACTCCACCCAGACCTTCCCCCGCCACTTCACCTGGTCGACGAGCTTGGCCCCAGCGGCCCGGAGCCGCTTTCCCGCTGCCTTCATGTCGTTCACCCGGACCCCGATGTGGTCGAGCCCCTCGCCCGGGACGAACGGGGTATGGTAGCGCGAGCCGGGCGGGTACCAGTTCAGCTCGAGGTGCTGGTGGGAGTTGCGGTCGTGAAGGAGGACCCACACGCCGCCGTGGCCCATCTTCCCCCGCCGAACCTCGACCAGGCCGAGCCCCTTCGTGAAGAACTTCAGCGCGGGGGCGAGCTTCGTGACGCGGAGGCCGACGTAGTCGAGGAACATGGCCGCTTGAGCCCGGTTCCTCCCATAACCCTTCAGCCGGGACTTGGGGTTAGCATCATGTAACGGACCGGAGTGCCCCGGCGATGGCGATCCCGGACGAGGAGCTGCGGGCGATCCTCTCCTCCGCCCGGACCATCGCGGTCGTCGGACTGTCGGACAAGCCGGACCGCGACTCGCACACGGTCGCCGAGTACCTCCAGTCGGAGGGATACCGGATCGTACCGGTCAACCCGAGTCTCACCGAGGTCCTCGGCGAGCGGTCGTACCCCTCGCTCACCGCGATCCCCCCGGAGGTCCACGTGGACATCGTCGACATTTTCCGTCGTTCCGACCAGGTTCCTCCCGTCGTCGACGAGGCGCTGGCCCGCGGCCGGCCCGTGATCTGGATGCAGCTCGGGGTCGAGCACGCCGAGGCGGCCGCCCGGGCGCGGGCCGCCGGGGCCACGGTCCTCGAGAACCGCTGTATCCGGGTCGACCACCAGCGCCTCGGTATCCCCGCCCGCCCCCAGGGGTCGTGAGCCCTCGATGACGGCTGCGAGCCCGCCTCCCAAGCCAGCCTCCCCCGTCGCGCCCCCCGCCGCCGCGCCCGCGGCGCCGGCGGCGGCTCCCAAGCCCGCGGCCGTGCCCCCGAGCCCCCCGCCGAAGGTGCCCCGCTCGGGTGAGGTCCAAGACCGAGGCGTCTCCCGACGCGACGCGATCCACGCGCTCCGGTGGTCGACGCGCGGCTCCGTCAAGGTGCTGGGCGAGGTCGATGTCGGGCAGGCGAAGCTCGCCGGCACGACGGCGGTCGGGGGACCGGTCTCCTCGGACGCCCTGCGGTCCACCGGGACCCTGGACATCGGCGGGACCCTCGAGGTCGTCGGCGCGCTGTTCTCCGACGGGGTGCTGCGGACGCGCGGCCCGGTGCACGCCGGCGAGGCAGAGCTCCGGGGGACCACCCACCTCCTCGGCGACCTCCGGGTCGACCGAGGGTTGACCGTACACGGCTCGCTCATCGCCCCGTCGGTCCGGGCGGAAGGTCTGATCGCCGAGGGCGAGCTGGACGTCCCCGGGGAGATCTCCGCGTCGCACGTGGACGTCCGGTTCCGCGCGCGGAGCCGGGTGGGAGGCGTGGTCGGAGCGACCGTCCGCCTCACCGTCCGGCCCCCCAACCCGATCGAGATGGTGTTGGGGCGCGAGTTGCCGGTCGAGGTCCTCCGAATCGAGGCCGACTCCGTCGAACTGGAGGGGGTCGACGTCCGGTTCGTCCGGGCCCCCGAGATCGTCCTCGGCCGGGAGGCCCACGTCACGGAGTTCGAAGGCAAGATCGTGCGCCGGCATCCCTCGGCGCGCGTCGGGCCGGAGTCGCGCAGCCCCCCGCCGCACGGACTGAGCCGCTGAGCCGGGTCGGCGTCCTTTATCCCCCGGAGGAGTGTCGCCGGCGCCCATGCCCGCCGAGGAGCCCGAGTTCGGAGCCCCGTCCTCCCGGGCGGTCCAGGAGCGGGTGGCCGCCTACTGGGAGGCGACCGGCGTGGTCGCCCGCTCGCTGACCCCGCCCGCGGAGGGGCCTCTGTTTCGGTTCACCGAGGGACCCCCGACCGCCAACGGGCCGCCCCACCTGGGGCACCTGATCGCGCGGGTGTTCAAGGACCTCACGCTGCGCTACCACCGCATGAACGGCGAGCGGGTCGTCAGTTCGATGGCGGGTTGGGACTGCCACGGACTGCCGGTCGAGGTGGAGATCGAGAAGAGCCACGGCCTGAAGTCGAAGAAGGAGATCGAGGCCTACGGGGTCGACCGGTTCTGCGACGAGTGCCGCACCTCGGCGCTCGCGGTCGCCGAGGTCTGGCGCGAGATGAGCCGACGGCTCGGCTACTGGCTCGACTACGAGCACGCCTACCGGACGATGGACCCGTCGTTCATGGAGAGCGTCTGGTGGTCGCTCCGGCAGCTCTTCGACCAGGGACTGCTCGAGAAGGGGCACTACGTGCTGCCGTACTGTCCCCGCTGCGAGACCCCGCTCGCCTCCCACGAGGTCGCCCAGGGGTATCGCGAGACGACGGACCCCTCGGTCACCCTGCGGCTCACCCTCACGGACCCGGCCTACGCCCACCGCGAGCTGCTCGTCTGGACGACGACCCCCTGGACCCTTCCCGCGAACCTCCTGGTGGCGGCCCGTGCCGACCTCGAGTACTCCGTGGTGCGGATCCGGCCTGGGGAGGACGTCGTGCTCGCCTCGGCCGCGATCCCCCGCTACTTCCCCGAGCCGCCCGACGTCGTGGAACGGCTGCCCGGCTCGGCCCTCGCCGGCTGGAGCTACGCGCCCCCGTTCGACTTCGCGGGACCGGGGCCGGGCCGCTACCGGGTCGTGCTGGGCGACTTCGTGACGGCCGAGGAGGGCACGGGACTGGTCCACGTCGCCCCGAGCTTCGGCCCGGACGACCAGCGCCTCGGCGCCCGCGAGAAGGTCGGGGTGTTCGACCCCCTAGACAACCGGGGGGTCTTCGGCGACGCGGTCCCGCTGGTCCGCGGGAAGGGGTTCAAGTCGGCCGACCACGCCCTCCTCAGGGACCTCTCCGAACGGGGGCTGGTGTTCCGCTCGGAGACGGTGCGCCACACCTACCCGTTCTGCTGGCGCTGCGACACGCCGCTGCTCTACCGGGCGATCGATTCGTGGTTCGTCCGGACCTCTCGCTTCACCCAGAACCTGGTGCGCAACAACGCGACGGTCCATTGGATCCCCGCGCACCTTCGGGACGGGCGGTTCGGTAACTTCCTGACCGAGGCGAAGGACTGGGCGCTCTCGCGGAACCGGTACTGGGGGACCCCGCTGCCGATCTGGCTGTGCCCCACCGGGCACGCGACGTGCGTGGGGAGCTTCGAGGAGCTGGGACGCCTCTCCGGCACCCCCCTACCCGCGGGCTTCGACCCCCACCGGGTGCAGGTCGACCGGATCGTCTTTCCGTGTCCGAAGTGCGGCGCGCCGAGCCGGCGGGAACCGTACACGATCGATGCCTGGTACGACGCCGGCTCGGCCCCGTTCGCCCAGTACCACTACCCGTTCGAGCCGGGCCCGTTCGAGCCGGACCGCCCGCTCGACTACATCGCCGAGGGGCTCGACCAGACCCGCGGCTGGTTCTACACCCTGCTCGTCATCTCGACCGCGCTGTTCTCCCGCCCGGCCTACCGGACCTGCCTCACGACGGGCCTCGTCCTGGACGACTCGGGACGCAAGATGTCGAAGTCGAAGGGGAACGCCCTCAGCCCGCTCGAGCTCCTCGAGCGGTTGGGGGCGGACCCGATCCGGTGGATGTTCCTCTCGGTCGACTTCACTGAGCCGATGCGCGTCGGCGAGGCGACGATCCACAAGACGGCCGCCCGCACCCTCGGCACGCTCGGGAACGTCGTGGCGTTCCATCTCCAGAACGCCCGACCGGACGGCCTGGACCCGGCGACCACCGAACCCGCGGTCTCCGCCCTCCTCGACCGCTGGCTGCTGAGCCGCCTCGAGGCGACCCGGGAGGTCACCACCGCGGCCCTGGACACGGGGGACCCCCGGCCGGCGGCCGTGTCGGTGCGCGAGCTCGTCGACGACCTCTCGACCTGGTACGTCCGCCGCTCCCGCCCGAGGTTCTGGGGCGAGACCGGCCCCGAGGACCGGCGCGCGGCGCACGACACCCTGTCGTACGCCCTCCTCGGGCTCGCCCGGATCACGGCGCCGCTAATCCCGTTCACCGCCGAGTGGGTCCACCACGAGGTCGGCGAGCACGAGTTCGAGGAGGCCGAGGACTCGGTCCATCTGCAGCGCTGGCCGGACCGATTGGCCGCGCGCGACCGGGAGCTCGAGGCGGGGATGGCGCGGCTCCGCGCGCTCGTCGAGGTCGGCCGCGAGCTGCGCCACCGGGCCGAGGTGAAGTCGCGGATCCCGCTCGAGGAGCTGGTCCTCTTCGGGGAGGCCGAGCCGGTTCTCCGGCCCCTCGGCGACGAGGGGACCCGCCTGCTCGCCGAGGAGCTGAACGTGCGCCGCGTGCGTCGCCTCCCGGCCCTGGACCGGACCGCCTTCCCGGAGTCCGAGTGGGTCCTGCGGGAGGAGGAGGGGCGCCCCGTGGCCGCGCTCCCGAGGCACCCGACCCCGGAGCTCCGGGAGGAGGGGCTCGCGCGCGAGGTCGGCCGCCGGCTGCAGCACACCCGCCGGGAGCTCGGCCTCGACCCGAGCGACCGGGTCCGGATCAGCGTCGGGGCGTCGGGGGAGCTGCTCGGGGCGCTCCGGCGCTGGAAGGAGCGGCTGACCCACGACCTGCTCGCGGACGCGTTCGACCTCGTGGACGGGGAGCTACCGGCCTCTCCCGACGTCCGTCGCTGGGACCTGGACGGGGCCGTCCTTACGGCGACGGTCGCCCGCGTCGGGCCCTAGGCACCGGTCGGCACGCGGACGACCTCGCCGCTCGGGCTCTTCTCGGCGAAAACGTCGGCGCCGAACCGGAGGACCCGCAGCCGCGGGTCGCGCCAGGCGTCGAACGGGAGCCCCGCTTTCTGGCACGCCCCTTCGAGGAACTCTTCCGCGCTCCACCCCTGCTCCGGAGCGACCTGCGGCAGGAGGAGGCCGCTCGTGCCGAGCCCCTCGACGATCAGCCCGTCCCGTCCGACCTGAACGGCGGCGACGCGGTCCTCCGGTCGGGGGGCGCGGATCTCCTCCGGGACGGAGAGGACCGACACCTCCACCGTGAGGCGCGGGAGCTCCTCCGAGACGACCGGCGGGAACCGGGGGTCGTCGGTCGCCGCGGCCAGGGCGGCCCGCGCGACCGCGAGCCGCAGCGGCAGGATGGGCAACGGGTAGCCGATGCACCCCCGCAGGGCCCCCGAGGGGTGCCGTTTGAGGGTGACGAACGCGCCGCGCTTCTCCTCGAACTCGGGCGGGAGGTCCGCTCGGGCGGAGCGCCGGCGACCGGAGGCGAGAACGGCCTCGAGACTCTCCCGGGCCCACGGGACCGCGCGGACCCACACCGAGCCGGAATCCACGGTCGACGAAGGGCCCCGGCCCAGAAAGCACCGTCGAGGAGCCCCCGGTCCCCGTTTTATATCCGAGGGCAGGTCCCGCCCCCTCCTATGCCGTTCCCCGAGGCTGTCGAGCGCCTGCTCAACAAGAAGGTCTGCATGAACTGCTCGGCCCGCAACCCGCCGAAGGCGACCCAGTGCCGCCGCTGCGGCTACCACGGCCTGCGCGTCAAGTCGCGCGAGCGCTCGGGCAAGACCCAGTGAGCCCCCTCACGGGGGCGGGGCCGCGGAGCTCGGCTCCGAGCCGAACGGGGGCCGCACGCGGGCCTTGACTTCCCGGGCGAGCTCGATCCGCTTGCGGAACAGGAACCACAGGTTTCCGAGACCGTCGCGCCAGCTCGAGAGCTTCGGAGACCCCCACCGCTCGCCGTAGTGGATCGGGACCTCGACGACCTTGAGCCCGCGCAGCAGCGCCTCGATCTTCATCTCCTCGCTGAACGCCATCCCGTCCTGGGTGAGGGAGACCCGGTCGAGCACGGAGCGGCGGAACACCCAGAAGCCGCTCTGGCTGTCCACCAGCGTCCCGCCCGCGAGACCGCGGAAGTACCGGTGGTAGGCGATCCCGAGGAAACCGTTCAGCACGCGGTTCCCGATCCGGTGCTCGGTCGTCATCGCCTTGCGGTCGAGGTAGGCCATCCGGTTCCCGGTCAGGAAATCGGCCTGGCCGTCGAGCACCTGGCGCACGTACTTCGGGATCTCCTCGACGGGGTAGGTGGCGTCGCCGTCGGCGGTGGCGATCACCTCGCCGCGGGCGGCCTCGAAGCCGGTCTTGTAGGCCCGCCCGTACCCCTTCCGGCGCTCGACGATCACCCGCGCGCCCGCCTCCTCGGCGACCCGGGCGGTCCCGTCGGCCGACGCGCCGTCCACGACGAGGACCTCCCAGTCGAGCGGGTCGGCCGCGAAGAGGGTACGGTTCCCCTCGTCGGCGGCCTGCCGGAACGTGCGCACGACGTGGCCGATCGAGCCGGCCTCGTTCAGCGTGGGGATGACGAGGGACGCACGCATTGTGGAGGGCGACAAAGGCGGGCATCACTTAAACCCCAGTGACCGTTGAACCTCCCACGTCCGAGGGGAGCCGCCGCCGCACGCCGGCGCGCCGATGGGGAAGCTTCCCCACGACCGCGGACGTCGGGGTCTGGGCGAGCGGGCCGACCCCGGCCGCCCTCCTCGAGGCGCTCGGGCTCGGGCTCTTCGCGCTGATGACCGACTTGCGGAAGGTGCGAGTCCGCACCGAGCGCGCGGTGAGCGCCTCCGGACTCGATGCCCCCGAGCTCGTCGTCGCGTTCCTGACCGAGCTGATCCAGCTCCACGAGGCCGACGGGTTCCTCGCGCGGGAGATCGAGGTCCGTCCGATCGGTTCTCCGCCGACGTCGCTCGTGGCGAGCCTGCGCGGCGAGCCGTTCGACCCGGATCGCCACCCGGCGCGGACGGAGGTGAAGGCGGCGACCCTGCATCACCTGCTCTTCGACCCGGTCCGGGGACGCGCCCGGGTGATCGTCGATATCTAGCGCGCGCTCGGCCGTCTACGGCATCCGGTCCACGATCGCCCGCAGCGAGGCGCCCGGGGCGGGCAGACGACCGGCCTTGCCGAGGATCCGTTCGAGAGCCGCGAACGTGACGAGCAGGTCCGGCCAGTCGGCGATCCCCATGTGGCCGATCCGGAAGATCTTTCCGGTGAGCGCGCCCTGGCCGCCTTGGACGAGGATATTGTACTGCCGTTCGAGGACCTTGCGGAGCTCCGGGTCGCCCATCCCAGCCGGGTTCTTGACGGCCGTCACGGTGTCGGAGGCGAACGCGCGCTCGGGGAACAGCTCGAGGCCGAGCGCGTCGACCGCCGCCCGGCTCGCTTCCGCGAGCCGGTGGGTCCGGGCGAGACGCCCCGGCAACGTCTCCTCCTTCAGCAGGAGGAGCGCCTCGCGCAGCGCGAGGAAGAGCGGGACCGCCGGCGTCCAGGGGGTGTCGTTCTTCTCGAGCGGCCCGAGATGCGTCTTCAGGTCCAGGTAGAACGAGCCCGGATGGAGGGCCTCGACCGCGCGGTCGGAGAGGTGCACGATCGCGAGACCCGCCGGGGCGGCGAGGCCCTTCTGCGGGCCGGCGACCAGCGCGTCGATCCCCCACTCGGCCACGTTGACCGGGATCCCGGCGACCGCGCTGATCCCGTCGACCAGGAGGAGCGGCGAGCCGGCGCGGCGGACCTCCTTCGAGATCGCGGCGAGGTCGTTCATCAGCCCGACGCTCGTCTCGTTGTGGACGAGGCAGACGGCCCGCACGTCGCCCTTCTCGAGCTCGCTCCGCACGGCCTCCGGGGAGACCGGGTGGCCCCAGGGGGCCGTCACGGTCGTGACCTGGGAGGAGTACAGTCGGACGATCTTGTCGCTCCGCTCGCCGAAGTTGCCGTTCGAGAGTACGAGGACGCGGCCGTCCTTCGGCAGCAGGCTCGAGTACATCGCTTCGAGCCCGGCGGTCCCGCTGCCGGTCAGCACCACCTGGTGCCCCGGGGCGCCGAACAGGACCGGCAGCAGCTCGCGGATCTCCTGCACGATCCCGTGGAAGTAGTCCCCCCGGTGGTTGAGGGAGGGCATCGACATCGCGCGGAGCACGCGGGGATGGATGCGGACCGGGCCGGCGATCAGGAACGTCGTGGTCTCGGGGTCGAACGTCATGCGGGTACCTCCGGCAGCGCGACGGCCCCCCGTAACGGTTCCCCCCGCAGGGCACGGAGGACCTCCTCGACGATGTCCCGACCGGCCCGGCGCTGGGCTTCGGCCGTCGAGGCCCCGAGGTGCGGGGTCACGATGACGTGGGGATGCTCGAGCAGGGCGCGGTTCTTCGGGGGTTCCTCCTCGAACACGTCGAGCGCGGCGCCTCCGACCTGACCGGAATCGAGGGCGGCCAGGAGGGCGGCCTCATCGACGAGAGCCCCGCGCGCGACGTTCACGACGAAGGCCCCGGGCTTCATCTGGGCGAAGGCGGAGCCGTCCAGCAGGTGCCGGTTCCCCGGGGTGAGGGCGGCGTGCACGCTCACGATGTCGGAGCTGCGCAGCAGCTCGGGGAGCTGCACCATCCGGGTCGCGTCCCCCGAGTCCGGGACGAACGGGTCGAAGGCGACCGTCGTCGCCCCGAAGGGCGCCAGTCGCCGCGCGACCTCCCGAGCGATCCGGCCGTAGCCGATGAACCCGACGGTCTTCCCCGCCAGCTCGTGGCCCGACGTCCCCCGCTCCCACTTGCCGGCCCGCGTCGACTGGACCTTGGGGAGCAGTCCTCGGACGAGGAGGAGGTAGAAGGCCACCGACAGTTCCGCGACGCTCGCGCTTGCGGCGGAGGGTGCGTTGACGACCGTGAGGTGCCGCTCGGCGGCGGCCGCGAGGTCGACGTTGTCGACCCCCACTCCCGCCCGGGCGACGAGCCTAAGGTGCGGGGCCCCGCTCAACAGCTCCCGGCTGACCTTCGTGCGGCTCCGGACCACGAGGCCCCAGGCCTCGGCGAGGTGCTCGCGGAGCTGCGTGGGGTCCGCGCTCGTGTCCACGACGGTGCACGGTCCGGTGCGCAGCTGGATCACGGCATCGGCGTCGATCGGGTCCGCGACGACCACGACGGGGACGTTGGACATCGCGCGCGGGACCCCGGACGGGGGGAAAACGGTTTGCGTCGCCAAGACCGCGAGTGTTCGCCCGGCCGTCACCGACCGGCGGAGCCTCCGGCGTCGGGGGCGAACCGGCCGGCGGCGCGGAGCACGGCGAGCGCGTCCACCGTGACCCACTCGTTCAGCCCCGGCCCGTTCCTGCCCCAGAGCACCGAGTCGGTCCCGCGCCGGGCGCGCTCCCCCGGGAGGTCGTAGTACCGGCCCTCCGCCGGCCATCCGCCGCCGGGGAGCTCCTTCGATTCGAGGAGGTCCAGCGCCTCGGTGCACCTCGGGTCGTGGAGCGCTCCCATCTCGGCCATCGCCTTGAGCCCGCCGAGGAAGTCGTAGTGCCAGTAGAGCGGGTAATGGAGGCGGGCGAACTCCCAGTGGATCACCTTGCCGTTCGTGACCCGACGGTACAAGCGTCGGCGGAGGAACACCTCGGCGGCACGCCGCGCCGCCTCGAGGGCGTCGACGTTCCGGTGCGCCGTCCCGTAGGCGTGGAGGGCCATCATGGGGATCAGCGTCTCGCCGAACGAGGAGGTATCCGCCGAGGGGTTCGGGTCGCAGTTCCATCCGCCGTCCGGCCACTGCCAGTGGACCAGGCGTTCGGCGAGTCGCCCGCACTCCTCGGGGAAGGGGCCGAGCGCGGTGGCGTACCACAGGGCGTTGCCCTGCTGCGAGGCGCAGCGTCGGTACCGGCCCTCCAGTCTCGGCACCCCCCAGGACGCCCCCGTGGGCCGCTTTTGGACGGCCGCGTCGTACTCCCGGAAGTAGTTGGGCGCGAGCCACACGTCGAGGGCTCGTTGGATGCGCGGTCGGAGGGAGGGATCGCCGGCGGGATAGCCGAGGTCGGCGAGGTGAGCGAGGACCCAGTGATCGCCCGTCCACTTCCAGTAGACCCCCAGTGGGGCCTTCCGGGGTCCGGAGCGGGTGCGCTCCCTCAGCAGCACCCGAGTGCGGCGACTCGTTCGGATCTCCCCCTGCAGCCTGCGCAGGGACCCGGAGTCCGCATCCTCCCCGAGAACGTGAACGCGCGCCTTCCACCGGATCGAGGGCTCGCGCGAGCGCAGCAGGTGAGCTACGACGTCGCCCCGGGACACGACCTCCGGACGGGCCGCCTCCTCTTCTCGATGCCGCCGCGCCCTCCGGACGGTCTCCCATCCGCCTTCGGGGGCCGCCGACGGTCCGTCGCACGCCGAGCCCCGGTCCGTTCCGGGCGCGTCCCGGAGTGGCCGAACCCCCTCGGGGCGGTGGTCGCTTTAGTATATCTACCCTCAGGAGGCTCTTTCCGCCGACCTAGGTTTCGTCCGGCCGGGCGGGCGGGGGGCGGTGGGGATGAGGTCCGGTAACGCTGCGGTGAACGCCATCACGGCGGCCACTCCGCCCGCGCCCCCCCGCCAGGGCCGCCGGCCCAGCCCCCGGCTCACCCAGATCCGCCGGGGCTGGCACGTGATGCGCGCCAACCTGTTGGCGATGATCGGTCTAGCGATCATCCTGTTCTTCGTCGCGGTCGCCCTCTACGCGGCGACGCAACCGTACCCGTGGACCTCGATGACGACCTACTGCGCCTACACGCCCGGCTCGCAGAACACCTTCTGCGAGGGCCAGCCGAACTCGGTCTGCGTGTACTCGCCCGGGACCGTCGCGCCCGCCCCCGACTGCTACCAGTCGCCGACCTGGTATCCGGCGTTCATCGCCCCGACGGTCTCGCTCGTTCCGTTCCATACGGGTCCCTTGCCGCTGGGTTCCTTCGTGGACACGGAGCAGAGCATCGGCGGCTCGCAGTTCTTCAACCTTTACCAGGGGATCCTGCGCGGAGCCGACTGGACACTGATCCTCTCCTTCTCGATCGTGATCTCGGGCGCGTTGATCGGGCTGTTCGTGGGCGCCGTCTCCGGCTACTTCGGCGGGCTCGTGGACGAGGCGCTGATGCGCCTGGTCGACATCATGCTCTCCATCCCGTCGCTCCTCCTGGTCCTCCTGGTCGTGGTGGTCCTCTCCCAGCAGTCGGTGTTCGCCGACTCGGTCAGCAGCCACGTCGGGTTCGTCATCTTCGGGTTCGCGATCGTCTGGTGGCCCTTCTACGCCCGCCTCGAACGCGGGCTCGTCCTGGTCACGCGCGAACAGAAGTACGTCGAGGCCGCCCGGGCGTCCGGCGCCTCCCATGGTCGGATCCTCGGCAAGCACATCATCCCGAACTCGGTCTACCCCATGTTCGTCCAGGTGTCGCTCGACGTCGGGGCTATCCCGCTCACGGTCGGGGCGCTCGTCTTCCTCGGCTTCACCCAGCTGTTCCCGAGCGTCAGCTTCCCCGAGTGGGGGACCCTGAGCGCGCTCTCCGTGAACCCGTCGTTCCTCACCAGCCTCCTGACGGGCTACGAGCTCCACGTGCCCATTTTCTTCCCGTGGTGGATGGTCTTCTTCCCGGGTCTGATGCTGTTCCTGTTCGTCATGGCCGTCAGCCTCTTCGCCGACGGCCTCCGCGACGCGCTCGACCCCCGGCTTCGCCAGTAGCCGACCCGAGCCGGACGGAGCGCGGGCGACGGCCCGCCGCGGCGAGCGGCTAGCGGACCTTCGGGACCGGGGTCCGCTCGACCATGCCGCGCACGATGTCGGCGCCCCGGACCCCCCGGATCCACGGCTCGGGTTTGACGACGACCCGGTGCGCGAGGGCCGGGCCGGCGAGCAGCTTCACGTCGTCCGGGACCACGAAGTCCCGGCCGAAGAGGAGGGCCCGGGCCCGGCTCACCTTCTGCAGCGCCAGCGAGCCGCGGGGGGAGGCCCCGACCTCCGCGCGGGAATCGTCGCGGGTCCCGCGGACGATCGCGAGGATGTACTCGGCGAGCGACGGCTCGAGCTCGACGTCCTCCACGGCCGCCTGGAGCGACTGGAAGGTCGCGCGGTCCATGACGGCGGGCGCGGTCATCGCCTCGGTCTTGCGCGCGCGGCGCCGCTCGAGGATCGCCCGCTCCTCCTCGACCGTCGGGTAGCCGACCTGGAGCCGGAGGAGGAAGCGGTCGACCTGGGCCTCGGGCAGCGGGTACGTCCCCTCGAGCTCGATCGGGTTCTCGGTCGCCAGCACCATGAACGGGCGCGGGAGCGGGTAGGTCGTCCGCTCGCTCGTCACCTGGTACTCCTGCATCGCCTCGAGGAGCGACGACTGGACCTTCGGGGGCGCGCGGTTGATCTCGTCCGCGAGAAGGACGTTGGTGAAGATCGGCCCGGGGCGGAAGGTGAACTTGTTCGCGGTGGGGTCGACGATCTCTCCACCCGTGATGTCGTGCGGGAGGAGGTCCGCCGTGAACTGGACGCGCTGGAACTCGAGGCCGAGCGCCTGGGCGAACGACTTCGCCATCAGCGTCTTGCCGAGACCCGGCAGGTCTTCGAGCAGGATGTGCCCGTCCGAGAGCAGCCCGACGAGGACCTGCTCGACGGCGACCTCCCGGCCGACGACCGTCGTGCCGACGGACTGACGGATCTTCGCGGCCATTCCCGCCGCCTCGCTCGCCTTCATCGCCTTCCTGAGCCCGACCCCGACACGGGCCCTAGTATAAGGAGCCGGGGCCCCTGTTCCCCGGCCGTAACGATCCGCCTCATGGCCTGGCGCACGCCGCCTCCGCGGTCTGACCCCGGCCGGGGTTGTCGGACACCGGGGTTGTCCTCACGTCATCCTCTGCGGACGACCCGTCCGCGTTGAGTCGAGAGGGACCCTTCGACGGTACCCGGGCACGGCCTTCGCCGCACCACCGGCCGGGAGCGCCGGGCGCGCTATGAGCTTGCCGCCGCATCGCGGTCGAACACCTCCGGGCTCCGCAGCAGGAGCGCCGCCAGCGCGACCACGACCACGAGCAGGGCGATCCCGGCCCCGAGCGGGGCGACCCCGCCCGGAAGGAGGAAGGCGCTCGCCCAGGCGATCCCGAGGCCGACCGTCGGGATCAGGAGACGGTTCACGGCGCGGGCCGAACCGCCCGGAAGCCGCTCGGGGTCGTCGGCGAGCCAGATGAGGAGGACGAGGGCGGCGACCCCCCCGTACAGCGCGGTGACGCCGGTCGGCACGGCGTAGACGGCCAGGACCGTGAGGCCGACCAGGGGCGCGACGGGGGCGAGCGGGCGCAGCGACCGGCGCGGGAGGAGGCGCAGGAGCGCGCCGAGCGCGACCGCGGCGAACGCGACGGCGAGGGCGGTCACCAGCGGAAGGGTCCCCAACGTCCCGAAGCCGGCCAGCACGACCGCGAGGAGGAGGAGCGGCCAGCCGAGGACGCGGGGGAGCCGCGGGGGTCCCGGGGGCGCCCCCGTCATACCCCACGCTCCCGCAGGGTCGGGCGATTGAGGAAGTCGACGAACCCTCCGAGGGACCAGAAGTCCGTCCAGTCGATGGCGGGGGCGTCCTGCCAGGTGCGGGCGATCTGCTCGCGGCGCAGGAGGCGACCGACCCGACCGACCACGGCCTCGTCCTCCGGCGAGAGGTCCGAGGTGAGGGCGGCGAGCGGCAGGAACGAGGGGCTGAGGACCACAGGGTGGAACCCGCGTCGCCTCAGGTGCGGGACCAGCAGCATCGACTCGTCGTCGGCGAGCGAGGAGAGGACGATCGTCGTCATGGCGCGCGCGTAGTACCGCCGCAGGGCGACTCCGCACCGCTCGGCCGGCCCCGCGACGGCGGCGAGGGACGTCTCGAACAGCATCTGGTGGATCCGCAACCGGTGGGTGCGGCCCGTGGCGAGCGGCAGGAACGAGAGAAACTCGCCGTAGACGCCGAGCCCCACGCGGGTCTTCTCCTGGAGGAACGCGTCGGCGAGCCCGTAGGCCGCCGCCCGGGCGATCCCGAGCAGGCGCGTGTCCATGCTCGGACCCAGCGCGGTCGGGCGCGCGTCGATCAGGATCAGCACGTCCCCGGTCCGGTCGAGCGAGTACTCGTTGGCGAGCCGCCGGCCGGCGCGCGCCGAGGCGAGCCAGTTGATCACGCGCGGCGGGTCCTGCCAGACCGCCTCCCGGATCCCGAAGAACTCGCCGGTCGCCCCGATCGCCCGGGAACGGGTCTCCCCGGGGAGGGCGATCGTGTGCTCCAGGCGGACGATCCCGGCCCGATGGAGCTCGGGGGGATACCGCTCGATCGCGAGGGGCTCCCCCGAGACCTCCACCGGTCGCTCGATCAGGCCGATCGGGTCCTCCCAGCGGACCTCGGGCAGGGGCACGCTCGCGACCGTCGGTTGGGGGACCGACCAGGCGAGCCGGACCTCGAGCCGACCGCCCTCGAGGGAGGCGCGGGGCGGGGCCCGCTCGTCGATCCCGGGCGGCACGGGCACTTGGACCCGGAGGTCCCCCGGCGATACCGGGGCCTCGGGGGTAAGCCGGAACACGACGTCGATGACCCCCCCGGCCCCCTCGACCTGACCGGTCACCGCCACCCGGGGGTTGCGGCGAACGCCGAGGATCGGGGCGACGAGCGGGGTAAGGAGGAGGGGGAAGGCCGCGATAATCGGCACGGGATTGCGCCCGGCGACGCCGCCCGCGAAGAGGACCGCGGCGAACGCGACGAGCAGGTACGACAGCGGCCGCCACCGGAAGGAGGGCTCGTCGGGTTCGTTCACAGGTCCCTCGCCTCGATCTGGTCGAGCCGCGAACGCAGGTAGGCGCGGAACTCCGAGAGCGACATGCGCCGGATCCGGTCCTCCTCCGCGGCGGAGCGGGTGGGAAGCTCGGGGTGGAGGACGCGCCGCTCGACCCGGTCGAGCTCGACCACGATCGACATCCGTCCGGCGCGTCCCGCCCGGAAGGCGGCCCGCAGGCTCGAGGTCGCGGTGGGCGGCTCGAGCGGGGGGACGGCGGGGGTCCGCCAGGCGACCCGGCCAAGGGAGGTGAGCAGAAGGAGCCCGGCGAAGGTGACCGCTACGATGCCGGCGGGGACGGCGACATCGAGGTTCGACCCCGCGTCGACCGCGAGGACCGTGGCCGCGCCGGCGACCAGGAGGAACGGCCAATCCGCCGGCAGGTTCATGGGAGCGGGGCGGCGCGGCGGAGGTCCGCCTCGGCGGTCGTGATCGCCTGCGAGGCCCGTGCGGTCGCCTCCGGCCCCAGCGGGTGGCTCGAGTAGCGGGCCTCCTCGAACAGCCGGGTCAGCTGGGAGGCCGCCTCGGGGCGGATCCCGAGCCGGATCAGGTGCTGGGTCCGGATTTCCTCCGGGGTCGACGGGTCGATGTTCCCGGCGAGCGGCGCGACGCGCCCGAGGAGCTCCGCGTACAGCTGGAGGATCACTCCGCGCGCGTCACTCCCGGCGGCCAGGCGCTCGGCGGCCCGGCCGAGGACCTGGCGGACCTCCTGCTCCTCGCTGGGCGCGACCTCCTTCTCCCGCCGGTCGATGAGGTAGGTCCGCACCCGGGGGACGACGAGCGCCGCGACGACCACGGAGAGGATCGCGATCACGGCGAACAGGGTCCACGACGGGAGGTGGGCGAACTCGAAGGTGCCGCCCCCTCCCCCGAGCGACGGGCCGGACGGAGGGCCGCTCCCTCCGCTCGCGCCGCCGCCGCCCGACGAGTTCCCGTTGCCGGCCGGGGTGTTCGCCGAGCCCTGGATGTATCGGTAGAGGACCACGAAGAGGACCAGGCCGAGGACGGCGACCAGCGAGGTGATGATCGCCCGGCCGGGGATCACCGAGCCGGAACCGATGCGCTGCTGGAGGAACGCCAGGATGATGGCGCCGAAGAGGAGGCCGAGGAACAGGATCACGATGCCGTTCGAGAGATAGAGCTCCGGGGTGGACGAGGGCACGAACGGGGCCGCCGCCCGCGCCGCCACCACGATGCTCGCCGCCGCGCCGATGGCGAGCGCGCACAGCAGCACGACGATGACGAGGTTCGAGGGGCGGGAGCGGGGTCGGTCAGCGGCCACGGTACCTAGACCCCGAGGCCAGGATTAACCCCTTGGCGGGGGGGTCGCCCCCGCCGCCGGAGCGGGGCGGTTGGTGAGGAAGTAGAAGCTCCGCCGTTCGTGCTGGTCGGAGACGACCGCGAAGTCGTCCACCCGGTAGCCGAGGTCGTAGGCAGCACGGAAGGCGTCCCGGGTCGCGTGCCGCCAGCTTCGCAGCGCGGCCGCCTCGTGCTGGCGGACGAGGTCCAGGTCGAACGGGACCTCGAGGTGGGCCTCGGGGCCCGTCGGCTCGGCGACCTCGACCGGTCGGCGAACCCCGCTGTCCCCGGGCTCGGTGGTCACGACCGGCGAGGCGCTCTTCCACCGACCCTGGTCCTCGGCCCGGGAGGGGAGGGTACCGGCCAAGCGGGCCTCCGTCCGAGACGAGTTGAGCGGCCAGAGGAGGCGCAGGCGGTCGGTCTCGACGCCGCGGTTCATCGGGTCCGGCAGCTGGCCGAAGTAGTGGTGGAGGTAGCGGTCGGGGAACCCGCCGAGTCGACGGACGAACAACCAGGCGTTCCGGCTCTGGAGGGGGTCGAAGACGAGACGCACCTCCGAGAGGCCGAGCTGGAGGACCTCGGCCCGCAGGGCCTTCATCAGTTCGAACCCGAGGTGGTGGTTCTGGTACTCGGGCCGCACCGCGAGCTCGTGGTCGTAGAGGTACAGGGCGGAACCGTCCCACCCGAGGGAGGCGACGGCGAAACCGGCGAGATGGATGTCCGCGAAGGCGCCGAGCACGAAGCCGCCGTTGTCCTGCAGCGCCCGGAGGAGGGTGACCGGCGTCCCCTCGTCGGAGTCCGCCCCCCACACCACGCGGTGGACCTCGTCGACCTGCCGAAACTCCTCGGGCTTGTCGAGCCGCCGGAACCGGAACCCCTCGACCCGCCCGCCGACCGCCGGGGCCGCCACGGACGATGGACCGGCCGACGGTACTTAACTCGGCCGAGGGCCGGCCTACCGCCGGACCCGAAGGTCGGCTAGCTTGCGCTGGTACCTCAGCTCGTCGTCGGGCGTGAGGTCCCAGAGGATCTCCTCGAGCTCGGGGATGTTGCGCAGGAACTCGGCCTTGCTCTTCGTCACCATCAGGTGCTCGAACTTCCGGCGGGCGTAGTAGTAGGCGCCGACGAGGTAGACGCCCACGATCGCGACGATCGGGCCCACGAGGACGAAGACCAGGTTGTAGTTCGGCGCGTTCGGCGCGGCGGTGACGGAGTTGACGGCGACGAAGAACGGGAGGTTCATGAGCGGGGTGAACGCCCCGAGGGCGAGGACAGTGAGGAAGCCCCCCACGGCGAGGACGAGGATCGAGAGCGCCGCGCGGTGGGTCCGCATCGACCGCCGGAGCCGGTTCCCGAGCGGCAGGGCGGCCGGAGCCCCGCTGGAGGTCATGCGGGGGCGGGAAGCGGCTCCGCTTAAGAACCTATGCGCTGTGGCGGGTCGAACCCATGTCGATGCCGAGCTCCGCTGCAGGCTCGCCGCCGCCGCCCCCGCCCCCCGGCGCCACCTGGTCGGCCGCTTCGCCCGCTCCCGCCCCGGCACCGGCGGTGCCGATGGGCCAGCGGCTCAGTCCGGAAGCGTTGGCCGCCCGGGTCCCCTGGCAGTTCCTCGCGCTCTTCTCGCAGGGGTTCGGGCTGCTGCTCGTCTTCCTCGGCACCGTGGTGATGGTCGCCTTCGGGTTCATCCCGGTGAGCTGCGTCGCCGCGACCAACTGCTCGCAGGGGACCCTGCAGGGCGTCCTGTACGGCATTGACGCCGCCCGCCTCCTCTGGACGGTTGGGCTCTTCGGTCTCGCGGTCGGCGCGGGCCTCCATCTCCAGTTCCGCCCGCCCCCCACCTTCCCGTCGACCCCCGAGGAGACCCGGGTCTACCTCGCCCGGCGGCGCGGCGAGCTGATCATGCTCGTCATCGCGCTCCTGCTGCTCTTCCTGCTGATGCTCTACTCGACGCTCGCCGTCCCGTACGTCTAGGGCGGACGGGCGGCGGACCTACCGCTTGTCGCCGCGGGTGCGGCCGTAGGCGGCCGACCGGAGCGCGGCCGGCGCGGGGGGCCCGGCGCTCGGGGCCGGGATGGTCGCGAGCATCGCCCGCAGGTTCCGGTAGAGGAACAGCGACACGAGGAGGACGAGCCCCGCTCCGACAAAGGCGGACTCTTCGCCCCCGATCGGCCCGATCCCCAGCAGGAAGAAGCCGAGCGCTCCGAAGAGGGCCCCCGAGAGCGCCCCTCCCCGGGTGCGCACCGACCCCGGCTTCGGCCGGATCGACAGCAGGGCCCCGGTGACCTCGAGCGCGACGAGGGCCACCGCGTCCAGGACGATCAGGGCCACTCCGTCCACGGTGACGGTCGACCCCCCGAGATACTGGGAGATGATGGCGAGCCCGATGATCCCCCCGACCGCGGCACGGAACCCGAGGGCGTAGAAGGGGCCGCTCTCGTCACCGCCCCAGTACCGGCTCCGGAGCAGGGCCCACTGAGCGACCTCGGTGCCGCCGACGAGGAGGCCAAGGAACAGGAGCGCGCCCGGCAGCGCGCCGTTGCCCATCGAGAACTGGTAGAAGACGTAGGCCACCGCGAGCGGTACGCCGACGAACAGGCCGGCCGTGTAGGCGAAGATCTCCCGCCGCTCGTCGAAGAGCGTCTCGGGAACCTGGGGGGTCGCGAACCGACCGACCTCGACCCAGACGAACCCGGCGGAGAGGAGCACCCCCGCGACTGCGCCGAAAGAAAGGGAGGCGACGACCATGTTCAATCCACCTTGCGGCCGACGGCCAGGAAGCCGGTGTGGCCCAGCATCTCGAACTCCGGCCGGGTCCCGCCCTCGCCGACGTGGAGTCCCCGCTCGATGACCTCGAGCGCCCGCACGTCCGCGAACCCCTCGTCGCGGAGCGCGTTCACCGTTCGTTCGAGCTGGTTGTACGTCGGCGTGTACGTCGCGGCGTACCCGCCGCTCGCGAGCGCCGCCTTCGCCCATCCCAGGACGCCCCACGGCTCGGGAAGGTCGAGGAGGACGCTCTCGAGGCCGGTCGCCCCGAACCCGTGAGCCGCCACGTCCCGTTCACGGAACTCCACGCGGTCCTCGAGGTGGGCCCGGGCGACGTTCGCCCGAGCGGCCTCGAGGAAGTCGCGCCGCCGGTCGCAGGAGAGGACGCGACCGCTCGGCCCGACCGCGTAGGCGAGCACGATGGTCAGCGCCCCGCTGCCGGAGCCGGCCTCCCCGACCGAGCCGCCCGGCCGCACGCTCGCGAGGTGCACGAGCTGGGAGGCGTCCTTGCTGGTGATGATCTGGGCGCCCCGCTTCAGGGTCGAGAGGAGGTCGGCGAGCGACGGCCGAACGAGCCGATACGCCTCCCCGAGCCAGCGGACCTCCCCGCCCACCGGCTGGCCGACCTGACCGCCGAGGTCGATGACTCCCTCCTCGCCGAGTCGCTGGGGGCCGGCGACCAGCCGCGCGACCGCCGCCGGGCGGCCGGAGCGGAGCAGGGTTGCGAGGTCCCCCTCCGACCAGTGGTCCGTCGTCACGGCCGGTGACGGGCCGACCTCGGTAATAACGCCCCCGGCACGGTCTCGACTCGGTCGGCCGGCCGGGCCGCGAGCGCGGGCGGGCTCGCGCTACCGCCCCGAGGTTCCGAACCCCGGATTCGACCACCCTTATATTGGGGGAACAGGTGGCGCACGCGCCCCGGTCGGGGGACCAGAGCGCGCGGGCATAGTGTAGTCTGGTTATCACATAGGCTTGCCAAGTCTATAACTCGGGTTCAAATCCCGGTGCCCGCATCCGCGTCTCCTCCTCGTGGCCGGGGAGTATTCCTTTTCCGCCGAACGCGCTACCGCCGACGATGGCACGCCTGCGTCGGGTGAGGGTTCCCGGGAAGCGCTCCTTCGAGTACGTCTCCCAGGGGAAGGGCCCGGCGACGCTGCTCGTCCACCCCGGGGGCCCGGGGCTGACGTACCACTACCTGCGCTCGCTCCTCAAGCTCGCCAACTCCCAGCTCCGGGTGATCCTCTTCAACCCCCGGGGCGTCGGCCACAGCTGGGCCCCGCGCAAGCCGTCCGCCTACACGGTCCCCCAGATGGCCGAGGACGTCGAGGCGATCCGGCGGGCTCTGAAGATCAAGGAGCTCCATCTGCTCGGCTACTCCGCGGGCGGGTTCGTCGCCCTCGAGTACGCCCACCGGTTCCCCGACCATCTGACGTCCCTCCTGCTGTGCGCGACGGCCGGCAGCGCCGCCGAGCTCCTGCAGGCGAACCGCGCGGTGCTCTCCGCCGCGCCGCCGAAGCTCCGGGCCCGGCTGCGCGAGCTGACGCGGGCCAAGCAGTGCACGTCGAAGGAGTACCAGGAGCTCGCGGAGACCGCCTTCCGGCCGTTCCAGACGCGGTTCCTCGACCACGTTCCGCTCGACTGGAAGGCGACGCGCTCCTCGCCGACCATCTACCGGACGATGATGACCCGCACCGGGGACGAGTTCGCGGTCGACGGGACGCTGCGCCGCTGGGACGGCCGGAAGTACTACCGCGACATCGAGTTCCCCACGCTCGTCCTCGTGGGGCGGTACGACTACTTCCTCAACGCGTCGGTCGAGATGGACCAGCGGATCGAGCCGGCCCACCTGCGGGTGCTCCAGCGCTCGAGCCACATGATGGTCCTGGAGCAGCCGAAGGAGTTCCTCGGGGCGGTCCGGGAGTTCCTAACGGACGTGACCGGCGAGTAGGCCAGCCTCCTCACTCGAGGGGCCGGAGCGCCCGTCGGACGAGGACGATCGCGATGCCCACGAGCCCGACGGTCCACGCGAGCAGGCCCAGCAGGTAGATCGCGGGGTCGTACGGGTAGGCCGACGAGCCGAACATGACCTCCCGCAGGACGTTCACCGCGAGGGAGACCGGGTTGTACTGCGAGACGTTCTGCAGCCAGGTGGGCATCGTGCCCCACGGATAGAGGGCGTCCGAGGTCAGCAGCACCGGCAGGTTGATCAGGTTCACCGCGGCGAAGTACGTCTGGGGGACGTCGAGCAGGATCCCGAACGTCAGGAAGATCGTCGCGAAGAGCCCGGACAGCAGGACGATCGCGAAGAGGATCTCGACGACCCCGAGCGGGGTCACGGACGCGGTGACGTCCAGGCCGTGAAGCCCCGGGATGTGGCCGAACAGGAGCGCGAGGCCAAGGACGAAGAACGACAGCAGGATCGGCTGGCTCGCTCCGGCGATCAGGCGGGAGCCGAAGACCGCCGCGGACGGGGCCGGGGTACCCCGGGTCCGCTTGAAGACGCCGAACAGCTTGTCGAAGATGACGTTCGCCCCGAGGAAGAGCGACGCGGTGACCGCGACGAACCCGACCATCCCGCCGGCAAAGTACGAGTAGTAGTTCGGGGCGCCGCGGAAGAGGAAGTCGAGGGCCTGCTGCAAGGTGTAGTACGGTCCGTAGACCGGATTGACGAAGCTGGCGGCGTTGATCGTGAACCCGTTGCCGAACAGCAGGAGGTACAGGAGCGGCAGGAGGAGGGACGTGAAGATCGCCTGCGGGTTCCGCAGGAGCTTGAGGTACTCGCGGCGGGTCAGGGCGATGAACTCCCGCCGCATCAGCGCCTCATCGCGCCGCGCACGCGGTTGATCATGACGGCCCGGTCGGTGGCGTTGGGGCCCTCTTCCTCCCGGAACTCCCGCCCCGTGAACTCCAGGAACACCTCGTCGAGGCTGGGGCGCTTGACCGTGACCCCGGTGATCCCGACCCCGGCGCGGGTCGCCGCGTCCACGGCCAGCGGAACGAACGTCTCCCCGCTCTGGACCTTCGCCCGGTAGGAGCCGTCCTGGTGGGTGATCGCGTGGACTCCGGGGAGGAGCTGGAGGGTGCTCGTGATCTCGCGGGCCCCGGGACTGGTCTTCAGCGTGACCACGTCGCCCCCGAGCCCGTCCTTGAGCTCGTTCGGCGAGCCGGTCGCCACGATCTTGCCGTGGTCGATGATCGCGATCCGGTCGCACATCCCGTCCGCCTCATCGAGGTAGTGGGTCGTCACGAAGACCGTCATCCCGATGTCCTTGCGGAGCTTCTGGATGAACCCCCAGAACCCGGCGCGGCCCTGCGGGTCGAGGCCCAGCGTGGGCTCGTCCAGGAACAGGACGCGGGGGCGATGGACGAGCCCCACGGCGAGCTCGAGGCGGCGACGCATGCCGCCGGAGTAGTTCTTGGCCAGGCGATGGGCCGCGTCCCCGAGCTGCATCTGCTCGATCAGCGTCTCGGCCCGCTTGCTTCCCTCGCTGGCGGAGATCCCGTAGCATCCGGCCGCGACCTCGAGGTTCTCGATACCGGTGAGGTCCACGTCCGCGGTCGACTCCTGGAAGATCACGCCGATGCGGCGCTTGACCTCGTCCGGGTTCTGGCCGACCTCCAGGCCGTCGATCGTGGCCCGACCCGAGGTCGGGCGAAGTCCGGCAGAGAGCATCGAGACCGTCGTGGTCTTGCCGGCGCCGTTGGGTCCCAGGAACCCGAAGACCTCGCCGGCGTTCACCTCGAAGCTCACCCCGTCGACCGCGCGGACCTCCCCGTTGAAGACCTTGACGAGGTTCTCGGCCACGATGCGTCCGCGTTGGTCCATGGTGGTTCCGCCGGTCTGTGCGACCCTCACCGGGTCCGACGACCTGCCCCCGCGTTCCCCGAACTCACTTGAAGGTGTCGACCGGTAGTTACGGGCGCGTTACCCCGCAGAGAGAGCCCTCAAATATCGAGGGGCCGCTCGGCCGGACGGCGGGGGAACTCCTCCGCGTTCGATGAGCTACGCGTTCGAGGGGCTGTCGGTCGTCGCCACGGCGCTCTTCGGGCTCGGCGGGCTTCTCCTCCTCCTGGCGCGGACCTCCCGGGGCCGCTCGCTCCGCGACACCCTCACCCGCGGGCTCCGTCGAGCGATCGGCCACGCCGACCTCGCTTGGCTGAGGTGGTGGCACCTCGCGCTCGGGGCGGCGCTCTTCTACGGCGTGGTCACGGGGTTCGACGTCGTCTCCGGCGCGTATGCCTGCCCCGGCGGGATGCGCGAGAGCGACCTCATCGGCTACCTGGACTCCGGCCGAGCGCTCCTCACCGGCGGGAATCCGTTCACGGTCCCGGACTGCGGGGGAACCATCCCGGAGCCCTACGGGATCGCGGCGATCCTGATCTCCGCGCTCGGGAGCCTCGGCGGGATCCCGGGCGTCGCGTTCGTCTGGGGGGTGGTCGGGGTGGCCCTGGTCCCGCTCACATGGGCAGTCGCCGGACCGGACCGCCGGTACCTGACGCTGTTCGTGGTCTCTTCGCCGCTCTACCTTCCCCTCATCGCGACCCAGATCGACGGGGCGAGCAACGCCCTGATCCCGGTCACGGTCTTCGCGAGCCTGTTCCTCATGACGCGGAGCGAGCCGGTGGCGGCGGCGCTAGGCGGCTTCCTCTCCACGGGGCGGTTCCCCACGGTATTTCCGCTGGTCGCCTCCTTCGGCGGCCGACGACGTCGCTACCTCGGCGCGGCCATCGCCTTCGGGGTCTTCGCGGTCGTCACCGCCATCACGTACGCGATCTGGCGGTCCGAGTTCGTCGACGTCGTCTTCTTCTCGCAGATCGGCCGCCGGTCCTTCAGCCTGAACTTCTACGGAGTGCTGCAGTACCAGAACCTGCTCCCGTCGGGCTCGCTGCTGCCCGCGCTGCAGGCGCTGCTCACCGTCGCCGTCGTGGCCGTCGCCTTCTTCCGCGCCGGCTCACCCCTGCGGGCCGCGGCGTTCGCGCTCACCGGCGTCGCGATCCTCACCCAGTACCTCTCGTTCAACATGCTCGTCTCGCTCCTCCCCGTCGCCCTGGTCGACGCCCGGTCGCGGTGGTGGGTGTGGGGGATCGGCATCGTCGGGGCGGTGAACTACGACGTCGCCTTCAGCGATTGGGCGCTGAACGGCGGGGTCTACTGGCCGACCGAGCTATTGGACGGCCTCCTCACCCTGCTGCTGGTCGGCCTCCTGGTCGACCTGTGGCGGAGCCGGGCCGCGCAGCCCTCGCCCGCGTAGGTGGACCGCGCCAGCCCGATGGGATGGTCAGCCGGCCGGCCCGCTCGGGGACCTACCCGCGGCGTTCCGCCAGAACGCGAGCGCATCCGCGACCGTGCGCTCGAGCGGGTAGGCGGGAGAGAACCCGAGGGCACGCAGACGGCTGATGTCGGCCCGGATCTCGGGCTCGTCGGTCGCGCGGAAGAGCGTTCGGTCCGGTGCGAGGGTGAGCGGAACGCGCGCCAGGTCCACCAGCGACTGCGCGATGCTCGCGACCGAGACGCTCACACCGGCCCCGATGTTGACGGGCTGGTCGGACCGGCCCGACTCGAAGACCTTCCAGATCGCCCGCGTGGCATCTCGTACGTCCGAGATGTCCCGACGGGTGGCGAGGTTCCCCACCCGCAGCTGGCCGGGTTTCCCCAGCGCCTCCAGGGCGACGATCCGCTGCGCGAAATCGTTCAGCGCATCCCCGGTCTTCCCGGGACCGGTCGTGATGAACAGGCGGCCTCGGACGATCCGGAGCCCGTAGTTCAGGGCGTACTGGAAGGAGAGCATGTCCTGGCAGGCCTTCGAGACCCCGTAGGGGTTGATCGGGTTGAGCGGCGTCTCCTCGGGGGTTGGGATCTGCGTGACCGCGCCGTACGCCGACGCCGACGAGGCCAGGAACGTCCCCTCCCGCGGCGGATGCCGGCGCAGGGCCTCGTAGAGCCGGACCGTCCCCTCGACGTTCGTGCGGAAGGTGTCGATTGGCTTCTCCCACGCCCGCGAAGCGTAGGCCTGCCCGGCGAGATGGAAAACCCCCTCGGGCCGGACCTCCTCGACCAGCTTTCCGGCGCGCGAGTCGTCCTGCAGGTCGAGCGGCTCCCACCGGACCCGGCCGCCGAGCTCGGCGGTCGCCGCGAGCTCGTCGCGGGAAAGGTAGGTCCCGACGACCTCGTGGCCGTGGTCGAGGGCGAGCTGACACAGGTGCCGTCCGATGAACCCGGAGGCTCCCGTGATGAGCAGGCGCATCGGGCCCTCCGGTCCGTCGACCCGTATAGCACTTCCGCGGCCCCGGGCGCGCCCGGTCGCGGACCGCCGTGTTCCCGCTACGGCGACGTGGGACCCGGAGCCGGAGCCGGGGGCATCGCGCGGCGGAGGCTCCTCCGGAACCTCCGCGCGAGGGCCAGCTCGCGCAGGAAGACCCGGATGAACCCGAACCCTTGCGTGAGCTTGCTCTGCCCTCCTCCCCGAGGCGCGAACTGGAACCCGACCTCTCCCACCGGCCGAGAGCCGTTCATCACCAGGAGGAAGAGCAGCAGCTTGTAGCCGCGGTAGGCCGGGTCGAGCGGCCGGAAGACCTCCCGTCGGAACCCGAAGAATCCGGAGATCGGGTCGCTCACATGCCGTGCCTCGGGGAGGGCGAGCCACGCGATTCCCTCGGCCGTACGGGAGATCGCGGCCCGGGTGAGCGAGCGCGGCCCGGGCGAGCCCCCGTCCGCGTAGCGGCTCGCGACCGCCAGTGCTGCTCCTCCCTCGAGCGCCCGAACAAGCGCCGGGATGCTCTCCGGCGGGTGCTGGAGGTCGGCATCCATGACGAGGAGGAACCGCCCCGAGGAGGCCGCGATCCCCTGGCACTGGGCCCGCAGGGTCGTCTGCTTCCCGTCGTGGAAGATCGGACGGAACCTCGGGTCGGAGGCGGCGAGCCCGGTCAGGTACTCCCGGGTGCCGTCCGTGCTCCCGTCGTCGACCACGACGACCTCGAAGGGAGGCAGGGACAGGGCTAAGGTCCGTCCGACCAGCTCGGGGAGGTTGGCTCGCTCGTTCACCGTCGCCCAGACCACCGAGACGACGGGAGCCGGCGCCACGCTCGACAACGTTTCGGCCCCTGGCCCGCTCAGCTGAATCACCCCGTCCCGTCCGCGCCGTCCCGTGGAGGATGGGCCGGGACCCTCGGGAGGTAAATAGGGTCCCGAGGCCACGCCCCCGGCCTCCTCCGCCGGGTCGGCGCTATCTCCCCTGCGGGACCCCCATCCACCGGTGCATGCGGCGGAGGTTCTCGATCGAGCCCAGCACGAGGGCCGCGTCGCCCGGCGCGAACCGGAAGGAGGCGGGAGGGTTCAGGACGGTGTGATACTCGCCGTTCGGCCCCGGCCGGGCGTACCCGACGAGCAGGCAGTCGGTCTCGCGTCGGACGAGCGCTTCGGCCTCGACGAGCGTCTGGCTCGAGAGGGGGGTGCGGTCGGTGAGGACGTACTCGGTGAGGTCGGAGGCGAACGTCGACTCGGTCAGGTCCTCCACTGCGTTCGCGACCTCCGGGCGGAAGGCGGCGTCGGCGCACAGCCGTCCGCCCATGTCCGCCGGGGATGCGACGTACGTCACGCCCGCGGCCCGCAGGGTCCGCTTCAACTCCGGGCGGCCCACGGACACCACGATCCGCACGTTCGGTGACATGGCGCGGACGTTCAGGGCCGCGACGAGGTTGACCGTGTCGTCCGGGCTGCAGACGATCACCGAGTGGGCGGCGGGGATGTTGACCCGCTTGAGGATCTCGGAGTCCGCGGGAGGGCCGACCGTGGCGAAGAGTCGGTTCTCCGGTGCCAGCTGGCGCAGCAGGTGCACGTCGTCCGCGTCCTCGGTCACGACCGCGACCGTCTCCTCCTGCGCGAGGAGCTCGCGCACCGCCGCCCGCCCGACACCCCCGTAACCCAGCACGACGATGTGGTTCGAGAAGTTCGTCCCGAGCGTCCCGAGGGCCCGGTGCTGGGCCTCCTCCGACACGACCGAGATGACGACCGAGACCAGGTAGGCGCTCAGGAACACCTCGGCGGCGATGATCCCCACCGTGAAGATCTTGGCGTCGGGGGTGGACGGGACGACGTCCCCGTAGCCGACGGTGGAGATCGTCACCATCGCCCAGTAGAACGAGTTCAGCACGTTGACGCGCCCCCCCTCCAGGAAGAGGAACCCGAAGGCGGCGACCAGGTAGACGGCGGCGTAGCCCGCCAGGAACTTCCAAAGGCGACGGAAGAGGATGACGGTGTACCCCAGCCGGGGGGACGGCATGGCGCCCTCAGCGAGGGCGCCTACAAAGGGTCTGCCGGACCGGCCCCCCGCGGCCGCTCCCGGACCCCGAGCTTAAGCTGCCCCCCTGTTTCCCGGTACATGCCCGAACGGGGCCACCGGATCTACGGGACCACCACGGTGCGTGTCTCCCTAGTGATTCGCGCGCCGTCGCGCTATGTGTACGATTGGTGCACCGACTACCGGAGCGACGACGCCCGACTCTCCAGCAGGCGTCCCCGCCCGAGCTACCGTGTGATCCGAGTTTCCCCCCGGCGAGTGGTCCGGATTCGGGTGTACCGGGGGTCCGGTCGCGATCCCGGGATGTTCGATCACCGCCGACTCGCGGTCGATGTGGTTCGTCTCAACCCCCCTCACTCCTGGCATCTCGACCAGATCGACGAGACCGACCAGCAGGCCTTGGACTACCGGGTCCGCGCCGTCGGCCGCGGGCGGACGCGACTAGAGCTGGTGTCCACCGAGCGCTGGGTCACCCCGGAATTCCCGTCCCGCGAAGCACTCCGCGTGCAGATCGCGAAGACATGGGCCGGGCTCGCCGCGGCCCTCGAGGCGGACTACCGCGCCGGTCGCCCCGCCCGGGGCAGGTGAGCCGCCCTCGACGGAAAGGCCTCGCGGCGTCCGAGGCAAACGCACCCATCCGCAACCCCCGCTGGCTATTGCTCCTCAACACCTCGTTGCAAGGAAACTAGCACCCCTGCACAGAAACTAGTTCTCGGGCAACGCCCGCCCGCGAGGCTTTGTCCGAATAGGACTTTGCGGACAAGGCTTTGGGGACAGCCGCACGAGATTTCGGACACCTCGGACCGGAGGGACCGAAGGCACCGCGCGATTGGTTCGCATCACTAGGCGTCGAGCCAGGATTTCCGCGACAAGCTCAAGGTCAGAGACCCGTTCCACCATCGTAGAACATGGCAGTTTCCATGAGTTCCTCAGGCCCGCACCAGTTTGTTGCCTTCCGCGAGCAGATCGAGAGATTTGCCGGCCTCTGGCAGTCCATAGACGCCAGGTACTCCGCGGTCAAGGTTGGTGACCAGTGGCTCAATATGATGACTGACATTCGACTCTCACCTTCTCCCCCACCAGCCGACCGGACCGAGGTGTTCGTCCGGCTTCCGAGGTTGGTTGCGGGAAGGGATTCGCGGGAGATATCCGCACTCGATCAGATTCTGCGGGCGGTCGAAGCGAATCTGGTCACCCTGGGCGACGTGACAATTAGGCTGGTCCAAGCGACACGTCAGCAGGATGGCAGCCCGACGGCTTACCCCTATCAACCGTTCTTTGGAATCGAGCCCCCCGGAGGCGGGTGGAGAGCCTTTTGGGACCCGGAGCGAGATAGTACCACTTTCGCGCTCACGGGGCACGGTGGGGGCCTGCAGGAGCTCATCGGGCAGGACCTTTGGAGAGAGTTCGAACGGCAGCTGCTGGTCCACACACCTCCCTATTTCGGATTCGAGGATTTCTTGCGCTTCTCGGTCCGCGCGACCGACCCTGTCAACTTGAATGGGGCGGCGAGGTTCACGGTTCGGGCGCCTGTCTTCAGCTGGGTTGATAACCAAGTGCTAGACGAGCGGTCCAACCTGGTAACCAGAGTTCGGTGTCCGGAGACGGTGGAGGCGGGATCGATCCGCCTCGTCGCACGGGCTGGCGATGAAGGTGGGGCCATTGCTCGTTTTGACAACCATGGCGAGGTCTCGGAAGTCATCGACGGGGAACGGTTTGTAACGATGGTGATGCCGGTCGAGGGCCTGGCTTGGATCCAAGGCGCGTTGATCCTACGGGACACCAAGATCGACGAATTCGTGTTTACCCTGCCGCTGGCTTCCTCACCCAACCCTCGGTACGAGGCCATGTACATTACTGACGTAGGCGAGAGGAACCTACGACAGTTCACCGCGGGAAACCCTGCCGCTTCCCGATCCGAGAATGCCCAGCTAGTCGGACTGAGTTGGTTGCTCCAATTGTGTGGGTTCCAGGTTCTCGTCAGCGGTCTTCCCGGCCTCAACATGGGGAGCGCACCCGATCTCTTGGCGTTCGTACCCCTCGCTCAGGCAGTAGTAATCATCGAGGCTACAAGCAGGGACCTTGCCTCCGACGGTAAACTCGTCAAGCTCCATGACCGGGCCGGGGCCCTTGCCGGCCGTCTCCCCGGCTTCGACGTCTTGGCTGTTGCGGCGACTTCCAAGCCGTCCGTTACTCCGCCAGAGCTTGAGTTAGCACGCACCCTGAACGTTCGGATCATGACGCAGTCGGAGCTTGAAAATCTGCGCCAGTTGGCTGAACGCAATGAGACCCCAAGCCGAGTTTTTGCCCACCTAAAGTCCCTTCCGCGAAGGGGTTAGCGTAGGTCTTTGGTAGCCATGTCACCGCCCTCGGAACTGGGCCGTGTCCCTCAGCGCGGGGCTCACCGCCCCTGAGATCCGACACGGCCAGCTTACACTCTTCTCAAGCCCCACCTCCCCCTCATCTCTCGCTGCTCGGAGCGGGGCCACTTACGTTCAGCTCGCTCCGTCGTCATCGTCAGTTGTCTTCCCCTTGCCACTTCAGGTATGGCGGTGCGACAGGCAGGTCGAGGTTGGCTGGGATAGTGAGGGTCGGCTCGTTCTTAGGCCGATTGTCGGCTTGGTCCAAGTTGCTCGGAAGTGGGATTCCCCGTTCGAACGATTCGTGAATCAGGACCGTGATGTTGTAGGCCAGGACCTTGCACAAGAGCTCGTTCACCTGGGCGGTCGGATTCTTCGAACCGAGCGTTTCACCCAGCTTTCTCTTCATGGCGGCGAAGGTCGCCTCGACGTTCTCGCGCTTGTGGTAGTGGTCTAGGAATTCTGACGGGTTCGATTGGAACCGGTGCCACATCTGCTTCCACCACGGCGAGTGGTTCCGGCGGCGCTTGGCACGTCCACGGCTGTTCTCCTTGAACATGATGAAAGGTGTGCCCCCGGCCTCCCCCACGGCGTTGAAATTCTCGCCGGAGAGGTAGCCCTTGTCGGCGTAGACCTCCTTTAGGACAAACCCAGCGTCGACAACTCCGTTCACTAGCCCCGGGAACTGAGGGCAGTCGGCCGCGTGCCCGTCGCTGACGATGACCCGAGGAATGATGTGGGTCTTCGTCCCGACGATGATTGACAACTTCTTCCAAACGTTGTGGGAGGGTGCACCGTATTTCTCCCGACAATAATCACCGAAGGCGGTAGTGCGGAATCCAGAGGAATCCACCGCGAAGGTTGTCTCGACCGAGGCGAGGGCGAGCGAGGACTTCTCAATCAGCTCAGTCAGGATCGGGGTGACGTCCGCCCGACCGAGCAGTGCGGAGATTGTCGTCCGCCGGGGAGTGCACTCGATGAGCCCGTCCACCTTCGATCGAGCATACGTACCATCAGCGACGCGCAGCGGGTTCCCGAGGTAGACTCGCTCTACGGCGCAGTAAACCAAGTCGCGGAAGGGGAGGCGGGGTCGACCTGTCGACTTCGGCGGAGTAGGATCCTCGAGGTCCGCGACCAGATCTGGCAGGACGCGGCCGAACCAGACTGGCTGAGCCATCTGAGCCGCGTTGTAGGCCGGCCAATTCTGGCCGTATGCGTGACGGGGGCGCTTGGACTCATTTTCGAGCGTGCTCTGAGTAGTGATTCCCTTGAGTTTCAGCCGGACAGCCAGGATGTGCTTGCAAGGGAGGTTATGCGAGTTGTAGTCGGGGCAGAGGCACTTCCAGCGACCAGCCTCCGAAGAGACCAGGTAAACTCCGTCCCCACTCTGGGCCTTGACCGAGTAGACCGAGTCAGTCACCTTCTCGATTTGACCGGGTAAGCGAGCGATCACCTCCGCCCGCTCGACCCGGTCGTGGAGTCCCGTCATCTTCCTCCCCTCCTCGTGTTGGGCTTTGCCCACATACCCACATATGTGGGAAGTATAAGAATGTGTGGATATGTGGGTTCACACAAAATCCTATATCCCACCTCAGTAATCGTCCGTGGGAACATGGGGCGAATCGACGCGGTTCTACCGGACAAGCTCGAACAGCGCTTCCGGATGGAGGTCGCAAAGCGTTACGGCGTGAAGAAGGGTAACATGCTCAAGGCGATCTCAGAGGCCATCGAGTCCTGGGTTTCCACTGATGAGTCGCGTAAGATGGCGAAGACACTCGCCAGGGCCATTCGCGACCCCAAGGCATCGGTCAGCGTGAAACAACACGCTGTCGAGGCTCTCGCCTCAACCGGGGTGGCTGGCCGAGAGCTGCTTGCCGATATCGGAGCGGACTCGGCCCTCCCCGATTCCGTTCGGGAGCAGGCCTTCAAGGCAATCAGCGAGCAGGCTGAGAGATAGACCTTCAGCGTAGCTCACTGGTGAGCCCGCGGTGGGGCGAGCCCGAGTTTTCTCCGAGCCCGTAGAAGGCGTTCACTGAGGGACTGGTACGCTCTCCGCGTCCCTCCGTAGCATTTGATGTCGATTCCCATTAGGTACGAGTTGCAGAACTGATGGACATCGATTTCCGGATTCTGGCGGACAATCTCAAGGATGCGGGGGGCGGGAAAGCTCGCTAGCGCGCCCTTGATTGCCCGTACCCTGGAAAGGTCCTGCGGCCTAACCTCGAGGTCTCGATTGGTCATGGTGAGCGAGATGAAGAACTGCTGCGGTTAAAGTGAGGCAGTTGAACGCGGTCTGACTCGTGCGCTCTCAGAAGGACCCAGTCCGTTACCCACCTGACTACTCCGAGGGAAGCGAGTGTGAACTACAACTCGCGGCCGAACATCTCGGTCTCAGGTCCTCGTGCAAGGGGGCAAGTCTCCGTGCGACACTGGGATTCTGGGCAAGGTACCAAGATTCGATGGACCAAAGTACCGGGACGAGCTGCCGGAATTCAAGGACTTAGGTGGTCCCCCCTGGACATGACCGAGGGCAAGACCCATACAGCCGGGGATCAAATCTCCTGGATAGGAACCACAGTCCAATCGATTCCGTTGATAATCAGCTACAGGATGATCGATGTGTTCTCAGGGCAGCTTTATTCGAACCCAGCAAAAGCCGTGGAAGAACTTGTAGCGAACTCCTACGATGCCTTCGCCCGGACCTGCCATGTGGTCTTGCCCGATTCGCCTAACACCCCGGATGCTCGTGTGATTGTTTGGGACGACGGCGAGGGCATGGATATCGCGGGACTCCAGGAACTCTGGCTTGTGGCCGCGACGCACAAGCGGGACCCAGAACGCGAGAGGGCTGCAGCGAGGAAGGGACGCCTTCCTGTAGGGAAATTCGGAGTCGGCAAGCTAGCCAGTTACGTCCTCGGGCGCCGCATTACTCACATCAGCAGGCGTGGCAACGAGATTCTGGCGATTACTGTCGACTATACAGAGATCGTCCCGAAATCACACGAGTCTGTCGAGGACCAAGCGCAACAAAGAACCATTCAACTCCCGGTTCGGTCATTGACAGAGGAGCAGACATCACAGATCCTCGGTGGAAAGCCGCAACTTCAGCTTCCAAACGGGCAGTCGCTTACTCTCGTGGGACCTGGGTCGTCGAAGCGGTGGACGCTGGTAATCGTAGACCATCTCAAGGAAGCGGCTCAGGGGATGTCCATTGGCCGGCTTCGCTGGATCATCTCTACCGCCCTCCCGCTTGTTCCTGACTTTAGCGTCTATCTCAACGGCGAGAGGGTGAACCCGAGCAAGCTCGATCTCCGCGAAATCCATCACTGGATTGTTGGAAAGGATGACCAGGTGGCGAAATCGAAGGGGCTGCCCACCGAAGTCTTGGTTCTCAAGACGGGAAGACGAATCAGCCGAGCCAAGCTTCCTGGTGTCGGGTGGATTTCTGGGCGGTTCACGCTCTACGAGGATAGCCTCGTAGGGGGGAAGGCAGAGGAGTTCGGGCGAAGCAACGGCTTCTTCGTGATGGTGCGCGGACGTCTCGTAGATCATGACGACCCACTGTTCGGTACGCACCCCTTGTCACTCGGGACAATCAATCGACTCCGCGCCGTGGTGCATGCGGATGGACTCGATGATTCATTGGTGGTGAGCAGAGAGAAGGTCGGAGAGAGTCAGCGACGAGCCCTCCAAGACTATCTCTCTGCCAAGTTCCATGAGATTCAGGTATTCTACGATGAGTACAGAAGAACTCAGGACAAGGAAGAGGCCCTGGAGGACCGGATTACAGCGTTGCCGAGTCCCCTTGCCGCGTTTCCGATTGCCCAGTACGTGACGAGGTCTGGGAAGGAGGGTCGACCCATCGGGTTGGCCTATCTTCCTCCTCCAGCGGGGAAGTCCCCAGTCGATCGAATCACCGGCATAAGCCTGAATCAACTCGAACCAATCCAGCCGCTTGCGATGTACGACGGGGCCTCGGGGGCCGTGCAGATTAACGAGAACCACCCCCTCTATCAGAATTATTTCGACGAGGACTCACTCAGAATCTTTGCCTTGGCGGAGGTGGTTCTTGAAGCGTACCTCTCTGAGCGCGAAGTTCCGACTGACGACGTTGTTGCAATCATGCGGAAACGGGACGATCTGCTCCGCGCTCTTGGTAGCAAGGCCCCGCGCAGCGTCACCCTGATCGCCCAGAATCTGCGTGACTCCGTTCGAGACGAGGACAAACTCGAGGAAGCATGTCACTTGGCGTTCCGCGCGCTCGGGTTCGACGTGACGCCTCTGGGTCAGCCTGGTCGTGCCGATGGTCTAGCCTATGGGACGGCATCCACCGTGGGACCGTACGCTGTGGCAGGGATTGGAGCCTTCAAGGTCTCCTACGACGCCAAATCGACTAGTCATCCAAAGGTGAAGTCGGGGGATCTGCATCTCAGTACTGTAGCCAACCATCGCGATGAAGACGACGCCGACTTTGCCACGATAATCGGCATCGACTTCGAGGTCGAGGGGGGCGAGTCCTGTAAGGCCATAAAGGAAGCTCGAAAGCAGCGAGTGAGCTTGTTTCGCGTTCAGGATTTTTCCGAACTTGTCAGGATTTCCGGCACGAAGCCGCTACCTCTCGGGCGTCTACATGAAATGTTCTCGAAGTGCGTCACGCCTGATGAGATTCAAGCCTGGGTACGCGCCTTCCGCAGCGAGCCTAGCGCTCCTCGACCGGACCTCCCGCTGCTCATTCGGACGATACACGAGATGCAGCAGAAGGACCCGCTAGCACGTCCCTCCTTCTCGGCGCTCCGGTATGCTAGGCCGGAGTTCAAGAGTTTCAGCGAGTCGGACTTGGAGGAATGGGCTAAGGCGCTCAGCCGGCTTCGACCAGAACTCATCTCGGTCTATGGTGGACGGGTGGAGCTTGGACAGAGTCCTGAGGTCGTGATCCAACACCTCCAGCAGGTGTTCAAGCAATCTGGTCCACCCCCGTAGTCGTTCGGAGGGGCTCAGACTGGCAGCACTTGGGTTCAGCTCCAGTGATAAAGGGACCTACCGAAAGCTTGACGTCAGGGACGTCTTGACCCGAGGAGATGAGGGCAGGGGGGCCCCGACCTCTGGATGTCGGCACGCTTCCGCCTTACACGCAACCGGTCTTTCGCTTTCCTGGAAGCTTTCACCCTCCCCTGGTGCAATCCCTAGTCCGGAAACACCCTCGAATAGTTCTGGTAGGAGATTCGATGGCGGGCTGTGGTACATCGGCTCTCATAACCGTGGCACTTGGACGGGACGCAATCGTTTCCGATATCGACCCCTTGGCCTGCCTTCTGACCAGAGCCAAGTGCACTCCCGTTGACCCTGGCGAGTTGATGGTGACTGTCGAGGGTCTTCTCGATAGGGTCGGCCCCATGGGATACCGCAAGGGGGGCCTCCCTTCCGCCGAAGAGTGTGTCAGCGAGATGGAACGGAAATCGCCCTTCCGAGCGCCTCCGAATCCATTCCACTGGTTTCATCCAACCATCTTGAGAGACTTGGCGCGCTGGCTGCTTGAAGTTCATTCTTACGGGGATTACTTAGATTACGCGACCCGGGACGCGGTCCTCGCAATTACCGCCGGGTCGATCCGACGGGTTTCGCGCGCCGACCCGAAGCCGGTAAGCGGCCTCGAAGTGACGTCAGTGCGACGCGAAAGACTCCGCGCCGGCTTGAGGTTTGATCTTCGCGGGGAACTCCTCGCACGCGCCGCGATTCTGTGTGAGGGGTACTCGCAGCTCCTGTCACGACCGAGGCTCGGGGAAGTGACGGTGTATGAGTGGGATGCACGAAGGTGGGCGGCGCTTTGCGCTCGAGTGAATCGCTTTCCGGACCTTCAGATTTCATCGCCCCCATACCTGCGTGCAATCAACTACGCCCGCAGGCACAAGCTAGAGAACTTCCTCCTAGGGCTTGTAAACCAGTCCGATTTCACTGCCCGTGCGAGGCGATTCCTGGGAACTGATGTCTCGGATGGGTTGTCTGCAGTCGATGTCGAGAGCCGGCTTACCCCGCTGTGCAAGACCATATGCTCTCGAGTTGCGCGTCTTGTTTCCGAACACGATGCGGTGGTTCTGGGAAGGTATCTCATCGACGTTGATGACTGGCTCTCTCAGGTCGCTGATGTTTCGCGTGAGTCTCGCGGCATCGCATACGTCATCGTCGGAGCGAGCTCTGTCGGCGACGTTCAAATCGACACTCCGAAGCTGCTGGTGGAGCTAGCGGCTCGGAGAGGGCTCGCTCTGACATATGAGTCACGCCACAGTCTGGTGAACCAGCGAATGCAGTACACATTGCGGCAGGGCTACAGGGTAGGGACCGAGTCAGTTCTGCAGTTCACCCCCAATAACTGAGTTGCCCTACGGCAGTAAGCCCGGTTTGTGTGCCAGTCTGGGGGTATTCGTGCCGGCTTTGAAACTTAACCCCGCGCCTGAAACAAAAGCCCTCGTCCCTGAAACAGTACCCCGTACAGTGACCGTGCTAGCGCAAGGCCCATCCTAGTGGGGGCATTTCACCGAACCGAGGAGTGCTAAGTCACCGGCCAGTCTCTTCACCGTTTCTTGGTCGCCACTGAGGGCGGCCTTTAGGGATTCAATAGCTGTCCGGCAGAACTTGCACCCATTAGGTGCCGCTGGACAGTCGGCCATTTCGCCATCGTCGTGCAGGAGGCCCTCGAGTTTCGTCCGTGATCCTCCCCAGTAGTCCATGGCGGCTCGATGGACGTAGCAGTCCGGAGCGTCGCGAAGCAGGTACGGTTCCCCCTGATGGGGCGGGTAGACCCATATAGCTCCATCTGGGGCTGTCTCCAAGGACGCGGTCGACTTCCCGCCGAATCTAGCTGTGGTGATGCCTCTGCCCGAGGCCTCAGGGCTCATCCCTCGTCCAGCAATTCTTTGAGTGTCTTCAGAGTGATGTCGAGCCCATCCTGATTCTTGGCCCGCGCTGCTTCCTCGACTGCCCCCCGACCGAAGCTGAGTGCTACGATGTAACCCTTGGTCCTCTTGAAACGACGCATCGCGGTCTCGAAGTTGTCCACGACGTTTCGGCCGACGCCTTCGCTCTGCTTGACTTGCACTGGCCCATCGATAACCCAACCGTCAATCCCAAAGTCACCCACTTTGCGCTCCGACGCGCGGCCAGACATTTGCTGGAGGACCCAGTTCTGGAACTCAAATGGCTGCAGCTCCCGGATCTGATCTTCCGTCTTGGGCAGACCGATGATCTCCAGCTGCGTGATGGCCTCGCCAAGAGAGTGCATGCGCTTGACCATCAGCTTGCAAGCAGTAGGAGAAATGTCAATGCCAACCCACTTTCGTTTCAGAGCCCTGGCGGCGGCAATGGTCGTCCCGCACCCGCACATTGGGTCTAGGACGATGTCGCCCTCATTCGAGGATGCCTCGACGATCCGGTTCATCAGAGCGACGGGCTTCTGTGTGGGGTATCCAAGGCGCTCCGCTGCTTGGGCCGACAGCGCGGGTATATCGTCCCACAGAGTTTGAATCGCGACTCCCTTGCCCACGTCGAGATACAGTTTCCGGTTGGGTACTGACCCGGGACGTGTTTGCACAACGAGCCCCTGGTCAATTAGTTCCTTCATTCTCTCCTTGGAATAACGCCAGTATCTAGTGACACCCATTACCTCGTACCTCGGATTGCCCTTGGCGGCTCCGCCCGGGCCGATCATGCTGATGAGCCTGTACCTGCGCCCCGACTCCGGTTCGATGTACTTGTAGTACTCATCCTTGTAATCCTCTGAATACTTCCGGAAGGGCGGATGGAACGTGTTCTCGTTCCCCTTGCGATAGAAAAGAATCGAGTCGGTGTTCGGGTCGAAAGACCGCCGCCCTTGACCGAAGTTACCTTTGACCGTACCTGCCCTTTTCCAGATGATTTCGTTCAAGAAATTCTCGGACCCGAATATTCTATCGAGGAGAAGCTTGAGGTGATGGCTGGCATGCCAGTCGCAGTGGAGATAGAGTGAGCCGGTCGGCTTGAGAACGCGGTGTGCGGCCCGCAGCTTGGGGTCCATCCAAGCGATGTAATTCTCAATTCCTCCCTTCCATCGGTCTTCGAAGGCCCTTAGTTCGTACCCATCGTTCCAAATGACTTCATAACTCCGGTCGGAGAAGAACGGCGGGTCAGCGTACACTAGGTCAACGCTGTTGTCAGGGAACTCAAGCTCGTTCGCAAGAACCCTCTGGCAGTCGCCGCAATAGATCGCGTTCGTGTGCATCCTGCCCCTCCGCGTGACTTAGGTGTTCATGGATCGAGGGGAGGTGAAAGGTGCCTCGCCCTTCCGGGGGTAGTAAAGTCCGACAACGAGCCAGCTTCCGTACCGACTCTCGGTTCCCATGAAGAACTGAAGGTCGGCCTCTTTCATTTTGGTATAGTACCGGTCATGCAGCTTCTCCCACAACAGTTCAGGTGTTCCGTAGTGTTGGGGCCATTTCCGGTTCGACTCGAACAGTTCCCAGTCCTCACACGTCATGTCGTGCCCGTGGCAGCCTTCCGCTGGCACGTCGCATCGGAACTTATATCGAAAGACGTGCGGGATCTGGTTGAGAATCCACTTGGGGCGACCCATGCCCCCCATCGCGTCAAACGTGGCCTGCATGGTGCGAAGTTCTTTCGCTCCGGGCGCGTTCGGCTCCTCGCTCTTGTAAAACCGCTGAAGGTCGCCGACGCGAATAAACCCGAGGCTCGTGCGATCCCGGTCGAAGGCTTCAACGAGACTCTCGACGCTGGGCGACCTCAATGGCGCGAGGAGTTTCTCCCGTCCAGCCCAGTCCACCGGGCTTTCGGTTAGGGATGTGTCGACCACGCGAATTGAGCCCTCCCGAATCCGGTGGCTCTCCTTTCTCGCGAGTTTCTCCCCTTCTACACGTTCGCACTCTACCTCGATCCAGCTGAACTTCTTGAACCGAGGTCCATGGCGGAATACATCGAGCGATATCGGGTAGAGTCGGATGAACTCACCCTCTTCGGTAATGCCGGCCGTACAGACGCATTCCCCGTACTTCTTGCTCCGCTCTGGGGCGGCCTTGACAACGACCAGGACGCGCCTCTTATGCCAGGTCATAAGTGCGTCAGATGGAACCCCTCTCGGGAGAGCCGTTCGGACAGAATAGTCCGATGACAAGCGCGGTAGTCTCTCTCAAAACACATGATGGCGGAAGGAACTCCAAGCGCAAAGTCACGCATCATTTCAAAGGCGTCTCCGTTTCTGTCGAGGTGGGCAGCGTACCCATCCATGAATTCTACCGAGGAACCTCCATTCTTGTAAGCGTGCCTAAGGACGCGTGGCGATCCCAGCTCGGGAATGTGGCGATACAGGATGCCGCGCTTCTTGAGAGCCTGTCCGAGAGATACCTTCGAGAATCCGTTCTTCCGACTCAGGGGTATCTCTCGTACGTCAATGAGTTGACGAACCTTGTGGGCTCCGAGATCGTCAATAAGCTGGTCCACCGTGCGGCCCTCGTACCCTATCGTAGAAACGGAGAAGGTAACGAACGGGGCTGAAGGAACTTTGAGAAGGATCCCATCGTCCCTCGGCTCGAACAACACGGAGCCGCCCGGGTGAAGGCCGTAGCGGTCTCGAAGTTCGGCAGGGAGAACGACTTGTGCACTCGCGCCATTTCTCGTTATGGTCGCTGACAGCCCCATCGATTAGGGCACGTACTTAAACTGATTTAAGTACGACCGGTTCGCACGCAGGCAAAGGATCGATGAGTTACCCCAAGCGCCACCGGGTTCCGGTTGGACTCTTGACGCGAAGGAGACCGATGCCACGCTCCATCCGACGGACCCACAAATTATTCGGAACCTTCATCATGATACTCCCCCTCCTCGAGGGAGATGGGGCGTCCTCCGAACCTTCTTGAAGAAGTCTACGAGCATTGGCCGATAGAGTCCCTTCCCCTCCTTCCGCCCGATATCCGCGGCTTGTACGTCCTGTACGACTCAGAGAAGCGTCCAATCTACGTCGGAATTTCCGGTAGGGGAGCGAAGCAACGCGTTCGACAACGGTTCTGGGCCGAGTACTATCGTTATCGCTACTGGGGCTGGGTTCGGTACTTTTCCGTCTACACCTTCAAGGTTGAGCCACTCTACGACCAGATTGAGACGCTGATTCTCCGAGCTCTCGGGAATGGTCTCCCGGGAAATACAAATCGGAAGGGACTTCCACGCACGGTTGTCCGGCACCCAAAGCCGCAGGAGCGGTACGACGGGCATTTCATCCAGAAGGTGGCCGACAAGGAGGGATACGTTCTAGTCGGGGAGAAGAACGCGGGGAAGAGAGTTCGCGTCGAGATCGGCCCCGCGGAGGAGAAGGTCAAGAAGAACCTTCGACGGTAGCGGATGGACTCGGGCGCTCGATAGATCTTTACACCGACCGATTCGTGTTCAGAACGAATTTTCGGACAAGAAGTCGAGTTTTCGGACAACGGAGGGTTGCAGGACAAAGCCCGCCCGCGAGCAAAGGGTAAATAGGGTGGCTCGGGTGGCCGAGCCCTTGACGGCCGCCGCTCTTCCGGCGGCGCCGCAGGAATCCCCGGTGTCGCACCGCTCTCCTCCGGCGCCTGTCGCGGACAAATACACCCGCTTCGAACGAGCGCGGATCCTCGGCGCGCGCGCCCTCCAGGTCTCCCTCGGGGCGCCGATCCTGATCGACATCCCCCCGACGCTCGTCGAGCCGGTCGAGATCGCCGAGCTCGAGTTCGCGGCCGGGCGGATCCCGATCACGGTGCGCCGCGGCGCCCGCACTTAACTCAGAGTCCGGCCTCGTCCAGCGCGTGCGCGCAGGCGCACGTCGGGACCGTGCCCAGGGTGGGGAGCAGCCGGGTCAGGAGCCGTCCCATCCGGTCCGCGTTCCGGTGCATCGTCTCGACGATCTCCTTCGCCTCGACCGGGCGCTCGGCCCACACGTCGAAGTCGGTGACCATCGCAAGGCAGGCGTAACAGGTCGCCCGCTCCCGGGCGAGCGTCACCTCCGGTACCAGGGTCATCCCGATCACGTCCGCCCACTGGCGGAAGAACGACGACTCGGCCCGCGTGCTGAACCGGGGCCCCTCCACGCAGACGTACGTCTTTCCCTCGACGAACGGGGCGTTCACCGCCGTGCCTGCGGCGACCGCCGCCCGCTGGAGGTCCGGGCAGAACGGGTCGGCGAGCGAGACGTGGAAGACCCGGCCCCCGTCGTAGAAGGTCGTCGGTCGGCCCTTCGTGAAGTCGAGGAACTGGCTCGGCAGGACGAACGTCCCGGGGGGGAGGTCCTCCTTCAGCGAGCCGACGGAGCTGACGGTCACGATCGCCTGCGCCCCGAGGGAGAGCAGAGCGTCGACGTTGGCCCGGTAGTTGACCCGGTGGGGCGGGATCGTGTGACCGGGGCCGTGACGCGGGAGGAATAGCACGCGCATCCCGCCGACCTCCCCCTCCTCGATCGGACCCGAGGGGGGACCCCACGCGGTCGAGACCTTGTGGGACTTCCGGGGTCCTCCCTTGAAGATCCCGGTAATCCCCGAACCCCCGACGACGCCGACGGTGGTCCGCCGGACCGCGCTCATGTCTTCGAGCCCCCGCGCTCGGGCGGGCCCGGCCGGCTCCGCACGAGGTGCCGGGCCATCACGAGCTCGCCGCGGGTCCGCTCGAGGAGCGCGCGGGCCGTGTCCTGCTTCGGCTTGAGGGGGACGATCGCCCGGGTCGTGTCGAAGTGGAGGAGCGCGCGCGTCAGGCTCTCCATCAGCGCCATCTCCGCCTCCGCGCCGTCCAGGTCGTCGCGGCCGAGCCGGTCCAGCACCCGGCGCCGCACCTCGCCGACCACGTCGCCGAGGCCCAGGAGGTACGGCTCGGGCTCGACCCCCAGGTCGGCCGGGCCGGGGAACGGTTCCCCCGCGTCGGCCGCCCCGAGGAGGACCGCCTCGACCGCCTCCTGGAGGGCGTCGGAGGCCATCGGCTCGTCGCCCCGCCCTTCCCCGTGCAGCCAGTCCGCTAGCTCGGTCATGCTCCGCCGGATCTCCGCGAGGTCCGAGTCGGCCGGCTCGCCGGCGTGCAGGCGCGTCATCGTGCTCTGGGCGAGGCGCCGCAGCCGGCGGGCGCGCTGGTACAGCTCTTCCCGCCGGGTCTCCCGAGCCCGAAGGTGGGCCTCGATCGAGAGGAGCACCGGCCCGGGGATCCCGGGCGAGCTCGGCTTCTTACCGGTAGAGGGTGAACCGCTGGTCATCTTCCCCTCCGTCGAGCAGGCCGAGGCGGACCCCCGCGTCGAGCCACCCGTGGGCGTAGCTGGCGGCGGCGAGCGCCCGCTCGAGGTCGCCGCCGGCCGCGAAATGCTCCGCGTCGGCAAGATACGCCCGGGCCATCGAGAGGAAGTCCTCGCTCGCCCCGGCGAGGAACGAGCGCTTCGGGGAGGCGGGGCGGACCTTGGCCAGGGCCTCGCGGGTCAACCTCAGGTACTTCTCCGACAGGGGAGGCTCCGCCATGGATCCGAGCCCGGGCGGCCTCAGCCCTTCGGGACCTTCTCCCAATCCTTGAGGAACCGGGCAAGTCCGATGTCCGTGAGCGGGTGCTGGACGAGCTTCTCCATCACCCCGTAGGGCATCGTCGCGATGTCCGCCCCCAGGCGCGCGGCCTCGAGCACGTGGACGGGGTGCCGGATGCTCGCGACCAGCACCTTGGTCGGGAACGAGTAGCGCCGGTAGATCTCGAGGATGTCCCGGATCAGGTCCATCCCGTTCTGCCCGTGGTCGTCGAGCCGGCCGATGAACGGGCTCACGTAGGCGGCGCCGACCTTCGCGGCGAGGAGCGCCTGGTTCGCGCTGAAGACGAGCGTCATGTTGACGCGCGTCCCCTCCTGCGCGAGCGTCTTGGTCGCCTTGAGGCCGGGGGCCGTCATCGGGACCTTGACGTAGATCGAGGGGTGGATCCCTCGCAGGTGGCGTCCCTCGCGGAGCATCCCCTCGGTGTCGGTGGCGACGACCTCGGCCGACACCGACGGCACGCCGAGGGCGCAGATCTCCCGGATCACGTCCTCGAACTTCCGCCCCTCCTTGGCGACGAGGGATGGGTTGGTGGTCACCCCGTCCAAGATCCCGATCTCCCACATCGTTCGGATCTCGGTCACGCTCGCGGTGTCGAGGAAGAGCTGCATCGTTCGACCCTCCCGAGGGATTTCCCCCTACTGAAGCCTTCGGGAAAGAAGAGAGTAGGGATGGACCAACCTGAGCCCTCTCCGATGGCCCCACATGGCACATCCTCATGGGGGCGGGATGGGCCCGCCCGGCCGATAAGCAGCCGCCGCCGGCGGGCCAGGAGGGTTCTGAGGTCGCAGGGGCCGCACCGCGGCACCCATCCCGAGGACGTCGGCGGGAGGGCGACCGAGCACGGTCCATAGGTAGGTCGGGACCGGGGGCGAGGCTAGGCCAACGGCTCGAAACTCCGCTCGGGCGCACGCGACCCCCCGTACGGGGTATCACTCGAACTTCGGTCGGTAGCTATAAGTAAACTCCTTGGCCTGCATGACCTAAGGGGGGAGCGATGACCAAGCGCATCGGCCGGGTCGCGCGGTGCTACCGGTGCCTGCACCGGTGGCGGATCCGGGGGCGCGGCAAACCGTCTCTGTGCCCGAAGTGCAAGTCTCGACTGTACGCCACGCCCCCAACGCCCTCCGCGGCGTCCACCCGTCGCTTGTACGACCGGCTGGCTCGGCTGCCCCCGCCGACGTGGGAGGGACTCGGCCCGATTCGATGGGACGACGATCGACGACGGGCCAAGGACGAGCTGCTGGCCAAGAGCGGGATGCGGACCAGCACGAACTATGGACGGCGCTGAGCTGGACCGGATCCTGGCCTCGGCGTCGTCCGGAGCTCAGCGGATCGAGTGGTTCGGCGCCCTTCTCGCCAAGGAGAGCGGGCTCGGAAGTCGGCTTGCCATCGTCGGCGGTTCCGCCATCGAGGTGTACCTGAGGAGCGACCGTTACGTCTCTGAGGACATTGATGTCGTCGGCGACCGAAGGAGGATCGCACCGGTGCTCGAGAAGTGGGGATTCGAGTCCGAGCAGGGACGCGACGCACGCACCTACTGGTCGAAGACCGGCCTCGGGAAGGTGGACCTCGTCGGGTCGGCCGAACGGGCGGGGCTCCCATCGAGGATGCGAGGGACGAAGTATGGACCGGTACGACTGGGCCCCGTTGAGTACCTGATCGTTCGTCGCCTGATGCGGTCCGGCCGGGAGCATGACTTGGAACTGTTCCGTCAGGCCGAGGCCCTCGCGGTCGATTACGGACCCTCTCTCGACTGGGATTACCTACGCGGCCAGGCGAGGTACGAAGGCGTCCTTCCGCTTTTTGAGCGGCTGCGGGAACAGGTCGGCCCCGTCACTCCGAGACGCAAGTAGTCCGGGTCGGCCGCGACCCCGGTGGGACCGGAGGAGGGTTCACTAGCGAGGGGACCTCGCGCGGGCGGCGTGCCCTGGCCATGAGCGGCCCGGTCCGGGTACCTTGCTGGAGCCCGTCCCTCTTCGGGTAACGGCCTACTGAACCTTGCCCCGGGCGCGGAGGAGCTCCCACGCCTCGTCCCGGATCCGCTCGACGGACATCCCGTACCGGTCGAGCAGCGCCCACGGGTCGCCGGACTCGCCGAAGACGTCGGGGACGCCGACGCGGCGGACCGGGACCGGATAGTTCTCGGACGTCGTGGAGGCGACCAGCGCACCGACCCCGGTGAGGACGGAGTGCTCCTCGAGCACCAGGATCGCGCCCGTGTCCCGGGCGGCCCGCAGGAGCGCCGCCTCGTCGAACGGCTTGACCGAGGCGAAGTCGAGGACCCGTGTCGAGACCCCGACCCGGGCCAGCTCCTCGGCCACGGTGAGGGCGCGTGCGACCAGGGCACCGACCGCGACGATCGTGAGGTCGCTCCCCGAGCGAAGCTCCGCCGCCTTGCCGAGCTGGAAGGAGCCATCGGTCACGACCGGCAGGTTCTCGCGGGTGAGCCGGACGTAGGCGGGCCCGTCGCGGGCGTGCACGGCCAGCGTCGCGGCCCGGGTCGTCGGGGCGTCCGCCGGCACGATGACGGTCATCCCCGGGAGCCCGCGCATCAGGCCGATGTCCTCGACCATCTGGTGCGTCCCCCCGTCCCCGCCGACCAGCAGACCCCCGTGCGTTGCGACGATCTTCACGTTCGCGTGGTTGTAGCAGATCGACTGACGGACGACGTTGTAGGCCTGGCCGGCGGCGAACACCGCGAAGGTGCTCGCGAAGGCGACCCGGCCGGAGAGCGCGAGTCCGGCGGCGATCGACATCATCGTGGGCTCCATCACCCCGACGTTGAAGAACCGGTCCGGATACTTCTGGCCGAACAGCATCGTGCGGGTCGAGCCGGAGAGGTCAGCGTCGAGCACGACCAACTGGGGGTCCTTCCCCCCGAGCTCGAGGAGCGTCTTGCCGTAGGCGTCCCGCAGGCTCTCCGCCTTGCCGGCCGGCATCATCGGGTCACCCCGGCCGGAGCACCGAGCTCGGCGAGGGCCCGCTCGAGCTCGGCGGTGCTCGGCGGCTTGCCGTGGTAGACGTGGGTCCCTTCCATGAAGGAGACCCCCTTGCCCTTGACGGTGTGCGCGACGATGGCGGTCGGTGCGTCGGTGGTCCGGCGCGCTTCGGCGAACGCCCCCAGGATCTGGCGGTAGTCGTGCCCGTCGATCTCGACGGTGTGGTAGCGGAAGGCCCGGAACTTGTCGGCGATCGGCTCGATGCCCATGATCTCCTCGGTGGGGCCGTCGGTCTCGTAGAGGTTCCGGTCGAGGATCACGACCAGGTTCGAGAGCTTGTAATGGCCTCCCGCCATCAACGCCTCCCACGTCGGGCCCGCCTGACACTCCCCGTCGCCGAGGATCGCGTAGGTCCGGAAGTGGTGGGGTCCCAGACGAGCGGCCAGCGCCATCCCGACGGCCATCCCGATCCCCTGACCGAGACACCCGGTGGAGGCCTCGACGAACGGCAGCTTGTTCCGGTCGACGTGCCCCTGCAGTCGGCTGCCGAGCTTCCGCAGCGTCAACAGCTCCTCGCGGGGCAGGAATCCCCGGAGGGCGAGGGCAGAGTAGAGGGCAGGGGCGGCGTGCCCCTTCGACATCACCAGCCGGTCGCGTTCGGGCCACTCCGGCCGGGCGGGGTCGATCCGCAGTTCCCGAAAGACGAGCGCGTTCACGAGGTCGCACACCGACAGGCTCCCGCCCGGGTGGCCGCTCCCGGCGGCGTGGGTCATCCGGATAATGTCGCGCCGGATCTCGAGCGCCGTGGCCTCGAGCGAGCGAATCGTCTCGGCCGACACCTCCTCGACCATGCGCAGCGCGCCGAGCAGGGCCTGTCTATTTGAGCGTTCGGACGGCCGGCCCGCCGCGCGCGTTCCCGGGGCGAGAGCGAGCGCTGCGGGCAACGCGCGGGCTCGCCGTGGACTTTTCGACCGGGGGCGCGACGGGGGGAGCGGAGAGGACGGGCGGGTCGCCGGTCAGGAGCGAGCGGAGGGCCGCGAGGTCCTCGGCGTACCGGGCGTACCCCCGGTCGTCCAACGGCGTCTCGAGGTAGCCCGGGATCGCGGCCCAGCGGGGGTCGCGGACGAGCGAAACGAAGCCGGCGAGGCCGATCTGGCCCTTGCCGATGTTCTCGTGGCGGTCGAGGTGCGAGCCGAGCTCCGCCTTCGCGTCGTTGAGGTGGAAGGCGCGGACCATCGAGCGGCCGACCGTGCGGTCGATCCGGTCGCAGAAGCTCCCGTACCCCTCCTCGGTCCGGATGTCGACGCCGGAGGCGAACAGGTGGCAGGTGTCGAGCGTGACCCCCAGTCGGTCGGGCCGGTCGACCTCCGCGAGCACGGTCTGGAGCTCCTCGAGACTCGAGCAGAGCGCGGTCCCCTGGCCGGCGGCGTTCTCGAGCAGGAGCCGTACTTTCCCCTCGGGGTAGGCCTCGAGGGTCTTGCGAAGGCTCTCCGCGATGACCCGGAGCCCCGCCTCGGGGCCGGAGCCGAGGTGGGCGCCCGGGTGGAAGATCAGCCCGTCGACCCCGAGGAGCTCGGCCCGGGCGACCTCGTCGCGGAATGCCGTGCGGGACCGACGGAGCATGAACGCCTTCGGTGAGCCGAGGTTGATGAGGTAGCCGTGATGGACCGCGGTGGCTAGACGCGGCTCGGCCGAGACGGCCTCGCGGAAGGCGGCCGCCGCCTCCGGCGAGACGGGCGGCCCCGCCCACATCTGCGGGCTCTTCGAGAAGATCTGGATCGATTCGCACCCGATCGCTCGGCCCTGTCGGACCGCCTCGACCAGCCCGTCGGAGGTGCCGATGTGCGCACCGAGCAGCACAGACCGCGCCACCCGCGGTGCGCGATTAACCTATCGGCCGGCCCCGACGACCGGTCCCGGGAGGCTGACAGCTTTCCGCGTTTCCCGTAGGCTCGCGCACTTCAGTACCGCGCGGAACGCCAGTGGGCTTAACTGCCGGGTTCGGAATGGGACCGGGTGTTTCCCCACCGCTTTGGCCGTCAGCCAGGCGGCCGACGGAGCGTCGGTATTTAACGTTGGACTCCGCGGTCCGACGTACCGGACGAGCCGCCGCGGCGCTATAGCTTCAAGACGGCGACCCGGCTGGGCGGGGCGACGACAGCAGATCGGTTGAGCTCTCCTCCACGCCCTGAGATCGCGGAATACCGGCTGAGCCTGGACGTCGACTTCGAGCGTGGCCGTTGGCGGGGCCGCGTCGAATTCGATGCCCCCGTTCCGACCCAGCCGGTCGAGCTGAACGCCGAGGGGCTCGAGGTCGAGGCGGTCCGGCAAGGCACGGACCCGTTGCCGTTCACCTACCTTCCGTCCGAGGGTCGTCTCCTGCTCGCCGAGCCGCCCGGTCACGGCCCGGTCTCGGTCGACTTCACAGGGGAGGTCAAGGTCGGTGCGCTGATCGGGATGTACCGGTGCCGTCACGCCGACGGAACGGTGCTCACGACCCAGTGCGAACCGGTCGGGGCCCGACGCATCTTCCCCTGCCAGGACGAACCGGCACGGAAGGCGCGACTCCGCCTCACGGTTCGCACCCGCGCGGACCTGGAGGTCATCTCGAACACCTCACCCGAGGTCGTCCGGACCTTGGACGGGGACCGCGTGTGGTCGTTCGTGCCCACCCCTCCGATGTCCACCTACCTGTTCTATCTCGGGATCGGGCGGTTCGACCGGGTCGAGGACCTCGGCGGCCGGGTCGCGGTCCGGGTGCTCGGACCTCCCGGGCGGGGTCCGGCGGGAGAGTTCGCGGTCCACGCCGGCCGGCGGATCCTCGAGGCCTACGAGGAGTACTTCCGGATCCCCTACCCCCTTCCCAAGCTCGACCTCGTGGCGGTCGCCGACCAGGCGTTCGGCGCGATGGAGAACTGGGGCGCGATCTGCTTCCGCGACATGCGTCTCTTGGTCGACGCGACGGCCGACTCCTACACCCGCCAGGACGTCTTCGAGACGGCCGGCCACGAGATCGCCCACCAGTGGTTCGGCAACCTCGTCACGATGGCCACCTGGGACGACGTCTGGCTCAACGAGAGCTTCGCCTCCCTGATGGAGACCCGCATCACCCAGCGGCTCGAGCCCGACATGGACTCGACCACCGACTTCTACCTGCGCGTCGCCGGGACCGCGGCGGCGATCGACGCGGACTCGCTCGCCTCCACCCATCCGGTCCGAGCGCACGTCGACCGGCCCGAGGAGATCAGCCAGATCTTCGACGAGATCAGCTACGGCAAGGGATGTTCCATCCTCGCGATGCTCGAGACCTACCTCGGGCCGGAGCGCTTCCGGGCGGGTGTGGTCGACTACCTTGAGCGGTTCCGGTACGCCAACGCCCGCACCGAGGACCTCTGGGAGGCCCTCGGTCGGGCCGGGAACCAGCCGGTCGCCACGATGGCCGCGCCGTGGGTCGACCGCCCGGGGCACCCCGTGATCCACGCCCGACACGAGGGCGCTACGCTGCGGCTGACGCAGGAGCGGTTCTCGTTGCTCCCCTCCGGCAACGACGATCCCCCGTGGCCGATCCCTCTCGTGATGGACGTGGACGCGGAGCGACGACGGCTCATCTTTTCGGAGCGGACCGTGACGCTCCCGGTGCCGACGGACGCGGTCGTCCACCTCAACCCGGGCGCGGTCGGGTTCTACCGGGTCCACTACGACCCCGAGCTCCTGGAACGGCTCTTCCACGCGCTGCCCAGCCGGGCGGCGACCGACCGCTGGAAGGTCGCGGACGACCTGGGCTCGTTCCTCTTCTCGGGGACCGTCGAGTGGCGGACGTTCGCCGAGTTCGTCCGGCGTGTGGGCGGGTGCAACGACCTCCTGGTCGTCACCTCCCTCGCCGGGACCCTCACGACCCTCGAGCGCATCCTCCCCACCGCAAGCGCGGTCCACGACGAGACGCGACGCTACCTGGCCGAGCGGATGGACGCGGTCGGCGTCCGTGCTCGTCCCGGAGAGAAGCCGGCGACCGGCACGCTGCGGGACCGGGTGGCCGGCTACCGCGTTCGGGCCGACCAGGCGTTCGCGCGGGACCTGTCCGATCTGTTCCCCGAGTGGAGCCGGCTCGACCCCGACCTCCGGGCGGCGGTCGCCGTCGCCCGCGCGCGCTCGGAGGGGCGCACCGGGTGGAACGAGCTGCGGAGGGCCAGGGAACGGGCGAGCACCGAGGCCGAAACCTTCCTGCTCGACCGGGCACTTCCCTGGACCCCGGAGCCGGAGCTCCTCGAGGCGACGCTCGACATGACCCTCTCCGGGGAGATCGCGACGGGGCACGCCGTCCACGTCCTCGCCCAGGCCGTCATCTCCCCGGCGGCGCGGGACGTCGTCTGGCCGTGGCTCACCCGGCACCTCGACCAGCTCGCCGAACGGTTCAGCGGATCCACGTCGCTCTCGACCCTGCTCGAGCGCACGACGATCTACGTGGGCCTCGGCCGCGCCGAGGAGGTGCGGGCGTTCTACCGCACCCACCCCTTCCCGGAGGGGAGCCGGGGCCTCGCCAAGGGGCTCGAACGCCTCGAGGTCGCGGAGCGGCTGAGATCCCGCGCGGCCTCGTTCCGGTCCGACTGAGGCTTCGGGTCGGTCCGGTCGGACCTCCCGTCACGCCCGGCGACGTTTCGACCGGGGGGCGTCGGCCGGGCGGGCGGGAGCCGGGGTCGCCTCGTCGGGCGACCAGATGTACCACGTGCCACGCGCCTGGCTGAGGCGGCGGCCGTCGCCGTCGTACAGGTTCCCTTCCGCGAAGGCGATGTGACGACCTCGGCGCAGCACCTCGCCCTGGGCGCTGAGAAGGGCGCCCTCCCGGGCCGCCCGAAGGAATTCGACGTAGAGCGAGGTCGTTGCGGTGGTCTCGCCCTCGGCCAGGAGGGAGACGACCGAGGCCCCCATCGCGGTGTCGAGGATCGTTGCGTACACCCCGCCGTGGACGACCCCGTTGATGTTCAGGTGGCGTCGCTCCACCCGGCCGGTGACCGTGACGAGGCCCCGGCGGCTCGCCTCCGGGTCGATCCGGAAGCCGACCTCGTGGTGGAACCCTCCGAGACGCGCGGCGAGCCGAAGGTTCGAGGGAGGACCGACCGGCCGCGGTTCGGTGCTCGGCGGTCGAGGGGGCACGGACCTCCCGAGAGGTCGTCGCGGATAAGTACTGTGCACGGTCGGGTGGTGCCGTGCGAGCCCGCGACGGGCGGGGAAGCCGTTCGGCCTCGTTCGAGGCCCGCCCCAACATCGCGCTCGTGAAGTACTGGGGGATGCGCGACCGCTCCCTCGGTCTCCCGTACAACTCCTCGCTCTCGGTCACGCTCGACCGCCTCCGGACCCGCACCCGGGTCCGCTTCGATCCGGCCCTCGGTGCCGACCGGGTCGTGCTGAACGGCCAGGAGGCCGGCGGCGGCCCCCGGGAGGGGGTCGTCCGGTTCCTCGACCGGGTGCGCCAGGCCGCGGGAGAGACCTCCGCGGCGGAGGTCGAGAGCGACAACAACTTTCCGACCGCGAGCGGGATGGCCTCCAGCGCGAGCGGGTTCGCCGCGCTCGCCGGGGCCGCGAGTCGGGCGGCCGGCCTGCGGCTCTCGCCGCGTGCCCTCTCCCAACTGGCGCGCTTCGGCTCGGGCAGCGCCGCGCGCTCGGTCTTCGGGGGGTTCGTCGAATGGCGGGCCGGCAGGCGCGCCGACGGGGCGGACTGCTACGCCCGACCGCTTTTCGGGCCCCGACACTGGCCCGAGCTGGTCGACCTGGTCGTGCTCGTACGGGGCGCGCCGGTCAAGGAGGTCCGTTCGATGGAGGCGATGCAGTGGACCGTGGCGACGAGCCCCGAGTACTCCCGACGCTTGGCCGAGGTGCCCCCGCGTCTCGCCGGGATCCGCGCCGCGATCGCCCGCCGCGACCCCGACCGCCTCTTCCCCCTCATCATGGAGGAGTGCGACAGCTTCCGCTCCGTCTGCGAGACGACCCGGCCGAGCCTCGACTACCTCACGGTGACCTCCCGGGCCGTCCTCACCGAGGTCCGCGCCTTCAACCGGGAGCGCGGACGCCCCCGCGCGGCCTACACGCACGACGCGGGCGCCCACGTGCACGTCTTCACGTTGCGTCGCGAGGCCGGTCCGCTTCGCGCCCGCCTGGCACGCGTGCCCGGGGTCGAGTCGATGACCCTGCTTCCCCCGGGGCCGGCCGCTCGTCCTCTCCCCTAGGGTTCGTGACGGACGGGGCCCCGACGGCCCGACGGTTCCCGGCGCCTACAGGACGTGCCGGTCGAACTCGGGCGGAGGCAGTTCCAGCCCGATCGCGTGGGTGAGCCCAGTGACCTCATGGATGTACCGGTCGCGGGCCTCCTCGTTGGTCCACCGCTTGAGCCCGTACTCGATCGCGCGCCGGCTCGTCTCCGAGTTCGAGTGCCCGAACATGTCGAGCGCCCGAGGGTACCACTTGTTGACCGCCGCCTGCGCCTCCTCCTTGGAGCCGTAGTACTTGGGCCCGTCCTGGACCATCCGGCGGAGCACGCTGGCCCCGAAATTGAGGTGGAGCTGCTCCTCCGAGAGCATCAGCGGCATCGCCCGGGCGAGCGGCCCGTACGAGCACTCCTGAAAGGCCCGGAGCTGGTAGACCCCGACCCGGTCGACGAAGCAGGTGAACGCCCCGACGTCCCCCCACCGGAGGAACGGCATGTTGAAGGCGTCGAGCTTGTGCTGGCCCTCGCGCTTGGCGAGCAGCTCGTCGATGTACCGCTGCCCCTCCTCGCCGAAGTCCCGGAGGATCCGGCACGCCTGCAGACCGTGCCGCGACTCGTCCGCGACGATCCGGCACTCGATCCACCGGTCCTCGAGCGTCGGGGCCTGGTCGAGCCAGGGACGGTGCTGCTGGATGGAGGCGAACTCGGTGTCGGCCTGCACCACCATGAGCTTGACGACGAGCTTCCGCATGTCCTCCGGGAGCTCCTCGGCGGTCTCGTACTTGTGGGCCCCCGCCGACGCGCCCCAGAGGATCTCGCGGACCGGCTGGACGGTCCCGCCGTCCTTCAAGGTCTTCGCGCCGGCACCGGTCTTCGGCCCGTCGACGGTCATGGCTTGCGCGCCCGCTCCAGGGGTACTATCCTTCATCGGCCCTTAAAGCTGGGCTTGCGCTTCTCGACGAACGCCGCGAGGCCTTCCTTGGCGTCCTCGGTGATGAACAGACGGTTCTGCAGCTCGCGCTCGAGCGCGAGCCCGCTCGTGAGGGGCTCCTCGACCCCTTCGGCGACCGAGCGCTTGATCAGGCTGACCGCCCGGACCGGGCCGTGGGCCAGCGCGCTCGCATACGCGTGGACGTCGTGGGCGAACGACTCCTTGGGGTAGACGTAGTTCACGAGACCGATCGCGAGCGCCTCCGCCGGCGACAGGAGCTTTCCGGTGATCATCATGTCGAGCGCGCGCGAGGTCCCCACGAGGCGGGGGAGGCGCTGGGTGCCGCCGGTCCCCGGCAGCACGCCGAGCGTGACCTCCGGGAGGCCGATCTTCCCGGAATCCGCCGCCATCATGCGAAGGTCGCAGGAAAGGGCGATCTCGAGCCCGCCGCCGACGGTGTGCCCGCTCAGGGCCGCGATCACGACCTTGGGGGTCTTCGCGACCTTGTCGAGCGTCTCCTGGCAGTGCAGGCAGAACATCGCCTTGAAGTCCGGCTGGCTGGCCTTCAGCATCTCGATGTCGGCGCCGGCGCTGAAGAAGCCCGGCACCGTGCTCGCGAGCACGACCACCCGGGCCGAGTCGTCGAAGCGCATCTCGTCGATGGCGCTGGAGAGCTCGCGCATCATCTCGAGGTCGTAGGTGTTCGCCTTCGGCTTGCCGATCTCGATGTACCCAACGTGGTCCTCGATGCGAGTGCGAATGTACTTGCCCTCCATGTTCCCTCGACCCCCGTCCGACGGGGCGACCGCACGGAATCCCCGAACCAGATAACCTCGGCGATGTCGAGCCCGCTCAGGTCCGCCCGGCGCGGGAAGGGACGCGCTCCTCCACGCGACCGTCGGGATGGCCGACGACCACCCGGTCGGCGAGACCGACGAAGATACCGGTCTCGACCACCCCCGTCGCCGCGCGCAGCTCGCGCTCGGAGGCCGAGGGGTCGGTGAGCGGTCGGGGCGGGGTCAGGTCCAGGACCTCGTTCCCGTTGTCCGTCCGGAACGGGTTCCCGTCGGCCGCGACCCTCCGGCGGACCCCGTACCCCTGGTGGCGAAACTCGGCCTCGAGTACCGCGGAGGCGAACGGCACGACCTCGACGGGGATCGGCGAGCGTTGCCCCAGCTGGTGGACGAGCTTGGTCGGGTCCACCAGGATCACCCGCTGGGCGGAGAGGCGGGCGAGGAGCTTCTCCCGCAGGAGCGCCCCACCACCCCCCTTCGTGAGCGCTAGGGAGTCCGATACTTCGTCCGCCCCGTCCAGGAGGACATCGAACCGGTCGTCCCCGCGAAGGGGCCGCACCGCGAGACCGAGCCCCCGCGCCAGCTCCTCCGTGGCCCGGGAGCTCGCGACGCAGTCGAAATGCTCCCCGGGGAACTGGGCGGCGATCTGGCGCACGGCGTGCGCTGCGGTCGAGCCCGTCCCTAGCGCGAGCCGCAACCCGGGGCGGAGGGCCCGGACCGCGTGCTCGGCCGCTACGGCCTTCGCCCGCTCGAGCTCGTCGGTCACGGACCCGGGGAGGAGGACCGGGTATTCAACCCGGCGCCCGGGGCGCCGACATCTCTAAGTCGGCGGGCTCCTCCTGCGACGCCATGGCCCGTCGCGAGCCCTCCGAGGTGCGACCGGTTGTCGTCTCCGTCGGGGGTTCGGTCCTCCTGACCGGGGACGACGACGCGGGCTACCTCGACCGGCTTGCCTCCCTCCTCCGCCGGCTGGGCCGGGAGATGCCGCTCGTCGTGACGACCGGGGGCGGCCGCACGGCACGGGAGTACATCGGCCTCGGCCGGCGGCTGGACCTGACGGAGGTGGAGCTCGACGAGCTCGGCATCGACGTCACGCGGTTGCACGCCCGCCTGCTCGCGGCCCGGATCGGCGCCCCGACCCCGGCCCACCCCCCGACGACCCTCCGCGAGGTCGTCCACGAGCTCGCCCGGGCTTCCCCCGTGGTGCTGGGGGGGACCGAGCCCGGGCACACGACGGACGCGGTGGCGGCCCTCGTCGCCGTCCGCGTGCGGGCCGCTCGGATGGTCAACGCGACGAACGTCGACGGGCTCTACGACCACGACCCACGGACCCACCCGGACGCCCGCCGGGTGGAGACGATCTCCTGGGCCGATTTCCGCGCGCTCGTGCACGGCGCCGCGACCGGGGCGGCGGGAGAGAACTTCCCGTTCGACCGTCTCGGGGCCGACTCGCTCGCCCGGGCGAAGATCCCGCTGTCGATCGTACAGGGCCGGAACCTCGTCGCCCTCGAGGCCGCGATGCTCGGTCGCCCGTTCGACGGGACGCGGGTCGGCTGAGGGCCGGCGACACTCCCTTAAGCGGGAGGGGCTGGCCTCCCGCATGCACCGGGTCGTCTTCCTCGGTCCCCCCGGGGTCGGCAAGGGAACCCAGGCCGCCGAACTGGCCCGCGAGCTTCACATCCCCCACTTGTCGACCGGTGACCTCCTTCGGGCGGCCGTCGCAGCGAAGAGCCCCCTCGGGTTGCAGGCGGACGGGCACATGCGGTCCGGCGGCCTCGTCCCGGACGAGCTGGTGCTTCAGATCCTGCAGGAGCGTCTCGGGAAGCCGGACGCCGCCTCCGGATTCATCCTGGACGGCTTCCCCCGGAATCCGGCGCAGGCGCTCGCCCTCGACCGGATCACCCCCATCGACGTCGTCGTCTCCTTCGACCTACCGGCGGAGGTCCTCCAGCGCCGGCTCGGCGGTCGCCGGGTCTGCCCCACCTGCCACAGCGTCTACAACCTATCGACCCAGCCGCCCCGGGTCGAGGGACGGTGCGACCGGGAAGGGACCGAGCTCGTGCAGCGGCCGGACGACCGACCGGAGGCCGTGGCGACGCGGCTGAAGGTCTACGCGGAGCAGACCGCGCCGCTCCTCGAGCTGTACCGCTCCCGAGGGCTGCTGCACCCCGTCGACGCCCGCGGGACCCCCGACGAGGTGCGCGCGCGGGTGCGTCACCTCATCGTCTAAGGGAAGCCGTCCCGACGCGCAGCACCTGGCCGCCGGTCCAGCGGCCGTGGCTCCACTCGAGCCGGACCCCCTCGAGATACCCCACCGGGGGTCCCCAGCTGGCTACCGCCCGCGGGAGGGCGCCGCAGGCTCCGAACTCGATGATCCCGCCGTGGGAGATCATCAGCAAGCGGCCCCCTTCCGGCAGGGAGGAAAGCGCTTCGGCCCAGAGCGAGGCCTGGAGGTTCGCGAACTCGCGGGCCGACCGGCTCGACGTGACCCGGTCGAGGTAGCCGGAGAAGCTCGTCGGCACGGCCTCCCCCGGGTTGAGCCCCACGTCGTCCGGCACGTCCGCGAGTGCGGGCACCACCTTCGGGTGGGGGAACCCCAGGGCCTCCGCGGTCTCGACCGCCCGGGGCCGGGGGGAGGTGAGGACTCGGTCGAACGACCCGATCTCGCGGCGGACCCGCTGGGCTAGCTCGAATCCCTCCGCGTTCAGGTGCACCCCGGAGGGGTCCCGTCGGCTGTGGCGTCGGTGCTCGAGGACCCGCATCCCGCCCCGCCTCCACCGGCTACGACGCCAAGTTTATAGGTCAACGCCCGCTCCTCGAAGCGTCCCGGCTTAGCTCAGTGGTAGAGCGGGGGACTGTAGTCGAGACTGCCGGACCCCCGGCGGCCCCCGTAGAGATCCTCAGGTCGCCTGTTCGAGTCAGGCAGCCGGGACCTGACAGCCCGCCGCCGGTCCCCTGCGACGGGCGCTCACGCGCCCCGAACGCTCAAGTAACGAGGCGGGCTCGTTCCTTGGACCCTCACGGACCTGCGCATGCCCGGCACCTTCTCGGACTCCTGGAAGCTCACGAAGACGTCGTTCCGCCTGATCAGCGAGGACCGGGCGCTCCTTGTCTTCCCCCTGGTCGCCGCGCTGTCGATCCTCGCCATCCTGGTCCTGTTCCTCTTCGGCGCGGTGTGGGTCGTGCCCCTCACCTCGCTGGCCGGTAACACCGGGACGACCTACCAGGTCGCGCTGGTCCTCATGTTCCTCGCGATGTATTTCGCGGTCTCCTGGGTCTCGGTCGTGGCCACCGCGGGGCTGATCGGCGCGGCGACCCTGAAGCTGAACGGGAAACAGCCGACCGCAGCGGACGGCTGGCGGGTCGCCCGGAGCCGCCTCGGGGCGTTGACCGCCTGGGCGCTGATCGCCGCGACGGTCGGGCTCCTGATCCAGGCGCTGGCCCGTCGGGTGGGGGGCATCGCCGGGACCGTCATCGGGGTCGCGGGCGGCGCGACCTGGGGCGTCATGACCTACTTCATGGTCCCCGTGATCCTCTACGAGCGCGGCGGGGCCTGGCGCTCGCTCAGCCGCTCGGGCCACTTGTTCATCTCGACGTTCGGTCGGAGCCTCGTCTCGAACCTCGTCCTCGGCCTGATCATCGGCGCGGGGGTCGTCGCGGCGGTGGTCATCGGGTTCCTCGGCCTCTTTGTCCTCCTCGGGGGGACCTGGGTCGTCGGCCTGGTCCTGATCGTCGCCGCGGTGGCCATCGCCCTCGTGGTCCTCTTGATCGGCTCCGCGGCGGAGGGGGTCCTCCGGGCGGCCCTGTACCGCTACGCGACGACCGGTCGGGTCGACCCGGACCTCCTGCCGATACCCTACCAGTACGCGGGCGCCGGACCCTCCCCGCCGCCCCTTGCCCCGCCGCTCCCGTGAGCGGTCAAAGGCCCGTCGGATGCGGTTGTCGGGATTCGAACCCGAGTAGGTAGCTTGGGAAGCTACCGTCCTAACCACTAGACCACAACCGCGCGAACGGACCGGGAGGAGGCTCGGCTCTTACCCTTTGTGCGGGCGGGGGAGACCGGCTAGAGGAGGAAGCCAACCGACTCGCCCGGGATCGACGGGGCGGTCGCGAGGAGGTCCGCGTTGGAGACGAGGCGCTCGGCCGCCGTGCTCGCGAAGCCGGCCTGCCGCAGGACCCGGCGCGCGCGGGTCAGGTCGGTCGCCGAGAACGCGACGAGGGGGTGGTTCCCGTCGCGCTGGACGAGGATCGCGACGCTCTGGATGTTGACCTTGGCCCGGGCCAGCGCCTCGAGGACCCGGAGGAAGCTGCCCGCCCGGTCCTCCATCCGCACGGCCATCATCTCTCGGACCTCCGTCTCGTAGCCCCCCGTCGTGAGGAGGGTGAGGGCCCGGTCGGGGTCGCTGACGATCAGGCGGACCCGGCCCTGGCCCGTCGCCGAATCGACCCCGATCCCCGCGAGGTTGATCCGCTCCTTGGCCAAGATCCGGGCGACCCCCACGAGAGCGCCGGGGCGGTTCGGGAGCGTCAAGGAGATCTCACGCAAGCTCATGGTCGGCCCGATACCCGCCCCGGCCTAAAGGTTCGACCGACACCGGCCCGGCGGTGTCGCCTCCAGTGAGGATATTTATACCCGAATCGGACCTAATTCTCGCTGCCGTGGTCTCTTCCGGGGCTGCGGTCGGTCTGTCGGATGGGGGAGCCGAGTCACAAGGTGAGCCGTCGGTATCGCCGGGCGCGTCGCCGGCTCCGCAACCGGCGGGGGGTCGTCGCGGTGATCGGGACCCTCCTGGCGCTCCTCGTGTTCTTCACGCTCTTCGGGGTCTTCGTGACCCAGTACCTCCCCCTGTGGATGACCGAGAACGAGTCGGCGTTCTCGTCCTCGGCCGACCTGGCCTTCTCCAACTTCAAGTCCGCGGTCGACGCGCAGTACCAGCTCGGCGGCCCGCAGACGATCGGGGTGCCGTTCACCCTCAGCTCGGCGAGCGTACCCCTGCTGGCCCAGCCGACGGAAGGGATCCTGGAATTCCTCCCGTCCGGGTGCGCCAAAGGGTTCAACCTCACCGACGCCGGCTACGCCAAGGGGATCGGACAGCCCGTGAACCCGGCGGGCTGCATGTTCGTGAACATCTCCCTGCAGGTGGGCCCGGGAGGCTCGGGGTTCTTCAGCCAGCGGATCGCCACCGGCGTGGTCCAGATGGTCCTCCCGAACCGCTACTACACCCCCGAGACCTACTTCTACGAGGACGATGCGGTCATCGAGTCCCAGCCGGGAGGCTACCAGGTCATGGACGTCAACTCCCCGTTGAACGTCACCCACACGGGCGCGGGCAATACCACGGTCTCCACCAGCCTGCTCCAGCTCTACGGGAACGAGTCCTCGATCGTCGGGCTCGGCAGCCAGGACCTCTACAGCCACTACCGGTACAGCCAGCCCGTCACGTCGAACGGGGTGTACGTCGCCGCGAACATGACCTACCAGCCGTTCACCTTCGCCTTCGAGATCGGGACCCAGTACCCCTGCGCCTGGTGGTCGTTCCTCAACACGGTGGCCGGCTACAGCGGTCTCGCCAAGACCGACTGGAAGCTCACCCAGCTGAGCCCGGGGACCAACTCCACCTCCACGACGGCCCCGACCACGGCGACCTGCTCGAGCGGGAGCGGGGCGACGACGGTCCTCACCCTCACGGTGGCGAACGTCAACTACGCGCAGTACTATTTCGCCGGGGCGGTCGTCAGCACCGGCGTGGCGGGGACGTGATCGCATGACCGCGTCCGGTGGAGGCTCTTCCTTCCGGGTCAAGATCCCCCGCACGCCGGCGGCCCAGCCGAACCCGCTCGACACGAGCGCCCAGTCCGCGCTCCCGACGACCGACGTGCCGGGGACGTTCATCACCGCGCTCCCTCCCCTGGCCGAGCCGTCCATGCGCGAGCTCGAGGTCCGGGCGGTGAACCCGCCGTACTCCTACTCCCGGGTCTCCTACAACGACCGGAACAAGGAGTACCTCTACGAGATCATCGAGCCTCAGCTCTCGGCCCACGAGAAGAGCCTGGTCGCCCACCTGAAGGCGACCATGACCCAGATCCTGGGCAGCGAGACCGCCAACCTCTCCACCGCGGACAAGCGATCCTACCTCCGGGGGGAGGCGGAGGAGTACTTCCGCAGCCGCGACGTGCCGCTCTCCCCGCTCATGACCGAGCGGATCATCTACTACCTCCTCCGAGACTACGTCGGCTACGGGCCGGTCGACTCCCTGATCCTCGACCCGGAGGTCGAGGACATCTCGTGCGACGGGGTCGACGTGCCGATCTTCATCTTCCACGGGAAGTACGAGTCGATGAAGACGAACGTCATCTTCTCGGACGAGGACTCGCTCAACTCGTTCATCGTCATGCTGGGGCAGCGGTGCAGCAAGTCGGTCAGCGTCTCCTCCCCGATCCTGGACGGCACCACGCCGGAGGGGCACCGGGTCCAGGCGACGTACGCCCGGGAGATCACGACCCGGGGCGCGAGCTTCACGATCCGGCGGTTCAAGGAGCGGCCGTTCACCCCGGTCGACCTGGTCGTGATGGGCAGCGCGAACGAGGAGATGGTCGCCTACTTCTGGCTCGCGGCCGAGCAGGGGGAGTCGGTCATCATCTGCGGCGGGCCGGCGGCCGGCAAGACCAGCACCCTGAACGCCATCGCGCTCTTCATTCCCCCGACCTCCAAGATCGTCTCGATCGAGGACACGCGCGAGGTGAACCTGCCGCACGAGAACTGGATCCCCGGCGCCACGCGCTCCGGGACCGGCGACCGCGGACCCGACGGGAAGACCGCCGGCGAGGTCGACATGTTCGACCTCGTGCGGGCCGCCCTGCGGCAGCGGCCGAACTACATCATCGTGGGGGAGGTCCGCGGCAAGGAGACCTACACGATGTTCCAGGCGATGGCGACCGGGCACACGACCTACTCGACCATGCACGCCGACAGCGTGAAGTCGATGGTCAACCGCCTCGAGAACCCGCCGATCAACACCCCCCGTATCCTGCTCTCGGCCCTGAACAACGTCATCATCCAGATCCAGGCCCGGACCGAGAAGGGCGTCGTCCGACGCCTCAAGCAGGTCCTCGAGATCGTCGGCTTTGAGCCCGAGACGAACGAGCTGATCACCAACACGGTCTACGAGTGGGACCCGGGGACGGACGCGTTCACGTTCAAGGGCCACTCCTTCCTCTTCGACAAGATCACCGAGGTACGGAACTTCACGACCGACGAGATGGACGCCGAGTTCCAGCGCCGGGTCGACGTCATCCGCTACCTCGTCAAGAACAAGATCACCGACTACCGGCAGCTGTGGCGGATCGTCGCGCAGTACTACAAGGACCCGAACGAGGTCATGGAACGCGTCAAGGCGGGGGCCCCGTTCCCCCGGGGGGCGTAGACGATGCCGGCGACCCCCACCTCCAACCCGGCCGTGGGCCGGGCCCGGCTCCCAGCGACCCCCGGCTCGTCCGAGCAGACCCGCACGGTCCGCCTGAAGCGCGGCGAGCAGCCGACCCACTCGACCCTCACCCCGTTCCAGCGCTGGTGCTGGAAGACGTTCCGCCAGCGGGTCCTCGCCCGGCCCCCCGACCCGACCCTCGAGGAGAACCTCCTGAAGGCGCACATCCGCCTGCGCGCGGACGAGTACATGGCGATGGTCTACGGGACCAGCGTGGTCGCCGCCATCGGCATGGCCCTCGCCGGGGTCGGGGCCGCCTTCTTCATGGTCGACATCGTGGGCCTCCCGCTGTACGTCGGGATCCTGCTCGCGGTCGGCCTGCCGATCCTCGCGTTCGTCGGGACCCTCTTCGGGATGCCGGGGACCCCGGCGTCCACCGCGAAGGCGCGCGGGCGCAAGATCGACCGGAAGATCAGTCCGGCGATGAGCTTCGTCAGCGCGATGGCGTCGGCCGACGTCAACGTCGACCAGATCTTCAAGGAGCTCGCTCGGCAGAAGATCTACGGGGAGGTCGCCGAGGAGGCCGCCTGGATCACGCGCGACACCGAGCTGCTCGGGGTCGACATCCTGACCGCGTTGCGGACCGGCGCCCAGCGCAGCCCCTCCAAGCGGTTCCAGGACTTCCTGCAGGGCGTGGTGACGACCGCGACCAGCGGCGGTCAGCTGAAGCCGTACTTCCTGCTCAAGAGCGAGCAGTACGAGCAGGAGAACAAGCTCGAGATGCTCTCCCGCGTCGAGACGCTCGGCCTGATGGCGGAGACGTTCGTCACCGTCGTGGTCGCCTTCCCGCTCTTCCTCGTCATCATCATCGCGATCTTCGCCGTCATCGGCGGGGGGGGGAGCTTCATGATCGACATCCTCTGGGCGATCGTCGGGCTCCTGATCCCGATCGCGCAGTTCGGGTTCATCTTCTTCATGTATACCCTCACGGCGGACATGGTGTAAGATGGCGACCGCGAACGCGCCCGCATCCGTCCGGAAGGTCAAGGCGCTCGCCGCGCCGACGGCCGCCGAGACGGGGGAGGGGCTGGGGAGTGCCGAGGTCGTACTGATCGTCGGGGCGGTCGTCGCGGTCGTCCTGTGGGTCGTCGCGGCCCTCACCTGGGCCGGGGTCATCAACTTCGTCTTCCGCTCGGGGGTGACGCCCGGCTTCGACGCGGCGATCGACTGGATCGTCTTCGGCCTGATCGCCCTCATGGCGCCGTACGGGTTCCTCAAGAGCCAGCAGCTCGGGCGGGTCGAGAAGATCGAGGACCGCCTACCGGACTTCCTGCGGGACGTGGCCGAGGCCGGGCGCTTCGGCATGACCCTGCCGGACGCGATCATCGTGGCGAGCAAGGGCCGCTACGGCCTGTTGACCGACGAGATCAAGAAGATGGCCAGCCAGCTCGAGTGGGGCGTCCCCGTCGCCACCGCCCTCCGCCTCTTCGAGGAACGGGTCCCGACGCCCCTGGTCCAGCGGGTCGTCTCGATCGTCACCCGGGCGAACGAGGCCGGCGGGAACGTCGCGGACGTGCTGACGATGGTCGCGCACGACACGCGGGAGGCCCAGCTCCAGGTGAAGAGCCGGGAGATCCAGATGCTCACCTACCTCACGGTCATCTACATCTCGTTCGGGGTCTTCCTCGTCACGATCTACATCATGGCGGCGATCTTCCTTCCCGACATGATCACCGCCGGCTCCGGGGTCTCGCACTCCTCCCTCGGCGCCGCCGGCGGCGTCTCGCTCGCCTTCACCCTGGTGCCGCAGCTGTTCCTCGCGTTCTTCGTCGCGGTCATCGCCCACGCCGTCGGGGACGGGATCATGGCCGGGATCCTGCAGAAGGGGAAGATCGCCTACGGGCTCCAGCACGCGACGATCATGCTGATCATGGGATACATCACGATGCGCTTCTTCGTCCCGATCCTGTCGATCCCGGGGGGCTAAGATGGCCGGCGAAGCCGCCCCGCCGCCGGAGTCGGTCGTCCTCGAGCGGCCCCGCCGGCGCCCCCCGCGCTCCTTCTCCCCGTTCCTGCGGGTCGGGGCCGCGCTGCGCAAGGGCTCGGCCGAGCCCCACGGCGTCAAGCTCGCCCGCCTCGGGGTCTCGGGCCAGGGCGCCGAAGGGGAGGTCACGCCCGTCCCGCCGCTCTCCGACCCGGCGCAGAAGGAGATCGACCTCGCGCCGATCCGCTCCGGCTTTTCCTTCGTGCGCATCTCCTACCACAACACCCGCAACGAGTACCTCTACGAGGTCATCGAGCCGCCGCTCTCCCCGCTCGAAAAGGAGCTCACCGAGCGGATGCACACGGTCCTGATCGACGAGTTCGAGCCGCTCCCCGAGCTCGACCCCCAGACGAAGCGGACCCAGCTCCGCCTCATGGTCGACCGCAAGCTCCAGGAGTGGGACGTCTCCCCCGGCCCGACCACGAAGGGCCGTATGCTCTACTACCTCGAGCGGGACTTCATCGGCTACGGCATCGTCGACGTCCCGATGACCGACAGCGAGGTCGAGGACATCTCGTGCGACGGGGTCGGCATCCCGCTGTACATCTACCACCGGAAGTTCGGCTCGATCCGCTCGAACCTGAAGTTCGAGAACGCGAAGCTGGTCGACGACTACGTCATCTGGCTCGCCCAGCGCTCGGGCAAGCACATCAGCGTCGCGAGCCCGATCCTGGACGCGACCGTGCCGGACGGCTCCCGTCTCCAGGCGACCCTCGGCCTGCACGTGACCAAGCGCGGGAGCTCGTTCACGATCCGGCGGTTCCGGGACAACCCGTTCACGCCGGTCGACCTGCTGAAGTTCAAGACGATGAGCCCGGAGATGATGGCCTACCTCTGGATCGCCATCGAGAGCGGGCAGTCGATGATGGTCTGCGGGGGGACGGCGAGCGGGAAGACGACGACCCTGAACGCCACCCTCCTGTTCATCCCGCCGCAGATGAAGATCGTCTCCATCGAGGACACCCGCGAGCTGAACCTCCCCCACGAGAACTGGGTCCCCTCCCTCACCCGCGCCGGCTTCGGGGCGAAGAACCTCGTCAGCGGCAAGGCGCCGGGGGAGATCGACATGTTCGACCTGCTCGCCGCGGCGCTCCGCCAGCGGCCGCAGTACCTGATGGTCGGAGAGGTCCGTGGCGCGGAGGCGTTCATCGTCTTCCAGGCGATGGCCACCGGCAAGACCTGCTACACGACCTTCCACGCCGAGAGCGTCAGCGCGATGGTCCACCGGATGGAGAACCCGCCGATCACGCTCCCCCGGTCGCTCGTGAGCGCGCTCAACCTCGTCCTCCTCCAGCGGCAGGTGAAGGTCGGCTCGAAGATGACCCGGCGCGTCCAGTCGCTCACCGAGATCGTCGGGCTCGACCCGGAGACGAACGAGCTGATCACGAACTCGGTCTACTCGTGGAACCCGGCCGACGACACCTTCCTCTACTCGGGCCACTCCTACGTCTACGAGCGCGTCGCGCTCGCGAAGAACTGGTCGATGAAGGAGATGGAGCGGGAGGTCCGGCGCCGGGTCGAGATGCTCGAGTACCTCCAGGCGCGCGAGGCCCAGGCGACCCGACAGCACCCGTTCACGCACCGGGACGTCGGCCAGCTCGTGGCCTTCTACTACAAGGAACCGGAGAAGGCGCTCCAGGAGGCGCGCGACGAGATGGCCAAGATGAAGCTCTCCGCGCCCCCCGCCCCGGCCCCCGCCCGGTAGGACTATCCCCCCGGACCCCCTGCGGCCGCCGATGGCCCCGGCCCGTCCGTTCGCCCGGCTCCGGGTGGGTCCCTCCTCGACCCCGGTCGAGCTGTGGTGCGAGGACGCCCTCGCCGGCCTGCCTCGGCGTCTCTCCCCCGGGTCGGTCGACGTGGTCGTCACGAGCCCGCCGTACAACCGGCGGGTCGCCTACCGGAGCTACTCGGACGACCGCCCGAGGGCGGAGTACCTAGCGTGGGTGCGGGAGCTCGGTTCGGCGGTCGCCGCGGTGCTCTCCGAACGGGGGTCGTTCTTCCTCAACGTCGGAGGCTCGCCCTCCGACCCTTGGCTCCCGTACGACGTCGCCCGGGAGGTGGGACGCTCGTTCGTCCTGCAGAACGTGATCCACTGGGTGAAGTCGATCGCGATCGACCGGCGGGCGGTCGGCCGGGCCGCGGGCCTGGACCGGGACCTCGCCCTGGGTCACTACAAGCCCCTCGTCTCCGACCGGTATCTTCACGGGGCGCTCGAGTACATCTTCCACTTCAGCCCCCGAGGGGACGTCCCGCTCGACCGGCTCGCCATCGGGGTCCCCTACCAGGACAAGTCGAACGTGGCCCGCTGGAGGGGGGCGGTGGCCGACCGGCGCTGCCGAGGGAACACCTGGTTCCTGCCGTACCCGACGATCCAGCGCGCCCGCCGGGACCGCCCCCACCCGGCGAGCTTTCCGCCCGAGCTCCCGGAATGGTGCTTCCGTCTCCACGGCGTCGGCCGCATCCGTCGGGCGGTCGACCCGTTCCTCGGGATCGGGGCTTCGGCGGTCGCGGCGGCCCGGTTGGGCCTTCCGTTCACCGGTTTCGAGGTCGACCGGAAGTACCTGACGACCGCCGTCCAGCGGCTGCGCGACGAGTCGGTTGCCCTGGCGAACCCACCCTCCCCGGTCGGGGAGGTCCGTCCCCCTCCTACGAGGGTCGGTTCTCGTCCGGCCCCTCGGGGGGGCTCCAGGTCTTGATCGGCTTGCGGTTGACCCCCGCGGCCGAGGCGAGCGCGTTCTTCGTTCCTTCCTTCGTCTTGTGACCGACCGCGACGAAGGCGTCCCGGGTCGCCCCGCCCGCGCGGGAGGCCCCGTCGGCGATCCGTCCGGGAAGGCGCCGCATCTGGTCGTCGATCTGCTTACCGAGGTGGGAGATCCCGTCCTCGATCTCCGAGCCGAGCTCCCGCGCGTCCCGGGCCGTCGCGTGGCCGAACCGCTCGATCTTCGTGTCGAGGTCGCTGAACTCCGAAACGAAATCCCCGCCGAGACCGCGGGCCGCCTGGCGCATCTGGGCCAGGTGTTCGCGGAACCGGGCCTGGTCTGAACCGTCGCTCATGGTGTCCACCGGGCGAACGACCGCGGGTTCGCAAGATAAACCTTCGGCGCCAGCGGCAACGGGGGTCAGCCGCCCATCCGACGGTCGGCCCGCCGCCGGCGGCCCCGCCCTCCCGGGGAGCCCGGGGGGGTCGCGACGACCGCCGGGGCCGGAGGCATCAGGCGCCGTTCGGTCTCGACCCCGTGGGCCCACCGGACCAGCAGCTCGACCCCGAGGCGGCCCGGGTCGGTCACGACGAGCTCGCCGCCCATCGTCCGTGCGATGAGGCGGGCCGCCGGCTCGTACTCGGGGTTCGGGGACTTGAGGAGGATCATCGTGCTGCGCAGGGGCCGCACGGTCGCGACCTCGGTCGCCCGGACGAGCGCCTGCTCCATCGCCCGGTCCAGTTGGCCAGAATGGACCCGTCCGTCCTCCCCCGTGTACGCCTCCGGCAACCCATCCGTGATGAGGTAGAGCTCGCGCCGGTTCGCCCGGGAGGTTTGGAGGAGCAGGTGGGCCGCCCGGAGCGCCTCCGCGGTGTTCGTGAACGACCCCGCCCGGCACTCCCAGAGCGTCACCAGGTCGAGCACCTCGACCTCGTTGTCGAACGCGAGGAGGTCGATCGTGGCGTCCGGGTACCGGCGCCGGATCGCCACGTAGAGCGCGAGGAGGGCCTTCTTCGCCGCGTCGAGCTTGCCGGCCTCGGCCATGCTGCCCGAGCGGTCGAAGGCGAGCACCACGTGGACGCGCTCGCTCGTCACCTCCCGGTAGACGTAGCTGGTGGACTCCTCGATGTGGCGCTGGCCGGCCATTCGCGCGGCCAGGAGCGAGCCGGGCACGTCGAGGTGTGCGATCTCCTCGGCCCGGCGCAGCCGGGCCTTCTCGTAGACCCCGGTCGCTCCCTCGCCCTTGAGCGAGAGCCGCACGTCGGTCGGCAGGCGCTTCGTCTCCTCCTCGAGCAGGAGGCGGGCGAACCGCTGGACGAGGCCGAACGTCACGACCAGGCTCTCGCCCCGCTCCGCCACGAACCCGCGCTCCTTGAGCTCCCGCTCGAGGCGGCGCGCCTCCCCCTCCTTCACCCGGTTCTCGGTCTCGGCCGCGGCCCGGCGGGCCGCCTCGGCCCGTTCCTCCTCGAGCCGTCGCCGCTGGGCCTCGACCGCCTTCCGCTTCTCCTCGGCCTCCCGCTCGAGGGCCCGCTCCTTGGCCTTGAGAGAGTTCGCGACGCTGCCTGAGAGCTCCTGCTGCTGGGCGGGCGACAGCCGGGCGAGCGCCTCCCCGAGCTCCGAGGCCCCGAGGCCCCGACCGTCGGGGCTCGCGTAGGCGAATGCGACCGTTCGTCCCTCGGGAGGGGCGGCCTTTCCGGAGCCGCGCTTCCGGGAGAAGAGGGAGCGGAACCAGGCCGCGATCCGTGCAAAGAACGCACGGATGCGCGCCCCGAGCCCCGGCCGCGGCGGGGGCTGGTTCCACGAGGCGTCCGGAAGTAGGAGCGCCGCGGAAACGTCGCTCAGGAGGTCGGAGGGTGGCAACCGGGACCAGTCGACCTGGCGCGCGGCCGCGAGTCGGGCTTCGAGCGCGGCGAGACGCTGCTGCACCTCCACGTCGGACCGCATTCGGACCTCGTCGAGCGCCTCGACCTGCCGGTCGTACTCGGCCCTGACCCGGCCCACCCGGCGCTGGTCCTGCCGGCGCAGCTGGGCACGGAGCCGGTCCAGGCGGGCCCGCAGCTCGGCATCCTCCGCGGCCTTCGACTGGAGGAGGCGCCGGGCCCCGTCGACCCCTTCCTCAGCGAGCGCCCGGACGAGCGCGCCCGCGTCGAGGGCGTCCACCAGGTCGTCCGAGCCGACGTCGTCGTCGTACGTCGAGCAATCCGGAAGGCGCACGGCGTCGCTAGACGGGGGCGTCGTCGTCGTCCTCGTCGCGGCACGAGAAGAGGGAGTGCTCCTCCAGGAGGCGGAAGACGCCCAGCGCCGCGTCGAACGGGGCGACCCCGTCCCCGGGGTGCTCGCGCTCGCCCACGAATCGGGCGAAGGAGCGGAAGCGGGGGAAGAGGGTGGGGTCGCCCGCCGACTGCGTGAGCAGGGCCGCGTCGTCCTTCAGGCGACGACCCTCCCCGACCAGCGCCTCGGCCTCGGTGGCGCTCTCCTTCAGTGAGTCCCGGTAGTAGCGGCACCAGTAGACGCCCGCACTCCGCTTCAGCGAGGGGCCCAGGTACTGCTCGATGAACTCGCCGACCCGCTTCTCGTTCTGGCGGAACGACTCTCCGCTGCGGGCGCGCAGTCGGCCCCGCATCGCATGCAACAGGCCCGCCTTGAGGTCGGCCGAGACGGGGATCGTCCGCTCGGCGAGCGTGGCGATCGCGTGGGTCCGGCTGGCGACGTCGAGCAGGGTGCGGTTCGAGCCGACCTCCCCGATGTCCGGGTTGTCGTCGCTCGTCCTCAGCCGCCACGCCTCGATGACCCGCACGCCGGCGTCCGTGAGGATCTCGGGGACCCACCCGCCCCCTTCCTCCACCCGCGCCAGCGCGACGATCCGTCGGTTGTCGGCGTGCCGTTCGTTGTACCCGACGTACAGGCTGGTGAGGCGGTCGGAGAGCGGGTCGTTGATGTTGTCGAGGTCGGAGAGGTTCGAGGTCCCGACCGCGACGAACGAGCCGGGGAAGCTCTCCCGGGACTTCGAGGGGGTGACCACCCCCTCCTGGAGGGCCTGGAGGAGCACGTTCTGGGTGCCGAGCGGCAGCTTCCCAATCTCATCGACGAGGAGGAACCCCCGGTTCGCCTGGAGGAGCTTGCCCGGTTCGAGGACCAGGGGGCTCATCGGGTCCCCGACCTCCTCGAGCTTTCGGAGGTTGATGTTGCCGGTCAGATGGTCGGGAAAGACCTCCGAGCTCCCCTGGAGCCGGGCGAACCCGAACCCTTCGTGCAGGTGCACGTACTGGGCCGGGACCTTGGTGCCGTCCACGGCCGCGGGTTCGAAGCGGACCGGGTCCCCGCCCGGAGCGAAGCGACGGGTGCAGATCGGGCACGGGGGGAACCGGTCGGCCGATGCCGGGTCGATGATCGAGAGAGGGTCGTCCAGGACCGGGCAGCCGTCGACCACCCAGGCTCCCTTCGGGAAGAGGCCCCAGAGGTCCTTGGCGAGGCTCGTCTTGCCCGCGCCGGACGGGCCGAAGAAGAGGACGTGCGCGCCCGAGACGACCGCCGCGACCACGTCCTCGTAGGTCTGGGACGGGAGGACCGTGTGCGGGAAGAGGGACCGGATCGCCTCGTCCCGGGAAAGACCTCGGGTTCGGGCCGCGTCGAGCCGGCGGAGGACCTCGCCCCGGAAGCGCTCCCCGGGGGACTCGGCCGCCGGATGGAGGGTGCGGAGCTCGGCCGCGGTCGACCGCGCACCCTTCGCCGGTTCCTTGGCCGCCGCCACGGCGCGCGGAGTTGGGCTCGGGTTATGTACTTTGCCAACGGGAGCGCTCCGCGGGAGCCTCCGTCAGGGAATCGACCTCCGCCGCCTCGACACGGTTAAGTAGGGTACCCCGCTCGGCGGCCCCGCGACCCATGGCCGAGAAGGAGACGTCCGGGAAGAAGACCACGGTCGCCCGGACCGTCAAGGACAAGTGGAGGGCCAAGCACTTTTACAAGGTCCGTGCGCCGGGCCTCTTCCAGCACGCCGACCTCGGGGAGACCGTGGCGACCGAACCCGAGCAGTTGATCGGCCGGACGCTCGAGATGACGGTCCCCGAGCTCTCGGGGGGCCAAGACGCCGGCAAGGCCCACATCAAGATGCGGTTCCGCGTGGAGCGCGTGGGCGGGGACGGGGTCGCCGAGACCCGGTTCATCGGCCACGACCTTACCTCCGATTACGTCCGACGCCTCGCCCGTCGCAAGCGCTCCAAGATCGACACCTCGCTCCACGTGACGACGAAGGACGGGATCGAGATCGTGCTCAAGCCGGTCGCGGTCGGCGAGCAACGCCTCCAGACGCGGCTGCGCGCGGAACTGCGGCACAAGATGGTCGACATCCTCCGGGAGGAGGCGGCCCAGCGGACCGCCCCCGAGTTCGTCCGCGAGATGATCCAGGGGGAACTGTCGAAGATCCTGGCTCACGGGGTCCGCACCCTGTACCCGCTGAAGAAGATCGAGATCCGCCGCTCCGAGGTCCTCGGGGCGATCGCGGAGGAAATCCCCACCAGCCCGCCCCCGACCGAGAGCCCGGCCCCGGAAGGTCCGTCGGGCCCGCCTCCGGTCGCGGCGACCGCGGGCGGCGACGAGGACGCGGGCGCGTAGGTGCGGCCGTGGTGCCTCCGATCCCTGTCGGAGTGGCTCAGCCTGGTAGAGCACGGGACTCATAGCGGGCCGCCGCGGGCGTCCCGGGAGAGATCCTGGGGTCGGGGGTTCAAATCCCCCCTCCGACATCCTTTGGCAATTTCTCGCCGAGAAACGCCAACACTTGACCCTACGGGTGTAAGGGATTTGAACCCGCCATCTGCCCCTCCGGAAACGGGTGGGTTGTGTACTGGTGGCAAGGCGCGGAGTGTGGCGGGTCAGGCGAGGTGCATCCTCTGAAGAATCCTCTTGAACCTTGGGTCCTGACGCACCTGCTCGTAGCTGGGGTCCAGCCGGAACAATATGATCGCACCGAACTTGTGAGCGTCGACTGCCTTCTCGATGACCCTAAAGCATTCATCTAGGTCGTTCAGGTCCGCGTGGATTTCCATAAGAGTAGCGAACTTGAGAGCGGTTTCTGGCATCGCTTCTACTAAGGGAAGCAACTCCCGTGCTTGGTCCGCTCGGCCCGCCGAGGCATAGACCGCCGCGCGAAACATCGGATTCAGTGGGTCTTGTGGCGAACTTCTGATTGTAAGGTCAAGTTGTTCGATTTGCGCTGCGTGATCGCCCTTCGCCCAGAAGTAGTCACCCAGGAGGGCGTGGTATGCTCTGGTGGATTCGTCCAACCGGCCCAGCTTCTCAATCGCGACTCTCGCTTTGTCCAGCTGCCGGAGACGAATGAGCAACATGCCATGATTGGCGAGGACGATTATTGACAGCGGGTCCAAGGCCTCGGCCAGCTCGAATTCGCGTAGGGCCTCGTCGGGTCGAGCTTCCTCCGCCAGGAAGAGGCCGTAGTGTCGGTGTGCTACGGCGAGGCTGGGGTTGAGAGCTGTTGCTCGATTGAACTCTGTTTCGGACTCCACATATTGGTACTCGTCCCACAAAACCAAGGTGAGCGAGCAGTGGGCTTCCGCGAGATTCGGGTCGATTTCTAACGCCCGAGTGGCGAGTTTCCGGCTTGAGTCGTTCCACTCCACTCGGGGACTGCTAGAAAACCAAAGTCCGTCCAGTAGAATTACCTCGGATAGTCCTGAATAAGCCGACGCATTTCGGCCATCCAGAGATATCGCAAGCTCGAACTGCTCTTTCGCCGCCTTGAGTGTCTCCGGCGACCACCGGTGCAGGAGCGTGCGTCCTTTCAGATAGGCGAGATACGAGTCCTGCCTCACCGCCGGCCGCGCTTCGAGTTTCGCCCTCTCGGTGGCTTGGAGTTCGATCTTCAGCGCCTCCGCGACTTGCTTCGCGAGCTCGGCTTGGACCACGAAAACATCATCGAGCTCTCGGTTGTAGGAGTTGGCCCAGACGTGTCCCTGGGAAGGCACATCGATCAGCTGTGCAGTAATCCGAAGCTGATTCCCCGCCTTTCGCACACTCCCTTCCAGGATCGAGGAAACGCCCAGCTCAGCCCCGATTTGACTGACCCCCTTTGAGGTGGATTTGTAGGGCGTCACCGAGGTCCGCGCAATCACCCGAAGCTCTCGAAACTGAGAGAGCACGGAGATTAATTCCTCGGTCAGCCCGTCTGCGAAGTAGGCGTCGTTCGGATCCGGACTGATGTTGGAGAATGGGAGGACGGCAATCCCCGCGGGAACCAGGTCGTGTGCTGAGGACGGAAGAGCGTTCCACGGCAGCGCCACTCGGTAAAGGTCGATCTGCGCCTCCACCCCCTTGAGCGCGGCAGGTGGGAGCTTCTCGAACTTCTCGAGTACCTTGTTCCGGACTTGCTCGTAAACGGCGCCCGACAGGCAGATGCCCCCGGGCTCGGCAATCGGTTCGATCCGAGCCGCGATGTTCACCGCGTCTCCGAGGATGTCCGCGCCACTCTGCACGACATCTCCCAAGTGGATGCCGATCCGGATCTGGATCGGGGCGAGGCCGCCTTCGGAGTTTCGCTCGTAGATTCGTCGCTGAATGCTCACCGCACACTGGGTAGCCTTGAGTGCGCTGTCGAACTCGACCAGGAAACCGTCCCCGGTTGTCTTGATCTCTCGGCCCTGGTGGACCACCAGGAGCGGACGAACCAGCTCCGCCTGCTGTCGGAGCAGGTCGAGCGTTCGGCCCTCGTCCGCCTGCGCGGAGGCGGTGTAGCCGACTGTGTCGGTGAACATGATGGCGGCAAGGCGGCGGGTCGCGGCCACTCCCCGGGAACGGCACTTGTTAGATTAAGCCCCGGCTCAACGCGGAGGTCTTGTTCCGCCCAGTTGATTTGATGTATCCAAACCCCTAGAAGGCCGAGCGCTTCGTGTAGTCTCACAATCGCACTTTCCCGACTACAGGTAGTTGCGTAATCGGGCTTTCATCGAGAAACGGGGGTTGTCGGGGATATGAAGAATTCAGTAGTGTCCCCCTCCGACACCCTTCCAAGCCAGGGCGCCGAACCACCGAACGAGATCTCAGTTGGAAATGCCGTAGGATTTGCGGAGTTTCTGGAGGAGGGATGCGAATCGAAGATCACTCGCCATGTTTTGGTACGCGGGGTCCCGAAGTTCACCGGGATCCATCTTATTGTGGTCGATCAGACCTTCCACGAACGGAAAGAATCTCGCTCGATCATCGATGAGGGCATACGCAAAGGATAGCTGGTAAGTTTCGCTTCGCGCATTCGGGGATTCACTCGCTGCCTCGAGCGCGAGCACCTCATCGATGAGGCGTGACGCTTCTTCCTTGTTTCCCAGGTGAGCTTCGATCCGAGCCTGGAGGCTCTTGTACGCGATCTCGTCCCGCTGTAGTCGTCTGTAGGTTTGCAAATCCCGGTAGGCTCTCTCCCTCTCTCCGTTGATGGAAGTCAGCACGGCCCGCCCGGCATACGCCCAGGCATACCCCGGCTCCGTCTGGATGATCTTGTTGCAGACTGCGATCGCCTCGTCATTACGCCCTTCGAAGTAGTATTGGGTCGCCAAGAAAAACGCCCGACTGGGCGGGAGCGGGTCCAGTTCGAGGGCCCTCTCGACTTCCCGCGTCGCCTCAGCCACTCGACCCATGCCTCGCAGGATTTCCGCGTACCACTCGTGGGCGTCCGCGTGACTGGGGTTCAGCGTGAGCGCTTTTTTGAGTTCGGCCTCGGCTGCGGGGTAGTCGTCCACTATCAACACATGGCCTAGGGCGAAATGGGCCTCGGGCAGCGAGGCGTCCTGCTCGAGCGCACGTCTGGCCAGCGTTCTAGCTTTGCCGTAACCTTCGTCCTTCTCAACCCAATCGGCGTTAGCTGCGGTAACGTAACAATCCGCGAGCCCGGCCGTCGCCCGAGCGGACTCGGGATCGATCTTTAGGGCGCCTTCCAACAGGAGCATCGCCTGCTCGTTCGCTTCGCGGGTGAACTTATGCCACAATGTGCGGGCCTGGAGGCAGAGCGGGTAGACCTCAGGACTCTCAGCCCGGCCTCCGCCCCGAGGCGAGGGTAGCTTCAGCGCCTCTGCAATCTTGCGAGCGATTTCGGACTGGGTCTCGAAGACGTCGTCGATGCTCCCGTCGTAGCTCTGGGCCCAGAGATGGGCGTCGCTCTCGGCGTCGATCAGTTGGACGGTGATCCGCACCCGATTTCCGGACTTCCGAACGCTCCCTTCCAGGAGCTTTCCTGCCTTTAGTTCGCGTCCGATCTCGGTCATGCTCTTGGAGGTCTGTTTGTATCTCATTACAGATGTCCGCGAGATCACGCTGAGGCCGCTGATCCCTGACACCGTCGAAATGATCTCGTCTGTCATCCCGTCCGCGAAGTACTCGTCGCCGGCGGCTTGACTGAAGTTGGCGAGGGGAAGGATCGCGATCCGGTTCCGATTGACTTCGGACAACCCAGCGCCGCCCGCTTCCGTCCAAGGCAATACCACTTGATAGATGTCGATCGATGCCTGCAACCCCTTCAGCGCCGTCGGCGGCAGTTTCTCGAGCCGGTTCGGGATCTTGTTTCTGATCTGACTGGATACCTCTCCCGAGATGCAGACGCCTCCGGGGGGCGCGAGCGGCTCGATGCGTGAGGCGATGTTGACTGCGTCGCCGAAGATGTCGCGCTCGCGTTCTTCGACGTCCCCCAAATGAACTCCAATACGAAGTTGAATCGGTGCCACGCCTGGCTGGGAATTCCGTTCGTGCAAATGCTGTTGGATGTCAATCGCACACTGCACGGCTCGGAGTGCGCTATCGAACTCGGCTAGGAAGCCATCGCCCATTGACTTGACTTCGCGCCCTTGATGGGCGGCGAAGAGGGGACGGACCAGTCCGGCCTGCTCGTCCCGCAACCGGAGGGCCCTTGCCTCATTGGCCTGCGCTGAAGCCGTGGAGCCGACCATGTCCGTGAACATGATGGCGGCGAGTCGGCGACTGGAGGCCATGGCCCGGAAACGGTATTCGTTAGATTAAGCCCCGGTTCGCGGAAAAGCCCGCGATTTACCTGGTCGACTGTGGGCATCTGGCGTGTCGGGAGCCCAGCCGCTCCGGGTAGTCCGGTAACCGCGATAACCCGACTACCGGTGGTCTCGCAATCGTGCTTTCTCGCTGACCCCCAAGTCGGGGATATGAACAATTCAGTAATGTCCCCCTCCGACATTCATCGTGCAACGCCCTTCGCAATCCCGGTCTCCTCTCCGAAAGGGGGGGTTCACCGTCGACGGGAGGTCGAAATCAACGGATTGTCATGGGATGCCCAACTTTGCTAACAATTGCTGGAGTCTCGGGTCGGTTCGGACGTTTTCGTAAATCGGATTCAGCCTCGGTTGCTGGAACGCAACGTACCCAGCGTCGGCGGCCTGCTCCATCAGACGAAAACAGTCATCGAGGTTCCCCATTTCGGCGTACGTCAGCGCGATGGCCCACGTGATGACGCCAACTACGGGCAACGATTCTTCGTGCCGAAGTTGGGCCTCGGCCTCCTTCTTCCTGCCCGAAAGCGCGAGGTAGCGAGCCCGATAGACCGACTTGCGACGAGGTTCTGGCTCCAGCTCGACGACCTTACGAAGCTCGTCGAGAGCTTCCTGGGGTTTGGACTGGGAAAGGTAGTAGGTGGTGAGGGCGGCGTGATAGTCCACCCCGTCGGGTTCCAGTTGGCCGAGCGCTCGGATCTTCACGAGAGCTTCGTCCGGCCGACCCGACCAGACGAGTAAGGTGGCGAACCAGAAGAGGTTCCTCGCCCAAAGAGGGTCGGCTCCCTCGGCGAGTGAGTACTGCAAGAGCGCTTCTTCGGGCCGTCCCATCTCCTCCAGAATAGAGGCGTAGTTATGGTGCGCGATCGAGTAGCTCGGACTCAGCTCCAGAGCCAACTTGAATTCCTTTTCCGCCCCCCGATAGTCGTACTCGGCTTCCAGGACCAACGCGACCGCCTCATGCGCCTCCGCGAGGTCTGGGTCGAGGTCGAGCGCCCGCGCCGCCAATCCCCGGCTCCCTCGGGTCGATCTCTTGAAGCCTGGTCCTGGGAACCACCACGCTATCATCTCCGTTACAGCGGCGAGTCCGGCATGAGCGGCGGCGTTCATCGGGTCGAGCGAAATGGACCGTTCGAATTCGTTCTTCGCGGTCTCCAAGGATGCCTGGGTATGGGTATGCAACGAGATCCGGCCCCTCAGGTAGGCAAGGTACGAATCCGGCCGCACCGAGCGTCTGGATTCCAGCCGACTCCTCTCGGCCGGGCCCAATTTGATCTTGAGTGCATTCGCCACCTTTCTCGCGATCTCGGACTGCACGGCAAACACGTCGCCGAGCGCGCGCTCGAAGGTGTGCGCCCAGAGGTGGGCCTGGGATCGTACGTCGATCAATTGCACCGCGATCCGCAACCGATCTCCGGCTCGACGAACGCTTCCTTCGAGGATCGATGAGACGCCCAGTTCGAGCCCGATCTGGAAGACCCCTTTCGAGGCAGATTTGTAGGGCATCACTGAGGTGCGGGCAATCACCTGGAACCCCTTCACCTGGGAGACCACGCCAATCATCTCCTCGGTGAGTCCGTCGGCGAAATACGCGTCACCCGGGTCCGGACTGAGGTTGGCAAACGGCAGAATCGCAAGTCGATCCTGGATACTCCCGACGGGGAGGTTCAGGCTCGGGGTCCGACCGAGACGGACCTCGATCGCTCGCTCGAAGGGGGCGGGTAGCTCCAATTTCGAGTCCGAGTCCCACGACCGGCCCGCGGACGTCGCACGGAGGGTACCCGCCTCCAGCAGCCATTGGGCAATCTCCGCGGCATAGTACGGGTTGCCTCGGGACTTCTCGAACACGGCATCCCGCAACGCGGTCGGGACCTCCTTCGTTTGGAGCACCTCGCCGATGAGCACACCCAGGTGATCTCGGTCGAGGGGGCGGACAGTCACGGTGGTGCAAGACTTCTGACTCTCGAGGTTCGACAGCAGGTGCCGCAGCGGTTTGTTCTCCTCCGGTTGCGTGTCGCGATAGGTGCCCACGATTCCGAGGGGGAACGGTCGACCCAAGCGCGCGACACTCCCCAAGAGCTCTAGCGAAGAGTTGTCCGCACTGCCGAGGTCGTCTATCGCGAGCAGCAGCGGACGTTCGTCCGCGATGGCGACAAAGAAACGGCCAATCGGTTCGACCCGAGTCTCACGCCCGTCGGTGCCGGACCTGTGGCTCGGGTCAAAGAGCCACACAAGGTCGTTCAACCCCGGCGCGATGGAGCTGAGGGCACGCAGGTGCGGCTGGACCGTTGAATACGCCTGCTTCCGAGGAGTCGTTTCAAGGTAGTGCCGAAGCAATTCGACCCATGGACCGTAGGCGACCCCGTGGTCCAGGGCACCACAATCGACCGAGAGGACCGTCATTCCGATCTTCGTGGCCCTCGACTCGGCCTCACGGAGGAGACGTGTTTTACCGACCCCGGCTTCTCCGGAGAAGAGAAGAACGCTCTCCGACCTCCTTTCAATTCGTCCAAGAAAGTCGGCGATTGTGCGGATTTCGCCTTCCCGGCCGACCGTCCGGGTCGGGACACCGATATCGGCGGGCGGGGCCGACGGGGAAGAGATCCCTTCAATGCGGGTCGTGGACGAAGTCGTGCCGTTCGCCGAGTCTGACTGTTGACCTGCGGGCCTCATGCGTTTGGACGGGCGCGACAAGGTCCGGCGATGGAGAACCGAGAACCACACGGGGTCTCGCATGACCCAACCGCCGGAGGAGCAATCAGGGAGGGGAAGTCATCGGACGCCGGAAACCGCCAGGCTCGACGCCCGAGGAAGGCGGCCAATCGACCGGGAGCGGGAGTCGGGAGCACATCCCATGAATAGCCTTCACAGCATTAAGCGCCCTAGCGCCGCCGGCTGTACGCCTCTCCCTTCCTCGAGTACGTCGACCGGCTGCATCGGGGCCCCTCGCTTCGGCGAGGGGCCCCGGACCGACGAGGGAGTCTCGGTCGTTTAATACGGGAATCTCGGGCAGGAGCTGGCCGGACCACATCTCCCCCCGATCGTCGTTGCCAGGAATCCTCGGGCCATGCCCAAAACTACCTCCGTCCCCCGGAGGGTGTCGGTCATCGCCGCCACCACGCCCATTCGGCACAGTCCCACGATCGCCCCCGCCGCGTCCACCACCGCTTTCGCCTCCATGTTCTCTCTCTTCGTGGCATTCTAGCCACAACAACCAATTGTGTCGACGTTTCGGTCCGGCTGTCGCGCGACCAACGGGCTTCTTATCGGAGGGAACGCGTTCCGGCGCTCCAGAAGGAGTGCGACAACTGTCGCAGGGCGGGCCGTGACGAAGGCGGACCGGGCGGAGTTAGAGCGACTTGTCTTTGTTCTTGAGCGGCAGCATCCCGACTGGTCCGCGAGCGACATCGAACGCGGGCTCGCCGAATGGGCGCCGGCCTCCCACGGTAGCTGGAAAGCCGACACTCCGAACCTTCGCGCCCGCTTGCGCCAGGTGCAGCGATGGCGGAGTGGGTCGCGTGGGGGCGGACGATCCCCCCGGACACGACTCGCCTACACCTTCCTCTGGCCGATGGGCGAGAAGCAACGCGAGGCCGTCGAATCCTCGTACATCGCTCGCGCGAGCTCTCGGCGCGCTTCCCATCGATTGTTCCTCTACAACTGTTCCGCTGAGGTCGTGCGGGAACTTCGGGCCAAAGTGGGAGGGGTGGAGGTGGCCTACGAGCCGGCGCTTTTGGCCGGCGCCTTCACTGAGATTCATTGGACCCGCAATCCGGCGATCCGGGACGGTCTCCTCCAAGCGGCCGGTCACGAGGCCCTCTCACACCCGCTGGAGGTCGAGTTCGCCGTCTCGAACGGTACGAAGCGAGCGCTGTTGAAGGGGACGCTCAGTTTGGACGCTACCGATGGATGGAATTCCTTCCGCGCGCGCGACGGGTCAGCGAAGGAGATTGAGTGACCGTACTTCGGTGGGGGACTTGAACAAACTGGGAGTTCCCCCCTCCGACCTCTTTTGAGATTTCCGAGGGGTCGTCTTCGCACGGGGGCCAAAGGTCTCTTCGCATCGGCCCCCCGGACAGTCGATATACCCCGTTCGCGTTCGATTCCGGCCGGTGGGCGATGGAGGTTCCCGAAGTCCGGTACGCCCGTAGCGGCGACCTTCGCATCGCCTACGAGGTGTTCGGGGCGGGTCCCGTCGACCTGGTCTACGGTCGTACGGCAATCTCTCATCTCGAACTCGTCTGGGAGCAGCCAGCGGTCGCGGGATACTTCCGGGATCTAGGGAGCGCCGCCCGGGTGATCCTGTGGGACAAGCGCGGTGTGGGTCTCTCGGACCGAGCGGTTGGGACGCCGACGCTCGAGGACCGGATGGATGATCTCCGGGCCGTCATGGACGCGGCGAAGAGTCATCGTGCGGTGATTTTTGGAGCCACCGACACGGCGGCGATGGCCCTCCTGTTCGCGGCGACCTACCCGGAACGAACCTTGGGCCTCATCCTTATCGCTCCGACGGTCCGAGGTGCGTGGGCTCCCGACTTCGCCTTCGCCCCCACGCGCGAAGAGGTGGAGGAGTCCATCCGACTTTCGGACGAGGATTGGGGGACGCCTCCGCACATCGACCGACTTTTGTCGACACAGGCCCCGAGCCGGGTAGCGGATCCCGATTTCAAACGATGGTACGGGCGGGTGATCCGGTTTGGTTCGTCGCCCTCCGCGGCCGCCTCCCTCGCGCGGATGAACCTTGAAATTGACGTTCGGGCGACTCTTCCGGCGGTTCACGTCCCGACGCTCATCCTGAAATGCCCGGGCGACAGGGCCGTTCGTGAGGAGAACGCGGATTACGTCGCCTCCCGCGTGGCTGGGTCTCGGATTGTTTCCATTCCGGGACGAGACCACTTCTTCTGGGCGAACCCCGAAGCGAGCGCCGCCTCCCTCCGTGCCCAGAAATCGTTCCTCACCAGCCTACCATCGGGTTTGCCTGACGAGGACCGAGTACTCAAGACCGTAGTCTTCGCCGACATCGTCGATTCGACCCGACTCGCCTCCCGGCTGGGTGATCACAGTTGGAGGGAGATTCTGGAGTCCTTCCTCGCTGGGTCCCGCGCCGAAATCACCCGCTTCCGGGGTCGATTGGTGAAGACGACTGGCGATGGGTTCCTCGCCACCTTCGACGGACCGACCCGGGCGGTACGCTTCGCACAATCCGCTCGGGACCAGGCGAAACAACGGGGCCTCGAGCTTCGGGCCGGAGTTCACACCGGTGAGTGCCTCGTGGCAGACAACGACGTCGTCGGGATGGCGGTCCACCTTGCGTCCCGGATCTGCGATTCCGCTGGCGGCGGCGAGATCGTGACCTCACGAACTGTCCGTGACCTATCCGTAGGCTCAGAGGTGCGGTTTGAGGAACGGGGGTCCCGCCGGTTCAAGGGCGTGGAGGGGAACTGGGAGACGTTCCTCGCGGTATCGCGGTGATTCCTGGACCCCGCCTCCTCTCTGGCGGGGATTTGAACCCGTCAACCCCCCTTCCGAAAAAGGGTCGCTTGCCGAACGGGGGCACAATCGGGTCGTGTTACGCGAGATTCAGCTTCTTCAGGAGTTGAGCGAACCTGGGGTCAGACCGAATTGGTCCGAGCGCCGGTTCGAACATCCAGACCTGAGTGGTGAGCTGGTGACTCTCGAATGACTCATCCAGGTACTGGAAACAGCCATCGACATCACCGACAAACGCCCGCCACATCGCCCGTTCTTCTAGGAGTGGCTTTTTCGGCAATGCTTCCGCTTCCCGGATTAACTTCCAAGCCTCCTCTTTCTTGCCCATACTCGAAAGTGACATGACGCGGCCGGTCCATGCGGGTTCGCCTCTGAGCTCTGCGAGTCGGTCACATGCCTGAAGGGCGCCATCGAAATCGCCCCTCGCCCACAGATAGTAGCTGAGTGTGCCGCTGTAGACGATGCCGGCTTTATCCAACTCCTTGAGCCTGTCCAGTCTGACCGCCGCCTCGTCGAGTCTTCGAAGCATGATGAGCAAAAACGCGTGCCAATCCGCGTACTGCACCGAGATCGGGTCCAGTTCCTCGGCCAGCGCGAGCTCTCGGAGGCCGTCCTCGGATCGGGCAAAGCACAGGAGGATGAGCGCGTACTCGAAGTGCGCGTAGGACAAACTCGGATTGATGGACAGGGCGAGTTCCATCTCCTTCGCGGCGCCCCGGTGATCATTCTCGTCCCAGAGAATCAGTCCGAGCGAGCAGTGAGCCTCCGCAAGGTTGGGGTCGAGTTGCAGGGCCCGAGCGACGTGGTCCCTAACCACGGACTCCTGGTCGTTGGTTAGAGGTTCGTTCTCAGCCCACGCGATATGCTTGAGTGCATCCGCCAATCCGGAGTGGGCCCTCGCGTTTGTCTCGTCTATTGAAAGCGCAACCTCGAAGTGTTGTTTTGCCGCTCTGAAGCCCTTGTCGGACCATTGTGATACCAGTAGGGAACGGCCTCTAAGATACGCGAGGTAGGAATCCGGCATCACCGGGGATTGACTCTCGAGCCGCGCCGTCTCCGTTGGCCGAAGCTTGATTCTGAGCCCTTCCGCCACCTGCTTCGCAATCTCTGCCTGGACCGCGAATACTTTCTCGAGCTTCCGGTCGTAGGTGTTCGCCCACGTGTGCTCCTGCGTCGCACCATCGATGAGTTGGACGGTGATACGGAGATCATCCCCTGACTTTCTGACGCTGCCCTCCAAAATAGCATCGACGCCCAACTCGGCCCCGATCTGGGCCGCCGACTTGTTCGTCGATTTGTACTGGGCGACTGAGGTTCGGGCAATGACTCGAATCTCGCGCAACTGCGAGAGGACGGTGATCAGTTCCTCCGTAAGACCGTCTGCGAAGTACTCGTCCTTCAGGTCCGGGCTGATGTTGGAGAACGGAAGCACCGCCAGTCGTGGAGGTCCGGTGCCCCTCACGGGGGCTTCGCCACGGGTCCAGGGCAGGAGAACCCGGTACAGGTCCATCGAGCGTTCCAATCCCTTGAGCAGCGTGGGCGGGAGCTTCTCGAACCGGTCGGCAATCTTGTTCCGTACCTGCTCGTGGACGGCTCCTGAGACACAAATGCCGCTGGGCTCGGCGATCGATTCGATTCGTGAGGCGATGTTCACCGCGTCTCCAAAAATGTCGCTCTCGCGCTGCTCGACATCGCCGAGGTGGATCCCGATTCGAAGCCGAATCGGGGCCACCCCGGGTTGCGAATTTCGCTCGTGCAGATGTTGCTGGATGTCGATGGAGCACTGAACGGCCCGGAGCGCACTGTCGAACTCCGTGAGAAACCCGTCGCCCATCGACTTGACTTCGCGCCCCTGATGAACGGCGAATAGAGGCCGGAGGAGAGCCGCCTGCTCGTCCCTGAGCTTGAGGGCCTGGGCCTCGTTGGCCTGGGCCGATGCCGTCGAACCAACCATGTCCGTAAACATGATGGCGGAGAGGCGCCGAGTGGAGGCCACGAGTCGAGAGCTGCTTCAGTTAGATTAAACTCCCATACCTTCCGCTCCTTTTGAAGAAGGGTTCGAATTAGGCGGGTTCCCCGACGGCCGGCTTGGATCCGGCTGGTCGGACCGGTTTCTAGCGATGGACTTGTGTACGGGGGGGTTCCGACCGACCCCCGACCTCACGTGGGGGATTTGAACAATTCCAGAGTTCCCCCCTCCGACATCTTCGGCCGATGTCTCACCGAGGAACGTTCGTCGGACCCCGCCTGCCGGCCGGGGACCTTACTGCTGAGAACTATTCTCCACTTCGAACTATCAGGATCGGGACGCCCGGCCCAACGTAGGGGAAGAGGCCGGGAAACCATCTCTATGCATAGTTCAGTCCGCGCGCTCTTTGCAACGCCATCTCGACAGACCGTGCGGCGGCTTTCGTGTCACCGACCTCCTCGCTGGCAATCGCTTGGCGGACCAGCCCTTCGAGCTCGGGGGGAAGGGGATTTTGTGACAGGGGGAGCAACCCCCGTGCGAGGTGGACCGCCCGCGGAATCTCTCCCCGCCGGATAGCCACTCCGATGAGCGGCCAGATCGCCATCCAGTCGCAGGGGTAGGAGTTCGGGATCTCGTGCCAGATCTTGAGCGCCCTTTCCCCCTCCGCGGCGGCCCTATTCAGGTCGCCCGCGCGCCATGCCACCCAGGAGGCCGTTGCGAGGGCCATCGCCACGTACTCCGGAAGTTCGGCAGCCTCGGCAGCCGAGAGGACCCCGGGGATGAGTCGTTCGGCGGCCATCACGTCGCCCGACCGTCGCTCCGTCGCCATCAGGTAGGTGATCGCCCGGGAGCGTTCGGTAGTCAGACCCATCCTCTCGGATTCTCGGAGGGATGTAGTGAGATGTGCGCGAGCCTGTTCCACTTCACCGCGCCAGAAGTGACTAAAGCCCACGCAGAAGACGGAGCCGTTGATCCACTCGGGGTCTCCGGATTCATTCGCGGCCGCGAGGGCCATACGGTCGTACGCCAGACCCTCGTCGGAAATCCAACCGCGATTCTGCATCCAGTCCAGGCTCCGTAGGTCATGGTAGAGGCGGACCCGGTCGAGGGGGTTGGGGCTGTGCTCGAGGATCGGCCGAATGCGAGCGAGCGTCTCCGCGTAACGCGCGGCGTTTCTGTGCCGGTCCGGGCTCCAGTAGTACACGTCCATCCGGAGCCGCTGAATCCCGATCCACTCCGCCGACCAGGGGTCTGCTTCTAGGGCGGGTGGGGGAGCTCCGAGTGCCCGCTCGGCCGCGTCACAGCTCGCGAGCGCAGCGTCGTAGTCGTGGTTCCCATCGTAGCCCCATCCTAGGGTGACCCAGGCCTTGGCCTGCGTAATGGAGTCCAGTCCAGCGGCAAGCCGGGTCCCTCGCAAGTACGTCGCAATCGAATCGGAATGCCGACCGAGGTTCCATTGGGTATCTCCCAATCGTCCGGAAACACTGAGAGCGCGTTCCCGGAGCGCCCGCTCGTCCTCCTTGTGGGCGATGGCTTCCTCCAGGAGGTTGAGCGCCTTCTCATACGCCGACGCAGCGTCCTCACGGGCGTACACCTGGTTGGCGCGGTCCCCGGCCCGAACGTAGTACTCCAGCGCCCGGTCCGGGGCATTTCCTTGCCGGAAATGGTAAGCGAGCTCCTCCGCGCGCTCATTTGCGAGGTTCCCCCAGGCCCGCTCCAGCACCTGGCCGGCCCTGAGGTGGTACCGTTGGCGCCGGACGAGAGAAAGCCCGGCATAAAGGACGTCCCGAGTCTGCTCGTCGCCGAACTGGTAGATCGACCGCCCGGGCGCGGTCTCCTTCTCCCGGAGCAACCGGGCGCGCAGCATCGCCTCGACCAGGAGCAGCAGCCGGTCGGAATCGACCTCACTCACTTCCTTGAGGCGCTCGAATTCGAACTCGTTCCCAAAGACAGATGCAATCGCGAGGACGCTCTCGGCCTCGGGGCCGATCCAGTCAACCCGCCGCCGAATCACCTCCCGAACCGTCGGGGGAACTTCAATGCGTGCGTCGGGTTTTGCCTGCCAGCCGTCGAACGTGCGTACTAACGATCGGTCCTCTACGAGAGACCGGCACAGCTCCTCGACGAAGAGGGGATTGCCTCCGGTCTTTTCGAGAAGAGGCTCGATCACGTCGCGGGGTGGAGTCGTCCCCCCGAGGACTGCCCCGACCAAGTCCCGACTATTGTCTGGGTCGAAGCGCTTCAACGAGATTTCTCGAAGGATCCCATGCCGTCGGAGGTCGAACAGTGCCTTTCCGAGGGCTCCCCGGGGGTCCAGCTCGGTATCTCGATACGTTAGGATCACGAGAATCGGCCGTTCCTTGATTTGGGCACCGAAGTACTCGAGGAGCGAGACCGAGTCGGGATCGGCCCATTGGAAGTCGTCCAGCAGGAGCACGAGGGGCGTTTCTTTGGCAAGGTTTTGAAAGAACCGAGCGACCCCTTCGAAGAATCGGAGGCGGGTTTGCTTCGGTCCTAGCGAGGGGGCCGGAGGTTGCGGGCCGAGCCGGTCCGACAGTTCGGGAACGAGCCCTATCGCCTCTCGCTGGCACCCGTCACAGACCTTGAAGACCATGGATGGCGGCGCCTCGCGCACGAAGAACCGCGCGGCCTGGGCCCAGTGGGAATAGGGGGCGTTGAGCTCCTCCTGGAACCGCCGCCCTCGAAGAACTCGAACTCCCGTGCTCTCTGCTTTGCGTACGGCCTCCTCCGCCAGTCGGGTCTTTCCGATGCCGGACTCGCCACCGAGAGCGATGATGGCTCCCTCGCCGTGGGCAGCCCCTCGAAGAGCTTCCCGGAGGCTCCCGAGCTCCGCGGTTCGGTCGGTCCACGGGGTGACCCTCGCGGCCGGGGGAGCGTGCCACGGAAGGTCCACGCTGAAGACCGTGATGGGGGTGCCGATGTTCTTGAGAAATGCGTGGTCCAGTTGCACACACAGGTAGGGAATCTTGTTGCTCACTTGTTCGAAGACCGGCCCGCTGATGCAGATCCCCGACGCCTCGGCGAGCGGTTCGATCCGCGAGGCGATGTTGACCGCGTCCCCGAGGATGTCCCCGTCCTTCCGAACGACGTCTCCGAGGTGAATGCCGATCCGCATCTCCGCGGGCCGGACACCGGCCGATTGATTTCGGTGAAACAGACGACGCTGAATCTCAATCGAGCACTCGGTCGCGTCGAGCGCGCTGTCGAACTCCACCAGGAATCCATCGCCGAGGGCTTTCACCTCACGCCCGTCGTGGGCGGCAAAGAGGGGCCGCAGAAGGCTCGAGATTTCGTCCACGGTCCGAAGCGCGAGCGCCTCGTCTTGCTGGGCGAGGGCGGAGAAATCCACGAGGTCAGTGAACATGATGGCAGCAAGTCGTCGGCGGGAGGCCACGGCGCGAGAAGGGCATTCGTTAGATTAAGACCCCTTCACGGAGGGCTCTGGCCACGTACTCAGACCGGGTTCATTCGCGGGTCGAAAGTGGCCACTGGGCCGCATTTGCCCTGTGAGGGATTTGAACCATTCGTAGTTCCCCCCTCCGACACCTTCTTGGCCCGCCTTCGCTGCCGGGTCGAGCACAATCGGCTCGGAGCATAGCATGCCGCAATGTCCGGATATCACGATGGGTCGGTTGGTCTCGGACGCGCAAAGCGAGTCCCATTTTGCCGAGGTCGTGGTTACTACTTCTTCCGTGGATTTCGCCCCACCAGCGCCTCCCCTCTGCGTCTCGCCTCCGATGAAGGCCGAGCGCCACCTGTTTCTCGTGGTGCCGGTGGGTTGGTACGGGCAACCGCACCCATCGCCAACCCGCCAGATATTTTCCGTGCTCCGAGAAACTCTCGAGGTTAAGGCCAGTGACGGAGAGGGGCGACGTTTCGCGACAGGGGACTTTGCCATTCTGGAAGACACTTCCGGGAAAGGTCACTCAACCCGGAATGTGGGAAGCGAACCCGCGCTGCTTTCAATCACGCAGATCTAAAGTCGAGGGCATTTGAGATTGGGTGGCCCCGAGCGCCCGCCTTCTTGCTTCGAGCCATAGGGACGGAGCGGCCGTCCGCCCGCCGTATGGTGATGATACGAAGAATTCCGTAGTGTCCCCCTCCGACACGTCCCGCCGAGCCAACGCGGTCGGTATTGAGGAAATCCTGAGCAACCCACCTACTCGGTTCGGAGCGGAGTGGTCTCTCGCCTGTCACGGGCTCCGACATTCAAAGTTCGACGCTAAGCATCGGTGGCTAGGAAGAGATCGGGCTCGTTCCGAGGCTCTGGCGAAGCTCTAGGAGCTGGTGTACTGCTCTATCGGCGCCCTGGGAACGGAATTGCCCGATGGCTTCGTCGAGGAGAGAAGTCGCACGGTCAAGCGAGCCACGCTTAATCTCGACCCCCGCAAGGTCCACGCAGGTCCGGGCCAATTCGATCTTCCAACCGGCCTTCCGCCAGAGTTGGGTGCTCTCCAGGAGTCGTTCGAAGGCTTCTGGCTCGCGGCCGGTGTGCAGGGCAAGCAGACCTCGTGCGCGAGCGAGGTATGCGAGCGCCGGAGCTCCCCCCACGCGCTCGACCGATCCGGCGAGCCCCGCCAGGTAGTCTTCGGCTCGCTGCAATGCCTGTTGAGAAATGGCGGCATCGAAGAGCAGCGTCTGGAGCCAGATCGGAATGAAGCCGTCGAACTCTACCTCTCCCCGCTTTCGGAGGGCCTTCATACCTCGCAGCAATTGCTTCTCGCCGCCGGAGGGATCTCCGCTCACGAGGCCTATCAGCCCGGAAATGAAGGAGAACCAGATCTCCTGATACAACGCCATCTCCTTCGAAAGGATTTCCTCGGCCTGGTGGAGCAGGTCCGGCAAACCGTCGAGCTCTCCCCGAAGCAACGGGACTGCGATGAGGTGATAGAGATTGTGTGCCGTTTGTGCCTGGTTGAGTGCTCGAATGGACTTTTGATGCTCCACCGCCAAGCGGAGCGACTCGTCGAGGTCCGAGACCCATATCCGGGCGAACGAGCCGAGGCTTCCCTGGATCGCCACCTCGAAGTTCGGGGCCTTCACCTTCCGGGCGTACTCGACCGCCCTTCGAATCCACTCTTGACAGCCGTCCATGTCGCCCAGTCCCGTCGCGGCGTACCAAGCCCCGTGAAAGTACGCCTCCAGCGCCGTCGGAGGGTCGTGCTCGAGGCCGATCTCGAGGGCCAGGTCAATGTTGCGTCGGACCTCGTCTCGGGCCCCGGAGGGAGCGGTCTTCGCGAGTTCGAGGCATATGGCGGCCTTCACGACCGGGGCTCCCACGCTATCGGCGAGCTCCAGGGACCGGGACCACAGGGCCCGGGCCTCCTTCGTCCGGCCGGCTCCTCCCAAGTACGCCGCGTAGTCCAGGTACAACCTCGCGAGTTCCGGACTGGGAGGAACGGACTCCAGCAGCTCCTTGGCCTTGGTGAGCGGCGCCTCCGCGAAGGGAAACTCACCGAGGAGCGTCCAGCCCGAGTGGGACGCGGCTTGGTGGAGGGCCGCCCCGGCGCGCAGTCGATCTCCCAGCCGTTCGTACACCTCCGACGCCTCGGTCCTTCTACGTACCGACTCCTCGTACTGCCCGAGGATCTCCAACTCGGTCCCCAATCTCTCGAGAACTTCGGCCCGAGTACGCTCGTTGGGAGCCTCCTTCAGGATTTCGAGCGCCGTACGGTAGTACATGACGGCCTGCTCCCGCGCGTAGCTACTGGCTGAGTTCTCGCCCGCCAAGAGGGTCCACTTGAGCGCGCTCGAAAGGTCGTTGCCCCGATGATAGTGCAGGGAGAGTTCTCCCGCAACTGCGTCGCCCCCACGCGCGAACCGCCCTTCGAGTGCTTGGGCCGTTTTGAGGTGGTAGCGTTGACGTCGGACCAGTGAGAGCTCGCGGTAGAGGACCTCTCTCGTCTGATCGTCGGCGAACGTGTAGACCGACCGACCCGGAGCGATCTCCCGCTCTCGCAGGAGCCGGGCCCGGAGAAGACCCTCGACCTGCGCCAGCAAGCGATCGGGGTCCACACCGCTCACCCGTTGGAGGAGCTCGAAGTCGAACTCCATCCCCAGCACCGCGGCGACGGAGAGGACGTCCTTGGCTTGCTCGCCGGCGCGAGCCGCCCTCTTGAGAATAACATCCCGCATGGTGGAGGGGACTCCTACATCGGCGATCGCCGAGGAGTCCCAGTTCTCGCCCCGACGGACCAGTTGGCGCTCTTCCGTCAACGACCGGAGGAGTTCCTCCACGAAGAGTGGGTTCCCGCCGGTCTTCTGCCGAACCAGACCCACGAGTTCGGGTGGAGGATCCTTGGTTCCGAGGATGGCCCCCACTAATTGGCGAGCGGGACCCCCCTCCATGCGCCTCACGGGGATCCGAACGACTGCCCGCGAGTGGGTGAGATCCTGAATGACCGTCTTCAATAGCGGGGTTTCATCCTCCAAGGAGTCTCGAAACGTGAGGAACAGCAGTACCGACTGGCTCCGGATAGGTTCGGCCAAGTAATCCAGCAGTCGGAGCGACCCGGGGTCAGCCCACTGCAGATCGTCGAGCAGAACCAGGAGTGGAGACTCACGGCTCAGGTTGATCAGGAATTGGGCGATCCCCTCAAAGAACTGGAGTCGCGCAGCATCGGGAATATTCTCCCCCGCCGAAGGGAGTTGGCCAAGTCGTTCGCCCACCTCGGGAACGAGCTTCACGAGCGATGCCGCGCAACCGGCGGAGAGCTTGTAGAGGAGGGGGGCCGGAATGTCCCGGAGCACGCCTCGGGCCACTTGGACCCACAGTGAGTAGGGAATCGGTTGCTCGTCCTGATGACCCCGACCTCGTAGGGTGCGGAATCCCTTCCCTTCCGCTTTGCGGATCCCTTCGTCCGCGAGGCGGGTCTTGCCGATTCCCGATTCGCCGGTGAACGCGACGACATTGCCCTGGCCGCGGGCGGCCGCTTCGATGATGCGCTCTATCGTTCCGAGTTCCGACTCTCGGTCAGTCCACGGGGTGAGCCGAGCTGCGGGAGGAACGACCCACGGGAGATCCAGGCTGTACACGGACATGGGCGTATCGATGTTCTTCAGGAACGCGTGCTCGAGCTGGGTGCAGGAGTAGGGCACCTTGTTTCGGACTTGGTCGAAGACCGGGCCGCTGATGCAGATCCCCGAGGTTTCGGCCAGGGGTTCGATGCGCGAGGCTATGTTGACGGCGTCGCCGAGAAGGTCCCCGGCCCGTTCAATGACGTCTCCGAGGTGAATACCGATCCGGAGCTCGATGTGCCCTCCCCCGGATTGTTCGTTGCGCTCTCGAAGCTCTCTTTGAATGGCCACGGCGCACTCCATCGCCTGGAGGGCGCTTGGAAACTCCACGAGGAACGCGTCTCCGATGGTCTTGACCTCGCGACCCGCATAGGCACCAAAGATGGTGCGAAGGAGCCCTCGGTGTTCGTCTAAGAGCCGAAGGGCCAGGGATTCATCCCGCTGGGCGAGAGCCGAGTACCCCACCATGTCGGTGAACATGATGGCGGCGAGTCGTCGGGTTTCGGCCACAGGGCGTAACCGTCTTCGGTTAGATTAAGCCCCAGTTCATCGAGGCGGCGCCGGGCGGGCTACCTGATCAGGCATACCTGGCGGCCAGAAATCCCGACCGCGTCGGGTCGTCTTGCCATCGCGATGTCTTGATCACGTGCGGCCCTGTACTCGCGTGTTCCCGGTCTCGGTCAGATCGGGGATGTGAGCAGTTTAGCAGTGTCCCCCTCCGACACTATGGTGACTCGAGGTCGAGGGGTCGCAACTACCGTTCCAGCCTCCTGCCCGTGCGGCCGGGTTGGCAGCGCGACCGAAATCCACCCTGCGGGAGCCCGTCCAGGGCACATCCCGCGACGCTGCGACGGAAGGCCTCGAGATTGTCAACCGGATCGTCCCCGAACGATGCAACTGGGGGGGGGGCGGTGAAGAGGTTGGACCGGAGCAGTTGCGGAGGGCTGAGGACCGCTTAGGGCGAGAATCCCTTGACCGCCTCGTAGTGGAGCATGATCTCCTTGTCCTCTCCGGGCTTCGTTTCGATGAGGTTGAGCGTGGTCTGGGTCTTCATCGGGTCCCAATATCGAGGACCTCTCCCGTACACCACGGGCATGACGAAGAACCAGTAGTCGTCGGCGAGATTGCGCCTCAGGCATTCACGGACCACCGCGGGTCCGCCTTCCAGCATGATGTTTCCGCCTTTCTCCCGCTTCAGTTTGCTCAGGATCTTGGCAAGGTCTCCGCTCAGGATCCTCGAGTTCTCCCAGTCGGTGGACTTGAGGCGGTGGGAGAGGCAAATCTTCTCCACGCGGTCAAGATACCGTCGGTAGTCGAGTAGCCAGGTCGCCTCACCGGGCTTTACCGCCTTCTCGCTCCAGGTGCGCTGGTGACCTAGGAAGGATCGACGGCCCATGACGACCGTCGTGACATCGTCGAACCGGTCGTACCACATGTAGCGGAAGAGCGCGTTGGGCTCCGTCAGCTTCCGTTTCTTCTCCGGGTACTTCGGAAACTCGCCGCGGCCGTCCAGAGTCATGTACACATTCGCCGTCACTTTTCGCATCTTCCTGACACCCCAGTCTTCGGCGGTTCGCGATACCGGTACCCCGCCCCGGTCGAACACATGTACAAAAGGACATATATCCCTTTAGGCATTCGTTTTCTGTGAGCGACGTCTTCCAGATCCTCGCAGAACCGTCGCGGCGCCACCTCCTCGAGGCCCTCCGTCAAGGTGAGCGGTCGGTCAACGACCTGGTGGGTCGGACCCGCATGTCCCAGCCCTCCGTCTCGAAGCAGCTGCGGCTGCTCCTGGACTCGGGCGTGGTCAGTCTTCGAAAGGCGGGGCGTCAGCACTTGTACTCGATTCAGGGCCGGCCGCTTCGAGAGGCTTCCGAGTGGCTCTCGTACTACCAGCGGTTCTGGGACGAGGGCCTGACCCGGATGGACGAGGTCCTCACGAAAGGGGCCCGCCCGGAAGGGCGGGAAACGCGATGATCCAAGCGGACGAGCCGACGGCCGTCGTTCGTGTGGAGCGGATCCTGCACGCACCGCCCGATCAGGTCTTCCGTGCCTTTCTTGAACCGGACCTGCTCCGCCAGTGGATCGCGCCCAGCGACCTCATCGTTGAGCAGGTCACGGTAGAGCCCAGGGTAGGTGGCCGGATCGAGGTCTGGCACTCACAGAATGGAGTCAGCACGGGAAAGTTCGAAGGACTTTTCCTTAAGATCGACCCGCCGCGGGAACTTGTGTACCGCTGGGCGTTTGTGGGGACCGAACCGGAGAAGGAGGGAGAGTACTTCGACACGCTGGTCACGATCCGACTTCGACCGGAGTCCGAGGGTCGGACGCACGTCTACGTCGTCCACGAGAAGCTGGAGGAACTCCAGCGCGGCGCTCCGCACATCTATGTTCGGCTCGTCGCCGGCTGGACCGAGTGCCTGGGCAGCCTCGAACGCGCCGCACGAGAGCTCCCCGAGAATCGGAAGTAGGTCCGCTCCGAGCGGGTGCAAGCCCGTCGGGAGATTCGGTCGGGAGACGGGTCCCGCCAGGCGCCCAGCTCGACCTGTCACCGAGCCGGAGAGCGCTCACGCCTCGAGAAGCGTCGGAACTCCCAGGTTTCCTCAACGACGTTCCATCAGGATCGACCAGAACGGCGGTCGAAAGTTCGGTGCGAGCTCCAGATAGGTGAACTCGTGCGCGTCGAGGATCTTGAAGGCCGACCCGAGCTCCGCGCGAAACTCTTCTTCCCGGACCATTGGCGGGCCATCTCGCTGGGGTGAGTTGGCGCTCCCGGCGATACATAGCCACCTCGTTCCCGGTCGAGACAGACGCACCACGGCGCGCAGAAATCCAGTCAGGTCTCGATTCCGGATCCCATGATAGACGCCAATGTCGAGAAGACAATCGTACGGACCGCCGAGTTCCGTCTGCGTGAGGTCGCCGACGCGGAAGTCGACGTTCACGCCCGCGCTTTTCGCCTTTTCCCGCGCCTTGAAGATCGCGACGTCCGCGAGGTCCACCGAGGTGACGCGATAACCTCGTCGAGCAAGCTCGACCGAGTTCGTCCCCGTTCCGCAACCCATTTCGAGTACAGCGGTTCCCGGGAATCCTCCCTTCTCGACCACCCGAATAAGTTCGGGGTTGGGGACTCCTGTGTCCCATGGGGTCTCTCCCGCGATGTAGTCCGCTCGGATCGCTTGCGCGTAGTCCTGGGCGGAGAACCTCGACTCATGGGTTCCGCCCGTCGGGGGTGAACTCATGGCCGAGGCCACCGAAATCTTCGTTAATACTCCGACCCCGGGCCGACGATCGCTCCCCGTCGCGCCGCCGGGAAGACGGGAGCGGCTCCGTCGATCGTCAGGGGTGTTAGCCCTCGCTCGCCCAGTGCCGGTCCCAACTCGTCTGAACCCCGGCACCCCTAAGTGGAGGGTTTAAAAATCACGTCGCCCCCCTCCGACAGACTCCGCCGGCCCCGCTCGTTGAAAGGGGGCGGTATCCCGGCCGGTGGACTCGAGGTTATCGCGACCCCTTTTCGGCCGTCTCGAGCGCGGAAACCAGAGGTGCGAACTCGGGATATCCGTCGTACCTCACGCCGTTGATGAAGAACGTTGGCGTTCCGTTCACGCCGCTTCGTACCCCGCTCATGAAGTCCTCCTGGATCCGGTCCAGGTGGACATGCTGGGCGACTTCCCGGTCGAGTCGGGCCAGGTCGAGCTTGAGCTTTTGTTCGAACCGGGCGAAGAACGCCTCGTCCCCTAACGAATCCTGGTGCTCGTAGAGGTAGTCGTGCATCTGCCAGAACCTACCCTGAGCGGCCGACGCCTCCGCATGTTCTGCTGCCCACTGCGCCTGGGGGTGGGCGTTCGTGATCGGAAAATTCCGGAAGACGAATCGCAGCCTCTCCCCCAGGTGCTTCTGGATCCGTTTCACGATGGGGTAGGCTGCCCCGCAGTACGGGCACTGATAGTCCCCGTACTCGAGGAGAACTACCCGGGCCCCCGGTGGGCCCTCCGCATGGTCCCTGGCCCCGACGGGCACCGTGAGTCGCGGCGCTTGGTATTGCTGCGTCATGCGGACTTACTCCGAGGGGCGTCTCGCTCGAGCCGTTCGAGCGCGGAGAGAATCCCGTCCGCTCCGGGATTGACGCCGTCGGGAGAGAGCATGCTCCACGCGATGGAGCCTCTTGCATCAACCACGAAGAGAGCTCGCGCGGACTCGCCGACGTGCGCCTCGTATGCCCCGTACGAACGGGAAACCGCACCCTTCGGTTCGAAGTCAGAGAGGAGCGGGAAGTTCAGCTTGCGGTCCTTCGCGAAGGCGAGATGGGTCCATATACCGTCGACGGAAATCCCCAGTACTTCTGCATTGAATTTTTTGAACTCGGGCATGACCTGCGCGTAAAGTCCCATCTGGTCGCTGCAGACTGGGCTCCAGTCGGCAGGATAGAAGGCGATCACGACCGGCCGGCCCCGGAAATCTCGAAGAGACACGCTCTGATCAGGAGTACTCTTGAGCGTGAAATCAGGTGCCCGGATCCCCGGCTTCAAGATCGAGATCGTTCGGCTCCCGCCGGCGTTCGTCATTAGGTCCGCCTTGGGCTTTCCAATATAAAAGTGGGCAGTTTGGCCCGGATCGGCAGTTCGCCCCTGGGTCGTCCACGCCGACGCCGCACCGGACGAGGGAGACTGGGCCGGGTCTCAGCCCTCCCAGAATCCGTCCGCGCCGCGCTCTTAGGAGGCGGAAGAACTCAGTTGGGTCCCTCTCCGACACGTTTCGGCAATCGTCGCCGTTCGATCGACCCCATCACTCGACCACTACAACGTTCGAGTCCGCATGCTGCTTGCGTCGGGCGAGTTGAGGGGCATACTCGGCCGAGTCGTACCAAGCGTGGAACGCCTCCCGAGTTGGGAACTCGAAGATCACCAGCTGGCGAGGCTTCCAGCTACCCTCGACAACTTCGACGTCCTTAGACCCGACCAAGATCCGGCCACCGTACCTGGCGAGGAGCTCGGAATGCCCCTCGCCGTACTTTGCCAACTGCTCCTCGTCCTTCCACTCGACGTCCGCGACCAAGTATGCCGACATGGTGGCACTGCCCCTGAGACCGTTGCCGGCCCCTACGTGCTAGGCACTCTCGGTGTATAACATCCCGAAGTCTACTCCGCGTCGAATCCGGATCCTCTCGGAGCGTCTCGGTCTGGTTACGGATGACCGATCGCGAGCTCAGTCGGGGATCCCATACGACGCCCGAAGCTTTCTGCGCAGTTCCGGAAACCGAGGATCCCCCGCCATGTTCTGGTACGAGGGGTCCCGAAGTTCACCGGGGCTCATGAGTTTGTGATCAATCAAATATTCCACGAACGGAAAGAACCGCTCTCGATCCTGGATTAGGGCATAGGTGTACGACAGCTGGTCGCTGTCGCTCCAAGCCTTCGGGGAGTTGCTCGCGGCGACGAGCGCCAGCGTCTCCTCGATGAGCCGGGTTGCTTCTTGCTTGTTCCCCAGGTGAGCTTCGATCCGGGCCTGGATGCTCTTGTGCTGGATGTCGTTGGTAAGCCTCCGGTAACTGCGCAGGTCCCGGTAGGCCTCCTCTCTCAATCCCCGGATGGCATTCAGAATGGCCCGGCCGTAGTACGCCGGGGAGTATCCGGGCTCGGTCTGAATGACCTTCTGGCAGATGGCGAGCGCTTCGTCGTTCCGTCCGGCAAAGAAGTACTCTGTGGCCAGGAAAAAGGCGCGCGCCGGCGGAAGCGGGTCCAGTTCGTAGGCTTTCCTGGCTTCCTCCAGCGACTCCTCCAGGCGGCCGAGGCCCCGCAGAACACTTCCGTACCATTCATGGGCGTCGGCGTGGCTCGGGTTCAGTGAGAGGACTTTCTTGAGCTCGATCTCCGCCGCGGGGTAGTCGTCGTCCATCAACATGTGAGCTAGGGCGAAGTGGGCCTCGGGCAGCGACTCGTCCAGCTCGAGAGCACGGCGTGCCAGCGACCGGGCCTTCTCGTAACCCTCTTTCTTGTCCATCCAGCCGATGTTCGCCGCGGAAGCGTAACAGTCCGCAAGCTCGGCGATCGCACGGGCGGATTCCGGGTCGATCTTCAGCGCGTCCTCGTACAGGACGATCGCCTGCTCGTTCGCTTCCGGGGTGAACCGGTTCCATAACGTGCGTGCCTGAAGGCAGAGGGCAAGCACCTCGGGACTCGTGGCCCGACCCCCCGGTCGAGGGGAGGGCAGTTTCAGCGCCTCGGCGATCTTGCGCGCGATGTCCGACTGGGTCTCGAAGACGTCGTCCAAGCTGCCGTCGTAGCTCTTGGCCCAGAGATGGGCATCGCTTTCGCTGTCGATCAGCTGGACGGTGATCCGAACCCGGTTTCCGGACTTCCGAACACTCCCTTCCAGCAGCTTTCCTGCCTTCAGTTCGCGTCCGATCTCGGTCATACTCTTCGTGGACTGCTTGTAGCGCATCGCGGAGGTGCGCGAGATCACGCTGAGGCCACTGATCCCCGACACGGTGGAGATGATCTCATCTGTCATGCCATCGGCGAAGTAGTCGTCGCCGGGGGCTGGGCTGAAGTTGGCGAGAGGAAGGATCGCAATCCGGTTCCGGTCGGCTTCGGACAATCCGGCGCCACCCCCTTCCGTCCAGGGCATCCCCACTTTGAACAGTTCGATGGGCGTACTTACGTTCTTGAGCCGGCGTGGACCCAGGCTCATTAGTGGCAGCTCGAACTTGTTGTGGACTTGGTCGTAAACCTGGCGACTGATACAAACCCCTCCGGCTTCCGCGAGAGGCTCTATCCGCGACGCAACGTTCACTGCGTCCCCGGAGATGTCGCCGTCCGCCTCCACCACGTCTCCCAGATGGACCCCGACCCGGAGGAGTACCCGCCGGTCCGAGGGACGAGAGTAGTTTGACTCGCGACTTACTCGCTGAATCTCGTAGGCGCACCGCACCGCCTCGAGCGCATTCGTGAACTCCACGAGGAAGCCATCTCCGAGGGTCTTGACCTCCTTGCCCCCGTGCCGCGAGAAGATCGGTCGGAGCAGTGCTCGCTGCTCCTCGAGCAGCTCCAGCGAGAGCGTTTCGTTCCGTTGGCCCAGCGCGGTGAATCCCACCATGTCGGTGAACATGATGGCAGCGAGCCGCCGAGTCTCGGCCACGGGCTGTAACCGACACCTGTTAGATTAATCCCGCCCTGAGGGCACGCTCGGCGGCCGCGTGGCGGATTTCAACATTCTCGCAATTCCACCCTCCGGGACCTGACTCGACCTACGCCCCATCGCGGCCGACCGGGCCCATCGGGGCGATCCCAACTCAGAAGGGGAGCCCCACCGCGTCGCACAGGAACTTTAGGAGGGGTCGCAGGTCTCGGCCGACCGTCTCGAAGTACCCCAGGAAGCGGGCCGAAGTGAACTCGGACCGGGGAACGTCCGTCGAGGCCACGAAGTCTCGCCGCATCAACTCGGCGATCTGGGGATGGTCCCGAGCGAACCCAGGCGGGGGCCTCTTCAGCGATTCGCCGGTGAGCTCGAATCGCTTCCGAAAGGACGGGGATGCCGTCGCGTCAAGCCATCCGCGGGGTTCGCGCGCGATCGCCGTTCGGATCTTGGCCGCCACTGCCGGCTCCGGGTGCCACAGCCCGCCTCCGGCGGATATCTCGTCGGGGGCCACGTAGAGGAAGAGTCCCGGCGCTCGGCCTTCGCCGCTCTCCTGGTGACCAAAGTGCACTACCGTATAGCTGCGGTACGGGGACTTGTCCTTCGAGAACCGGGTGTCACGAAAGATCCTCATGACCGAGCCCCCCACCGGCCGAGGGTCGGCGACGAGGTACGGACTGATGCGACTCAGACGGGGTCCGAACTCCGTGATGAACGATGCGAAGGCCTCCTTGTAGACCCGTTCGTACCGCGGCCGATTCCTCTCGAACCACGCCTTGTTGTTGTGGGTCCGCAGCTCGCCGAGGAAGCGAAGCAGGTCGGGTTCGAAGATCCGGCGGTCCGTCATCGAGGGTGAGCCCGAGTTCCCCTACTTGGGTTGCATGGCGGCCATCGGCCGTGGGTCGAAGACGACCTGGACCCGGGAAATCTTCTCTCCCGCGACAGAGTACCACTCCACGACGTACATCGTGGGCATCGGTGGCTTGAAATGCAGGTCACAGAGGATGGCCACGTCGTTTCCCTCCGCGAAGACCCGCTTGACGTCGACCTTCTCCACCATCGGGTAGAGACGGTGCAGCGCCGCGATGTAGTCGTCCGCTTTGTGGAACGTGTCCAGCGGCCCGTGAAACTCGAGGTCGTCCTTCAGGAAGGCCCGGGCCTTCTTCCAATCGCCGTTCCCCATCGCCTCTTGGTAGCCCATCACAACGTCCTTCGCCTGCTTCATCGAGGTTCCTCCTTCTCGGTTCCGGAGCCTGGGGCAACGTCCTGCCAGCACGCTAGCAGGGGTCCTCCCGGGACCCGGAACCAGAAGAAGCACCCCATGCCCGGAACGTCGACCCGAGGGAGGACGATCTGGGCGCCGGCCGATTGGATACGCATCCGGGCCTCCTCGATGTCGCGGACCCGGATGTACGAGAGGCTGGACGGCCGTTCGGCCGGTTGGACGGGGCGGACCCCTCCGCGCCCGTCGGGCGTCTCGTAGGCGAGATACTCCCCCATCGGCATCTGGATCGACCGGAACCTCCACCCGAAGACCTTCTCGAGGAATCGTCGGGTGGCGGCCGGGTCCTCACTGGCGAGTTCGGTGAATGCCAGCCCGCCCTCGTCGGGCGGTCTCCCCGAAGCCGGATCGGCCAAGGGCGAAACTCCTCCAGCGAGCACGATATCCTTTGGATATTATATACCGGGCAGGGTCACGAAGGATATCGATGGACGGGGAGTCGCGGCCGGCCTGGCTTCGGTCCAATCCTCCGGCCCGCCTCGCCTACCAGACCGACCCGCTGCGACGCAGCCTCCGTGCCCTCAGCACGAAGTGGACTTTGCTGCTCCTGAGGGACATGGCATTTCTCAAGCTGGGGCGCTTCTCGGACCTGCTCCGCAACAATCCCGGGCTCACCCCGCGAGTGCTCTCCCGTCGTCTCAAAGAGATGCAGCTGGAGGGTCTGATCGTCCGTTCGGGGACCGGCCGCAACATCGGCTACGCCCTAACCCCCCGGGGTCAGGACGCCATCTTTGTCCTGCTCGCGTTCCTGAAGTACGGACTGAAGTACCACCAACGGGCCGTGCCCACGGTGCCTTCCCGGTAGCCGTGGCTGGGCGGTCGCCCGTCCCCCGGTGCCCCGCCCGGCACTCACGCGGGACCGGGCTCGGCTCGGGAGACCGGCACGGGCCACCCCGTTGGACGACGAGCCCGCGAGGCAAGCATCAGGGTCGCGGAGTTCGCGAACAGCGCGACGAGGAACAACGCGCCCATGCCGAAGGAGTCGAGGGGGTTGTTCGGGGTGCTGCTCACGTAGGCTGCCCCGAATTGCCCGGCGCCGTACACCGCACCGACCACCACGATGCCGCAGAGGACGAGGCGCCAGTCTCGGGCGAGCGCTGTGAGAATCAGTAGGGCTATTCCGGCAAAGAAGAGGATGAAGCCAAGGTTGTAGTGCCAGTCGAGCGACGGAAACGACGAGTTGGACGTGAACATCGAGGGGGCGTAGACGTTCGCCCAGAGGCCCAGAAAGTACTGGGCCACGAGGAGGACCATCTCGACCCCGGCGACGACCAGGACCAGCGTGAGCCAGGTCCGGCGCGGAGGCATCGCGGTTGGATTCGGAGGTCGGCCTTAAACGGACGGTTAGTACGTTGCAAGGTGCTCTAGCGAAGGAGCACTCTCGGGTCCTCCTGAGGAACTCCCGACGACGTCTCCGGTGTCAGCACAGGATCGCTGCCTGCCGCCGGAGGGGCCCACGAGCCGAAGCGGGAGGGGCATCGGCGCGCCAAGCCGGTTGCGTGGACGATCCAAGCGTGCCCCCTTCCAACACCGCCTCAGACGAGCCCAGGTCAGTCGACCACCGTGCTCCGCTAGATCTGGCGCCCCTCCTCGATCTGGCGCACCCTTACCCTGCCCAGCAGCCAAGCGGCGGAAGTGGACAGGAGGAGGGTCCACACGACGAGCCCCGCCGCGAGGTAGGGCCAGGCGAGAACTTCGGCTCCCGAACCGGCGAGCTGGATCGCGGCGGGGTGTCCCGTGAATCCCTGGTAGAGGAGCGAGGCGATGTCATTGTACGGAGACCCGTAAACCAACCACGCGGGCAGCTGCACGTAAATCTGTCCGAGCCCGAAGGTGTACGACAAGAGCAGAGGGAGAAAGCCCGCGAAGGACGCGCTCTTCAGTCCGAGGTAGTTGATCACCACCAGCATCAGCGTCATCGAGCACGCCATGTAGAACACGCCGGCCCCGACCGAGGTCCCGACCAGCGCGGGTAGGTTGGCGGGCGTGAACCGGGTGTCGAACTTCGCTCCGAAGACCGCCACCGTGCTCCCCAGCATGACAAAGGAGAGGACGGTACCAACCAACGCGGAGCCGCCCACGACCGACCCGAAGAAGCTGCGCGGGGTGAGATTGGAGAACCGGAACGAGTACGAGAGGGCCGCCGACCCGTAGGTGAGGGAGTTCGCGACGGCCACCGCGAACATGCTCAGTGAGAAGAGCACGATGACAACGAACCACGATGCGGTGTAGACAACCGTTCCGGACCCGCTGAGGTCCTGGCCCTGGGACTCCACGAACGCACCGATCACGAGCCAGAACAGCATGAACCCAACGCCCCACGACCAGATCGACCGGTTCGTGAGCATCGCCTTCGCGTACCATTTCAGGACGTTCATGCGAGGGCCTCCACGAGCGAACTCATGCTGGTGGCGCTCTTGATCGGGCGGTCACCGCCGTCCAGAGTGATCGAGAACTCCCCGAGGCTGGTCTCGAGGACCGAGACGGCCCCGGGAACCCTTCCCCTCGAGAGATACAGTCGGTCGAGGTCCTCAACTCCGAACGGCCCGAACAACTGGCCGTCGAACATGAACGCCAGACGCCAACCGATGAACTGAGGGAGGAGGTCGAGCTCATGCGTGTTGAGCAGGATCTCGGCTGGTAGCTCGCGCAGGAGGCGCACGAAGCGACGCCGCCGAGTGAAGTCAACGTTGTCGAACGGCTCGTCCAGAAGGACTAGCTTCGGTGCGAAGCATACGGAGAACAGGTTGCCGAGCATCTTCTGCTGGCCGGTCGAGAGCTGGTAGCTCTTCCTTCCGAGGGTCTCGTCCAGCTCGAACTCGTGGAGGCGCTCGAGCAACTCGGTCTCCGCGGCGCCCTTGATTCGCGCGTAGAGCGCGACCAGGTCCCGAACGGGCAGGGAGATCAGCCGGTACACCTCCGGAAGGTTCGTCGTGACCCCCGCCATGCCGCGGATCGAGGGAACTTCCTCGCCGAATACGCTCACCCGTCCGGACTGGGCTCGGACGAACCCAAGGATCGCCCGGAGCAGTGTCGTCTTCCCGCTCCCGTTGGCGCCGACTACGACCATCTTCTCGTTCTGCAGCGTGAGGTCGACCCCTCGAAGAGCGGGGGACTTCGTCTCGGCAAACTGCACCGACAGGCGCTCGACCCGTAGCACGAAGACCCGATGGACGTCCCGCGGTATCTATCGCGACGAAGGTTCAGTCGCTGAACCTGCTGACTCCCGTTCGCCGCCATCGTGCGAGGCGACCTGGGAGAGGGATTGAGTGAGGCGCTCGAAGACCTCGAGACCCTGAGCCGTGATCTCCACACGCAGGCGCGGACCCGCTAGGGTGAAGACCATTCGCGAGCGGACATACCCGGCCGCCGCCAATTGGTCCAGGTGATGGCTGAGACTCCCTTTCGAGACGCTGGTGAGTTCGAGCAGGTCGGTGAATCCGAGATGCCGATTCATGCCCAACGACATCAGAATCAGCACCCTCACCGAGTTCTTCAGGGGCTCTTGGCGCAGAAAGTCTCCGAGGACCTTGAGGTCGCCCCGGATGGACGACTCCCCCTCAGAAGTCGGACTCAAGGGTCATCTCCTCGGGTGCATGGTAGAGGGCGTAGACCGCGCTGAACGACCACCCGATGATCGCCACGACCCAGAAGGCACCGAACCAGCTCTGACTGTGCGTGAGGACGAGCGCGGTCGCGGAGCCCACGACGCTCACGGCGTACGTGCCCACCGCGATGGAACCCTCCGGCGGGACCCGCGCGAACGTGTCCCGTACCGCGACGAGGATCCAGATGTTGATGACCGCAAGAGCAGCATCGAGGGCCAACAGCCCGGCAAAGGAGCTCAGGTAGGCAACCGCGAGGATGGCGACGAAGGTTGCCAGTCCAATCGTGAGGAAGAGGTAGAAGTGCCAGTGGTGGGGGCCTTCCCGGTGGACAGCTCTACGAAAATTCAGGGCGCGGAAGGTCTGGCCGAACGACCAGGAGGTCGCCCACGTCGCGAGGCCGAGGACCGCGAGGATGAGCGCGTAGTAGGTGATCTCTCCGAGGAACGACAACGAGGGGTAGGCTTCGGCGACGAGAGCGGGGAATACGAAGAAAGTCACCAGCGCCGCGGCCCAGATCGCGTAGTAGACTCCCCACGCACGACGGATCAAGTAGCTCTGGAACGTCAACGCCCGGTCCGCGGCGTGGCTCAGAAGCGCGACGCCCGAGGTGACCGCGTTCTCGGACCCCCGCTCCGTGGACCGGGCTCGCCGGTCGCCGTCGTCCTCACTCGCAGGTACCACGGCCGCTCCGGTCGTCACGACAACTCCGCGGGACTCTTCAATGTCGACATGGTCCCCACCCGCAAGTTTCACCGAGGAGCCCGTTGGGTTATGTACCGCTACGAAGGTTCAGCGCGTGGACTCGCCCAAGGAGCGTTCGCACGCTCGGTTGTGTGTTCTCTGGAGCGCGCTCCCGGTCGGGAGGGCCGCTGCCCTGGCCCTTCGGTGGGCCGGGATTGGATGGGGGGGTGTGGTGCGGCCTCCCCCCCAAGGTCCAATAGACCTGCAGATGTCCCCTGCGACCATGCCGCGGAAGCCCACCTGGGAAGACGCCGACATCCTTCTTCGAATCGACGACCTGGCCGCGAGGCCGGAGACGAGGGCTGCGCTCGACTGGTTCCGGAAGAATCATCTCGGGGTAGTGGGGGCACCTCCGGTCCGCTTCCCCCACGACTCTCCCGAGTACGAGCATGTCCAGCGGTTCATCGAACTGTTCGAAACGTTGGGCACCTTGGTCAAGCTGGGAGTGTTGAACGAGGAGCTCGTCCACGAGCGCTGGCTGACTCGCGCTCCCTGGGACTTTCTGCGACCCACGATCGAACAAGACCGTCGAGAACTGGGACCCGACTACGCAGGGAACTTCGAGTGGTTGGCCGAGCGCGATCGGCGGTGGGCCGAACGCCGAAAGGGGGAACACAAGGCGTGAGTCGCTGTGGACGAGACCACGACGAGGTTCGTACCAACAGTCCGTCTGGGGTTAGCGGCCGGCGCGGCGGGGCCTCGCACGTCTCGAGGCACGGTCGGGCGCTGCACGGTCCCCCGCGGTCCACTCGAAGAAGAGCGCCCCGGGGACCGGATGAGCCCAGTACGCCGGGATCGGTTTGAACCCTATTTCCTGGTAGAACTGGATCGCGGACGCCATCGTCGGCAAGGCGTCGACTCGAACTCGGTCGTGGCCGAGCTCGCGCGCCCGCTGGCGGCACGCGTCGGCGAACCGAGGTCCGAAGACCGGTCCGCGGTGGTCGGCCCGCACGTAGATCCGCTTGATCTCCCCCACGTGAGGCTCCAGCTCCCGGACCGCCCCGCAGGCCACGAGGTCCGAGCCCTTGAAGGCGAGAACGACGTCACCGGCTGGAGGGCCGAACACCCCGGGCAGGCCCGCAATGTCTTGGTCCAACCCAGCGAGTCCGACGGGAACGGCCGAGGTCGACCCGGTCGACGCGCCTGCGTGCTCCGCCAGCCAATCTCGGTAGTCACGGAAGAGTCGACGGACGACCGGTAGCTCCTTCGACCAGTCGACCCGTCGTATCACCGTGCCGGAGTAGTCCACGGGATGGGCATTGCGGGAGCCCCTCATCGCCACCCCTGGATCGGTCGGGGAGGGATCAAGCTCCTCCCTGGGCAAGAACCAGGCAGGGGTCGTCGGGGGCGGGGCCCTCGCACACTGGGCGTCAACTTCGCTCCCCTATCGCCCGCTTCACCAGCGCGGCGATCCTTGCTTCGTCGGCCTCGGTGATCCCCGTCAGCGCGAACACGACGGGCCACATATGACCCTCGTCGAGCTTTGCTGCATCGTTGAAGCCGAGCGTCATGTATCTCTCCTTGAACTTCTCCCCTCCGCGGAAGAAGCAGACGACCTCGCCTCCGCCGGAATAGGCGGGCATCCCGTACCAGGTTCTAGGCGAGAGGGTCGGGGCATTGGCGGTGATGATCGCGTGGAGTCGCCTCCCCATGGAACGGTACGGTTCTGGCATCTTCGTGATCGCGGCGAGCACGGGGGCCTCCCCCTCGGTCTCGACCGCCTTCGGACGCGCCCTCAGCTCCTGGGCGCGCGCCCGCATCGCGGCGCGTTCTTCGGCCGAGAACCCCCCGGTGTCGCGTTTGGCCGGCATGTGCCACCCTCGGGCGCAACGCGCTACTTAACCGTGCGCGTCGCCGAATCCTCCCGCGAGCCCGCGGAGATGGCTTGGACCGCTGGTCGGGGCCGGTATGGCCGGCCGCGGGACTCGGGCCATTCCGGGAGTCCCGCGTCGGTCCTCCCCTGACCCCGCTGTCACCCGTCGTACCTCGAGCGGAGGTCGTGCCCTTGCTCCAGGACCGACTTGAGGTTCACGGCGAAGTAGGTCCAGCCCCACTCGGCCCCCCCGTACAGGTCCACCCACTTGGCCAGCTTCGGAAACCCGGTGTGCTCGACGGCGAGGAGGGTCCCGTCCTCCTTCGCCTCGACGGAGAGCTTGAACTCCGTCCCGCGCAGGTCGACGCCGGGCCACTCCCAGGCGAACGTGATGCTCCTTCCCGGGACGAATTCGATGATCGTCCCGGTGTGCGTCGGCCCGTCCTTCCACCCCAGCGTGCAGCTGCCTCCCGCCCGAGGAGAGATCTCGGCGTGGTCGGCGAGCCACTTGACCAGCCACTGCGGTTCGGTGATGGCGGCGAAGACCTTCTCGGGCGACGCTCGGATGAAGTACTGGTGGCTCACGGCTCGGCTGGTTGGAGGAGACATCGGGTTCCGCTTCGGTGCCATGCATCGACAGCGCGGGATATAGTTCAGTTGGGGAACGAAAGTAGGATGGTCTCCGCGACTACCTCACGCCGTCCTTCGTTCGGAGCCCGGCGAACGGGTCGCCCACCGGTAGCCGCACCTCCCCCCACGCCGGCGATAGGATCCCGCCCGGGTCGAGGCGTTGGTGGGATCTCCGGGAGGGGTGACGCCCTGACGCTGGTACGAGAAAAGGCCGCAACGAGACACCACTCCCGCGGCCTACAGGCCTTCCGACGTCGCCGACCTTGCGCCCCCACCCGTCGTGCCCGTGCTCTGACAGTGGGCCCGGCTCAGTGGAGGTAGGCCTCGGTGGCGTACTGGTGCAGCATCCGCCGGGTGTTGAAGTACGAACCCATGTGGCCGATGGCCTGCTTCATCATCACGCGCCAGCGTAGGGGCTCGTCGTAGAAGCACGGCAGGACGACGTTCTCCAGTCGGTCGTAGAGCGACGCGGCGTCCCGTCGATCGGTGTGGGTCCCCTTCGAGTGGGGGATGGACCATCCGTTGACCCCCTCGACACACCCCTCGGCCCACCACCCGTCCAGGATGCTCAGGTTGAGCCCCCCGTTGAGGGCCGCCTTGATGCCGCTGGTCCCGGAGGCCTCCATCGGGGGCATGGGAGTGTTGAGCCAGACGTCGCACCCCGCCACGAGGGCTTTCGCCCACTCCATGTCGTAGTTGGCCAGGAACACGCAGGAGAGCCGTCCGTCCAGCTTGCGCGCGAGCTCGTGGAGCCGCTGCACGGCCTCCCGGCCCGCCTTGTCGTGAGGGTGAGCCTTCCCGGCGAGGAGCACCTGAAAGCGCCGCCGGGAAGCCAAGAGGGCCAGCCGATCGGGCTCCTCGAAGAGCAGGAGGGGGCGCTTGTAGGCGGTCATCCGTCGCGCGAATCCAATCGTCATGGCCCCCGGCTCGAGCGACACGTCGGTCGCTCGGCGGACACGCTGGAGGAGCTCTCGCTTGGCGACCTGGTGGCAATCCCACACCTCCCGCTCCACCAGCTGGTGCGCCCGAACGAGGAGCTCAGGCTCCTCCCGCCACCTCGGGATTCTCCGGTCGTACAGCCGCGCGAACGAGCGGTGCGTCCACGTGCCCAGGTGGACGCCGTTCGTCACCGCGTGGATGCGGTGACGGGGGAACATCTGGCGCGCGGTGTCGGCATGTTGTCGGGATACCCCGTTGATGTAGCCGGAGAGGTTCATGCCGAGCAGGGTCAGGTTGAGGCGGGAGGCCCCCGCTAGACTCCTCAGCGTGGTGGGGTCGACCTCCCCCGGGAGCAACTGCTCGAAGAGGGAGTAGCCGTACTGGTGGTGTCCCGCCTTGACCGGCGTGTGCGTCGTGAACACACACCGCCGGCGGATCTCTTCCACCGGGGAGAGCGCACGCCCAGCGGTCGACTTCCGGGGACCCCTCACTGCGTCGCGGAGGAGGTCGAGCGTCAGGAGGGCGGCGTGGCCCTCGTTCATGTGGTACGTCCGCAGGTCGAAGCCCAGGGCCCGAAGTACCCTCAGCCCGCCGAGCCCGAGGACGATCTCCTGCTTGAGCTGGTAGGTCACGTCCCCCCCGTAGAGGGCGTCGGTGAGTTTCCGGTCCGCCTCGGAGTTCTCGCTCAGGTCGGTGTCGAGCAGGAGCACCGGCACCCGGAATCCCTGCGAGCCCGTGAGGACGGTCAGCCAGGATCGAACCACGACGGACCTTCCCTCGACCTCCACCGCGACCCTGGTCGGGAGCGGCAGGCACCACCTCTTCGGGTCCCACCGGTCCGGAAGCTCGAGCTGCTCCCCGCTCGGACCGATCTCCTGTCGAAGGTACCCTAGCCGGCTCAGCATCGTCACGAAGACCACGGGTAGCTCGAGGTCTGCGCACTCTCGGGCCGTGTCGCCCGCCAGAAGTCCGAGTCCCCCGCAATAGGTGTGCATCTCGGGTCGGACCGCCAGCTCCATCGAGAAGTACGCCGTGTGGGTCCGGTGAAGGAAGGGCTGAATCGCCCGCGGCCGGGAGCCCTCCGGAGCGGTTCGCCGCCCGCGCGCGGGCGCCGACGCGGCCCTCTCCCGAGTCCGAGAGGCGCGTGCCATAGTTCCCTGTCCCCGCTGAACGGCCGGCCGTACCCGCCGCGAGTCGGGGGCGCCGCGGACGGGGCCGCCGGGCGGCGGGGACCACGAGGGGGACCGGTCCGACCGTACTTTATCGTGTCGGGAATCCGAGCTCGGCTCGAGCGGGCGGGAAGGGGGATCGCTTCCTCGATGAAATCCCCCCTTTCGCTCCGCTCGGCCGATCGAACCGGGGGCGAAGTCAATCCGGCCCTATGGTGACCTTATCACACTCGGCACACCTTCTACGGTGAAGGAAGCAGGGAAAATGACCGCTCGTGTGGGTGTGAATGGCTACGGGACGATCGGGAAGCGCGTGGCCGATGCTGTCGCCCGGCAGCCGGACATGAAACTGGCCGGAGTCGCGGATATCCGACCGAACTATGAGATTCGGACCGCGCGGGCCAAGGGCTACCCGGTGTTCGTCACGGGGAACGGGACGGTCGACCAGTTCGAGGGTGAGGGGTTGAATGTCGCCGGCCGGATCGAGGACCTGATCCGAGCCTCGGACATCATCGTCGACTGCTCGCCGGAAAGCACCGGCCGGGTGAACGCCAAGATCTACCAGGACGCGGGGATCCCTTCCGTCTTCCAGGGCGGGGAGAAGGCCGACGTGGCGAGCCTCTCCTTCTCGGCGCTCGCGAACTACGACGCCGCCCGCGGGAAGAAGCAGGTGCGCGTCGTCTCGTGCAACACCACGGCGATCTGCCGAGCCGCCGCCGTGCTGCTCCCCGCCTTCGGGGTCGACCACTGGGAGGCGACCTTGGTCCGTCGTGCCGCGGACCCGCAGGAGGTCGGCAAGGGGCCGATCGATGGCATCCTTCCGTCGTTCAAGGTTCCCTCGCATCAAGGACCGGACGTCCAAACGGTCTTCCCGGGGCTCTCGATCACGACCACCGCGTTGACGGTCTCGACCACGATGATGCACGTCCACTCCAACCACGTGCGTCTCTCGCGGCCCCCCGCGTCGACCCAGGGGGTCATCGACCGGTTCCGTGCCACACCCCGGTTCCACCTCTTCAAGGAGGGGGACCGCGTGACGGGGACCCCGCAAGTCATGGAGTACGGTCGGGACCGCGCCCTCAACGGCCGGCCGGACGTGATGGAGAACGTCCTGTGGGAGCACGGGATCCACCTCGTGCGGGACAACCTGTACTTTTTCCAGGCGATCCACCAGGAGTCGATCGTGATCCCGGAGACCATCGACGCCATCCGGGCGATGCTCGACCTCGCCCCCGACGCCGCCACCTCGATCGAGGTCACCGACCGCGCTCTGGGGATACCCCGACCGGCTTCGACCGGGCGTCTGCCCGACGCGCGCGTGGCCGCTTCGTAGGAGGGTCGGTCCGGCCGGCCCGCCGCTTCGGGTGCGACCTTCACGCTAGGTCGCGTTCGAGGGCCGGCGCGAGCCGTTGCCGCCAGAGTCTCGAGTCGACCCGGCGCTCCTCTTCGGCGAGGCGGGCGACCTCGGAGCTACGGAGGGCCTTCGGGGTCCGGAGCAGTCGCATCCCGAGAAACTCGAGATGGGAGCGTCGAGGTCCGTCGGCCACGATGCGGTACCAGTACTGCGAGTGCCGGAACGGACCGGAGATGTGGGTGTTGGTCCAGGCGAGGTCCGTAGGGTTCAGGCGCACCAGTCGCTCGATCACACGCCGCTTTCCCGCCGGGTAGGTCGTATCCCTCAGGATCAAGGCGTCGTCCGAGAGCCGCTGGACCACCCGGCGCCACTTCGGTTCGAAGAATCCGCCATCGCTGGGACCGAAATCCGTGCACCACTCGTACGCGGCCTTCGCGGGAGCGCGGAACGGCTGGCGGAACGTGTACCGAAGCGATGCGACCGGCATCCCGGCACCCTCACCCGGGTCAGACGGGGCGGAGACTTAAACGACGACACCGGAGGCAGGGCGAGCGAACCGGCCCAGCTGCACGAGATCCGGTCGGTCGGCCGGCCGGCGGAGTCGACGGCTAGCGCGGAGGGAGCGGGCGCTCAGGGCCTCGGTGCTTGGTAGACGCCGATCACGTTCCCTTCGCTGTCCCGGAAGTACCCCATGTACCCCATGCTGCCGTCGCCGATCGGCTGCTTTCGGAGGAGGATCTTTCCGCCGTTCTTCTCGATCCGCTTCTCGGCGTCCGTGATCTCCTCCACGACGATCGTCAGGACCGGGTGGGTCACATTCCCACCCCGCGGGACGATCCCACCTCCAACGTACCCCGGCGCGGTCGGCATGCCCTTCTCGTCGGCCGGCCCGGTGCGGACCATCGTGTAGTCCATCCCGGGAGCCTGGGTCATTTTCCAACCAAATGCCGCCGCGTAGAATTTGCGGGCTCGTTCGGTGTTGTCCGCGGGTAGCTCGAAGTGTCCGACCTCGCCGCTCATGGGTTCCCGAGGTCTCATCGACTTCGGCCTTAAAGTCGTACGGAGAGGTCGTGGAACACCCGCGAGGGGCCGAACCCCCACGCATCGGCCGCACGACTCGCTCCGGCGTGGCGCCTCGTGGCCGGACCCGCTGCGGGGTCGCGGAGCGTTGAGTCGCTGGACGCGACGCCGAGGGTCGTCGAGGGCGGGTGCACTTCGATCCATGGTCCAAGGTCCGGCAACCCGGCCCCGGGAATGCCGCTCGGTCTACCTTCGCGACCTTGAGCGGCGTCGGCGAGTCCAACCCGCACGTGGCATCGTTGCTCAGAGGAGCTTCCCGGCGCGGATGACCGGAGTCCCGTCGATCGCGACCTCGGAGCCGGCGAGAGTGAACCAGCTGAAGAAATTCGATCGGTTAGCCCCCTTGAGATACCGGTTTCCCCCGATCTGCAGGGAAACGCTGCCCCTCTCGACGGTCTCCAAGTTGGGGACGTCCCGCACGGCCGGGTTCAGCCCGAGCTTGAGAACGCTGGTACGGTCCCTGCCCGCCGTGCCGCTCTCGTACTGACGGGCAAACTCCTCCGCTCCCTCCTCGAGGGAGTACGAGGTCAGCTTGCCCTCGGAGAACTCGAGGGCTCCCCCCGCGTGCCAGTTCCACCAGATGTTGGTCCGGCGGTTCGTGTGGAAGCTCCCCTCCGCGGTCTTGGAGTCGAGGGCCACGTCCAGGGTTCCGGCGGGGACCTGCTGCAGCATGCCGGAGGGGGGGTCTCCCTTGCCCCACGGGTGGGGTCTCCCGTCGAAGAGGCGAGGAGCCACCCCGGCCAGGGCGACTTCCAGGTCCGTTCCGTTCGAATGGGTGATCCGCACCTTCTTCCCGCGAGAGAGCGCCTTGCTGAGGCGCGCCCCGCGTCGCGCGATCTCCTCCGGATCGACCAGAGATGCCCGCAGCACGCCTTCCTCCCAGTGCGCGCGGTCCAGGCCCCATTGCCGGGCCCGTATCTCCGTCACGAAGCCGGTGGTCATGCGCACGCCGCGGAGCCCCGCCCTGCGGGCGATGGCGTACCAGGGCCAGTTCCAGTCGAAGGCGTCGTTGGCGCTGTCGGGAAACTTCTCGAGTCGGTAGCTGTCGCCCGGACCCCAGAAATTCACGTACACCTCCGCGGCTTTCAGCGCCGCCCACTCTGGCGCGCTCGACTCGCCGAGGAGCTTGCTCTGCTTGCGGTCGATCGCGCGCCACCACGCGTCCTCGTCGCCGTAGACGAAGAGGACCTTGCCGCCCACCCGGCGGACCTCATCGACCATCGCCGAGGCCATCGGCACCGTGTGGTCCCACGACTCGATGATCGCGTTTTCCCCCGCGCGGACCTTGAGGTACTTGGTCACGATATTGCGCGCGGCGTCGCGCTGCAGCTTCGAGGGAGCCTTGGCCATGGCTCGGGGCCGAAGTCGACGGACCTACTTGTAACCCCCCGAGCGGTGAAGCCACGGGCCGATCGGTTCCGCTCGCGCACCCCCGACCCGACACTCCTCGCGCGAACAGCGCGGCCCGGAGGAGGGGGGTGCCGAACTATCGCGTCTTCGCGGAGCCCGTGGCGGCCGACAGGCCCCGGGACCTCATGGCGGTCGGGCGGCCGTTCGGGTCCGAGAGACGCGCAAGTCGCGCCCAGTTTCGAAACACGTACCGGTGGACCTGTTTCAGCCCGAGCCGCAGCCCGAGCCGTTGGAAGAGCGACGCCGTCGGGCGGACCTGCACGCGGGTGGTCCGAGTGACACGAACTCCGGTGGGGGTGGTCTGCAGGTCGAACGTATCCTCGATCCCGTCCACAAGGCGGGACCAACGCAGGTCGTTCGACTCCATGCGGAAGGAGAGCTTCGTCTCGGGTGCCCACGTAAGGATCCGTTGGTGGACCACACCCTGGTCGGAGACGCACTCCCTCTCGTGCCCCACTCCTTCGCCGTCCGGTAGCCGGCACTCCAGGGGTTGCGGAACGCCCAGCCGGAAGAGCAGGCGATGCGACCCGTCCATCTTGGAATTGCACAGCAGGGGCCAGACCGTACCCGCGGGGCGCGGAAACGCGCGTCGAGTTCGAACGACCAGGGCGCTGTCGGCTGGACTCACGGTACCCTCTATCGCCCGGGGACCCCATAACACCGCCCTCTGGGTGGCGACCGGGACGCACCTCTACTGGGGACCGGGACCCTGCTCCCCGACCGAATTCGGCGAGTTCGACGTGCACCTGCACTCTATCGCGGCTCGAGCGAGACCGGGTGGTCGCCCCCGCTATTCGGCGGCTTCGACCCTCTTCAGCACCGTGAGCGCCTTGAGCGTGATCCATTTGCTCGGCCGGCCCGCGGGTTCGATCACGAGGGGTCGGACCTTGCTCATGTCCGAATAGATCTTGAGGCCCGGCCCTAGGTCCGGATGCTGCCGGTCGAGCCGCCACGTCCCGTTGCCCTGACGCTTCTTGCGGAGGAGGTCGAGCGCCGGCCCGAGACGTCGGTCGCCCCCGTACCCGAGCTGGGTGAGGACGTCCAGTCCCACGAGGATGTCGTAGAGGTAGTGGTTCGGGTAGTGGAGGCGGAACCACGGGTCGTACCGCTTCCCCTCCTTGAACAGGTTGCGCGCGAGGTAGAACTCGGCTCCCCGCTCGACCGCTCGGTCCATCTGCGGTGAACGCGACCGCTTCGGAACCGTCGCGAACGCCGCGAGGGCCTCCCATGCGTCGAGCGTCCCCGGCGTATCCGGGGAACAGTTCCACCCACCGTCCTCCCGCTGGTCCTCGATCAGCCAGTCGTACAGGCGCCGGACCCGGCGGTCGTCTCCGTACCCGAATCGCGTCAGCATGCGCGCGCAGTTCGCGGAGATGCAAACCTCTTCGTGGTAGAAGTTGAACGGCGAACTGGTGCGGAGTTTGTATTGGAACATCAGGTCCGCGACCTTGCGGACCTGCGGAGTGGTGGAATCTAGACCGAACTCGGCGAGGACGAGGGCCCTCCAGTTCGTCGAGAGGTACGGAGGGAAGTACAGGAAGTCCACGTACTCCGACACGTTCTTCGGGCCGCGGCGCTCCCAGAACCCTTCCGGCCCCTGCTGACGCAGCTGGTCGGCGGCCCAGCCGACGCGGGCGATCCGGGACCTCGCGGCCTTGACTTCGGGGTCATCCAATCGACGGCCCAGAAGGTTGATCAGCGCGTGGTACCGAACGGCCGGCTGGTCCGGTTCGAGCAGCCAGTCCAGCACCCTCGTGTCCCGCTCGTCGTTCTTTGCCGACGATTTTCGCTCCATGGCGATCCGCTCGACGTCGGCAGCCCTCGGTCGGTATATCCCCGTCCCCGGGGGTGGGCGAAACGGTTCGAGGCCGGGCGAGCTTGCCGGCGGAATGCCGCGGGAAGGGAGCCGGTCCATCGAGTGAACGGGGCAGGCCCCGAGCCACCCCGCCCCACCCGCAGCGGAGCCGCTCCGTCAACCTCCTATACTCCCGGGACACGCACGGACCCAGGTCGAGCGCCCTCGAGCGGGACGAGCAGGCAGCCGCGTCGAGAGGAGGGTCCCCCGTGAATTCACCAACGAACGGTCCGCCCGGTGCACCCCTCTCCCCGTCCGGTCCCGTCCCCAAGACGCTCGAGAACTTCGACCGCCACTACGCGAACCGGGTGATGATCCTCCTCGCGGGGATCGTCGTCGTCGTGCTGTACATCGAGGGGATGCTGACGCCCTCGCTCCCCACGATCCAATCCGACTTTAACGTCGACACGGCGCAGGTCACCCTCATCATCTCCGCCTACGCCGCGGCGGGGGTCGCGCTCTCGCCCGTGGTCGGCAAGCTCGGCGACATCTACGGCAAGCGCAAGGTCCTCATCGGAGTGATGCTCGGCTACGCGGCGGCCGTCTCGGTCACCGGCTTCTCCCCGACCTTCTCCTTCATGGTCGCGGCCCGGACCGTCCAGGGGATTGGACTGACCATCATCCCGCTCGGCATGGCGCTCATGCGGGAAGAGTTCCCCCGCGAGCTGGTCCCCCGCGCGCAGGGGCTCCTCAGCGCGATGTTCGGCGTCGGGTTCGTCATCAGCCTGCCGCTCGGCTCGTTCGTCTCGCAGAACTACGGCTGGAGGGTCACCTACCATTCCGCGATCCCGTTCGTCGTCCTCCTCGCGGGCCTCGTGGTCTGGCTCATCCGGGAGTCCCCGTACCGTCGTCCCGACACCCGGGTGGACTACGTGGGGGCGGCCCTGCTCGGCGGGGCCCTCGCGGGGGTCGTCACGGCCTTGTCGCAGGGGGAAGCCTGGGGCTGGCTGTCGATCCCGACGATCGTCGCGCTCGGGGCGGGCCTCTTCCTGTTCGTCCCCTTCGCGCTGTACGAGTCGTGGTGGAAGAGCCGGGCCCGGGAGCCGATCGTGGACCAAAAGATGCTCCGGGAGCGGAACGTCGCCGTGACCAACATCGTCCTCACCGTGGCCGGCCTCGGAATGTACCTCGCCCTGTTCTCGCTGATCTACCAGTTCGAGTTCCCGTTCGCCTCCGGCGGGTACAACGGGGCCTTCCCGAGCTACAACATCCTGAGCGCTGGGCTGGACATCGTCCCGCTCGCCTTGGCGATGATCGCGGTCGCGGCCCTCGCGAGCTTCGTGGTCTCGACGACCGGCGTCAAGCCACTGGCCCTCGGGGGCTCGGCGTTGACGGCCCTCGGCTTCTACCTGGTCTCGATCGCGACCTCGCTCACCCAGGCGCTCGTCTACGAGACCGTCATCGGCGCGGGCATGGCCCTCCTCAACGCGTCCGTGATCAACCTGCTGGTCCTGACCGTCGACCCCAAGGACATGGGCCAGGCGACCGCGATGAACAACGTCTTCCGCAACGTGGGCGGGAGCGTCGGGGCGCCGATCGCCGGCTCGCTCCTGGCGACCTACGTGCTCACCTCGGGGCCCTTCGCGGGCGCCGGCGTGCCGGCCCATCTCGCCTTCCAGTATGCCTTCTGGATCGCCGCGGTCATCACGCTCGCGGGAGGCGCGGCCGTGGTGTTCGCCCAGGAGGTCCTGGGACCTTCTCGCCACCCCAAGTTCGCCCACCTTCCCACCCTGCCGCGCCGGGCCCGCGCGGGAAGCAGCGCCCCGGTGTCGCCGCTGCCGGGCGAGTCCCCCTCGGCCGAGAGCGGAACCACCTAGACCGGTGGCCGCGTCCCCCCGGGGAGCTCGGGCGCCGGGGCTTCGAGCTCGCCGAGCAGCAGCTCCCACGGCTCGACCGATACGACGCGAAGCACCCCCGAGACCATCCACGGGTCCTGGGCGAGCCGGTCCCGGAGCGCCGGCTCACTCGGCGCCTGGGTCACCAGCAACGCCCGGTGATGAGCGGCCCCCTTGAGCGGACCCCCGAGCAGGACCAGCCGTTCGTCGGCGAGGGCGTTCATGAACGTAGCGTGGGCACCCCAGCCCTCCTGCTCCCGCATCGACCGCCCCGGGTGCCAGCCCGGGCCCTGTTCGCTCACGACCACGTAGTACCCCATCGGTTGCCGTCCACGCCCCACGGTCGCGGGGCCGCGGGGCGAGGGCCGTCTCGGAAGGTATACCCTTCGCCTCGCGAGGGACCTACGTTCCCCCGGTCCCCTTCTCCGCGACAGTTCGCCGAAGCGCGTCGAACTCCGCGAGCAGGTCCGGTCGGGTCTTGGGCAGGTCCATCCGGGTGAGCTCAGCGACCCGTCCAGCCGCGCCCGCGAGGTCCCCGCGCGCCGCCGAGAGCTCGGCGAGCCGCAGGAGCACCTCGGTCTCCTCGAGCGTATGCTTGAGCCCCTGGAGGAGCCGGTGCGCCTCGAGGAGGTCGCGCTCGGCCCGGCGGTAGTCGGCGCGCGCGGTGGCGACCTGCCCCCGCACCTTCATCGCGACTCCCTGGCCGGCGAGGTCTCCGACCTGTCCCAGGGTCTCGAACGCCCGCTGGGCGCTCCGGTCGGCGGCCTCGAGCCGACCCTCCACCCGGAGCACCTCGGCGCTGTGGTACAACGCCCAGCCGACCCGACGCAGGTCGTTCGCCTGCTCCGCCAAGCGGATCGTCCGCTCCAGCTCGACGAGCGCCTCCGCGCGGTAGGCCGGGTTCGACTTGTTGTCGGCCAGCATGTTTCCGAGGAAGAGGTGCCCCTGGGCCGAGTCCCCGGCAGTGCCGAGGCGGTCGAAGATCCGGGCGACCTCGCGCGCGCCCTCGACCGCCCGGTCCGGTTCTCCGAGCATCGCCAGGTTGCCGACCTGGAAGATGAGCGCGAGCGCGGTGAGCCGCTCGTTCCCCAGCTCCCGGGCGAGCCGAAACTCTTCGGCGTTGTAGGTCAACGATTCGGTGTAGCGCCCCTCGTAGTACCGGGACATGGCGAGCTGGCGGAGGGCGCCGATCCGAAGGAGGCGGTCGCCCTCGATTCCGGGACTCGAGAGGATCCGTTCGGCGAGTCGCACCGCCCCGGGAGAGTCCCCCCGCGAGGTGAGGACCCGAGCGAGGATGAGCTCGGTCGCGGCCCGGAAGCGGGGGCCGAGCCGTGGGTCGTCGCCTCGCAGGTCGAGGTAGCCGCGAAGGAACGCCTCGGCCTGGTCGAGGAGACCGAGGTCGTACGTGAGGCGGCCCATCTCGACGACCAGGGCCGCCTCCCCGTCCCGGTCCTCGGGGTCGAGGTGGCGCTGGCTCTCGAGCGCCCGAAGGAGGAAGTCGGAGGCGACGTCGGGCGCGAGCGCGTGCTCGGCCGCCTGGGCGGCCAGGCGATTGTACTCGAGCGACTTGCGGTACTCCTGACCGACGTAGAAGTGACGCGCGAGGGTGAAGACCGCGCTCGGGTCCCGGCCCCCGGTCGCTTCCAGCGCTCCCCCGACCTGGCGGTGGAGTGCCCGACGACGCTCGTCGGAGAGCTGCAGGTACGCCTCCTCCCGCATCCGGTCGTCGGGGAACTCGAGTAGTTCTCCGGGCCGCTCGAAGAGAAGGCCGTGGTCGACCAGGGTGTCGACCGCCTCGGCGAGCCGTTCCTCCTCCTCCCCACTGGCGGCGAGCAACGTCCCGAACGGGAACGCCGAGCCGAGGACGGCGGCGGCCTCGAGGACCCTTCGGCTCGCCTCGTTGACGGGGGCCCGGCCGATGCCGTCGGAGAGGCCGCTCGAGACGGCGGCGCGCCGGTCGAGCTGGTCGAGGAGGAGCGGATTACCGCCCGTCTCGGAATGGCGCCGCGCGATCTCCTCGGGCGTGAACCGCCGGGACGGGTCGACCGCGTGCAGGTACAGCGCGACCTCCTGCGAGGTCAACGGGTCCAGTACGAGGCGCCGGGGGCGGGCCGAGGCCTCGAGCTTCTCCACGCGCGTGCGTTGCGATTCGTTCAGGGAGTCGGACCGGCGGCTCGTCGCGAGGACCCAGAGCGCGTGGCCCGGTAGCTGCTCGGCGAGGGACTCGAGCACCGCGAGTGACGAGTCGTCCGCCCGCTGGACGTCCTCCAGGACGAGGGCGGTCGGGCCGTGGCGGGCGAGCTCGACGAACTCGGCGGCTTTCTCCGAGAGGACCCGCTCGCGCGAGACCCCTCCCTGCGAGGAGAGCCCACCGAGCGCGTCGAGCAGCCGGTCGTCAAAGTCGGTGGGCGGGGGGAACGACGAGTCCGCGAAGCCGGGCGCGAAGCCGATCATCACCGGGCCCGGCCCGAGCGGGCCCGCATCGCCCGCCCCCGACCCCGCCTCCTCCCGAGCGCGGTCGAGAGCGGAGTTGACGAGCGAGAACGGGGCGGGGTCGTCCGAGGCGGCGGCCTGGCCGAAGAGGACGCGCGTCCCTCGGGTCCGCATGTGCTGGACCAACTCGGCGACGAGGGTCGACTTGCCGACCCCGGTGTCGCCGACCAGCAGCGTGAACCCGCCGGCGCCCCCCCGAGCGTCTTCGAACTGCCGGCGCAGGGCCTCGACGGTCCCGAGCCGACCCACGAACGGGCGACCGACCCCGCCCCCGGTCGCCATCGCTCCTCAGCCGGAGATGGGGAGGCTCGGCTATTTACTTGCGACCGAACGCCGACCCTCCCGCGCGGGCTCGGGCGCCCTTCGCGAGGAGCCGGAGGGGTGCGGCACCTCCCACCCGGGAACCGACGGAGACCCTCCGCGTGGGGTCAGCTCAGGGTGAAGGCGTAGAGGTCCGCCCCTCCCGCGACGAACAGCGCGCCGGGGGCCGCCGCCGGAGTGATGAAGTGGTCGTCCGCGCCGAGGGGGAACGAGAAGAGGACGTGCCCGTTCGACAGGTTGAACCCCATCAGGACCGAGGTCGTGATGTTGACCGCCCAGGCGACGTTCCCGGTGACGATGGGGGAGCCCGAGTCGAAGCCCGCGGTCTGCCAGGCGACGGAGAAGGAGGAGCCGGCGACGACGACGTCGTAGAGCCCGTCGGTGCACGGTACCAGGATGGAGAGGCCCACGTGGGCCGTCCCCCCGTAGGCCCCGCCTCCGCAGACGCTCGCGTTGTACAGCTGGCCGCCGATCCCCCCGAGGTCGGTCCCCGACAGGAGGTAGCCGACCCCCCCCTTCCCGATCTGGAAGAGGTCCCCGGTGGACAGGTACGTCGGGGCCACCGAGCCGAGGTCGAGATCGTCCTCGTTGAGCTGGACCCAGTTCGTCGGGGCGAAGTACCCGAGCTCCGTCAGCTCGGGGGAGAGTTCGATCACGCTGTCCCCGTGGTCGAAGACGGTGTTGGAGGCGCCGTTGCCCGTCGCGACGTAGAGGTCCCCGTCCGGGGCGATCGCCATGCCGGCGGTTCCCCAGATCGCTCCCTCCCGCTGTGTGGGCACCTGGTAGGAGATGAGCGCATGCGAACCGTTCACGGGCGCTCCGACCACCCACCCGTGGTAGCTGCCGCAGTCCCCGTACAACCCGCCGTAGACCACGTAGACGAAGCCGTTCGCGATCGCCAGCGCCCCCCGCTGCTGCTCCGCGTTCGGGGTCGAGCCCGCGGGGTCCACGACCACCTGCGAGCGGATCGAACCATTGACCACGTTCAGCCCGAACAGCATGTGCTCTACCGAGCTGCCGGAGGTCAGGAGGGCGACCGTGTAGAGGGTTCCGGTCGCGATGTCGATCACCGGGGTCCCCGTGATCCCGCTCGGGTTGATGTCCCCCGCGCAGGCGAGGGCGGAGCTCGGGGCCGGCGTGCCGAGATGGGTGTGCCAGAGGATGGCGCCGGAGGTGGCGTTGAGGGCGTAGACGGAGTCGTCCTCGGTCGCGACGAAGACCGAGTCACCGCAGACGAGGGGCTCAGCGTAGACCTCACCGTCCAGTCCCGTGGGCGCGGGCCATCGAGCCGTGACCGATGCGATCGAGGAGGAGGACTCCACTCCGTCCCGGAGGTTGTTCTGGTGGTACGTGGTCCAGTTCCCGGAGGTACCGTTCGCCGGGTTCGACGGGCAACTCGCCACCCCGGTCGGACCGGACGGGGAACTTGGGGAGGAGGAGCGGCTGAGCACCCAGTACGAGACCGCTCCGGCGATGACTACGAGGACCACGACGACCAGTGCGAGGACGAGCGTCCGGCGGGCCGTCATTCCGTGCGGCTCCGGTCCGGCATCCCCTCGGCAGGCTTAGTATTGGCTGGCGGGGGCCCGGCTCCACTCACTGAACGCGGAGGGAGCGCGCCGATAGGTAGAGACCGAGAGCGACCAGCACGACCGCCCAGGCGAGGAGCCCGAGCAGGTACACCTCGGGCGGGTACGGGTACCCGCTCGTCTGGAAGAGGTTCTCGCGCATCACGTTGGTCGCCATGGACGCCGGATTGTAGGCGGTCACGGTCTGGAGCCACGGAGGCATCGTCCCCTGGGGGAACATCGCGTTGGAGGTGAACAGGATCGGGAGGTTCAGTAGGGAGGTGATCCCGAAGTAAGCCTCGTTCGAGTTCAGGACGTAGCCGAAGGAGAGGAACAGAGCGGTGAACATGATGGCGAGGAGCACTTCGGCGGCCACGATCTCCCCTACGCCGAGCGCGGAGACGGAGGAGCGGACCGAGAGTCCGGCGAGCCCCGGGACGCCCTCGAAGGCGAGGGCGAACCCGAGCGCGAGGAAGGCCGGCCACGCCGCCGAGAACGCACGGAACGTCAAGCTGCCAGCGAAGAGGGCGCTGCGCGGGGCGGGCGTCGCGGTCATCCGCGGATGGATCCCGAGCTGCTTGTCGAACAGAATGCCCGTGCCGGAGTAGAGGGAGGCGGTGAGCGTGACGAAGGCGACCATCCCGACCGCGAAGTAGGAGAAGTAGTTCGGGGCCCCGAGCAGGGCCGCGCGAACGTAGAGGGAGCCGTCCTCTCCCGCGGGAAAGAGGCGGGCGAGGTCGAATGCCTGGCCGAAGAGGACGAGGTAGAGGATCGGCACGACGAAGTACGACGCGACCCAGATCGGGACCCGGACCCACTTGAGGGCCTCCCGACGCAGCACGGTGACGAACTCGCGGTACATCAGCGGCCCCCCGGCGAGCTCGCGCCCGGTGCGGCGTGGTGGTTGGCCTCGCTCTCTTCCCGGTACTCCCGCCCCGTGAGCGTGAGGAACACCTCGTCCAGGCTCGGCTTGCGGGTCGAGACCCCGGCGAGCTCGACCCCGGCGGCGTCGCACGCCCGCACGACCGCCGGCACGAACGACTCGCTCCGTGCGACGCGGACCCGATACGCTCCCTCGGGTGACCTCGGCTCGACCGAGGCGACGCCCGGTATGGCCCCGAGGAGCGAGGCCAGGTCCCGGGACGGGTCGCTCGGCTGGACGAGGACGATGTCGCTCCCGAGCGACTCTTTGAGGGCGACCGGGGAGTCGGTCCGGAGGACCCGGCCGTGGTCGATGATCGACACCCGGTCGGAGAGCTGGTCGGCCTCGTCGAGGTAGTGGGTTGTCAGGAAGATCGTCATTCCGTTCTCGGAGCGGAGCTCGCGGATGTACTGCCAGAAACCGGCCCGGCCCTGCGGGTCCAGACCGAGGGTCGGCTCGTCCAGGAACAGGAGGCTCGGCGCGTGGACGATGCCGGCCGCGATCTCGAGACGCCGGCGCATTCCCCCCGAGTAGGCGCCGACCCGTCGGTCCGCCGCCTCGACCAGGTCGAGCCGCTCGAGGAGCTCCCGGATCCTCGGTCGGGCTGCCCGAGGGGAAATCCCGTGCAGCCCGGCGATGATCTCGAGGTTCTCGCGCCCGGTCAGTGCGTCGTCCGAGGTCGAGCGCTGGAAGACGAGCCCGATCCGTCGACGGACCCGCTCGGGTTCCCGGACCACGTCGATCCCCTCGACCTCGGCCGTGCCGTGGGTGGGCCGGAGCAGGGTGGTCAGCATCGAGATCATCGTGGTCTTCCCCGCGCCGTTCGGGCCGAGGAACCCGTAGATCTCGCCGTGCGCCACGTCGAGGCTGACCGAGGTGACCGCCTCCACGCCGCCCGGGAAGGTCTTCCCGAGGTTCTCGCAGGTCACCGCGGCGCCCATCTCCCTTCCGGTTCCCGTCCTCGTACCGGAGAACGGCGCCCGGGCGGAAGGCCCGGACGCACGGCGAATGGTCACGTCCGGTGACCCCACCCCCCCTCCCGGTGAACCGGCTCGCGCGCTCGAAACCGTCATGGGAGGCACCGCTCTGCGGAGGTCGGGGTCGCTCGAGGGAGCGATGGTCGGGACGGTCCCGGAGCTGCCTTCTTCGGTCCAGCTGAGGAAGCGAGCCGTGGGGGCGCGCCACCGCTGCCGCTGCGGCACCCGGTTGCCAGCCGGGACGCTCTGCTTCGAGTTCGCCCCCGTGCCCGAGGCGCTCACCGGGCTATTGCGGGCCGAGGTCTTCTGCGGTCCGGGGTGTGCTCGCGCCTTTCTCCTCGAAGCGATGGAGGTGCTGGAGGGCCAGGCCTCGCCCGACCTGCTCAGTGACGTGCAGAGCGTCTACACCTACCTGCACTACCTGTTCACCGTGGCCCAGGAGGCGGCGCTCGCCGCCGCGCGCCCGGGGAGCACGGCCGTCTAGGCGAGGGCCGCGAGCCGGGGACCTCGGCCGTGCCCACGTCCGAACGACTACTCGAGGTCGAAGTAGATCTTGACCGTCGCGTGGTACTCCACGACCTTCTGGTCCTTGATGCTCCCTTCGAGCTCGGTCACCCGGAACCAGCGCAGGTTGCGGACGGTCTTGGCGGCGGTCTTCACCGCATTCTCGGCGGCCCGGGCAAATCCTTCGGTCGAAACTCCCACGATCTCGCTCACTTTCTGCACCATGGCGGACACCCGCAGCGGGAGTCGTCTTCCCCGACATAGGCGTTCTGGTTGGGAGACGGTCCGGGCTCACGGACCCCGGGCGCGCCGGTTTTGCCGGGCCGTGCGGTTTCCGCACGTTCCTCCGCCCCCAAATACCGTCGGCGGCCGTGAACCCGGCGTCATGGCATCGCTCGGACGCGTCGAGGAGGCCGCGAACTGGTCGCGCGGGCTCGAGGGGAGCGGGCCGGACGAGGTCATCCGGTGGGCGAGCGGGCAGTTCGGCCGCGGGCTCGTGATCGCCTCGGGGTTCGGCAAGGACGGTCTCGTGGTCCTCGACATCGCCCGGAGGGTCCGACCCGACATCCCGGTCCTATTCCTCGAGACCGGCTGCCACTTCCCCGAAACGCTCGCGTTCCGGGACCGGCTGCGCTGCGAGTGGGACCTCAACCTCGTGGACGTGCGGCCGGCCCTCTCTGCCGACGAACTGGAGGCTCGGTACGGAACCGACCTGTACGCCCGCGACCCCGACCGCTGCTGCGCGATCCGGAAGGTCGAACCCCTCCACCGGGCGCTGAACGGTCGCACGGCGTGGATGACCGGACTGCGCCGCAGCCAGCACGCCGGACGCCAAGGGACTCCGGTGGTCGAGTGGCAGGAGCTGGAAGCGGGGGTCGGTCTCTTCAAGGTCAATCCCCTGGTCGCCTGGTCGCTCGAGCAGGTCGAGGGGTACCTGGACGCCCACGACCTCCCCCGCCACCCGCTGTGGGCCCGGGGGTACTCGAGCGTCGGGTGCGCCCCCTGCACGTCGCCCGTCGCCCCCGGCGAAGGGGAACGCGCGGGGCGTTGGCGCGGACGTGGGAAACTCGAGTGCGGGATCCACTCGCTCACGGCCGGCCACCCGCCCAGCTCGACCTGGCCGCCGCCCTCCGCTCCCGAGGGCTCTTAAGCGCCCAGGTCTCAGTGGCCCGCCTTTCTGGGAGAGGGAGCTCGATGATCGACCCGTACGGCGGGCGCCTCGTCCAGCGGGAGCTGACCGAGCCCGCGCGAGACCGTCGGGACGGCGAGCGCGCCCAGCTCGTCACGGTCCACCCGGCGATCGACCAGCTGTACGACGCGGAGAAGATCGGGATTGGCGCCTACAGCCCGCTCGAGGGGTTCATGGACTCGGAGACCGTCCGGTCCGTGACGACCACCGGACGGCTGCCGAACGGCCTCCCGTGGTCGATCCCGATCCACTTCCCGGTTCCTTCGGACTCGCCCGCAGCCGCGTCCGTGCGGGCCGGCGACGAGGTCGGCCTGCTCGACGCCCAAGACCGGTTGATCGCCGTCCTCCACGTCGACGAGGTCTTCCCGCTCGACCGACGGGCGATCGCTCAGGCCACCTACGGCACCGAGGACCCGGCCCATCCCAACGTCGCGGACCTTCTGGCCGGCGGCGAGACGGCGTGGGCCGGGCGGGTCGACCTCGTGCACCGGCTGCTCCCTCCTTGGGAGCGCGCCGAGCCGACCCCGGCCGAGACGCGGGAAGAGTTCTCCCGCCGGGGGTGGTCGCGCGTCGCCGCCTACCAGTGCCGGAACCCCCCGCACACCGCCCACGAGTACATCCAGCGCCTGACGCTCGAGCGGGAGGATGTGGACGGCCTCTTGATCCACCCGGTCGTCGGGCGCCTCAAGAAGGGGGACTACCGCCCGGAGGTGATCCTCGAGGCCTACGACGCGCTCGTCCGCCACTACTATCCGGCGAATCGAGTGATGATGGCCCCGCTGACGATCACGATGCGCTACGGCGGCCCCAAGGCGGCGCTCTTCCTCGCGATCGTCCGCCGGAACTACGGCTGTGGGGTCTACATCGTGGGTCGGGACCAGGCCGGGGTCGGAAAGTACTACGAGCCGTACGCCTGCCACCGGATCTTCGACGCGTTCGACGTCGGCGTCGTGCCGGCGCGGTACGACGAGTCGTTCTTCTGTCGGAGGTGCGGCTGGATGGCGAGCGGCAAGACGTGCGCCCATCCGGTCTCCGAGCGCGCGGAGACGAGCCAGAGCCGCATCCGCCAGGCGCTCGCCTCCGGCGCTCCCCTTCCGCCCGAGATCCTCCGACCCGAGGTCGCGGAGATCCTGCGGCGGCCGAACGTGACGATCGTCTGAGGAAGGAGAACATCGATGGCACGAGGACCACCAGGATTCTGCATCTGGCTGACCGGGCTTCCCTCCGCCGGAAAGACGACGATCGCCCGCGAGCTGCTGCCGCGGCTCGTAGACCGGGGCTGGTATGCCGAGCTCCTGGACGGGGACGAGGTCCGACGGGGCCTCAGCGCCGACCTCGGCTTCGACCGTAAGTCGCGGGAGACGCACGCGGGGCGCGTCGCCTTCTGCGCCAAGCTCCTCGCCCGGAACGGGGCGATCCCCATCGTCGCGCTCATCTCCCCGTACCGCACCTCCCGCGCCGCGGCGCGCGCCGAGATCGGCCGGTTTGTCGAGGTGTACGTCTCCACCCCGGTCGGCGTCTGCGAGGAGCGCGACGTGAAGGGGCTGTACCGCCGGGCGCGAGCCGGCGAGATCACGGCGTTCACCGGGGTCGACGACCCGTACGAGGCCCCGGACCACCCCGACATCATCGTCGACACGGTGCTCCTCCGCCCGGCCGAGTCGGCCGAGCACATCCTCCGCGAGCTCGAACACCAGGGCTGGATGGCTCGGCGTTAGCGTCGGCGAGGGTCCGTCGCCCCCCGGGGCCCCGGTCAGAGCCGGGCCTTGTGGCCGAGGAGGAGCTGCCCGCCCCGCGAGTTCCCGCGGAAGACCGCGACGACCTCGTCGGGAAGTCCGAGGGCCACCGCGTAGCGCGTCAGGTCCGGGCGCCGCACCTCGGCGTCGCGGAAGCCGGCCGACCGGGCGAGCTGCTCGAGCTCGTCGTCCTCGTAGAAGCGGACCCGCGCGGCGATCGGCTCCGGGCACCCCGGGGTCCCCACGAGCTCGCGGGTACCCGCGAAGAGCGCGAACCGGCCGCCCATCACGAGCGCCCGGTGCACCTCCTGCAGGGTCTCGAGAGGATGGGGGAGGAACCCGAGGACCCCGGTCGAGACGGCGCAGGTGAACGTATCCCCGGGAACCGGCAACTGGCTCGCCTCCGCCTCGATCACCTCGAGACGGCCGGCGTCGACCGCCTCGCGGTTGCCCTCCCGCGCCAGTCGGACCATCTCGGGGCTGTGGTCGACCGCCGTGGCGCGGCAGCCGCTCTCGAGCGCCTCGTGCAGGAACGCCCCGCCCCCGCATCCGACCTCGAGGAGACGGTCCTTCGGCCCGAGCTCCAGGGCCTCGAGGAGGAGCGCGAAGTTCGGGCGATGGTACACCGGGTCGGAGTAGACGTCCCGGGCCCGCCGACCGGAAGGGCGCCGGGCCGCGCGGTCGGTGACCCAGTCCCCGAGCGCGGAGGGCGTCAGGCTTCTCAGGAACGGTGCGAAGGCGCCGCCGGCGACCCACCCCGCGGCCTCGTTCGCCTCCCCGAACACGGGCTGCCCTCCCCGGTGCTCGACCGTGACCTTCGTTCCCCCCGGCACGTCCTCGAACCGGAGCTCGACGGTCGTCGCCTCGTCGGGTTTCCAGGGAGCCGGGTGCCACGCGAGGCGTACGCGCTCCCGGGGTACCCAGGCCTCGACCTCGCCGACCTTCGTCCCGCGCTCGGTCACCCCGCCCTTCGCGCCCGGGGAGAACTCGACCCCGAGGCGGCCGAGGGCCTCCTTGAGCTCCTCGACGGTGACCGAGAACGCCTCGGTCCGCGAGAGCGGGACGACGGCGGCGACCTGGACGCTCAGCGGCGCCTTTCGGGGGGCCCGGGGCATCTCGGCGAGCGGAAGGGCTCGCCCACGGAATAACCGTTCGCTCCTCGTCCAGGGGGGCCGAGGCGGTGCCTCAGCCGGCCTTCGCGCCTTCGAGCAGGCCTTCGAGGAGACCCACGGGCGGGCATCCGAGCGCGAGGAGGGTATCGTGGAACCGCAGCAAGCTCCCCCCGAAGTGGGAGGCGAGCAGCTTCGAGCGCGCGCTCAGGATCGCGAGCTTCCCGAGCGTGTAGCAGAAGTACTCCGGGTCGAACGTCCCGCGCATCGCCTCGCGCTCGGCCGGCAGGCGGTCGAAGTGGGCCTCGTGCATGAACAGCTGGGTCGACCGCTCGACCGACCAGCCTTCGGTGTGGAGCCCGATGGACGAGAGGAGCCGGCAGTCCCGCAGGAGGGCGTCGTGGATTTCCCCGACCTCGGCGTCGTGCCGGGGAGCCCCGAGGCCGGCCTCGATCGCGAGCTGCTCGGTGTAGTGCGCCCACCCTTCGATGAACGACGAGGAGCGGAACACGCGACGCGTGAGGCTCGCCTCGGCCGCACGAAGGTGGAGGAACTGGAGGTAGTGGCCGGGGAAGACCTCGTGGACCGTGATGTTCCGCAGAAGGGTCCGGTTGAACGAACGGAGCCACTCCTCCTGCTGGGTCGGGCTCCACGCGGCGTCGACGGGGGTCACGTAGTAGACCCCCTCGGGGGTCGGGTCGAACGGACCCGGGGAGTCCATGCTCGCCGTCGAGAGGGCTCGACCCCACAACGGGGTCTCCTCGACCCGGACCATCACCGACTCGGGGATCGAGACGAGGCCCTTCGACCGGACGAACTCCCGAGTCTCCGTCACGAACCGGGAGGCGGTGGCGACCACCTCGGAGGCGTTCGGATGGTCCGCCCCGAGGCGCGCGAGCAGCGCGTCGACGGAGAGCTTCTCCTCTTTGGCGATCTCCGCGAGCCGCGCCTGGTTGCGGGCCAGGTCCGCCGCACCCGCCTTCTGGAGGGCGGCGGTCGGCGTCTCGAGCCCTTCGCGGACGAAGAGGAGCCGCTGGTAGCGGGCCGCGCCGAGCGCGAAATCGGGGACCGACCGGGGGAGCACGTCCTCCTTCAGCCAGTTCCGGAAGCCATCGATCGCTGCCTGGGCCGGGATCCGGGCAGTGCGCACCGTCGTCTCGAGGCCGGCCCGGGCCGCAAACGCTTCCACCTCGTCCAGGTGGCCGGGCAGTCCGGACCCCATCGAGATCGCGAGCTCGACGTATGGCTTCGGCATCGGCCCGACGAGCCGGCGACGGCCGACGTCGAGGATGTGGGGGATCTGCTCGAGGATCTGGACGATCGATCGGACCCGGTCGGGCACGGGGGAGTAGTCTCGGACGAGGTAGGGCGTCAACGCCACCCCGCCCATGTACGACATCGGGTTCCGGTCGAGCTGGAACGACTCCCGGAGGTCGAAGAGGGGACTCTCGAGGAGCAGGCGGAGGAGGAACCGGTCCACGCGCTGTCCATCGGGCAACCCGCCCTCGTCCAGGGCCGCGAGCCGGCTCAGCAGCTGGTCGGCCCCCCGGGCCCACCGGTCCGTCCCCTCCGGGGAGAGGTCCGGTACCCGCCCGTCGTACTCGTGCAACCCGAGGCCGACCGCGTACCCCGGCTGGAGGGCGAACACGTGGTCGACGACGGCTCGTTCGAGGACGGCGAGCTCCGCAACGCTCGAGGAGGTGCCCATGGTACGATGCGTCCTCAGCGGAGTGAGGTCAAAACAGTACGCGCCCGATGAGACGCGTGGGTCTCACTCGACCCAGGCGATCTTGCAGGTCGGGCAGTACTTGGCTTCGAGCGGAGTCCCGCAGACGAAGCAGAGCGACAGGGGGGTCATCCGCGCCGCCGGGGCGACCGGGGAGACAGGGCCGGGGCTGGGAAGGGGCGGTGGGGCCGCCGAGACCGGCGGCCCGGGGGAAGGCGCCGGACCCGGTGGTGGGGTGGCGGGCTCACCGCTCGGCACGACGGGTTCCGGGGCGGCCGGCCCAGCGGGCGGGGAGGCCGGCGCGGGGGCCGCTTCCGCCTCAGGTGCAGGGACTGGAGCCGGGCTCGCCGCCTTCTCGTCGGGAGCGGTCGGAGCCGGAGCCGGGGCTTCAGAGGGCGCGGGCGCCGGCTTTTCGGAGGGAGCCTTGGGCGCGGGCTCGTCCGAGGGCTCCTCCTTGTCCCGGCGAAGCCGGCGGAAGAAGGACATCGCCCGGTGGCACCCGAGGCCCGTTCTTAGCCCTGCCGACCCACAGGCGCACCCGTTTTCCGTCCCGCGGGTTGAAGGCGCCCATGCCCTCTTCTCCCTCCGCCCGGCTCCTAGAGTTGGGGCTCACACTGCCCCCCCCGCCGACTCCGAAAGGGACGTACGTCCCGGTCACGGTCCACGGAGGGCTCGCCTTCGTTTCCGGTCAGATCGTCACGGAGGGGGACGGGGTCGCGCACCCCGGCCTCGTCGACCGGGACGTCCCCGCGGCCGTCGCGAGCGAGCTCGCCCGGCGCGCCGCGCTTCAAGCGCTCAGTGCCTTGGCCGCCGCTCTCGGCTCGCTCGACCGGGTCGTCCGCATCCTTCGGGTGGGGGTCTTCGTCGCCTCCTCCCCCGGGTTCTTCCGGCAGCACGAGGTCGCCAACGGGGCGACCGACCTGCTGGTCGAGGTCTTCGGGGAGGCCGGGCGTCCGGCCCGGGCTGCCGTGGGGGTGCCCGCCCTCCCGTTGAACGCACCGGTCGAGGTCGAGCTCGTCGCCGAGGTCGGCTAGGGGCTTCCGTGGAGGCGACCGCCTGGCCCGGGGTCCTGCGCGAGGGCCGCGACCTCTACACCCCGAACCGGGGACCCCCCGGGGAGCGGGTCTACGGCGAGACGATCCGCACGGTCGAGGGGGTGGAGTACCGCCACTGGGACCCGTTTCGCTCCAAGCTCGCGGCGCTGCTCGTGAAGGGCGCGCCGGCCGACCTCTGGCGGGGCGCGCGTAAGTCCCTCTACCTCGGAGGCGCCCACGGGACGACCGCGAGCCACCTATCGGACGTACTGGACCCGGCCCCGATCTTCGTGGTCGAGAAGAGCCCGACCTCGTTCGCTCCCCTGCTGGCGCTCGCCCGCCGGCGCCGCAACCTTCTGCCGATCCTCGCCGACGCCCAGCTCCCCGAGCGGTATCGCGCGGACGTCGGCGAGGTCGACTTCCTCTACCAGGACGTTGCCCAGCGAAACCAGGCCGCGATCTTCGTCGAGAACGCCCGGGCGACGCTCGCCGCTGGCGGCCGAGGGATCCTGATGTTGAAGGTCCGATCGGTCACGCAACGACGCCCCGCGACCTCGGTCGTCCGGGAGACCCGGGCCGAGCTGGCGCGCGCGGGCGTCCAGACCGTTCAGGAGGTCGGGCTCGCGCCGTTCGCCCGCGATCACGTGGCCCTCGTCACCTTCGCGCCGTGAAGGGCGGCCGCCCCAGCTTCCATCCTCCGCGGGGCGATGCGGCCCGAAATACCCGGGGCCGCTCGGAGGAGCCGGTGGTCTCGTGGCGGGGTCCGGATGGGGAGCGACGGGCGCCGGAGCCGCGCCCCTCGGCATCCTGGTGCCCGTCCTCGTTCTCCTGAGCGGACCCACGGGCCTCGGGGCCACCTCCCTCCCACCGCCGCCGACCCTCGCGGTGGAGGGCTCGACGGGAGCTCCCCTCCCGGCCGCGCCGAACCTGACGGTTTCCCCGAACTCGACGTGGGCCGACGCGGGGAACGCTACGACGTTCCAGGCGCTCTGGAATTCCGGGAGCCCCGCCTGCGAGGTCACCCCGGTCTGGTTCCACTGGTTCGTCGGGGTGGGGTCCGTCGGCGGCCTGCTCAGCGGGCAGAACGTCTCGACCGTCAATTTCACCGGTTCCAGCGCGCGAACCGGGAGCGCCTCGGTCGGGGTTCGTTCGGCGGCGGTGCTCCGGTGCGGCAACCAGACCGACGGGCTCTTGCTGACCGCCTTCGGCTCGGTGGTCGAGGTCGCAGCGCTCGCGGTCGACGGCCTGACCGCGGCCCCTGCTCCCCTCCTCGACGGAGGACAGGCCAACCTGAGCGGTCGCATCGAAGGGGGACTCCCGCCCTACGACGTCACGGTCCGATGGGGGGACGGGAGCCAGGGGATCTACCGCGGAGTGGCGGCCGGTCCGTTCCGCTGGCCCCATACCTTTGCGACGGGGACGTACACTCCCGAGCTGGCGGTCGTCGATTCGCTGGGAAACGCAGCGTCGTCGTCCACCTCTCAGCCGCTCCAGGTGAGCTCTGCGGCCGCCGCCGCGGTGACCGGCTCGGCGACGACCGCGGAGGTCGGTCGGCCGGTGCAGTTCACGGGAGCGTTCTTCGGGCTGCCCCCCGACGCCTACTCGCGCCTTACCGGCTGCGGCGAGACCTCCACCAACGACTCGGGCGGGGAACCCCAGCTCGCCTGTCGCCCGACAACCGCCGGACCCCTCCCGATCTCGCTCCTCGCTCTCGCGGGGAGCGAGGCGCCCGTTCTGACGCAGACGCTCGAGGAGCCGGTGGCCGCGGCGCTATCGGTCCAGGTGAGCGCGCCCACCGGCGAGGCGGAGGTCGGCGCCCCGGCCCTCTTCGACCTTCGCATCGCCGGAGGAGTGCCGCCGTTCACCCTGGCCTGGTCGTTCGAGGCCGGCGCCGAGTCGGGTCAGGAGGTCCTGACCGAGGACGGGCTGCTGACACTTCCCGTCGCCCCCAACGCGAGCGGATTCGCTCCCCTTTCCCTCACGGTCGTCGACGCAGACGGGGCGGTCGGCTCGGTCACCAACGCCAGCCTCTATGTCGTTCCCTCGCTCGGTGTCGACCTTACCCTGACCTCTGCGGTCCTCCCGGCGGCCGCCCAAGTCGACCTGGAGGCTTCGGTCGAGGGGGGAGTCGGGCCGGTCGCCTGGGTACTCCTCTGCACCCCGAGCTTTACGTCCGGCGAGCCACCGAGCGGATGGTTGCCGGGTGACTCCTCCCTCCGCTGGTCCGGCTCCTTTCCGTACGAGGGAGCGGGGGAGGTCGAGCTCGCCGCGGTCGACACTGCAGGCGTTCTTGCCACGGAGAGTGCCACGACGGGACTCGTCCCTCCCCTCACAGGTCAGATAGCGGTCTCGGCGCTCAACACGAGCAGCGGCCCGGCCGTCACGGTGGACCTCAACCTCTCGGGCGGAGCGCCGCCGCTGTCGGTCTGGATCAATGCCTCCGGGGGAGCCAGCTGGAACGCCACCGACCCGGCGGACGGCCCCTTCGCGGCGACGGTCCCCATGACGCGGGCCGGCCCCTCCTCGGTCGACGTCGTCGTGGTCGACCGGCTCGGCGCGACGCTCTCGGGGAGGACCTTCGTGGTCACGGCCGCTCCTCCCGACCCACCCCCAGCCCCGGTCGCCTCGTCCAGCATCTCGCTCGAGATCGGGGTCCTCGGGTCGATCGTGGTCGCGCTCGTCGTGGCCGCCTATGTTCGCCTGCGGCGGCGGCCGAACCGCACCCACCCCGCCGTGGACCCCACCGATGTGCTCGAGAAGATCCTCGCCCCGGCCGACGGGGCCGAACGGGTCACGGTCGAGCTGCTGGCCGAGGAAGCGGGGGTCCCCCTCGAGACGGTGCGTTCGACCCTCGCCCACCTCATCGCTACCGGGAGGGTTCGTTCGGAGGTCTCCCCCGACGGGGAGGAGGTGCTCGCGTGGTCCGACGCTCCTGCCCGGTAGTTGGAGGCCGGCGCGGGCGGCCGGCCCTGGTCCTGACGCTTCTCCTCCTGGTCGCGGCCTTCGGGGCGCTCGGGTCCATCCGCACCGACCTTCCGCGCGCCCCCCACGTTTCCGGTCACGAGGCCTCTACCACCTCGACCAACGACTCCGCCGTGGGGAACTTCACGGCCTCGATCAACCGGATGGTCGAGCTCCTCGGGTTGGCCGGTGGAGGGATCCTCGCCCTGGTCTGGGCCCGGGTGGCACTGAGCTGGTTCTCGAACGACGTCACCAAGAAGGTGCAGGCCAAGGACCGGGCGCGGGACGCGCTGATCGGGACCCTTCTGTTCACCGCGGCCATCACGGGCCTCGTCTGGGGCCTGGCGCATTGGGTCCTCACGGGATCGTAGAGGCCGCGATGGCGCTCCCCGGCACCGACTGGCCGACGCTCATCCAGGTGATCCTCTTCGCGCTCTTTGCCGCGTTCACCGCGCTCGTCACGGCGGTGATCGGACCCACCTACGACAACCTGTTCGTCCCGATGATGCGGACCTCCGCCCTCTACCCTCCGCTCGTGGGGTCCGGGGGCGGGGGATTCCTCGCCGGCGCGGTCCAGTTCTCGACGTACACCCTCGTCAACGTGGTCGACCCGCTGGTCGCCCTCGTCGCCCTCGGGGTGGCCGTCCTCTTCCTGGTCCGCTCGGTGGTCTCGCGGTGGGCCGACCGGCTCGACGGACTCCTCCCTCGGCTGGTCGCCAGCGTCATCGTCGCCAACTTCACGATCCCCATCGTGGGCGGGGTCCTGGCGCTCGCGGGAGCCCTGTACCCGGTGCTGGCCGGCTGGGACGGCGGGGCGTGGACGCACTGGGTCAACCTGGCGGGGTACGCCCAGCTCCAGTTCTCCTGGGACAACGGCGCGCTCGCGTTCGTCCTGTCGTTCGTCGAGTTCCTGATCGTCTTCGGACTGCTCCTCGCGATCGGGATCCGGGACGCTCTGCTCGGGGTCCTCATCGTCCTCCTCCCGCTGTTCACCCTGCTCTGGCCGCTCCGCCCGGTCGCCGCGCTCGCCCGTCGGGCCTGGCTGCTGTTCTTCGAGGTCACCTTCCTTCCGTGCGTCGTCGTCGTGCCCCTCGAGCTGGCGGTCGGGGCCGCCAGCCCGGTCATGCTGGTCGGGTACCTCGGCGTCGCGCTCGCGGCCCCGTACCTGCTCTCCCTCGCCGGGACCCACCTCGTGGCGTTCGGCCTTCCCGGGAGCGGCGGGGCCGTCAACGCCGGAAGCCAGCGCGGGTTCAGTGCCGGTTCCTCCACGGCCTCCTCGGTGGTCGGTCCGAGCGCCCGGGCCACGGCCTCGAGCGGCGCGGCCGGACGAGCGACCGCGGCGGCCGCGGGAGCTGCCGGGACGGCCTCGTTCCCCGCCGCCGCGCCGCTCGCCGCCGCGGAGTTGGTAGGGCACACCGCACTCCACCTCCTCCGCCATGTCCAGTCCGGGGCCACCGAACAGCACCCCTGGAAACCGATCCGGGGACCGGGGGCCCAATGAGATGGGCGACCCCTCCCCGGGACCCCCGCTCGTGGCCCTCCCTCGCCCCGTGGAGCGGCGGCTCCGTCTCGGACCGTTCGCCAGCGCGCGCGACGCGGTCAAGTTCGCCGGCTACGCCGCCACCGGGGCGCTCCTCGCGCCGTTCGTCGCACCGTACGCCTGGCTACCGGTGCTGGGCGCCGGCTTCCTGCTCACCGTCTGGCGACCGGAGGGAGAGGCACTGGACGAACGAGTGGCCCGGTGGGCGACCTGGCGGGTCCGGCGGCTCGCCCGGGGCGCTCCGATGACCGACCCCGCCACCCCCCCGGCTCGCGGGGGCTTCCTTCGTGTGGGCCCGGGGCAGTACGTGACCATCCTCCGGGTCGGCGGGACGCCGCTCGCCTACCGTCCCCCGGCCGAGCTCGAGCGGGTCTTCCGGGCCTACGTCGAAGCGCTCCAATCCTCCGAGGGCATCCTCTTCCTCCACGCCGGAAGCGTCCCGCTCTCGGCGGAGGCGGTGACCCCGCGCCACCGAGCGAGCAGCGAGGCCGAGGAGCCGGCGAGGGCCGGCTACCGGGAGCTGGTCGCGGTCCTCTGCCGTCGCCGGCTCGTGCGACGGGTCGACCTTGCCGTCCCGAACGCGACCGCCGGGCCGGACCTGCCGGCCCACCTCGAGCGGGCGACGCGGGCGCTGGCGGCCCGGTTGGCGGCCACCGGCCTTCGCCCGGTCCGCCTCGAGGGGCGTGCGCTCTCGGAGGCCGGTCGGCGGTTCGGCTGGCGCCGAGCGAGGGCCGGGGCATGAGCGGAGGGGTCCTGGTCGGGCCGTTCGTCGAGTTCGAAGCGGTCGGGGTCGCGGTCGGCGCCGCCCTCGTCAGCGCGGTGCTCTCCCTGGTGGGGCCGTACCTCGCCTCGCTCACCGGGACCCTGGCCGCGCTCGCATTCGCCGGGTGGGCGGCGGCCCGGACGAGGTCGGGAAGGTCCTCCGGAATCGTTCAGGGATGGGCCACCGTTCTGGTGCTCGTCGGGCTCGGCGCCGGCGCCCTCCTCTTCTTGATCCCTCCGGCGTCGATCGTCCGATTTCATGCCCTCCCGCTCGCCGCGGCGCTCGTGCCGTTGTGGTGGATCACGCCCCGGAGCTTGCTGTGACTTCTGGAGAACCCATCGGACCGGGGGAGGGGGCCACGATCTTCCGGACCGGTCGGGTGTTCCGCGCCCCCCTCCTGATCCGGGAACTCCCCGACGAGGTTCCGTTCGGCTTCCTGGGTCGGGTGCTCCCCACGACCGAGACGATCGACCTCAGCCTGGAACTCCACCGGATCCCTCCGGGGCGAGCCCTGGAGATCCTCGAAGCGGCCCGGAGCGTCGCCGAGGCCGAGCTGGCTTCCCCTGGCGGGGGCGGGGAGACCTCGCGCCTGGAGGTCGAGCGAGAATCCTCCGGTGTGCTCGGACACGCGGTCGCCCGGGGCGCCCAGGAGCTCTGGCGGGTGGGCGCCTGCTTCGTGGCCGTCGGAGCTTCCCGGGCGCGCGCCGAAGCGATCCGGGCCCGCCTGACCGAGCGACTCTCCGCATTCCGCTTCCGAACCCGGGTTCCCCGCTACGGGGTCGACCTGACCCTCCGCCCTCCGGATCCGGGCGGAGCCGAGCCCCGCCCATCGGGGTACTGGCACACGCTCCCCTCCGACGCCGTCGCCGCCCTCTTTCCGTTCGGAGACGAGAGCGTGGTCGAGCCCGGGGGGATCCTGGTCGGCCTCGCCCTCGCGGATGCGAGCCCGGTCTTCCTGGACCGGTGGAGCCACTCGAGCCACTCCTGGGGGATCTTCGGTACCACGGGCTCGGGGAAGTCGTTCGCAGCGGCGCTGTACGTACTGCGGACCCGGTGGATGCGCCCGGACCTGGACGTGGTCGTCCTCGACCCGCTCGGGGAGTTCTCGGAGCTGGTTCGTCGACTCGGCGGCACGGTCGTGCGACTGGCCGACGGGCGGTCGGGACGGCTGAACCCGCTCGACCCGGCGACGACCGGGAACGACCGGCGGGAGAAGGGCGCCCGGGTCGTCACGATGCTCCGCGCGCTGTACCCGAGCATGACGGACGATGAGGCCGCCGTCCTCGACGCGGCCGTGATGCGGCTGTATGACCGGGGGCCCGGGGTCCCCACCTTCGACGACCTCGTGCGGGAGGTCGAGCGCGACGCGCCGGCCGAGGGGAGGCTCCGGGTCCTCCTCGAGGTCTTCCGCTCGGGCTCGCTGCGAGGGCTGAACGGGCCAACTACCGTTCAGCTCAGCTCGACCCCCGTCTCTTTCGACCTCTCCGGGGTCCCCGACGACCAGCGACCGTTCCACTTGGTCTACGTCCTCGACTGGGCCTACGGCCGCCTGCGCGACCGGACCGGCCCCAAACTGCTCGTGGTCGACGAGGCGCACCTCCTGGCCCACCACCCCCCGACGGCCGAGTTCCTCGACCGGGTGGTCCGTCACGTCCGGCACTTCGACGCCGGACTCCTCCTCCTCACGCAGAGCCCGGAGGATTTCCTCGAGCTGCCGAGCGGTCGTTCCACCCTTCGGAACCTGTACGCTACGGTGTTCCTTCGCCTACCGGAGGTCTCCCCGGTCGCTCGGGAGTTCTTCGGACTGACCGCGGCGGAGGCCGACTGGCTGCCGAAGGCGCGCCTGCCGCGGAGCGCGGGCTACTCCGAGTCCCTGTGGAGGGTCGGGGAGCTCCACCTGCCCCTCGCGGTCGTCGCGTCGACCCCCGAGTATCAGCTGCTCTCGGGGTCGCTCGGGACCGCCCCCCCACCGCCGGCGGTGCCGGTCGAGGGGATGGTTTATGAGGGCGGCGTCCCCGGGGAGTCTCGTGGCCGAGCCAGCGACGGCCGAAGCTCCCGCCCGTCGTCGGACGAGCTGGAACCTGCGCACGATCGTGGAGGACGTGGCGGGACGTCCGATCGAGGAGCTGCAGGACCCGGACCGTCCCGTCCACCCCTACCTCAAGAATCGGATCCCCCCGACCCCGCCCCGGTCGACGGCGCCGGCTGAGATGGAGACCGACTACGACCCGGTGGGCCACGTGCACCCCCCCTTCGTAGGGGCCCCGGGCCGTGCCTACCACGGACCCGAGCACGAGCACGACGAGGCGACGCTCGAGCGGCACCGCACCCCCGACAGCCTGCGGGGCGCCGGGCCGAGCCGACGCCCGGAACGCCTGTACCTCCACTATCTACTACTCCACCTGGACCGGCTCAACGACACCTCGCTCCAGTACCTCCGGGCCGCGCTCGAGGAGGAGATCGGGCGGCGTCACCCACCGCCCCCCCGCGCCGCTCCGCCCCCCTCCCTTCCGGTCTCCGAGCTGACGGGACCGTAGAGACCTAGGTGAATCCCCGTCGCTCCGCCTCGCGGACGAGCGAGCGGTAGACGGTCGGGTCCCACTCGACCCCCACGGCCTCCCGGCCGCGGGCCGCCGCCGCCCAGAGCGTCGTACCCGTCCCCGCGAACGGGTCGAGCACCGTGTCCCCCGCGACGGAGAACATCCGAACGAGGCGGTCGGGGATCTCCGGCGGGAACGCCCCGCTCCGACCCCCGGCCCGGCGCTGGCGGATCCCCCGGACGTCGGTCCACAGCTGGCTGAACCAACGGTCCCGCTCGGCCCGGGTGAACCGGCTCGCGTAGCGCCGCCGGTCGTGCGGGGCGAAGCGTCGGAGCCCCCCTTTGCGGAACAGCAGGATGAACTCGCAGTCGAGGGTGACGTAGGCGTTGGGCGGGAGGAATCCGGAGCCGAGGAAGGCGTTCGGCTTGTTCGTCGGTTTCTTCCACAGGAGGTAGGGCAGCGGGTCGAACCCGACCCGGGCCCCCGAGCGGAGGGTCTCGGCGTGGTTCGGCCACAGCCGGAACCGGCCCCCGACCGACCTCAGGGCATCCCCGATGACGACCGCCAGGATGCCCCCGGGCACGAGCACGCGGTGGCACTCCGCCCACGACGCTTCCAGGACCTGGAGCATGGCCGGGTAGTCCCGGGCCCCCAGCTCCCGGAACAGCCCATCCCATTGCGGGATCATCGGATACGGCGGCGAGGTGACGACGAGGGCGATCGACCGGTCACCGAGCCCGGAAAGCTGACGGGCATCTCCGGAGAAGAGCTGGACCCGCCCTGTCCACCGCGGCTCCACCGGGTCGGGGAGCAAGGAGACGGTTAATAGCCGCCCCCTCTCGCACGGCGATGCGCCTCGACCGACCCGTCCTCCAGGTCGCGCTCGACTTCGAGAACCTCTCCCGGGCGCTGCAGGCGGCTCGGGAAGCGGTCGAGGGAGGGGCCGACTGGGTCGAGGCCGGGACCCCGCTGATCAAGAGCGAGGGGCTCGACGCCGTGCGGGAGCTCAAGAAGGCGTTCCCGAGCCATCGGGTGGTCGCCGACATGAAGATCATGGACACCGGCGCCTTCGAGGTCGAGATCGCCGCCAAGGCCGGGGCGGACATCGTGACCGTGCTCGGGGCGGCCGACGACGACACGATCGCCGACGCGGTGCGCGGCGGGGAGCTGTACGGGGCCGAGGTGATGGTCGACCTGCTCGGCGTGGCGGACCCGCTTCAGCGGGCCAAGCGCTCCGCGGAGCTCGGGGCGGCGGCGGTCTGTTGGCACGTCGGGATCGATATGCAGATGGCCGGCAAGACCCCGTTCGCGGTGCTCGACGAGCTCGCGAAGGGTTCGCCGTTGCCGGTGGCGGTGGCCGGCGGGCTCAACAGCGAGTCGGTCGCGGCGGCGACCCGAGCGGGAGCTCAGATCCTGATCGTCGGCGGGGCGATCACCAAGAGCCCCAACATCACCGAGGCGACGCGACGAGTCCAGGAGGCAATCGCGACCCAGAAGGAGGTCGCGACGGAGCTGTTCCGGCGGTACAGCGGCGAGGACCTGCGCTCGGCGTTCCTCAAGGTCTCGAGCCCGAACGTCACGGACGCGATGCAGCGTCAAGGGGCCGTGCACGGTCTGCACCCCCACCTCGCGGCGGCCAATGTCCGCATGGCCGGGCCGGCCGTCACGGTGGTCACCCGGGACGGGGACTGGGCGAAGCCGGTGGAGGCGATCGACCGGGCGGGTCCCGGCGACGTCATCGTGATCGACGCGGGCGGGGGAACCACGGCGGTCTGGGGAGAGCTCGCGAGTTGGTCGGCGCACGGGCGGAAGGCCGCGGGGGTGGTCATCGACGGCGCGATCCGCGACCTGGACACGATCCTCGAGATCGGGTTCCCGGCGTTCAGCCGGTTCGTCAGCTCGAACGCGGGCGAGCCGAAGGGGCACGGAGAGATCGGGGTCGAGGTCACCGTCGGGGGCCAGAAGGTCCGCCCGGGCGACTGGGTCATCGGGGACCTGAGCGGCCTCGTGGTCGTGCCGCGGGAGCGCGCCCAGGAGATCGCCAACCGCTCCCTCGACGTCCTGGAGCACGAGAACCGGGTGCGCGAGGAGATCCAGCGGGGCTCGACCCTCGCGACGGTCCAGAAGCTCGAGCGCTGGGAGCGCGTCGGCTAGATCGACGCTTCGCGGGTGAGCGGAACCTCGCCGCTCAGCGAACTCTCCACCGCCCCGCGGGCCCGCTCCGCGCTGCGCGCCGAGGCGAGGGCCAGGGACTGGTGCCGGTTGGGACCGGCCCACACCGCTGTCCACGGGTCCGGGTACCGTACCTCCCAGAGCACGAGGCCCTCCGGTTCCGCCATCGGCGGGGTCAGGCGCTCCGTGCCCTCGACGGCCCGTCGCAGGCGGGGCAGCGGCAGCCGGCCGTCGGCGACCTCCCGACACGCCCCGACCATCTTGCGGACCATCCCCCACACGAACGAAGGGGCCGCCACCTCCACCTCCCAGCCGCACTCGGTCGCCCGGACCGACATGCGGTCGACCGTCCGCCAGACGGGCCCGGCGCGGGGGACCGCCCGCCCGAAGGAGCGGACATCCACCCGGCCGACCAGGGCCGCCGCGGCGGCCTGGTAGGCGGCGAGGTCCCTCCCCCCAGGATCCTCGAAGTAGCGATACGTCCGCCCGAGCGCCTGGCGGATGCGTGCGTCCGCCGTCATCGGGGCCGCCGCGGTGAAGTAGATGTCGGGGGCGACCCCGTTCAGGACCCGAAGGAGCGACCTGCCGTCCAGGCGAGTCGCGATGGCGAGCGCGTTGGCCCGAGCGCTCACCCCGCGGTCGGTACGGCTGGCGACCTCGAGATGTCGGGTCGAGCGCGGAACGACCCCCGCGACCCGGAGGCCCCGCAGTACCTCCCCCTCGACGGTGCGGTGGCCCGGTTGCCGGGCCCACCCATGAAACCCGGTTCCCCCGTAGCCGAAGCGGACCCGCCAGCGCACGACCGGACGTCGTTTGGCGCCCCGCTAAGAGGTCGGTGTCGAGTACCGTAGGGTGTAGTGCGATTCAGTCGCATATAACGAGCTATTGGGTAATATACAGTCTAAATTGATTTTCTATATATCCGCTGGTGCCGAGTCCCCGCCCGCGGAACCATGAGCGGTACGACAACCAGCGGAACGTCAGGTGGAGGGTCATCGGGAGACAATCTCAGCGGGACCGGCCGGTCCAAGCGGTCGACGGTCGGGATGGGGGCGGCCATCGCGATCGCGGTCGTCTTGCTCATCGTCGGCGTCGCGGCGGGGTACTTCGTGGGCGCCTACTACAACAAGGGGACCACCTCGACCTCCACGGGCGGGAGCTGCACCACCCAGCAGATCACGGAGTCCGGCTCGAGCCTGCTCTTCCCCCTGATGCAGATCTGGGGCCCGAACTACACTAAGGTCAACTCGTGCGTCGTCCTGAGCCCGGACTCTACGGGCAGCGGGGCGGGTCAGTCGGGAGCCGAGACCGGTACGGTCAACATCGGCGCCTCGGACGCCTACCTCTCGAACGCGAGCGCGACCAACGTGCTCAACGTCCCGGCCGCCATCTCGGCCCAGCTCGTCTACTACAACCTGCCCGGGGTCACGGGGCATCTCAACCTGAACGGAACCGTCCTGGGGATGATCTACGCCGGCGTCATCACGACCTGGGCGGACCCCCTCATCCTCGCGGCCCAGTCCTCGGCGGTGCGGTCCCAGTTGATGGCACTGACCGGGACGGAGGCGGGGATCACCACCATCATCCGGGCGGACTCGAGCGGGGATACGTTCCTGTTCACCTCGCTGTGCTACATGTCGTACAGCGCTTGGCCGTTCGGCACCCCCAAGACCAGCGGCCTTTCCGGTGACAAGATCCCCGGCGTAATCTCGGAGACCGGGAACTCGGGGATGGTCACCGGCGTCACAGGACAGGTTGGCGGGATCGCCTACATCGGGATCAGCTACGAAGGCCAGGTCGCGGCGAAGGGCGTCGCGGGAGTCAACTACGCGGCGGTGGGAGACAACCTCTCCCTCTCGGCGTCGGGAGGCATCAACCCCCTCAACTACATACTCCCCACCCCGACCAACATCTCCTACGACGCGAACCTCGGGTTGACCCACCTCCAGTACGCGACCTACGGACTCTCCGTCGGTCTGATCCTGGGCGGAAGCCCGGCGGGCGCGATCGCACTGAACCTCGGAGCGGGAGGCACGAACCCCACGGCGACGAGCCCCACTCCCTACCCGATCGTCAACCTGGAGTACACGCTGATTAAGCAGGCCCCCACCGGAACCATTGTGACCTCGGCCGCCTTGGCCGCCACGGTGGACTTCCTCCAGTGGGCGATCACGGACGGGAACTACGCGCTCGGGCAGGCGGCGGGGACGCCGTCCGCCTACATCGAAGCGGTGAACTTCCTACCGCTGACCCCCGAGGTCCTCGGCTACGACCAGCAGGTGCTGGCGTCGGTCGCAACCTAAGGTAGCCTAGGTCCGCCGAGGTACCGTTGGACGCAGCCTCGGCCCCCCCATCCCAGTCGGGGGGCCGACAACCCCTTCCTCCCCCTTCTCCTCCGAACGGGGACGCCTCGACTCGGCCGCCCCGCTCGGTGCTCTCCTACCTCCGCTACTCGGCGATCGCCCCGGGTCTCATCCCGTCCGGAATCATCGTCGCGATCGTCATCGCCCTGGTCTTCGCGAGCAAGTTGACCCTGCTCCACAACTTCTTCGGCTTCAACTGGAATCCGACGCTGAGCTGGGGAATCGGGGCCTTCGTCGCGGGCTCCTTCCTCACGGCCATTCCCGCGCTCGCCTTCTCGATGCTGATCGGCCTCGGGCTCGCAGTGGCCTCCACGACGTACCTTCCGCGGCTCGTCGCGAGCCTCCTCGACCCGTTCGTCGACCTGCTGGCGGGGATCCCGAGCGTCATCTACGGGATCTGGGGGTTCATCGTGATCGGTCCCTACTTCGGGATGACGATCAATCCGTGGCTCGCCGACCACCTTCGGTTGATCCCCTGGTTCGGCCCTCCGTCGGGCAACACCCTGGGGGAGGGGCTCCCGCTGGCGATCTTCCTGCTCACGCTGATGGCGCTCCCCATCACGACCCTCCTGATCCGGGACTCGCTCCGTGCCGTCCCGCGGGACCTCTGGGAGAGCGGGCTCGCGCTGGGCGCCACCCGCTGGGAAGTGCTCCGTCGTGTGGCGCTTCCGTACGCTCGCCGCGGGGTCATGAGCGCGGCGTTCCTCGGGTTCGGCCGGGCCTTCGGGGAGACCGTCGCGGTGGCGATGGTCTTCGGTTCGACCGCCGTCATTCCCTCGAACTTCTACGGTACCGGCTACACCCTGGCGGCGGCGATGTTCGAACTGGTCGATTCGTCGTACGGTAACTTCCAGTTCCTCGCGGTCCTGACCGAGATGGCGCTGGTCCTGCTCGCCATCAGTCTCGCCGTGAACATCATCGGCCGCCGACTGGTCATCCGGCTCTCGACGACCGAAGTGGCGGGGGTGTGAGGTCGGTGGACGCCACTCTCCCTCCGGTCCCAGGGATCGCGAGCGCGGACGTCCTCATCGACCGGTCGGCCCGCACACGCTTCCGTCTCGGGTTCGACCGCGCGATGGGGTGGCTCACCCCGCTGCTGTTCCTGGTCGCCATCGTCCCCATCCTCGACATGGTCTACTACGTCTCCCTCAAGGCGGTCCCCCACCTCACCTGGACCATCATCACCGGCACGAACCCGTACGAGGCGAACGTGTACCTCGGGGTGCCGCTGTACACTACGTTCTATGTCATCGGACTGGCGACGGCCATTGCCGTGGCCCTGGGCCTCTTCGGAGGGATCGCGACGGCCGAACTGCTGCCCGAGCAGTGGGCGAACGCGGCCCGCACCGGTGCCAACCTCCTGGTCGGCACCCCGTCGATCATCATCGGGTACCTCGGCTACCTCGGATTCGTGCTCTACTTCGGCTGGGGGCCGGTGTTCATCGCCGGGGTGGTGACCCTCTCGTTCTTCATGACCCCGTACGTGTTCCGGACCGCGGACCTCGCGTTCTCGTCCATCCCCCGGCACATCCGCGAGGCGGCGTTGGGCAGCGGAGCCGGGCCTTCCCAGTACATCGTGCGGGTCGGCCTGCCGATCGCCTTCCCCCAGGTACTCACGGGCGTCTTTCTTGCGATGGCCATCGGGATCGGGGAGACGGCTCCGCTCGTGGTCACCATGCAGCCGGGCGTGCTCGTCCCGCAGAACTTGTTCTCCCCGGCCAAGACCTTGACCATGGTGATCTGGGAGAACTTCCAGTCCCCCCTGGCCGCCAACCAGGTGCTGGCCTTCGAAGCGGCGTTTCTGCTGTTGGTGATCGTCCTGGCGCTGAACGTCGTGGTCCGGGTTATATCCGCGCGCTACCAGAAGCGGCTCGAGGGACTGTACCAATGAACGCCGCGGCGGCCCCGATGGGCGGGCCGGTCATGTCCGTCGACCACTTGACGGTCACCGCGAAGACGAAGAAGGTACTCCTGAACGACATCTCACTGGACTTCCCGCCCAACAGCCTCACTGCAGTGGTGGGGCCGTCCGGTTGCGGCAAGACGACGCTCGTCCGCTCGCTCAACCGCATGACCGAGCTGACCCCGGGCCTTCGCGTGAAGGGCGCGGTGTACTACCTCGGTCAGAACATCTACGACCGGCGGGTGAACCCGGTCCTCGTCCGCCGCCGGATCGGCATGGTCTTCCAGCGCCCGACGGTCTTCCCGAGCTCGATCTACGCGAACGCCTCCTTCGGGCTCCGTCTCGTCCATGAGGAGGAGGAGAAGGTCGACGTCGCCGTCCGGCACGCACTCACGCGGGCGGGACTTTGGGACGAGGTGAAGGACGACCTGGACCGGCCCGCCCTCTCGCTCTCCGGAGGCCAGCAGCAGCGCCTGTGCATCGCGCGGGCCCTCGCTGTCGAGCCCCGCGTCCTGCTGATGGACGAGCCGAGCTCGGCGCTCGACCCGGCCGCGACCCAGCGGCTGGAGGCGACCATGGAGCACTTGAAGGAGTCGATGGTTCTGGTCCTCGTGACGCACAACGTGGGACAGGCGGCCCGTGTGTCGGACCGCGTCGCCTTCCTCCACACCGGCCGCCTGATTGAGGTGGGGAACACGGACGAGATCCTCGAGCGGCCGAAGGACCCGCTCACCCAGCAGTTCATCACCGGAAGGTTCCTATGATGCCAGAGACCCCGAAGGACGGAGCCGCCCTCAGCGAACCCGCCGAGAAGGACCGCGCGATCTCCCGGCTGAAGACCCACGTGGCCGAGATGACGGCGCTCGCGCTCGTCATGGTGCGGGACGGGACAATCGCGATGCTGGAGTCCGACGTGAACCGCATGCAGTCGGTGATCGGCCATGACGCCGAGCTGGACCACTTCGATATCGAGATCGAGGCGGAGACGATGCGCCTCATCGCCAAGCTCCAGCCCGAGGCGGGTGACCTCCGTACCCTCGGGGCGATCCTGAAGATCGCGAACTGCGTCGACCGCGTCGGACGCCTCGGCTACGACCTCGCGAAGAACCTCCGGGAGAGCCCACCGATCCCCGACCCCCGGCCGGTCGAGCTCCTGCGGGACATGGACGCCCGGACGCGAGCGATGGTCGAGCAGGCGGTCGACGCCTTCGACCGGAACGATGCGGAGCGCGAGAAGGAGATCTTCGCGATGGACGACGACGTCGACGAGCTCCACCGGCAGCTTCAGACCCGCCTCATCGACCTCCTCCGCTCCGGCGGGGTCTCGACGGAACGGGTGGCGCTCGCGCTCCTCGCCGGCCGCCACCTCGAGCGCGTCGGCGACAACGCCTGCAAGATCGCCGAGAAGGCGATCTACGCGATCACCGGCGCTCGACGGTCCGAGTACTTCCCCGCCCTGGCCCATCGGAGCACCTCGGGAAGCCCGCCGGCTCCCCCTCCCCCGTAGGCGCGCCGCCGGGCCCTCTTCGCCACGCGAAAGCTCATTAGCCGGTATCGAGCCTCCGCCTCGAGGGCCCGGGCCTGCTCCCGTAGTCTAGTCCGGTCAAGGATGCCGCGCCTTCGACGCGGTAACGTGGGTTCGAATCCCGCCGGGAGCATCCTACCCTCCGGAGGGGGTGACCGCTCGGCGTAACGCTTAACCGGGCGCCTCCGGTGGCCGGGCGATGGCCCCACCGAGAGGGGCGACCGCCCGGGCCGGGGGCGTCGGGAACGGAACGGTCGCGATCGTGTTGGCGGCTGGGGTTTCCTCCCGCATGGGCCGGCCGAAGGGCGCGGTCCCGTTCGAGGGAACCCCCCTCCTCGAGCTCGTGCTCCAGAAGCTGAGGTCGGCCGGGGTCGGCTCCGCCGTGGTGGTCCTGGGGCACGGAGCCGAACAGGTTCGCAGGTCCGTCCGTTTCCTGAACGAGAAGGTCGTCGTCGCCTCGGACTATCGAGCCGGGATGAGCCGGTCGCTCGCCGCCGGCCTCGGGGCGGTCCCCACCGGGGCTCGCCGGGTGATGGTCGTGCTCGCCGACCAGCCGTTCATCGAGCCCTCCACGTACGCCCGGCTCGCACGCCGGGCGGCCGAGCCGGACGGACGGATCTTCATCCCGACCTTCCGCGGGATCCGGGGGAACCCGGTCCTCTTCGACTACTCGCTCGCGAGCGAAGCGACGCTTATCGAGGGGGACGTCGGCTGCCGCGCGATGTTCCCGCACCACCTAGCTGAGATCCGGGAGGTCCCCCTGGACGACCCCGGCATCCTCGTCGACATCGACACCGAGGCGGACCTCGCCGCGTTCGACGAGGCCGCCCGGCGACACGAACCCCTCCGCACGACCCTGCTCCGGGCCGCCGGCCCCCGGCTCGCGCTTCACGCCTCCCCGTCCGAGCGGCCGGCACCCCGGCGCCTCTGGCGTCCTCCGGACGTCGGCGCGGCGGCCGAGGCGCTCCGGCGCCAGGGCCTCCCCTTCGCGCTCGCGACGGTCGTTCGGGCGGTGCGCCCTACCTCGGGCCGGCCGGGGTACTCGGCCGTGATCCGGCCCGATGGGAGCCACGTAGGATGGGTCGGGGGAGCCTGCACCGAAGACCTCCTGGTCGCGGAGGCGCTGGTTGCTTTGCGGGAAGGGACGCCCCGACTTCTCCGGGTCACGCCCGAGCCGACCGGAGGGAGTCCGCCGGAGGGCGTGGTCGAGCGGCCGATGGTGTGCGCGAGCGGAGGAACCGTGGAGATCTACATCGAACCGAAGGTGCCGAAGCCGACGTTGCTGATCGTGGGCGACTCGCCGGTCGCGACGAGCCTCGCGGCCCTGGGACCCCTGCTCGACCTGCGGGTCGTGCTGGCGGCCCCCGGTGCCGACGCGGCCGACCTCCCCCAGGTCGACGCCCTCCTCCCCGATCTGGAGGAGGTGACGAAGCACGTCGGTCCCGCGACGTACGCCGTCGTCGCCAGCATGGGCAAGTACGACGAGACGGCCCTCGAGCTCCTGGCGGACCGCCCGCTGGCGTTCCTCGGCCTGGTCGCGAGCCGAAAGCGGGCGGCCTCGGTGTTCGCGAACCTGCGCGAGGCCGGCATGAGACCCGAGCTGATCGCGCGGGTCCGTAACCCGGTCGGGGTGGAGATCTCCGCCGAGACCCCCGAGGAGATCGCCCTGAGCGTCGTCGCCGAGGTCGTGCGGGAGCGCCGCACCGCCCGACCGACCGCTCCCGAGGTGGCTCCGCCGCCGGCGGAAGCACCGGCGGTCGACCCGGTGTGTCACATGGAGGTCGATCGGAGCTCGCCACTCCACGCGAGCCATGCGGGCACGACGTACTACTTCTGCGCGGAGTCCTGCCGGCGGAAGTTCGTCCGCTCCCCCGAGCGGTACCTCACCGCGAGCGCCTAGGTAGGTTCCCGGTCCCTCAGGCACCCGCGAGCTGGCGCCGTGCGTTCTCGAACAGTCCGGCGACCTTCTTGTCGACCGTCCCGCGGACCAGGCGCTCCCCGACGGTCGCGATCGTCCCGGACATGCGGACCTCCGCCGTCCAGCGGACCTGGGTCGAGGTCGGCGCCCCGGAGAAGGTGACCGCGATGTCCGCGTCCATCCCGCTGCCCATCCCCGAGCCCGAGAGCTGCACGCGGAGCGACTGCATCGGCGTCTCCGCGGCGTAGCTACCCCGGAACCGGAACGTGCCGCGGATGAACGCGACCCCGGTCGTGAGCTGCCCCTCGAAGTGCGAGGCGTCCACCGGACGGACCTCGTGCGGGTCGTCCACGCAGCCCATGAGCGAGACCGGGTCCCGGAACAGGGCCCAGACCCGGGCGACCGGCGTCGCGACCTGGAACTCGCCCTCGAGGTGCATGGGGGGCTCCGGGGCTCGCTCTACTTCGGGTCCTTCGCGTGGATCGCCTGCCAGACCTTGTACGGCGTGAGCGGGATGTCGATGTTCGAGACCCCGTACGGCTCGAGCGCGTCCAGCACCGCGTTCACGAGGGCCGCCGGGGCCCCGACGGTCGCCGACTCCCCGACGCCCTTCGCCCCGAGCGGGTGGTGGGGCGAGGGGGTGGTCGTCTTCGCGGTCTCCCACTTCGGCGTCTCGACGGCGGTCGGGAGAAGGTACTCCAGGAAGGAGCTCGCCCGGTTGTTCCCGTCGGCGTCGTAGGGGATCTCCTCGAGCATCGCCGGCGCGAACCCCATCGTGAGGCCGCCGTGGATCTGCCCGTCAACGATCATCGGGTTGATGATCGTGCCGCAGTCGTCGACCGCGACGAACCGTCGGGTCTTCACCTGGCCGGTCTCCTTGTCGACGTCCACGACCGCGATGTAGCTCCCGAAGGGGAACGTCATGTTCGGCGGGTCGTAGTAATCGACCGCCTCGAGTCCGGCCTCCATCCCCTGCGGGTGGTTGGTGTAGGCGGCGAAGGCGACGTCCGCCATTGTCTTCGACTTCCCCGGGACGCCCTTCACCTGGAACTTGTAGTCCTTCCACTCGATGTCCTCCGGCGAGACCTCGAGGAGGTGCGCGGCGATCTTCGCCGCCTTCTCCCGGATCTTCCGGCAGGCGATGGCCGCGGCCGCCCCGGCCGTCGGCGTGCTGCGGCTGGCGTACGTCCCGAGCCCGTAGGGCGCGGTGTCGGTGTCCCCCTCCTCGACCGAGATGTAGTCGACCGGGATCCCGAGCTCTTCGGCGAGGATCTGGGCGTACGTCGTCTCGTGGGCCTGGCCTTGGGACTTCGTCCCGAACCGGGCGAGCACCTTGCCGGTCGGGTGGATCCGGATCTCGGCCGAGTCGAACATCTTGATGCCGAGGATGTCGAACGTCTTGGACGGCCCCGCCCCGACAATCTCGGTGAAGCTCGAGATGCCGATGCCCATCAGCTCGCCGCGCTTCCGCTTCTCGGCCTGCTCCTTGCGCAGGTCCGAGTAGTGGATGATCTCCATCGCTTTGCGGAGCGCCCCGGCGTAGTTTCCGCTGTCGTAGGTCCACCCGAGGACCGACGGGAACGGGAACGCCTCCGGCGGGATGAAGTTCTTCAGGCGGAACTCCGCCGGGTCCATGTGGAGCTGGCGGGCGAGGGTGTCCATCAGGCGCTCGATCGCGAACGCTGCCTCGGTCACCCGGAACGAGCAGCGGTAGGCGATCCCCCCGGGGGGCTTGTTCGTGTAGGCCGCGTCGACCTCGACGAACGCCGCCTTGAACGGGTAGGAGCCCGTGATGATGTGGAAGAGGCCCGCCGGGAACTTCGAGGGGTTCGCCGCGGCGTCGGTGTAGCCGTGGTCGGCGAGCGTCTTCACGCGAAGTGCGGTGACGTGCCCGTCCTTGGTCGCGCCGATCTCGGCCTCGATCTGGTAGTCCCGCGCGAACGAGTCGGAGATGAGGTTGCCGGTCCGGTCCTCGACCCACTTCACGGGGTGGCCGGTCGTCAGCGCCGCGACGACCGCGATCACGTAGCCGGGATACACGGGCACCTTGCCGCCGAACCCGCCGCCGATGTCGGGAGAGATGATCCGGATCTTCTGCTCGGGCAGGCCGCTGACTAGCGCGAAGACCGTGCGGATGGCGTGCGGGGCCTGCGTCGTCATCCAGACCGTGAGCTTGCCCATCACGTCGACCTGGGCGACGCACCCGCACGTCTCGATCGAGGAGACGTGGATCCGCGGGATGTACAGCTTTTCGCGCGCGGTGACGTCGGAGGCCTTGAGGGCGGCGTCCGTCGCGCCCTTGTCGCCGACCTCCCAGTGCCAGATGTGGTTGTCCTTCTTGTCCTTCTTGTCCGTGCGGAGCACCGGGGCGCCGGGCTCGAGGGCCTTGAACGGGTCGATGACGGCCGGCAGCGGGTCGTAGTCGACCTCGAGCGCCGCGACCCCGTCGGCGGCGGCGTACCGGTCGGTCGCGACGACCCCGGCGACCTCCTGGCCGTGGAACATCACGGTGTCGACGGGGAGGACCATCTGGGTGTCCGACATCAGCGTCGGCATCCAGGCGAGCTTCGCGGCCTCGAGGTCCTTCCCCGTGATGACCGCGAGCACGCCCGGCGTGGCGAGGGCCTTCTCCTTGCGGATCGCCAGGATCTTCGCATGGGCGTACGGGCTCCGCGCGAGGTCGAGGAAGAGCATCCCGGGGAGCTGGACGTCGTCGACGTAGTTGCCCTTCCCGCGGATGAACCGGGCGTCCTCCTTGCGCTGGACCGACTTGCCGATCCCGCCGAGCTCGGGGGTCGCCATGGTTAGGCCCCTCCCTTCGGGGCGGCCGCCATCTGCTGGGCCGCGTACTGGACCGCCTTGACGATGTTCACGTAGCCCGTGCACCGGCACAAGTTGCCGGAGATCCCGCGCCGGATCTCCTCCTCGGTCGGGTTCGGGTTCTTCGCGAGCAGGGCGACGGTGGTCATCATCATGCCCGGCGTGCAGTACCCGCACTGCAGCCCGTGCTCCTTCGTGAACCCCTCCTGGACCGGGTGGAGCTTGCCCGCCATCTCCAGCCCCTCGACGGTGCGCACCTCGCAGCCGTCGGTCTGCACGGCGAGCATCATGCACGACTTGACGGCCTTCCCGTCGACCAGCACGGTACACGCTCCGCAGTGCCCGGTGTCGCACCCGATGTGCGTTCCAGTCAGCGCGAGATGCTCGCGCAGGTAACTGACGAGCAGCGTCCGTGCGTCGACCGTGGAGGCCCGGGCGACCCCGTTGACCGTGACGTGGATCGTCCGGGAGCTGTGCTCGGGCATCGTCGACTTGGCCACGACCGCATCGATCGCCATGGTCACGCACCTCCCTTGGCGCGGTCGAGCGCCCGACGTAGGGTCCGCCGGGTCCAGACGCGGACCATCTCCTTCTTGAAATCGACCGGACCGCGGTTATCGGCGATCGGCTGCGAGGCATCCCGGGCGAGCTCGGCGGCCTTCGCGAGGTCGGCGTCGGTGCCGCTCTTCCCCTTCAGGAACTCCGACGCGGCCGCGGCGTAGATCGCCGTGGCGCCGACGTTCGTCAGGCCGATCCCCGCGAGCTGGATCGCTCCCGCCGGGTTCACGACCAGCTGGGCCGCGACCGCGGCGGTGGCAAAGTCGCCGACCTTGCGCTCCATCTTGGAGTAGGCGTTCCCGGTTCCGGGACCCGGCTTCGGGATCCGGACCTCCGTCAGCATCTCGGTGGGACCGAGCGCGGTGACGAACGTGTCCTGGTAGAACTGACGGGCGGCGACCGTCCGTACCCCCTTCGGTCCTCGGACCTCGTACTCGGCGCCCAGGGCCATCATGCAGGCCGGCAGGTCGTTGCCGGGGTCGCCGTGGGAGACGTTCCCGCCGACCGTGCCGCGGTTCCGCACGATCGGGTCGGCGATCTCCGCGCCGGCGTCCGTGAGCATCGGGTAGCGGGTGCGGACCGTGGCCGACTCGGCCATGTCGTTCGTCCGGGTGGTCGCCCCGATGTGCAGGAACTTGTCGTCCTCCCGGATGTAGGAGAGGTTCGGGATCCGGTTGATGTCGATGAGCGCGGCGGGCTGGACCAGCCGCAGCTTCATCATCGCCACCAGGCTCTGACCCCCGGCCAGGATCTTCGCCTCCCCCTCGTGCTGCTGCAGCAGCCCAATCGCTTCCTCAACGGTCGTCGGCGCGTAGTACTCGAAGCTCGGTGGATACATGGTAGACCCCCCTGAGCGGGTGTAACATGGCCAGTGGCTTGACCCCTATGAAGGTTCTCACAACGGATCGCATCGAGCCCCCCATGGAGCGCGACCGGGCCGCCGTTCCGGCCCCCCGGCAAGCCTAGTAATCGTCGGGGTTCCTCTGGGGAGAATGCAGGCCGGTCACTACGCGCGGCACCTGAGCGAGCTCGTGGCCCGGCGAGAACCGTTCGCGGTCGCGACCGTGACCCGTACCGAGGGCTCCACCCTCGCCAAATCGGGCTTCAAGATCCTGATCACCGAGAAAGGGGAGGTCGCGGCAGGTACCCTGAGCGGCGGGTGCCCCGAGGGCCCGATCGTCGAGGCCGCCCTTCTGGCGCTCCGGAGCGGGGAGCCGCGCGTGCTGCGCGTGCACCTCGTGGACACCGAGTCCTCCGTCGCCGGCACGGTCCGCGAGACCGACCCGAACGAGATCTGGGTGCAGACGAACTGCGGGGGCGTCCTCGAGGTGTACATCGAGCCGATGCTCCCGACCCCGCGGCTCATCGTGGTCGGCCAGGGCGGCAAGGACGACCTCGAGGAGGCCCTGGTCCACCTCGGCAAGCGCCTCGGCTTCGAGGTGGTCGTGGTCGACCCGAACCCTTCGCTCGCCGAGGACCCGCACCACCTCCGACGCGAGAGCCACGTCGACCCGCTCGCGCTCGGTCTCAATCGGGACGACTACGTGGTCGTCCTCACGAAGGGAGAGCGTGACGTGGCGGTCCTCGAGGCCGTGTCGCGGGCCCCCGTGAGGTTCGTCGGGATCCTGGCCAGCCGGCACCGCCTGAAGCAGGACCTCGACGAGCTTGCCCGGCGCGGGGTCTCCGAGGAGTTCCGGTTGTCACTCCATGCCCCGATCGGCGTCGACATCGGGGCGAAGACCCCGGAGGAGCTCGCCGTGGCGATCCTGGCCGAGGTGCTGGCGGCCAAGTACGGCAAGGACCCCCGGCGGGCTTCCGGCCCCCCGCGCCCCGGCTAGCCCGAGGGGAACGGTTCCTCGGGGATCAGCTGGAGAAGGCGGGAGGAGGACGGCGTCCGGGCCGGGTAGTCCCGGATGTACCCGCCGTAGTAGGGGATTCGGCCGGCGACGACCAGCCGGAAGGCCTCCCGCAGCGAGGCGTCGTCCAGCCCGCGGGTCGGGAGCAGGTCGTCGTTGCGGTTGAGGCACCCCTTCAGCTCGCCTTTGTGGGTGACCCGGATCCGGTGGCAGTGCATGCAGAACTCGGGGTTGTAGACGGGGTCGACCACCTCGACCTCGGCCCCGTTGAACAGGTAGATCCGGCGGTGGTGCATCTCGCGCACGAGGACCCGGTCCGCGCGAGCCTCGAGCCACCGCTTGACCGAGTCGATGTCGACCGACCAGTCCTTGGGGCCGACGAGCTCGGGCATGAACTGGATCAGCTGGACGCGGAGCCCTTCGGTCCGGCTGGCGAAGCGGATCAGCTCGGGGATGTGGGGGAGGGTGGGTCGGAAGACCACCATGTTCAGCTTGACGGGCTTGAGGCCCACCCGGAGCGCCTCGTCGATGCCCCGGAGCACCGGGGCCAGCGCGCCGCCCCGGATCTCGCGGAACGCCGCGGGGTCGAGGGAGTCGAGGGAGACGTTGACGCGCTTGAGTCCGGCGTTCCGCAGGCCCTCGGCGCGAGAGGCGAGCATCGAGCCGTTCGTGGTCAGCGAGACGTCGTCGATGTGGACGACCGTTCGGGCGATGACCTCCTCGAGGTCCAACCGAACGAGCGGCTCGCCTCCCGTGAACTTCACCGAACGGATGTCGAACTCCCGCGCGACCCGGACGAGCCGCTCGACCTCCGCCGGGCTCATCTCCTCCTCGTGAGGGGTCCGGGGGCGGGCGATCGGGCCGAGGCCCTCGTCGTGGCAGTAGACGCACCCGAAGTTGCACCGCTTGGTGACGCTGATGCGGATATCGGTGACCTCGCGCCCGACCGAGTCGACCAACATGGACCCGTACCGAGCCGGCCGCCCGCTATAGACTTGACGAGTGCGGCCGCGCGGGACTTCCGGGACCCGGCCCCACCCCGGGGCAAAGGTATTCGGCCTCGCTCCGCTGACGGCGTCCGGTGGCCCCGGCCGAGCGGGAGATGACCGAGAGCGAGTCCTGGAAGGACCCCGAGGAGGTTCGCGAGCTCCTCGCCGCCCAGGATTACATCGCTGAGCCGGCGCTCGCGACCGCGGTGTTCCTGAGCGCCCGCCTCGGCAAGCCCCTGCTCGTCGAGGGCGAGCCGGGCTGCGGTAAGACCGAGATCGCCAAGGTCCTTGCGGCCTCTACCGGAGGCGAGCTGATCCGGCTGCAGTGCTTCGAGGGGCTGGACGCCCGCTCCGCGCTGTACGACTGGGATTACCCGCGCCAGCTGTTGACGATCCGAATGCACGAGCGCGAGGGAGCCCCCGAGGCCCTCGAGCGGCAGCTGTTCAGCGAGCGGTTCCTCCTGCGCGGACCGCTCCTCCGGGCGCTGGGCGGGGACGGCTACCACCGTCCGATCCTGCTCATCGACGAGGTCGACCGCGCCGACGAGGAGTTCGAGGGCCTCCTCCTCGAGGTGCTCTCCGAGTTCCAGGTGACGATCCCCGAGCTGGGGACGATCCGGGCCAAGCGGGTCCCGCTCGTGATCATCACCTCGAACCGGACGCGGAACCTGAGCGACGCGCTCAAGCGTCGGTGCCTGTACGCCTATGTCGAGTACCCCGATCCGGAGAAGGAGGTGGCGATCCTCCGCCGGCGGGTCCCCGCCCTCGAGGACCGCTTCGCGGCCCAGATCGTGGAGTACGTCCAGCGCCTGCGGCGCACCCCGGAGCTCGCGCGACGGCCGGGCGTGGCCGAGACCCTCGACTGGGCCGCGGCGCTCCTCGCGCTCGGCCGCCGGTCGCTCGACCCGGAGACGACCGAGCAGACCCTCGGGTTCCTGATCAAGGACGCCGACGACCTGGCGATGCTGCGGGGCCAGCCGCCGCCGGCCGAGACCACGGAATGACGGCCGAAGAGCCGACTCCGTCGCGCGCCACCTTCCTGGGGCGACTGTCGGCGTTCTGCGCGCTGGTTCGGGCGCGCGGGGTCCCGGTCGGGATCGGCTCGGAGGCCGACCTCGCGGCGGCCGCCCTCGCGGTCGACCTCCTCGACCGGCCGACGTTCCGGGCCGCGTGCCTTGCCACGCTGGCGAAATCCCCCGAGGAGCTCGAGACCGTGGCGGAGGCCTTCGACGAGTTCTGGGGGGGCGCGGCACGCGCGAGTGCGACCCCCTGGACCGGGGCCGGTACCGCGGTCGTCCGACCCCCGCGGGGTCGCCCGCACCGGCGTACCGCCGAGCCCCGGGTCCCCCGCGCCCCCGACATCCCTGACGTTGCGGTCCCCTTCGGCACCTGGAGCGCCAGCGCCCCGGCCGCCGGCCACCGGCCGCTAGGCCGTTCGGCGCGCGAGGTACGCGGCGTGCGGGAGGGGGCCCGCCGCCTGCGGGGCATCGTGGCGACCCTCCCCGGTCGGCGGCACGAGCACGCGCACCGGGGGACCGTCGACCTTCGGGACACCCTGTGGGGGGGCCTCCGACACGGGGGGGAGTGGCTCGAGCTCCGCCGCCAGCGCCCCCGCCTGCGACGGGGGGAGTTCGTCGTGATGTGGGACGTCAGCGGCTCGATGCGGGAGCACGAGGGCGAGTGCTTCTCGATCGCTCACGCCCTCGCCTCGGTGTCCCGGGGGGCCCACGTGTTCGCGTTCAGCACGACCCTCACGGAGATCACGGAGCCCCTCCGCCGTCACACCTACCGGCGGGCGGCGGAGGCCGTCGGGGCCCGGATTGACCGGGCCGATGGGGGCACGCGGATCGGCCGCTCGCTGGGCGAACTCGCCGAGCACGGGGACCGGGTCGTACGGGACCGGTCGACGGTGGTCGTGCTCAGCGACGGGTGGGACCTCGGGGAACCGGAGCGGACCGCGGAGGCGCTCGCCCAGCTCGGGAGCCGGGCGCACGCCATCGTCTGGGTGAACCCCTACGCTCGTCGCACGGGGTTCGAGCCGCGGGTCGGGGCGCTCCGAGCGGCCCTGCCGTACCTCGACCTGCTGTGGGGTCCCGAGGACTTCCTCCGCCCGCACCCCCCGCGGAGCCCACCCTCAACGCCCGTCGTTCCGAGCCCTGTATAATCGACCGGGGGTTCCGGGGTCCGCCGGGGGGCCGGTTCCGAGGGAGAGTGCGGCTCGTCGTGTTCGGAGGGACCGAGCCCGTGGGGGCCCGGGTCGTGGACGAGGCGCTCGTCCGCGGTCACGAGGTGACGATGGTCACCCGAGAGCCGGAGGGGGTCATCCCGCGTCCCGGCCTTTTTCCTGTCGCAGGGGACCCCCGCGACCCGGCGTCCCTGGTCGGTCTGCTCCGGGGGCACGATGCGGCGGTGAGCGGGTTCCGCGCCGACTGGGAGAACCCGAACCTCTACGACGACTCCCTCCGAGCGGTCCGTTCGATCCTCCTCGCGGCCCGTCAAGCGGGCCTGCCCCGCCTCCTCTGGGTCGGGGGCCCCGGTAGCCTCGAGGTGGCCCCCGGGGTCCAGTTGGTCGACACGCCGGGAGTCCCGAGGAACCTCCGCGGCGGCGCGCTCGCCGCGCGGGAGACCTTGCGACTGCTCCAGCAGGAACGGGACCTCGACTGGGTCCTCCTCACCCACGCCATCCGTCTCGAGGACGGTCCCCGGACCGGAATCTACCGGACCGGTGGAGACTCTCCGGTCTACGGCGCGAACCGGAACTCCCACATCTCGGTCCGGGACCTCGCGGTCGCCGTGCTCGACGAGCTCGAGCGCCCCCGACACCACCGCCGGCGGTTCACCGTCGGGTACTGAGCAGGATCTCTCGAAATCCCGGCCGACGGACACCGAGGGCCGCGACGAGGGCCCCGCAACCGCCCGGAATCGAGCGACGCCCGGCAAAACTTAAGCCGCCGACGCTTCCTACTTCTCCTCGGGTTCCAGACACCCGTGGTGGCCCACGCCGAGCAGGACCGGCTCGGGGGGACCCTTTTTCTCGAGGACGGACTCCGATTCGACGGCGTCGGGTTCGGTTCGGCGGTCCGCCGGGTCGGCGAGGTCGTCTTCACGACCGGTATGGCCGGTTACCCCGAGTCGTTGACCGACCCGTCGTTCCGCGGCCAGATCCTCACCTTCACCTACCCGCTCATCGGGAACTACGGCGTTCCTCCCGCCGGCGCCCGGGACCGGGACGGCCTCCCGCTGTTGGAGAGCGAGGAGGTCCAGGTCCGCGGGGTGCTCGTCCGAGGGACCACCCGGCCGAACCACGCGACCAGCTCCCGTTCGCTCGAGCACTGGATGGAACAGGAGGGGGTCCCGGGGGTCCGCGGGATCGACACGCGGCGCCTCACCGAGCACCTCCGGGCCGAAGGCGTCGTCCGCGGAGTGATCGACGTCGGTCCGCGGGACGCTCGGCCGTCGGACGACGCCTTGCGGGCCGCGATCCGGAACGCCCCGGCGTACGGGGAGGAGCGGTTCATGGACGAGGTCGCCCCGAAGAAGCCCACCCTCATCGTCCGGGACGGGGGACCGCTGGTCGCGGTCCTCGACTGCGGGATCAAGACCAGCATCCTGCGGGCCCTCCTCGACCGCGGGGTCTCGGTGCTCCGGCTGCCGTACGACCACGAGGTCCCGAGCCGGTGGGAGGGGCGCCGCGTCGCCGGGCTCCTCGTCGGGAACGGCCCGGGCGACCCGGTCCAGCTGGCCGCGACCATCGAGGAGCTCGGCCGGCCGTCGAACCGCGGTCGACCGACCCTCGGGATCTGCCTCGGCCAACAGCTCCTCGGGCTCGCCTACGGGGGGACGACGTTCAAGCTCAAGTACGGGCACCGGGGCCAGAACAAGACGCTCTGCTTCACCGACGGGCGGGCGATGATCGTCAGCGAGAACCACGGCTACGCGGTCGACCCGCTCTCGCTCGAGGGCTCCGGGCTCGTGCCGTGGGCCACCAACCCGGACGACGGCACCCTCGAGGGCCTGCGCGACTCCCGCGGCCGGGTCCTGGCCCTGCAGGGCCACCCCGAGGGCCATCCGGGTCCGCAGGAGGCCGGCTTCGTGTTCGACCGGTTCGTCGCGCAGGTCAGGCGCCACCCATGACGCCCGCCCTGCCCCGCAAGGTCCTCCTGCTCGGGAGCGGCGCCCTGAAGATCGGCGAGGCGGGGGAGTTCGACTACTCCGGCAGCCAGTGCCTGAAGGCCCTCGAGGAGGAAGGCGTCTACACGATCGTCGTGAACCCGAACATCGCCACCCTGCAGACCGACCGACCGAAGCTCGGCCGAGTCTACTTCCAGCCGCTGGTGCCGGAGTTCGTCGCGCCGATCCTGCGCGAAGAGCGGCCGGACGGGATCCTCCTCTCGTTCGGGGGCCAGACGGCGCTCAACTGCGGCGTGCAGCTCGCCGAGCAGGGGATCCTGCGCGCGACGGGGGCCCGGGTCCTCGGGACCCCGCTTGCCGGCATCAAGGCGACGGAGGACCGCGCGAAGTTCGTCCGCATCATGCAGAAGGCGCGGGTGCCGACCCTGCCGAGCCGGGCGGTGTACTCCTACGACGAGGCGCGCGAGGCCGTCCGCGAGCTCGGCTACCCCGTGATGGTCCGGGTCGCCTACACGCTCGGCGGCAAGGGCGGGGGCGTCGCCCGGAGCGAGACCGAGCTCGCGGACGTCGTGCGCCGGGGCCTGCACGCGAGCCCGGTCGGCCAGGTGCTGCTGGAGCGGTACGTCGGCGCCTTCAAGCAGCTCGAGTACGAGGTCGTCCGCGACGCGAAGGGGAACGCGATCACCGTCTGCAACATGGAGAACGTCCTCTCCATGCGCGTCCACACCGGCGACAACATCGTCATCGCCCCCAGCCAGACGCTCACCGACTACGAGTACCAGATGCTCCGGCAGGCCGCGCTTCGCGCAGTCGAGGCCTGCGGCATCGTCGGGGAGTGCAACATCCAGTTCTGCCTCAACCCGGCGAGCGAGGAGTACTACGCGATCGAGATCAACGCCCGCCTCTCCCGCTCGAGCGCGCTCGCGAGCAAGGCGACCGGCTACCCCCTCGCCTACGTCGCGGCCAAGCTCGCGCTCGGCTACACCCTCCCCGAGCTGAAGAACCGCATCACGGGGGTCACGACCGCCTGCTTCGAGCCGGCCCTCGACTACGTCGTGGTCAAGCTCCCCCGATGGGACCTCGACAAGTTCGACCGGGCCGACCGGCGCCTCGGCCCGTCCATGAAGTCGGTCGGCGAGGTGATGGGGATCGGCGCCTCGTTCCCGGAGGCGCTCAGCAAGGCGGTGCGCATGAGCGACCCGCGCGCCGACCTCGTCCCCCCGTCCGAGACCCGGCCGGTCGGTGCGATCCTGAAGGACCTCGGCACCCCGACGCCCGAGATCCTCCTGCGGATCCTCGAGGGGCTGCGGGCGGGGATCGACCCCGAGACCGTGAGCCGCACCTCCTGGGTCGACCGGTGGTTCGTCGACTGCCTGGCCGAGATCGAGCGGATGCACCGCACCCTCCTCGACCTTCCGCGCGGGGGCCTCTCACCGGCCCTGCTGAGGGAGGCGAAGGAGCTCGGGCTCTCCGACCGGGCGATCGCCCGGGCGGTGCACCGGGACGAGGAGGAGGTGCGCCGCCAGCGCCTCGACGCGTCGATCCGCCCCCGCGTCCGCATGATCGACACCCTCGCGGGGGAGTGGCCCGCGCGGACCAACTACCTCTACTTCACCTACCGCGCGGACGCGGACGACGTGCCCCCGATGCCGGAGGGGTCGGTGCTGGTCGTCGGCGCGGGCCCGTACCGCATCGGCTCGAGCGTCGAGTTCGACTGGTCGACGATGAACCTCGTGGACGGACTGCGCGCGGAGGGGGTCCCGGGGGTCGCCCTCTTGAACTCGAACCCGGAGACCGTCTCGACCGACTACGACCGCTCCGACCGGCTCTACTTCGAGGAGATCACGCTCGAACGCCTCCGCGACATCACCGACTTCGAGCGGTTCCGGGGCGTGGTGACGTGCGTCGGCAGCCAGCTTGCCCAGAACCTCACGCCCCTCCTCCACATCTCGGGCGTCCCGATCCTCGGAACCCCCCCGGCCTCGATCGACACCGCCGAGGACCGGGCCCAGTTCGCGCGGCTCCTCGAGCGGCTCGGCATCCCGCAGCCGGCCTGGCGGGCCTTCACGACCGTGGACGAGGCGAGCGCGTTCGCCGACGAGGTCGGCTACCCGATCCTCGTGCGGCCCTCCTACGTCCTGAGCGGCCAGGCGATGCGGGTGATCTGGGGACGCCACGACCTGAGCCGGTTCCTCTCCGAGGCGGCGCGGATCTCCCCCGAGCACCCGGTCGTCATCACGAAGTTCATCGAGGGAGCCGACGAGGTCGAGCTGGACGCGATCTCGGACGGCGAGCGGGTCCTGGTCGCGGGGGTCCTCGAGCACGTCGAGCGGGCCGGCGTCCACTCCGGGGATGCGATCTTCTGCCTGCCGCCGAGGCACACCCCGCCCGAGGTGCAGCAGGCCCTCATCGACGCGGCCGGCCGCCTCGCCCGGACGCTATCGATCCGGGGCCCCTTCAACGTCCAGTTCCTGGTCAAGGACCGGGCCTACCAGATCATCGAGCTGAACCTGCGCGCCAGCCGGTCCCTCCCGTTCCTGGCGAAAGCGACGGGCTGGCCGCTGCTCCGGGAGGCGGCCCGCGCGATGCTCGGTCGTCCGATCAGCCGGGAGGGGGTCGCACCGCTCCCGCCGGGCCGGTTCGGGGTCAAGGTCCCCCAGTTCTCCTTCCTCCAGCTCACGGGCTCCGACCCCCTGCTCGGGGTCGAGATGCAGTCGACGGGAGAGGTCGCCTGCTTCGGGCCGACGTTCAGCGACGCGCTGGTCAAGGCGCTGGTCGCGACCGGGGTCCGCCTGGTCCCGCGCCGGGGGACGGCGTTCCTCTCGGTCGGTGGCCCCCAGCTGAAGGAGGAGCTCCTGCCGGTCGCGCGACGGGTGAAGTCGCTCGGGCTACGGGTCGCGGCCACCGAGGACACCGGCGCCTTCCTCCGCTCCCGCGGGATCCGCGGCGTCCGGATCCTGCACAAGGTCTCCGAGCCCGACCGGGAGCCGAACGTCCTGCACGAGCTCGACCAGGGGAAGATCGACCTGCTCCTCAACGTCCCGCTCTCCCTCACCCAGGAGAAGTTCGAGCGGATGCTCGAGGACGAGTACGTCCTGCGCCGCCGCGCGATCGAGCTCGGCATGCCGCTCTTCACGAGCCTCGAGGCGTTCGCCGCCTACGTGGAGGGCGTCGCGTGGCTCGAGGAGCACCCGCTCACGGTCGACGCGCTGTACGGGAGCGAGGAGCCGGGGCACGACGGGGGCCCGGCGCAACGGCCCCGGGAGATCCCGGTCACTCCGGGGCGCAAGCGGCGGCGCCGACAGCACTAGGCGGGTCCACCGACCGCCCGCGCTACAGCGGGAACTTGGTGACCGAGTACTCCGGCACGATGGTCGACGTGTCGAGGACCTCGGGGATCCCCCGGATCCGGTCGGTCACGAAGTCGAGGACCCGCCGCTTGTTCGAATCGGAGGGGGGGAACTCGAGGACGACCAGGATGTCCCAATCGCCCGTCAGGAAGTGCAGCTCCTTCACCTCGGGGAGGGTCTCGAGCAGGGTGCGGATCCGGTCGAGGTCCCCTCCGCGGACCTTGAGGTAGCTCATCGCGCGGACGCTCTTCAGCTCGGTCGGCATCAGCGCCGCCAGGGCCTCGTCGGTGAACTGGACGACGCCCTCCAGCCGCTGGCCCTTCGGGGTGACGAGCACGGGGAAGTTCTGGACCCCCCGGAGGTGCTCGGCGATCAGGCGCTCGATCGTGCCGACCTTCTCGGTGTCGACGACCCGGACCCGGTAGGCGCGGCGGGCGGCGGTCTCCTCCACCTGGGCGACGCAGCGCGCCTGGTCGTCGGAGAGGAAGAAGACCGTGGAGGCGCCGGTGGCGGCCGAGGCGGCGTCCGCCGCGTTGCCGGACGTGGGGGGGACGAGGGACCCGGAAGGGGCCGGGGGGCGGTAGAACGTCGAGACGGCCTTCTTCGATTGGACGTAGAGAACGAGCTCGCGATTATCCTCGGGCATGGACGCTCCGCCGAAAGTGGAGCGCCCTACTTAATCATGCCCGGTCCGGGAGGCCCCCCGCCGGGAAGGCGGGGGGAAAGGGTTCAGCGCGGTCCAGACCGGTCGGTCCGGGATCAGTAGCGCTTGTAGGAGTCGGACCGTTCCCGGCCGCCCCCGCCGCTGCCGCCGCCACCGCCGCCGCCGCCACCACCGTAGCGGCCTCCGCCGCCACCGTAGCCGCCGCGGTCACCGTAGCCGCCGCCCCGGCCTCCGCCGAAGGAGCGCCGCTCGCTCTCGAACTCCTGCTGGCTCATGTCGAGGGTCGAGTTGACCTCCCCGATCGACTCCGTCGACTTGGAGAGGTTGCCGTAGCGGCCGACGTTGAGGCGCATGTGGCCCCGGACGAGGGAGACGTAGCCGTTGTCGACGAGGATGACCTCGTCCTTGGCGATCGTCCCGATCTGCTCGTTCCAGAGGGAGAGGGTGATCGTCGCGGTGTCGTCGCCGACGACCGCCTCACAGACCTTCCTCGGGTCGCCGAACTTGCCCATTACTTCCTTGGGCTCGCCGACGCTCATCACCTTGGCCAGCACGTTCACTTGTTTCGAGTTCGGCGTCAGGTCTCGCACTTTCGTCAGGGGTTTGTCCACCATGGGTCTCGCCTTTCTTGTTCGCTTCGCGTTTCGCGTTGCTCGGGAACCGTTGAACGGAACTCGTGTCGTGCGGACACTCGTCGCAAAAGTAGGACGGGCGGGACGCTCGATTCGGGTAGGCTCGCGGATTCCTCACCAACGGACGTTGGGCCGACCATATAAGGCCGGCGGACGGGCCCGGGGTCCCTCCGGGGAGGCCCCCGGGGGCCCCGGCCCCGTCAACAGGCTTTTGCCCCGGGAGTCCGTGGCGGGGCGGACCGGGTGTGAGCCAGCGTTTCGACCTTGGGGTACACTATCTCCTGCGGGGAGAGTACGAGACCGCCGTCCGTACGTTCGGCGAGCTCCTCCGGGAGGACCCCACGGACGCCGGGGCGTGGTCGTACTACGGTCTCTGCCTCGCCCACCTCGGGCGCGCCGCCGAAGCCGAGGGCGCGCTCGCCCGGGCGATCCAGCTCTCCCCCACGAACGGGGAGGCCTGGTTCCATCTCGGGGTCGCCCGCTCCCTCCGTGAGGAGTGGGGCGAGGCCGCCAGCGCCTACCAGCGGGCGGTGGCGCTCGCCCCCAGCGACATGGTCGCCTGGCACCGGCTGGGGGTCGCGTTCGCGGAGTCGGGGGACGAGGCGAGCGCGTCGGTCGCCTTCGAGCGGGCCCTCGTCCTCTCCCGCTCGGCGCCGAGCGACCCCCCCGAGGCGATGCTCCCGCAGCCCCCGGTCGACGACCACGTCGACGAGGTCGGGGCCCGCGAGGGTGCCCGGGAGGCCAAAAGCTGGATCGACCTTGCGCTTTCCCTCCTCAGCCTGGGGGACGAGGAGGCGGCCGTCGCGGCCTACGAGCGCGCCTACACCCTCGACCCCGAGCGGGCCCAGGCTTCGCTCTTCCGGCCGATGCTCCGCCTCGTGACCGCGGTCGAAGGGGGGCCCGACGTCGGCCCGGACGGACCGCTCCCGGCGCCGACACTCCCCCGCCCACGGCCCCGGGCGACGCTGCCCCCGCTGCCGGAGCGCCCCGAGGTCGTCTGAGCTACAGCGGCTTCGGCGCCGCCGTGATGATCGTCGACTCCGCCCAGTCCTTGACCTTCTCCCGGGCCGCGGCGTGGGTCCGGTAGAACTCATGGATCCGTTCGAGGACCTTCGACTTGCAGTCGCCGCAGAGCAGCGCCCCGGAGCGGCAGTCCCGGGTCACCTCCTGGAACTCGGTCTCCGAGCGCGCGAAGCGGGTCCGCCAGAGCGCCCATACCGAGCAGATCTCCGGGGTCGCCCCGAGCCGGCGCTGCTCCTCGACCGTCGCCCGGCCCCCCGTGAACGCCTGGCGGACCTTCTTCTCGACGGTCTTGGGAGGGTCGTTCAGGAACAGCGCGTTCTCCTCCCGGTCGCCGGTGGTGGACATCGCCGCCTCCCCAAGCAGCCCCGGGATCATCTGGCCGTGCAGTAGCGCCGGCTTCGGGTAGCCGAGGCTCTCGGCGAGGTCGCGGGTGACCCGGAAGTGGGGGTCCTGGTCGATCCCGCACGGGATGAGGCACGGGACGGCCCGGCCCTCCGCCCACGACGGCCAGAAGCAGGGGACCGACTGCAGGGCGGTGTAGAAGACGAGACCGATGTTCGTGCTCGGCTTGAACCCGAAGACCGCCTTCACGGTCGAGTACGGCACCTTCCGGGCGACCCGGATCGCGAGCGGGTAGAGGGCCGAGATCGACCGCGAGTCGAAGAAGACGTGCGTCCGCTTGGGGTCGAAGCCGAGCGCGAGGAGGTCGTACAGGTTCTCGAGGCCCCAGTAGGCGGTCTGCTCCCGCGTGAGCCCGGCCCGGGCCCAGAACTTCTCGTCGTCGGTGATCTGGATGAACATCCGGACCCCGAGGCGCTGCTGGAGCCACTGGCAGAGCTCGAAGGGGACGAGGTGCGAGGTGTGGAGCGGACCCGACGGACCCCGGCCGGAGTAGAGGAAGAAGGGGGAGTTCTTCGCGTACTGGTCGAGGACCCACCCGAGGTCCCGGTGAGAGAAGTAGACCCCGCGGGTGAGGAGCGGGGAGAGGTCCCCTCCCGTCAGCGAGTGGAGGCGGGCCAGCAGGTCGGAGGTGAGCTCCTGGGTGCCGAACAGCTCGCGCAGCCGACCGTAGTCGATGCGGCCCTTGACCTCGTAGGGCGTGACGACGAACTCTTCGGGGCTCACGGGGAGGTCGTCACCCTTCGGGGAACGTGATCTTCGAGAGGATCTGCTCGCGCTCGGCCATCGGTACGCCGGCGGCGCTCAGCGCCTCCGCCACGCACAGGCGGGAGTGGTCGAAGTAGATCGTGTGGCCGCACGCGGGGCACGACGTGTACCCCTGGATGAGCCGCCGCAGGCCCTCCCGGGACGACGACGAGTCGCGGCGGGCGAACCGGTCGACCAGGAGCGCGCCGCCCGACGAGTTCTCGAGGTTCGTGAGGGGGACCCGCACGGGCTGGTTGCAGACGGGGCAGCGGGCCGGGTTGCGGCAGGTGCAGGCCATGGGAGGAAAGGTATCTGCGGTACGGGCCTATTAAGTCGGCGGCGCCTCGCGCACCCGTCCGGGGATTAAAGCCCTAAGAGGCGCCGGCCCCTGGGCCCTGCGTGCCCGACGACGTCGCGGAGGAGCACGCGGTCGCGCTCCACACCATCCTGGTCGAAACGCTGAAGCAACTGAACCGCGCCGAGCGCGAGGAGGCGGAGGGGGAGGGGCTCGAACCCTCCGAGATCCTCTTCCTCCTGCGGAAGGGGCCGATCCCGATGCTCTCGGAGGCGGAGCTCCAGCACGCCATCGAGACGCTGGTCGCGAACCGGATGGCCGACGCCGCGGACGACCGCCAGTACGCCTGGGACCGGGGCCGCCAGATGGGTCGGCACTACACGATCACGGCCGCCGGGAAGGAGTACCTGCTCGGCCAGCTCGAGAAGACCGGGCGCGTCGAGTAGCCCGCTCCGCTCCCGGCCGCCAACGAGATTTATGTAGAGGGAGCCCGCGTAATCTTGGGCGTGGCGAAGCCCGAGAGCGAACCGGACCCGGTCCGGGCGACCCTCGTTGCCATCCTCCAGCAGCTCAACCGCGTGGAAGTGATGTACGAGGGGCAGGCCCGCGACCAGTCGCTCGAGCTCAAAGAGGTCGAGCGCCTTCTCGCCCGCTTCTGGGCTGTCGACCGGGAGCAGGTGAAGGTCCCGCTCGCCCTCGGCCTCCTCGTACGGAACGGGCTCGTCGAGGCCCGCCTCACCGAGATCGGGGCGGACGGAGCCCGGCGGGCGCAGTACAGCATCACCGCGGAAGGGAAGGCGTTCCTGGTCGATGCGATGGCCCAGACCGACCGAATTTCGTGAGGGAGACCGGGGGCGCCGGGCTCGCTCCCCTCGACCTTAAGTAAGGCACGCGTGTCGGCGCCGGGCCATGTCGCGGATCCACTCCGGACGGAAGGGCCGGGCCGGCTCCCACCGCCCGTACCCCCTCAGTAAACCCGAGTGGGTGACCACCACCCCCGAGGAGGTCGTCGAGCAGGCGGTCCAGCTCGCCAAGGGCGGCGTTCCGGCCGCCCAGGTCGGCCTCCAGCTCCGGGACCAGCACGGCGTTCCGTCCGCCCGGGCGGTCACCGGCCAGCGCCTCACCGCGCTGCTCGCCGCCCACGGCGTCGCTCCCGAGATCCCCGACGACCTGCAGGCCCTGTTGAAGCGGGTCGTCCACCTCCAGCAGCATCTCGAGGCCCACCCGAAGGACCTCGCGAACCGCCGGGGGCTCAACCTGATGGAGTCCCGCATCCGCCGCTTGGCCCGCTACTACCGCCAACGCCATCGGATCCCCGAGACCTGGCGCTACTCGGCGGCGGGAGCGGCCCTCCAGGTGGAGTGAGTCCGCCCGGGAGAACGACCCCGCTGGCTTGGGCGGGTGCCCCGCCTCGCCGACTTCCGTCCTATCCGGACGCTACTGGTCCCCCGAGTCGGGCCACCCCCTCCGGTGGGGTCACGCAACAGCTTCCATTCGCCGTAGAGACCCATGCGGGTGGTTGAGAGAACCCCGGGTGGATCCTCGCCTCGAGCGGGTACGCGGGAGTTGCTCGAGTGCCGGAAGACACTGGAACTACGTCTCTCAGCGCGCGTAAAACAAGCTTTACTCGGGGAATATACGCGCACAAATGATGCGGTCTTCGGTATGGAGGCGACGCATTCCTCGACGCCGGATCCATCCCGAAACCGGGGCCTGAGGAGCCGGGCCACTAGAGTGCCTAGGGAAGAGGAGCTCGGAATTCTCCGCGAAGCACTCGACGGCCCTTTCGATCTCTCGGTCGACCGGATTCCGGAACCGCAGTACTATCACATGCAAACTCGATTCATCCACCTCGGGTTCGACGGAAAGCGCACCGGAGTCGAGACGTACTTGCTCCGGCTCCGTTGCATCCCCGCAGCTGTTTCCGGCAAGAAATTGGACGAGTATACGTGTCGAGAGTTTGGCGTGCAGCTCGGCGACGAGAGCGTCGCGACACTGCCCGCAATCCGCTCCTTCACCTACCAATTCGATTACATGTCAGGTGTGGGCGGGAAAGGTCCCATGTTCGGGATTCCCCAAGACCCGTTCCAAGGTTTGAAAGACAGCCGGGGGAACCAACTTGCTCCCGACATCTGCTATGCGGCGTACAACAACTTCGTTGACTTCCATGCTCTGAGCGACGTGTTTTCTCGGCCGTTGAGGTACATCAAAGGAATCGAGCAACTGAAGTCGGTCGGGGATCGAATCGTGTATCCGGGCGCCTTCACCGAAGCACCCGTAAGTCTCAGCGGGGTGGTCCGGGCAGGCTCAACCTTCCGCAACGGGGAGCTCACGCTGGAACTCAAGGGCCTCAGTCTTGTGGACGGGCGCCCGTGTGCACTGGTAAACTACGACTCCGGGGAAAGTACTCTGCGAATGGCGTTCATCCAACCTACCGGCGAAGACGTGGCGATGGAGGGCGGCTCCGAGTACAGGGGAGATCTCTACATCGACCTGGAGAGCGGTTGGGTGCGAAAAGTGACTCTCCACGAGTCCGTGGTCACGCAGTCGAGCACTGCCAGCCGACCCAGCAAAATCCCTGGCTACACGGTTCGACACATCCTGTTGCGAGTGATGAGCCAACAGGATTTTGAGAAGCCGATCTCGATCTTACCGTGACGAACGCCCCATCTCCATGCCCGCTCTCCGTCTCCGAGCTCGCGCGCGGGTCGCGGTCTCGTCATGCGTCGCGCACGAGCGCCTCCTCGCGCCGGAACGGGAGCGACCCTGAACCACGGTCCCCGGAGCCGCTTTCTCTCGGTACTTTGGTAGTGGATGCCCACCACGGCGGGGTGCATTCCTGCCTCCCATCGACCGCACCGACTGGTCTTACTCGTTAGGGCTAAGAGGCTCCCCGTCACGCGGGCAATCGGGTGGAGTGATGTCCTCAGGGCCGGATACCTTCGTCTCGAACCCCCGGTACCGACGCGAGTTCGAGAAGGCCCGCGCGCTCGTCCTGGCCCACCCCCGCCGCTGGCGCGTGATCTACCACTACGACGCCGACGGCATCGCGAGCGCGTCGTCGGCCGTCCGCGCGTTCGGGCGGCTCGGCTACCCGGTCCAGGCGACCCCCCTCCAGGGGGTCGAACGGGAGCGGATCCGCGCCCTCCTTTCGGCGACCAAGGGACCCGTCCTGATCGCCGACACCGGGGCGAGCTGGCTCGACGAGTACCCCCGGCACCCGCACCCCGTGGTCGTCCTCGACCACCACAAGTACCCCGGCGTGCCGGACCCGCCGGAGCTCCCCGAGCACGTCGCGTTCGTCAACCCGCTCGACTGGGGGGTCGACGGGATGACCGAGATGTGCGCCTCGACCCTGACCTGGCTGTTCACGATCTTCCTCGACCCGGTCAACTGGGACAACGCGGCCTGGGGGCTCTCGGGCGCCATCGGGGACCGGATGCACGTCGGCGGGTTCCAGGGCCTGAACCGGCTCCTGGTCGACGAGGCGGTCCGGCGCTCCGTGGTCGTCGAGCGTCCGGGGACCGCCCTGCTCGGCCCGACCGTCGGGGCCGCGCTCGCGACGGCGATCGACCCGTTCTTCCGGGGGCTCTCGGGCGACCGGGCTCAGAGCGAGGAGTTCCTGCGCGGGCTCTCCATCGACCCGGCGACCCCTCCTCACTCCCTCACCGCCGAGGAGACCGACCGACTCGTCCGGGCGCTGCGCGCCCGGCTCGAGGCGGGCGGGGTCCTCCCCGAGTTCGTCGCCCTGCTCGACCAGCCGCGCTGGTTCCTCCCCTCGCACGGGATGGACGCCGAGGAGCTCTCGAACCTGCAGAGCGCGCTGGGCCGGGCGACCACCCCGGGCGTCGGCGTCGCGATGGCGCTCGGGGACGCCACGGCGTTCGACCGCGCCCGCGCGGCGGAGACGAAGTGGCGCGACGGGATCCTCCAGGGTCTGCGACGCATCGAGCGGGACGGCGTGCACACCGCCTCCGGGGTGCGCTGGTTCGAGAGCCCGGAGACGACGCTCGCCGGCACGCAGGCCGGGATGGCGATGAACTACCTCCTTCCGCCCGACCGGCCCGTCCTCGTCCTCTCGGACGGGGTCACGGGACCCGGGAAGGTCAGCGGTCGCGGGACGCTCCGGCTGGTCCGCCAGGGGCTCGACCTCGCCACCGCGCTGCGCGAGGCCGCCGCGGCCGTCGGCGGGGAGGGGGGCGGCCACCGCGTCGCCAGCGGGGCGACGATCCCGCCGGGCTCCTGGGACAGGTTCCTTGAGGTCGCGAACCGCTTGGTGGCCGAGCAGCTGAAGCTCGGAGGAACGACATGACGGAGACTCCCCCCGCCCCGAGCGCCCCGCCGGTGGACAAGGTCCACGACCACGCGCTCGAGCGGGAGATGCACACCTCCTACATCGACTACGCGATGAGCGTCATCGTCGGGCGCGCCCTGCCCGACGGCCGGGACGGCATGAAGCCGGTCCAGCGCCGCATCCTCTGGTCGATGTGGGAGTCGGGCGCGACCCACGACCGGCCCTACCGCAAGAGCGCCCGCACGGTCGGGGACGTGCTCGGCAAGTACCACCCCCACGGCGACCTCGCGGTGTACGACGCGCTCGTGCGGATGGCCCAGCCGTTCAGCCTCCGCTACCCCCTGATCGACAGCCAGGGGAACTTCGGGTCGATCGACGGGGACACCCCCGCGGCGATGCGGTACACGGAGGCCCGCCTCTCCCCGCTCGCGGAGGAGATCCTCGCCGACATCGAGAAGGAGACGGTCGACTGGACCGACAACTTCGACGGGACGCTGAAGCAGCCGCTCGTCCTCCCGTCGAAGGTCCCGAACCTGTTGGTCAACGGCGCGGCGGGGATCGCGGTCGGCATGGCGACGAACATGCCGCCCCACAACCTCGGGGAGGTCGTCGATGGGCTGCTGCTGCTCCTGGCCCGCCCGGACGCGGCCCCGGAGGAGCTGCTGCGCGTCCTCCCCGGCCCCGACTTCCCGACGGGCGGCTACCTCTCGGCCGAGGGGGTCGCCGAGGCCTACCTGACCGGCCGCGGGACGCTCCACCTGCGCGGCGCCGCCGCGATCCGGGAGCGGGACGGGCGGGACGAGATCGTCATCACCGAGGTCCCCTACGAGGTCAACAAGGCCCAGCTGGTCGAGCTGATCGCCGACCTCGTCAAGTCCAAGCGGATCGACGGGGTCACCGACCTGCGCGACGAGTCGGACCGGCACGGCACGAGCGTGGTGCTCGAGCTCCGCCGGGACGCCCCGGCCGAGATCGTCCTGAACCACCTGTACGAGCACACCCCGCTCGAGACGAGCTTCGGCGTGATCAACCTCTGCATCATCGACGGCCGGCCCCGCGTCCTCCCCCTCAAGGAGCTCCTCGAGCTCCACCTGCAGCACCGCCGAACGACGATCACCCGCCGGACGACCTTCGACCTCCGCAAGACCACCGAGCGGCTCCACCTCCTCGAGGGGTTCCTCACCGCGATCGACCACATCGACGAGGTGATCCGGATCATCCGACGCTCGAAGGACGTCCCGGCCGCGGAGGCGAGCCTGATGGGCAAGTTCCTGCTCTCGAGCGAGCAGGCGAAGGCGATCCTCGACATGCGGCTCTCCCGCCTGACCGCGCTCGAGCGCGAGGCCGTCGAGACCGAGAAGGCCGAGAAGGAGGCGCTCGCGCGTCAGCTGAAGGAGGTGCTGGCCGACCCGAGCCGGCTCGACGCGCTCATCGCGGACGAGCTCAAGGACCTCAAGAGCCGGTTCGGTGACGCCCGACGGACCCGCATCGTCCCGGGGTTCACGGCCCGCACGCTCGCGGACCTGATCCCCGAGATGGACGTGGTCGTGCTCGTCACCCGCGCCGGCTACATCAAGCGCCTGCCGCTCGACCAGTACCGCCGGCAGCGCCGCGGCGGCCGGGGGCTCGGCCAGATCGAGACGAAGGAGGAGGACTTCGTGATCCACTCGTTCGTCACGCGGACCCACGACGACGTCCTCTTCTTCACGAACCTCGGGCGGGTCTACCGCCTCAAGGCCTACGAGCTCCCCGAGGGGAGCCGCCAGTCCAAGGGCAAGGCGCTCATCAACCTCCTGCCGAAGCTGAAGGAGGGCGAGCGGGTGCAGACCCTGCTCCCCATCCACGACCTCGGGGCCGACGGCGCCCTCTTCTTCGCCACCCGCCGGGGCCTCGTCAAGCGGACGCTGCTCTCCCAGTTCCAGAACATCCGGACCAACGGGATCCAGGCGATCCTCCTGGAGGAGGGGGACGAGCTGGTCGACGTCGCGACCGTGCGCGACGAGGAGACCGAGGTCCTGCTCGCGACCGCCTCGGGCCAGCTCGTCCGCTTCGAGCTCAGTGAGGTCCGCCCGACCGGGCGCGCGACGTTCGGCGTGATCGGGGTCCGGCTCTCCGAGGAGAAGGACGACCGCGTCGTCGCGATGGCGACGGCGAGCCCGAAGTGGCCGAACCTCCTCTCCCTCACGTCGACCGGCTTCGGCAAGCAGACCCCGGTCGCCGACTACCGCAAGACCGCCCGCGGGGCGCACGGGGTCCGGACGATCAAGACCGGCGGGCGCAACGGCTCGGTCGTCGCCGTCCTGCCGACCACCGACACCTCCGAGCTCCTCGTCACGACGAAGGCCGGGGTGACGATCCGCATGAACGTGAAAGGGATCCGGATGCAGTCGCGCAACACCCTCGGGGTCCGCGTGATCCGTCTGGACGAGGGCGACGAGGTCCGGGACGCCACGCTCCTGCCCGGACCGGAGGAGGCGAGCGAGGGCCCCGCCGGGCCGCCGGGGCCGGAGGCGACCGAGCCGGAGACCCCGCCGCCCGACGAGGGGCCACCGGACGAGGACCGTGAGACGCCCCCGGAGGAGGACGATGCGCCGCCGTCCCCGGAAGGGTAGACGCGTCCTCGTCTGCCCCCAGTGCGGGTCGAGCCGGGTGATCCAGGAGGCCGGCTCGATCACCGGGGCGGTCTACCACTGCCTCGCGTGCCAGTACCTCGGGGCGCTGGTCCTCGAGGTCGACGTCGAGGAGGACGGTACCCCGCCGAGCTGACGGGTCACTCCTCCGAGAGGGGGACCGGACCCGGCGCCACCGACCGCCGGGCCGCCGCGACCACCGCGAGCGCGCGGACGGTCGGCCCGACATCGTGGGTCCGGATCACCTCGACCCCGCGCTCGGCCGCGAGCACGGCCGCCGCGAGGCCCGCCTCGAGCCGCTCGCCCGGGTCCTTCGAGCCGAGCGCGGCCCCGAGAAACGACTTGCGGGAGGCGCCGAGGACCACGGGGTAACCGAGGCTGCGGAACTCCCCGGCGTGGGCGAGGAGCTCGAAGCTCTGCTCCGGGGACTTGCCGAACCCGATCCCCGGGTCGACCAGGAGCCGGTCGGGCGGGACGCCGTCGGCGACCGCCTCCTCCGTCCGGGCGGCGAGCCAGCGGAACACCTCGTCGCGCACGTCGGCGTAGGCGAGGTCCTCCTGCATCGTGGTTGGGCTCCCGCGCATGTGCATCACCACCGCCGCGGCGCCGCTGCGGGCGACCGCCCGGCGCATCCCCTCGTCGCGGAGCCCTTCGACGTCGTTGACGAGGTCGGCCCCGGCGTCGACGGCCTGGAGGGCCACCTCCGCGTGGCGGGTGTCGACCGAGATCGGCACCGAGATCCGGCCGGCGAGCCCGCGCAGCACGGGCTCGATGCGGCGCCACTCGGCTTCGGCGGAGACGGGCGTCGCCCCGGGCCGGGTCGACTCCCCGCCGACGTCGACCAGGTCCGCGCCCTCACCGACCAGCTGCTCGGCGTGGGCGACCGCCGCCTTCGGGTCGAGGAACCGGCCCCCGTCCGAGAACGAGTCGGGGGTCACGTTCACCACGCCCATCACCCGGGGACGGTCGCCGACCGTCAGGGACCGGTGGGCGCCCCGCACCTCCCGCGGCCCGTGGCGGAGGTAGGCACGCAGCGCCCGCTCGACCTCCTCTCCGACCGCGGCGAGGCGGAACGGCTGACGGGCGAGCTTGGGCAGCATGCGACGGTACTGACCCCAGGTTGCGAGCAGGACCGCGGAGGTCGTCGGGGCGGAGTGGTCGGCGATGCCGCGGGCGTGGGCCGAGTCGCCTCCCACCGCGAGCAGCTCCTGCTTGAGGAGCGGCGCGGCCTTCAGGGGCACGTCGTCCAGGCGGACCGCGTAGACCCGGCCCTTCGGGGCCATGAGGGCGACCCCTTCCGGCTCGCTCTCGGTCCGCTCGAGCTCGCGCGCGACCTCCGCGAGGGAATCGACCTCGAGCACGCGCGCGGCGTGGCGGCGGGCCGAGCCGGGCGCGTGGGTTCCGGACGCCACGTCGCCGCCGAGCGAACGGCGCGATAAAAGCCGCCCGCCCTATGGTGCCCGACGGGCTTTTGGGTCGGGGTCGCTCGCCCTCCGCATGCGGGCCGAGGTCATCGCCGTCGAAGGCCCCTCCGCGGCCGGCAAGACCCGGGCCGTGCGCGATGTCGCCCCCGGCCTCGGGGCCGCGCCGCTCGCCGAAGCCTACGAGCGCCTGCGACCCCGCCCCCCCCTCGGCTGGCGGACCCCCGGCGAGCTCCTCCGGACCGAGCGCCGGCTCCTCCAGGAGGAGGCGCGGCGCTACCGCGAGGCCCGGGAACTCTCCCGGGTCGGCGGCCTCGTGGTCGCGGACACCGGCTTCCTCGGACCGCTGACCTACGCGAGCTCGGTGGCGGCGATGGGGCTGGTCTCCGCCTCCCGGGTCGTCGGGCTCGTGGAGGAGGCTCGGGGGCTTGCCCGGGCCGGCCGATGGGGACTCCCGGATGCCCTGGTCTACCTGCGAACGTCCCCGGCGGTGCGGCGCCGACGCGCGGCCCGCGACCCCCGCGGCCACCCGGCGTCGCTCCAGCGCCGCCACCAGGACGTCGGGGAGGTCGAGTTCCGGTTCTACCGCTCCACGCTCGCGCGCTCCTTCGGTCCCCGGTTCCGCTTCGTCTCGGGCGACGGGCCGCCCGAGCTCGTCGCCGGACGGGTCCGACGTGCGGTCGGCCGGCTCCTCGCGGTCCGGTCCCCCCCGCCCCCCGTCGACCCGATCCTGGACGCGCTCGAAGCGGCCGCGACCGTTCCGTGACGTCCCCGGCGAGGAGTTAACCGGTCCCGGGCCTTCCCTTCCGGGAGGACCGGTGGGCGACATCCTCCTCGGCACGAGCGGCTGGGATTACCCCGAGTGGGCCGGACGGGTCTACCCCAAGCGGGGAGTCTCGGACAAGCTCCACTACTACGCGGGACTCTTCCCGATCGTCGAGGTGAACTCGACCTTCTACCGGCTTCCCCCTCCGTCCGTGGCCGCGACGTGGGTCCAGCGAACCCCGGCCGGCTTTCGGTTCGCGGCGAAGTTCCCGCAGGCGATCACCCACGACCTGCGCCTGGTCGGGACCGACGAGGAGCTGAACCGGTTCCTCGCGGTGCTCGCGCCGATCCGCCGGGCCGGCAAGTTCGTCGCGGCGCTCCTGCAGCTTCCCCCCTCGCTCCCGTTCGAGCCGGCGACCGTCCGCGCGTTCTACTCGACCCTGCCGCGCGACCTCCCGGTCGCGGTCGAGTTCCGCGAGCGCTCCTGGCTCGCCCCGGAGTCGTTCGACCTGCTCCGGGAGTTCGGCCTCGCCTACGTCGTGGTCGACGGGCCGCACCTTCCCATCCAGCTCGAGGTGACGGCGCCGTTCGCCTACGTCCGGTGGCACGGTCACGGCTCCCCGCTCTGGTACGATTACACCTACTCGTCCACCGAGCTCGAGGGGTGGGTCCCCCGGGTCCGCACGCTGGCCCAGCAGGCGGCGGTGATCTACGGGTTCTTCAACAACCACTTCCGCGGGGACGCCGCGACGAACTGCCGCTCCCTCTCCGAGGCGCTGGGACTGGCGCCCCCACCCGGGCGCGTGCGCCTCGACTGAGGGAGCGGGGGTCCGCTCCGGGCCCCGGTACAACGTGCGCCGCCCGTCGAGGACACCGGTCGTCGGTGCCGCCCGACTGCCCCGGGCGCCCCCGGAGTGACCTCGATACACCCTCCCGACGGCGGGGAAACGCTCCGTTCCCAGCCCGTTTCAACGCCCCCCGAGGGGTCGCTTTAGAGCGCCCGGGCCGTCGAACGAGCCGGGTCGCTCGATGTTCGAGGCCGCGGTACTTCCCGACGACCTCCTCGTGGAGGAGGTCTTCCCGACGCCGGTCCCTCCCGTGGAGGAGGCCCCGGTCCGACCGCTCCGCCTTCCGTCCCGCGTGCGGCTCGCTCCGCGCACCCGTCGGAGTCGGGCGAACGCGGGCCTCCCCTCGTCGCCGGCGCTCTTCCCCTGGCTCGCGCGCCGGTTCGCGCCGGGCCAGGTGACCCTCTGGACCGGCGGACGGGCGGCGGTCGACCCGGTCCTCGAACTCCTCTACGCCGGGAACGCGCTCGGGAGAGGGCGGATCTCCCTGCTCGAGGGCGCGAACCGGTTCAACCCGTACCGGCTCGGGGAGGTCGGGCGCGGCCTCGGGGTCGACGCGGCCGAGGTGCTGCGACGGATCCGGCTCGCCCGCTCGTTCACCGGCTACCAGATGGTGGCGCTGGTCGACGCCTGGTCGGCCGACGCCCGTCGCCACCCCCCGACCCTCCTCGTCGGCCACGACCTCCCCGCCGCCTTCTCGATCGACGAGATCCCGGAGGACGAGCGCGCGGCCCTCCTCCACCACGTCGCGGAGACGCTGCGCACGCTGGCCGAGTCGCTCCGGGTCCCGCTGCTCCTGACCCTCGACCCGAGCGGGCCGGCGAGCTTCCCGGGCCTCGGCGACGCGGGACCTCCCTGGTGCGACCTCGTCACCTTCACCCGCGCGCCGGGCGCGCTGCGGCTCCGGGCCCTCCGGGACGACGACCGGCTCGCGCTCGTGGAGCGGGCCCCGGGGCAGCGCGGCATCGAGGAGTTCGGCGGCGGGGCCGCCGGGGAGGTGATCGCGTGGGGCGCACCGTCCCGACCTACCGCCAGGCCCTCGAGGAGCGGCTGAAACGCTGGGACGAGTTCGGGCGCCTCCTCACGACGCCCGAGGAGCGGGCGGCGTTCGAGACGCTCCGGCTCGGCGCCCGACGGTACGTCGCCCAGGCGACGTACGTCGGGAGCCCGGACCTCCTCGAGTCGATCCTCCTCTCCGTCCTCCTCGACCTCGCCCGACGCGTGCCGGCGGACGAGCTCGCGCGGCCCGCCCACCGCTAGGGCCGACCGTGGGGGGTTCGCTCCCGCCGGACGGCTGGCTCCTCGACATCACGGAGAGCGCGGACGGTCGCTCGGTCGTCCTCTGGGCCAAGGACCGCGGGAGCGGGCGGGTCCACCGCACGGCGGTCGAGTACCGGCCCCCGTTCTTCGTGGTCGGGGCCCGGGGCGACCTGGACGACCTCCTGATCCGTCTGCGCGGCCGTCCGACCGTGGACCGGCTGCGGAAGGTCGTCCTCCGCCCGTCGATCTTCGACCGCCACCCCCGGACCGTCCTCGAGGTCGTCCCGACGCGCAACTCCGCCCGCCGCGCCCTCGCCCGGTCGGTCGACGAGATGGGCGGGTTCGTCCGCTACCAGCTCTTCGACGTCGATCTCTCGCCCCCGCAGCTGTATCATCTCACGCACGGGCTGTACCCGTTCGCCCCCGTCGTCGGCCACGGGGCGGCGGTCACCGCCACCGAGCCGGCGGAGACCGTCGACTACGAGTTCCCGCCGCTGCGCGTCGCCCGGCTCGACGTCACGCTCGAGGGGCCGCATCGCGGCCACCTGCCGCCGGCCGAAGGACGGATCGTCGCGGTCCGCCTCGGCGACACGACGCTGGACGGGCCCGAGGAGGACCTCCTCCGCGCGCTCGTGAGCGAGCTCGCCCGGGCGGACCCGGACGTCCTCCTGACCGACGGGGGGGACGCGCTCGACCTGCCGTGGCTGTACCGACGGGCCGCCGCCGTCGGGCTCGGGCCGCAGGAGTTCCTCCTCGGCCGGGAGCCGACCGGGTTCCGGCCCGCCCGGGCCGCCCGCTCGTTCGAGACCTACGGCCAGGTGCTCTACCGCTCGGCGACCTACCCGCTGCCGGGGCGGTTCCACCTCGACATGGAGAACTCCTTCCTCTTCCACGACGCGGAGCTCGCGGGGCTCGTGGACGCGGCCCGGCTCTCGCGCCTGTCGCTCTCCACGGTCGTGCGCCAGTCGCCGGGGACCTGCTTCACCGCGATGGAGATGGCGGAGGCGCTCCGCCGCGGGGCGCACGTCCCGTGGAAGAAGAACCGGCCCGAGTCGTTCCGCCGGGCCGACCGCCTGGTCCCGGCCGACCGGGGGGGCGTGATCTTCGTCCCGCCGGTCGGCGTCTTCGGGCCGGTGGACGAGTTCGATTTCGCGAGCCTCTTCCCCCACATCATGGTCCGCAAGAACCTCTCCGCCGAGACGCTCGAGTGCCGGTGCTGCCCCGATAGCCCGGTCCGCGCGCCGGGACTCGGCTACCGCTCGTGCACGCGGCAGGTCGGGCTGATCCCCCGCACGCTGGAGCCGCTCCTCACCCGACGGCTCGCCTACAAGGCGGCGGCGAAGGACCCCCGCCTCCCTCCGCTCGAGCGGGCGCGCCTCACCGGACGCGTCAAGATGCTGAAGTGGATCCTCGTGACCGCCTTCGGCTACCAGGGATACCGGAACGCGCGCTTCGGGCGGATCGAGTGCCACGAGGCGATCAACGCCTACGCCCGGGAGCTCCTCGCCGGCCTCGTCCCGGCCTCCGAGGCCGCGGGGTACCGCGTCGTCCACGGGATCGTCGACTCGCTCTGGCTGGCGCCGGTCGACCCGGCCCACCCGCCCGACGCGGAGGCGTTCGCCCGGCGGATGAGCGCGCGGTGCGACCTCCCGCTCGGCTACGAGGGACGGTACCGCTGGATCGTCTTCCTGCCGGCGGTCACGCACGGGCTCGGCGTGCCGAACCGGTACTACGGGTTCTACGAGCACGGGGAGTTCAAGCTCCGGGGGGTCGGGGGCCGCCGGCACGACACCACGACGCTCGCCCGTCGGTTCGAGGGCGAGGTCCTCGACGTCTTCCGGGCCGCCCGCTCCCCCGAGGAGTTCCGGGCCCTCCTGCCCCGGGCGCTCCGGCGCGCCGACCGGTTCGCCGAGCAGGTGGCGAGCGGCGCCTGGCCCGTCGAGGAGCTGGTCATCTCCCACCGGCTCGGCAAGGCGGGGGAGGAGTTCGTCACCTTCACGGACTCGGTCGCGGCGCTCCGTCAGCTCGAGACGGCCGGCGCGCCGCGGTTGCCGGGCCAGATGGTGCGGTTCGTCGTCCTCGACCGGACCAGCCGGTCGTACCGGGACCGGGTCCGGCCCGAGGAGCTCCTGGAGGGGGGCGAGCGGTACGACCCCGGCGCCTACCTCGAGCTCTTGGCCCGGGAGGCGGAGACGCTCCTCGCCCCGTTCGGCGTCCAGCGGGAGGCGCTCCTCGAGCGGTGGGGGGCCGGGGAGCGGCCGGAGCGCGCGCGCTACCGGTCTCCCGAGGCGACGGCGCAGGGGTACCTCGCGGCGGACGCCGGGTTCGGGCGGACCTTTTAGCCCCCCAACGGGTGTACTCTAGGTGGCCCCGCGCGCACGTCGCCCGGCCCGCTCCTCGAAACCCGCGGGCCGTCGGCGCCGGACCCGCCCGTCGGCACCCGCCCCCGGCCCGCCGGCCCGGGCCGCCGCACTGCGCGAGACCGCGCGGCGCGGGCACGCCGAAGACCTGACCCCGATCCTGGTCGCGCTGAGCGACCCGGTCCCCGGCATCCGGCAGACCGCGGCGATCGCGCTCGGCATCCTCGGGGACCCCCGGGCGGCGAGCACGCTGGCGACGGCCCTCGAGGACCCGGACCCGGCGGTGCGCGCGAGCGTCGCGGAGGCGCTGGCGACCTCGGGCCGCCCGGAGAGCCGTCTCGCGCTCGAGCGGGCTCTCTCCGACCGCGACAGCCGGGTCCGCGCCAAGGCCGCGGAGGCGCTGGCGAGCTTCCGGAGCCCGGAGTCGGTCGCCCCGCTCGCCGCGCTCGTCCAGGACCCGAGTGCCGAGGTCCGCCCGGCGGTCGCCCGGGCCCTCGGGCGGATCGGCACGGTCGAGGCGCGGGCCGCGCTCGAGCAGATCCTCTCCGACCCGTCCGACCGGGTCCGTCGCGAGGCGGTCCTCGGGCTGGCCCGGGGCGGCGCCCCGGAGGTGATGCCGGTCGTGCGGCAGATGCTCCACGACCCGGCCCGGCGGGTCCGGGCGGCCGCCGCCGTGGTCGCGGGCCGCTACCGGGACCGGGAGGCCGTCCCCCGCCTCCTCGAGATGCTCTCGAGCCCCGAGACCTGGGAGAAGCCGTCGGTCCTGGTCGCGCTCGGACGCATCGGGGACCGGACGGCGGAGCCGGCCGTGGCCGAGGCCGTGCAGAGCCCCCAGCACTGGATCCGGGTCTGCGCGGTCCACGCGCTCGGTGACCTCGGCGACCGGGAGGCACGCCCGGTGATCCTCCGCGCGCTCGGGGATCCGGCCTGGCAGGTCCGCGGCGCGGCCGCGCTCGCCCTCGGCCTCGTCGGCTCCTCCGAGGACCTCGGGACCCTCCTCGAGTGCCTGCGGGACCATCACCCCTGGCCCCGCCGGGGAGCGACGTACGCGCTCGGGAACCTCGGACTCACCGTCGCAGCGCCTCGCATCCGGGAGGAGCTCTCCGACCGGGCGGCGGAGGTCCGGCTCGCCGCCATCTGGGCGCTCGGCCGCCTCGGCGACGACGGGGCCCGGGAGGAGCTGGTCCATCTCCTGCGCAACGGTCCCAGTTCCCTCGAGTCGCCGGGCCCCTCGGAGGTCGGCTCCGAGACGCTGCGCTCCGACGCCGAGACCCGCCTCTTCGACGCGGTCGTGCAGGCGCTCGGCCGGTTGCCGCACGGCCCGGACGACCCGTTCGTCCAGGGCGCGCTCATCGCCGCCCGCTCCCAGCTCTCCGACGAGGAGCTGGACCGGGGGGCGCGACTCCCGCTCCCCGAGCTGTCGGCCGACCGACCGTCCCCGACCCTCCGGGCCCTGTTCGAGGGAGCGATCGCGGTCTCGTTCGACGAAGAGGACGGAGCGTGATCCGCGACTTCCGCGCCGGGGACGCACCGGCGATGGTGCACCTGTTGACCACCCAGTTCCCCGAGGAGGAGGCCCTGCTGGGGACGCGGCCGGAGATGTTCTTCCGGGTGGTCCGGCGCGTGATGCGGTGGGATGCCCGGATCCTCTTCGCCATTCTGCGACTGCTCGGCCGACCGGTCTTTCGGTTGCTGATCTTCGAAGAGGACGCGCGGCTCGTGGGCACGACCCTGCTCACCTTCCCCGCGGGCGCGGTCTACCTCAGCATGGTCGTGGTCGACCCGGCGGCCCGCCGACGAGGGTACGCGCGGGCGCTCCTCGGCCGCGCGGCCGAGATCGCCCAGCGGATGCGCCGCCGCTACCTGGTCCTGGACGTGCTCGCCAACAACGCGCCCGCCCGCACCCTCTACGAGCAACGGCTCGGCTACCGACCGCTCCGCGAGGTCGCGTACATGGTCCGCGAGCACCCCGAGGAGGTCGGGGCCGAGCGGACGGCCCTTCCGCCCGGGATCCGCCGGTTCGAGGAGCGGGACAACGCGGCCCTCGTCGCGCTCGCCCAGCGCCAGACCCCGCCCGAGGTTGCGGAGGTCATGGCCATCCCCCGCAAGCTCCTCGCGGACTCCCGCACGACCGACCGGATCTTCGAGAGTCAGACGGAGGCCTGGGTCGTGGACCGCGGGTCGGGACCGGAAGCGTTGGCCGTCGCGACGTGCTCCTCGGGGCGCGAGGCGGCCCACCTCAGCGACCCGATCGTCAGCGAGTCCGCCGACCCCGCGCTCGTCTCCGAGCTGTACCGGACCGCGGTCGCCTGGTGCGGGGCTCGGCACTCGGTTCGGGTCATGAGCGCGGTCCCTCGGTACAACACGAGGGGCCGGGCCGCGCTCGAGCGGGAGGGGTTCCACGATGCGCTCTCGACCTGGACGCTCTACCGCCCCGTCGCCTAGACGCCCGGCCAAGCCCGGGCGCGTCGACGTCTACCTCTTCCCGGCGGTCATCGGCGGAGGGCTCGGGGATATCGAGGAGACCCTGGCCGCCGGCCGGCGCCTCGCGGCCGCGGGCTGGACCCCCCGGCTCTACCGGCACGAGGGTCGGCCGCTCCCCCGGGAGGTCTCGGGGCCCTGGGACTGGCCGGTCCCTCTCGAGCGGGTCGACCGTCTCGACCGCCGCGCCCCGGCCGCGCTCACGATCACCCCGGCCTGGGGGGTCAGCGCCGCTCCGGGCCGCTCGGGCGCAATGGGTCGCCCCGGTCCCTGGGCCGAGGAGGCCGACGAGGTCGAGCGGGCCTACGGCAGCGACTCGACCGTCCACGTCAGCCTCGAAGAGTTCGCGCGGACCCTCTCGGTGGCCCGCGAGAACCGGGAGCGCCTTCGGGAAGGGGGAGTGTCGTCCCGCGCGATGGCGGGCCGCCTGCGCGCCTCCGTCGAAGCCGGCGAGGAGGAGCGGTTCCGCAAGGCGTTCGAGCGGTTTCGCGCCTTCGACCGGCCCAACGTGCTCCACCTGTTCGCGACGTTCCGCCGGGACCCGCGCTTCGCCCGGGAGTTCCCGACGGCGGTCCAGACCGGACCGCTCTGGCCCCACCGGTATCGGCCCGTCGGCCGAGCCCCGCCTCCGGCCCGAGGACGTGAATGGGTCTGGTATGCGAGCCCGGCGAGCGCCGAGCGCATCGCCCCCGAGGTGCTCCACGGGCTCGCGACCGTGAAGCCCCCGGTCCGTCTGCTCGTCCGGACGCCTCGCCCGTGGAAGGTCGGCTGGTCCGCCGGCGAACTGGAGGTTCGAGACCACCCACTTCCCGCGGCCGAATGGACGGACCGGTTCCGCGGCGCCGAGCTCCGCATCGTGACCGGGAGCCGAACGCTGCTGGAAGCTCTCGAGGTGGGCGGCCCGTTCCTCTACTTCAACGGGGTCCTCGGCCGGGGCTCCGCGACCCGTCGCCATCGCCCCGAGAAGGTCGCGGCGTGGCTGGAGGCCGAGCGGGCGCAGCTTCCCTCCGACCTCCGTCGAGACCTCGCGGACTTCGCCCGGGGGCGAAGGGTCCGCGCGGTCGTTCGACGCGCCGCCGAGCGGACGGGAGGCTGGCGGAGGTTCCCGAGAGGAGGCCCCGCGCCCGGGTTCCGGCCCCCGTTCGACGACGCCGGGGAGCTGATCGAGAAGGTCGCACGCGCGCTCGCAGGGGACCCCCGCGACGCACCCGAGATCGTCCGACGAGTCCGCGCGGGACTGAACCCTTAACCCCAGGCTCCCATGACCAAGCGGATGCTGCGGGAGGCCGCGAAGCCGGCGACCATCGCCCGCACCTTGGTCGAGCAGGCCCTGCGGTTCCGCCGCGACGAGGAGCTCGTGGTGGTCTCCTGGAACCACACGCTCCCCTGGGCCACGGCGTGCGTGACCGAGGCGCGACGTCGCGGAGGCCGGGCCTCCCTCTTCCTCGAGGACGAGGCCGCGTTCTGGCGGAGCGTCGAGCTCGCTCCGAGCACGCGGAGCTGGTCCGGCCTCCCCCCGGGGGTCCGCGCGGCGGTCCGACGGGCCGACGCGGTGGTCTACTTCGCCGGACCCGCCGACCGGCCCCGGTTCCACCGCCTCCCACCGACCCAGCTCGCCCCGTTCCGGGAGGTCGACGAGGAGTGGTCGCGCCTGAGCCGGGCGGCCGGTGTCCGGGGGATCCGGTGCCTGCTGGGGTACGCCTCGGACGAGCAGGGAGAGCACTGGGGCGTGCCGGGCCCCCTCTGGCGCAATCAGCTCCTGAAGGGGATCGCGGCCGCGGACCTGAAACGAATCCGGGCCGACGGAGCCCGGGTCAGCCGGGCCCTCGCGCGCGGGAGCGAGCTCCGGGTGACGGCGGCGAATGGGACCGACGTGCGGATGCGCCTACGCCGCCGGACCCCGTGGGTGGATGACGGGACGATCGGACCGGCCGACCGACCCCCGCACGCCCCCATCGCGACCCAACCGAGTGGCCTCGTGGCGGTCGCGGTGGACGAGCGGGCGACCGAGGGGACCGCGATCGCGAACCGACCGAGCTTCCTGTCGGGGGGCCGGGTCGAGGGCGGGGAGTGGGACCTCGAGGCCGGCCGGCTGGACAACTACTGGTACCACTCGGGCGGGGAGTCGTTCGACCTCGAGTTCGGGCACGCGCCCCGGGGCCGCGAGGTGGTCGGCCTCTGCGCGGTCGGGCTCAACCCGGCCCTGGCCCCGGGGGTGCCGCAGGCCGAGGACGCAGAGGCCGGGACCGTCACCCTCGCCATCGGAGGGAACACGGTCTACGGAGGGACGAATCGGTGCCGTTTCCTTTCCTGGCTCACGATTGGGGAGGCGACGGTCGCCGTCGACGGGTCGCCGCTCGTGGACCGTGGCGAGATCCTCTAGCGGCCGGCCGCTCGGCCGCGCGTTCTTCGACCGGCCCACGACGCGCGTGGCGCGGGAGCTCCTGGGCGCGGTCCTCACCGTCCGCGCCGGCGGTGACGTCCGTTCGGTCGAGCTAGTCGAGGTCGAGGCCTACCTCGCGCACGACCCGGCGAGCCACGCCTACCGGGGGCCGACCCGACGGAACCGGTCGATGTTCGGCCCGCCCGGGACGCTGTATGTCTTCCGCATCCACCAGGTCGTCTGCGCCAACCTCGTCACGCGGCCGGGCGAGGCGGTCCTCCTGCGGGCCGCCCGCCCGCGGCGGCCGGCGCACGCCAACCCCTCCGGACCCGGTCGCCTCTGCCGGGTGCTCGGTCTGACGATCGCCGACGACGGGCAGAGGGTTGGTCCCCGAGGACGGCTCTCGGTGACCGCCCCCCGACCCCGGCCCCGCCCGGACTTGGTCCTTCGCAGCCCCCGCGTCGGGATCTCGAGGGCCGTGGACCGCCCGCTCCGCTTCAGCCTCGCGGGCGACCGATGGGTCTCGCGCCCGCGTCCGCGGGCTACTTGAGCTTCGCCCAGCTGTAGCTGCGGCGCCGGGCCGTGTCGCCGAACCCGCACGAGGCGCAGACGCCCTGCTGGCGGTGGAACGAGTGCCGGCCGCAGCGCCGGCAGATGATGTGGACGATCTTGCCGCCGCGACGTGACGGGGTGCCCTTTCCCATGGTTCGCTACCTACGGTGAGATGTAGACGATCGAGTCGCCGCGCACGAGCGTGACGCCGCTGTGCGGGGTCACCTGGTCCTTCACGACCTCCTCGGCCGCCGAGAGGACGAGGTTCAGGTGCTGGTCGAAGGCGTCGAGCACGCCGCGGTACGAGCGTCCGCCCTTCATCTCCACGAGAACGCGCTTGTGGAGGCTCTGCTGGAGGACGTCGAGCGGCCGCATCGGGGGGTCGGGTCGAGACCCGGTTCCGTTCTTAAGGGTTGCCGCGCCGACACACCCCCGCCGCTCGTCCCAGGGAACCGTAATAGCCCGCCGTGTGCGGGGGGACCCAAGGCGATGGTCCAGGTCGATATCGACATCGCGAAGTGCACGGGCTGCTCGCACTGCAAGGACGTCTGCCCGGTGAACGTCTTCGACCTGCGCCCGCGGGCGGAGGTTCCGGATGTGGTCGACGACCCGGCGGTGGCCGCGAAGTTCCAGTTCCGCGGGGAGAAGTCGCTCGCGATCAACGGACCGGAGTGCATCGTCTGCGAGGCGTGCCTGTTCGAGTGCGAGGGGGAGTGCATCCTCATCACCGACGAGGAGAACCACGTCCACCGCTCGGTCTACAAGTGACGGGTCGGCGCCCCGGAGTGGGCCCCACCGGATTCGCCCATGAGCCGATTTTCCGCCGGTGGAAGGCGCCGGATTTTTCGCGGGACCGAGGGGCTCCGCTCGGGAGCCGGGGCAGGCGTTAAATAGCCCGGAACCCCCGCCCGGGCCGCCGTGACCGAGAAGGCCGACGAGCCGCGTCGAACGGTAGTGCTGGGCGAGCGGGAGCTTGCGATCGGCTTTCGCCTGATCGGCCTCAAGGACGTCGTGGAGGTCACTCCGGCCAGCGCGGTCGCGGAGTTCCAGCGCGTGATGGGCGACGGGAAGTACAACCTCGTGATCGCGAGCCAGTCGATCCGGGCGCACCTCTCGGAGGCCCAGCGCGCGCACGCCGACTCTTCCCTCACGCCGCTCGTAGTCTTCGTGCCGACCCCGACGGGGGAGTACGAGGTCGAGAGCATCAACACGCTCGCCAAGCGGGTCCTCGGCGTCACGCTCTCGGTGCCGGCCTAGCGGGGGAACGTTCGATGGGGGTCGTGGGGCGCGTATCCGGGCCGGTCGTCATCGCCGAAGGCCTCGAGGGCGCGAAGATGTTCGACGTCGTCCGCGTCGGCTCGCTCGGCCTGGTCGGGGAGATCATCCGCCTGGTCGGCCCCACCGCGACCGTCCAGGTCTACGAGGACACGACCGGGATCCGCCCGGGCGACCCCGTCGAGAACACCGGCCAAGCGCTGTCGGTCGAGCTGGGCCCGGGCCTCCTCAAGTCGATCTACGATGGCGTCCAGCGTCCGCTCGACGTGATCCAGAAGAGCCGGGGCGACTTCATCACCCGGGGCGTGGTCGTTCCCCCGCTGGACGAGCGCGCCAAGTGGGAGTTCACGGCGACCGTCGCCCCGGGGACCGCGGTGGCGGCGGGAACGGTCCTCGGCACCGTCCAGGAGACCCCGCTCATCCTCCACAAGATCCTCGTCCCTCCCGGCGTGGAGGGAACGGTCGGCAAGATCGCGAGCGGCACCTACACGATCCGCGACCCGATCGGCACGGTCAAGACCGCCGCGGGCTCGCAGCCGCTCTACCTGAGCCACAAGTGGGTCGTGCGCGTCCCGCGCCCGGTCCGCGAGAAGCTCGCCCCCGGGATCCCCCTCATCACCGGTCAACGCGTCGTGGACTCCTTCTTCCCCGTAGCGAAGGGAGGCACGGCGTGCGTGCCCGGGCCGTTCGGCTCCGGGAAGACGGTCATCCAGCAGCAACTGGCGAAGTGGGCCGACTCCGACATCGTGGTGTACGTCGGCTGCGGGGAACGCGGCAACGAGATGACCGAGATGCTCACGCTGTTCCCGACCCTCGTCGACCCGAAGAGCAAGCGCCCGCTGATGGAGCGGACCGTCATGATCGCCAACACCTCGAACATGCCCGTCGCGGCCCGCGAGGCGAGCGTCTACACCGGGATCACGATCGCCGAGTACTACCGGGACATGGGCTACGACGTCGCGCTGATGGCCGACTCGACCAGTCGCTGGGCCGAGGCGATGCGGGAGATCTCGGGCCGGCTCGAGGAGATGCCCGGCGAGGAGGGGTACCCGGCCTACCTCGGCCGCCGCGTCGCCGAGTTCTACGAGCGGGCCGGCCGGGTCGTGACGCTCTCCCCCGACGCGCGAACGGGGTCGGTCACGGTCGTCGGCGCCGTCTCTCCCGCGGGCGGGGACACGTCCGAGCCGGTCAGCCAGAACACGCTCCGCGTCACGCGCGTCTTCTGGGCCCTCGACGCCTCGCTCGCCTCGCGCCGCCACTTCCCCTCGATCAACTGGCTGCAGAGCTACTCGCTCTACGTCGGCGACCTCGAGCCGTGGTTCCGCTCCAACCTCTCCAAGGAGTTCGTGCCGCTGCGGCAGAAGGCCCTCGAGCTGCTGCAGAAGGAGGCGGAGCTCCAGGAGATCGTCCAGCTCGTCGGCGTCGACGCGCTCCCCGAGCGGGAGAAGGCGATCCTGGACGCCGCGCGGATGATCCGCGAGGACTACCTCCAGCAGAGCGCCTACGACGAGGTCGACACCTACACGTCGATCCAGAAGCAGTACCGGATGCTCCGGGCCATCCTCTCGTTCTCCGACCGGGAGCAGGACGCGATCGGCAAGGGAGCGACCGTCGCCCAGCTCCAGAAGCTCCCCTTGCGGACCAAGCTCTCTCGCATGAAGTGGATCCCCGAGGCGGAGCTCGAGAACCAGTTCAACCAGCTCGAGCTCGAGATGGGTCAGGCGGTCGGCGAGCTCACCGCCGCGAGCGGAGGGGCCTAGGACCATGGCCGCCAAGGGCGCGAACGCCTCGAAGGCGACGCCCGGCGTCCCGATCGACTACCGGACGGTCGACCGGGTGACGGGGCCGCTCCTCTTCGTCCGCGACGTCGCGAACGCCGCCTACGGGGAGATCGTCGAGATCGGGCTGCCGAGCGGCGAGCGCCGCCAGGGCCAGGTGCTCGACTCGCGCAAGGGGCTCGCGATCGTGCAGGTGTTCGGCCCGACGATGGGGATGAACATCGAGGCGACCAGCGTGAAGTTCCTGGGGGAGGTCGCCACGCTCCCGGTATCGGACGAGCTGCTCGGCCGCGTCTTCAACGGGCTCGGCGAGCCGAAGGACGGCGGGCCGAAGATCGTCAGCGAGACCCAGCTCGAGATCGTCGGGAACGCGATGAACCCGTACTCGCGCGAGGAGCCGAGCGAGTTCATCCAGACCGGGATCTCGGCCATCGACGCCATGAACACGCTCGTTCGGGGGCAGAAGCTCCCGATCTTCTCGGGGGCGGGTCTCCCGCACAACCAGATCGCGGCCCAGATCGTCCGGCAGGCCAAGCTGAGGAACTCCACCGAGGGGTTCGCGGTCGTCTTCGCCGCGATGGGGATCACGAGCGAGGAGGCGAACTTCTTCTTGAAGGAGTTCGAGTCGACGGGGGCGCTCGAGCGCGCCGTCGTCTTCCTGAACCTCTCCTCGGACCCGTCGATGGAGCGGGTCGTCACGCCGCGGATGGCGCTGACCGCCGCCGAGTTCCTCGCCTACGAGCGCGACCTCCACGTCCTGGTCGTCCTCACGGACATGACGAACTACTGCGAGGCGCTCCGGGAGATCTCCGCGGCCCGGGACGAGGTCCCCGGCCGGCGCGGCTACCCCGGCTACATGTACACCGACCTCGCGACGATCTACGAGCGCGCCGGGAAGATCCACGGCCGCAAGGGGTCGATCACCCAGCTGCCGATCCTCACGATGCCGGCCGACGACGTCACCCACCCGATCGCGGACCTCACCGGATACATCACGGAGGGGCAGATCTACGTCAGCCGGGAGCTCCAGCGGCGCGGGGTCTACCCGCCGATCGACGTGCTCCCGTCCCTCTCGCGCCTGATGAACCAGGGGATCGGCAAGACCCGGACGCGCGAGGACCACCGGGGCGTCGCCGACCAACTGTTCGCGACGTACGCGACCGGCAAGGACCAGCGCGCGCTCTCCGCGATCGTCGGGGAGGAGTCGCTGAGCGCGGTCGACCGGCTCTACCTCAAGGCGGCCGACCGGTTCGAGAGCGAGTTCGTCAACCAGCGCGTGGACGAGGACCGAACGATCGACCAGAGCCTGGGCATCGGCTGGGAGATCCTGTCCGACCTGCCCGACTCCGAGCTGAAGCGCATCAAGCCCGAGTTCATCGAGAAGTACCGCCTCCGCAAGAGCTCGGCGGCCTAGGACCGGGGAGCGGACGACGTGCCGGCCGAAACGATCCGTCCCACGCGCCTCGAGCTGCTGCGGACGCGCCGCCGGATCGTGGTGGCGCGCAAGGGCCTGAACCTCCTCAAGCTCAAGCGCACCGCGCTGATCGTCGAGTTCTTCTCGATCTCGCGGGAGGCGATGAAGCTGCGCGGCGACCTGCAGGCGCGGATCGCCCGCGGCTACGAGTCGATCCGGATGGCCGAGATGATGGAGGGCCCGACCCGGCTCGAGAACATCTCGATGCTGCTGCCGGACGTCCTCCCCGTCCAGGTCGCGACGAAGAACGTGATGGGCGTGCGCACCCCGCGCGTCGACCGGGGCGACTACCACCCCGTCGCGGCGCCGGCGCTCCTCGACCTCCCGACGTCCGTCAACGAGTCGATCCACCACTTCCAGGGGATCTACTCGGTCGTCCTCGACATCGCCGAGAAGGAGAACGCGCTGCGCCGTCTGTTGAAGGAGATCGAGAAGACCAAGCGGCGCGCGAGCGCGATCGAGAACGTCCTGGTCCCCCGCCTTCAGGGGACGGTGCGGTACATCAAGTTCCGATTCGACGAGATGGAGCGGGACTCCTTCAGCATGCTGAAGGTCGTCAAGCGGAAGATGGAGGCCGCGGAGGCGAATGCCGCTGTCGCCTGACGCCAACGCCGCGGTCCGCCGGTTCCGCCGCGTGCGGAACATCTCCTTCGCGGTGAAGGTCGCGGCGCTCGCCGGGCTCTTGCTCTTCGTCCTGGTCTACTTCGGAGGGCTATAGTGTCCGCGAGCGCCGGCGGCGACAGTCCCGCCCTCGGCTCCATCGACGCGCTCAAGCGCGTCAAGGCGACCGAGACCGACTGGGACCTCAAGCTCCGGGCCGCCCGCGGGGCCGCGGAGATGGAGACCGCCCGCCTGAAGGACGAGAGCGAGGAGGCGGTCCGGACCGCCCAGCAGGAGGCCGAGGCCGAGCGGGCGCGGGCGGTCCAGGCGGCGCGCGCCGACGCCGACCGCGAGGCCGAGCAGATCCTCGTCGACGGGAGCCGGGCGGCCGAGGAGGCCGCGCGCGGGGAGGGGAAGCGGCCGGCGGACCGCGCGACCGAGATCCTCTCGACCGTCCTCGCCGGGTTCACGACGGACTGACGGAGCGACCGAGACCATGGGAGTCCTGCGGCCCGAGCGGATGACGAAGGTCGGGATTCTCGGGCTCAAGGACGACCGGGAGCGGATCCTCACCGTCCTCCACGACCTGCGTCTCGCCCAGGTCGAGCCGCTCTCCCCGGAGGCGCTCGCCGGGCTCGTGCCCGAGCGGGGGACCGAGACCCAGCGGGCGATCGGGGACGAGGCGCTCCGCTTCCGGGGGCTCAAGACCGCGCTCCCGCCCGTGCCGGTCGGTCCCCCGCACCGGTTCGACACGCTCGCCGACATCCTCGCGGCGGCGAAGACCGTGCCGATCGACACCGAGGTCGGCGAGCTGACCCGGGAGAACGACCGCCTCCTCAGCGAGGAGCAGGCGACCGACGAGACGATCGCGCTCCTCGAGAAGATCTCCTTCTACTCCGACCGGCTCGAGTTCCTCCGCGCCCAGAGCTTCGTGAGCTTCCTCGGCGAGGGGGACGGGACCGACGGGGGTGCCCTGCGTTCGGCCCTGCCGGCGAGCGCGGACGCCCAATTCCTGGACGACCCGGCCGGGAGCGGCCGCTTCCTGGTCAGCCTGCGGCGCAGCTCGGCCGACGTCCTCGCCCGCACCGCCCAGGCCCACGGTCTGCGCCTCTCGGCGCTCCCCGCGCTCTCCGGGACCCCGCCCGAGGAGCTGACCGGGCTGCGGGCCCGTCGCGAGGAGGTCGTCCGCCGGCGCGTCGCCGTCGCCGAGCGGCTCGGGGCCATCGCCCGCGACTGGTACCCGCTCGTCGCCGCGATCGACGAGGCGCTCCAGGTCGAGAACCGCAAGGTCGAGGTCCTCACCAAGGTCGGCGCCGGCGCCTCCACGTTCGCGCTCGAGGCCTGGGTCCCCAGCCGGGAGGTCGCGCGCCTGGAGAACGTCGTCCAGTCCGCGAGCGGCGGTCGGGCCTACCTCTACCAGGTCCCGACGACCGAGGAGCCGCCGACCCTGATGAGCAACCCGGCGGGGGTCCGGCGCTTCGAGTTCTTCATCCGGTTCTACTCCCTGCCGCAGGCGACCGAGTGGGACCCGACCCTCGTCTTCGCGATCGTCTTCCCGATCTTCTTCGGCCTCATGCTGGGCGACTGGGGCTACGGCCTCACGATCCTGCTGATCTGTCTGTGGATGATCTCGGGGTTCCCGGGCGCTCAGCACCTGCCGAAGTTCGGCCGGACGTTCGTCAAACGAATCATGGGCCCGGAGGGGATGCGCCAGCTCGCCTACGCCCTCCTGCCCGGCTGCGCGATCGCCATCGGGCTCGGCCTCTACTTTGACGAGTTCTTCGGGTTCCCGCTGTTCCAGCGGCTGGTGGGGTACACCGCGCCCATCGACCCGCTGCGCTCCCAGGACGTCGCGCTCCTCCTGCTCGTCGCGGGGTTCGTCGGCCTGGCGATGGTCACCCTCGGGTTCCTCTTCGGCCTGCTGAAGGAGTACTTCCACCACCACCGCCGCGGGGTCGTCGGGAAGGCCGGCGGGATCCTGTTCGCCTGGGGGGTCGCGTTCTTCGGCCTCTCGGTCATCAACCCGATCACCCTGCGCGCGATCACGGGCGGCGGGGCCTCGGCCTCGAGCCCGGTCTTCGACGGGAGCCTCGGGCTGCTGGTCCTCGGGCTCCTCCTCATGATCGGCGGGGAGGGGGTCCAGACGGGCATGATGAGCCTCATCGAGATCGTGAGCCACATCCTGTCGTACACGCGTCTGCTCGGGATCCTGCTCGCGAGCGTGATCCTGGCCCTCATCATCAACACGATCGGCGGCGGGCTCCTCCTCGGCGGGACCGTGGTCGGGATCGTCGCGGGCGCGGCGATCATCCTGGTCGGCCAGTCGTTCAACGTCATCCTCGGCGTCTTCGAGCCGGGGATCCAGGGGGCGCGGCTGATCTTCGTCGAGTACTTCTCGAAGTTCTACAGCGGCAACGGCCGGCCGTTCCGTCCGTTCGGCGCCTCCCGCACCCACACGACCTCGAGCCTGACCGCGGACGGCGGCGTCGTGGCGCCCATGATCCAGGCCCCGCCGCGTTGACGGCGGCGGGCCGAGCCTACAGGCGCGGCGAGACGAGGAGCGGCGTCAGCCGCTCGGCGGAGAAGCCGTACTGCTTTCCGAAGGCGATCCGGCGCACGTCCTCGCGCTCGAGCTCGGCGAGCAGCAAGTAGGTGAAGATCACCGAGAGGGAGAGCGGGTAGGTCCGCAGTCGCTTGAGCTCGGTCGTCGCCCGCTCGCGCGAGAGCGCCGACTCGTAGCCGGTCAGGCTCTGCGCGCTCGTGTACTCGGCCGTCCCCTCGGCGATCGACGGGAAGCGGGCCGCCAGGCGGTCGGCCAGCTCCGGCACTCCCCGGGCCGCGTAGAGGTCGGGCACCTGCGAGGAGGGTAGCGTGCCCCCGTCGAACCACCGGGAGAGGACCTCGTCCATCGGGAGGTTCGCCGACTTCCCCTTCAGCAGGAGGAGCGCGTTGCGGAGGTCGACCTCGCTCGAGAGGAACTGGCGGACGACCCACTCATCGCCCTGGAAGAACCGGGCCGCCTCGAGGACGCGCCGGTAGTACTCCCGGTCGAGGGCGTGGAGGATCGGGAAGACGTCGTGGGTCCGCTGGTAGGCCTCCACCAGCGGCAGGACGGTCGCGCCGTATCCGTAGCGGACGAGCGCGGTCGCGGTCGCCTCCAGGGTCGGCTGCTCCAACAGCTGGCGGAACTCGTCGAGCGTGAGGACCCCGGCGTACAGGCCGGCGGGGATCTCCCGGCTCGAGACGAGGTGCTCCTCGGTCTCGGTGAGGGTCCGGCCCTGGGCCTTGGTCGAGAGGATCAGCTCGATGTTCTGCAGGTCCCACCGGGTCAGGTAGGCCCCGACGACGGCCCGGCCGGCGAACGGGGTCGCCTCGTAGGCGTGCCGGTTGCGGCGGACGAACGTCCGGTTGAGCGCGACCTCCACGAGCGCGACCCCTTGGTAGGCGGCCCGGGCGGCCTGGATGTCGGGCCCGTAGGGGGTGGAGTCGAGGGTCTTGGCGACCTCGTTCGGGTCCTTGGTCGCGGCGAGCTGGGCGTACGTCTCCTTCGGGAGGAAGGCGGTGAACTCCGGCCTCAGTCGCCCGAGCGCGCTCGCATACGCGGAGGCGGCCATCGGTGCCTCCTAGGCGAGGAGCTCTCGAACCTCGTCCTCGCGGAGGCGGAGCAGCTCGTCGAACGAGAGGTTGAGGCGGCGGCTCTTGTCGGGCGTCTCCGCGATGATCCCGCCGAGGATCGGCTGGGGGCTCGGGTCGAAGGCCCTCCGCGCGACCCGCGCGAGCAGGGACTTGTCCTCGCGACGTCCGGAGATGACCACCTGGGGGCCGAGCGCGTCGCCGGCGACCTCCACCATGCGCTTGAGGGTCGCCGCGTACTTCGAGGAGGCGGTGTACTCCTTCAGCAGCGTCCGGGTCTCCTTGAGCCCGCTCTCGATCCGCCGTTCCCTAGCCTCGTACAGCATCTTGCGGGCCTTCAGTTTCGCGGCGGCGAGTCGCTGCGCGCGCTCGCGGGCGACCTCCGCCTCGGTGGCACGCTGGGAGGCGGCGCGGACCTCGGCGACCCGACGGTCCCGCTCGGCGACCAACCGGGCGCGCTCCGCCACCTGCCGGTCCGCGATCTCCCGCAGCTCGGCCTCGGCGTGCTGCCGAATCTCCTCGACGAGGCTCTCGAGGCTCATGGCGGTCCGGTCGGCGATTCAGGCGTGCAGGATGCCGAGCAGCAGGATGATGCCGAGCACGAACCCGATGATCCAGAGCGTCTCGGGAATCACGAAGAAGAAGAGGACCTGGCCGAACTTCTCGGGCTTCTCGGCGATGATCCCCATCCCGGCGGCGCCGATCCCGGACTGCGCCATCCCGGTCCCGATCAGGCCGCCGGCGATGGCGATCCCGGCGGCCAGCGCAGCCCAGTCCGCGTAGTCGCTCGGCAGCATCGCCATACGTTGACCCGGGCCGCCGAGAAAGGTCGGGTATATAGGGGTACGCCACGGCGGCCCGGTCGAGGGCCGGAACGGCGGGCGCAGCGGGTCTCCGGGCCCCCGTGCGGAGGGGTCCGGCTAGGCCTCCGCAGAGGGCTCCGGCGCGGCCGGACGGCTGCGTCGGTAGGCGCGTTGGGAGAGCCCGATGGCACCGATCCACGCGGCCACCCCGCACAGGTAGGCGGAGAGGCAGACCAGGCAGAGCGCGCCGATCTGGACGAGCTCGACGTACAGGAAGTAGACCGAGAAGGCGACCCCCGCGCTCGTGACGAGGAGGAGGAGGTAGGTGATCCGGTTGTCCTGGCGACGGCGCTCGGAGAGGGCCGCGAGGACCAGGATCACCACGAAGCCGAGCATCCCCCACAGGTAGTCTTGGACCCCGAACGTCATCGTCAGGCCGCTGTTCGCGACCTTGGAACAGCTGATGAACCCGTTCACGGTGCACACGGCGGTCAGCGAGGCGTCGTAGAACTCGAGGGCCGAGAAGATCGACACGACGAGCCCGAGGGCCCCGCCGAGAGCGATCAGGCTACGGCACGTGCGGGCGCGCATCCGATCACAATTGGTTGAGGTCGGCCTGGACCGCGGACTGCGTCGCGCTCGTCCACCCGTACTGCTTTGCGAGGTAGCCGACCGGAGCCCCCGTCGCTTTTACGAGATAGGCCATGATCCAGTAGGCCTGCGGGCTGACCACGCCCCAGGCGGTGCCGCTTTCGGAGTGCACCTGGCCCATGACGGTCGTGGCCCCGGTGCCGCCCGTGCTGCCCGAGTTGTACGTCGCGAGGGAGGCCGGGTCGATCAGGCTCGTTCCCCCGTGGATGTACTGCCCGTTGACCACCACGAACGGGATGCTGTTCCCCGAGTAGGCGGCGACGTAGGCCGACTGGTAGCAGTTCGAAGTCGCGGGGAACGTGCCGTCCACTCCGGACATGTCCTCGCTGACGACGAACGAGACGTTGGCGCTGGAATACTGGGAGTTGCCGAAGATCATCTCGGGCGTGCCCGGATACGCGTCCACCGGACTCGAATAACCGGTAGTGGCCCCAGTAAGGGAACCGAACTCGATTAACGCCTTGTAAATGGCCCAGCTGCTGGCCGAACAGTACGGGCACCAGGTCGCGCCGTAGAAGTAGAGCACGGGCAGGCCGTTCTCCTGCCACGGCGAGACGCTGGCCTGAGCCCACCCAGGACCGGGCTGGCTGGCGAGCGCGGCGGACGGGGGCAGCACCGGGCAGCCGAAGACCAGCACCCCGGCGAGCGCGACGATGCCGGTGAACATCAGCCCCAGCACGAGCCCGCCGATCAGCGTGTTCCGGAACACCTTGTTCCAGCGCCGCGCGCTCCGCAGAAGCCCGTAGATCAGCACGACGACCGCCACGGCGAGGATCAGCGCGACGTAGGGGATCGCCGGCAGGATCAGCCCGACCGGCGAGGGGACGAGGTAGGCGACCAGCGCCCAGACCGCCACGAGCGGGGCGACCAAGTAGCCGATCCTCGCGAGCGTCCACTTCCGCTCGAGCTCGTCGGCCGCCCGCTTGCTCGGCTTGGGGGCCGCAGTCTCCTTGCGGTCGCTGCGTCCCTGACGCTTCCGGTAGAGCACCTGGAGCGCGCGGCCCGGGTCCGAGCCCTTGGCGGCCTGGAAACCGACCTTCGGGTCCTCGGCGATCTCGTCCCACGCCCAGTTGGCTTTGCGCAGCTGTTCGACGCGATCCCAGTCAACCATTCGAAACGACGACACCGCCAGTCCTTTTCCTCTTTACCCCACGCACGCCATCGCGCCCCACCGGGCTATTACCCGGATTCCACTGGCGCGGGCGATGCGGGTCACCTTCCTCGGCACGGCGGGCTCTTGGCCCACGAAAGAGCGGTCGGCGAGCGCGATCGCGCTCGACACGGAACGGGAGCTGGTCCTCCTCGACTGCGGGGAAGGGACCCAGCGCCAGTTCTTCCAATCGACGGCCTCGTTCATGCGCGTCCGGCGCGTGTTCATCACCCACTTCCACGGGGACCATTTCCTCGGCCTTCCCGGCCTCATCCAGAGCATGAACCTCAACAACCGGACCGACCCGCTCGACATCTACGGTCCCCCGGACGCCGAGGAGATGGTCTCCCGGGCGCTGGCGATGGGGTACTACACCTCCCGGTTCCCCGTGGCAATTCACCCGCTGCACCCCGGCGAGTCGGTCGAGCTGGACGGGTACACGGTCCGCACCTCCCGGGCCGCGCACCCGGTCCCGACGATCGCCTACCGGGTCGAGGAGGGGCCGAAGCGCGGGCGGTTCGACGGCGCGCTCGCCCGCTCGCTCGGCATACACGGTCGCGATTTCGCCCGCCTGGAGGCGGGCGAATCGGTGCGGGTGAACGCCCACGTCGTCCACCCCGAGGACGTCATGGGCCCGCCGAGACCCGGCCGCTCGATCGTCTACTCCGGCGACACCGGTCCGAGCGACGACGTGCGTCAGCTCTCGAGCCGCGCCACCCTGTTGATCCACGAAGCCACCGCGGCGCAGGAGATCGAGGAGGAAGCGAACCAGTGGGGCCACTCCTCGGCCCGTCAGGCCGCCGAGCTCGCCCGGTCCGCCGAGGTCGGGACCCTGTACCTGACGCACTTCTCCTCGCGCTACAAGGAGCTCGAGCCGCTCGAGGAGGAGGCGCGGATCGTCTTTCCCGGATCGCACGCCGCCCGCGACCTGCTCGATTACCAGGTCCATCAGGCATGATCCGCGCGGACCTGGTCGTCACGGGCCTGGCCGAGGTCGCCACGCTGGCGAAGGGACCGGTTCCGCGGGTCGGGGCCGCCGCGAGCGAGCTGAGCCGGACGGCGAACGCGGCGGTCGCGGTGGCGGAGGGAAAGTTCGCCTGGGTCGGCTCCGAGCGCTCGCTCGCTCGCTCGGTGCGCCTTCGCCGGGGGGGCCGCGCGGTCGACGGGCAGGGAGGCACGCTCGTCCCGGGCCTGGTCGACGCGCACTCCCACGTCCTCTTCGCCGGTGACCGGGCCTCCGAGCTCGCGCTGAAGGCCCGCGGGCTGAGCTACCTCGAGATCGCCCGCCGGGGCGGCGGGATCCTGTCGACCGTTCGCGCCACCCGACGCGCCTCGCGCTCATCGCTCCTCGCGCAGACGACGGAGCGACTGCTCGGCATGGCCCGGGCCGGCGCCACCTCGGTGGAGGTCAAGAGCGGCTATGCGCTCTCCGTCGCCGGCGAGCTCGACCTGTTGCGCCGGGTGCCCGAACTCCGACGCCGCACGGGTCTGCGGCTCGTGCCGACCTTCCTCGGGGCGCACGCGGTCCCTCTCGAAGCGCGCGCGGACGCGGACGCCTACGTCGGCCGGCTCGTGCGCGACGCGCTCCCCGTCGTCGCTCGGGAGAAGCTCGCGACGTTCGTCGACGTGTTCTGCGAGCCGGGCTACTTCTCGGTGCGCGCCTCCGAGCGCCTGCTCCGTGCCGCGCTCTCGCTCGGCCTCCGCGTCAAGGTCCACGCCGACGAGTTCGTCCGCTCGGGGGGCGCTCGCCTCGCGGCCCGGCTCGGTGCGACCTCGGCCGACCACCTTCTCTCCTCCTCGCCCGCGGACTACGCGGAGCTGGCCCGGGCCCGGGTGACCGCGGTCCTTCTTCCCGTCACGGCGCTCGCATCGTCTCCGGCCCGCCGCTCGCCCGCCCGGGAACTGGTCGACGCGGGCGTTCCCGTCGCGCTCGGCTCGGACTGCTCGCCGAACACCTGGAGCGAGTCGATGCCGCTGTCGATCTCCCTCGCGGTCCACGCCGGCCGGCTCTCGCCGGCGGAGGCGCTGACCGCGGCGACCGTCAACGCGGCGCACGCGAGCGGGCTCGCCGACGCCGGGACGATCGAGGTCGGCCGGCCGGCGGACATGGCGCTGTTCCCGCTGCCGTCCGCCGACCACATCGGCTACCGGTTCGACGCGCGTCCGGTCGCGGTTTACCGTCAGGGAAACCGCGTTTCTTCGAGGGGATTCCGTCAGTAATTCTAAATAGGGGGGGTCTTCTCCTCGCCGGTAGAGGTCCCCCACATGGCGGAAAAAGTCGGCAAGGAACAAGTCAAGCGAGAGAAGGGCTACCTGTACTACCTCGGCAAGGACGGGTACCTCTGGAAGACCCCGACGAAGCTCAACAAGTCGGGGAGGAAGGCCCGGGTCGGGACCGAGAAGATCACCCGGCAGGACGGGTACATGTACTTCCTCGACAAGAAGGGCTTCATCTCCCGCGCCAAGATGAAGAACGCCTAAATCCGGACCACCTTTTCCCGGACCCTCTCCGAACGGAGAGGGTCCCTCCCTAGTTTTTCTTACCGTTCCCAGCGTGGTTGCGACCGCCGGTCCATATACCCGAGCGCGGTCGTACCCGACACGGAGCACCATGGGCTGTCGGAACGACCCGGAGGACCCTCGCCGGTGCGAGCGGTGCGGCGCCTTCCTCTGGGTCGCCGAGGAGGGACTCTACTGCGGGGAGTGCGGCTCGTTGATGCCGTGCACGATGCGGGTCCTGCCGGCTCCTCCCGAGCGGACGAGGGCCTGAACGCCGCGCGCGGGCCGCCGACGCTCCGCTCGCAAGCGAACGGTGCGGTCCGGCCGGAGAAGTGCGTTTCGACTCTAGTTTAGGAACGGCTTCGACGCTTCGAGCGACGCCGGCAGGGCTCGCGCGCGCTCATTCCGACCCATGTGGCTTATACCCCTTCGCGCTTGGCGCCACCCGGAGGTTTTCGATAGGTGTCCCGAGCGGCACCCTCCGCCGTTTCGCCCGCTGCCGGAGGCGAGGAACGGCCCTTCTCCGAGGGCGTTCCACCCACCGGCCCCAGGTGAAATAGTATCGGACGGTGCTCTCCTTCCTCCCGACACTTCGTCGCCCTCCAGGAACAGTGGTCCTCCATGGCCGTCTCGAGAAAACGCACGCCGTCTCCCGCCGAATCGCCGGCCGCGCGGCCGGCCAACCGGATCGGACGTGAGCCGATCCCCGTCCCCCGCCTGGTCCCGCGGGGCAAGACGGCGTTCGACACGGTTGCCTGGCGGACCCACGACTCGGTGATCAAGAACGCCGAGGGCAGGGTGATCTTCGAGCAGAAGGGGATCCACGCCCCGGTCTCCTGGTCCGAGACCAGCATCAACATCGCCGCGTCGAAGTACTTCCGCATCATCGCCGGCCGCCGGGAGAACTCGGTCGACGGGATGATCCGCCGGGTCTGCCACTGGATCGCCCAATCGGGCGTCGACCTCGGCTACCTCGACACCTCCGAGGAGGCGACCACCTTCGAGGAGAGCCTCTCCTACCTCATGGTCCAGCAGATGGCGGCGTTCAACAGCCCCGTCTGGTTCAACGTCGGCGTCCGCGACCCGCCCCAGTGCTCGGCCTGCTTCATCCAGTCGGTGACGGACGACATGGACTCGATCCTCGCGCTCGCGACGAGCGAGGGGCGCCTCTTCAAGGGCGGCAGCGGCACCGGCTCGAACCTCTCGGCGCTGCGCGGCAGCCACGAGCGCCTCTCGGGCGGCGGCATCGCCTCCGGGCCGGTCTCGTTCATGCGCGCGTTCGACGCGCTCGCCGGCGTGATCAAGTCGGGCGGCACGACCCGACGCGCCGCCAAGATGGTGATCCTCAACATGGACCACCCCGACATCGTCGACTTCATCGAGTGCAAGGTCCGCGAGGAGGAGAAGGCGCTCGCGCTGATCCGGGCGGGGTACTCCGCGAACTTCGACGGGACCGACCCCGACTCGGCGTATGCCTCGATCGCCTACCAGAACGCGAACCACTCCGTTCGCATCCCCGACGCGTTCATGGAGGCGGTCATCCGGGACGGCGAGTGGAAGACCGTCAACCGCACCGACCACTCGGTCGCCGGGACGCTGCGCGCCCGGGACCTGTGGCGGAAGCTCGCCTACGCGGCCTGGCGGTGCGGCGACCCCGGCGTCCAGTTCGACGACCACACCAACGACTGGCACACCTGCCCGAACTCGGGGCGGATCAACGCCTCGAACCCGTGCAGCGAGTACCTGTTCCTGGACGACACGGCGTGCAACCTCGCGTCGATCAACCTGATGAAGTTCCTCGACCCGAAGGGCGAGTTCGACGTCGAGCTGTTCCGCCAGGCGGTCCGGACGACGATCCTCGCGATGGAGATCATCGTGGACGCCTCGAGCTACCCGACCGCCCCGATCACCCAGAACTCCCACGACTACCGCCCGCTCGGTCTCGGGTATGCGAACCTCGGCGCGCTCCTGATGCACTTCGGCCTCGCCTACGACTCCGACTCCGGCCGCACGCTCGCGGCGGCGGTCTCCGCGTTCCTCTCCGCCGAGGGCTACCACATGTCCAGCGAGGTCGCCAAGCGGATGGGGCCGTTCGCCGGGTTCGAGAAGAACCGCGCCCCGATGCTCCGCGTGATGAGCAAGCACGCGCGGGCGGCCGAGCAGGTCTCCCTCGCGGACTCCCACCTCGCCCCGTTCGTCACGGCCGCGGTCGACCGCTGGCACGACACCGTGCGGGCCGGCGAGCTGTGGGGCTATCGGAACGCCCAGATCTCCGTCATCGCACCGACCGGGACGATCGGGCTCCTCATGGGGTGCGACACGCTCGGTCTCGAGCCCGAGCTCTCGCTGATCAAGACCAAGAACCTCGTCGGCGGCGGCATCATGCGGATGGTCAACCGGACCGTCCCGGACGGCCTCGCGGCCCTCGGCTACACGCCCGAGGAGACCCGCGCGATCACCGCCCACATCGAGCGGGTCGGCACGATCGAGGGGGCGCCCGGGCTCGAGGCGGAGGACCTCGCCGTCTTCGACTGCGCGCTCGCGCCGGCCGGCGGATCGCGCACGATCGCACCGATGGGCCACTTGAAGATGCTCGGCGCCGTCCAGCCGTTCCTCTCGGGCGGGGCGTCGAAGACGATCAACCTGCCCAACGACGCGACCGTCGAGGACATCGAGAAGATCTACCTCGAGGCCTGGCGGCTCGGCATCAAGTCGGTCGCCCTCTACCGGGACAACTGCAAGGCCTCCCAGCCGTTCGAGACCGGCCAGGGCAAGGCCGCGAGCGCCGCGGGCCCGCGGGGCCCGGCCCGGGAGCGCCTCCCCAACGAGCGCAAGGCGGTCACCCACCACTTCGAGGTCGGCGGGCACGACGGCTACGTCACGGTCGGCCTCTACCCGGACGGTCGGCCCGGCGAGATCTTCTTCCGCGTCACGAAGGAAGGCTCGACCGTCAACGGGCTGATGGACTCGCTCGGGCTGGCGATGTCGATGGCGCTCCAGCACGGAGTGCCGCTCAAGGACCTCGTGCGCAAGCTCGCCCACCTCCGGTTCGAGCCGGCGGGGGCGACGAACAACCCGAAGATCCGCTTCGCGAAATCGATCCCCGACTACGTCGCCCGGTGGCTCGCGAACGAGTTCCTCACGGAGGAGGAGCGGCGCGCGATCGGCCTCGAGGGCCCGGCGTCGGAGAACGGGAACGGCCACGGCCCGCCGGCGGCCGGCGGGACCAAGGCGGCCCCCGCGAGCCAGACCGTGAAGTTCGAGACCAAGCCGCTGGACGCCTTCTCCCCGGAGGGCGGCGGCAGCGGCGGGGTCAGCGAGGACTCTCCCTCCTGCCACGTCTGCGGCGGGATCATGGTCCGCTCGGGCACGTGCTACGCGTGCACCGTCTGCGGGGCCACGAGCGGCTGCTCGTAGGTCACGGAGCGGGGTCCGCGACGCCGCTCGGCTGCTCGGCCGGCGCGGGCGCGCCGCGGGGGGCCTTCTGGGGGTCGCCGGCGCGGCTCCCGTCGGCGAGGAAGCGGTAGTTCCTCAGCCCGAGGGAGAGCAGCATCCCGACGAGGGCGACCCCGGCGGTGATCCCGAAGACGATCTCAAAGCCCAGGATCTGGTAGGTCGGCACCGGGACGAGCTGCGGGACGCCCGGGACCGAGATGTAGTCCGTGGCCACCAGGCTCGCCGTCACCGTCGCCGCGATCACCGGCCCGACCGCGCTGCCGAGGTTCCGGAACGTCTGGTTCATCCCGGTCTGGATGCCGAGCTCCTCGCGCCCGACGGAGAGGACGATGATGTTGGACATCGCGATCAGCACCGCCACGTTCCCGGCGAGCGCCGGGATGGCGAAGAGCATCAGCTCGTAGATGTTCGAGTTCAGGAAGGCGAGCCCGAGGCCGCCCAGCGCCATGACCCCGAAGCCGAGGATCATCACCGGTTTCGGTCCGCGTGCGGCGACGAGCCGCCCCCACACGGGGGCGAGCGCCAGCATCGACAGGGAGGCCGGCACCGAGACGAGGCCCATCTGGAACTCGTTGAGCCCGAAGCCGGGGGCGTACGGGTACTCCACGAGGATGGTCAGCCCGATGAACACGAGGAACATGCCCATCCCGACGAAGACCCCGTTGACGTTCGAGACCCAGATGTTGCGCTTCTTGAGCGCCGCGAACGAGACGACGGGGAAGGGGGCCCGCGGCTCCCACCACAGGAAGAAGAGGAGCCCGGCGAGCGCGAGGAGGAAGAACTGCGGTACGCCCCACGGCAGGCCCGCCAGGCTCACCGCCGAGAAGTTCCCCCACCCCCAGTAGGCGCCCTCGGTGAGGCCGAACATGACGGTGGCGAGCGCGAACCCGAGGCTCGCGATCCCCGGATAGTCGATGGGGTGCGGGGTCAGGTGCGGGGATTCCCGCAGCGTGACGTAGGCGAGGACGGCGAGGATGACCGCGACGGGGATCACCGTGTGGTAGGTGAGCTGCCAGCCCCAGGTGTAGGCGATGTACCCTCCGCCGACCAACCCGAGCGAGGCCCCGACCGCGAACATCGCGGAGACGATCCCCTGCGCTTGCCCCACGCGGGCCGCCGGGAAGAGCTCGGGGAGCATCGCGAAGGCGAGGGGGAACATCCCCATCCCGAGCCCCTGGAAGGCCCGGATCCCGATCAGGACGTAGATCTGGTTCGCCCGGTCGACCCCGAACGCCGCGCCGATGTTCGGGGAGAACCCGGCGAGGCTCACCGCGAGGGCGTACAGGGCCATCACGATGACCAGCATCCGCTTCTTGCCGTACTTGTCGCCGAGCTTGCCGAAGATCGGCGTCGCGACCGTGCCGACCAGGAGGTAGGCCGAGACGATCCAGACGACCGTCGTCGCGGGCGCGTTGTCGAAGAACAGGACGAACGACTTGAACGCCGGGATCACCATCGTCTCGACGTAGGTGACCATCATCGCCATCACCGCGAGGACGATCATCGCCGAGCGAGCGGCCTTCGGGTCGAAGGGGCTGCCGGCCGCGGTCTGGGCCAAGTGACCGTTCGCGCCGGCGTTCACGCTGGACCCCCGGCGGGGAGTGTCTCCAGGCGGGTGTGCACCTCGCGGAAGAGGCGAAGGGCCGCCGCGACGTCGTCGGCCGGAACGCCCCGGGCCGCCTCCGACATCACCGAGCCGACGCGGGCCCAGATCCGGGCCTCGACCCGTCGCCCCTTCGGGGTCAGGCTCAGCTCGACGGCGCGCCGGTCCCGCTGGGAGCGGCGCCGCGCGACCAACCCGGCCGCCTCCAGCGAGTCGATGCTGGCGCAGACCGTCGGGGCGGAGAGCGACAGGTGGCGGGCGACGGTGCCCATCGAGGCCGAGCCGAGGCTCGAGACGAGGTGCATCGACCAGAACTGACCCATCGAGATCCCTTCCGCCTCGAGCGCGGGGTGCAGGCGGTGGAGGACCCCGCGCATCACGTGGTGGACCGAGTCGACCAGCTCCTCGACGTCCGCGGGGGGAACCGGGCGGGTGAGGGCGGCCGTCGTGTTCATGAGCACCTCGAAGTATTAGCTGGTCTAATAATTAGAGAATATAAGTATTTCCCGCGTCACGGCAGCGCGTAGCGCGCGAGCTCCACCAGGTCGGACAGGCGCGGACGAGAGTCCGTCGGGACCTCGCCCGGCCCCCAGCGCGCGACCAGGGCTCCCGAAGGGAACGCCGGGTCGCGTCCGCTGCCCGCCGCCCCGAGCGCGGACGGCGGGCCGCGACGGTCGACCTCGAGCAGGAGGACGAGCGCCCCGACCGGGCCGGAGTCGACCCGGAGCTCCACCGCCCCCCCAAGCTCCCGCCGGGTGACGCGGGCCTCCTCCTGGAAGAGGTGCGCGATCCGGGTGGTCCCGGCCGGGGTGGCCGACCCGCCCGTCGCCGGTCGCCATTCGATCCGAGGCTCGGCCGCTCGGAACCGCTCGAGCACGCTCGCCGGGATCTCGGAGAGGGCCGCGCGGCGGGTCACGAGGCCCCCCTGCGGCCCCGCCACATAAGACAGTCCGGTCGGAGGGTGCACGGGCCGCAGACGGAGAGGTCCCGCTCCTTCGGGCAGTCGCCGGAGATCCCGGTGTGGCAGAGGACGAAGTCGAAGCGAATCGGGTCGAGCGGGTCGATCCGCCGCAGGGCCTCGGTCACCTCCTCGACCGTCGCCCAGGAACGGGTCTTGCGGGCCGTCAGCCCGATGTGGTAGGCGATCCAGTGGACGTGGAGGTCGAGAGGGACCCGAAGCTCCCCCGCGGGGACCTGGTGCCAGAGGCCGAGGTCGGGGTATCTCTGCCGGACCATCCAGCGGAGGAACAGCGTCAGTCGCTTGCACGGGCTGCGCGGCGCCTCGAGCGGGCTCGGGAAGAGTGCCCGGTAGCCGGCGGGGGCCGGTCCGAGCTGACGTTCCCTCGCCTCGCCACGCAGCGTGCGGGCGAGCGCGTCCACCCCCCGGGCGAACCCCCCATCGGAGAACCCGCCGAGGAACGCCTCCTCCAGCGACGCGTGCTCCGTGTAGTACTCGGCGAGGACCCGGGCGAGGTAGTCGACCTGGTCCCCGCGGATCCAACGGTGACGGAAGGAGCTCAACCTCCGGCTCCGCTCCGCCGGCGTCGTTCGGGCGACGAAGCGGCCGAAGTCCCCGTCCGCGATCGCGGCGAGGCGGCCGACCGACCCCCGGATCGCGGTCGTGTTGCCGACCGCGAGGATGGCGGCGAAGACGGCGGCCACCTCGGCGGACCGCGCGTCCCGCGCGAGCGGACGGACCGCGGATATCGGGTCCTCGGCGAGGGACCGACCGAACGGGAACGCCCGGTAGAGGGACTCGAGATGCTCGGGGAGCTGCGGGGTCGGTCGGTGCGGGGGCACGGGACCGTGCGACCGGGACGACGGATTTACCGTTGGTGCGGAGGAGCCCGTCGCCGATAACTAGGGCGGCGGGGTGCGGAGTCCATGCCGCCGGAGGCGGTCGAGCTCCGCCCGACCATCGACCGGGCGTGGCTCGAGTCGGCGGCGGCCGCCGACCCGATCACGCACGCCTACGCGCTCTGGGACCTCGACCGCCTCCCGAGCCAGGTGCGGTTCGTCTCCGCCCTCCGCGACGGGAAGACCCTCGGGTACCTCCTGACCTGGCAGTCGCCGGGCCGGCCCCCGACGGTCCACTGGGTCGCCCCCCCGCTGCCCGAGATCGCTTCCGCGCTGCCTCCCCGCCCGTTCATCTTCGTCGGGCCCGAGGAGGTGCGCCCCCTCATCCACCGGATCCGGGGTCCCTGTGTCGACCTCACCGTGCTGGTCGAGGCGGCTCCCCTCGGGGCGACCCCGGGCCCCTCGGCCCTCGACGCACGGGTCCGCCGACTCACCCGGGAGCACATGGAGGAGCTCGGCGAGCTCGTCCGTAGCTCGAACGACCCCCTGGTCCAGGGGTACGCGGGGCTCGACCCCGGACCCGAGGTCGTCTTCGGGGTGTTCGAGGGCCGGCAGATCGTCGCGATCGCCAGCGCCTCGGTCCGCCGCTCGTCGGTCTGGTTCATCAGCGGGGTCTTCGTTCGGCCGGCCCATCGGGGCCGCGGCTGGGGCGGGGCCGTCGTGCGGGCCGTGATGGCCGAGGCCGCGCGGGCTGGAGCCCCCTGCGCGCTCTTCGTGCGCGAGGACCGGGCCGACGCGCGGGCGGTCTACGACGGGCTCGGGTTCCATCCGGTCGCCCGCCGGGCGTGGCTCGATTGCGGGACGGGCCGGACGATCTAGCCGACCCGACTGGTTAATCCCGCCGTGCTCGCTGGCCGGTCGATGCCCTCCAACGCGGAGGCGGCGGAGACCTTCCGGACGATCGCCGACCTCCTGGACGTCCTCGGCGAGCGGTTCAAGCCGGAGGCCTACCGGCGGGCGGCCCGGTCGATCGACTCGCTGACCGAGGACCTGGCGGCGGTCTCCGCGCGGGGAGAGCTCCGCACCGTGCCCGGCGTCGGGGAGGCGATCGAGGAGAAGATCCGCGAGTACCTCACGACCGGTCGGATCGACTACCTCGAGCGCCTGCGGCGCGAGGTCCCCCCCGGCGTGGCCGAGCTCCTCCGGATCCCGGGGATCGGGCCGAAGAGCGCGCGACGGTTCTGGACGGAGCTCGGCATCGAGGGTCCGGCCGAGCTCCTCGCGGCGATCGACGCTCGGCGGCTGGAGGGGGTCCAGGGGTTCGGGCCGAAGAAGATCGCCCAGGTCCGTCGCGCGGTGGAGGCGGCCCGGGGGAGCGGCCCGGTCGCGCGGCTACCGATCGAGGTCGCCTACCCGGTCGCCCAGCGGATCGTGCAGAGTCTGCGCGAGCGCGCGGGGGCCGAACAGGTCGTGATCGCCGGCAGCTTCCGTCGCGGCCGGGAGACGGTCGGCGACCTGGACATCCTGGTGACCTCCCACGACCCGACCCGGGCGTTCGACGTCTTCTCCGCGCTCCCCGAGGTCCGGGAGGTGCGACTGCGGGGCGGCACCAAGGAGACCGTCGTCCTCACGAACGGGCTGCAGGTCGACGTGCGGGTCGTCGAGCCGGCCTCCTTCGGGGCCGCGCTCCAGTACTTCACCGGTTCGAAGGACCACAACGTCGTCGTCCGGACCCTCGCGAAGGACGCGGGGCTCCGGGTCAACGAGTACGGGGTCTTCCGGGGCGAGGAACGGGTCGCCGGGACGACCGAGGAGGAGGTCTACGGCGCGCTCGGCCTCGCCTGGATCCCTCCCGAGCTGCGGGAGGGTCGGGGCGAGGTGGAGGCCGCCCGGAAAGGACCCCTGCCTCCGCTCGTCGAGGAGCGCGACCTGCGCGGCGACCTGCATGTCCACCTTCCCCCGGGGGCCGGCTCGGCCGAGCTCGACCGTCTCCTCGGAGAGGCCCGCCGTCGGGGGTACGCCTACGTGGGGGTCGTGAGCGAGGGCGTCTCGGAGGAGGGGAAGCCGTTCCGCCTCCCCGACCCCCTCGTCGTCCAGGCCGGGAAGGCCTCGACGCCCCGGTTCCGGGTCTTCCGCGTCGCGGAGGTCGACGGGCCCCCGGCGGAGGGGGAGTCCGCGCCGGTCGGGGTCGACCTCGTCGTGCGTCGACCCACCGGCCGCCGTCCTGGTCCACCGGAGGGAGGGGAGGACCCCCGACCGCCGGCCCTGGTCGCGCATCTGGGAGGCGGGGGGACCGACGCGGTCCCGACCGTTCGGGTCTGGATCGCGTATGCGGCCGCCGTCGGCGCGGCGGTCGAGGTCGGGCCGGGGTCCGAGCGGCTCGACTCGACGTGGGCCCGCACCGCCCGGGAGCAGGGGGTCCGTCTCGCGGTTCCCACCGGGCTCCTGAGCGCCGAGGAGGACCCGACCCGGCCCGTGGCGCTCGCCTTCGCCCGACGCGCCGGTGCGACCGTCGCCGATGTGGTCAACGCGGGGCTCGCGGGGCCGACTAGGGCGAAGTAGGCGGGCGGCTCCCCGGAGCGTGGGCCCCGGTGGAGTGGGCTCCCGAGCGGGAGGTCGCGGGCGCCGTGACTCCGCGCGCGCGGCAGGACTGGCAGGTATGCGCTGCGGGGGTGAGCCCGTGGCGCCAGTAGCAGTCGACACAGAGGGTACGACCGCATCCCCAGCAGAGCGGAGGGGACTTCGGGAACGTCACCGGGGCCGAGCAGTTCGTGCAGACCCGGGCCGACCCGGCGGGGGTGGTTCGGAGGACCGGAGGCTCCTGGAACCGGGGGAGGACCGACCCGCTCGGCCCCGTGGGGGGCTGCGGCCGGCTGGGGAAGCCGGTCGGTTTGCGAAGGTCTGGCACGGTCATCCGATTCTGTCCCGGCTCTTTATGACTATGTCTCGGGTGTTTTGACTTCCACTGGACGGGGAGGTTCATGTACGGACCCCCCGCAGAGGGGGGTGTGAACGCGGGACGCCCGCGCCGCCCCGCCCCCGCGAGTCCGCCCCCGACCCCCCCTCCGCGGCACTCGCACGCGGCGATCCCGGTGGCGATCGTGCTCGTCGGGGTCGGGCTCTACCTCGGTCGCTACACCGTGCTGCTCCCCGCGCTGTTCGGGCTCGCCCTCCTCTGGGCCGGCGGCTCGTTCCTCTCGACCCGCCTGAACCCCCTCAGCGCGCACTTCTACCTCACGACCAAGCCGTCCTGGAGCGCGATCGGCGTCGTCTTCCTCGGCTCCCTCGCCCTCTTCTGGGCCGCCTACGCGATGTACCTTGCGAAGTGGGCGCCGCTGTTCCCCCACGTGTAGGGGGACGTCGTTCACGCGGCGACCATCCGCTCGAGGGCCCGGCGGGCCCGGGCGGCGGTCTCGGGGGGGACCTCGATCTGGTACTGCCGGTGCAGCAGGGCGTCCCGGACGTCGGCGAGGTCGATCTCCTTCATGAACGGACAGACCGTCCGCTCGTCCAGCGGCGTGAACTTCGTGCTCGGGTTCAGCCGGCGCATCCGGTGCAGGATCCCGACCTCGGTGGCGACCAGCACCTCGGGGGCGTGCGTCTCCTCGGCGAACCGGATCATCCCGTCGGTCGAGAGGATCCGGTCGACCGAGCCGAGGGCCTGCGTCGAGCAGCCGCACTCCGGGTGGGCCACGACCGGGGCGCCGGGGTGCTCGCGGCGCGCGCGGTCGAGGTCCTCCGGCCGCATCCGCGCGTGCACGGGACAGTCGCCGACCCACAGGTGCATCTTGCGGCCGGTCCGGCGCCGGACGTAGTCGCCGAGGAACATGTCGGGCAGGAAGAGGATCTCCCGGTCCGGCGGGATCCCGTTCACGACCTGAACGGCGTTCGAGCTGGTGCAGCAGTAGTCGGACTCGGCCTTCACGTCGGCCGAGGTGTTGATGTAGGCGACCACGACGGCGCCGGGATGCTCGGCCTTCCAGGCCCGCAACTGCTCGGCGGTGATCGCGTCCGCGAGCCCGCAGCCGGCCTTCAGGTCCGGCAGGAGGACGGTGCGACTCGGGTTCAGGATCTTCGCGGTCTCGGCCATGAAGCGGACCCCCGCGAAGACGATGACCTCGCGGTCCGTCTCGCGCGCCTTGCGGGAGAGGTAGAGCGAGTCGCCGACGAAGTCCGCGATGTCCTGGACCTCGGGGCGCTGGTAGTTGTGGGCGAGCAGAACCGCGTTCCGCTCCTCCTTCAGGTCGTGGATCTCGGACTCGAGCGTCATCGCTCGCCTCCGACCGTGCTAGGGGGCGCGGTGACTTAAGCGACCGGCTCGGCCACGAGATGGAATGGCAGGGCTCGGGCCGAGTGCGTGAGCGCCCCGAGGCTGACCGCGTCCGCGCCGACCCCCCGATACCGCGCGACCCGCTCGGGAGTGATCCCCCCGGAGAGCTCGACCCACCGCCCCCGTCGGAGTCCGGCGGCCGTCAGCGCCCGGACGATGCGACGGGCCCGGGCGGGTGGGGCGTTGTCGATCAGCAGGGCATCGGCCCCGGCCCGGGCGGCCCGCAGCGCCTCGGCGACGCTGCGGACCTCGACCTGGACCCGCTCGCCGGCTCGCGCGGCCCGGCGCGCCCGGGCCACGGCCGACTCGACCGGGACGAACTTCAGATGCGTCGACTTGACCAGGATCCCGTCGGAGAGGTCCCGTCGGTGCGGTCGACCGCCTCCGTGGACGACCGCGGCCTTCTCCAGGTCCCGCAGCCCGGGCAGGGTCTTGCGGGTCGCCCAGACCTCGAGCCGGGGACGGCTTCCCCGTGCCCCCCGCACGGCCCGGTCGGTCGCGGTGGCGACGCCGCTGGCGTGCATCAGCAGGTTGAGCATCGTCCGCTCGGCCGCGAGAAGCTGCCGAGCGCTCCCGTCGAGCCGGAGGACGACGGTCCCCGGGCGGACGCGGGCCCCGTCCGGCACGCAGGCCACGGCGCGAACCCCCGCGAGCGCCGCCACCGCCCGGGCCGCCGCGCTCCCAGAGAGGACCCCCGAGGCCTGGGCGACGATCTGGGCCCGGGCCCGGAGCCCCGGCGCGAGCACGCTCCGGCTCGTCCGGTCCCGTCCGGCGCGGTCCTCGACCAGGGCGCGTCGGGCGAGGGGGAGGTGCGCCCGGACGTCGGGCGCCGACCGCCTAGGACCCCCGGCCACGGTTGGGCTCCTTCGCCCCGAGGGCGCTCTTCAACCGCTCGAAGTCGACCGCCAGGTCCGGCCGGAGCTCGGGGAGGCGGCGGCGCTCCAGCTCCACGACCCGGCGGGCCGCGCTCGCCCGGTCGCCCCGGGCGTAGGAGAGCTGGGCGAGCCGCAGGACCACGTCGACCTCGTCGGCCTCGGCCTTCAGCTCCCGGGCGAGCCGGTAGGCGTCCAGCAGTTCGACCTCCGCGCGCTCGTACTCCCCCGTATCGGTGAGGAGCTTCCCCGCGACGATCATCGAGTTGACGAGACCGAACCGGTCGCCGATCCGCTCGAGGATCTCGCGCGAGCGGGCGTTCCGCTCGACGGCCTCCTCGTGGCGACCCATCTCGCGGAGGATGTCGGCCGTGTTGAAGAGCGCCCAGCCGACCCGCCGCAGGTCGTGCGCCTTCTCGGCGAGCCGGATCGACTCGGCGAGCTCGGCGATCGCCTCGGCGTGGTGAGGGGGGTCGCCGGGGATCCCCACGATGATCACCCCGAGGAAGAGCCGGGCGTGGGCGGCCTCGCTCAGGTCCCCGAGCCGCTCGAGGGTCTCAGCCGCGTGTCGGGCGTCCCGTGCGGCGCCGTCGCCCCGCCCCAACATCGCGAGCACGTTCGCTCTCCGCACCTCCCCGAGCGCCCGGGCGAGCTCGTTGCCCGTCACGTCGGCGAGCCGCAGCTCCTCCGTGTGCTCGGCGAGCGCGTCGGCGTAGCGCCCCGCGTAGTAGAACACCTCGCCGCGGAGCCGGTGGAGCGCGATGAGCACGGTCGGGTGCCCCTCGAGCACCCCGGGACCGGCGGAGGCGAGGATCCCCTGGATGGTCCGTTCGGCGCCATGCCACTCCCCCTGGTCCGTCAGGAGCCGGGCGAGGTACAGCTCCGTGAGCGCGAGGACGGCCGGGGAGAGGCGCTTGCGGAGCCCGCGCCGCGCGAGGTGGGTCCGCAGCATCTCCTCAGCCTCCTTGAGACGGCCGACCAGGTCGACCTGCTGAGCGAGCTCGACGACGAGCTCCGTCTCCCCCTCCCAGTCGTCCGGGGCGAGGCGCCGGTGGCTCTCGAGCGCCCGCGTCAGGTGCTCGATCGCGACCTCGGGAGCGTGGGCGCGCAGCGCGATCTCCGCGGCGATCCGGTTGTAGTTGATCGCCCGGTCGTCGACCTTACCGAGATGGTAGTGGCGGGCGAGCGCGTACACCGTCGGCAGGTCCGCGGTCCCGGTCGCCTCCAGCGCCTCGCCGACGCGCTGGTGGAGGACCCGACGACGGCTCTCGGTCAGGCCTTCGTAGACCCGGGCCCGGACCCGGTCGTCCGAGAAGGCCAACGCCTCGCCCGGACGCTCGAGGAGCACGCCGGCGCCGACCAGGCGGTCGACGACCTCGGTGAGCCGCTCCTCCTCCTCGCCCGTCGCGCGGAGGAGCAGGAGGAACGGGAACTCGGGCCCGATCACCGCGGCCGTCGCGACGACCCGTTCCTCGGGCTCGTCCAGGACCGGCAGCACGACCGGGGCGGCCGGGTCGAGTCGCAGGTGTGGGCCGGCCGAGCCGCCCGCCGCCAGGCGACGGTCGAGCTGCTCGAGGAGGAGCGGGTTGCCGCCGCTCTCCGAGTGCCAGCGCGTGATCTCCTCGGGAGAGAAGTCGCGCTCTGGGTTGCTGCGGTGGAGGTACTCGGCGACCTCGGCGGAGCTGAGCGGGCGGAGCTCTACCCGTTCGGCCCGGGTCGCCTCGGCGAGCGACTCGAGGCGCAGGCGACGCGCCTCCGGCAGCGACACCGGGGTGCGGGTCGTGGCGATGATCCACAGCGGCCGCTCCTGGAACTGGCGGGCGAGGAACTCGAGCGCGGCGAGCGACGACTCGTCGGCCCGGTGGAGGTCCTCCAGGACCAGGACGGTCGGGCCCCGTCGCGTGAACTGGAGGAACTGGGCCGCGATCCCGTCGAGGATCGTGAGGTGCCCTCCCTCGCCCCGGTGGTCGGCGCTCCGGAGTGCGTCCAGGAGGCGCTCCTCGACGTGCACGGGGGAGGAGAGGAGCGTGTCGTCGAGCCGGGGGGCGAAGCCGATCAGCACGCCCTCCGACCCGAACCCGAGCATGTCCGGGGAGGCCGACGGTTCCACCCCCGAAGCGCTCTCGATCGCCGAGCGGATCAGCGCGAACGGGGGCGGGGCATCGAGCGGGGGGGCACGCCCCTCCAGCACCTGGACTCCCCGCTCGCGGATCGTCCGGACGAACTCGTCGAGCAGCTCGGACTTGCCGACCCCGGTCTCGCCGATCAGGAGCGTGACGCCCCCGTGGCCGGCCCGGGCGTCCTCGAAGCGGCGGCGGAGCGCCTGGACGGTCTCCACCCGGCCGACGAACCCACGGCCGCTCCCGGCATCGGCCGACATCTTCGACACGTTGGATGGGGTACCCCGACTATTTACGTTAAGGTGGGGGGCCGAGCGGCACCGGCGGAGGTCGACCGCGTCGAGCCCCTACGAGCCGCCCGGAGCGGGCGGGCTCCGGAACGGGAGCGGGACGACCCGGGCCGGAACCTCCCGCCCCCGCAGGAGGAGCGTCACCTCGGTCCCCGGGGCCGTGAGCGGCGGCGGCAGGTAGGCCAGCGCGATCCCGTGCTGGAGGGTGACCGAGAGCCCGCCGCTCGTCACCTCACCGACCACGGCGCCCCCCGCGCTCACCGGGGTCCCGTGCCGGGGGATCGCGCCGGGCTCGGAGACGGAGAGCCCGACGAACCGCACCTTCGGACCCTCCTCGCGCTGCTTTTCGAGCGCGGCCTTCCCGACGAACGCATGCGAGAAGTCGACGAACTTCTCCTGGCCGGCTTCCAGGGGGGTACGGTCCCGGTGGAAGTCCTGGCCGGAGAGCAGGTACCCCTGCTCGAGCCGCAGCGAGTCGCGCGCGCCGAGACCGCAGGGGACCGCGCCCGCGGCGAGCAGGCGTTCCGCCACCGCCTCCGCGTCCTCCGCCCGCACGAACAGCTCGTAGCCGCGCTCGCCGGTGTAGCCGGTCCGGCTGACGACGACCTCCCGTTCGAGGTCCTTCGGGACCGAGACCCCGAGGTGGCCCTTCGGGTCCCCGTCGCCGGCCGCCGCCGGGAAGGCGGCGGCCCGGTAGAACCCGAGTCCGCCGAGCTGCCAGCCGAACGTGCTCTCGAGCACCGCGCGCGAGCGGGGCCCCTGGAGGGCGAGGATCGCGACCTTCCCGTTCCAGTGCCCGATGGTCGTGTCGGGGGCGCGGTGCTGGCGCAGGATCTCGTCGATCTCGTCGGCGTGCGAGGCGTTGGGCACGACGAGGAACTCGCGGGTCAGGTCGGTGCCGGTGTCGAGCCGAGTGACCAGGAGGTCGTCGACGATCGCCCCGCCCGCCTCGAGGAAGAAGGTGTACCGCACCTGGCCCGGTGGTTCGAGCAGGATGTTCGCCGTGGTCCGCCGCGACAACAGCTCGGCGGCGGAGCCCCCGGTGAGCGTGAGGATCCCCATGTGGGAGACGTCGAAGAGACCGACGCCGTCGCGGACCGCGCGGTGCTCGGCGAGGATGCTCGTGAAGTACAGCGGCATCTCCCACCCCGCGAACGGCACCATGTGCCCGCCGTGCTGCTGGTGGAAGTGGGCCAGCGGCGAGGTCCGCAGCTTGGCGGCCGGGTGGGCGAGGTGCGGGGTCGGTTCGGTCATGTGACGACCTCCGAGAGCCTCCCCTGCTCAAGAGCCCGCCGGAGCTCGACCGCGATCCGGCGACCGGTGCTCATCGGGGTGCGCCAGAGCGCGTTGCCGTAGGGATGCCCGACCCCGAGGTGGATGTTGGTGCCGCCCCCGATCCGCGCGGCGACGTCGAAGACCGTGAGATGACCGTCCCGGTCGATGCAGCTCTGCAGACAGAACGGCCCGAGGATGCCGGGCGGGGCCGCCGCGCGGCTCGCGTCGACGAAGCGCTCCCCGAGCCGGAACACCTCCTCCAGGATTGACTCGCGAACGGTCAGGGTCCCGTGCCCCACCACCGTGTACTCGGGGATCCGGTCGGTCTCCGACAGCTCGAGCTGCTGGGCGGCGGGCAGCCGGACGAGGCCGTCCAGGTTGCTCTCGCGCCGCTCATCCACGCCGAGGAGCTCGAGGCCTTCGGCCCGGGGGACCAGCGGCGAGAAGAAGAAGTTGAAGTTGAAGACGGGGCCGAGGACGTACTCCTCGATCCGCGCGTGCTCCAGGTCGGCCGCCGCGACGGTCCCGCGGGCCACCAGGCGCTCGACCTTGGCGCGGTACTCTTCGGGAGAGGCCGCGGTGAAGAACCCGCGTTCGAGGCGGCGGGTCGCGTGCGGGAGCTTGACCATCGCGAGCCGGTCGATCGCCGCCGGGCTCGGGATCGCGCGGGGGAACGGGATGTGGGCCGCCTCGAGGAGGGAGTAGTAGTTCTCCCGCTCGGTGCGTTCCTCGATCCGCAGCAGCCTCCGGCTCCCGACGATCGGGACCCGCAGGTCGTCCTCGATGACCTCGAGGGGGACGTAGGAGCTCAGGGCCCGGTTCGGCACGAGCAGGGCGCCGCGCGCGCGCAGCTTCTCCTGGGCGTCCGGAGCGGCCAGGTCCGCAAACCGGGGATACGTCCAGACCTCGTCGACGCACCCGCGCGCACGGCTCCCGTCCGGGGCCCGTACGGTCCGGTAATAGCGCGAGTACGTCGCCTCCCGACCGGCCTGCGCCAGCACGAGGGTCGTGAACCCCTCCGTGGCCGCTCCATCCGCGACGTCCAGCGCGGAGTGCGAGCCGACGGTCGCGACCAGCGGTGGACGAGGGTACCGCTCGAGTACGGCCCGAATCTCCTCCGGGGAGACCGGCATGCCGGGGGGCACCGTCAGAGGAGCTTAAGCGCTCGGGCCACCCGCTCGGCGGAGAGCGGCAGTTCGGTCGCGTGCGCCCCGCACGCCTCGCGCACCGCGAGCGCGACGGCCGCCGGGACCGGGATCATCGGAGGCTCGCCCAGCCCCTTCGCCCCGAACGGCCCGGCCCCGGGGAACCCCTCGAGAAAATCGACCTCGACCGGCGGGACCTCTCCGAGGGTCGGGATCCGGTAATCCTTGAGGCCCGCGTTCTCGAGCTCGCCGGCGTCCGACCAGATCGCCTCCTCCGTGAGCGCGGTGCCGAGCCCCATCGCGACGCCGCCCTCGACCTGCGCCCGCGCCGCGGCCGGGTCGATGACGACGCCGATGTCGTGGAACGCGGCGTACCGTTCGACCCGGACCGAGCCGGTCTCGCGGTCCACCGAGACCTCGGCGACGTGTGCGGCACCCGTGAAGTCCCGGTAGGCGTAGAACGTCCCGTCGACGACCCGATGCTCGTCCAGGGTCCCCGGCGGGCCGAAATGCCGACCGCCGGCGACCATTCCACCGGTCGTCCGCTCCTCCGGCGTCAGGAGGTCGGCGACCGGCGCCTCGTGGCCCCCGGAGGCCGCGAGGAGACGGCCGTCGGCCTCCCGGAGGGTCGCCGGAGCGCCTCCCGCCAGACGCTTGCCGAGGACGGCGAGCAGCTGAAGCGAGGCCTCCTCGATGGCCCGGCCCATCGCTCCGACGGTGCGGCTCCCGAAGACGCCCGAGTCGAACGGCGCGGTCGAGGTGTCGGAGTAGTCGACCCGGACCCTCTCCCGGGGCACCCCGAGCGAGCGGGCGGCGACCGCCGGCAGGCCGACGAGCACGCTGCCGCTGCCGATCTCCCGCTCCCCCTGCTCGATCACGACCTCCGAGGCGGTGAGGCGGAGACGGACCTCTCCGCCCGCGCCCGTGCTCGTCGACCAGAACCCGACGCCGACCCCGACGCCGTGGCCGGGCGGTGCCTCTCGCCTCCACCGCTTCGCGGTCTCCCGGGCCCGCTCGAGGGCAGCCCCGAGCCCGAACGGCCCGACCGTCTGGCCGAGCGGGGTCGTGTCCCCCTCGGTCCAGATATGGCGGGCCCGAAACTCCTCCGGGTCCTCCCCCGACTCCCGGGCCACATGGTCGAGGTGCGACTCGACCACGAAGGCGCACTGCGGGGCAAGCGGCGCGCGGTGGGGACCGAACGGGGGTTTGTTCGTCCGGACCGCGTAGCCCTCGATCTCGAACGTCGCGGTCGCGTACGGGCCGAGAAGGAAACCGATCGAGTAGCCCGTCGCGAAGTCCCGGCCGGGGAGGGACGTGCCGACATCGAGGAGCAGGCGGACGCGCCGGGCGCGGATTCGACCGCCCGTGACGGCCGTCTCCATCCGGACCACGGCCGGAAGCGTGGTGCGTCCCAGTTGAAACTCCTCCCGGTACCCGAGCGCGAGGCGGACCGGCCGGCCGCTCGCCCGGGCGAGGAGGAGGGCGTACGGCTCGAGCAGCGGGGCGCCCTTGCCGCCGAACCCGCCACCGACCCAGGTCCCCCGGACGACGATCGAGCTCTCGGGGACCCCGAGGAGGACGGCGAGGTCTTCGCGGACCCCGAACGGGGTCTGGGTCGACGTGCGGACGTACCAGCGGCCGTCCTGGACCTCGGCGAGGCACGCGTGCGGCTCGAGCGCGACCTGGTGGACGCTCGCCGTCCGGTAGACCTCCTGCACGACCCGGTCGGCGCGCGAGAACTCCCCCTCCACGTCGCCGTGGCGAGCGTGGACGTGGGCCGCGACGTGCGGGGAGTTCGCCGCGCCGGAGCCGGGCCACTCGGGAAACACCGACTCGAGGTCCGAGACGATCGGAAGCGGGTCGACGGCGACGCGGACCTCCCTCGCCGCGCGAACGGCCTCCGCGAGGGTCGGTGCCGCGACCGCGGCGAGCGGCTGGTGGTGGTAGATGACCTCCCCGCGCGGGAAGAGCGGCCGTTCCTCGTCACGCGCGCCGAACGGGAGGAGGCGGTCGAGGTCCTCTGCCCCGACGGCGGTCACGCCGGGAAGAGCCCGGGCCGCGGAGAGGTCGATGGACCGGATCGTGCCGTGCGCCACCGGGGACGGCACGAGCGCGCCCCAGAGCATCCCCGGCACGTCGAGGTCGGTCCCGTAGAGCGCGGCGCCGTGGAGCTTCACCTCCCCGTCGGGCCGGCTCCGGGACGTGGGGGTCGTCACGGGCCCTCCGACCGGAGACGGTCGACCGCGCGCAGGATCGAGGCATACCCCGTGCACCGGCAGAGGTTCCCGCCGAGCGCTTCGAGGAGCTCCTCCCGCGAGGCCGCCGCCCCGCGCTCCCGGAGCAGGCCGGCGAGGGACATCACGAACCCCGGCGTGCAGTAGCCGCACTGGAGCGCGCCCGCGACGGCGAAGGCCGAGCGCACGCGGGCCACGACCGGGTCCTCCGGCCCGATCTCGATGGTCGTCACGGCACGGCCCTCCACCTCTCGGGTGAGCGTCAGGCAGGAGAGGGTGCTCTCTCCGTCGACCAGTACGGTGCAGGCCCCGCACGCTCCGGAACGGCACCCCTCCTTGGTTCCCTTCATGCCGAGGCGCCAGCGGAGCGTGTCGAGCAGTCGCTCCTCGTCGGGAAGACCGGGCAGCTCGACGGCGCGGCCGTTGACCTGGAGACGGCTCGGGGTCCGCGTCATCGGGGGAACTCCGGGGTTTCGAGCACGGCGGCGACCGCGCGAGCGACGAGGGCGCTGACCGTGCGTCGGCGGTACTCCTCGGAGGCCCGGCGATCCGTCACGAACGGCGCCTCCTCCCCGGCGAGGGCCGCCGCGCGCCGGACCACCTCGGGCCCCGGCGCCCCGCTTCCGAGGAGACGGGCGGGCCCCGGGAGAAGCACGGGCCGGGGAGGGACCCCACCGACCGCGACGCGCCAGGCGTGCCCGGTCGGCGAGAAGGCGAGCGCGACCGCGACCTGGGAGATGTCGTTCGCGGGCCGGACCCTCTGCCAGAGATACGACGACGGCCGGGCCTCGGGGAACCGGATCGACCGGACGAGCTCCCCCTCCGCGAGGTCGACGCGCCGCGAAGAACGGATGAACCGGTCCAGCGGGACCCGACGGTCGCCGCGCGGGCCGACCAGGTCGACCTCGGCGTCGAGCGAGAGAAGGACCGGCACGAGGTCCGAGGCGGGCGCCGAGCGCACGACGTTCCCGCCGAGGGTGGCGCAGTGACGGAGCGCGACGCTCCCGACCGCCCGGACGGCCTGGACGAGGCCGGGAAACCGTCGGGCGACCTCGGGGTCCTGCTCCAGCGCCCGGAGCGGCAGGGTGCTGCCGACGGTCAGTTGCCCGCCGGTCCAGTCGAGGGTCCGCCACGGCAAGCGACGGAGCGAGACGACCCGCTGCGGGCGCGCCCGCCCGTCGTCCAGGTCGTTCAGGAGGTCGGTCCCTCCCGCGAGCGCGCTCGCCCCGCCCGGCCCCGAGGTCCGAAGGGCGGCCATCGCCTCCTCGACCGTGCTCGGGACGACGAGCTCGAACGGGGCCATCGCGACCGAACGACGCGCGGCGCGCATAGCGTTTCGGCCGCCGCCGAGTCTTGCGCCGGCCCCGGCTTTATTATCCCGGGATTGGCTGGGGCACTCACTCGGCATGCCGTTCGAACTTTCGTTGCGTTACAGCACGCCGCTGACCCCGATCGCGGACCTGGACGAGGTGCTTCGGGAGTTCCTGCGGCTGGTCGGGTATCTGCCCGAGGGGGAGGAGGGGCGCGGCTCGGAGGGACCGGTCGCCTCGAGCCTCGCCTTCCGCCTGGTCCGGGACTGTCTCCTGCGCGACCCGCCGCGGGCCTGGTACGTCGAGGAGCTGACCGCCGTCCTCAAGACGTCGAAACCGACGGTCTATCGCCACATCAACAAGCTAAAAGCGCTCGACCTCCTCGAAGAGGTCGGAGGCGTCGCCGACGGGAAGGGACGCAAGGGGTACCGCCTGCGGTACGGCAACCTGGCCCGCGCGTGGGACTTCACGGAAGCGAACGCCAACAACGCCCTACGTCGGTACCGGGAGACGGTGAATCACTTGCAAGGGTTGGTGGAGAAGCGGCTCAGCGAGGTGCCCGCGCCGAAAACGACCGGCGGCCGGGAGCGGGGAGGGAGCCGGTGACGGCCGCCGCGCCCGCCGCCAAGAAGGCCCCGCTCGCCCTCACGCCGGGCTCCCGCGTCCGCGTCCGCTCCGCCGGGCCGGACGAGACCGCGATCGACTCCACGGGGGTCTTCCGCGGCCTGGTCTCGATCGGCGGCGACAACGCGCTCGCCATCGAGCTCGAGGGCGGCGAGGGGGAGGAGAAGGGCCGGTTCCGGCTCGTTCCGGTCCCCGCGCTGCTCGCGATCGACATCCTCGAGGCCGCCAAGCCCGAAGAGGAGAAGCGGGTCGACCCCGCCGCCTCCGCCGCCTACTTCCGCTGAGGTCCGACCGGCACGGGCTTGCTGGGAGTTTCGTCGCGGGGCGAGCCCGCGATTTCGAACCCAGGTCGTCGGCTTCGAAGGCCGACAGGATAGTCCAGACTACCCCACAAGCCCGCGGTCCGTCCACGGGGCGGCGGCTATTTGGACGTTCCGCGGCCGAGCTCTCGCCGGAAGTACCGGGCGCCGGGGATGGGGTTCGGACGGTAGGGAGCGACCTCGACGAACCCGAACGCACCGTACAGGCCGATCGCCTCGGCCATCGTGGGGAGGGTGTCGAGCCACATGCGGCCGTAGCCGGCGGCCTCGGCGAACGCGAGCGCCCGAGCTAGGAGGCGTCGCCCGAGACCGAGGCCCCGCGCCGCGGGACGGACGTACAGCCGCTTGAGCTCGCAGTCACCGGGCGGGAGCGGCCGGACCCCGGCACAGCCGACGACCTCCGGGCCTCGACGCGCGAGCAGGAGCGTCCCCCCCGGTGGGGCATACTCGCCGGGGAGGGCGCGGACCTCCTCCTCGAACCCCTGGAACTCGAGGTCGACGCCGAGGCCGGCGGCGTACTCGAGGAACAGGGCGCGGACGTGCTCGACGTCCTCACGCGAGCGGGCGCTCACGACCTGCCAGCGGCCCGATCCGGCCGGGCGGGGCGTCACGGGGGCGCGGAGGGAGGCGGGCGGAACTGGTCGAGCGTCGTCTGCGCGCCCGCGCCGGGGAAGAGGGTCGCGAGCGAGTCGGCGAGGATCTGGATCCGCTGCCGGACGTACGGCGTGATCCCTTCGATGGCCCCCAGCCGCTGGGAGAGCGGGAGGTACTTGCGGACCGAGCCTTCGTAGACGGTCGCGAGGAGCTCGCCGTCGCAGCGACCGCCGCCCGGCCGCAGGACCCCGCACCGCCCGGCGAGGGGAGGCCGCCGGTAGGAGGCCCCGCACGACTTGCAGCGGAACTTCTGCGTCGCGTAGCTCTTCAGGTTCCCCATGAGGTCCGGCAGGAAGTGGGCGTTGAGCACGAGCGTGACCGCCTCGACGACGTCGACCGCGCGGATCTGGCTCGTGAGCACGACCGACCGCTCGACCATCTCGCTCATCGAGCGGCCGTCGCGGTAGGCCGAGCGGACCGGTCCGGCGGCGACCCGCTGGGTGTCGTGCGTGAACCCGTAGCCGGAGAGCGAACGCTCGGTGCCGAGCCGGTGGCCGACCGTGTCGATGAGGGCCTCCACCTCCTTCGGCGACTTCCGCTCGGCGGCGGCGCGGTAGAACGCGAGCGGGTAGCGGAGCATGACGTCGACGTTGTGCGCCTCCTTGTCGACCTCGGTCGCCTCGAGCCGGGTCGTCAGCACGAGCGGCTTGTCCATCAGCGCGCCGCGGCTGGACGGCAGGTACGACCGGGAGAAGTTGAGGAGCGCGTCCAGGAGGAGCGTCACCGAGTCCTCGTCCCCGTCGCAGTTCCGCCGCTTCGCCGCGTGGAAGACCGGGTGCGCGAAGCACGCTTCGGCCTCGGTGAAGCCGACGATCCGCCCGGCGACGCCGCCCGAGGTGTGCGGCGCGAGCGCGACCACGACCGCCCCGACCAGGTCCTCGGGGCGTTGGGCCTGGTAGAACGGCTCGAGGCCGTAGAACCGGACCAGCTCGTCGTCCACGAACTGGGCGAGCCGGGCCAGGTAATCGCCGCAGCTTCGGGCGACGAGGATGTCCTGCGGCCGCAGCTCGACCAGCTGTTCGCCGTCGGTCAGCTCGGCCCCCGTCCAGTCGTGGGTGTACCCGAGGCGGCGGAGCGTCGCGACGGAGGTCCCGACCTCGTTCGGCCGGAAGTGGGTGAGCGGCAGGTCGGTGAGGTCGAAGCGCGCGGTGCCGTCCTGGTAGACGGAGATCTGGTGGGAGGCCCGGAGGATCCCCTTCTCGATCGCCTCGGGGACCTTGCCCGGCGAGGTGAGTCCCTTGACCCCCTTGACGACCGGGGCGTGCGTCAGGCGGAGGCGGGAGAGCGCCTCTCCCCAGATCCGGGCGACCGGAAGCGCCTCGGAGATCGTCCGTCCGTCCGGTTCCGTGTGGGCGCCGCAGGCGCACCGGGTCCAGACGCTCGTGCGCTGGCACGACGGACAGACCCGCACCCCGAGGTCGACCCGAACCGGCTCGCGGAGGCTCCGGCGGGCCGCCTCGGGCACCGAGCGCGTCGGTCCGCCCGCGGGCCCGACCGGGAAGAGCGCGTGGACGTTCGGCTCCATCTGCCGCTGGTAGGCCTTCTCCGGCCGGCCGACCCGGCCGCCCACGCGGGAGGGTCCCCGCGCCCGGATCGGCACGCCCGCGAGCCGACTCACGTAGGCGAGCGGGTCCGCCTCGACCGGGGTCAGCGGCACGCGCCGGGGGAGCGGTCCCTCCGACGGCTCGAGGCCGAGCCCTCCGAGGAGCGCGGCGCTCGAGTCGGGCTCCCCCCGCCACCGGTCGCTCCCCACCGGCCCCATCAGGAAGCCGAGGCGGAGCAGGACGGCATGCCAGGCCGGGTCGCCCGGAAACTCGAGCGCCCCGTCGACCCACCGCCCGGTCTGCTCGACGCGTTCCGAGAGCGCCCGGATCTCCGCCGGCGAAAGGTCGTGCCAGAAGAGGAGCCAGCGCGGGTGGAGCGGGACGTGGAACTGGACGGCCGTCCGGACGGCCTCCTCGTAGTTCGCGGGCGAGGCCGCGGCCCCGTCGGCCCCCGCCGCCTCGAGCTCCGCGGCGTGCCAGTCGAGCGAGTAGGCGCCGGGGACGAGCGCGTGGTTGTTCTCGAGGAACTCTCCGTAGCTGACGAGGATCTCCCCGAGGTCGACGATGTGGCGGACGCGGGGCAACAGCTCGACGGCCCGGTCCACCTCGTGCACCGCGGTGACGGTCCCGTCGTCCAGCTCGACGATTGGGCCCTCGACCGTGTCACAGACCGCCATCGCGCTCGCCTTGCCCGGGTACTCGAGCTTGACCTGGGTGCCGACCGCCACGAAGTGCTGCAGGACCACCATCGTCGCCGGGTTCACCGCGCAGGCCGCGAGCCCGGTCGTGCGCGAGCGGCCGTAGAGGAGACGGAACCCCCCGGGGTACCCCGGGTGGGCGAGCACCGGTCGCCCCCCCACCGAGTCCTGGAGGTACTTCGGGGTCCGGCTCTCCTCCTCGTCCGCGGTGTGATGGCCGAGCTCCGAGAGGAACTCCCACCCCTCGAGGCCGAGCTTCTCCACGATCTTGAGGATCTTCGCCGCCTTCTGGCAGAGGCCTTCCGCGATGACGAGGCAGGCCCCGCCGCGGATCCCGTTCGTCGGGACCCGGGGCAGGTTGCGGAAGGCGCTGACCTCGGCATCCCCCTCGGTCGACTCGCCCGAGATCGCCACCGGGACGTGGCCGACGACCAGGGCGATCTCCTCGGCCGTCGGAACGTACTGGAGGTGCTGGTGGAACTTGTACAGCGGAATCTCTTCCTGGTACCGCTCGACCTCCTGCGGGTCCGGACGGAAGGCCGCCAGACCGAGGTCCCGCCGTACGATGTCGGCCAGGAGCACGCTGAGCGCCTGGGCGGTCCCCCCCGCGGCCCGGATCGGGCCCGCGTAGTACAGCTCGATGTACCTGCCGTCCGGCCCCTCGGGGAGGTGGACCTCCGCGAGGCCCTCGAGCGGCGCGACCAGGATCCCCTCCGTCAGGATGGCGAGCCCGACCCGCAGAGCGGTGTCGACGCGCGCCACCAGGCTCCCTCCGCGGGACGTGTCGCTCGCCAATCGTCGGGTGACCGTGACCGCGACCTCCTCGCGCGGCATCTGCCGGGCGAGCGCCCGGATCTCGTTGGAGAGCCCCTCGGTCCCGAGGTGGGCGAGCAGCTTCTCGACCCGCATCGCCATGTCCTGGGCCCGGGGGATCTCGGGGTGGGTCTCGGGGTCGAACCCCTCGCTCCGGGCCCGGTCGGCGACCGCGTAGGCCCGGTCGACCTCCGACTCGATGGCCCGGAAGTACGATTCCACGAACGTCGCAGAGTCCGTGCTCGGATAAACCCGTGGGCGACCCGCCCTCGGAACGGACGTCCCTCCGGGAGCCGGGCGCCCCGCCAGCGAGGCCGCCTTAAGGGGGAACCGCTTGGCTCGGGCCGCGTCGAGGGTTCGGGGCAGGTCGGATGGCGTTCTCGATCGATTGGTCGAACCTCGCGCTCTGGGGCCTGCTCGGCACCTGGATCCTCGTGGTCGGCACGTTGATCCTGATGTGGTGGCAGACCCGGTCGGCCCGTCACCTCAACTCCGCCAACGCGATCCTGGAGATGCGCGACCGGTTCGACTCGCGCGAGATGCGGCGGGCGCGCGCCCAGTTCGCCGCCTGGCTCCTCAACTCCACGGGCGATTACCCCCAGCTGGAGGTCCCCCGGATGTTCGAGCTCCTGGGCTCGCTGACCCACGAGGGGGTGCTCGAAGAGCGCATGGTCTGGTCCGGGTTCGGCGGGTACGTCACGGCCTACTACACGCGTCTACGGCAACCCGTCGACTTCATCGGGCAGTGGCGGACCTCCTGGCGCGACCCGCTGATCTTCGGTCAGTTCGAGTACCTCTACCACCGGATCCAGCGGATCGACCGGCGCATGTACCGCGGCTCCCCGCTCTCGCCGCTCCCGCCCCTGGAGGAGGCCGACCTGATCCTCCGGGGCGAGGTCAAGAGCCACGAGTCGGTCGTCTGACGGCACGGGCCGCTCAGGGCGCGAGGTCCCCGAGAAGGTAGTCGGGCAGCGGGACCTGGGCACGCTCGATGACCGCGCGGCTCGCCAGACGCCAGTCGGCCTCCAGCGAACCGCAGGACTTGCCGGCCGAGGTCGTGGTCGTCGCGCGGATCCGGAGGCGGTCGCCCTCGCGGTGGAGGATGCGTGCCCGGGCGATGTGGGAGAGGCCGACCCGCGGAAGCCGGTCGGTCGCGTAGGTGGCCGGACCCGCCAGCACCCACACCTTACCCACGAGCGTGAGCGCGGCCCAGTACGACACCTCGTTCAGCACCATGAAGTGCAGGCCGTGGTGGAAGAGGGTGGGCCACCCTACCTCGTCCGACTTCGGAACGAACGTGCTCCGCACCTCGGGAACGCCGTCGTCGGCGACGACCTGCTCGAATCGCAGCCGCAGTCCGCGGGGGTGCGCCGGGCCGCATCCGAAGCAGGGGCTCTCTACGGGGTTCTCTAGCTCGGGCATGCGGTCTCCAACACCCGTGCGGCCTTCATCCCTTGGGACCGAGGCCCGAGGACGACGGTCCGGGCCCGGGACCCCGCCTCTCCCTCGACGAAACTCCGAATCTAGAGCGAGAGGGAACACGACCGTCCTCTGAACGAAGGTAGTCAAGAATCACAATCCAATCGATTGGTTGCCCTTGGAGCGTATCAGACCATCCCGGTCATCCGAGGTCGACAGCGGTCAGATCTGGCATGCAATTAACTCACACATGCGGGGACCAAATCACACGGACGCCCCAAAGGAAACAAAGACCCCGAGGCCCCGTTCTAGGTTTATGCCTAGTGGACGCTCTGATCCTCAAGTCAAGTTGATTTTACTTCGAGCTAATCAAATCCGCGGCACTAACGCTTTTTCGTGTAGAGGCTCACGATGCGAGCGCACCTGCGGCCACGGGCGGCTCGACGAAGGTTTGTGTTGAATGTCTGGACGTCAATCCTTACTGGAGTGACTGTTCTAACCCTCTTGACCTCAATGTTTCTGACAACGACTCAGGCAAGCCCGAGTAGGCCAACCCCGAGAGAGGTCCAGACGCTCGACCCCGGAAGCAGCGGTGTCGCGACGAGTCCGTGGGTCGGTCTGGAAATTAATGGGCAGGCCGGTCCCCTCATTCTGCCCGGGACCTACGTTACGATCCAGTGCCCGGACGGCTGGCTCAATTTTACCTCCGGGGCATCAATTCACTGCCATGATACGACGCTGGATGAGGACCTCTGTGATGTTTCTACCTGCACGTTCACAATCCAAGGCAAGATGGACCAGGGATACAGCTTCGCCGGGTGGGGTACCTCGGGTGAGGCGGGGGTCAGTTCCGCGACTGCGAATCCCACGACTTTTCACGTCTATACCCCGAACAGTGGTGACCACTACACTGGGAGCCTTACCCTCTGTAGCTGGAACCAGTCCCAGTGCGTCAACGGAGGCGGAGGCTGCACGGCCGCCTCGATGAGCCAACCAGTCGCGCAAAACACGAGTGGGTATCAACAGGATTGGGTGAACTGGACCTTCACAGGCACCACGCCCGTCACCCCGAGCTTCTGGTGGTGGGTCGGAAGCGGGCCCGACCTCGCCACTCCGCGAATCAGTGAAACAAGTAGCTCAGCAAGCATCAATCTGAACGCCCTCAAAGCGGGAACGACGTACAGTTACGAAGCAGGTGTCTCGAATGGTTGCGGAGGGGAATCCCTTGATGGCTACTTCGCAACTCCGGCGGCCCCCCTGGGGCAACTCGTCGGATGGATATCCACCCTCGTTTCGAATCCGTATCAGCTTGACCAGATTGGTGCTCCGGTCGCGGGGGCGACAATAGACTACATGGTGGCCAATTGTGTCAACACAGGCGGTGCACGTGTACGAATCCCCTTCCCTACCAACGCGGAGGGCGTGCCTCAGCCCGCGGCTACCACTAATAGTCTGGGACACTTCGCGGTCAAGTTCCCATTGACCTATTCAACGGCCGGGACCGTTTACTACGACCTATGGCCCGGTGGTTGGTGTAAGAACACGATGCTACCTTTCGGGAACGTGTCGAATCCGAATCTGGTAATCAACGCGACCGGCGCGGCGGGATCCTGGAACGCAACCATATTCCACAACACGACCTCCTCGGCCTCAAATGACTACATCCAGTTCGGATTGCCCGCAAACCAACAAACATTCAGCATCCCGGGAATTGCATTTGTCCACACAGCCGACGCAACGTGCGGAGTGACCATTGTCACAACCATTACTCAAGCCATACTGAGTTATGATGCCGGGAATGGGTTCACGGACAACACGGAGTGGACCACCGGGGCGATCGCGCCTCCCGTCTCCAACGGGGAGTCCGTGGTAGACTTCCATCAGTACACCACTGGCTACGTGAACGAGACAACGGGCGCCAACTATTCGACGGCTTATGCATACGGAAACATGTTCGATCCATCGCAAAATGCTGTCAATGTCGTCGACCCGAATGGCTCGCCGCCACCTGGCGAGACGTATCCGATTTCTGGCTATCCCGGCTATCAAGTGGAAACTGTGGGTCCTGGCGGTGGGGGTCTCTTCTGGTACAACGGGGGGTCCTACACCTCCACTTCCGGGTTGGACATCACAATCTCGCTGACTGGCGGATGGGGGGGCATCTCGTTCGGGCCGTCTGTCGAGCTAACCTACACTACAACCATCAGCAAGAGCTCGTCAACGGAGATTACCTGTTCCTTCAGCGACACCGGGGAACCAATCGGCGACAATGCTCAGTTCTATTACTTGGTAGACGGGACCCAAGCTGCTAACCAAGAGGCGATCAATGTCCACGTCTGGTTTGACGATTACTGCGTGCCGAACCTGACGACCTGCAACTGAGCGAGTTGAAACGCAGGAGGGACTGGTTGGACTCGCAAGGAGGGCTATACATCCATAAGCGGCCCTCGAGCATCAGCAATCCATCCCAGGATCAGCGAGAAATGCGTTGGGGAAACCGCCGGCGTTGGTTAGTCGTTTGGGCTCTCTGTGGGTCTGTCTTGGCCCTTGGACTATTCCTCCCGACGCTAGTAGGCAGCTGGGCTCCCGTAGTCCATTCGGCCTGCCAGGCTGGCCCTAGGGTGCTGTTCGAGACTGCTCAGGTCCCCGCGCTCTTGATCAACTCACCCTACGGAGGCCACGCCTGGGCGAACGTGACCTTCCCCTCGACCTTCTTACCCGGGGGTCTGTTCCAAATGGGAAGTCAAAGCTGGAATGGGAGTACGTCCTGGTCGGGGTTCCAGTCTAACGTCTCGGTCTATGGTACCCTCAACGAGACAGTGTGGGGACCGGGCCCAAATGTCCGGTGCACTCAACCCTACTTCGTCAGTTTGGCTCCAATAGGCAACCCATCGCTCGGAATCTGGATCCTTGGCCCAGGCAATACCTCGGACCACCAGGAACCCAACGTTTTGTTTGTCGGGGGGACGATCACCTTTTCGAACGGGTTCCAGGCCCCCAATGAACCGGATGTCTCAACGTGCGGTGGCTCCTCCCAATCCATCTCGATGTCATCGTATAGCCTCACTCTGTGGGTGAGCTTCCAATCCGATGGCGGAAACCGAAGTGCTCCCGTCCAGCTCCCAATCGTCGTAACCACTTTCCATTACTGGTTTCCTTCGGATTTCGGGATCTGGCAGATCGAGAACCTCTCTGCCCCGGGGGGACCTGGCGGCGGATGGGCGTTTAGCTACTCGCCGTGCTGACCTAGAGATAGTCGTCGGCTCCCGGAGAGACGGGGGTCTGGTTCTCGCAATCGATCAACCGTGGGGGAGCGCTTGAGTCTCAGGAAAAAGTCACAACGGAAAGAAAGAGGTTACAAGATGGTCTCGAGGGGAATCAAAATCCCCCCGGAGGGACCTGCGCGAGCTTTGAGTGTCGGACGAGAGGAAATGCGGGACGAGTGAAGGAAGGCGAAGGCCGCCCTCGATGGGCCAGGACCTTACCGCCACTATACCCACGAGGTTTGAGGCTGGATTCGACCCGCATCTCCCGTTTAGGAACGGTTCGGTCGAGGGCGAGTTGATTCGGGAACAGTCGGCCGATTCCTGCACAACCTCACTGACGGCGGAGGGTATGACCTCATGCCAGTCGATTCTGGCCCACCAATCTTCGCCTATCCGGAAGCCTCAAACTCCTGCAATCCCTGGTGCCCGGTGGGCATGCCGACATTTGAGTCGGCGCTCAACGAGTACTGGCTGAGTGAGAATTACTCCTCGGGCGGAAACACCTACCCCCCATACGAAAGTGCCAATCCAAGCACACTATCCTCGCCCTACGAGTCCTTTTACAATTACCAGACGGCTACCTACTAGCTGGGTTGACAGGAAGTGCGTTCCTCATGGGCACCCTCCAAGGGCCGATTCATGACGACATGGGGTCGAGTCGAACCATCGCCGACGGTTTGGACAATCTGGAATGGGGGTTGGAATGAGTCGCGAAACTGCCTCGGTGCCACCGGCCTCAGCTTCATCCCCACCGAGTGCAGAAGGACATCATGCGCTTGGACGCAGGAGCGTCCTTTTCGTTGCAGGCGTGTGTCTGGTGATCCTTCTCCTCGGGACCTGGCTCGTGGTTTCATACCCTCCTGGGGCCCAGCACCCATCCACCACCCCCATCGGTTTGGCCCTCGGGCTCAACAATCCTATCGAGGGTGTTTGCTCGGCGAGCGAGGCCGGCTACGGCTCCTGCACTAGCCCCGGGAACCTCATCTACACCATCTCCGTCCACGCATCTACTATCCCCCTCAGCGGAGTGCTCTTCGGGATTTCTAATTCCTCTGGGGGGCAATTCGTGAACCCCGGGCCCGCTGAAATCTCGTTGGTCCAGCCCAGCGGGTCACCGGTCGCATTCTCGACCATCCCGGCAGGTGAAGGCCTTGCGATGACTTCCAGTTGGTCCTACTACGCCACCGGCTACTCGGCATCCTCTCCTCTGTCGACTCAGTTAACAATCCTCGTGGACCTCGGGGAGGCTCCGTCTGTGGCCCACGCAGGCCTAGTGCTTCTGATTCACGGCGCTAACGGATACACGGGAACCGATACCCTTTCGTTATCATAGAAATTACCGGGATAGTCGAGAAGGGGACAGTGCCGTAACCGAATCAAATCAACTGAACTGTGACGGCGAATCCCCGATGGATTCCAAACAGTGACCACGACGGGGTCGTTTCACGTTAGTCTGGGGTCTAGGAACAGTTCACCGATTCCTGCACAGCCTCCTCTGAACGCAAACGTTTATCTATCAACCCCCCGAGTCCTTGCCCAGAGCGTATGACGCTCGTCTGACAAACAGGATGGGGTACCAACGATGAAATCCATCATCCAGGAAGCGATTGCAAAGCACCAGGAGAGCCAGAACCTGGTGGAGGAGAAGAAGCCGACCGCGCCGGCCTACGGCAGTGCTGACGACGCCGAGCTGGCGAAGTTGGCGGAGACGCTGAAGGTCAACATCCGCATCGTCGGGTGCGGCGGGGGTGGGTCGAACACGATCAACCGCTGCGTCGACGAGGGGATCCAGGGCGCGGAGATGTGCGCCATCAACACCGACGCCAAGCACCTGCTCACCATCCACGCGCCGCGCAAGATCCTCATCGGCCGCCGGGCCACGAAGGGCCTCGGCGCCGGCGCCCGCCCGGAGATCGGCGAGGAAGCCGCCCGGGAGAACGAGGAGGAACTGCGCGCCTTCCTGAACGGCGCCCACATCGTGTTCGTCACCGCGGGGATGGGCGGCGGGACCGGCACCGGTTCCGCCCACCTGGTCGCCCGCCTCGCCAAGGAGGCCGGCGCCCTCACGATGGGCGTCGTCACCCTGCCCTTCTCCGGCGAGGGAGCCGCGCGCATGGAGCAGGCCCGCGACGGTCTCGAGCGCCTGCGCCGCGTCTGCGACACCACCATCGTCATCCAGAACGACAAGCTCCTCGAGCTCGTGCCTCGGATGCCGCTCGACGCGGCGTTCAAGCTCGCGGACGCCTGCCTCATGACCGCGATCAAGGGGATCACCGAGATCGTGACCAAGCCGGGCCTCGTCAACCTCGACTACGCCGACATCCTGACCGTCATGAAGGACGGCGGGGTCGCCCTCATCGGGCTCGGCGAGAGCGAGAGCGCGACCGACCGGGTCACCGAGGCGGTCACCGAGGCGCTCACCTCCCCACTGCTCGGCTCCGTGGAGCTCAAGGACGCCACCGGCGCGCTCGTCCGCGTGATCGGCGGCCCGACGATGACCGTCAGCGAGGCCGAGAAGGCCGCGGCGCTCGTCGGCGGCAAGATCTCGAAGCGCGCCCGGATCATCTGGGGCTGCTCCGTCGAGAACTCCCCCGAGATGGAGAACACCATCAAGGTGCTCCTCATCATCACGGGTGTGCGGGCCACGAGCCTCCTCGGTCAGAAGGGAGGCTACGCCGCCGGTGAGTCCGAGGAAGTCATCGACCTCGTCCGGTAGACGCTCGGACGCCCCGCGTCCCCGCTACCTCGGCCTCGAGGTGGCGGGGGAACACCTTCCGTCCCTCTCCCCCCGCGGGTGGGAAGAGCTGCTCCGCGGTCTGTTCGACCCGGCGCTGGGGGCGCTCCCGTTCCGCCTCATCCGTTCGGACGGCCGACGCGCGGTGGTCGAGGTCCGGCACCGGACCGTGACGAGCGCCCGGGCCGCCTGGAACGTCGCCCTCCCGGACGGAGGTCGGCTTACGACCGTCCGGACCTGGGGAACGCTCGTCGGGGCGAAGCGGTGGCTCGTGAGCCGGCGCCGGCCGGGCTGAGCGCGCGGGCCCCTACTGGACCCCAATCGAAAAGACGGCGACCGTCACCGAGAGCAGCGCAAGGCTGCCGCCGGGGATCGTGACGGTGACCTTGCCGAGCGTGCCGATCGCTTGGTAGGTCGACGAGCACGCCGTGACGGTCGAGGTCGTCCCCGGGAACCCGGCGCAGGTCGTCGTGACGCCGGGCCACTGCTGGCTGAGGAAGTACTGGTACCAGGCGAAGGCGTACTGCGAGGTGAGGGTCAGGGTGAGCGAGGTCCCCGCGGCGATCGTGAGGTGGGTGTCGCTCGAGACCACGACGACGTTGGTCGACAGGAGGCGCGCGACGAGGTTCGCGGTCATCGCGCCGGAGGTACCGGGGATCGACCCGACGAACTCGGGTATCCAGATGTGCAGCGCAGTCACCGCGGACGAGGAGGCGACCGCGGTGATCGCCGGGGGGTCCGAGAAGATCGGGTTGGCGGCGAGCTCGGCGTAGACGACCGCGCCCTGCACGAGGGCGACCTCGGCGCCGGGAGCGTAGGTGTTGACGAGGTGGGCGACCAGCCCCTGGCCGAGGCCGACGGGGGTCGTCACGACCGTGTTCCCGCCGGTCCCGGTCGTGGTGTAGTTGAGGTAGGCCCAAGTCCCGTTCTGGGGCGCGCTGAGGTAGCTCGTGTCGGGAGCGGCGAACGGCGGCTCGCCGTCGCTACCCAGCGAGAGGGGCGTGGTGACCTCCGCCCCGATGGCGTGGGCACTCGACACCGCCTGGAGGAGGGCGTCGAAGTGGCCGATCTGGTTCTGGACCGTGATCTCGTGGCTCAGGTCGTTCGCCTGCATCTGGTTAGGCAGCTGCGTCGTCAGGTAGTTCGCGATGAACGTGACGACCAGGAGGAGCCCGAGAAGGGTCGCGACCGCAGAGACCTGGCCCCGACGACCCCGGAGCCGCCAGTTCCGCTGAGGTCTTCGACCGGTCAAGTGCACCTCGCGGCGAGGGTACAATTTACCCTAGGTCTCGATATTTAGTCTTGTCGAGCCGGAACCCCGGCGGTGGAGGGTCGCGCGCGCCGCGAAACTTATCTCTCGGCCACCCTCCCGATTGGGGGTACGGTGGGTGACGTCCAGCTCGGGACCGGTCGTCCGCGTCGAGCGCGCGCTGCTCTCGGTGGACGATAAGTCGGGCCTGGTCGACCTCGGGCGCGGGTTGGCTGCGCTCGGGGTGGAGCTCTGGGCGACCGGGGGGACCCGGGCGGCCCTCCACGGCGCCGGCGTCGACGCTCGGGCCGCCGAGGAGCTCACCGGCATCGGGGCCTGGTTCGGGGGCCGCGTCAAGACCCTGCACCCGGGTCTTCTCGGCGGGGTCCTCGCGCCGCGCACGGAGGCCGGCCGCGCCGAGCTCGCCGAGCGCGGCTTGCGCTCCTTCGACCTCGTGGTGGTCAACTTCTACCCGTTCGAGCGGCACCTCTCCGAGCACCCCGAGGCGACCGACCGGGAGGAGTTCGTCGACATCGGCGGGGTCACGCTCGCTCGGGCCGCCGCGAAGAACCATGAGGCCGTCGCGGTCCTGACGAGCCCCGCCGACTACGGAGAGTTCCTCCACGAGCTCCGGGAGCACGCCGGCTCGTCGAGCGCGGCGACCCGCGCCCGGCTCGCCCAGCGCGCGTTCGACCGGGTCGCGGCCTACGACGCGGCGATCGCCGCCGGGCTCTTCCAACGTCCCGACGCCGACCCGTTCCCCGCGACCATCGTCCTCGAGCGGGAGCCCCTGCGCCTCCGGTACGGGGAGAACCCGCACCAGAAGGCGGCGGTCTACGCTCCGCCGAGCGGCTCCCCCTCCGGCTTTCTCCCGCGTCCGTTCGAGGTCCTCAAAGGGGGCTCGCTCTCCTACACGAACCTCCTCGACCTCGACACGGCCCTGTCGATCGTCGCCGAGTTCCCTCTGCCGGCGGCGGCGGTTGTGAAGCACGCCACCCCGTGCGGCGTCGCCGAGGGGACCACGCTCGCCGAGGCGATCGAGCGGGCGATCGCGACCGACCCGGTCGCCCGGTTCGGCTGCGCGGTCGCGGTCAACCGTCCGCTGGGCCCGACCGACCCGGCGGCGCTGCACAGGGTCTTCGTCGACCTGCTCGGTGCGCCCGATTTCGACCCGGCGGCCCTGACCGCGATGGAGAAGCGCACCAAGATCAAGGTCGTCCGGACCGCGCCCCCGCCCGCCGACGCCCCGCGGTGGGAAGCGAAGACCGCGTTCGGGCGGGTGCTCGTTCAGGAGGCCGACCGACGGCAGCTCACGCTGGGGGAGTACCGGCCGGTCACCTCGGCCCGCGCCTCGCCCGAGGACCTCTGTGCGCTCGACTTCGCCTGGCGGGTCGTCCGCCACGCGAAATCGAACGCCATCGTGCTCGCCACCGGACCGAAGACGGTCGGGATCGGCTCGGGCCAGCCCACCCGCGTGAAAGCGGTCGAGCTCGCCTGCGAGGTCGCCGGAGAGCGGGCCCGGGGCGCGGTGCTCGCCTCGGATGCGTTCTTCCCGTTCGCCGACGGGGTCGAGGTCGCCGCGCGCGCCGGCGTCGTCGCGATCCTCCAGCCCGGCGGGAGCCTCCGCGACCCGGAGGTGATCGCGGTCGCCGAGAAGGCGGGGATCGCGATGTACTTCACGGGGTGGCGGGTGTTCCGCCACTGACCGGGGGCCGCTTCGCGAAGTAGCGTCGGAGCATCCCGCGGAACTCGACCGCGCCGAGCGGCCCGACCTCGCGGCCCTTCTCCTGGCCCGAGTCGACGAAGAGGTAGGTAGGGACGGCGTGGATCCCGTAGGAGCGGGTCACGCGCGTGGACTCGTCGATGTTCGCGGTCGCGAACTTGACCCGGCCGATCAGACGGTTCGACAGGTCGACGAGTACGGGCTGGGTCAGCCGGCACGGGATCGACCACTCCGCGTAGAAGTCGACGACCACGGGCAGGGGAGAGCGGATCACCTCGACCTCGAACGTTTGGTCGGTGACCGGTACAGGTCCCGTCAGCTCGAGCAACTCGGCCCCGGCGGTTCGAACTCGACCCCCGTTTTAACCCCTCGGTTCCTCTCGCGACGCTCTGTGAGGCCCGCGCGCCCCGCCGCTCCTCCGGCTCCGGTCCCCGGGGCGCTCGCCCGAGCACTCCTCGACTGGTTCCGCGCCCACCGACGCCCGCTCCCCTGGAGGGCCGACCGCGACCCGTACAAGGTCTGGGTCGCCGAGGTGCTCCTTCAGCAGACCCGCGTCGAGCAGGCGATCCCCTACTTCGAGCGGTTCACGCGTCGCTTCCCCACCGTCCAGGCGCTGGCCGGGTCCCGGCGGGAGGAGGTCCTGAAGGCCTGGCAGGGAGCCGGCTACTACGCCCGCGCGCGCCACCTCCACGAGGCGGCCGAGCGGATCGTCCGGGAGCGCGCCGGGAGCTTCCCAACGACCGTCGCCCAGTGGGAGGAGCTTCCGGGCGTGGGCCCGTATATGGCGCGCGCTCTGTCGAGCCTCCTCGACGGAACCCCCGTGGTCGCCCTCGAGGCGAACGGCCTCCGGGTCGCCGCGCGGTGGACACGCGACACGGGCGACGTCGCCTCCGCCCGGGTCCGCCGACGCCTCGCGGCCGCTCTGGAGCAGGTGCTGCCGCGCGACGCGGCGGGGGAGTTCAACGAGGCGCTGATGGAGCTCGGCGAGACGGTCTGCCGTCCGGTCGCGCCCTCCTGCCCGGACTGCCCGGTCCGGTTCGGATGCCGCGCCGCCCAGGAGCTCCCCGACCCCTCGGCCCTCCCCGTCCGGCGGAAGGGCCGGCCGAAGCCGCATGTCCGCGGTGCGGTCGTGGTCCTCGAACGGAACGGGAGGTGGCTCGTGCAGCGGCGCCCCGACGCCGGACTGCTCGGGGGACTCTGGGAGTTCCCCGGCGGGAAGCTCGAGCCCGGCGAGTCCCCGGTGCAGGCCGCCGTCCGGGAGCTCCGGGAGGAAACGGGCGTGCGGGCGCCCCCGCTGCGTCCTCTCGGCGTGGTCGCCCACGCCTACAGCCACTTCTCGGTCGAGCTGCACGTGTTCCGCGGGACCCTCCCCGCGAACCGTTCCCCGGCGCTCCACCGGGGCCAGCGCTGGGTCACACCGACCGGGTTCGCCCGCTTCCCGATCCCGAAGGCGACCGAGAAGATCGTCCGCGAGCTCGGGGCGGCGGGTACAGCTTCCCCGGGTTCAGGATCCCGTCCGGGTCGCACGCGTCCCGGACCGCCCGCAGCAGGCGGACGGCGACGGGTCCGACCTCCTGCTCGAGGAAGGCGCGCTTCAGTCGGCCTACGCCGTGCTCGGCGCTGATCGTCCCGCCGAGCCGGAGGGTCTCGGCATACAGCGCCCGGCGGATCCGTCGGGCGGCGGCTGACGCCGGGTCGACCACGATGTTCGGATGCAGGCTCCCTTCGCCGAGGTGGGCGAAGGTGTGGACCGCCACGTTCTCCCGCCGCGCGATGCGACGCACGGCGGCGAGCAGCTCATCGACCCGGGCCGGGGGGACCGCGACGTCCTCGCGGATCCGAGAGCCGAGCTGCTCGTCCATGACCCGTCCGCTCTCGCCGCGCAGGTCCCACAGCCGGTCCGCGTCGGGGAAGACCTGGGGACGGGCCGGCACGCCGTTCCGGACGAGGACCGCCCGAATCCGGCCCGTCCGACGCTCCGCCTCTTGCTCGCTCTCCGCTTCGACCTCCAGGAGGAGGAGCGCACTTCGGCCGGCCCACGGGGCCCCGCGTTCGTCGGCGAGCCCGCTCGCGGAGTAGTGGTCCAGGTACTCGACGGCGGAGAGACCGGTGTCGGCGGCCTGGCCGAGGCGGACCGCGAGAAGCCCCAACCGTACCCGTGCCGGGAGCGGGACCACGAGCCCTCGCAGCACCGACGGCCGCGGGGCCAGCCGGACCGTGACCTCGGTCGCGATTCCGAGCGTGCCTTCGCTCCCGATGAACATCTAGAGCAGGTCGGGCCCGACCGAGCGCTTGGCGACCCGGCTCCCGAGCCGGACGAGCTCCCCCGTTCCGAGCACGACCTCCGCCGCGCAGACCCATCGACGCATCGGGCCGTACCGGAAGGAGCGCGGCCCGGAGGCGTTCGTGGCGACGTTGCCGCCGATCGTCGCGGTCTGCCACGAGCCCGGGTTCGGGGGGAAGAAGAGGCCGAACGGACGCACGACCTCCTGCAAGCGGGCGTTGACCACTCCGGGCTCGACCCGGGCCCACCGGCCCTCGGCGGAGACCTCGCGGACGGAGTTCCAGCCGGCGAGGTCCACGACGACCGACCCGTCGGCGGGGACGGACTCACCATCGAGGGACGTGCCGCCGCCGCGCGCGACGAGCGGGACCCTCTGGCGGCGGGCCCACCGGACCAGCGCGACCACGTCCGCCGCGTCCCGCGGCGTGACGACGGCGAGCGGCTCCCCGACCAGGTGCGAGCCGTCGCGGCCCGCCGTGGCGAGCGCCTCGGGCTCGACGACGACACGACCCCGCACCCGCCGGCCGAGAGACTGCGTCGCCTCGGACCGCCGCACGGGAGGCCACGGCGCCGGGGGGGCTTACCGTTGAGGGGCGAGGGGACCGAACCGCTCTTCTCCCCGACCGACCGCTTCGACGGTCGTGATCAGGTCCCGGATCCCGAAGGGACGGTAGAGGATCCCCCGCACCCCAGCGGAGCGGGCGGTCGCCTCGAGGCTCGCGCTCCCGCCCTGGGCGATCAAGAGCAGCTGCGCGTCGGGTTGTCGCTCGCGCACGATCGATAGGTCCTTCGACCACTCTTCCCCGCGTCCGTCCACGACGAGGATCAGTACCCGTTCCCGGTCGGGCGACTCGGCGGGCCGGAGGAGCTCCGCCCTCGGAACCTCCCCTTCCACTCGGTAGTGGTAGAGGCGGAGGAGCCCCCGCAATAGGAGGCGGGTCTCGTCATTGCCGCCGACGATGAGCGTCGTGCCGGCGGAGGCCGGAGCGGGTGGGGGAGGGGATTGCTCGGTCGGCATGAAGGGGCGGGTTCGACTCCGGCGGGGCGCCGAGTCGCGGTGCGTTAAAGCGCGTGCGGGTCGCTCCGAACCCCGCCCGGAACCCCTCAGAAACCAGCCCCGGCCCCCCCAGTTAACTATATAGACAGGGCGTGCAATACAGAGGTTGGCCTCGGGCATCGGCAGGGACGACTCCGGGTGGCACCGTCCAAGAGACCCGGAATCGGCTCCGCCGGTGCCTTCCCGATTCCTCTCGAGCGACAGGTTCTTTTATCGTCGCGGCCGAGGCGCGTCGATGGCTCCTCTCTTTGGTCCTTCGGCGTCCGATCTAGAGCACCTGCGCTCCACGGTGCGTGCGCTCGGTACGACCAGCGTGCCCGGACTCGCGGCGGCGCTCTCCTGGCGGGAGCGTAAGACCGAGAAGCTCCTCGCCCACGAGCTCGCCCTCCCCCACACCGCGATCGTCTACGACCCGGCCCGTCGAACGGTCCGGTGGGCTCTGCCGCCCCCGATCCCCGCGGCGCCGCCTCCGGAGCACCCACCGGCGGCGGTGATGAGGACAACCCCACCGCCGCGCGCGCCGCCCGTCCCGGCGCCGTCGTTCACCCCCGCGGGGTTGAAGCTGGTCTGCCCGAACTGCCACGTCACGTTGATGTCCACCGGTTCGACCGGCCTCGTGGTCTGTCCGCAGTGTGGACGGCTCTCGAGCGCCCGCGGAGAAGGCGGCCCGGCCCCGGCGTCGACCCCCGCGCCGGTCGCGACGTCGGCCGGCACGACGGACGTCCTGGCGCCGACCGGCCTGGGCGACCGGAAGTCCCAGGAGATGTTCGCCGCATGGGTCACGAACCAGCCCATCCCCTGTCCGAAGTGCCGGACGCCGCTGCGTCACCGAGGGGTCAGCGTCTACGGCTGCCCGTCGTGCGGCCAGCAGGTGCGCTTCCCTACTCCCGGCAGCGCCACGGCCCTGCCGCGGACGAGCGAGCCGGCCCCGCCGGTCCTCCCCGCGCGCTGATCAGAACGGGGCTTCGACGCGGACCTCGCGCACGATCGCCCCGGAGGCGATCGCGTCGGCGACACGCGCGATGTCGTCCGCCGGGCTGCGGTCCCGGGCCCACGGTGCCACCCGGGTGCGGAGCGCGCGGAGCGCCGCCTCGCTGCCCTTCCCGCCGACCCGAGGCCGGCGGAGCTCGAGCGCCTGGCCCGCCACAATCCACTCGACGGCGACCACGCGTCGCGCGTTCTCGATCATCCGCCGCAGCTTGACGCCCGCCCAGGGGCCCATGCTCACGAAATCCTCCTGGTCGGCGCTGGTCGGCAGGCTGGAGACGCTCGCCGGATGGGCGAGGGTCTGGTTCTCGTTCACGAGCGCCGCGGCGAGGTACTGCGGCACCATGAACCCGGAGCTGACGCCGGGGTCCGGGGTGAGGAAGGCGGGGAGCCCCCGGTTGAGCGCGGGGTGCAGCAGTCGGGAGATGCGCCGCTCGGAGAAGGCGGCGATGTACTGCGTCGGGAGGGCGAGGGTGTCGAGGGCGAGGGCGAGGGCCTGGCCGTGGAAGTTCCCGCCGCTCACGAACTCGTCGCCCTCGAAGACCACGGGGTTGTCGGTGACGGCGTTCAGCTCCCGCTGCGCGATGTCCTCGGCGAAGGCCAGCGCGAGCTGGACGGAGCCGAGGACCTGCGGGAGGCACCGCAGGGTGTACGGGTCCTGCCCCGACCAGGAGGCGCGGGGCACCGCCAGGCCACTTCCCGCGATCAGGTCCCGGAGCGCCGCCGCGGTCCGTCGCTGCTCCGGGGAGTTTCGGATCTCCCCGAGCCGGTCGTCCAGCGACTCCGGGTTTCCCTCGAGCGCGTCGAACGCGAGGGCCGCCGCGACGAGCGCCGCGTCCCGGAGCGTGCGCAGGTCGTCGACCGCGAGCGCGAGGTATGAGGCCATCAGCGCGGTGCCGTTGAGCAGGGCGACGCCCTCCTTCTCGACCAGGGAGAGGGGGGCGATCCCCTCCCGGGCGAGCACCTCGCCCGCGGGCTCCGGCGCGTGGCCGGTCCGGGGGACGAAGCCACCCTCCCCGACCAGGGCGAGCGCGAGGTGGGCGAGCGGCGCGAGGTCCCCGGAGGCGCCCACGGAGCCCTGCTGAGGGATCCACGGCACCAGGCCCCGGTTCAGGAGCTCGAGAAGACGGTCGACGACCTCGGGCCGGACGCCGGAGTTCCCTCGGGCGAGCGAGTTCGCCCGCAGGAGGATGAGCCCCCGCACGACGTCCGTCGGGAGCGCCGGACCGGTGCCGCTCGAGTGGCTGCGGACGAGCGAGATCTGGAGCTCGCGCCGTCGCTCGGCCGGGATCGTTTGGTGGGAGAGCCCGCCGAAGCCGGTCGTGACCCCGTAGACGGGACGGTTGGCCGCCACCACGCGCTCGACCGCGCGGCGGCCGGCCGCGACGCCGGCTCGGGCCGACGAGTCGAGCGAGACCCCGCACCCTCCCCGCGCGACCGCCAGGAACTGCTCGAGCGTGAGCGACCGACCGTCGATGGGGAGCGTCTCGGTCATCGCCGAGGCACTCGGCGCCGATGCGACGTTCGGACCAACCCCCGAGCGACCCTAGGCGGGGAGGACCAGCTCGCCGCCGGGCTTCTGCATCGACGGCACCCGGCGCGTCTTCGCGCCCTTGGCCTGCCAGAAGACCTCGGCGAACTCCTGGACGAGCTTGAGCAGCTCCTGGGCGTCGGCGATGTTGGTCCCCTGGCGGGTCTTCGACGCCTGCTTCATGACCTTCCAGACGAGGTCGTGGACCTGCGGGAACTTCGCGGCGTGCTCCGGCGTGAAGAAGTCGCCCCAGATGACCCGGACCTCGCTCTTGACGCGCTCGGAGTGGGCCTCCTTGACGGCGGTGTACCGCGCGAGCTTCGCGAACGACTCCTTGCGCTCCTCGGGCTTCGCGTCCGCGGCGGGGGGGGTGAGCTCGCCGATCAGCTGGTCCATCCGGATGACCGTGAGGGCGGCGATCTGGGCCTCGTGCGGGTCGTAAATACCGCAGGGGATGTCGCAGTGCGCATACACTGCTCGGGGAGGGATCACGGCGTCGAGGACACGTTCCAGTAGGCCGGGGGACGCACGGTCGGCGGACATGCCCCCGCGAGCCCCGCGAGTCGGATAAAGATGCCGGGAGAGCGGCCGCCGGCGGACGCCGCGGCGGGGCCCCTCCGAGCTCGCACGGCGAGCCTGCTGCACCGGCGCCGGGTGGAGGTCTTTGACGAGAGCATGCTCCCCACCCTTCGGCCCGGGGACCGGCTCCTCGTCGACACGGCGGCCTACCGGGACCGGCCGCCGGCGGTCGGGGAAATCGTCGTCCTCGTGGACCCCGAGCAGCCGTCCCGCTGGCTCGTGAAGCGGGTGGCACGGGTCGTGGCATCGGCCGGCACCGTGGACGTGCGCGGCGATGCGAGCGAGACCGCCCGCGACAGCCGACGGTTCGGGGCGGTTCCCGCCCGCTCCCTGATCGGACGCGTCTACCGGGTGTACTTCCCGCCCGAGCGTCGACGCGATCTCTGAGCGCTCGCGGGTCCGTCACGGAACTCGCAAGGCTTATCCGATGAGTGAAATTCCCACATCGATGTCCGCCCCCGGTTCCTCCACCGCCCCCACTGCGCCGACCGCCCCCTCGACCGGCTACGCGACCGCCGTCTGGGTGGTCGTGGTGATCGTGGTCGCGGCCGCGTTGGGCGGCGTGGGGTTCTACGCGGGCTACGAGTACCGAGGCTCGCCCGCCGCCAACCCGGGCGTGACCGAGAACACCACGCTGTCGATCCTCGGGGCCGGGACCCTGACCGACACCTTCCCGCAGGTCGCGAGCGCGCTGGTCAACGAGACCCCCGGGATCACCGCCCCGCTCGCGGCGCAGACCTACGAGGGTTCGCTCGACGTCACGACCGCGATCACCCCCCCGATGGAGGAGAAGACGGACGTCGCCGCGCTCGCGGACTTCCGCCTCGCCCCGCAGCTCCTCGAGCCGAACTACGCGACCTACGAGATCGTATTCGCCCAGACCCAGGAGGTCCTGATCTACAACTCGAGCCTTGCGGCGTTCTCGGGCGTCAACGCCTCGAACTGGGGCCAGAAGCTCGTCGCGGACGTAAGCACGTCCGGCAACGCCCCCTTCGGGGTCTGGAACGCATCCACCGACCCGAACGGCTACAACGAGATCTTCAGCATGATGCTCCAGGGCCAGCTCTACAACAGCACCCCGGACGTCAGCGCGGTGTACGGTCACTTCTACTCCGGCGCGCCGGGGCAGTACGCGACCCCGAACCCCGCCACGACCCGGATCGAGAAGGAGTCCCAGGCCGCCCTCCTGGTCAACAAGGGCGTCGTCTCGGCCGTCATCACCTACAAGGCGGTCGCGGTCCAGAACCACCTCCCCTACGTCCTCCTCAACCCGATCGTCGGGCTGGGGGCGAACAACTCGACCGCGCTGTCCGATTACGCGAAGCTCTCGACGAAGATCATCTCGTCCACGGGGTCGCTGACCTCGGTCGTACCGGCCCCGATCCTCTTCGCGGTGACGATCCCTTCGAACGCCCCGAACCCCTCCCTCGGCGCCCTGTTCGTCCACCTCCTCCTCTCTCCGCAGGGGAGCGCGATCCTCTCCGAGGGCGGGGCGTGGACCCCCATCTTCCCCGGGTGGAGCGACCACCCGTCCGCGGTGCCCGGGCTCTTGGCACCGGACGTCACCGCTCTGCCGGCGTGGGCCAGTCCGTTCGTCTCATGAACCGGGAGGCCGAGGGCGCCTCGACCCCTCGACGCCGCTCCCGCGGACGCCCGTGGCTCGTGCTCCAGCTCGTGCTCTCGGGCTCGCTGCTGCTCCTCTTCCTCCTCCCGATCTACGCCCTCTTCACCTACGCCCCGCCCTCCGAGATCCTCAGCGCCGCCTCCAACCAGACGGTGGACACCGCGATCTGGCTGACCTTCTTCGCCTCCGGCATCGCGGTGCTGGCCGCGGTCGTCTTCGCGATCCCGCTCGGCTACCTCCTCGCCCGACGGGCCTTCCGGGGGCGCAGCCTGGTCGAGTCGGTCGTCTCCCTGCCCATCGTCGTCCCGCACCTGCTGGTCGGGCTCGGGTTGTTCTTCCTGGTGATCCCGGGAAGCCCGCTGTACCGGTTCACGACCGCGATCGGGTTCCCGGTCTACGACACGATCTGGGGGGTCGTGCTCGTGATGGTGTTCGTGAGCGCCCCGTACACCGTGTTGGCCGCCGACCTCTCCTTCCGCGCGATCGACGCCCGGGTGATCGAGGCCTCCCGGGCCCTCGGCGCAGGTCCCGCGACCGCCTTCCTGACCGTCTCCCTCCCGCTGGCCCTGCGCGGGATCGTCGCCGGCCTGCTTCTCACCTGGGCCCGGGCGGTGAGCGAGATCGGGGGGATCCTCATCCTCGCCTACACCGTCTATCCCGGCGGTCCGTACAACGGGCCCGTGACCTCGACGCTCAGCGTCCTCGTCTACAACCTGTTCCAGGCCGGCGACCTCTCCGCGGCGGCGGCGGTGAGCTCGGTCTTCCTGCTGATCGCCTTCGTCCTGTTCGTCGTCGTGCGGCTCGGGGAGCGCTCCGGGTGGGTCCCCTGGCGCCGCGGGGAGCTCGCCCCGTGACGAGCTGGAGCGTCGAGGGCCTCGAGACGACGCTCGACCATTTCCGTCTCGGTCCGGTCGACCTCGCCCTCGCCCCGGGGCACGTCACCGCCGTGCTCGGGAGCTCCGGGGCCGGCAAGACGACGCTCCTCCGGAGCCTCGCCGGGTTCCTCCCGGCGCGTCGGGGCCGCCTCCTCCGCGACGGGGTCGACGTGACCGACCTTCCGCCGGAGCAGCGCCGCCTCGGCTACGTCCCGCAGGGGCTCGGCCTGTTCCCCCACCGGACTGTGGAGCGGAACGTGAGCTACCCGCTCGAGGTCCGGGGCCGCCTCGACGCGCGGGTCCGGGCCCGGGAGCTCCTCGAACGCTTCGGGCTCACCCCGCTGATGCACCGCCACCCGGCCCGGCTGAGCGGGGGAGAGCTCGAGCGGGTGGCGCTCGCGCGCGCGCTGGCGGCCGAGCCCGAGCTCATCCTCTGGGACGAGCCGTGGCAGGCGCTCGACGTCGAGGCGCGCCACGAGCTCGGGTTTGTGTTCGAGGAGCTCCGGGAGACCGAACAGGTCCCGGTCGTGGTCGTGACGCACGACCCGTCGCTCGCCTTCTCGGTCGCGGACACCTTCCTCGTCCTCCGCGGCGGGAAGGTGGGCCTCACGACCGACGCCGCGAGCCTCCTCGCCCACCCGACCGACCCCTTCACGGCCCGGTTCGTCGGCTTCGAGAACGTCTACGACCTCCCGACGCTCCGGGGCGCTCCCCCCGGCTCGCTCGCCGCTTGGCTCGCCCCGCGATCGGGACCCGAGGGGGTCGCCTTCCCCCGACCGGTCCTTTCCCCCGGGAGCGGCTCGCGCGGAGCGTGGACGGGCCTCGTGCGCAGCGTCCATCCGACGCCGGAAGGCCTCGCGCTGACGGTGCGGGTCGACCCGCTCCTGGTCGCGCTCCGGCTCCCGCCCCCCCTCGGCACCGGGGCGCCGTCGGTGGGGGCGACGGTGGCGTTCGACGTAGAGGAGAAGAGCGTCCACGCCCTGGGATGACCGCCACGTCCGACCTCTCGAGCCCTCCCCGGCGCCACGCGAACCTCGTCACGAGCGCGGACCTCGAGCTGCTGCGCTCGCTCGCCCAGCAGCGCTCGGTCGTCGAGGCGAGCCGCCGCCTCGGGATGTCGCGCGACCGGGCAGTCTACCGGCTCGCCCGCCTCGCCCGCGCGTTCGGCGGTCCGGTGGTCCGGGGCACCCGCGGGGGCGCCGGGCACGGCGGCACCCTCCTCACCCCCCTCGGCGACCGGGTCGCGCGGGGAGGGTTCGACTCGGTCGAGCTGATCGACGCGCGCCCGCTCACGCCGACCACGCCCGCCAACCTGCTGCGGGGCGTCTACCGGCGGTTCCCGAACCCGGAGGTCCGGGTCGGACGCTCGCTGCGGCTCCGCGTCGCCTTCCCGGCCGAGGACGGGGAGACGGTCTCGATGCTGCTCGACCCCGAGACGGTGGTCGTCGCGCGCCGCCGCTTCCCGTCGAGCGCGCGGAACGTGCTGCGCGGCACGGTCGAGTCGCTGCACCGGACGAAGGGAACCCCGGCCGTCACCCTCGTCGCCCGGTGCTCGGGCACGAGGCTCCGGGTCGCGCTCACCGACGAGCCGGTCCGCCAGCTCGGCCTCCGCCGGGGGGTGCCGCTCCTGCTGTACGTCAAGGCGACAGCGCTCCGCCGGGTCGAGGGAGCGGGGGCCCCTACTCGCGGATCCCCTCGGTCGTGAGCGAGAAGACCGCCTCCCCCTCGGGGAGGTTCGGCGAGTCGATCAGTCGGGCGATGCGCCGGGGTGGCTTCGACTTCCGCAGGTAGACCCGGTACGTCGCCGCGTGCGCGACGATGTTCCCGCCGATCGGGCGGGTCGGGTCCCCGAACAGGATGTCGGGCCGGGCGGAGACCTGATTCGTCACGACGATCGACGCGTTGTAGGTGTCGCCGAATCGGAGGAGCTCGTGGAGGTGCTTGTTGAGGAGCTGCTGGCGCGGGGCGAGCTCCGCCCGGCCGAGGTACTCCGCCCGGAAGTGGGCGGTGAGCGAGTCGACGACCAGGAGGCGGATCGGCTTGTCCCGGGCGAGCTCCTGGGCCTTCTGCACGAGGAGCATCTGGTGGTTCGAGTTGAACGCGCGGGCGACGTGGATCCGCGCGAGCGCCTCGGTCGGGTCGAGGCCGCTCCCCTTCGCCATGTCGACGACCCGCTCGGGGCGGAACGTGCTCTCCGTGTCGATGTAGACGACCTCCCCCGAGAGGCCGCCCTGGGCGGGAGGGAGCTGGACGTTGACGGCGATCTGGTGGGCGAGCTGGGTCTTGCCGCTGCCGAACTCCCCGCTGAACTCGGTGATCGCCTGGGTCTCGACGCCGCCGCCCAGGAGCTCGTCCAGCGATTTGGCGCCGGTCGTGATCCGGCCGAGCTTCTTGCGGCGCTCGAGCAGCGAGGTCCCGCTCTCGAACCCCCCGACGTCGGCCTTCCGACGGGCCTCGGCGATGATCTTCTGCGCGGTCGCGGTCCCGATCTCGGCCGCCTCGGCGACGTCGCCCGGGGAGGCGACGGCGAGCTCCATCAGGTCCGTGTAGCCGGCCTCGCGGAGCTTCTCGGCCGTCGTGCTCCCGATCCCGGGGAGGTCCTCGAGGGAGAGCTCGCGTTTCGGCTCGGGCGGGGCGTCGGGGGCCGGGGCTCGGGCCGGTGGTTTGGACGGCACGTCCGGGTCGACGGTCCGGCGAGGGATAAGGGTAGGGGAGGGGTCGCGGAACGGTGGAAGGTGCGGCCTACCCGGGAGGGTTCGCCGGGACGAACGGCTGGCCCGTGAGCCGCTGGTAGACGGTCGTGTAGAGCCGGCTCACCTCGTCGACGAGGAGCGGGGGGAGCGGCGGGATGGGGGGCTCCTCCGCGTGGGCCGCCCGGGCCTTCGTGAGCGCGTCGTAGTAGCCGGTGGAGCGGTAGTGCTGCCGGACGAACTCCTTCGAGAAGTCGACATGCCGCCCGCGGTCGTAGGCGGCCTTGTCCCAGAACCGGTCCTCGTCCGCCGTGCCGAACGTGTCGACGAGCCGCAGCGTGCCCTCGGAATCGACCCCGAACTCCTTCTTGCCGTCGACGTGGATCAGGCCGCGCGGACCGATCTCGGTCTGGATCGCGGCGTCGACCTTGAGCGCGGTCTCGCGGATCCGCTCGAGGTCGGAGCGCTCGATCGCGGCGATCTCGAGGGCCTCCTCCGTCGTCAGGAGGCGGTCCACCGGCTCGAGCTTGGTCGTCACCTCGAAGTGCGGTTCGGGCAGCGGCACCCCGTACTCGAGCGGCCGGCCGGCCGGGAACCCGAGGTCGGCGGCCGAGACCTTCCCCGCCTGGACCCGGTCCCACATGGAACCGGCGAGGTAGTACCGCACGATCACCTCGAGCGGGACGAGGTAGTTCTTCGGGTGGGGGCCGAGGGAGCGCGGGTTCGGGAGGACCCGGACCCGCTGGACCCGCATCGACGTCGGCCCCGAGAGCCGGAGGAAGTGGTGGGGCACGCCGATCCCGGAGCAGGTCGCGAACCAGAAGGCGGCGGTCCGGTTGAGCGTCTCCCCCTTGTGCGGGATCGAGCTCGGGATGTGCTTGTCGAAGACCGAGATGTCGTCCGTGAAGCGGAACTCGAGCTCGGTCGGGGAGACCTCGTAGACCTCCTTCACCTTCCCCCGTCGCAGGTACTTCGGGGCCGGGGCGGCCCCGGGGGTCGCGAGCTGGGCCATCGGGGCTCGAAAAAGGCCGGACCGCTTAACGTTGCGGGGAGAGCGGCGCTAGAGCGAGCGCGCCTGGCGGACGATGATCGGCCGGAACCCTCGCTTGGCGTAGAACCGGCTCGCGATCTCGTTCTGGGAGGGGAACTCCGCGATCACGACCGCCGCCCCCTTCGCCTTCAGCGCGGCGGTCGTCTCCTTGAGGAGGTACTCGCCGACCCCGTGGCGGCGGTAGAGGGGGAGCAGGTAGATCTCGAGGATGACCCCCTCGACCGGGGGCGAGTAGAACGGCCGCTCGCGGATGACCGCGAGGACGAGCCCGACGACCTTGTCCTTGTCCGCTCCGACCCCTTCGGCGGCGAGGACGACGGCCTTCGGGTCCGCGATGCTCGTCTTCAGGACCTCCCGGGCCTGGCCCTCCGCGTCGTCCCGGACCCGCAGCAACGGGTCGAACTCCTCGTTGAGCCGTTTCAGCCGGACGAGGAGGGGGACGAGGGCCGGGATGTCCGTCGGCTTCGCCGGGCGGAGGTGGACCGGCATCGAGTGCGGCTCGCCGGCCCCCGGGGCGGACCCCTCCCCGGCCGCCGTCACGAGCTCCCTCCGGGCACGACGGCGCGGGCCCGAGGCATCTTGGGAGTGAGGCGGGAGCGGAGCAGCGCCCGCACGAGGCGGGCGGAGCGTCCCATCCGCACGCGGGCCCGCTCGAGATATTCGTCGTGGGTGAGTCGGTGGCGGGCGAGGCCCTTCGCGACGGCCGCGTCCGCCGCCGCCGCCGCCACGTGGGGGAAGACCTCGGTCTCCTCCATGGTCGGCAGGAGGTGCGTGGCGGAGAGCCCGCGGTCCTCGGCGTGGCGCGCGAGCTCGCGGGCGGCCGCGAGGACGACCTCGTCCGGGATCGAGCGGGCGCGGGCGTCCAGCACCCCGCGGAAGACCGCCGGGAAGATCAGGGAGTTGTTGACCTGGTTCGGGAAGTCCGAGCGCCCGGTCGCCACGATCGCCGCGCCGGCGGCGGTCGCCGCGTCCGGCCAGATCTCCGGTACCGGGTTGGCGAGCGCGAAGACGATCGGCCCCGGGGCCATCCGGCGGAGGTGCTCGCCGCGGACCGTGTTCGGGTCCGGCGTGGAGGCCGCCAACAGGACATCCGCCCCCTCCAGCGCCGCCGCGAGGTCCCCCGAGCGGCCGCCGCCGTTGGTCTTGAGGGCGATCCGGAACTTCCACGGGTTGTGGAGCTCGAGCTCGTCCAGGTCGGGGCGGTCGGCGTGGAGGACCCCCTTCTGGTCGACGAGGGTCAGCTTGCGGGGGTCGTGCCCGAGCGCGAGGAGGAGCCGGGCGGTCGCGATGTTCGCGGCGCCGGCGCCCAGGAGGACGGTCCGGGTCTCCCGGACGTTGCGGTGCGTGAGCGTGAGCGCGTTGAGGAGGCCGGCGATCGTCGCGGCGGCCGTGCCGAGCTGGTCGTCGTGCCAGACCGGGATCGGAAGGCGGCGCTGGAGCTCCTCGAGGATCCCGAAGCACTTCGGGGAGGCGATGTCCTCGAGGTTGACCCCGCCGAACGCGGGCGCGAGCCGCTCGACGGTGGCGATCAGCTCGTCCGGAGAGCGGGTCCGGATCGGGAGAGGCACCGCGTCGACCCCGCCGAGCCACTTGAACAGGAGCGCCTTGCCTTCCATCACGGGGAGCGCGGCCTCCGGCCCGATGTCCCCGAGCCCCAGCACGCGCGAGCCGTCCGTCACGATGGCGATCGTGTTCCAGCGGCCGGTGAGCTCGAACGACTCGTCCGGGTCGGCCTGGATCGTTCGGGAGACCTCCGCCACCCCCGGGGTGTACCACAGGGCGAAGTCCCGGAGCGACCGGACGGGCACCTTGGGGACCGTCTCGACCTTGCCCGCGTAGAATCGGGAGAGCTCGACCGCGCGCCGGCCCAGCTCCTCGGTCGCCCCCTCCCGCCGGGCCGCGGCGCGGTCCCCCCGACGGGCCCGGCGGGACGCCCGGCCGGCGTCGACCGGTGCGGAGGCGCTCTGAGCCATCGGGGGATTCACCGAGGGGGCCGTAATTAATGCTTTGCTGAAGACGTGCGGCGGGTTCGGCAATTGACGGTCGGGTGCACGATGTACCGTCGCCCGCGCGAACGGCACCGACTCCGCTCTCTATGTAGCCCCACGTCCCTACGAGAGGGCGGACCATGAGCTCCTCCTCGGAGGCGTTGCCCCATCCGTTCGTTCGTCCACCGCGTCGGGGGGCGGTGCCGCTGGTCGGTCCGAAGGAGCTGGCCGGGCTCCTCGCCTCGGACGACCCGCCGCTCCTGGTCGACGTCCGCCCCGAGCGGGAACGACGCATCGCCCGACTGCCGGGCGACCGCGGGATCCCGCTCGAGCAGCTCGGGGTTTCCCTCCCCAGCCTCGGCCGTGAGCGGGCGATCGTGACGTACGACCATCTTGGGTTCCGGGCGCGCGAGGCCGCCGAGTTCCTCCTCGCCCACGGCTACCCCCGCGTCGCCGCCCTCGAAGGGGGGGTGGACGAGTACGCCCGGCTGGTCGACCCGGGGCTCGCCCGGTACCTGCCGGACTTCGTGAGCCAGGGCCTGTGGCTGCGTCAGGTCCCCCGGCCCGACACCGGTTGCCTCAGCTACCTGGTCGGGGACCCGCAGGAGCGGACCGCGGTCATCGTCGACCCGGGGTTTGATCCGGCGCCGTACTTCGTCCTGCTGCGCGAGGGGGACTGGAAGCTCGTCGGGATCGTGGAGACCCACACCCACGCCGACCACCTCGCCGGTCACGCCCGGCTCCACACGGCGACCGGCGCTCCGATCTACACCGGCCACCGGGCTCCCGCCGCCTATCCCCACCACCCGCTCGCCGAGGGGGACGTCGTCCCGTTCGGCGGGGAGCACCTCGAGGTCCTCGAGACACCGGGCCACACGCGCGACCACCTCACCCTCCGCCTGCGGGACAAGGTGTTCACGGGCGACACCCTCCTCCTCGGCTCGTGCGGCCGCACCGACCTGGGCGACGGGTCGCCCGAGCAGCTGTACGAGAGCCTGACCGAGAAGCTCCTGCGGCTGCCCGGTGAGACCGAGGTGTACCCCGCGCACTACGGCCCGCACCACGCCCTCCCCGACCGGTACGTCTCGACGCTCGGGTTCGAGCGCCTCACGAACGAGGCGCTGACCCAGGGCTCGCCCGAGGCGTTCGTCCGGTACATGACCGTGGGGTGGCCGCCGAAGCCCACGGACTTCGACCGGATCGTCGCGGCCAACCTGGCCGAATAGCCCGGCGTCGGCCTACCCGGGGAGCGGGGCGGAGAGAACCTCCGGGCCCCGCGCGGTCACGAGCACCGTGTGCTCGGCCTGGGCGACCAGACCGTGGCCCCGCTCGAGGAAGACCGGGTAGCTCTGCACGATGCGGCGCGCGCGACGAACCGTCTCGCGCTCCGACGGGGTGACCCAACGGACGGTGAACGGCAGGGTGCGGAACCGGGCGAAGAGGCCCGCGAGCACCGGGTCGGCGCCTCCGGGGTCGGCGCGGAACCGCTGGATGTTGCCGAAGGGGCCGTTGTCGATGTGCCCGACCCCGTTGGTGGCGAACGGCTCGATCGCGATCACCTCGCCTTCGGCGAGCGTGTCGGTCGTGCGTCCGGGGACGTTCGGGATCGACTTCCCCGCGTGCAGGAGGTACCGTTCGATCGAGTGGCCCGTCAGGTCTTCCACGGGTTTAAGGCCCCGGGCCCGGATCGCCTGGGCGATCGCCCGGCTGATGTCGTCGACGGGGCCGCCGGCGCGCACCTGGGCGATGCCGTCCCGCAGCGCCTCGCGCGCCGCGCGGACCAGGTTCTCGTGCCGGTGGGTCCCTCCGACCTCGACCGTGTCGGCGGTGTCGGCGACCGCGCCGTCGAGGTGGGCCCCGACGTCGACCTTGACGAGGTCGCCCGCGACGAACACCTCCCGGTCCTCGGGGTCGGGCGTGTAGTGGGCGGCCTCCACGTTCCGGGAGAGGTTCGCCGGGAACGCCGGCTGCGCCCCGCCCCGGCGGATCTCGGCCTCGATCGCCTCGGCGACGTCCCGGCGCTTCGCGCCCGGCACGACCAGTCGGAGCCCGAGCTCGCGGGCCCGGGAGGCGATCCGTCCGGCCTCTCGCCACCGCTCCAGCTCGTCGGGGGATGGGGTCACCGTCACCTCCGGACGGCTCGGGGGCGGGGGCCGCGCAGGTCCACGAGGGTCGACGGGCGCCCGCTCGGGGCGGGGAGCCCGGCGAGATAGACCGCGACCCGACTGCCGAACGTGCGACGGGCGGCGGCCGTCGACCGGCACGGGGGCTCTCCGTGGCGGTTGGCGCTCGTCGCCACGACCGGGCCGACCCGGCGGGCGAGCTCCCGGGCGACCGGGTGGTCGGGCACCCGGACCGCGAGGCCTCCCCGCGACGGGAGGACCGAGGGGGACAGGTACCGGCGGGCGTGAGCGGAGGGGGCCAGCAGTACCGTGTACGGTCCGGGAAGGTGGCGGCGGACCCACCGCCGGGCGACCGGGCTCAGCTCGGCCCACCGCTCGAGCTCCTCGACCGAGCTGACCGCGACCGAGAGGGGCTGGCCGGCGGGGCGCCCCTTGAGCGCCTCGAGTCGGGCGACGGCGCGGCGGTCGGTCGCCCGGGCCCCGAGCCCGTACAGGGTGTCGGTCGGGTACACCACGGCCCGGCCGGCCGCGAGCGCGCGCGCCGCCTCGGCGAGCCGCGCGACCATCTCCCTAGAAGTACTCCTCACCCACCCGAGAGTAGGCCTGGTACTCGTCGGGCGTGAAGTAGAGGGCGAGCTCCCGCGCCGCCGCCTCCGGGGAATCGGAGGCGTGGACGAGGTTGGGGGTGAGGCCGAGGGCCCAATCGCCCCGGATCGTCCCCGGGGCCGCGAGCTGGGGGTTGGTCGCCCCGAGGAGCAGCCGGACGACCGAGATGGCGGAGCGCCCCTCGAGCGCGAGGGCCAGGACCGGGCCCGAGGTGATGTGTTGGATCAGGGCGGCGTAGAAGACCTTGCCTTCGTGCTCGACGTAGTGGCGCTGCGCGAGCTCGGGGGTGACCCGGAGCATCTTGGCGGCCACGACCTTGAGCCCCTTGGACTCGAGCCGACCGACGATCGCCCCGACGAGCCCCCGGCGCACGCCGTCCGTCTTCACCAGCACCAGGGTGCGCTCGACGCTCCCTTCCGGCATCGAGTGCGCCCGAGTCGCGGGGGGAGTAAAGCTTTCCCGGCGGAGGCGCACCGTCGCTCGGCCTCTCGCTTTATCCCCGGCCGCTGTCGGACGGGGGATGGCTCCGCCCTCGCGCCGCCGCGCCGAGATCGCCCGACTCGTCCGGACGTTCGACCGGTCGGCCGCCGCCTACGAGCGGGGGCGTCCGGGGTACCCTCCCGAGGCGGTCCGCTTCCTCCAGAGGGAGTTCGGGCTCGGGCGCGGCTCAACGGTCGTCGAGCTAGGGAGCGGCACCGGCAAGTTCACCCGCGCGCTGCGAGCGACGCGCGCCGCGGTGGTCGCGGTCGAACCCCTCGAGGGGATGCGGCGGGAGTTCCGACGCCAGGTGCCGGACGTGCTGGTCCTCCCCGGCCGCGCCGAGGAGATCCCGGTGCCGGACGGCTTCGCCGACGCGGTGTTCGCTGCCCAGGCCTTCCACTGGTTCCAGGGGACCGCGGCGGTCCGCGAGATCGCCCGGGTCCTTCGTCCGGGCGGCGGGCTCGGGCTCGTGTGGAACAACCGCGACACCCACCTTCCCTGGACCCGAGAGGTCAACCGGCTCTTCGACCGGTACGGCGCGCGCCGTGCCTACCGCGGCGGGAACCTCTGGGGCCCGCTCCGGCGAGCCGGCTCGCCGTTCCTCCGCCCGAGGAAACGCGTCTTCCGGCACGAGCAGCGCACCACCCCGTCCGAGGTCCGGGACCGGGTGCTCTCGGTCAGCGTCATCCAGGCACGGGGGCCGCGGGTCCGCCGCGAGGTGGTCGCCCGCCTCCGGGAGATCCTCGCCGCCGACCCCGCGACGCGGGGCCGCCGGTCGCTCACGATGCCGTACGAGACCGACGTCTACTACACCCACCTGCGTCGCCGTCGCTAGACCGCCCGCGCGTCGCAGACCTCGTTCCACCGGCACCCGGCGCACTTCGCGACGGACGGGCTCGCGCGGCCGTCGTACGGGCGGTCAACCTCGTCGCGCAGCGCGAGGAGCTCCTCCCGGGCGCTCCGGTTCCAGGGGACCCGGAACTCGCCGCCGTCCCCGTACCGGAGGATCCCGTAGGGAGGCGCTGTCCCGAGGTCCTCCTCGACGAGGAGACAGTAAGCCCACACCTGGACCCGGTGGGACCGGGGCGGCCCACGACGTGGGGCGATGCGGCTCTTCACCTCCACGGGGACGAACCGCCCGTCCGGCAGGCGGCGGAGCTCGTCCGGCCGGCCGACCAGGCCGAACCGCTCGGAGCGGAGGAGCCGCCCCCGCCCGGGGGCATCGTCCACGCTCACGAGCGCTCCGTACCGCCCCTCGCGTCGGCGGGTCCCGAGCGCCCGAGCGCCCGCGGCGACCGCGAGGAGCCCGACCACGACCGCCCCGAGGGCGACCAGGGTCAGAGGAGCAACCACAGGAGCCCCCCGACCACCGCCGCCGCGCCGGCCACGACGATCAGCCAGTACGTCGGCCCCCGCTCCGCGCGGAGCCGGGTGGCGCGCAGGGTCCGGGCGTGGTACCTCGTCCCGGCCTCGGCGCGACGGAGCGCCTCCGGGCTTGGCCCGCCGGCCGGCGGATGGTGGCGGTACCAGTGCGCGCGGGGGCAGAACGCGTAGTCGGCGAGCTCGGACGGAGAAGTGGCCCCCGCCCCGGTCGGTGCCATCGCGCCCCCCGAGCGGGCCCGGAGGGTCTTACCGATTCGCTTCGAGGTGAGAGGTGGGGGCGGCGACGATCACGTCTCGGACTTCGCGGGCGTCTCCGGGGCCGGCTTCTTGGCCCGGGCCCGGGGTCTGGGTTTCTTCTCCGCCTCACCGCCGGCCGCAGGGGGTGCTCCGCTCGTCGGAGGCGCCCGATGCGGCGCCTTCTTCTCCGCGGGGGTCGCGGTGGCCGCTGCCGGGGCCGCATGTTCCGGGGCCGGTGCGACGGGCGGGCTCGGGCGCTCGACCGGCGGCGCCGCCGCCTTCGGGGCGCGCGCCTTCGGCGCCGGCTTCACGGGCCCGGTCGCCGCGGGGCGGGCGGCGGCGCGGGAGGCCTCGCTCGATCGGTCGGCCGCCCGCTTCAGCGCGTGCGCGCGGGTCCACTTCAGGTGGTGGCCGACTCGTCCGAGGTGCAGCTGCTGCTTGCGGCAGGAGGAGTTGTCGAAGTGGAAGACGGTCCCGTCGCGCTTGACGAACATCATCCCCGTGCCGGGTTCGATCTCGGCGGCACAGAAGGAGCACTGACGCTTGACGACCATGAGGACCCCTCAGCGAACGGAGAGCTTCCGCGCTTCCCGCGCCGTCTCCCGGAGGATGAGCACGTCCCCGAGGCGGATCGGCCCGGCGACGTTGCGCGTGATGATCTTGCCGCGGTCGCGGCCCGCGAGGACCCGGACCTTGACCTGGGTCGCCTCCCCCGCCATGCCGGTCCGGCCGACCAGCTCGACGACTTCGGCCGGCGAGCCCTTGTCCTCTGCCACGGTCGCCCCCTCCCGCCCCGCTCCGCTACTTCTTCAGGTTCGGGAACTGGCCCGCGATCTCGTCCAGGAGCCCTTTGGCCTCTCCGGGCTCGACGATCGCGACGCTCGCCGCGGACTTCGACAGGCCGGCGGACTGGCCGAGGCGCTGCTTCTTGGGTACGTACAGGTAGGGGATGCGCTTCTCCTCGCAGAGCATCGGGATGTGGACGAGGATCTCCACCGGGTCGACGTCCTCGGCCATCACGACGAGCTTGGCTTCGGAGCGCTCGCTCGACTTCGTGACCTCGTTGGTCCCGACGCGGACCTTGCCGGTCTCGCTCGCCACCTGGACGAGCTGCAGGGCCTTGTCGGCGAGGTCGCTCGGGGTCTCGAATCGCACGTAGATCGGTCGCGCCATGGTTCCTCGCGTCAGCGGAACCCCCGAAGCGGGGGGTCCTCGGCTCACGGGTGGGGCACTGGGTAGGGCCCTCGATATTTAAGCGTGCTCGCGCGCCCCAGCGTCGGGTTCGGATGGGGCGGCGGCGGAGGCGAACGACGCGGGCCCGAGCGCCGGGTGGGCGGCGAAGTACTCTCGGGCCGGGGCGAGCCGCCGGTCGAGGGATTCGACGACCGCGGCCTTGAGGTCCTGGGGGTGAACGTGGCCGGCGCGCCAGGCCTCCAGGAACGCCGCCTCGGTCTCGAACGTGACCGGCCCGCCGTGCTTCGCCGCGCGCGGGACCTCCAGGCGCCCCTCCCACGGGAAGACGATGTACCGGACGACCTCGACGACCGGGTTCCCCTCGACCTCCTTCGCCGGGCAGAAGGCGCCGGCGACCCGCGCCGCGATTGTCGCCCGGTCGGCGGGGATCGGGATCCCGGTCTCGGGGGCCGACTTCGACATCTTGCGCTCGACCTCCCCTTCGGCCGGGTCCATCCGGCCGCCCCCCTTCAGGGAGGAGAGGAGCGGCGTGTGGACCGCGACCGGGACGCCCCAGCCGTAGTGGTGGGCGACCTCGCGGGCGAGCACGTGGGCCCGCCGCTGGTCCATGCCGGCGTAGGCGAGGTCGACCGGGAGCTCGAAGATGTCGGCGGCCTGCATCGCCGGGTAGAACATCTTCGAGGTGTCGAGCGAACCCTCCTCCTCCGAACGGCCGAGGACCGACATCGCCCGCTTGGAGCGGGCGACGCTCGTGACCTTCGCAACGCGCACGACCCGGGCCCAGTACTCCGCCGAGCCGACCAGCTCGTGCGCCCACCGGTACCGGACGTGCGCCGGGTCCGCGTCCAGGGCGGTGAAGCCGGCCTCCATGTACCGACCGCTCGCCTGGATCCGGGCGAGGTCCCCGCCGAGCTTGTCGTTGATCCACGCGTGCCAGTCCGCGAGGAACACCGTGACGTCGCACCCGGCCTGGACGAGGTCGAGGATCTTGCGCGCGGTGATCAGGTGGGCGACCGTGAGGACCCCCGACGGCTCGAACCCGATGTAGGCGCGCGGGCGGTCGTGGGTCGAGAACAACGTGCGAAGGTCCTCGGGGGTGAGCACCTCGGCGGTGTGGCGGGTGACCCACTCCAGGCGCTCTTCGAGGTCCACGGGCCGGGAGGAGGCGGCTCGGTATTTATGGAATGGTCGCGGGCGCCCGAGGGGGCGGGCGGTGTTCGGGAGATATATTAAGCCCCCCAGCGCGCTAGTTGCACCCCCGAGTGGTCATGGACGATACGGCGGCGCGTGCTCCTGCGGTGAGCCTGTCGGCTCCCGCGTCGGCCGCCCTCGCTTCCGCGCTGGGGATCTCCCGGGAGGCGGCGGAGACGCTGGTCCGGGCCGGCCACCCTTCCCCCGAGGCGGTCGCCAAGCTGTCGGACGTCGAGCTCCGCGAGGCGGGCCTGTCGCCCGCCGAGATCGCCCGGGTCCGGCTTCCCCGCTCCACGACCCCGGCCGCGGACTCCGAGCAGATCGTCGAGAAGTGGGTCGGGACGATCCGTCGGCCCGAGAAGAGCCGCAAGCACCGGGTCACGGTCGCTCCCAAGGAGTCGACCGAGGTGCTCCGCAAGTGGGTCGGCGGGGACGACCGGGCGATGGAGGACTGGATCCGCTCCTCGGAGGAGGTCCGGCCGGTCGCGCCGGCGGCTCCGGCGCCCACCCCCGGACCGAGTGCACCGGCCCCGTCCGCCCCCGTGACGGTCGGGCCGCTGGACGCCGCGGTCCTGGAACGCGAGGAGACCGTCGTGAAGTGGCTCACCGGACTTCTCGACCGGGTGAAATCCGACCAGTTCGACCCGGCCACCCTCATCCAAGAATCCCAAGACCTTCACCGGCAGCTGTTCGACGAACGGGGCCGGCGCAAGCAGCTCGAGGACGAGATCGAGCACGTCAAGCGCGGCTCGATCGCCGTCATCAAGTACGTCCGCTCTCACGAGGCGAAGGAGAAGGAGGCGGCCGTCCGCGCCAAGGAGGACGAGGTCGCCGAGCTCAAGCTGAGGCTCCTCGCGCTCCAGGGAGCGGAGGGGGGCCGCCCGGCCCCGGCCGGCGCTCCGGCCCCCCCGGCACCCGGGGTCTCTCCCCGTGCGGCGGCGGACGCGGCCGAGAAGGTCGCCCGCGAGGTCGACGCCCGGCTGCGGGAGGAGTTCGCGAACCGCGAGCACGAGTACATCGAGCGGGAGACCGAGCTCCGCCGACGGATCGTCCAGCTCGAGGGGGACGTGCGGAACCTTCGGGCCGAGACCGAACGCGGTCGGGACCGGGCGGAGATGCTCGCCGGCGCCCCGGCGAACGTCGCCGAGGAGGTGCGCAAGCGCTTGGAGGAGGTCGACTCCCGGGAGAAGGACCTCGTCGCCCGGGAGAACGCCCTCCGCACCCGGTTCGAGGAGATCCGCATCCAGACCGACGAGATGGAGCGCCGCCGCTCCCCGCTCGAGTTCAAGGAGCGGGAGCTCGGGGTCTACGAGGAGCGGCTCTCCACCCGCAAGCAGGCGCTCGACCTGGAGGCGCGCCGCCTCGAGGAGATGCGTCGCGAGATCGCGGCGACGGGCAGCGCCAGCGCCTCCGACGAGGCCCGGCGCGTCGATGACCTGCGGCACCAGCTCACCCAGAAGGAGGAGGAGCTGCGCTCGCGCGAGTCCGCCCTGCGGGAGCGGATGGTCGAGCTCGAGAAGCTCGCGGGCAAGGCCGCCGAGGCCGAAGCGGACCAGATGCACCGGGAGGCCGTCGCCGACGTCCAGGAGGCCAAGGTGAAGAGCGGGGTCCGCCGGCTCGACGACCTCGTCTACGGAGGGTTCCCGGTCGGGGCCCAGATCCTCGTCAACGGCCCGGCGCACACCGGCAAGGACACCCTCGCCCGGATCTTCTCGGCGGAGGGGCTCAAGCTCGGCATCCCGTCGATCTGGGTCGTCACCGACAAGACCTGGGCGCAGGTGAAGGAGGACCTCACCGCGCTCTTCCCCGGCTACCCGGAGGCCGAGAAGAACGGGATGGTCCGCTACGTCGACATGTACTCCCGGAGCGTCGGGTCGACGCAATCCGGCCCAGGGGTTCGGCTCCTCTCGTCGACCGACAAGGCGGTCCTCGAGCAGCTCGCCTCCACGGTGAACGGCTTCTCCGAGGAGCTGAAGGCGCGCTACCCCAGCTACCGCCTCATCTTCGAGTCGGTCTCCACCGTCACCGCCTACCTCGATACCGCGGCGACCTTCCGGTTCCTCCAGCCGTTCGTCGGTCGCCGGAAGATCGACGGGGCCGCCGCCTACTACGTCCTCGAGACGGGGATGCACTCCGACGCGGACCTCGAGACCCTCGAGCACATGGTCGACGGCTCGATCAACCTGAAGGTGGAGCAGCTGAAGACGTTCCTTGCAGTCCGCGGCGTCGGGGAGGCCCAGTCGCGCGCGTGGATCGGCTACACGTTCACCAAGCGCTCGCTCAACCTCGGCTCGTTCAGCCTCGACCATATCCGCTGAGGCGCCCGCTCCTTCGCGGCGCGCCGCGGCCCCGACCGGGGCTGTCGGGCGACACCGGGTCGGCCGTTCCGGGCCCTGCGGGGCGTGGACCAACCGCTATGTAGGAGTCCCGACCTCCTCTCGCCGCTAGGCTGGACCGGGGGGTTGGGCGTCCCCTTACACACCGAAACCGTCCTTAGCGGGGGTGACAGGCAGGAGCGACGTTCGAGCGGGTTTCGCGTCCCACATTACCTCGTAGACGTCCTGTTCCGCCGGGCCGCGGGCGCCGCGATGGGCACTCGGAGGAGCGCTCTAGCGGCTATCCATCACGGGAACCGGGTCAGGTCCTGACGGGAGCAGCCTTACCGTGACTCGTAGACGCTGGCGGGTCCACGGGACCGAGGGGTAGGTGGGGTCTCCGTGAGGCCCACTCGGACGGCAATCCTGCTGGCCTAGCACCGCGGGTGCCCCGGAAGGGGCCCCGGCGGGCGCGGTCGACCGAGGCCCTCAGCCGTCCGGCGCCGCGCAGTTTAAGTACCGGGGGGTAGCGTTTCTGCTTGCTTTCCGCTGATGCATAGCTACGTCGACCTGTTTTTCGCGCCGGAGGGGACCTCGCCGCTCGACGTCTCCGAACGGCTCCGCAAGCACACCGGCCTATCGTTCATCATCGGTCCCCACGACCTCGCCTTCGAGTGGAGGACGATGGAGGAGTTCCGAGACCACCTCGCGAAGATCCACGCGGCCCTCCAGGGCACCGGGGTCCTGTACCGGGTCGAGACGGTGCCGGACGAGCCCGCCTTCGTCGACCCGGTCCCCTGGCCGCCCCCGATCAGCCGGGGCCCGACCCCCCACCCGGGGTACTAGTACCCCCACCCCCCCGTTTCCACTGGAACCGGGGCCTACCAGCCTTCGCTCGCCGGGTCGACCCCGTCCCGCTCGACGGCGGCCCGAACGGCCGGGGGAAGCTCCTTCTTGGTCCCTGCGGCGTAGTCGAAGGTGACGATCACTGTCCTCCCCCGCGCGGTGACGACGTGGGTGTTCGCGGCCGTGAACCGGTAGAGCAGGGTGAAGCTGGTACGACCGGCGGGACGGGCCGGAGCGACCTCGCCGAGGAGCTCGGCACCGTACTCGACCGGTGCGAGGTACCGGCACGCAGCCTCGGCGATGATGATGTCGATCCGGCTCGGGTCCCGGGTACCGAGGATCGGGAGGTAGTAGTCGCACCGCAGGGTCTCCATGTAGGGAAAGTAGGCGGCGTGGTTGAGGTGGTTCTGCACGTCGATGTCGTGGTACGGAACGTAGAAGCGGCGCTGGACCGGCCAGGCGGTGGACGGGGCGTCGACGGTCGGCACGGGCCGTGGAGCGGCACGCTCCATATATGGGTTCGACGGGGTGCCCGGACCGCCGAGCGCTCGCTCGGCGGCGAGACGGCGTCATGCACTCCGGGAGAGAGAGTTCCACAGGAAATGGGGGGGTGGGGGTCCCGGCCCCGACACCGGGCGAGATGGCCGCCACGGTCACGCGCCTGCGGGCCACGGTCCGCCACCACTCCGCCCGGTTCGAGCAGGCGATCCCGCTGATCGCGAGCGAGAACCTCCTCTCCCCGTACGCCAAGGAGTTCCTGATCAGCGACCTCCACTCCCGCTACGCCGAGGGGCTCCCCGGCGAGCGGTACTACGAGGGGAACGAGGACGTCGACACGATCGAGCGGACCTGCCTCGAGCTGGCCCGTCGCCTCTTCCGCTGCTCGTTCGCCGACGTTCGGCCGACCTCGGGGACCGTCGCGAACCTCGCGGTCCTCAAGGCGCTCACGGAGCCCGGGGACCTGGTCGGGACGAGCCGTCTAGCGGACGGGGCCCACATCTCGAGCGCGGGGTTCGGGGCCTTCGGCCTCCGCGGGGTCAAGCCGGTCTACTACGCGTGGGACCCCGAGCGGATGACGATCGACGTTCCGCGGACGCGGGAGATCTTGCGCGCGGTCCGTCCGAAGACGTGCCTCTTCGGCCTCTCGCTGTTCCTCTTCCCGATGCCGATCGACGAGCTGCGTCCGACCCTCGAGGAGATCGGCGCGCGCGGGTGGTACGACGGGGCCCACGTCCTCGGGCTGATCGCCGGAGGCGAGTTCCAGGACCCGCTCCGGGAGGGGTGCACGGTGATCACCGCCTCCACCCACAAGACGCTCCCCGGCCCCCAGCACGGGATCATCCTCGCCCAGACCGACGAGCCCGAGCTGGCGAAGAAGCTCGAGAGCGGCGCCTTCCCCGGCGTCACGAGCAACCACCACCTCCACGCGATGGCGGCGCTGGCGGTCAGCCTCGCCGAGCACCTCGAGTTCGGACGCGAGTACGCCCGGGCGACGGTCGCCAACGCCCGCGCCCTCGGCCAGGCGCTCCACGACCGCGGGTTCGACGTCCTCGCCCCGAACCTCGGCTTCACGCGCTCCCACACGATCGCCGTCCGCGTCGAGAAGGAGGGGGGCGGGGAGGCGGTCGCCCGCCGGCTCGCCGACGTCGGGGTCATCACGAACAAGAACCTCCTGCCCGGGGACCGGAGCCCGAAGCATCCGGGCGGGGTCCGCCTCGGGACGCCCGAGGTGACCCGGGTCGGGATGGGCGAGCGCGAGATGGGTCGGATCGCCGGGCTGTTCGACGACCTCCTCCACCGCGGGAAGGACCCGGCCGACGTGGCGCGCGACGCCGCGGAGCTCAAGCGCGGGTTCACCACGCTGAAGTACTGCTTCGGCGCCGGCGAGGCCGGCTACCGGTACTACGACCTGGTCGGACGCGACCCGGCCTAGCGGGACCCTTCCGGATCCGGCCGCTCCGCCTCGGGCTCGTGCGTCAGCTCCTCCCGAGCCCGGGTCGCCGCGGCGAGCGCCTCCTCGTCGAGGAGTATGTGCGCGGGCCCGAGGGCGGGGCCGGCGAGGCAGAACCGGGCGACCCCGTCCGGGCCGGTCCGCGCCCCGAGCGTCCCGTCGGCGACGAGGGAGGCCACCCAGTCGGGGATCTCCGCGGGCGGGCTCGTGCCGGTCCACGCCGCCTCGATGAGCGCGAGGTCGGCGACCCCCGCTCGCTCGACGGCCGCGATCACCCGGTCCCGCCCCTCGACGAAGTGGTGCAGCTCCTCCTCCGAGAGCTCCCCTCCGCGTCCCGCCCGCCGGCGTCGGACGGCCCCGATGACCCCGACGAGCGCCGCTCCGCCGACGGAGAGGCCGAGCACCCACCACGCGGCCAACCCCGCTCCCAAGGAGCCGGTCGGGGCCGCCGGGATCGAGAGGGGGCCGAGGAGGAGCCCGCCGAGCGGGGTCAGCACCTCGAGGGAGCCGCGTCCCGGCCCCGGCGCACTGAAGTTGACCCACACCCCCGCCGTCCCGTTGGCCTCCGCGAGTACGGGGACGACCGCCTCCTCCGAGAAGCTCCCACTCGAGAGGTCGACGTCCACCGCCGTCCCCCACGCCGGGTTCCCGAACTCGTCCTCGATGTGCCACAGGGTGCGGTTGGTGCGCTCGCCCGGCACGACCACCTCCGGGTCGAAGAGGTGGAGATGGGCGAGGTCGGGGCCGACATACACGGTCAGCGGCGGCGGCGCCGTCAGGCCGCTGAGCCCCCCGAGCCGGAGGGTCCAGGCCTGCGCGTCGGGGATTGCGACCGACAGGTTGAGACGCCCCTGGTCCCACGCCGCGGTCGGCACCTGGAAGGCTCCGGGGGCGCTCGACGGCAGCGGCCCGACCCCGGAGGCGTTGACCCAGGCGGTCGGCGGGGCGATACCGTTCGGTCCGCTCACGGAGATTTCCGCGGAGGAGGCGAACGTCACGGCCGGCGCCCCGGCCGAGTCGAACGCGGCCCAGGTCAGCTCGACGGGGCCCCCGGCCCGCACCGGGTCGGGCGGGGGGAGGACGACCGCGGTGACGGAGAAGGCGGGGTCGGCCCCGACCGAGACGACGGTCGAGCGTTCGACCGGGGTGCCGAGGCCGTCCACGACCGTGAGGGAGAGGAGGACCGACCCGGCGGCCGGAGGGACCCAGGTCAACTCGAGCGGGCCGTCGCTCCGGGCGGTCCCCGTCGCGACGGAACCGGGGACATCGGAGACGTTCCACCAGAACCGGCCCGGCAGGAAGCCTCCCGTGAGGTTGGCCGAGAAGTTGACCGTCTCGCCGCCGAGGACCGGCCCCGAGGCGACGGCGATCGAGGCGAGCGCCAAGGGAGCCGCGACGCCGACGGTCACGCCGAGGGAGGAGTTCCTGCCGCTCGCGTCCTCGGCCCAGACGGCGGCGCGGTAGGTACCCGCCGAGGCGTAGGTCGGTCGGAACGTCCACGAGGGCCCCGGGGTCGACGCGCAGAGCGTCGTCCCGTTCCCCGGGTCGAGGCAGGCACCCTGGTAGGGCGACGTCCCCGTTCCGCTGAGCGCGCTCACCCGGACGGTGATCGGCTGCCCGGCGTAGCCGAGCGGGGCGCTCGGCACCACCTCGAGGGCCGGCGCCGGGTCGACCGTGATGGGCGCGAGGGTCGCGGTGGCCGTCGAGTAGCCGTCGGAGACGACGACCTCCGGAGCCCCGACCCCGGGGTCCGGATACGCGAGGTCGGCCGAGCAGGTGAGGAGCTCCGCCGTCGGCCCGTTCGATTCGGAGGAGCAGGTGAGCGGGGCGGCGGAGAGTCCGAGCCCCGGGAGCGCGACCGCGGTGTACGGATAGCCCGGGGCGCCGGAGGCGGTGAGGGAGACCGCGACGCTCCCCCCGACGTCCAGCTCGCTCCGGTTCTCGTTCGTCGCGAGGATCGAGGTCGCAACCGCCTCGAGCGAGAGGTTGGTCGGACCGGCCGCGAACGTCGTGTTCCCGACGGTGAGATGCGCCCGGACGGAGAGGTCCCCGAGCCCGGCGCCGTCGGCCGACGTGAGGGTCACCGAGGAGCCGTTCGGGGCCCCGACGAACCGCCAGCCGGCCCCGCTCAAGCTCCAGGTGTACTCCGGGGTCCCGAGGCTCGCGCTCCCGTTCCCGGTCAGGGGCTCGGCGACGACCGTCTCCGTCGCGGTCGGGCTGTAGGCCTCCACCGGGCCGCCCGGGTCGAGCCCGACGGAGGCGAGCTCCGCGACCAGCGCGACGGAGACCGAGTCGCCCGTCACGGTCGTCGACGGTTGGTATCCGGCCGGAGGGGCGAGCGCCGGGCCGACCTGGAGCGGGCCGAACGGCCCGGAGACGACCGAGCACTCCCCGGTTTCCCGGTCGCACCCGTCGGACGGCACGGTCAGTTGGATCCCGAAGGCCCCCTCCGGACCGGTGGTGACGTCGTGGGTCACGCTCGTGCACGAGACGGAGACGATCGCCCCCGTGTCGTTGAGGACAGTGGTCTCGTAGGCGTAGGTGAACTGCAGGGAAACGTTGGCGAGGTCCGAGGCGGGAAGGGGTCCGCCCTCGAACGTCAGAGCGCCGGAGTACGACGAGTCGAGGGACGCCCCGAGGCATCCCGCGCCCAACGGCGCCGAGGTCCCCCCCGCGTGGGCCCCGGTGGGGGCGACGAGCGGGCCCGAGAGGAGGAAGAGCAGGGCGACGGCGAACGAGCCGACGCACGACGCCCGCGACCACCGTGGGACGGCCATCCCGGCTCCGTCCGTTCGCCCGAAGGCGAGGGGCGTCCGGCGAGAGGAGTCCTCGGGCTTAATCGTATCCCCAGGGTCGGAGCCCGTGAACGGTGCGGCGCACCGCTCTTACCGCGCGACGGATGAACCGACCGTGAGCGCCCCGACGCGAACCTCCGTCGCGCCGCCCCGGCTCGCTTCCCTGTCGGCCACGCGGCGGCAGCTCGAGCACTCCTCCCGCTCGCAGGTCTTCGCCCGGGACGGGAGCCGTCTCTTGCGGGCCTGGGGGTCTCCCGAGCGTCCGTGGGTGCTCGCGGTCGAGCCCCGGGCGAAGCGGTGGGCGGTCGAGGCGTGGGGCGCGGACGCGCGCACCGCGCGGGCGGCGGCACGGGCCCTCTTCTCCCTCGACCATCCGATCGAGCAGTTCTACCGGCTCGTGCGAAGAGAGCCGTCCCTTGCCGGGACCGACCGGCGGTTCCGCGGACTTCGACTGCCGCGCGACGCGAACCTCTACGAGTCGCTCCTCCACGCCGTAATCGGCCAGCAACTGTCGGTGCCGGCGGCTCTGTCGATCCAGCGACGCCTGTTCGAGGCGACGGCCTCGGTGCTCGAGGCGGACGGGGTCGAGGTCCCGTGCGTTCCCTCGCCCACCGCCCTTCGGGCGCTGGGGGACGACGGGTTGCGTGGGGTCGGTCTCAGCGGCGCGAAGACCCGGGCCCTCCTCGGGCTGACGACCCCGTCGACCCGCGCCGTGCTCGACTGGCCCGGCTGGGCGACCGCCCCGGTGGAGGAGGCGGTGGCCCGGCTGGTCGGGCTCTACGGCGTCGGCCGATGGACCGCCGAGAACGCTCTCTTGCGCGGCACGGGACGGGTCGACGTGTTCGTGGCGGGGGACCTCGGGATCCGGGCGGCGCTGGCCGAGTACGGGGTGCTTCCCCGGAGCGCGGCGGAGGCGGAGGCGAGGGCGTGGGCGGCGCGATGGTACCCCGGGTGGGGGAGTTACGCGACCCTCTACCTGTGGCGCCGCCTGGGTGCGGACCGCCGCGCGCGGACCGGCTAGCCCGACGGGGTCGCGAGGGGGAATCGGGCGAGCACGCGATGCTCGGCGCCGCTGGCGTGGCGCCGGCTCTCCACGAGGTCGACCTCAGCGACCTGGAAACGGGTGGGAGGAGGGGCGGAGGTCCTTCCGTCCAGGAGCGCGCGGGCTTCGGCGGAGTCCGCGGCCGACCGCACGCGGAACAGCGTAAGGTGGGGAACATACCGGCTCGGGTCCGCCGGGACCCCGACCGCGCTCGTGGCCCGGTGGACGTCCAGCGCGAGTTGCACGAGCTCCTCCCGCCCCGAGCTGACTCCCCGCCACACCACCCGCGGGTGGATTCGAGACGGAAAGGCGTCCACGCCCTCGACGGTCACGTCGAACGCCGGCCGCGCGAGCGCGACCGGAGCGAGAACCCTTTCCAGCGGTTCGATCTGGTCCGCGTCGATCTCACCGAGGAACTGAAGGGTGAGGTGTTCGAGGGCGTGGGGGGCCGAAGCCGGTCCGGTGGGGTCCGGCACGGGGACGGCGATGAACGCCCGCACCGCCCGCCGAGCGCGGCGCTCGGTTTAGGGGTTGGGGGGCGCCCCGCTCGGGCCGAGGGTCCAGACCTGCGCGCGGTCCGGGCCGAGCTGCATCGCCCGGAGCGTCCGGCGGACCCGATCGGCCCGCCGGGCATCCCCGACCACGAACACGACGAAGGCACCGCGCGCGTGGGCCTTCGCCCACCCGTGGCGGATCCGCTCCGCCCGCAGGGCGCCCGAGACCTCGGCCTCGACGTGGACGTCCCGGCCCCCGAAGAACCGCCAGGCCCAGCCCGACCTCGCGCGGTCGATCCGCTCCGCCAGGAGGGCGGGAGGGTCGCCGCCCGTCGGGCGCCCCAGCTGTCGGAAGAGCGCGTCGGGGAGGGTGGTGTCGAACCGCCCCTGCCGCAGGATCTCGAGGAGGTAGCCGCGGCGCGCGAAGAGCCGGAACGCCCGGATCAGCAGGGCGCGGTGGTCGGCGGTCTCGCGGCTCGCGCCGGTGTTGCGCCCGAGTCCCAGGCGTCGCTCGCCGGCCGACGTCAGGCGCACGCCGCTCGAGGTGACCTCCAGCTCCGGGCCGCGCAGGAGGCTGGTCCAGGCGAGTTCGGCCTGCTCCGCCGGCGCCGGCTCGCCCGGGAGCCCACCGGCGGCGGAGACGACCTCCCCCACCGCGAGCCGGTGACCGGACTCTTCGGCGGCCAGCACCGCGAGGAGGAGCCGTTCGACGAGGAGCTCGTCCGGCACGAGCTCCTCCTCCCGGGTCATCGCGTCGAACTCGCGTCGGGTCGCGTCGAGCGCCGCCTTCCAGGCGGGGGCGGGGTCCTCGGGCCGTCGCTCGACGCACTCCACCGGCACGAGTCCGGCCGCGTCGGACCCCAGCGTGACTCCGGCCCCCACCGGAAGGCCGGGGAGGATCGCCGCAGCGGCCGACGGGGCCAGACCGACCCAAGGTCCGACGCTCGCCGCGGTGGCCGCGGGCATCCGGAAGGTGACGAACGTGCCGACCGCCCCGGCGGCCGCTCCCCGTACCTCGGGGGCCAACCGGTCCGGGTACTGGGTCGCCACGAGGGCTTCGACTCCGAACTTTCGACCCTCGGCCAGCAGTTCGGCGACCATGCGAGGGGCGAGGCTCTGTACCTCGTCCAGCACGACGAGGACGGGACGGGGAAGGGCCCGGAGCTCCGAGCGCGCGGCCAGGCCGAGGTAGAGCCGACCGAGCAGAAGGGTCCCCGCGAAGGTCGAGCTCTCGGGGCCGAGGGCCGCGAGCGGAAGCCGGACCAGGAGCGCCCGTCCCTGGGCCAGCAACGCTTCCACCTCCAGTCCGCCGTCCGGGGGGGCGAGAAGGTCGACCAGCCCCGGGACGAGCACGACCTTGGAGAGCCGGGTCGCCGCCGACCAGAGGAACTCGGGGTCCCGCCGCAGGATCGGTCCGAGTTCGTCGAGAAAGCGGGCCGTGGCGGGGTGGCGGGTAGCGAGGCGGGCGGCCTCCCGACGGTCCGGGTCGGTGAGGAGGGCGTAGAGGTCGACCAGGGACCCCCGGCGCTCGAGCACGAGGCGGGCGAACGTGTCGAAGATCCGCTCGAGACGGAACCCCCAGGCGAGCTCGGAGCCGTCCGGGCTCAGCCGCTTCACCGCGGCGACGAAGTGGGCGGCCGCTCGGTCGACGGAAGCTTCGCCTCCCGCGAGTCCCGCCACCCCGGGGAACGGACGGGCGCTCGCATCGATCGCCACGACCCGGGCGCGGTCCGCGGCGTCGAGGCGCTCCACGACCTGGGGAGCGAGGTCCCCGTGCAGGTCGAGCACGACCACCCCCTGGCCCTCGGAGATCGCCCGGGCGGCGCGGGCCGCCAGGAACGTCGTCTTCCCCGCCCCCGACGCCCCGAAGACGACCGCGTGCGCTCCGGAGGGAGGGGTCCGTTCCCGAAAGTCTCCGAGGCCGACCTCGGCCGTGAGGTGACAGCCTTCGGTGAACGGCTGCCAAGCTCCCGGCGGGACCGACCGGAGGCCGCCCCGGCGCCAATCCCCGAGTCGCCACGGACGCACCCAGACCACGTCCGCCGGGGTCCGGGTCGCCCTCGTCCAGTCGGAGAGGACCCGGGCCGCGGCCAAATCCGCGACCTGCCCCAGCTTCCGCGCGTCCCCCGCGACGACCCGGAAGCGGGTCGTAACGTCGAGCGGTCCGCCGCGGCGACGTAGCCAGAACGTCTGCACGCCGACCCAGGCACCGAGGCCGGCGAACGGTTCGAGGGAGACGAGTTCGGGCGGGACCGGTCCGTCGGCGCGACCGTCTTCCGTCGGGAGAGGGCGCGGGCAGACCACTCCCAGCCGTCCCGGCCCGCCCGACGGAGGCTCCAGCGGGGGCGGCACCGGTCGCGGCTCGAGGCGGACCGACCCCGCGGCCGGCGCGGTCCGCAGCGAGGCGACGAGCGTCTCGGGCCGGACGGTGACGCACGGCACGGGGTCCGAGGAGGAGGCCTCAAAGACCGCCCCGGCCGGAGGGCGGCCGGCGGCCAGCGCGGCGGCGAGGGCCCGGTACCACCGCAACCGACCGGGGTAGGGGCCCTCCGGTCGGACCGTGGCGACGTCAGAGCGGGCCACGCGTTCCCTCGACCGCGCGCTGGACGAGCGCGGCGATCTCGGCCTCCAGCTCCGGGAGGCGGTTGAGCCGGGCGAACGTCCGCAGGACGTGGGTCGAGACCGCGCGCGGCACCGCCCGGTCGACCTCCCACAGCCGGACCTGCCAGAGGAGGCGCCCGTCCGGCAGCTGGTAGAGCCGGGCGCGCGGCAGGTACGGGCCGCCCAGGGGGAGGCGCACTTCGCCCACCAGCCCCGGTGCGTGGGTCATTCGGCGACGAACGGGTTCGGGAAGAACGGGTTCCGAGAGCGAACGCACTGCGTTCAACCTTCCACGAATCCTCCCTCCCGCCGGCGGGCCGACGGACGGAGGGCGGTGGTCGAAGTCCGCGGGACGCGAACGTCCCGTCACCGCTCCTCGAGGGCCCGCCCCCGCGGCCGGACCGCCGTGGGGCGCGAGGAGGCGGAGGTCCGGCGGAGGCCGGGAAGACGGCCGGTCGGGGCGTAGGGACCTCGCCCGGGCGAGCGCTCCGACCGGTCCGGCGGAGCGTACGCTCGGGGAGGCGGCGCCGAGGAGCCCTTACTCGCTCGGGGCGACGCGCCCGATCAGACGGTAGGGCGCAAGTACGGCTCGGAGGGGTCCCGTCCAGCCGAAGGCCGGAGGGGCGTCCGGGTCTCTCGCGCCGGGGGTCGAGGGCCCTGGGCGTCGTGCGACGTCGAAACTCGCGGTCGGGTCAGTCGGTCCGAGGGGAGTGAGGACGGAGGGGACGACGGGGGACCCATGGGTGTTCACGGCCCCAACGAGGTCGCTCACGACCCCTCCGGTCCCCGAGGTGAACGATGAACGGTGAAGTCGCCGTTACGCGGGAAAGAAGGACGGGTTGTGGGGGAGTCCCTCGCACGCCTGGGACGCGGTGCATCGTCCCCTTGCGGCGATGTTGAGGGACCCCTCCCGGGGTGGTTGTACGTTCTCCAGCCGTTCCCCCGCTATTTAGGGCGGGACGGAGAGAGGGGGAAACGCCCCCTCGGGGGAGCGTTCCATCCCGTGCGGGTCGTCCGGCTACCGGCTGCGGGGCGTGCCGGACTCGGCGAGGACGACCCGGGGAAGTTCTCCCTGGATCGTCGGAGGCCGCCGGGCGGCGGCGGTCCCGCGGGCGGTCGCCTGATGGCGGGAGAGGACCCACCGCTCGCCCCAGGCCCGCAGCTCGCGGGCGGCGGGCGCGAGGCCGAGTCCCATCTCGGTGAGCGAGTAGACGACCTGGAACGGCCGGGTGCTGACGACCGTGCGCTGGACGACGCCCTGGCTCTCGAGGAACTTGAGGGTCGCGCTGAGCGTTTTGGCGTTCAGGTGCGAGTTCGACTTCAGGATCTCACTGAACCGCTGGGGACCGTCGAGCAGGCGGTGCACGATCGCCAGCCGCCACTCCGTGCCGATCACTCCGATGGCGGCGAGGACGGGGCACAGGCCGCGGTGACCGGAGCTGTCGCAGTCGTCGGAGGCGGTCACGGGGAGCGGGCCGGTGTGTCGGGGACGTGTCGGGTCCATGGGAGGCACTCGGTAGAGAAGGGACGCGAGGGGATTTATAGTTACCGTGTGAAAGTAAGTGGCGTAGGGTAACTCAAGCGCGTGGCGGGCAGCCTCCGAGCGCGCGCGCCCGCGGGCGTACGTTTTCTCCGCGCCGGTGCCTCCGGACGCATGGCCCTGCGACGCCGGGAGGTCGAGCTCACGGTCGAGCGAGCGCTCGCCGGCTCCCCCGAGGGGGGCCGCGTCCGGCTCTCGGCCCGGTTCGAGCCGTCGGGCGAGGGGAGCCCGACCCCGAAGGAGCTCGGGGAGGCCCTCGACCAGTTGCGCGCAGACCTCGATGCGCTGGTCGGCCCCCCGCTCGCCGCGGCCGGGATCGCTCGGCCGGACCGGGAGCTCTCCGAGCTCGTGAGCGCCTACCGGCCTCGCCAGCGGGAGCTGGTCGACCTCCTGCGCGACGAGGGCGAGATCACGTCGGCGGAGCACGCGCGCCTGGTGGAGTACCTGACGGCGGGAGCCCCGACGCCCCGACCGGAACCCCCCGCCCGCCCGTCGTTCGAGGACCAGCCGATCGCGGCCGCGCCGGTCCTTGCCGAGCGGGGGGGCGAGGGCGCGCGGCCGGTCCCCGAGCTTCTCCGCACCTATCAGATCGAGACCCTGAAGCAGGCGGGCGCCGTCCGGGCCCGTCGGCAGATCTCCTTCTCGGAGTACATGGCCCTGAAGCGGCATTTCGAGGGGCCGAGCTCGGAAAGGTCCGTCTCGACGCCGGCTCCCTAGGGCCGGTCGGGTGGTCCGGCCCGCGCGGCAACGCTCCCCGACCTCACCGCGGGTCGGTGGAGCCGGGGAGGGCGCAGAGCGCTAGCGCGAGCAAGCCGACGTCCGTGATCCCGGTGTGCATCGGGAGCCCGCGGGCCCGGCCCACGGGGACCGGGGTCCGCGAGTCGGTCGGCGGGCCGAAGATCGCGGCGGGAGGGAACGCGGAGGAGCCGAGCGCCCCCACCGTGCGGGCGAGCGTGACGCTCATCTCCCGACGTCGGGCGAGCTCGCGCGCCCGCGTCAAGAACGCCGCGAGCGCGGGCCCCTCGTCGACCCCCTCGGGGAGCCCGAGGGTGGTCATCGCCAGGACCGCGACGCCCTTCGTCCGGCTGCTCGACGTCAGGTTCTCCGCGGCGACCAGCTCCTCGGCCTTCGCCATGAACCGTTCGGCCCCGAGTTCGGGCGGCTCGCGCATCTGCAGGAAGCCGAGGCGGCTCGTCCAGCCCCGGTCGAACGTCGAGTCGGCCGCGGCGCGCAGGGCGTCGGAGGGCGCCGCGACCACGACCGGGCGCGCGACGCTCGGAGGGATCACCACCTCCCCGGTCGTGCCCGCGAGACGCGCCGCGAGGGCGGGGGAGAGCCGGGGAGAAAGACCGACCCGCTCGAGGACGCTCCGCGCCTCGTCGCGCTCGGCCGGGAGCACGGGGTCGACCGGTCCTCCTCCCACCGAGCGCGGTCCGTCGCCGCGGTCGATCACGAAGGTGGCGGTGTCGGAACGCCCGCAGGCGGCCCCGAGGCGTCCCCCCACGCCGCCCTCCCCTAGGGTGCGCCCGAGGAGCTCGAGCTCTCGGCCCGTGGCGCCGGCCGCGCCGGCCGCCTCGAAGAGGTGACCGAACTCCTCCGGCGACACCCCGGCGGGAGGGACCGAGATCGCCCCTAACGCGCCCGGGGAGACCAGGAGGAGGAACAGGTCCTGGGGTCCGAGCCCTTCGGCGATCTCCGTGACGGCCCGAACGACCCCCTCCGCGCCCCGAAACCCGGGAAGCCCGAGAGGGACCGCCTCGCCGCGGAAGGGGATCTCCTCCGGCACCGGATCCGGTCCCGCGAGATACCCCTGGGTCAGGCGGTCGCCGATCGCGTGGAGGGCCCCGAGGGCCATCGAGTTGGCCGCGTTGCCGAGCGCGACGAAGGCGACCTGGCGGTAGCGCCCGTCGGCGACGAACCGGTTGCCGACCCGCAGCACCCCCTCCTCGCGCCGGAGCGCCGCCCGAACGCACCGGTAGGCGTCCGCTGCCGTGACCGCCGCCTGGTAGGCTCCCCGCGGGACCGGGTCCGGTCCTTTGGGCTCGGGTTCCTCTGGCGGGAACGGCTCCCAGGGGAACTGGCCGATCACGTCCGTGTCATTCGGCGGCGGGGAATACGGTAGCGGGCGCCGCCCGGCCTACCCGAGCTGGAGCCGCTCGGCCGCCGTCGGAGCGCGCGGTCCGAGGAATCGCTCGGGGCCGAACTGCTGCGGGTCGAGGTCCGACGGCCGGTGGAGCACCACGTCGGCGACGCGACGGCTGGCCGCCGGCGCGAGCATGAACCCGTGGCCGCCGAAGCCGTTCGCGTGGACGAACCCCGGCCGTCGGGGGTCCTCCCCGATCACCGGGAGCCCGTCGGGGGTGTCGTCGTAGAACCCCGACCACGCCCTCAGCACGTTGAGAGCCCCGAGCCGCGGGACGAGGGCGGTCAGCGTGCGGGCCATGCGGGGCAGGAAGGCGGTCGAGGTCGACATCCCGCCCACGGTCCCGGACGGGTGGTGCATCGTGACCCCGCCGACGATCTCCCCGCGCATCGTCTGGCTGAAGTAGAGCCCGTCCGAGACCCGCACGACCATCGGGTCGAGGAACGGCCGCATCGGCTCGAGCGCCAGGATCTCGTGCCGCGTCGCGACGTTCGGGACCTCGAGGCCGGCCCGGCGCGCGAACTCACCGGACCAGCCGCCGGCGGCGTTCACGACCTGCGACGCCGCGACCGAACCGGCCGACGTGACGAGCCCGGAGACGTGCCCCTCGTTCGTCGTGACCCCGGTCGCGTCGACCCCGAGGAGGACCTCGACGCCGAGCGCGCGCGCCGCCTCGTAGACGCCCCAGATCGCCGGGAACGGGTACAGCGTCCCGTCGCTCCCGAGGTAGGCGCCCCCCACCGCCGCGCCGGGGGCGATGCCGTCCACGAGACGCGCGACGCCGGACGGGTCCAGGATCCGGGCGTCGAGCCCCTCGGAGCGGACGACCTCCGAGACCGTGCGCAACCGGGCCAGCTCGGCCGGGTTCTCGGCGAGGAAGAGGTAGCCGGACTGGCGGAACCAGATGTTGTAGCCGAACTCCCGGCCGAAGCGACGGTAGGCAGCGACCGACTCCCGCGCGAGCCGGACCGTCGCCCGAGTGTCCCACTGCTGCCGGACGCCCCCGCCGTTGCGCCCGCTCGCCCCCGAGGAGAGGAACCCGCGGTCGACGACCAGGATCGGACCGGCCCCGGCCCGGGCCAGATGGTAGGCCGTGAAGAGGCCCACGATCCCCGCGCCGACGATCGCGACCGCGTAGCGGTCCCGCCGGGGGGCCGTCATGCTCCCTCCGGGGCGGCGACCGCGCTCTCCAGCGCAGCGAGCGCCGCGAGCGGCGTGGGGTGCACCGGCGGACGCTGGGTGATGTAGCCGACCTCGGAAGGCGGGCGACCCTCGCGGAGGGAGAGGACCAGGAGGGCGTCCGGCAGGCAGTAGCGCCCCTGGCAGAGTCCGGTGCCGAGCCCCGAGTACCGCTTCGCGACCTCGACCCCACGGTAGCCCCCGGCCGTCACCGCCTCGAGCTCCTCGAGGAGGATGTCCTCGCACGGGCAGGCGACCCAGCGACCCCTGCGCGCTCGCTTCAGAAGCTCCCGATAGTACCCCTCGAACTCGCCGGGGCCTTCCGCCGGCCGCTCGGTGAGTGTCGGCTCGGCGGGGATCTCCCCGAGGAGCGCGCGGGCGGCCCGCTCCCCGCTCGGATGCGAGGCGGGGCCCAGGGCCCCGGCCACCGAGCCGACCGCGTACACGCCGGGCACCGAGGTCCTCCCGCCGAGGTCGACCTCCGGGAAGTAGGCCCCGGGCTCGGCGCGCCACCGCATGCGGGCGCCGACCTGGAAGAGCGGGGGAACGTTGGGGAGCCGGCGGTGGGCGAGCACGACCGCGTCGCACGCGACCCGGGAGACGGTGCCCGACCCGCGGGCCACCAGCTCCACGGACCGCACCCGGGAGCGGCCGTAGGCCTCGGCCAGCAGCGAGCGAGGGTAGATCGCGACCCCGTTGTCGGAGCAGAGCCGCGCGAGCTCGGGCGGCACGACGCCGGGGGCGACGAGCGCCTCGACCTGCTCCCCGAGGCGCCCGACCACGTCCACGGCCCGGTCCCCGGCCCCGAAGACGACCGCCGCCCGGAAGGGAGGCTTACCGCCCCGGGGGGTCATCGCGAACGCCCCGTCCGCGGTCATCACGCCGGGCCGGTCGTTCGAGCCGAACAGGAGCGAGGCGTCGTAGCTGCCGACCGCGACGACGACGGCCCGGGCGCGGAGGAGGAGTCCCCGAGCCGGTTCCGTGTAGGCGAGCAGCTCGAAGGGGACGCCCGGCCCGGCGCGGGACGGAGGAAGGAAGCTGACGGTGGTCCGGGGAAGGACCTCCGTGCCGGGGATCGGGTCGACCGACCGCGCCCGGTCGACGACGAGCGGCGATCGTCCCGCCGCGACGAGCCGGTCCGCGCACGCCCGGCCGGCCCGCCCCGCCCCGAGGATGACGACGTCGACCGTGCGCACCTCGGCGGGCGCGGCGAGCGCCGCCGCACTCTCCGGAGAAGGGGGAGCGCCGAACCCGGCGAGGCGACGCACGACGACGTGGTAGAGCCGCGTCGCCCAGGCCGGCCGGCGGAACCCGTGCAGGGTGTCCAGTCCGGAACGGAAGACGAGGTCCAGCGCGGCGAGGGCGTCGAAGCGGCGGGACGGCCAGCCGTTCTCGGTCTCCACCCGGTCCCCCTCGAGCGCCTCGTACCGGCACGCCCGGACGTTCGGGCGACCGTTGACCCGCACGAGGCAGTTCGTGCACTGGCCGATCCCGCACAGCGGCGCCCGCGGACGGTGGTAGTGAGGGGAGCGCTGGAGGTTCGGGAGGCCGTCGTGGACCAGCCCCTCCAGCACGCTCTCGCCGGGGCGGGCCGTTCGAGGGTGCCCCTCGAAGGAGAACCGCGGGCCGGCCGGCTCGACCATCCAGGAATCGGCGGGCACCGTCCCCCCGGCTATTTACTCTACGGGTCGCGCCGGTGCCCGGGGCCGAGCCGGACGCGCGCGCGAGCTCCGTAGCCCTGTCGCCCGTAGGGAGCGCTATATAGATGACCGGAGGTCCGCCGGCCGATGCGGGCCAGCGGAGGATTCCATGGACGTCGGATCCAGAAGACCGGCGGCTCGACGTTCATCGTTTCCCTCCCGAAGAATTGGGTGCTCGCCCGAGGGCTCGGGGCCGGGGATGTCCTGTTCTTTACGCCGCGGGCCGACGGCTCGATGACCGTCTTCTCCGAGGCCTCCACCGGGGGCGAAGGAGAGCGTCGGGTCGTCGAGGTCTCGAACGACGACGAGGCGGACCACCTGTTCCGTCGACTGGTCGCCGAGTACATCGCGGGCTATCCGCTCCTGGAGATCCGGACCGACGGGCGCATGAACTCCCGCACGCGCGAGGTGGTGCGGAGCTTCGCGCAACGCATGATCGGTCCCGAGATACTGGAAGAGACGGCCGAGTCGGTCATCCTCCAGGACGTCGTCGGCCCGAACCCGTTGCCGATCCCCTCCGTCATCCGCCGGATGCACCAGATGGTCCGCTCGATGCAGAGCGACGCGATGACCGCCTTTCGCGGGCGGGACGCGTCGATCGCCAAGGACGTCATCGACCGCGACTGGGAGGTCGACCGCCTCCACTGGTTCCTCGAGAAGCAGGTCACGACCGCCCTGCGGGACGCGCGGGTGCTGGCCACGATCGATCTGACGCTCCCGGAGTGCTCGACGTACCTGCTCGCCTCGCGGGTCCTCGAGCGGATCGCCGACCACGCGGTGCGGATCGCCGAGACCGTCTCGATCCTCGGGAAGGAACGCTCCCCCGACCGCTTGGCGGGAGAGCTCGACCGGATGAGCGCCGGCGCGGCCGGGGCGGTCGCGGATGCCCTCGACAGCCTCGAGCGCGGGGACATCCGCAAGGCGAACGCGGTCATCGACGCCGCCCACGACATGACCCGCCACCGCGAGAAGCTGCTCCACGAGATCGCGACCAAGCAGGGACGTCTCGCGGTCGGGCTCGCCTACGTGCTCGAGAGCCTCGAGCGGATCGCCTTCTACGCGAGCGACCTCGCGGAGATCGCGATCGACCGGGCGGTCGAGGTCGCCGGGCGACCGGCGGAGACCGCGACGGCCGTGAAGGTCCCCGCGGCCTAGGGTCGGCGCCCGCGCGGCGCTCGACTCAGCCCAGGACGCCCGCGATCAGGGCGTCGACGTCCGCGGCCCTCGGCACCCGCGGGTTGGCGAGGGCCGCGGGGGAACGGAGCGCCTGGGTCACGATCGCCGACCGTTCGGCCTCGACGCGGTCGACCTTGCCTCCCGCCGCGCGGAGCGTCGTGGGGAAGGGGAGCTGAGGATACAGCCGGCGGAGGCGCTGGCCGAGCCCGACGTCCCCGCGGTCCTCCGGGCCGCGCGTGCGCTCGGCGAGCCGCTCGAGCCGTTCGCGCGCCGACGGGTGGGCGAAGTCGAGCACGCCCGGCAGGAGCAGCCCGAGCAGTCGACCGTAGGGGAGGCCGGAGGGGACCTCGAGGGCCCGGGCGAGGGCGTGCGCGAGACCGCGCTGGGCGTTCGAGGCGGCGAGCCCCGCCGCGGAGGCGGCGTAGTGGAGCGCCGCCGGGGCCTCGGGATCGTCGCTCCACCGGACCGCGTGCGGGAGGCGACGGACCACGGTCGCCGCGGCGTCGAGCGCGAGCGCATCGGACAGCGGGTTCGCCCAGGCCGAGAGGTAGGCCTCGCAGGCGAGGGCGAGGGCCTCGAGGGCCCCGTCGGCCCTCTCGGCCGGCGACCGGGAGGCGGCGAGCGCGGGGTCGAGGAGCGCCCAGTCGGGGATCAGCGAACGGTGGGCGAGCTCCAGCGGGAGCCCCTCCGGGGTCCGCAGGTCGGCGGCCCAGCTGGCCTCGGCGCCGCTGCCGCTGGTCGTTGGGGCCGCGACCAGGAGGAGGTCGGGCGGCGGAAGGTCGAGGATCGGGGGGAGCTCCGTCAGCACGAGCTCCGGGCGGGCCAGGCGCAACCGTACTGCCTTGGCCGCGTCAATCGTCCGGCCGCCTCCGAGCGCGACGAGCGCATCGGGAGGGTGCGCCCGCAGGCGCTCGAACAGCCGGTCGACCTCGTCCAGGTACGGGGCGCGCTCGCTGGCGGTGACGACCTCGACGGCCGTGTCGCACTTCGCTAGCTCTTCGACCAGGCGGCGACCCCCGTCGCGCTGGGCCACGGCGGGGTCCACCAGCATCACGGCCCGACGGACCCCGAGCCCGCTGAGCTGCTCGACGGCCCCGGTGCCCCAGGCAATGCGCGGGGAGAGGAAGAACCCGCTCACGTCGGTCCCGCCTCCCCGGGGGGGATCCGGGCTACGCCCGCGACCCTTCGCGGCATCGGCCGCAGGCTCCGGTCAGCGAGAAGGAGATCCCGTCGACGCTCCATCCCGCGGGGTGCTGCGCGGCGAGCGCGACGAGGAGCTGCCGCTCGGCGTCCTGGAGCTCGAGCCGGGAGATGCGCCCGCAGCTTCGACAGACGATGTGCGAGTGCGGTGGCTCGAGGAGCCCGACCCGCACGACGGGGGGGAGCGGCACCGGCTGGGCCGGGGCCGGCGAACGGGCTGTCCCCGCCCGACGCGGGCGGGGTTTCGGGCGTTGACGAGGCGACATCCCCGACGGCCGACCCCAGTGCGGTATTAAGGAGTCCGTCGGGGCCTCGGAGCGCGCCAGGGGGTTTCGTGGCGGCCGTCCGAGAGGGCCCTTTTGGTCGACTGGGCTCTACGAAACGACTATAATAGGAGGAATCAACCCCCGTGCACGGGTCCGGCGACCGTCGGACCTCGAGGAAGAGGAGCAACGATGACGTTCTTGGATGACCTGACCCTCGTGCTCGACCTGCTCGTCCTGGTCTCCGTCGCGGTGTTCTACACCGGGATGTGGGTCTGGATCGAGATGCGCCGGAATGACCGGGCCCGGGCCTACACCCACCTCCGGGGCGGGGCGCTCCTGCTCGGGGGGCTTGGCGTCATCCTCGGGGCCATCGCGATCTGGGGCGAGTTCACCTGGCCGCTGGCCCTCAACATCGGCTCCGGTGGCTCGAACGTCCTCGCCTCCTACGACCTCCTGTTCTTCGACTCCCTGACCCTGCTCGCGTTCCTCCTCATCGCCTTCGCGGTCGCGGTCCGCCTGCGCCTCCCCACCCACTTCGTCGGCATGATGGGCGTCATCATCGGGCTCGGGATCATTTACTACGGTTACCGGGCTTACACCCTGTCGCTCACCGAGGACCCGCTCGAGACCCTCCTGCTGTACCTCGGCTTCGGTGCGGTCGCCATCGGGACGTACCCGGCGACGCTGTACGTGGACTGGTTCGTGATCGGCCCCGAGGTCCCGAACGTCGACCCCCTCCCCACGGACCCGAAGCCCCGCGAGCCGCTGATGTGGAACATCCTCCTGGGACTGTTCCTGCTGCTGGTCGTCCTCGCGGGCGTCGCGGCCTTGTTCTACGGGTTCGACGCCGCCTGGGCGCACCTCGCGGCTCCCCCGTAGGTCGGAACGGGCGCCGCCCAATCCCCTTGCGCGGGCGGGGTCACCGTACGGTCGGGGCGGGATCGCCCCGAGGGTCCCGGGCTCAGCGGAGGAACCGGTCGGCCACCGCGAGATGGCGGAGCCGGGCGCTCTTCTTCTCCTGGTGGGCCTCCATCCGGCGGAGGATGTTGTCGAGCACCTGGACCGTCTCGACGATGTGGGGCCCCTTGTTCAGCATCACGCACTCGGCCCGCTCCCCCATGGCGGCGTCCGTCACTTCGGCTCGGGTCGGCATGCCGGTCTTCGCGAGGCCGGCGAGCACCTCGGTCGCCCAGACGACGGGAACGTGGGCCGCCTCGCACAGCCAGAGGATCTCCTCCTGCAGTTCGGCCAGCCGCTCGTAGCCGACCTCGACGGCAAGGTCGCCCCGCGCGATCATCACGCCGGTCGGCGGGCCCCGGAGCGCCTCCAGCAGGATCGCCGGCAGCTCCTCGAAGCCGGCCCGGGTCTCGATTTTGAGGATCACCCCGAGCCCGGTCTCCCCGAGGTCGTCGAGCGCCCGGCGCAGGAGCCGGACGTCGGCGGCCGAGCGGACGAACGAGTAGCCGACCAGGTCGGCGTGCTCGGCGACGAAGGGAAGGTGGCGCCGGTCCTCGTCGGTGATCGGGGAGACCCTCAGGTCCGAGTCCGGCAGGTTGATCCCCCGGTCGGCCCTCAGCCGGGCCCCTCCCTCCACCGCCTGCGTGATCCGGACCCGGAGGCCTTCCGGGCCGGTCCGTTCGACGACCCCGCCGATCTTGCCGTCGTCGAACCAGATCCGGTGGCCCGGCTGGGCCGCGGTCAGTACCTCGGGGAGCGTGCAGGGGATGGTGGGCAGGCCACCGGCCGACCACCGGTGCGGGGCTCGGCCGTTCCCCGCGACGACGAAGAGCCGGTCCCCGACCGCGAGGCGGAGGTACGACTCGCGGTGCGGGATCGGCCCCACGGGGGAGGAGACGCGCCGGCCCCCGGGACGTGGGGCCGAGAGCAGCGTCGCTTCCGTCACGTAGGCGGTCTTGGGGACCTCGACCTCGCACGAGTTCCCCCGGCGCCGGACCACCCGCCACCGCCGGTTCGCCCCTCGAGCGTCCGTGAGCGTCACCGTCGACCGGGCCCGGAGGTGGGAAAGCCAAGCGCCGCGCACGAGCAGTTCCGTCTGCACCCCGAGGGGAGCTGGCTCGGGCTGCTCGACCGGTGTGAGCCAGAGCCGTGCGGGCCGCACGACCCGCCCGAACTCGTCGCGCGTGGGCCGGATCTTCTGGACCGCCGAGCCCGGGGGGAGGGGGCGGGTGCGAAGCTTCGGCCCGGCGAGGTCCATCTCGACCCGGCAGGCTCGGCCGAGCTCGCGTTCGGCCCGACGCACGTGCGCGATCATGCGGGCCCACTCCGCCTCCGAGTCGTGGGCGCAGTTGATGCGGACCGCGTCCATCCCCGCGGCGACCAGGTCCCGCACGAGCCGGTAGTCGCTCGCGGCCTCCGTCGGCAGCGTGACCATGATGTGCGTCCGTCGTCCGACGGGGGGAGGACCCAGCAGGCGGCGGGTACGCTGCTCGAGGATCCGTCGACCCTCCGGCGGCGTGAGGGCCGGAGCGGTGGGCGCCGGTCGGGTGGGTGCGGCCCCCGGCTCCTGGAGGTAGGAGAGCACAGACTCGAGGTTGTACAGCGCGTGCCCCTCGGCCCGACCGAGGGAGGAGAGGCCGAGGTCCGCGAGGCGGCGCTGGAGGTGGCGGAGGTCCACCCGGCGCAGCGCCAGGTAGTGCAGCAGGTTGCGCGCGCTCTCCCGACGTGGGCCGAACCCCGCGAGGTCCGCGCTCGACGCGAAGCCGACCATCCGATTCCGCAGGCGTTCCAGCTGGGCGGCCAACCGTCGGTCCGCGACGCGGCTCGGCGGCGGGCTGGAACGGCGTAGCGCCGGGGGGCTCATGGTTCCCCGTGGGTCGGCGGGCTTGAAAGTCCTACCTCAATCCGGATTCACACGGAATCTACTGTCGGGCACCGAAGAAAGGGGATCGACCGGAGAAAGGCCGCGAGGCCGCGGGGGAACCGGCGCGTCGGGCCCCTCCGGCCTCAAGTAGCGCGCCGCCGCTGCCGGTGAGGTGCCCGCCCCCGCTCGCCCCTCCCGTCGGCTCGCTCGGCCCCGGCTGATCGTGCTGGCCGGGCTTCCCGGAGCCGGAAAGTCGACCGTGGCCGCGCTCGTGGCCGACCGACTGGGCGCGGTCTGGCTGCGGGTCGACACCATCGAGGCGTCGATGCTCCGGGCCGGGCTCCCTCGGTCGTTCGAGACCGGACTCGCCGCCTACATCGCCGCCCGGGACATCGCCCTAGAGCAGTTGGGCCTCCGCCGCGATGTGGTCATCGACGCGGTGAACGGGGTGGAGGAGGTCCGACAGATGTGGCGGGAGCTCGCGCGCGAGTGCGCCGCGGACCAGTACGTCCTGGAGGTCGTCTGTCCGGACCCCGCCGAGCACCGTCGGCGAGTGGAGTCGCGTCCCGCGCCGACCCCGCCGCTCCCGGCGCCCACCTGGGAGGAGGTCCTCCACCGGGAGTACCTGCCGTGGCGGGAGCCGACCCTTTCGGTCGACGGCAGACGCTCGTCCGAGGAGAACCTTCGGCGGGTCCGCGCCTACCTCCGCCGCGGCCGCGCCGGCGGGCCGAGCGCCTAGGTGGACTTCGAGGAGGCCGGGTGGTGACCGGGCGTGGGGTCCGCGCCGCGGCGGCTCGAGGCGGTGCGGTCGACGAACTGCTCCTTCTCGGTCGAGCCCTCCATGGCGAGGGTAGTCGTGAGGCCGCCGGAGAGCACCTGCGCGACGTCGTCGAAATACCCCGCGCCGACGAACGACTGGTGCTTGACCGCGGCGTACCCTTCCTCCTCGGCCCGGAACTCCTCCTCCTGGAGGTCGGTGTAGGCCGCCATGCCGGTGCGCGCGTAGCCCTTGGCGAGCTTGAACATCGACAGGTTCACCGCGTGGAAGCCGGCGAGCGTCACGAACTGGAAGCGGTAGCCCATCTCGGCGATCGTGCTCTGGAAGTCGGCGATCACCTCCGGCCGCAGCTTCTTTCTCCAGTTGAACGAGGGCGAGCAGTTGTAGGCGAGGAGCTTGCCGGGGAACTCCCGGTGGACCTCGCGGGCGAACCGCTCCGCCTCCTCCAGGTCCGGCCCCGCCGTCTCGAACCACAGCAGGTCCGCGTAGGGGGCGTAGGCGAGGCCCCGGGCGATTGCCATGTCGAGCCCGCCAGTGATCTGGAAGAACCCCTCCGGGGTCCGCTTCCCCGTCAAGAACGGGGCGTCCCGGGGGTCGATGTCGCTCGTCAGCAGCTTGGCGCTCAGGGCGTCGGTGCGCGCGAGCAGGACGGTCGGGACGTCCAGGATGTCGGCGGCGAGGCGGGCCGCCCACAGCTTCTGGTTGAACTCGCGCGCCGGGACCAGGACCTTGCCGCCCATGTGGCCGCACTTCTTCACCGAGGCGAGCTGGTCCTCGATATGGAGGCCCGCCGTGCCCGCGTCGATCAACGCGCGCGTCAGCTCGAAGACGTTGAGCGTGCCGCCGAAGCCGGCCTCCGCGTCCGCGAGGATCGGGGCATACCAGTAGACGTCGTCCCGTCCGGCGGCGTGCTGCTTCTCGTCCTCCCGACGGAAGGCGTTGTTGAAGCGTCGGACCAGGGTCGGCATGCTGTCGGCCGGGTAGAGGCTCTGGTCGGGGTACGTCTCGGAAGCGGTGTTCGCATCGGCCGCCACCTGCCAACCGCTCGCGTAGATCGCGGGAAGTCCGGCCGCCACCATCTGCACCGCCTGGGTGCCCGTCATCGCGCCGAGCGACGCGACGTACGGCTCGGTCTGCAGCAGGCGCCACAGGCGACGGGCGCCGAGGTCGGCGAGCGTGTGGGCGACCCGGACGGACCCGCGCAGGCGCTCGACGTCCTCGGGTCGGTACGGCCGCTCGATCCCCGCCCACCGCTCCGGATCCCTGTGCTGCCAGCCCGCCGTGCTCGTCATCGGTCGACCCCTCCGGGTGCGTCCCCGAGCTCCCCGTACGCGCGTCGTGGGATAAACTCCTCGAAATCGGCCGAGAGCACCACCTCCTCGAGGAGCCGCGCCGCCCGGTCCGACGACCGGCTCGGCCCGGACGAACCCCGGCTCTCCGCCCGCAGCGTCACCTCACGGGCCAGGAACTCGCGGAAGAGGGCCGGCGCGACCGGGCGGCCGTCGTCCAGGAGGCAGGCGTGGTGGATCCAGTGCCAGAGTTCGGAGCGGGCGATCTCGGCGGTCGCGGCGTCCTCCATCAGGTGGTCAATCGGGACGCACCCGATCCCCTCCAGCCACGACTCGAGGTAGAGGAACGCGACCCGGGTGTTCCGGTGGACCCCTCCGGCCGTGATGGGACCGGAGGGAACCGCGAGGAGCTCCGGAGGCCCGACCGGCTCGCGAGGCGGGGGGGCATCGATCTGGTGAGGGGTCGGCATCTCCCGGTCGAAGACCTCCATGGCGACCGGGACGAGGCCCGGGTGGGCGACCCACGTCCCGTCGTGGCCCGCGCGGACCTCGCGTTCCTTGTCGGCGACGACCTTGGCGATCGCCGCCCGGTTCGCGGCCGGGTCGCTCTTGATCGGGATCTGCGCGGCCATCCCGCCCATCGCGTGCGCCCCCCGACGATGGCAGGTCCGGATCAATAGATGCGAGTAGGCGGTCAGGAACGGGGTGTCCATCGTCAGCCGCTCCCGGTCGGGGAACCGGACCGTCCGGTCGTTCCGGAACTGCTTGATGAAGCTGAACAGGTAGTCCCATCGGCCGCAGTTCAGTCCGGCCGAGTGCTCTCGCAGCTCGTACAGGATCTCGTCCATCTGGAAGGCCGCGGGGAGCGTCTCGACGAGGACGGTCGCGCGGACGGTCCCCCGGGGGATGCCGAGAGCCTCCTGGGCGGCGACGAAGACGTCGTTCCACAGGCGGGCCTCGAGGTAGTGCTCTATCTTGGGCAGGTAGAAGTACGGCCCCGTCCCCCGCCGGAGGAGCTCGGCCGCGTTGTGGAAGAAGAACAGGCCGAAGTCGAAGAAGCTCGCCGACACCGGTCGGTCGTCGACCGTGACGTGGCGCTCGTCGAGGTGCCATCCCCGCGGCCGGACCATCAGGGTCGCGAGCGGCTCCCGAAGGCGGTACTCCTGGCCCTCCGGCGAGGTGTAGGTGATCCGGTGCCGGACCGCGTCCAGGAGGTTGACCTGCCCGGCCACGGTGGCGGTCCAGGTCGGCGAGTGGGCGTCCTCGAAGTCGGCCATGTAGACCCGGGCGCCCGAGTTGAGGGCGTTGATGACCATCTTGCGGTCGGTGGGTCCCGTGATCTCCACCCGCCGGTCCACGAGGTCGTGCGGGGGCGCAGCGACCCGCCAGTCCGCGGCCCGGAGGGAGGCGGTCTCGGCGGGGAACTCCGGCGATTGGCCCGCCTCGAGCCGGGCCCGGAACCCTCCGCGCCGACCGAGCAACTCGCCCCGTCGCCGCTCGAACTGGCGGTGGAGGTCCCGCACGAACTCGAGCGCGTCCCCGGTAAGTATCTCCTCGGCGCGAAGGACCGAGGGTCCCCGGACCGAGATCGACGAGGTCTCCGGGCTCGACGGCGGCGCCAACTTACGCGAGGGAGTTCCCCTTCACCTCCGTACTAGAAGGGACCATGAGCGCGCCGGGCCCCCATCGAGGCGTGCGCCAAATACGTTGGCCCGGCGGCGTGCGGCGAGCGGGCCGGTCCACCGAACCCCTCCCCGCGACGCCCTCGGGACGCACCGGTGGTGAGTCGTGCTTCTTACGCTCGACTCGCTGCCCGGCTCGTGAACCGGAACCTTCGCCTCCTCGGCGTCGGGGTGGCGATCCGAATGCTGGGGAACGCCCTCTACAACCCGTTCCTCGCGCTGTTCTTGGTCAACGTGCTCCACCTCACCTACCTCGAGGTGGGCGAGATCATCGCGGCGATCGGGCTCATACTCCTCCCCTTCAACTTCCTCGGCGGCCTCCTCACGGACCGGCTCGGTCGTCGTCGTCTCTTGTTGATCGGTCTGTTCGCGGAGGCGGCGGCGACCGCGGGCCTCGCCTACGCGTTCTCGGTACAATCTCTCGAGCTCGCCATCGTCGCCGCGCTGGCGGGTGGTATCGTGTCGACCACGGCGGGCCCGGCGGCCGCCGCCTACATCGCCGATTTCGCCGAGCACTCGGAGCGGACCCGGGGCTTCACCTTCTACCGCATCGGGTTCAACGCCGGCTACTCGGCCGGCGTGACCCTGGGAGGCCTGCTGATTGCGTCGATCGGGTTTGCCGGGGCCGTCGGCGTGGCGACCGTCATCATGGCCTCGGGGGCGTCGTTCCTCGCGCTCACCCTGGCTCCCTCCCCCCGGGACCTTGCGCTGCGTCGGCCGGCCCCTTCGGCGGTCGCGCCGGCCCCCGTCCCCGCCGAGCCTCCTCCCGTGACCATGGCCACGAGCTTCAAGCTCCTGGGCCGGGACCGGGTCGCGCTCGAGCTGCTGCTCGCCTTCGGGCTCGTCGCGATGGTCGTGGGCCAGTGGGGCGTGACCTTCCCGCTCTACGTGCACAACGTGCTCGGCGTCTCGTACTCCCTCCTCGGGGTCGGCCTCGCCCTGAACGGGCTCGTGGTCGTCTTCGGGCAGACGTTCACGACGGAGAGCGTGATCGGCAGACGCCACACGACCATCGGCATCCTCGGGGTCCTGCTGTACGCGGTGGCCTTCCTCGGCCTCGGGGCCGCGGGGCTGTTCGTGGTCTTCCCGACGTACGTCTTCTTCGCGGCGGTGGTGGTGCTGACCTTCGGGGAGAACCTCATCACGATCCCGTCCGCGACCCTCCCGTCGAACATCGCCCCGAAGGCGGAGGTCGGGGCCTACAACGGGGCGTTCGCGATGGTCGGCGGCGCCGGGTTCATCGTCTCCGTGCTGCTCGGCGGTGCGGTGCTCGAGGCGACCGCGAACCCGCTGCTCATCTGGGTCCTGCTGCTGGTGCCCGCGGTGCCGGCGCTCCTTCTCCTCCGCCACGCCGCCGCCCGGCTCTCCCCGGCCCAGGACACCGCGTGAGCCGCCGCGGCGGGAAAACTACACCCACCGGCCCGCCTACCGGGGACCCGGTTCCTGCATGGCCCGTCTGGACGTGGAGAGGCTGCGAGCGGGGTTCACGGGCCCGCACGAGGTGGTTCGGGCCTCGGACGGCCAGCGGCTGTTCCTTCGACGCTGGGACGCCCCGGGGGAGTCGCCGGTCTCCCTCCTGGTTCTTCACGGGATCACAGCCCACAGCGGGCCGTATGGGCCTCCGCTCGCCGAACCGCTCGCGCGGGCCGGCGTCCCGGTCTTCGGGATGGACCTGCGGGGACACGGGCTGTCGGATGGGGTCCGGGGCGACTATCCCGGCCCCAGGCGGTTCGCGAGCGACCTAGCGGAAACCGTCGCCTACGTGAAGGCGCGCTCGAAGAGGCTCGTGGTCCTCGGGCACAGCCTGGGGAGTCTCTCGGCGGTGGTCGCCCAGCGCCAGCGTCCCCGGGACGTCGACGGGGTGATCCTGCTCAGCGCGGGCACCCGGATCCGGGCCGAGCGCTACCGGCGTCCGACCGGCGCGGCCGCGCTCCGGTCCCTGGTGGGAGTCGCGCTCCTGCGGGGGACCCCGCTGATCGACTACCGACGGCCGGGGATGCTCGGGCTGGACGACCCGCTGTTCAACTTCCGGTACTCCGCGCGCTTCTACACCGTCCTATACGGGGTCCCGGCCCGCCCGCTCCTCCGGATGATGCGGACGGGCTTGGTGGACTCCCCGAACCTCCGCTTCGAGCCCCGACTCCGGGTCCCACTCCTGGTGGCGGTGGGCGACCAGGACGAGCTCATCCCGGTCGACTCGGCCCGCGCGCTCTGCGACGCCGCGAACGGGGAGGACAAGGAGTTCCTTCCGATCCCCGGCGGCCGCCACGCCGTCTTCCCGAAGGAGGCTCCGGAGCTGCTTCGGGGCTGGCTTTCCCGGAAGGTCGGAGCCGGGCCGGGGCCCGAGGGGGAGGCTCGCCGGGGGCTCAGCGGGGCGGGCGCGGCGGAAGGGGGAGGGCCGGCGCCCCCGTGAGGGCCGCGGTCCCCTTCGGGGGGGCTTGTCCGTTCGGCGCGACCAGGCCCGCGAGGATGAACTCCATCAGCTCCTCCAGCTTGTCCCGGGGGAGGCCCCGGCCCCAGGTGACGTAGCGCATCGCGACGAAGTCGGCGATCCCCATCAGCGCGCACGCCGCAAGGTCCGGGTCCCAGGGGCGGAACTCTCCCCCGTCCATCGCCGCTCGCAGGCGACGGGCGTACCCGTCGGCGAGGTGGCGGTAGTACCACTCGAAGATGGGAGGGTCGGCGAACTCGGCCTGCTTGATGATCCGGTAGAGCTTGCGGTGGCGGGGCAGGAACTCGTAGAAGAAGATCTCGAACCCACGGGCCTCGGCATCGGCCCTCCTCGCCAGGTGGTTCGTGCCCGCCGACAGCGTCCTCCGCAGGTCCCGGTTGATCGCCTGGATCAACGCGCGCAGGAGCTCCTCCTTCGACTGGAAGTAGAGGTAGAACGTCCCGGCGGCGACCCCGGCCTCCCGGGTGATCTCCGAGATCCGGGCCTCGTAGAACCCCACGTTCCCGAACACCTTCTCCGCCGCCCGGATCAGCTTGTTCCGGGTCCGCAGCCCGCGGACGGTCTTGCCGCGGGTGGCGGTCGGAGGCGGGGCCCGTCGGAGGGAGGCCCGCGAGGGGGGATTCGCCGTACGACGCACCACGGGACTCAGCCCCCCCGCTCCCGAGTCAGTCGAGGATAATCCTTCTTCCCCGCCCGCGTGTGGGGCAGCTCCTCCACCCGTACGAACGTCTTGGGCACCTTGTAGGCGGCGAGGCGCTCCCGCAGGTAACGGCGCAGCTCCTCCTCCGCGACCGGGGAGCGCTCGACGAGGAACGCCCGTCCGACCTCGCCCCACTTCGGGTCGGGGACCCCGATGACCGCGGCCTCCGCGACCGCGGGGTGGGACTCGAGGGCCTGCTCGACCTCGGCGATGTAGACGTTCTCGCCCCCCGACTTGAACATCAGCTTGGTCCGGCCGACGAAGTAGTAGAACCCGTCGGCGTCGCGTCGGAGGACGTCGCCGGTGCGGACGTACCCGCCGCTCATCGCGGCGGCCGTCGCGGCGGGGTTGTCAAGGTACCCCGAGAAGAGGACCGGCCCGCCGACGAGGAGCTCGCCGAGGGCGCTCTCGCGGCCGTGCTCGTCGACGAGCTTGAGGTCGCACATCAGGTTCGGCCGCCCGATGGTCGTCGGCCGCGCCAGGTCGTCGGGGGTGGAGTAGAGGAGGTTCGGCCCCGCCTCCGTGAGGCCGTACCCCTGGTAGAACGGGATCCCGCGCCGGCGGAAGGCGTCGACGACGGCGTCGGGGGAGTTCCCCCCGCCGCTCTTGGCGAACCGGAGGGAGGCGAGCGAGGCGCGGCCGAACTCGGGTCGGCCGACGAGCTCGATGAACATCGACGGGACCCCTCCGAGGAGGGTGATCTTCTCCGCGTCGATCCGACGCAGGACCTCGACCGGGTCGAACCGGTCGAGGAAGACGTTCCGTCCGCCCATGACGAGGAGCGGAAGGAGGAGGACGTTCCACCCGCCGGTGTGGAACATCGGGAAGACCAGGATCGTCGAGTCGTCCGGTTGCAGCCGCCACCCTTCCGCGGTCGTGAGGGCGTTCGAGAGGACCGCGCGCAGGCTCAGGACCGCGCCCTTCGGCCGGCCGGTCGACCCACCGGTGAACAGGATGAGCGCCGGGGTCTCCCAATCCGGGAGCTCTCCCAGCACGTCGCCCCTCGGGGTACCGGCCCGGGTCAGCTCGTCGAGCGACGCCGAGGGCCACTCCCCGAGGGTCCCGGCCGCGAAGTCCGCCGGTAGGAGACGTCCCCGCACGAGGAGGCTCGGGTGGACCCGAGTCACCTCCTCGCCCAGCTCGGGGCCGGTGAGCCGCAGGTTGTGGGGAACGAGGGTGGCCCCGACCTTCAGCGCCCCGAAGAAGAGCGCGACCAGCTCGATCTCGGGACCCGCGAGCACGGAGATCCGGTCCCCCGAGCGGACCCTCCGATCCCGAAGCCGGCTCGCCGCGGCCACGGCCCGAAGATCGAGCTCGCGGTACGTCCAGGAGACCCGCCGCGGGCCGTCCGTCAGCGCGACCCGGTCCCCGTGGCGGGCCGCGAGCCGCGCGGAGAGGTCGACCCGCACCGCCTACCCCCACCGGACGACCGTCGAGCCCCAGACGTAGCCGCTGCCGGCGGCCGCCATCACCACCGGCCCCCCCGAGAACCGACCGGCGGCGAGGGCCCGGTCGAGGCCGAGGATCTGGTCGGCGGACTGGCTGTGGCCGTACTGCTCGAGGTAGAAGGAGCGCTCCTCCGGGATCCCCACCGCCTCGAGGATCGCGCGCGAGAACGAGCGCTTCATGTGGTTCAGGATCACGAGGCGGATGTCGGCGGGGGTGAGGCCGCTCCGCTGGATCGAGTGCTCGATGACCCGGGAGAAGTTCGGCAGCGAGACCGCGTCCATCCGCCGGCGGAACGTCGCCTCGGGAAGCAGGTTCTCCGCGAAGACCTGCTTCGCCCGGATGTACGGCAGGTAGGCGGGGTGCCGGGCCCCGCCGCCCCGCTGGACGGGGGCGAGCGAGAGCGAGCCGTCGCTCAGGAAGTCGGAGCCGAGGACGAGGTTCTGCTCGTAGTCCCGGGCCACGACGACCGCGACGCCCGCGTCCGCGAAGTTGTCCATCCACCGGCTCGTCGGGTCGCTGGGGCGGACGATGTAGGACTCCTTCGAGGCACCGATCAGCAGGACCGCCCGGAGGTCCGGTTCGGCGACGAGGAAGCTCTTCGCCGCCGAGAGTCCGAAGACGACGCCCGCGCACATCGCGGAGAGGTCGAACGCGAAGCAGTTCGGGATCCCGAGGCGGTCCTGCAGGTAGGTGCTCATCAGCCAGATGTGGTAGTCCTTCCACTGGGAACCGCAGTAGATCACCAGCCCGACATCCTTCCGGTCGATCCCGTGCTCGTGGGCGCGGGCCAGCGCGGTGCGGGCCGCGCGTCGTCCCATCTCGCTCGGCATCTCCTTCGGTCGGCTGACGTGCTTGCGATGGAGGCCCTGCTTGTCCCGGACGACGTCGAGCGGCAGGCGGAACCGTCGTGCGATCGCCGCCGCGTCCACCGTCGCGCGAGGTACGTAGAGGCCGTAGGAGGCGATCCCCACCGGGGTCACTCACCTCACCTCCTCGACGCCGATCTCGAGGGCTCCCCGTGCGACCGAATCGAGGAACCGGCTCACGAGCTCGTTGAACTCCGTCGCGCGCTCGATGAGATGGAGGTGGTTCTGTCCCCGGAAGAGGGCGAGCGAGGCGTGGGGGATCATCCGGTAGAGGAGGAGGGAGTTCGCCCAGGGAAGCACCCGGTCCTCGGTGCCGGCCGTGATCAGCGCGGGGACCGAGAGACGGGCATTGCTCGCGCACGCGTCGAAGGTCGCGGAAGAGAGCGCCTGGAACATCCACTGGGTCGGGTCGGTGGGGGAGGCGAGCCGGTCCGCGACGATCGCATCCACCTCTCGGGCGTGCTCGCGGGGGAACTCGGGCGTCATCGCGATCCCCATCGTCCGGCGCAAGCGGTCCGGCTCGCTCTCGTTCGGGACCTTGCGGGTGACCTCGGCGAACGTCGCGGGCGGCATCGGCTTCGCCGTCGGTCCCCCCGGCGTCGTGCAGGCGAGGACCATCGCCGAGACCCGTTCGGGGGCGAGGGCGGCCAGCGCCTGCGCGATCGCCCCGCCCATGGACGCCCCGAGGACGGTGGCGCGGTCGACCCCCTCGGCGTCGAGCACGGCGAGCACGTCCCGGGCGAACCCCTCCATGGAGTACGGCCCGGTGAGCGGCGAGCTACGGCCGACGCCCCGGTTGTCGACGAGGAGAAGTCGGAACTTGCCTTCGAGCGCGGGGGACTGCCCCCGCCACATCCACAGTCCGTACCCTAGCCCCTCGACCAGGACCAGCGGAGGGCCGTTGCCCCGAACCTCGTAGTAGACCTCGGCCCCGTTCCGTTGTGCGGTCGGCATCGTCCTATCCTACCTCCACCGGTACAGGGGACGCGGAGGGGGCCCCCGCCCGCTCTCCGAGGTAGACCCTGCGGACCCGGTCGTTCGCGAGGATCTCTTCCGGGCCGCCGGAGAGGACGATCCGACCGGCCTCGAGAAGGTGCACCTGGGAGGCGATCGGGACGGTCTGGAGCACGTTCTGCTCCGTCAACAGGATGGGGAGGCCCCGGGCGACCCGTTCGATCTTCACGACCAGCTCCTTGACGAGGGTCGGGTGGAGGCCCGTGGTCGGCTCGTCCATCACCAGGAGCTTGGGGTGCGCCACCAGGGCCCGCGCGATGGCGACCATCTGCTGCTGGCCCCCGCTGAGGCTGTGCGCGGGATCCTTGAGCTTGGCTCCGAGGTCCGGGAAGAGCGTTTGGACCTCGGCCAGGTCCGCCTCGAAGTCGACCTTCTCCCCGCGGCGGATGGCCAGTCGGGAGCCGATCCGCAGGTTGTCGATGACCCGGAGCTCTCCGAACAACCGGGCGCGCTCCGGCACCGTCACGACCCCGAGGTCGGCGACCCGCTCGGCCCGCAACCCCTGGATCGGCAGCCCGTCGAAGAGGACTTCCCCGCTCACCGGGCGCAGCGACCCCACGACCGAGCGGACGAGCGTCGACTTGCCCGCCCCGTTCGGGCCGATGATGAGCGTGATCCCGCCTCCCGAGGAGAAGGTGATCCCGTCGAGGACGGTCGAGCCGAAGTAGCCCGCGGAGAGGTCCCTAACCTGCAGCATCGGAGCTCCCGAGGTAGGCGGTCCGCACGGCGGGGTCCTGGAAGAACTCCTCCCGGGTCCCGTGGAAGATCAGCCGCCCCCGGTCCAGGGCCACGACCCGGTCCACGACGGGGAGGATCTCGGAGAGGCGGTGCTCTACGATCACCATCCGGACCCCGGAGCTCTTGAGGGCGGTCAGGGATGCGACCAGTCCCTGGGCCTCGGCGCGGCTGAGGCCCCCGATGGGCTCGTCCAGAAGCAGGAGGTCCGGCATCGCCGCGAGCCCCTTCGCGAGTTCGAGACGCTTCAGCAAGCCGAACGGAAGCGCCCCGGCGAGGTGGTCCCGCACGTCCCGAAGCCCGGTGACCTCGAGGATGCGGTCGAGGTCCGCGACGCCCCGCTTCTTGCCGAAGAGCGCGAGGTTCTCTTGGACCGTGAGGGTCCGGAACGGGCGCACGACCTGGTAGGTCTTCACCATCCCGAGCTGGGCGATCCGCCACGGGGGGTGGTGGGTGACGTCCTGGTCCCGGAACGTGATCGCCCCGAGCTCGGGGTGGAGCCAGCCGGCGATGAGGTTGAGGAGCGTCGTCTTCCCGGCGCCGTTCGGACCGACGATCGCGAGCGTGTCGACCTCCATCCGGAACGACACGTCGTCGACGGCGCGGTTCCCGCCGAAGGAGCGGGTCACGCCGGCGACCTCGAGCAGGGTCATCCGGCCTCCGGGGTGCGCATGAACTGGATGAAGGCGCGGAGGGGGCGCTCGAGGCCGCCCGCGACGAACAGGACGAGGAGGATCGCGATCGAGGAGAAGATGATCAGCGTCGCCGTGGAGAAGACCGGCTGCAGATACTGGTAGAGGTAGATCACGAGGTAGCCCGCCAGCACGCTGCCGGAGAGGCGCCCGAGGCCCCCGAGGATGACGATGAGCACGGGGAACAGGATGAAGGTGAACTGGAAGGTGTCGACGCCCGAGTAGGTGACGGTCGTCGCGTAGGCGGCCCCCGCGTAGGCCGCGACCCCGCTCGAGAGCGTGAAGGCGGTCACCTTGTACGGGAACGTCCAGATCCCCTGGGAGCCGAGCGCGTCCTCGTCATCTCGTATCCCGCGGAGCACGAGACCGAAGTGGGACCCCCGGAGCAGCAGGAAGCCCGTCAAGAGCACTCCGTTCACGATGGAGAGAAGCAGGAGCTCCCCGGCGTTCGTCGTCGCGAGGTATTGGATCGGCAGGTGCAGCGGGGAGAGGCTCTGGACGACCGGGGTCCAGAAGGTGTACAGGAAGGGGAGGCTGTAGTATCCCTCGGTCGGAAGGTGGAGCTGCGCCCAGAAGGCGACGACGAAGTCCGTCCCGATGATCGGGAGCAGCAGCGAGAGCAGGGAGAAGTACGGGCCCCGGAGCCGAAGGGTGGGGATGGAGAAGAGGAACCCGGCGAACAGCCCGACGGCAAAGCCGAAGACGAGGAGCTCGGGCACGACCCGGTCCCCGTGCCAGGAGAGGTAGCCCGCTCCGAACGCCCCCAGCCCGAAGAAGAAGGGGAGGCCGAAGTTGAGGTAGCCGGTCAGGCCCGACGAGAAGTCCCAGGCGAGCGCGAGGGTGATGAAGATGCTCGCCAGCACCATCGAGTAGGCGAAGAAGGAGTCCGGGGAGCCGGAAGCGGCGTAGAACACGAACCCGATGAGCGCGATGGCAAAGAGATACGTCGGGGAGAGGACGGTGCGTCGCGCCGTGCGGAGGAGCGGCGAGGCGGCCCGCCGCGCGCGGGGCCCCCCCTCAGGTAGCATGGCCGATGCCTCCGATCCCGCGAGGGACCACGATGATGAACCCGATCGCCACGAGGAACGCGACGATGTCCTGGGCGCCCGCCGTCTGGGGGAACCCGAACACCACGGCGAACTGGGTGTACGAGACCATGAACGCGGCCGGGATCGTCCACTTGAAGTTCCCGAGGCCCCCGATCACCGCGACCACGAAGGCGATCACGAACGGCTCGATCCACATCTGAGGGGTCGCCTCCTGGGCGGGGACGATCAGGACCGCCGCCACCGCCACCAGGACCGAGGAGACCGCCACGACCACGAGGTAGACGGTCCGCACCCGGATGCCGAACAGCGCGGCGGTCTCCGGGTCCTCCGCGGTGGCGCGCACTGTGTGGCCGTAGGGGGTCCACTCGATCCAGACCCATAGGACGACGAGAAGGACCAGGGCCACCGCGCCGGCGGCAATGTACGTGGGGCTCACCGAGACCCCGAGGATCAGGATCTCTTGGGTCGACACGAGCCCGGGGACGAGCTCGACGCCGGCCGGGTACCAGTACTCGAACAGGTACTGGAGCAGGAGGGCGATGAAGATGGTGACGATCAGGAATTGCATCGGGTCCGGGGCGAGCTTCGTGCAGAGGAGGAAGACGAGGAGGCCGAGGACGACCGCGATCCCGATCGCCAGGGCGGTCGCGAGGAGCAGGTTGAACCCGAGCTGGACGGCGAAGTAGTACACCGAGTAGGCCGTGACCATGTAGAGCGCGCCGTAGGTCAAGTTCAGCACCCGGGAGATCCCGAACAGGAGCGTGAACCCGAGGGCGATCAGGACGTACGTCAGTCCAAACAGCGTCCCGTAGACCACGACGGGGTCGAGGACGCTGGACACGCGTTGCCTCCCCCCGCCGTGGCGGTCGACCGATGCGTGCCGGATCCTACAGGACTACGGTGAAGTCTCCGACTTCCGTCCCCGTCGGGGTCTGGAAGTTCTCGAACGATACCGTCGACCCGGTCGCGAAGACCGAGGCGTTCTGGAAGTTGGGGGTCGACCAGAGGGACGACCAGAGCGGGTACAGCTCCCCGTTCGTGTGCCATTGCATCCCGAACGCCGGAACCGTCGGGTTCGGGTCGATCGGGACGAGGAGTCCGTGCGACGGAGAGAACTGGATGATCCCCGCCGGGCTTGTGTAGTCCGTCTCGTCGAGGTACGGGATGATCAGGTTCGGGTTCAGGCTGTTCGCCTTCTCGATCGCCTGCGCCAGGTAGAAGAACGAGGCATAGACGAACCCGTCGCCGAACATCGGGTTGACGGAGTAGTTCTGCTCAAAGTCGTCGTAGAACGGGACGGACGTCGGGTTGATGGGGAACGGCAGGGTCGGGCCCCAACCGAAGGTCATCTCGTCGGCGCAACCTCCGTTGGTCAGCTGCCAGTAGTTGTCGTCCGCGCTGGTGCCGTTGAACTCCGACATCACGTCGGCGCCCAGCAGCATCGGCTTCTGCCCGCTCGTCGCCGTGTCGGCGCCCCAGTTGAACGACCCGTAGTTCGAGATCAGCTCCGGGGTCTCGGTGCCGGCCGCGAGCATGTAGATCGCCTGCGTCCCGTCGTCGGCGAGGGTGGTCAGCAGCGAATCGTACGACCCGCCCGGCGGTGAGAGCGGGAAGTAGTTGATGTAGGTCGGGTTGAAACCGAAGTACTGCAGGACGCTCCATAGCGGAGAGGTCGTCCCTCCGCTGGGTCCGATGTCGGCCTCCGTCCACGCCGCCTGCTCGCCGAGCACGGCGATGTTCGTGAGGTTGGTGGGGATCAGCCCTTCCTTGTAGGCCTGGAGCAGGAAGACCGGGAGCGCCCCGTACTGGGCGTTCTGGTTGGTGGTGTTGAGGAAGCCGTTGTAGATGTACTTCCCGCCCACGCTGTAGTTGTCCTCGACATACGAAGCGATCCCCGTGTCGGCCCCGAAGGTGATGTAGAGCTCGTGGTACGAGGCGACGACCGGCAGCTCCGCGAGCACGACATCGCTGCGGTAGCCTCCGATCAGGAAGTTCACATGGTCCTGGGTGATGAGGTCGGTGACGCCGCTGATCCCGTTCGCGATGGGGATGGACGGGTCGGCCTCTTGGGTGTCGTACGTATCGATCTTGTACTGGTAGCTCGTTCCGTTGATGGTCACGCCGCCCGCCGCGTTGATCTGGTTCACGGCAAGCTCGGCGGACTGGTACATGTTCTGCCCGATGATGGAGTTCAGCGGGAGCGGCATGCCCACGACGATCGTGTTGGCGCTCGAGGAGCTCACGTAGTACTTCTCGTAGACCAGGTAGCCGCCGACCCCGGAGACGATCAGGACCACGACCACGATGACCGCGGCCGCAACCCGAGAGATCCTTGGCTTCTTGGGGGGAGGTGCCATGGAAGGAGTTCCGGTCGGTGGGGGCGCGTTCGGGGCGGTGGAATTTCCTGAAATATGAACCACCTTTCAGCGGCAGGATTTCGGGTTATTTAAACCCGTGTTAAGGTCTTGCAGACGGGCCGCTGCGCGTCCGGAGGCGCCGGGCCGAGAACGGGAGCACGGCCTCCGTCCTTGGGTTGAGCGTCGTGCTCTCGAGCTCGACGACGTCCCCGCGGGCGGACGACTCGGTGGATGGCCGCCGAGACCTTCGCCGCGACGTCCGGCGGGATCGTCGCCATTCCGTGGATCGCCTTCGCGTGAACCGCCGCGATCTCAATGGCCTCCTCTCAGGTGGCAGCCTTCTTGACCTCAAACCCGCAGGCCATCCCGACGTCAGCGCATCGAAAACCTGGCATCCTGCTCGCCTCGTTCCCGTAAGCCGGCGGGCTGTTTGGGGTCGGCGAGGCCTTTCGCCTCCTGACTCGGGCCGCGAGCACGCTCCGCGGCAACGAGTCCGGCGGCGCCACGGAAGGGCGTCGGGTCCCAGGTCTAACCGGTTTGACGGCGAGCGTATGCCTCGGCCCGAGCTGGAATTCTTCCATGACCCATCGCGGGCACCCCCACCGAGGACCCCAGATGCTTCCCCTCTTCTGCGGTCCGGTACCACCGGTTGGACCTCGACTCCGGGGCGCTTCGGGCTCAGCGAACCTCGGGGGGCGGCTCCGGGCGATGGACCGAGGAGGTCCCTGAGAGAAACATGAAAGCAGTCGGGACGTGGAAGGGCAGCTATCGGACGACTCTCGAGGACGACCGGGGCCACTCGGTCAGCGTCGACCTTCCCCGGGACGAGGAGGGGGGAGACCTCGGCCCGTCCGCCCTCGAACTCAGCGTGCTCTCCCTCGCGGGGTGCATCACGACGATCTTCGCGCTGGTTGCAAAGCGTCGGCGCCTTCGCTTCGAGCAGATGCGGGTCGAGCTGGAGGTGAACCGCCCGGAGGGGTCGCCCACGGTCGAATCGGTGGAGGGGACGTTTCGGATCGTCACCTCAGCACCGCACGCCGACGTCGAGACCGCCCTGCGGCTCACCCTGCGCACCTGTCCGGTCGGGGTGATCTACGAACGTGCTGGGATCCCGGTGCACGTTCGGCCGATCGTGGTGGCTCCGGAGACGGTCGCGGCGCTCGCCTCACCCTGACCCACCGCTGAGGCGAGGACCCGCAGGTTCCCCCGATCGCTCCCCGCGGTCCGCGCGAGCGCGGGACCGGCCCCGTGCCGTGGTCGGTCCCGGGCTCGAGCCACCGAGTTGGAACGCGCTCCGGGGAGCGGGTGGATGCGGGGAGAGGGATTTGAACCCACGAACCCCTACGGGACCAGACCCTGAATCTGGCGCCTTTGGCCAAGCTTGGCAATCCCCGCGCGCGGGAGCCGAGCGAGGTCCGGCTTAAGATGGTTGGGGACGACGCGCTCTCGGTGCGGCGACTTCCGGTCCCTTCTCGGCGGCCAGGATATCCATCGCCTCGTTGACCGTCGCCTTGTCGTGGACGATCGCGCGCAGCGCCTTGAGCATCGGCACCGGATGGTCGGACTGCCAGATGTTGCGTCCCATGTCGATCCCGTGCGCCCCTTCGTCGATCGCGTGCCGGGCGAGCTCGAGGGCCGCCCGGTCGCTGTCCAGTTTGGGGCCGCCGGCGACCACGATGGGGACCGGGCACCCCTCGACCACCTTGGAGAACCCCTCGCAGAAGTAGGTCTTCACGATGTGCGCGCCCATCTCCGCGGAGACACGGCAGGCGAGCGCGAGGTAGCGGGCATCCCGCTTCTCCAATTCCTTCCCGACGGCCGTGATCGCCATCACCGGCATGCCGGCCTGCTCCCCGTCGTTCACGAGGTCGCCGAGGTGCACGAGGGACTCGTGCTCGTGCGGGGCGCCGATGAAGACGCTGAGCGCGACCGCGCAGACGTTCAGGCGCATCGCGTCCGTCATCGAGGTCGTCACCGCCTCGTGGGAGAGGTCGTCCTGCAGGATCGTGGCCCCGCCCGAGACGCGCAGCACGATCGGGGTCTGGGCGGTGGGGGGGACCGTGTGGCGGAGCATGCCGCGGGTCAGCGCGAGGGCGTCGGCGTACGGCAGGAGCGGGGCGACGGTGGCCCCGGCGTTCTCCAGCCGGTGGGTCGGGCCCATGAAGTAGCCGTGGTCGACCGCCAGCATCACCGTGTTGTGCGTCGCCGGAGAGAACATCCGGTGCATCCGGTTCGCAAGCCCCCAGTCCATGGAACCCTCGGCCGCGAGGGGGCGGGCGCGCTCATATGCGTTACCCCGGTCTCGGCCTGCTTCCGGACCGGTCGGCCGGGCATCCGACAGCTGTAAGATGGGCGCCGACGCTCGGCCGACCATGCGGAGGGCGCCGGAGGCTCTCGGTCGACTCCGTCTGCCGATCGAGACGCCCCGCCTCGAGCTACGGCTCCCGTCGGCTCGGGACGTTCCGGACCTGCGGCGGAGCTTTCTCGACAGGCGGACGGCCCGGGCGGAGGGCGCGCCGCTCCACTCCCGCCTCGAGATGCGGGAACCCGAACGGATGGTCGCGCGTACCCTTCGGGAGTACCGACGGGGCGAGCACCTCTCCCTCTCCGTGATCCTTCGAGAGGAGCAGCGGTGCGTCGGCCGGGTCGGTCTGAGGGGCCTCGACTGGACGTACCGCAAGGTCGAGAGCCTCTCCTACTGGGTCGACCCGGCCTACTGGCACCGGGGGATCGCGACCGAGGCGTCGTGGTACCTGTGCCGGGCGGCCTTCGGTCCGCTCCGTCTGCGCCGGGTCGCTTCCCAAGCCCTCGACCGCAATCAGCGGTCGCTTGCGGTGCTGCGCACGCTCGGCTTCGTCGAGGAGGGGAGGGAGCGCGAGGCGGTGTGCATCCGGGGGAGGTGCATGGACATGCTTCTCTTCGGGTTGCTCCGAGGCGAACTCAGACCCCTGGCCCACCCCCCGGCCGAGCCTCCGGCCGCAGGTGGGAGGCCCCCCGCCCCTCGGCTCAGGCTCGGCCGTTCCTCTCGGTCGCACGGAGGGGGACGGGGACCCGGCGGTCCTCCTTGACCCGGTTGAGGACCACCTGGGTGTTCGACCGCTCCACGTAGGGGTCCTGGAGCACGTGCTTCACGAACCGGTCGAGGTCACGCCGGTCCCGGAAGCGGCCGATCAGGAGAGCATCCGTCTCGCCGGTCACGTCGTAGATGGCGTAGGCGTGGGGGTCCCGGGCCATCCGCTCCTCCACCTCCCGCAGGCGCCCCTTCGAGATCGAGACGCCGATCACGGCCCAGAGGTCCCAGCCGAGCAGCTCCTCGTCCAGGACGGGCACGTAGCCCCGGATCACGCCCTGGGCCTCCAGCCGGGCGATCCGACTGCTGACGGTCGTGGGCGACACCTTCAGCCGGTGCGCCAGGTCCCGGTGGCTGCGGCGGGCGTCGATGTTCAGCTCCGTGAGGAGCGCCCGGTCGAGGTCGTCGAGGCTGGACGTACGGCCCATGGAATTGCCTACTTTTCGTGGAAGATAACGATATCGTGGCAAGAATTGGACAATTGCATGAAATCCTCGAGTCAATGTTGATGTAGCCGGATTCGCTGGTCGACGCGGGCGGCCATGTCACCCGGTACCAAAGGGACGAAAGGCACTGACGGAGAGGCGACCATCGCGAAGCTGAAGACCCAGAAGGTGCGCTGGGTCCAACTGTTCTACACGGACGTCTTCGGCGGGTTCAACCAGGTCGACATCCCGTGCGACACGCTCGAGGCCGAGATGTTCGCCTCGGGGGTCCCGAAGCTCGACGGGTCGTCCGTTCGGGGGTTCCGGGAGATCTTCGAATCCGACATGCTCCTCGTCCCGGACCCGAGCACCCTGGCCACGATCCCGTGGAATCCCGAGGCCGGCGGGACGGTCCGGTTCATCTGCGACGTGCGGCTCGGAGGCTCCTACCAGCCGTACGACCACGACCCCCGCGCCGTGGCCCGCAAGACCGAGGAGGTGCTCGCGGGCGCGGGCTACGACACGTCGTACTGGGGCCCGGAGATCGAGTTTTTCGTGTTCGACTCGGTGGAGCTGATCCCCTCGGCCCAGGGAGTGCGGGACCCGTGGGCTGGGGCCGGCTACCTGCTCAACCAGTCGGAGGCTCCGTGGCACTCCGGCCCCGTCGGCTCGACAGTTCGGTTCAAGGAGGGGTACCACCGCAGCCCCCCCATCGACACCACGTTGGGCCTACGTGCCGAGATGGCGAACATCCTGACCGACGACTTCCACATCACGATGGACGCCCACCACCACGAGGTGGCGACGAGCGCCCAGGCCGAGCTGAACCTCCACTTCGACACCCTCGTTCCGACCGCCGACCACATTCAGGACATCCGCTACGTGATCAAGAACGTGGCCCACCGTCACGGGAAGGTCGGCTGTCTCATGCCGAAGCCGATCTACGGCGACAACGCAATCGGCATGCACACGAACCAGTCGATCTGGTCGAAGGGGAAGAACGCGTTCTACGACGAGAGCGACCCCTACGCGGAGATCAGCCAGACCTGCCGGTACTACATCGGCGGCCTGATGGCGCACTCGCGCGCCCTCTGTGCGATCACGAACCCGATCACGAACTCCTACCGACGGCTCGTGCCCGGCTACGAGGCCCCGGTCTTCATCGCCTGGAGCAAGGCGAACCGCTCGGCCAGCATCCGGGTCCCGTTCTACCACAAGAAGCGCCCGGGCGCCAAGCGACTCGAGTACCGCACGCCGGACTCGGCGGCGAACATCTACCTGACCGAGGCGGCGCTCGCGCTCGCGGGCCTGGACGGGATCAAGCGGAAGGTCGAGCCCCCTCCCCCCGTGGACGAGAACATCTACAAGCTGACGGTCGCCCAGCGCAAGGAGCGCGGGATCCGGGAGCTGCCGGGCTCTCTCGGGGAGGCGCTCGACTGCCTCGAGTCGGACCGGGCGTTCCTCAAGCCGGCGTTCGCCGACTCGCTGCTCGACACCTACGTCGAACTGAAGCGGGAGGAGCAGCTGGAACTGAACCTGAGGCCCCACCCGTACGAGTTCTACCGGTACCTCGACGTGTAGGTCGACCGGCCGCCCGCCTCCGCGCCCGCTTTCTGCCGCCCGCGGTACCGCTCCCGGTCGTCCGATGACCGAGAGCGTCCGCTTCACCGGAGGCCGGATCCTCACCGGCACGAGGACGGTCGACTCGCTCGTCGTCGAAGCGGGCCGCGTGGTCGCGGCGGGCACGGCGGAGGAGGCGGCCCGGGCGAGCCCGGTCGGTACCGAGGTCGTCCGGCTCGACGGTCGCCTCGTCATCCCCGGCCTGATCGACTCCCACCTGCACCTCGGGGAGCTGACCCGGGTCCGGGAGGGGGTTCCAGTTCGGGAGGTCCGGTCCATCGCGGAACTCGCCGAACGGCTGACGCGCTGGGCCGCGACCCACCCGCACGGCCCCGTCGGGGGAGGCGGTTGGTCGGTCGAGCAGTTCGTCGAGCGCCGGGAGCCGACGGTGTCGGACCTGGACCGTGCCGTCCCGGACCGGCCGGTCGTCCTCTACCACGCGAGCGGCCACGCCGCCGTGCTGAACTCCGTCGCCCTCCAGCAAGCGGGGTATTCCGACCGGAGCCATGACCCCCCGGGGGGACGGCTCGGGCGGGACCCGAAGGGGGGCCTGAGTGGCCTCGTCTACGACACGGCCCTCGCCCCGGTCCGTCGGATCACCGGGGCCCACCCGCCCGACCCCGCCGCCCTCGCCCGAACGATCCGCCTCGAGAGCGTTCTGGGGGTCACGACCGTCGCCTCCTTGAACGTCGATCCCGAGGAGCTCGACGCGATCCGGGCCCAGCTCGCCGTCCCTCGCCCCGCGTTGCGGGTCCGCGGCTACGCTCGAGAGGCGCGGTGGGGGGATTTCTCGCCCTCCGACTGGGCGCCCGCCGGAGCGCCGCGCGACCCCTCCCTCGTCGGGGTGAAGACGTTCGTTGACGGAGCTTTCGGCCCCCGCACCGCGTGGCTGGAGGAGCCGTACGCCGACCTCCCGAGCGAGTCCGGGATTCCCGTTCGACGGGGGAGCGAGCTGGTGGAGTTCCTCGGGCGGTGCGCGCAGGAGGGACGGCAGCCGGCGGTGCACGCGATCGGCGACCGGGCGGTGGGCGAGGTGCTGCGCGCTCTGGACGGCCTCGGAGGCCATCGACCGGTCGTCCCCCGGATCGAGCACGCGTCGCTGGTCCCTCCCGGGCTCCTCCCTCTCCTGGACCGCGTCCGGCCCGCGTTGGTGGTCCAACCGGGGTTCGTCTGGAGCGATGACTGGCTCGCCGAGCGGCTCGGGCCTTCCCGCGCCCGCTGGGCCTACCCGTTCCGGACGCTGACCGAGCACGGCCACCTCCTGGTCGGGTCGTCCGACGCGCCCTACGACCCGGTCGACCCCTGGCGCGGGCTGGCCGCCGCGACCTCGCGGACCGCCCCCGAGGGCGGGTCGGCGAACCCGACGGCCGACGAAGCTCTCTCTCCGTCCCAGGCCCTCGACCTGTACACCCGGAATGCCGGTCGGGTCTTCGGGGAACCCGACCTCGGCTCGCTCGAAGCCGGAGCGCGGGCGGACCTCGTCCTCCTCGAGGCCCGCGACCTTGCCGCGGCGATCCGAGGCGGTGCATCGGTCGTCCGGGAGACCTGGGTCGCCGGCGTCCGGACCTTCGACCGCGCCGGACCCGGGGCGCCCGAAATGGTCTAACCCCGTCGTGCGGTCGACCGGGCGTGCCCGGGCCGTCGGAGGTGCCGACCCAGAAGGAGTTCTCCCCGTCGATGCGGGTGGACCTCCTGATCTCGGACTGGCGCGCGGCCCTGCCGGTCGACGCGTCGATGGAGGAGAAGGAACGCCACCTCTACGGCTCCGCATGGGAGGCCTACCAGGAGGGCGACTACGGGTTCGGCCTCTGGTGCTGGCACGAGTGCGACCGCCTCTCGAACAACCTGAACGGGAACATCCGGGAGGTCACCCGGATCCTAGGACCCGGTCGATACTTCGGCTTCTCCCACCGCAAGGCGGTCGCCTCCGCGGTCCCGGTCGACCGGATCTACCGTCCCCGAAAGGGCGACATGAGCACCCCCCGCCCGGACGCCTTCGTGCTCCCGCACTACCAGGTGCTCTGCGTCTACCTCGTCCGCGCCGAGGCCGGCGACAAGGCCTCCAAAGCACTCCTCGAGATCGCGCTCGGCGAGCTCGAGGACCTGCGACGGAACGACGCCTTCCTGAAGCACTTCGAGACGTTCCGGGACCTGTGGAACCGCACGAAGAGCGCCGAGGGGGGCGGCTCTGCCGCGCCGGCCCCCACCGCGTCGCCCGAGCCGCCCCCCGCGGAGCCCCCGGTGACCCCGCGCCGCGCCTCCGCGCGCAAGGCGGCCCGTCCCCGTCCCTAACCCTCCTATAGACGAACCGGTTCGGGCCCTCGGGGGCGCGCGATGAAAGTGGTGGTGCTCGGGGGCGGAGGCCTGACGGGAAGGTGCTCGGTCCGGGACCTCGCCACCTCCGGCACGTTCGACGAGGTCATCGCTGCCGACCTCGACCCGACGCTCGCGGCCGACTCGGCGCGGGCCGCCGGCCCGAAGGCGCGGGCCGAGACCCTGGACGTCCGCGACCGGGCGGCGTTGGTCGAGCTCCTGAAGGGAGCGGCGGCCTGCGTGAACGCGGTCCAGTACCAGTTCAACCTGGCGGTCATGGAGGCCGCCTTTGAGGCGGGCGTCCCCTACCTCGACTTTGGGGGACTGTTCCACATGACCCGGCGGCAGCTCGCCCTCGACGAAAAGTACCGCGCCGCCGGACGCCTTGCCATCCCCGGACTCGGACAGGTGCCGGGGGTCTCGAACGTCCTCGCGATGGCCGCGACCCAAGACCTCGACCGGGTCGATTCGTTGATCATCCGGGACGGATGGCGCGACCTGACGGTCAACGGCCCCGAGGTCGTGTTCACCTGGTCCCCGAGCACCTTCCTGGACGAGATGGTCCTGCCGGCGGTGGTCTTCGAGAACGGGGCTTACCACGACCACCCCGCGATGAGCGGGGCGGAGGAGCACGACTTCCCGCCCCCGGTCGGGCGGACGCGCGTCTACCGTACCTTGCACTCCGAGCCGGCGACGCTCCCCGAGAGCCTCCGGTCGAAGGGGATCCAGCACTGCGAGTGGAAGGAGGGGGGGCCGGGGATCGAGGTGCTCCGGACCATGGCCCAGCTCGGTCTCGCCTCGGACCGGCCCGTCGACGTGAAGGGGTATTCGGTCGTCCCCCGCGACTTCACGCTCGCCCTCCTGAAGCGCGAGAAGCTGCTCGGCGCCCCCGAGGGGGTCGTGATCCACGACTGGGAGGTCTGCGACATCGAGGTCCGCGGAGCCCAAGCGGGCCGCCCCGTCGTCCGGCATGCCCTCGCCCGGTTCCCGCCCCGCCCCGATTGGAACCTCACCGTAACGGAGTATGCGGTCGGGGTCGCGGGCGCGGTGGGCGCCGAACTCATCGCGACCGGGCAGGTTCCCGCGGTCGGCGTCGTGCCCCCGGAGCGGTGCATCCCTCCCGCGCCCTTCCGGGCGGCGCTGAAGCGGCGCGGCATCGAGACCGCGATCGTGCCGCCCGAGCCCCCGCTCCCTCCGGCACCGCCCCCTTAAACGAAGGCCCGGAAGGGTCGGTTTCGAGCTATTTTGGTCGTTGGAGGCAGAACAACAGGCCCTAATTGCACCATTTCGACCATGTAATACATGCTCGGTACTACGAATCCATCCGGATTAAGAAACAGAAATCCCCCTCACGTCCCCAGCCATCTATATATAGCCACCACCGGGTCGCAAGTTCGCACTCTGATGTGGTACCTATGGCGGACATGGAACCCGCCTCTCTCACTGGCTCGGGCGAGCCGGAGGACGGTCCGGACCGTACCTCCCGGGGCGAACGCCTAGCCCCGGCCCGCGCGAGCGGCGGGGAGGTCGAACCTCACCCTCCCGCCCCCGCTCCCGAGACCCCGCCGGCGGCCCCTCCGAAGGAGAAAGAGAAGGAGCGGGCCGAGCCGAAGGAGAAGGCCGAGCCCCGGGAGAAGGAGTCGAAGGAGAGCCGCGAGCCAAAGGAATCGGCCCCGGTGGCTCCCGAGGCCCCCGACACCGAAGCCCAGCCGTTGCCGATCCCGATCGCGAGGCTCGTCCCGAAGCTGAAGAAGAGCGCGCGGCTCTTCGCGGAAGGCAAGAAGCACATCCCGAACTCGTCGAGCTCGCTCATCCGGGTCGCGTCGTACGACCCGTGTCCTCCGTTCATCGCCGCGGGCAAGGGCCCGCGGATCTGGGACGAGGACGGCAACGAGTACCTCGACTTCAACCTCGCCTACGGCTGCCTGATCAACGGCCACGCCCCCCGCGAGCAGGTCAAGGCGATCCAGGAGCGCGCCGAGCTCGGCCTCCACTTCGCCGCCCCGACCGCGCTGGAGATCGACCTCGCGGTCCTCTTCCAGAAGATGGTCCCGAGCGCCGAGCGCGTCGCGTTCTGCTCGAACGGCTCGGACGCGACAATGAACGCCATCCGCATCGCGCGGGCGGTGACGGGAAAGGACGCGATCCTGAAGTTCGAGGGGCACTACCACGGCCAGCACGATTATGCGCTGATCAGCGCCGAGGCCCCGCCGATCGTGGCGGGGCTCGACGAGTACCCCCGCCCGCTGCCGAACTCCGCCGGGATCCCGCCCGGGGTCACCGACTACGTGATGGTCGCCCAGTACAACTCGCTCACCTCGTTCGAGCGGATGGTCCGTCGCTACCGGGACCGGCTCGCGGCCGTCATCCTCGAGCCGATCATGGCGAACTCGGGCGTGATCCCGCCGCTACCGGACTACCTCAAGCGGCTCGTGGAGATCGCGCACCAGAACGAACTGCTCGTCATCTTCGACGAGGTCTTCACCGGCTTCCGGGTCGCCCCGGGGGGCGCCCAGGCGCTCTACGGGGTCGAGCCGGACATCTCCTGCTGGGCCAAGGCCCTGGGCGGCGGGGTGACGATCTCGGCCGTCTCGGGGAAGAACGAGTACATGGAGCTGATCGCCCCCGGGCGGATCTCCTTCGGTGGGACGTACTTCGCCAACAACCTCTCGCTCGCCGGCGCGCTCGCGAACCTGAAGATGCTCCACCGCGGCGGCGAGGAGCTCTACGCCCGCTTCGACCGGATGACCACCCGGCTCGAGAAGGGGATCGAGGAGGCGGCGCGGGACACCAAGGTCAACGTCCTCGTCCAGTCGGTCAACGGGATGCTCCAGTTCTTCTTCACCCGCCGCAAGAAGATCCAGAACTACCGCGAGTCGCTGCAGATCGACTGGAACCTCTACCTCCGCCACCACCAGCTCCTGCTGGACAAGGGGATCTACATCCACCCCGACAACTACGAGCGGATCACGCTCTCGAGCGCCCACACCGACAAGGACATCGAGAAGTTCATCTCGGTCGTCCACGAGACGTTCGCGGAGCTAAAGACCCTCCCGCGCGACTACCTCCCGTAGACCTCCGTCGGACGCCCGGGCGGTGGGTTAATACGCTGGACCCCTTCGCCGTGCCACAGGGCAACACGGCAGCGGTGACGCGGCCGTAGGACCGGGTGGGGATGGGTCGGAGTCCGAGCGACCTGATCGTCTTCGTCGGAACCCGTCTCCTCCAGCTCATCCCTGTCCTCCTCGGGATCGTCATCCTGACGTTCTTCATCCTCCACGTCGACACGGCCGGGATCTGCAACGCCGAGAACCCGCACGGCGGGCGGGGGACGATAGCCGCCTGCGAGGCGGCCTACAGCCAGCCGATCGTGAACCAGTTCGGGACGTACTTCTGGGGTCTGCTCCATCTCCAGTTCGGAGCCTCGTACTTCGGCACTCCGGTCGCTCCCACTCTCGCGATGGACTTTCCGGCGACGCTCGAGCTCGTCCTGGCCGCGCTCTTCCTCATGGTGGTCGTCGGGATCCCGCTCGGCGTCATCGCCGCGCAGTACTCGGGCCGGTGGGCCGACCACCTGGTCCGCTTCTTCTACCTCAGCGGATGGGCGACCCCGACCTACCTGGGGGCCGTCATCGCCGCGGTGTTCGTCGGGCCGGCGTTAGGGCTTCCGACGGGCGGCGAGTACTCGACCACCGCGGTCCCGTTCCCTCAGTACACCCACATGTCGGTGCTCGACGCCCTGATCGCGGGCAACCTCCCGTACACCGTCGACGCGCTCCAGCACCTGATCCTTCCCGCCTCCGTCCTGGCGTTCATCAACATGGGGATCGCGACCCGGATGACCCGCGCGTCGATGCTCGAGGTCCTGCCGCTCGACTTCGTCCGCTCGGCCCGGATGAAAGGGCTCTCCGAGTTCTGGGTCATGTACAAGCACGCCCTCCGCAACGCCCTCATCACCACCACCACCGTCCTCGGGGTGACGGCGGGGGGCCTCCTGTCGGGAACGGTCGTGGTCGAGGAGGTCTTCTCCTGGCCGGGGATCGGCGAGTATGCCTACACTTCGATCGGCGGGAACAGCTCGGTCCCGAACTTTGACGGGGCGATCGCCGTTGCGATCATCTTCGCGGTCGGGGTCGTGGTCGCCAACCTGATCGCCGACGTCCTGTACGGGATCCTCGACCCGCGCGTGGAGTGGAGGTAGCCCCGGTTGGCCGCTTCCCCCATGAGCCGGACCGGTGCCTCCGTGCGACGGTACCAGACGGGCCTCGGAGTGTTCTGGCGCGTCCTGCGCGCGAACCCGCTCTCGCTGGTCGGCTTCCTCCTCGTCGCGACCATCTGCATCCTCGCGCTCGTCGTGCTGCTCGCGCCCCACCTGATTGTCCCGTACGGGCCCCAGCAGGAGACCGGGGCCTACAACCGGGGTCCCTCCTGGCAGCACCTGTTCGGGACCGACGGCAACTCCTTCGACATCTACTCGAACGCGATGCTGGCGCTCCCCCTCGACCTCGGGATCGGGGTCTCCCTCGCCGGGGTGTCGATGCTCGTCGGTGGTTCTCTCGGCCTGGTCGCGGGGTTCTACAACCGGCCCGGCAGCCTCCAGAGCGCCGTCTCGGTGACGATCCTCCGGGTCACGGACGTTTTCCTCGCCTTCCCCAGCCTGATCCTGGCCCTCGCGATCACGCGGGTCGTCGGGCTCGGGGTCCTCCCCGTGATGTTCGCGATCGCGGTCACCTGGTGGCCGTACTACACGCGCCTGGTGCGGGGGGAGGTCCTCGCGCTCAAGCACCTGCCGTATGTCACGGCCGCGCGCGCCGCGGGCGTCTCCGAGGGACGGATCCTCCGACGCCACATCCTGCGGAACCTCCTCGAGCCGCTCGTCGTCTACTTCACGCTCGACGTCGGGACCGTCCTGGTCACCTATTCGACGATCGGCTACATCGGCGTCGCGAGCAAGTATCCGGGCCCGCAACCCGAGTGGGGCGCGATGCTCGCCTACTATCAGGAGTTCGGGTCGATCACGACGAACCCGTGGCTCGTCGCGTTCCCCGGCCTGGCCATCTTCATCACGGTGCTCGCCTTCAGCCTCCTCGGCGACGGGCTCCGGGACATCCTCGACCCCCGCACGCGGCGCGCCTTCGTCCGCTCCACCGCGCACGAGCCGCCCGCCGAGGCGACCCCGTCCGAGTCCGGGGCGGGCGAAGGGGCCCTCCCGGCCGTCCCCCTGCCGGAAGCCCCTCCAATCGTGGACGCCCAGTCCGGCGTGGACGCCCGGGGGAAGGGGGCGGTGGGATGACGGAGCCGGTCGTCCGGCTCGAGCACCTGTCGATCACCTACACGGTCGGCGCCGGCGTCTTCCAGGCGGTCTCCGACGTCTCGCTCGAGGTCGTGCCGGGACGGGTCGTTGGCATCGTGGGCGAGACCGGCTGCGGGAAGAGCACGCTGGCCCAGGCGATCCCCCGGCTCCTTCCCGAGCCGCCCGCCTCGATCGGTTCGGGAAAGATCCTCTTCCGAGGCACGGACCTCGTTCAGGTGCCGAAACGGCAGCTCCCGATGGTCCGGGGGACGGGGATCGGGATGATCTTCCAGGAACCCCTCAACTCGCTGAACCCGGCCTACCGGGTCTACGACCAGATCGCGGAGTCGATCCAGATTCGCCATTGGCGCGAGCTCGGCTACCTCAAGACGTTCCAGGGCGGGGAGAAGCCGTTCGACTACTCGAAGCGGCCGACGCCCTCGGCGGCGAGCGTGCTCTCCAAACCGATCGTACCCCCGACGCTCGTGGAGCAGACGGAGGGCCGCCAGCTCCGCAGTCGGGCGGATTTCCGGCGGGAGGTCCTCGAGTACCTCCGGCTCGTTCGGATCAACGACCCCGAGACGATCCTGGACCGGTACCCGCACGAGCTCTCGGGGGGGATGCGTCAGCGGATCATGATCGCGATGGCGCTCTCGGCCAAGCCGTCGCTCCTGATCGCGGACGAACCGACCAGCGCCCTCGACGTCACGATCCAGGCCCAGGTGCTCACGTTGATGAAAGACCTGATCGACGAGGTGCACGCGGCGATCCTGTTCATCAGCCACGACCTCGGCGTCATCGCCGAGACCGCGGACGAGGTCGGCGTGATGTACGCGGGCCGGATCATCGAGTACGGGCCCGTCGACGACGTCTTCCGCCACCCGAGCCACCCGTACACGAAGATGCTCCTCCGGGCGGCCCCCCGGAAGTACAAGTCCGACGGTCCCCTCAGCTCGATCCCGGGGTCGGTCCCGAACCTCTCGCGCCCTCCGCCCGGGTGCCGGTTCCATCCCCGCTGCCCGCTGGTGCAGCCGAACTGCCGCGGAGAGACCCCGCCGCTCGTACCGGTGGGCGCGAACGGCACCCACCGGAGCGCCTGCTACTACTGGGAGAAGGTCCCGGCCGTTCCATGAGCGAGACGACCCCGCTGCTGCAGACGACCGCGGTCGAGAAGCGGTTCGTCCTTCCCCGGAGCCTGGGGGCGGTCGTCCGGCGCGAGGGCGCGCACGAGGTCCACGCCGTCGACGGGGTCAGCCTGGCGGTCCGGCCGGGCGAGACGCTCGGTCTCATCGGGGAGTCGGGCTCGGGGAAGACGACCTTCGGCTGGCTGGTCGCCCGCCTCCACGAGGCGACGGGGGGCTCGATCCGGTTCGCCGGCCAGGAGATCACCACCCTCCAGGGGGACGCCCTCCGCACCTGGCGGAGGAACGTCCAGGTCGTCTTCCAGGACCCGGTCGGCTCGCTCGACCCGCGGCTCCGCGTCTGGCAGATCGTCGGCGAGCCGATCCGGGCGCAGGAGAAGCTCTCCACCGCGGAGGTGCGCCGCCGTGTCGTCGAGCTGCTGCCGAGTGTCGGCCTGCCCGTCGACTGCCTCGACCAGTACCCGCACGAGTTCTCGGGCGGGGGTCGGCAGCGGATCTCGCTCGCTCGGGCCCTCTCGGTCAACCCGCGCCTGATCGTCCTGGACGAGCCGACCAGCGCGCTGGATGTCGCGGTCCAGGCGCAGATCCTGAATCGCCTCGTCCAACTGCAGCGCGAGCGCGGGATCGCCTACCTTTTGATTACCCACAACGTCGCTGCGGTCCGCTTCGCCGCCGACCGGATCGCGGTCATGTACCTCGGGCAGATCGTCGAGGAGGGTCGGGTCCACGAGGTGCTCGAGCACCCGGTCCACCCGTACACGAAGGCGCTCCTAGCCGCCGTCCCGGTGCCGGACCCGGGGCGCCGCAGGACCCGGTACCGCGTCGGCGGAGACATCCCGTCGCTCGTCGACCCGAAGCCGGGATGCCGGTTTGCCCCGCGCTGCCCGTTCGTCATCGACCGCTGCCGGGTCGAGAACCCGCCGTTGCGGCCTACCCCCGGGCGCACCGAAGGCCGGGTCGCCTGCCTGCGGGCCGAGGAGGTCGGGGACGTTCCGCCGGAGACGCTCCTCGTGACCGTGACGCCCGAGACCCCACCGAGTACGGACGCGCCGGCTAGCTGAGCCACTGGGTGTTGAAGCCGACCGCGAACGGCTCCCCGCTCGCCATCGGGTTCTGGACGAACCCGCGGAGGTTCGAGGAGTACACCGCGAAGGAGGTCGGAACGACGAGCCAGATCTCGCTGTAGTTGTCGTAGGCGACCTGCGTCATGTTCGTGTAGTACGCCGTAAGGTCCGACGGGGTCGAGTCGCTCGCCGCGCCCAACACCCAGGAGTCGTAGGTCGAGTTGTAGCTCGGCAGGGTCGCCGAGTTGAAGCCGGCCATGCACTCGTTCGCGCTCCCGTAGGAGATGAAATCGTTCTGGGTCCAGTCGTCCGGCGAGATGTAGTCGGACGTGTAGAACTCCTGGCCCATGTAGAACGGTCCCCCGTTCTGGGAGGTCGACGAGATGCAGGCGCCGGCCGAGTTGATCCCCTGCTCCTCGTAGAGCTGGTCCAGGCTCACGCCGACCGGGTTGATCGTGATGTTGATCGCCGCCAGGTCGGCCTCGAGGAACTGCGCGGTCTCGACCCAATCCTGCCCCGAGTTGAGGTACATGTAATTCATCACGTCGCCCTTGCAGGCCCCGTTCGCGCACGGCGAGTCCGCCATCTCTTGGTAGGCGAGGTTCAGGTTGTAGGCGTATGGCGGCAGGTTCTGGGGGTTGTAGTACGGGTAGGAGGGCGGCACCGGGCCGACCCACTGGGAGGCATACCCTCCAAACGCCTGCGTGATGATCTGCTGGTAGTTGATCGCGTGGGCGATCGCCTCCCGGACCGAGAGGTTGTTGAACGGTGCCACGCTCTGGTTCAGGAAGATCCACCACGAGCCGCTGGTCGCCCCGTAGATCGTGGGCAGCGACTGGACGACCACGTTCGAGTGGCCCTGGAGCTGGCTCACGGTGGACGGGCCGATGTAGGCGAACGAGGCGCCCTGCACTGCCCCCGTGATGAGGTCGTTGGTCGTGATGTCGATCGCGTCCTGGAACTTGATCTCGACCGAAGTGTTCCCCGGTGCGAGGTTGATGTTCCAGGGCTCCGTCTTGAAGGCGGGTCCGCCCCAGTAGTTCCCGCTGGGCGTGAGGGTGTAGCCGCCCCCTCCGATCGGGTTGTAGTTCTGAAGGAGATACGGCCCGGTCCCGACGGTGGACGTCGAGAGGTACCCGTTGACCTGGCCGACCACGACCCCCCCGTGCGCGTCGACCCAGACCGGGTCGACCGCGTAGGAGTTCGGGGCCGAGATCGAGGCCAGCAGGTAGGTGTAGTTGCTGTCGAGGTAGCCGTAGCCGAGGTTCAGCTGGATCGCGCTCGCGTTGATGACCTGGAACGACTGGTTCGGCTCCTCCATGGCGGCGAGCTCCGAGGAGGAGGGGGTCTCGAAATTCCAGGTGTTGAGGTCGTTCGCGAGCGTGGCGTTGGCGGCGACGCTCACCGCCTTGTCCGCGTAGTAGTTCAGCGGAGAGGTCGTGCTGAAGTTCGTGGAGAAGAAGTTCTGCTCGAGGATGAACTGGGGCCCCGCGGCGATCAGGAGGCTGCGGTAGAGGCTGTACCACTGGACGTAGGCGTTGTACGGGTCGCCGTTCGAGAAGACCACCCCCGGTCGGAGTTCGAACAGGTAGGACTCGAACGTGGTGTTCGGGTCGTAGATGACCTGCCAGTCCTTGGCGAGGACACCCGAGAAGTTCGTCACGCTCGAGCCGTTGTAGTTGACCAGTCCCTGGTAGACCTGCTGGACCGCCGCCCACCCGGGGGTCGAGAACGTCACGGCCGGGTCGAGCGAGTCCGGGATCTCCGCTTGGTCGATGCAGATGTACTTGGTCTCGCTCCCACTGCAGTTCGAGACGGCGGGAGATTTCTGGAGGACGTAGTACGTGCCGATCCCCGCCCCGATCAGGATCACTACGACCACGACGACCACCACATTGCGTGTCCTCGGATTCATTGGAGAAAGACCCTCCCGTGGGCCGAGACGGGGGAGTTCGCTCCCCCTTCTTAAGGTGTGCTAGGGTGGGTCACGGGACCCCCGACCGCCCCTCTCGGCTCGGCCGGGACGGGCGGTCTCGGGGAACCGTCGCGCGCGGCGCGCGCGAGGTCGGTCGTCGCGGGGCAGGGGGGTGCGCCAACGGCTTTAGGGGACGCTGGGCTCAGCGGCCCCGAGCGAACCCATGGACCGCAAGATGTGGGTCGGAGGGGAGTGGGTCTCCGCCGAAACCGAGGCGACGTTCCCGGTCACCAGCCCGTTCGACGGCGCGACGCTGGGTACCGTGCCCAGGGGGTCGCGCGCCGACGCACGACGGGCAATCGACGCGGCCCGTCGTGCCTTCGACCGCGGCCCCTGGCCAAAGCTCCCGCCCCGGGCGCGGGGCGAAGTGTTCCTGAAGGCCGCCGCCCTCCTCCAGGGCCGGCTCCCCGCGGTCGCGGAACTCGAGAGCCGCAACCAGGGCAAGACGATCAAGCAGGCCGCGGACGCCGACCTGCCGTTCTCGATCGACAACCTGATCTTCTACGCCGGCGCGGGCCGGACCCTCGAGGCCCGTAGCCCGGCGGAGTTCACCGGCGACGGCACCACGATCTTCCGGCGCGAGCCGGTCGGCGTGGTCGCCTCCATCACCCCGTGGAACTACCCGATCATGATGGCGGTCTGGAAGGTCGCCCCCGCCCTGATCGTGGGGAACACGGTCGTCCTCAAGCCGGCGAGCTGGACGCCGCTCACCAGCCTCGAGCTCGGGAGGGTCTTCGAGGAGGCGGGCCTGCCGGCCGGCGCGCTCAACATCGTGACCGGCCCCGGTGGAGAGGTCGGCGACGAGCTCTCCCGCAACCCGAAGGTCGACCTGGTCTCGCTCACGGGGGACACGGCCACCGGGCGGAAGATCATGGAGGCCGCGAGCGGGACGGTCAAGCGCACCCAGCTCGAGCTCGGAGGCAAGGCCCCGTTCATCGTCTTCGAGGACGCGAACCTTCCGGCGGCGGTGGAGGGCGCGATGGTCGGCGGGTTCGTCAACGGCGGCCAGGACTGCACGGCCGCGACGCGCCTGATCCTGCACCACAACGTCCGGGAGCGGTTCCTCCAGCACCTGCTCGAGCGAATCAAGACGGTCCGACTGGGGGACCCCCTCTCCCGGTCCACCGACCTCGGCCCGCTCGTCCACACGACGCACCAGCACCACGTGCTCGAGTTCGTGGAGAAGGGACGCTCCGAGGGAGCGAAGCTCGTGGTGGGCGGCGGCGACGCCCGGGCCGAGTTCCCGAGGGGCGCGTTCGTCACTCCGACGGTCTTCGACGCGGTGGCCCCCGACATGGCGATCGCCCAGAAGGAGGTCTTCGGACCCGTACTGGACGTGATCGAGTTCGCGACGTTCGACGAGGCGGTCGAGATCGCCAACGGGGTCGAGTACGGGCTCGCGGGAAGCGTCTGGACGAACGACCTCCGCACCGCCGTCAAGGCCGCGAACGCCCTCCGCTTCGGTGACGTCTGGGTCAACGACCATCTTCCGCTCGGCTCGGAGACCCCGCACGGCGGGGTCAAGCAGTCCGGGTTCGGCAAGGATCTGGGGACCGATTCCCTGAACGACTACACCTGGGTGAAGAACATCTACATCGACCTCACCGGCCAGGTCCGCAAGGGCTGGCACTACACGACCTACGGGGACCCCGGGTAGAGGTTCCGTGACGGCAGGGATCCCGGACTCGGGCCGCGGCGCGCTCTGGATCGGGGGCACCCGCCGCGCCCCCGCCGGTGGCCAGTACGTGCCCGTCCTCGACCCGTCGACCGGTCGCTCCATCGGAGAGGCCCCGGTGGCGTCGCCGGACGAGGCTCGGGCGGCGGTCGACGCGGCCGCCGCCTGCGAGGAGAGCTGGGGGTCGACCCCCGGCCACGAGCGCGCCCGGATCCTCCGGGCCACGGCGGACCGTCTCTCGGCCGACCGCGAGACGATGGCCCTCCTGATCGCCCACGAGGTCGGGAAACCGATCGTCGACGCCCGGGTCGAGGTCGACCGGGCGGTCGGAGTGTACCGCCTCGCCGCGGAGGAGGTCCGGCACCTCGGCGGCGAGAGCTTCCCGGCCGACGCCTACGAGCGCCCGGCGGGGAACGAGCACCGCTTCCTCTTCTCGGTCCGGGACCCGATCGGGGTCGTCGTCGCCATCGGGCCGTTCAATTTTCCCCTGAACCTGCTCTCCCACAAGGTCGCCCCCGCGCTGGCCGCGGGCAACCCGGTCGTGGCGAAGCCGACCAGCGCGGCGCCGTTCACGGCCCTGCGCCTCGCCGAGCATCTCGCCTCGGCCGGCCTCCCGGGCGGGGTCCTCAACGTCGTGACCGGACCGGGCGGGAGCGTGGGGAACGCGCTGGTCGAACACCCGGGCACCCGCCTCGTCACGTTCACCGGCTCGACCGACGTGGGGAAGGCGATCGCCGAGCGGGCCGGCCGCCACGCCAAGCGCGTCATCCTCGAGATGGGTGGGCTCGACCCGTTCGTGGTGCTGGAGGACGCGCCGCTCGCCTCCACCGTCGAGGCCGCCGCCCGGGGGATCTTCACGTACTCGGGGCAGGTCTGCACGGCGTCCAAGCGGTTCCTCGTCGCCGACGGGATCGCCGACCCGTTCGCGGCCGCGCTGGCCGAGCGCGCCCGCACGCTCCGGGTCGGCCCGGCGTCCGAGGAGTCCACCGAGGTGGGACCCCTGGTGGATGACGCCTCCCTCCGTCGGGTCGACGAGCTCGTGCAGGAGGCCCGGAAGGGGTCCGCGAAACTGCTCGCCGGGGGTCGACGGCCCGAGGACCGGAAGGAGGGGAACTTCTACCTCCCGACGGTCCTCGACGCGGTCCCCGAGGATGCCCGCCTGGTCCACGAGGAGCCGTTCGGCCCGGTCGCGCCCATCCTGCGCTTCTCGACGATCGACGACGCGGTCCGGATCGCCAACAGCACCCCCTACGGTCTCCAGGCGGCGGTGTACACCCGCGACCTCGTGAAGGGGTTCTCTCTGGCGAAGAGGATCCGGGCCGGCGGGGTACACCTCAACGACCCGACGACCCTCCGGTGGGATGCCCTTCCGTTCGGGGGGATCAAGGAGAGCGGCCTCGGGCGCGAGGGGCTTCGGTACGCGATGGAAGAGATGACCGAGGTCAAGCTGATCTCGGTGAACTACGCAGGCGCCTAGGCCGGCGACTCCTTCGGCTCGTCGCCCTCCGCGATCGGGTGGGGACCGGGGCTCACCGGCGGGGTCGGGTGCCCGAGCCCCGGGGCGCCGGGCGCTCGCCATCCCGCCGCGGTCGGCGGGTGGGGCACGCCGCGGACCAGGGGGGTCTCCCCGGTGCCGTCGAGGGTGTCGAGCGCGTCCTCGAAGGCGGCGAGCCCCCGCTCGAGGAGCTCGTCCTCGATGACGAGGGGCGCCATGAACCGAAGGACCTGGTCCCAGGCACCGGCGGTGTGCATGAGCACCCCGCGCGCGAAGAGCGCCGAGCGCATCGCCTTCGCTCGGTCGCCCCACGGAAGACGGGTCGCCCGGTTCTGCACGAACTCGACCCCGACCATGAACCCCTTGCCGCGGACGTGGCCGATCGACGGGTGCCGCTCCCCCATCGCCCGGAAGCGGTCGACCAGCGCCGTCCCCCGACGGAGGGTGCGGCTCAGCAGGTCGCCCTCCCGGAGCACCCGAAGCACCTCGGTCCCGACGGCGAGCGCCAGCGGGTTGCCCCGGTAGGTCCCGATGTGGAAGCCCCGGGGCAGCTCCGGGACCAGGTCCTGCCGGTAGGCGACGACCGAGACCGGGATGCCCCCGCCGATCGTCTTCGCGATGCAGAGGACGTCCGGGGTCACGCCCGAGTGGTCGACCGCCCACATCTTGCCGGTCCGGCCGAGACCGCTCTGGACCTCGTCCGCGATCAGGAGAAGGTCGTGGCGGTCGCAGAACTCCCGGAGGGAAGGAAGGAAGTCCTCCGGCGGCACGACGTAGCCGCCCTCGCCGAGGATCGGCTCGACCAGCACCGCCGAGAGCCGGTCGGCGCCGGAGGCCGGGTCGTTCACCAGGTGCTCGAGGTAGGCGATCGTCCCGGCCGCGCCGGTGTCCGCTCCGAGGACCGGTCGGTACGGGTCCGGGTACGGTACCCGGACCACGTGGCTCCCGGCGAAGGGCGTGGTGACGTGGTAGCGGGTGGCGCTCGTGAGGTGGACCGCACCGCCGTGGACCCCGTGGTAGGCGCCCGAGAAGGCGACCGTGCCGTGGCGGCCTTTGGCGAAGTCGGCGAGCTGGACCGCGGTCTCCACCGCGTCCCCGCCGGTCACGGTGAAGAAGATGCGGGAGCGATTCCTCAGGGTGCCCGGGAGCGCGTCCTCGAGCTCCTTCAAGAACGCGGTCCGGGCCTCGGTCGGCAGTTCGAGGGCGTGCCAGACCTCCCGGCTCTGCTGGGCGAGGGCGGCGACCAGCCGGGGGTGCCGGTGGCCTAGGTTGAGCACCGAGATCCCCGCGACCCAGTCGATGTACCGGTTGCCGTCGACGTCCTCGACGGTCGCGCCCCGAGCCGAGCGGACCGCCATGGGAAAGTAGTGCGAGTAGGAGACCGCGTCGGTCTCCCACTTCGCCTGCTCGGCGAGGAGCTCTCGGGAGCGGGGCCCGGGCGGGGGGTGCAGGATCCGGGGAGCATCGAGGTAGCTTCCGGTCTCTCCGGCGTCGCTCATCGGCTCGCCGACCGGCTACGGTATCGGGTCATATGAGGGCTCGGAGCGGCACCGGACGGGTTATGGGCCCGCCCCGGCTCCCCGCGGCCGAGAGGCGATGCCCGAGGCTCCCGGACACTTCGACGTCCACCTCCATCTGTCGCGGTGGTGGCCCGACCTGCCGAGGACCGGCTTCCGCCCGAAGATCGACTACACGGTGCGCGGCCTGCTCGCCGAGATGGACGATGCGGGGATCGCCTCGGGGCTCCTTCTCCCCGTCTACGAGGGGCCGACGCCCGAGGAGTCCCTGCGCGAGTCGGTCGCCCGGGCCCGCGAGAGCGGAGGTCGGCTGCGACCGGTCGCGACCGTCTTTCCCAACCCGGGCCGGGAGTCCGTCGAGGCCGTGGTGTCGGGATGGGACGCGGTGCCCGAGCTGGCGGCCATCAAGCTGTTCCCGGGGTACCACCCGTTCTACCCCCACGCGCCCGCGCTCGAACCGGTCTACGACTACGCGGCCCGGCGGGGGCTCCCGGTGATGATCCACCAGGGCGACACGCTCGCCCCCAACGGGCTGATCAAGTACGCGCGCCCGATCGAGGTCGACGAGGTGGCGGTCCGCCACCGGGACGTCCGGTTCGTCCTCTGTCACTTCGGCAACCCCTGGGTGGAGGAGGCCGCGGAACTCGTCTACAAGAACGAGAACGTCTACGCGGACACCTCGGGCCTCTTGGCCCATCCCTCCAGCCCGTACTTCGAGCGCGCGGTCGCCCGCGCCGGCGCGGTGCTGCAGGGGGCGGTCGACACGATCGGCTCGACGCGTCGGATCCTCTACGGCTCGGACTGGCCGCTCGAGTCGTTGAGGACCGCGGTGGCCCTCGTCGAGGGACTCGAGGTCAGCGGCCCGGACCGAGCCGAGATCCTCGGAGGGAACGCCCGACGCCTCTTCGCCGCCGCTCCGGCCGGCGGTCGCCCGTCTTAAGGGTCGGGGGGCTCGGGCATCCGATGACCGAACCCGGCTCCGCGGCCCCGTCGTGGGACGGGGAGACCGTTCGCCAGGTGGTCCGCGACACGAACTACGTCACCTGGCGCCGCCAGGGCGGTTGGAACCCGCTGGTGGTGACCCGCGCGAAGGACTCGACGTTCTGGGACGACAAGGGCCGCGCCTACCTCGACTTCTCCTCCCAGCTCATGGCCACGAACCTCGGCCACGGGAACGCGGCGGTCGTCGAGGCGATCGCCGCCCAGGCCCGCACGCTCGCCTACGCCGGACCCTCCTTCGCGACCGAGGCCCGCGCCCGGCTGAGCTCCGCCCTCCTCGACGTGCTCCCGCACGGCCTGAACCGGTTCTTCTTCAGCACCTCGGGTACCGAGGCGAACGAGGCGGCCCTCAAGATCGCCCGCGTCGCGACGGGACGGACCAAGGTCCTCTCCCGGCACCGGTCCTACCACGGGGCGACCGCCGCTTCGATCTCGGTCACGGGGGACCCTCGCCGCCGCCCAGTCGACGGCCTGCAGACGGTTCCCGGGACCGTGTTCGCCCCGGATTGCTACTGCTACCGGTGCCCCTTCGGCCTCACCTACCCGTCCTGCCACGTCGAGTGCGCCGAGTACGTCGACCGCCAGCTCGAGCGGGAGGGGAACGTCGCCGCGATGATCCTCGAGCCGGTCGTCGGGACGAACGGGGTCATCGTGCCCGTGCCCGAGTACCTCCCGCGGGTCCGCGAGATCACCCGCCAGCACGGGGTCCTCCTCATCGCCGACGAGGTGATGACCGGCTGGGGCCGGGTCGGCGAGTGGTTCGCGGTCGACCACTGGAAGGTCGAGCCGGACATCCTCACGACGGCGAAGGGGATCACGGGGGCGCTCGTCCCCCTCGGCCTCACCGCCACGACCTCGGCACTCCACGAGACGTTCCGGGACCGGTACTTCCCCCACGGGCACACCTACGAGGCCCACCCCCTCACGCTCGCCCCGGCCGTCGCGGCGATCGGGGAGTACCGTCGGCTCGACCTTCTCGCCAAGTCCCGGCGGGACGGCGAGTACCTGCTCGAGCGGTTGCGGGAGATTCAGGGCCGCCACCCGTCGGTCGGCGAGGTACGAGGGCTCGGTCTCTTCGCCGCGGTAGAACTGGTACGGGACCGGACGACCCGCGCCCCATTCAACACCGAGGAGGACAAGCTCGCCGGTCGCCCGCTGGTCGCCGAGGCGGTGGCGGCCGCGATGATGAAGGAGGGCGTGTTCTGCGTCGCCTGGGTCTCCCACCTCGTGATCGCCCCTCCCCTGATCGTCACCCGGGAGGAGCTCGACCACGGGCTCGAGGTCCTGGACCGGGCCCTCGCGGTCGCCGACCGGGAGGTCCGCGGCGGACCGTCGGCCTGAGCGGCGCTAGAACCACCGGCTCGTGACGACCTTCTTGCGCGTGTAGAACTCGACCGCGTCCCGCCCGCTCGCGTGCAGGTCGCCGTAGAAGGAGCCCTTCCATCCAACGAACGGGAAGTAGGCCGCCGGCGCCGGGACCCCGATGTTGACGCCGACCATCCCGGCCTCGACCGAGTGGACGAACGTCCGGGCCGCGCCTCCGTCCCGGGTGAAGATCGCCGCGGCGTTGCCGAACCGGGAGCGGTTGGCGACCGCGATCCCCTCGGCGAGGGAACCCACCCGGATGACCGAGAGGACCGGGCCAAAGATCTCCTCCTGAGCGATCGCCATCTCCGGTCGGACCCGGTCGAACAGGACCGGGGGGACGTAGAACCCGCCGGATCCCGTCGGGGTCGACCCGCGCGCCGCGACGACGGCGCCGCCGGTCTCCCCGTCCCGGATCCATCCGAGCACCCGGTCGCGGTGCTCGGAGCGGATCACCGGACCCACCTCCGTGCCGGGGTCGCCGCCGGCACCGACCGGAAGGGCCCGAACGGCCTCCGCCAGCCGGCGAACGAGCGGGTCCGCCCCGGGCTCGACGGCCACGACGACGCTGCCGGCCAGGCACCGTTCTCCGGCCTGACCGAAGGCGCTCGAGACGATCGCCGGCACCGCGTGGTCGAGGTCGGCGTCGGGCATCACCAGGAGGTGGTTCTTCGCGCCGGCGAGCGCCTGGACCCGTTTGCCGTGGGCGGCGGCGGTCGTGTAGACGTGGCGGGCGGTGGGCGCCGATCCGACGAACGAGACCGCGTCCACCCCGGGGTGGCTCAGGAGCGCGTCGACGGCCGCGGCATCCCCGTGCACCAGGTTGAACGTGCCGGGCGGGAACCCCGCCGTCTCGACCAGCTGGGCGAGCCGGGTCGCCGAGAGCGGCACCCGCTCGGAGGGCTTGAGGATGAACGAGTTGCCGCAGACGAGGGCCAGCGGCCCCATCCACAGCGGGATCATCACGGGGAAGTTGAACGGGGTGATCCCCACGACCACCCCGAGGGGCTGACGGACCAGGGTGGTGTCGACCCCGCGGGACACGTCCTCGAGGAAGGCGCCCTGGAGGGTGGTCGGGGCCGCGGCGGCGAACTCGGTCGCCTCGATGCCCCGCCGGACCGAACCTCGGGCTTCCTCCAGGGTCTTCCCGTTCTCGCGGGAGACGCTGGCCGCGAGCTCCTCCGCGTGCTGGACCAATAGGGTCCGAAGGGTGAGGATCCGGTGGGCCCGCTCCGCCACCGGCACCTCTCGCCAGGCCGGGAACGCCGCCCGCGCCGCCCGGACCGCGGCCTCCACCTCGGCCGCACCGGAGCGCGGGACCCGGGCGAGGAGGCGTCCGTCGGACGGGTCCGGTACCTCGAGCCGGTCGGCTCCGGCGGCGGGGACCCACCGTCCGCCGACGAAGTTCTCGAGCTCCGCCACCCCGCTCATCGGCTACCGTCTACGGAACCGCCCCGGCTAATGACGCTCTCGGGGAGTCGACCGACAATTGACGAACGGTCGCCCCCCGCGGCGGGCTTTAGTAACCCCTCCCTCTCGAAGCCCGTCGGTCGGACCGGCGGGTCGGACCGGCAGAGAGGGAATCGATGGACCCGAGGTTCAACGAGGTGTTCGCGGAGTACGCTCGGCGCACTCCCCGGTCCAAGGAGCTCTGGGAGACCGGCCGGCGCTGGAGCCCCCTCGGGGTGCACTCGAACTACCGCTTCCTGGAGCCGTACCCGTTCTACGTCGACCGGGCCAAGGGCGTCAACCTCTGGGACGCGGACGGCAACGAGTACCTCGACTTCAACATGGCCTTCGGCTCGCTCCAGAGCGGGCACGCGCATCCGAAGCTGGTCGAAGCGCTCGGCCGGCAACTGGAGCGCGGGAGCATCTACGGCTACGAGTGGGAACGCACCCCCGAGGTCGCCGAACGGATCTGCCGACGCTACGGGATGGACAAGGTGCGGTTCAGCACCACCGGGCTCGAGGCGACCCACCACGCGATCCGGTTCGCCCGGGCGTTCACCAAGAAGCGGTATGTCCTCAAGTTCGAAGGATGCTACCACGGCTCGCACGACACGCTCCTGGTCGGCGTCAAGCCCCGGGCCGAGGTCGCCGGGTCGAAGGAGCATCCGGCATCCGCGCCCGCCTCTCCCGGGATCTTGAGCGAGCTGAGCGAGCGGACGCTCGTCGCCCCGTTCAACGACCTCGAGGCGACCCGACGGCTCGCGCGCGAGCACCGGGACGACCTCGCCGCCGTCATCGCCGAGCCGATCCCGATGAACATGGGCTTCATCCTCCCCGACGACGGGTTCTTCCCCGGCGTGCGGGAGCTGTGCGACGAGCTCGGGACCCTCCTGATTTTCGACGAGATCAAGACCGGGGCCAAGTACCTCCACGGGGGCGCCGGCCGGCTCGGGGTGCGGCCCGACCTGATCACGCTCGGCAAGTCGATCGCCTGCGGGGTCCCGATGTCGGCGATCGCCGGCGGGCCCGGCGTCCTCGACAACGTGGGGCCGAGGAAGGTCGCTCACGCCGGGACGTACAACTCGAACCCGCTCGCCATGGCCGCCTGCCTCGCCTCGCTCGAGCACATCCTGACCGAGGAGGGGCTCCAACGCTCGACGCGGCTGAACGAACGCCTCGCGAAGGGGTACGCCGAGGTCTTCGACGACGCGGGCGTGACCGCCAACGTCTGCGCCGACGGCGTCTCGGGAACCGTCTACTTCTCCGACCACGCGGTCCGGAACTGGCGGGACTTCCTCCAGGTCGACGGGGACCGCTCGATGTTGTACTACTACCTCTGCCTCAACCAGGGGTTGATCCCCTCCGGCACCGGGCCGGACGAGCAGTGGACGCTCTCGGTCCAGCACACCGAGGCCGACGTCGACCGCCATCTCGAGGTCCTCGGGACGGTCGCCGAGCGCCTGGCCGGCGCCCCGCAGGCCGGAGAGATCGAGGAATCGGTCTAGCCGTCCCCGCGGGGCGACCGTCCCCTCCGCCGGCCCCCCCGCCGGGGAGGAGACCTACGCCGACTCCGGGCCCAGCAGGATGGCCAGGTCGATCGCCTGTTCGGCGATCTCCGTGGCGTACCCCGCCGTGCGACCGAGGCTGTCCACCACAGTCCCCCAGGCGAGCAGCTCCTCCCCTCGGCGCGAGGCGACCCGGTGGGACAGTCCGTCGATGAGCTTCTGGTGGGCGACCTTCCGGTCGATCGCCGAGTTCGCGGCATCCACATCCCGGGCGACGAGGGCGGTGAACGCCTGGTCCAGGAGCCCCACCGCCGAGATGCGCGCCTCGTCGAGCTCGCGCATCAGCCTCGGGTCGGCGGGCCGACCGCTGGCCGCGACCGGGTGGGTCTCGGCGATCCGCTGCGCGTGGTCCCCGATCCGCTCGATCAGCTTGGCGATCAGCCGGTACGTGTGGAAGACCGCTGGGCGGTCCCGTTCCCCGGGGGGCGGGGTCGTCCAGTGGGCGAGGTGGTTCTGCTTGGCGACCATCCAGTAGAGCCGGGCCACGTCCTGGTTGCGGAGGGCCACTTCGTTCGCGAGGGTCCCGTCGGGGGTCCGGAGGGAGGCGACCGCGTCCTCCAGCATCGCCCGGACCGTGAGATGCATGCGGCGAAGGCACTTCTCCGTGCTGAGCTCGGAGGGGTCGGAGAGGTCCTGAATGACGAGGGAGCTCTTGCCCTCCTCGATCACCTCCGGACCGATGACGAGCCGGCAGAACTCCCGGGCGACCTTCCGGACGAACGGCGCCCGGTCCGGGGAAAACCGGACCTCGATCAGCCCGAACCCCGAGGTGTAGGCTCCGACCAGCTTGCGGAGAAGGTGCTCCCGGGCCTCCCCGGCCTTCTCGTCGAACACCTTGCGTCGCTCGACGGGGCGCTCCACGGTGTGGGGGCGGACCGAAACGGAGCCGTCCAGCTCCGACTCGACGAAGAGCGTGTCTCCCGCCTTCAGCCCCGCGTGCCGTACCCAGTGCTTCGGGAGGGAGACCAGATACGTCGACTTGCCGGCGAGCTGGAGCTTACGGCCTTCCACGAGGGCTCTCCGCTCTCCCGCTGCCCTATGGACGTATAAGGATTGATTAAATAGACTATTTAGAGACCGCGGGAGGCTGTAGTCGGCCGGAGATACCTCCGCCCGACCGAGCGCCCGCGGCCGCCGCGTACCTCCCGCCCCGAACCCCACGGTCATCAAATCCCCACGCGGGGTGAGGTCCGTGTGCCCGGGTTTCCGAGGCTGAAGGAGTCCTACGACCTCGTCGTGGTCGGGGGGGGCCACGCGGGCCTGCAGGCCGCCCTGAAGGCCGCCCTCCTCAACCACACCGCGACGTTGATCGACCGGGGGCCCAAGTACGGCCGCTCGTACTACGCCCCCGTCATGGACAACATTCCGGGCTTCCCGGACGGCGTCTCGGGCCACGAACTGCTCGACCGGCAAGTGGAGGCGGTGCGGAAGGTCGATTCCTGGGTGAGCTACTTCTCCCCGGCCACGGCGCTGCGGGTCGAGCCGTCGGACGGGGGCTACCGGGTCCCGTTCGAGTGGCTGAAGCAGGACCTGGTCGCCCGGGGGCGCGCTGTCGTCCTCGCGATGGGGGTCGTCGACCGGATGCTCGAAGTGGGCGGCGAGATCAAGCCGATCTTCCCGTGGGCGAACCAAGCGATCGTCGAGTTCTGCATCTTCTGCGACGGGCACACCCTTCCGGGAAAGAGCGTCGCCGTGCTCGGCCACGACTCGTTCGCGGTCCGCACCGCGCTCGACCTCCTGCACTTCCGGCCCGCGTCGGTGGAGATGCTCACCCACGGCCATCCCCTGCTCGAGGGGGCCCCGGCCGAGGAGGCCGCGGGGCTCCGGACCCTGCTCGCCGAGCACCACATCACGACCGTCGAGGCGGCCGTCACCGGCTTTGACGAGATCCGCGAGCAGCGCTTCGGGGTCCAGTTCGCCGACGGCAGCCACCGCAGCTACGACAAGGGGTTCAGCGCGCTCGGCTGGTACGACCTCCACCAGGCGATCCCGCGGGCCCTGGGGTGCCGCTTCGACCCCGAGGGGTTCGTCGTGACCGACGAGGACTGCCGGGCCATCTCGGAGGCGACCGGTCGACCGATCCCGGGCCTTTACTGTGTCGGCGACCAGCGGAACGGGTGGAACCAGATCCCCGAGGCCTGGGCGACGGCCGAGCGGGCCGTCATCCACGCCTACGCCGACTACCTCTAGCCGGTCGCTAGTGCGGCGTCAGGGTCCGCGGGGGGCTCACGTCGAGCTGGCGGGCGAGCTGCGTCAGGTCCTTGGCGACCGCCGCCGCCCCACCGGCGAGGAACCGCTCCTCGCTCTGGGTCGAACCGGCCGCCTCGGACGGGTCCGGCAACAGGGCATAGAAGCGCACCCGAGCCGCGGTGGCGCACTCCGCGTCGATGAGGTGGTCGCCGACGAACACCGCCCGGTCGCGCGGGACCTCCATCTCGCGGAGTAGCGCGAGGAGCGCCTCGGGCGACGGCTTGGCGGGGCCGGGCGTGCTTCGGGTCCGCAGGTAGGCGAAGTACGGGCCGAGCCCGGTCCGCAGGAGGGCCCCGCGGGCGAACTGCTCGGAGCTCCGGGTCAGCAGGCCGATCCGGAACCCCCGGTCGGTGAGCGCCTTCAGGAGCGCGTCGGCGCCCGGCCGCGCGACCGTGCGCGGGAGCGCCTCCATCTCGATCGCGTCGATCGCCTTGTGATATTCCGCCTCGAACCGGAAGACGTTCCCGTCCGGCGCCCCCGAGTTCCGCAGCTCCTCGCGGGCCTTCTCCACCGTCCGGTGGATCGGGTCGTTCACGGAAAGGTGGCCGGGGACGACCCCGTACTTCTCCGCGAGGCGGATCAGGGTCTTGCGCATCCGCACGAAGTCGTGGTTGGAGAGCACCAGGGTCCCGTCCAGGTCGAAGACGACCCCGAGCAGCGGCTCGAGGTACTTCGGGTCCGGCTCACGAGGGCACATGTCGAGCTCCGCCGACGAAGAACCGAGCGCTCCTCCGTTAAGTGTTTCCGTCCACCCGCAGCGGGGGCCGGGGCTCCCCGCGCTAGTCGGTCTCGAACGTCAGGGCGCCCGGGCCGGCGGTCGTGCCGGGAGCCCGAAGGCCGGCGAGGGCGGCCGTGGCCCACCAGGTCCGCAGCTCCAGCGTGAGCCGCCCGGCCCGCACGGCCGGGTCCTCGCGCATCAGTTCGCGGGCGTGCTCGAGCGAGCTCGTGCGGAAAACGAGCATCCCCCGCAGCTCCGTCTCCTCCTCGAACGGACCTACGGCGACCAGTTCTCCCTGCTCGACGAGGTGGCGCAGATGGGCCAGGTGGGCTTCCTGGAGGCGGCCGGCCTCCTCCTCCGTCAGGGGGGACAGCGCCACGGGCCGACGGAGGAACCCCACGGCGTAGTGTGCCATCGGAGGGAGTCGCTCCACCTCCGGCCGCGGGTCCCCGTCGCCCACGCCGGCGCACGGCCTCGCGGCCCCAAAAAGGGGGTGGAGGAGGAGCTCAGGCCGGGACCGCGAGGGTCGGGACCATCTCCCGCCAGTGGCTGGAGCGCAGGGTGCGGACCACCTTGTCCTGCTGCCGCCGGCGTTCCTTGCGGATCGCCCGGTTCCAGGCGGGCGGGGCGGAGTCCGCGGTGAGGTCCTCGACCACGTCCAGGTCGTGGAGCCGCCCGAGACGGGCTTGGAGCGACTGGAGCGGGCGTGCCTCGGCGACCCCGTAGCTCGGGTCGATCGCCGCCGCGAGGTCGGAGAGGTGACGCCAGCTGCGGACGCGAATCCGCAGGGTATGAAGTCGGCGCGAGGTCGGCTTCCGGCGGGCCTTGCGGTGGGCGAGGCGGACCGCTTCCTGACCCTCCTGGTGGACCTCCTCGAGGTACCGGCCGAGCGCCTGGGCCCGCCGGGCCGACGGAAGGGTTCGGAACCCGTCGCGGATCCCCTCGAACAGCCCAAGGTCCCGCTCGGTCCGGAGCGAGGCCCGGATCAACTCCCGCCCGATGCGAGCATCGTCGGTCAGGTGGACCCGCAGTCGACGCAGAGCCCGCCGTTCCCGTGACGGAAGGTCGGCGGGTGCCTGGGCCAGGAGACCTAGCGCCACGTCCCGGTCCCGGACGCCGCCGACGAGCCGGGCGAGGTGCTTCAACCGCCGGTCGTAGGCGCGCAGCGCCTCCTGCCGGCCCTTCGAGCTCGCCCGGGTCCACACGCCGAGTCCGACCCGTAGCCGGCGGAGGTCGCGATGGAGGCGGTGGAGGCTCTCGGGCCCCGGCCGGGAGCTCGAGGTCACGCTCTCCAGGTCGTGCAACGTCTGGTCGACCCGAGCCTCGAGGACCCGGCCGAGTTCCGCGGCCTCAGGGCTCGACGGGGAAATGGGATTCATGGTAGTTCCGGAGGGACGAGGGGACCGCGGGACGGGGGTAAATCCTTTCCGATTCCCGTACGAGCGAGCACGTATTAGTAACGGTCCCCATGGACGGCCGTGGAGCGGTCCCGCTCGGCAGAATTACGCCGAGGGGAGGACCGTTCTCTCGCGCGCGGGGCCCACCAGATCGGCGTGATCGACGTCGGGTCCAACACCGCCCGCTTCGTGGTCTTCGAGGCGTCCCAGGCGCGCACCGTCCGAGCCGTCTACGAGGCCAAGGAGGTGCCCCGGCTGGGCCTCGGCGCCGGGCCGGACGGTCGTCTCTCGGAGGAAGCGGTCCACCGGGGCGTCGCCGCCCTCCGACGCTTCGCCCGGCTGGTCCGTTCGCTCGGGCTCACCCGAACGCTGGCGGTGGCGACGAGCGCGGTGCGCGACGCCCCGAACGGACCGGAGTTCGTCCGGGCCGTGGAGCGGAGCACGGGGCTCCTCCTCCGCACCATCTCGGGGGTGGAGGAGGCCCGCTACGCCTATCTCGGGGTGGCGAGCGCCTGGGAGCTGCACGACGACATCGTCTGCGACCTGGGGGGAGGCTCGCTCCAGCTGATCGAGGTCCACCACGGGTCCCTCCGGAACTCGGTGAGCCTGCCGCTCGGCGTCCTCCGGTTGAGCCAGCGGTTCCTGGAGCACGACCCGCCGAAGCGGCGGGAGTGGGAGGAGCTGCGCGACCACGTCCGCGAAACCCTCCAGTCGACGTTCGAAGCCTTCCGCTCCGAGACGCACGGGCTGTACGCGGTCGGCGGCACGGTCCGCTCGCTCGCCCGGGCCGCCATCGAGTTCCGGGATTGGCCGATCGGCCGGGTCCACGGCTACCCACTGTTCGACCACGACGTGGAAGCGCTCGGCGAGCTCCTGGGGGAGATGCCGGCCGACAAACGGCGGGCGGTGCCGGGGATCGGCAGCGACCGCGCCGACGTGGTGGTCGCCGGGGTCGTCGTGCTGCGGGAGCTCCTCCGCGTGACCCACGCGGACCAGATCTACGTCTCGGGCACCGGCATCCGGGAGGGGATCGCGCTCGAGGCCGTCGAGGCGAGGCTGCCGGCGCGCGCGACCGAGCTCGCGGCCCGGTCGGTCGAGGCGGCGGCCGAGGCATTCCGCTTCGACCTCGAGCACGGACGCGAGGTAACCGAGACGGCCGTTGATCTGTTCGGGGTCCTCGCCGAGCGTCAGCACTGGGGTCCCAGCGAGGAGCTGGCGGTCCGCGTCGCGAGCGGCATGCACGACTCCGGGACGGCGATCGACCTCTGGCGCCACGCGCACCACTCGGCCTACCTCATCCAGAACTACCCGATCTTCGGGCTCAACCAGCGGGAGATCCTGCTCGCCTCGATGGCGGCCTACCTCCACGAGGGAGGGCCCTTCCCGTCCGAGTGGAAGAAGGCGTTCCAGCCGATCATCACGGCGGACGACATCGACCTCGCCCGCCAGCTCGGCTCGCTCGTCGGGGTCGCGGAGCTCGTCTCGGAGTACCGGCCGCGGTTCACGACGCTGGGCGACGACCGCGGGGTCGGCCTAGCCTTTTCTCCCCCGTCCGGTAGGCCCCTACCCGCCAAGCTGGCGGAGAAGGCCGCGAAGCTGCTCGAGCGCGCGTTCGACATGGAGGTACGGGTCCGTGAATCCTGAGGTCCCTTCCCCGAAGCACGGCTACCCCGGCCGCCTCTTCGTCTTCGAGGGGCTCGACGGGAGCGGCAAGTCGACCCAGGCCGCGCTGCTCGCCAAGTGGCTCGCCGCCCAGGGGTACCGGGTCTTCCAGACCGAGTGGAACTCCTCCGAGCTCGTCTCCAGCACGATCCGGCGGGGCAAGAAGAAGGGCCTGCTGACCCCCACCACCTTTTCCCTCCTCCATGCGACCGACTTCGCCGACCGCTTCGACCGGAAGATCCTGCCTCCCCTGCGGGCGGGCTACGTGGTCGTCTGCGACCGCTACTCGTTCACCGCCTTCGTCCGGGACGCCGCCCGGGGCTGCGACCCCGAGTGGGTTCGGACGATCTACTCCTTCGCCCCGACCCCCGACGTCGCCTTCTACTTCCGAGTGCCCGTTCGGGTCACCCTCCAGCGGAAGATCGCCTCCCGCCTGAAGATCAACTACTACGAGGCCGGCATGGACCTCGGCCTCTCGGACGACCTCCACGACAGCTACGAGCGGTTCCAGGGGCGACTGAAGCGGGAGTACGAGCGGATCGCCGTGCAGGACCGGATGACGGTGATCGACTCGACCCGACCGGTCGAGAAGATCCAGGCCGAGCTGCGGGAGAACGTCCGCCCCATCCTCGCCGGCTTCCCGACGATGGAGTCGCTGATGCATGACGCCTAACACCTACGGGACCCCGCTGCCCGGGCTGCCGCCGGGCAAGCTCGGGGGCAAGCTGATCGTCATCGAGGGGGCCGACGGGTCGGGGCGCTCGACCGAGGTCGCCTTCCTGAAGGAGTGGCTCGAGGTCCAGGGGCACGCGGTCGTCGACACCGGCCTCCGCCGCTCCACGCTCGTGAGCGAGGAGATCGACCGGGCCAAGCAGGGCCACACCCTCGGGGCGACGACGATGGCCCTCCTGTACGCCGCGGACTTCGGCGACCAGCTCGAGAACAAGATCGTCCCGGCGCTGTCGGCCGGGAGCACCGTGCTTGCCGACCGGTACATCTACACCCTCATGGCCCGCGCCATCGTCCGGGGCGCCTCGCGCGAGTGGGCCCGGCGCCTCTACGCGTTCGCCTTCGTCCCGGACCTGGTCGTCTTCCTCGACGCCCGCCCCGAGATCCTCCTCCACCGGGCGATCGGGAAGTACGGGAGCCTCGACTACTGGGAATCCGGGATGGACCTCTCCCTCTCCCGCGACCTCTTCGAGAGCTTCTTCCTGTACCAGGAGAAGCTCGCCGCCGAGTTCGAGTGGATGAGCCGCGACTACGGCTTCCACCTCGTGGACGCGAACCGACGCCCGGACCAGGTCGACGCGGAGGTGCGCGCGCTCGTGGAGCCGCTGTACCAGCCCGGCCGCCGACGGGCGACCCTGCCCCGGCTCCCGAGGCCGTCGGGAACGCCTAGCCCCGGCGGGCCAGCTGCTTCCGGGTAGCCATCCAGACGAGCACTCCGGCCCCCGGTCGGACGCCGCGCGGGAACTCGAGGCAGAGCGCCGCCCCCTTGCCCATCCGGATGAACGGGGTCCCCTCGCCGATCAGCCCGATTCCGATGAACTCGGTCAGGGTCGGTTCGTGGCCGACGATCACGACCTGCTGGCCGGAGCGGGTCGTCCGGGCGAGCCGCCGGAAGAGTGGGGGCGCGAGGAGGCCGGGTCCGAGCTCCTTCCAGACCTCGACTGGCGGGGGTTTGCCCATGGCCGCGCGCAACAGGTTGGTGGTCGCCCGGCAACGGACCGCGCCGCTCGTGAGGATCCGGTCGGCCTTTCCGATGTAACGAACAAGCCCCTTCGCCGCCTTGCGGGTCTGGACGGCCCCCTCCGCCGTCAGGGGCCGCTGGCCGTCGTCCGGCCACCGGGCCGGGTCGCGCTCGACGGCCGGACCGTGCCGGACGACCACGAGTCGGACGCCGTGAGACTGCGAGGGCATTCGGGCTCCCGCTCTACGGAGCCGGCGGGGCCAGAATACCGTCGCGGGGGCCGTTCGACCGCTCCGGACGGGGGGGTCGATTGGGCGGAAGGCGGGAAGAAGCGGCCGGCACGGGCGGGGTCATCCACGGCGCCGGGCGGTCGAGCACGACCTGGGCGATGTCCTGGCCGTAGGCGATCGTCCGCCCGATCGACTCGAGCAGCCGGGCGACGGCGGCCGCCGTCGCCGGCGGCATCGAACCGTTCCCCACGCCCGGAAGCAGTCGGTCGGCGAGCGTGTGGCCGGAGCCGATGAGCGCCTCCCCGGTATCGAGGAGCCCGTTCACCAGCTCCGGGTCGCTCGTCCCGAGGATCCCCTCGAGGTGCTCCATCGCCTGGGCGTGGAACTGACGCAGCGGGGTGGCCGGGCCGATCCCGTTCGGCAGCGAGACGAGTCGGGGGCCTAGCGTCCCCAGGATCACCGCATGGTCGGCGATCCGCTCGAGGCTCCGGGCCACGGTCCAGGCGCCCAGGAGTCCCGGGTGGGGGCGGTCGTCGCCGAGCCGGAGCGAGGCGATCCGCTGGATGTACCACGCTTCCCGGTCGATCTCGTCGTCGCGACGCTCCCAGTATCCGTCCTCCCCCATCGGGAGGCCCTGCCAGGAGGCGACCGCCTCCCGGTGGAACTCGACCACGAGTCGACCCATCCGGTAGAGTCGCTGGTCCAGCGAGACCGGGCTCTCGTAGGCGAGGTCCCTCAGACGGAGCACGCCCCCCTCGTCCGAGACGATCTCGGGCTGGCGGGTGCGGCGACAGAAGCTTCGGACGACCTCGTGAGTGGCGGCGGAGGTCGCCGACCGCTCCCGGACGACGAACTCTCGAGCGCCGGCCAGGTAGGATCCGAGGAGGCGCCGGAACAGATGCTCGGGGAGGTCGCCGGCCCCGACCTGGATCGTAAAGACCGACCCTTCGGCGGTCGGGGGCTCGGGACCCGGGGGCATCGGATCCCCACGGGGTCGGTTGGCGCGGGGCGCGGTCGGCCCCGGATCGGTCATGGCGGGGCGCTCCCGCCAGGGGTTCTCGCTCTTCTTCACGGAGAGAACAAGTTCCCGCTCGAAATATATAGTATTTCAATTTAGACTATATTTAGTATCATAGTTCCCCGAGGCCCGAGGCGCCCCGTCCGGGACGCCTACGGGGCAGGGGACGTGTCGGCCTGCACCCAGGCCTCGAACGCGTCGAAGTTGAAGTCCCGGCCGAGGTAGGCCCGGACGAGGTCGGCCGCCGGGCGCTGTCCGCCGGGGGTCAGGATCTCCCGGGCGTAGCAGGCCGCGGTCTCGGGGTCCGTCAGCGTCCCCTTCTCGAGGAACGGCCGCAGGAGGTCCCGGGCGATGACGAGCGACCAGACGTAGGTGTAGTAGAACGCGGAGTACCCCGTGAGGTGCCCCCAGGCGGCCTGGGGATGGTACTCGGGCTCGAGCGGCTCGGGGAGATAGCGGCCCCAGACGTCCCGGAAGAAGGCCGACGTCTCGAGCCCCTTCGGGTCGCGGTCGTACAGCTCGAGGGAGATCGCCGCGAGCGCCACCTGGCGGAGCCACCCCTGCCCTCGGCCGAACGCGCTGGCCGCCTTCATGCGGGCGAGGAGGTCGGCCGGTACCTTCTCGCCGGTCTCGGGGTCCCGGGCGAACCGGGACAGCGTGGCCGGGTCGCGGGCCCACTCCTCGAAGAGCTGCGAGGGGGCCTCGATGAAGTCCCATTCCATGAACCCGTGACCGGTGTAGAGCCACGGCACGTGGCCCGAGAACATCGCGTGGAGGAGGTGGCCGAACTCGTGGAAGAACGTGACGACGTCCGAGTACTCCATCCGGGCCGTCGCCACGGGGGCGTCGGGGTTGAGGAAGTTGCAGACGAGGGCCGACTGGGGCAGCTGGACCCCTTCGACCCCGTCCCGGACCGCGAAGCAGGCGGCGTGGTTGTACTTGCCGTCCCGCGGGACCAGGTCGAGGAAGAAGCGACCGAGCGGCCGGTCGCCTTGCGTCACGTCGTAGACCTCGACGCGGGGGTGGTAGAGGTCCGGGACCTCGACCCGGTGGAACCGGATCCCGAACAACTCCTCGCAGAGTCCGAAGAGGCCGTCCCGGACCTGCTGGAAGGGGAGGTAGGCCCGCAGGCGCTTGCTGTCGAACCCGTACTCCTCGGCGAGGAGCTTGTGGTCGAGGTACCCCTGACCGAAGAAGCTCGCGTCCCACAGCTCCACCCGCTCGGCGGCCGGGTCGTCCTTGCGCTTGCGGCGGAGGAGCCGTTCGACGTGGCGCGCCGCGGGGGCGCGCAGCCGGTCCGCCACCCGGTCGAGGAAGACCCGGGCCGCGTCCGGGCGTTCGATCATCTTGTCCTCGAGGGCGAAGGCGGCGTACGTCGGGTAGCCGAGGGACTGGGCCAGCCGGTTCCGCTCCTGGAGGAGCTGGTCCAGGACCGGTAGGTTGTCGGGGTAAGCCCGGTTCATGAAGGCCGCGAGCAGCCGACGCCGCAGCTCCGCGTCGTCGGCGTAGGCCATGACGGGGTGGAAGTCCGGATACTTGGTCGTGAGGCGGACCTTGCCGTCCGCCTCCGGCGGGTGGCTCGCGAGGAAGTCCGGCGGGAGCCCGAGCAGGGCCTCGGTCCCGGCCGCCTCGATCGAACGGTCCATGCGGGCGATGTTCTCGTTGTACTGGTTGCCGATGCGGTCGATCAGGTTGTTGAGGGCGACCAGGCGGGCCCGGCTCTCGGGGTCCTTCTCGACCCCCGAACGCCGCATCTCCCGTCGCATGCGTTCGACCGCGAACCGTGTGGTGGGGTCGACCGTCGTCAGGTCGAGCGCGACGAGGGCCCGGTAGACGCGGTCATCGATCCGGAACCCGTTGAAGAACCGGTCGGCGGCCTCCGACACCTCCCGGCCGGCGGCCCGGACCGCCGGGTCCGGGTGCACGGCGAAGAGGAAACTCCCGTGGGCGCTCACGTCGCGCACGGCCAGGAGGATGCGGTCCAGCGGCCGCAGGAAGCTCTCGACCGTGGGCGGTTCGGGGGAGCGGAAGAGCGCGTCGAGCCGTTCGGTGGCCTCCCCGACGATCTCGGTCGCCGTACGGCGCAGCTCCTCGGCGGAGAGCGTCCAGGGGAGGCGTCCCAGTCCGGCCGACCCGACCTCCGCGACCATCCGCTGCCCCCGGCCCCTCGGACGGGAGGCCCCCCCGTTCTTATGGGTGTCGAGGGAGCGCGCTCACTGCACCGGCCCGAGCTCGAGGCTGCGGAACCCGAGGACCGCGAGGAAGAACGCCGCGGCGGCGAGGCCGGCGAGGATCCCGCCGGCGAGCAAGTCCCCGCTCCCGAACGTGTGGGTGAAGGCGTCCCGCACGGTGTCGGCCGCGTAGGTCAGCGGGTTCGCGTAGACGATGGCCCGCAGCGCCAACGGGGTCTTGGCCGAGACCGGGTAGTAGACGGTCGAGATGAAGATCAGGAAGTACTGGAGCAGGGACTGGATCGTGAAGTAGAGGTTCGCCGAGCGGATCCGGGACCCGATCGAGATCAGGAGCCCTCCGAAGAAGAGGCTGCCCAGCGCGATGGTGCCGAGGATCACCGCGAGCTCGACCGCCGAGAGCCCCGGGACCCCGATGAGGGGCAGCGCGACTAGGACCATGATCCCGACGCCGACCAGCGAGAAGAGGAGCGCCGTCACGAGGAGCGCCGCGAGGTACTCCGCCCGGATGAACGGCCCCGAGAAGATCTGCTCGACCATCGCCCAGCGGCGGTCGAGCCAGAAGACCCGGCCCGCGAGCACGGCGCCGGTGATCATCTGCGAGGCGATCATCCCGGGGACGAGGAACGCGATGTAGGAGCCCGACGAGCCGACCGACGGGATCAGCTGGTTGAACATCGTCCCGAGGATGACGATCAGGAACGCCGGCTGGCCGAACATCACGAGCAGCGTGATCGGGTCGAGGTTCGCCGCGAAGTTCCGGGCCACGAGGCGGAGGACCGGCGGCAGCTTCACAGAAGGGCCTCCCCGGGGCCGGTGGGCGGAGCGGAGTCCTCGGAGACGAGGGTGACGAACGCCTCCTCGAGGGTCGCCTCCCGGACCGAGATCCGTTCGACGTCGATGTCCCGGGGGTGGGCCCACCGCGAGATCTCCGCGACCAGGTCCTCGGCGTTCCGCGCCCGGAAGCTGAGCTCGCCGCGGTCGAACCCGATCAGCTCGAACCCCTCGCCCTCCCGGGCCAGGATCGCGACGAGGTCGGCCTGCTCCGCGGGGGTGAGGGAGCGCTCGAAGCCCGCCTCCACCGTCCGTGCTCCCCGGTAGCGACGCTTGATCTCCGCCGGCGGGCCGTGCGCGCGCAGGCGGCCGTTCTGCATCACCCCGATGCGGTCGCACAGCTGGTCCGCCTCCTGGAGGATGTGCGTCGTGAAGACGATCGACAGGCCGTCCTTCGCCCGCTTCGAGAGGTACTCGAGGATCCGCTTGCGGGTCAGCGCGTCGAGCCCGACCGTCGGCTCGTCGAGGAAGAGGAGCTCCATCGGGTGCATCAGCTCCCGCGCGACCTGGAAGCGACGGCGCTCGCCCCCCGAGAGGGACCACGGCTTGCGCTTGCGCATCGGGTCGAGCTCGAAGAGCGCCAGCATCTCCTCGGCCCGACTCTTCGCGACCTCCCGGGGGACGCCCCAGAGAAAGGCGTAGAGCGTGAGGTTCCGCTCGACCGAAACGAAGTCGAGGCTCTCCGCCTGGAGCACGACTCCCATCCGGGCCCGCTCGGCGCGGCCGCACTTGCGCAGGTCCTTGCCGAAGAGGTAGGCGGTGCCCTCGGTCGGAGGCAGGAGGGTGGTGAGGAGCCGTACGGTGGTCGTCTTACCGGCCCCGTTCCGCCCGAGGAGACCGAAGACCTCGCCGCGCTTCAGCTCGAACTCGAGGTCCCGGACCGCGAAGCGCTCGGGCGTGTAGGCAAAGCCGAGCTTGTCGACGCGGAGTACCTGCTCATCGTCCGACACCCCCGCTCATCCGCCTCGACCCGTGGGAATCCCCGAGTTGAAGGCGCCCGATTTCGCGCCGGCTCTTAAGGAGAAGTTCCCAGAGGCCTCGCGCGTCGGTGCCCAGGGGTGCCCACGCGGGTCCGCCACTCGTTGCACGGCGGTCCGATGCCGGTTTCGTGCTCGGGGTCCCCGGAGCGCGGTGGGGGTCGTCGCCGGAATGCCCCGCAGCGCAGCGTGGGCTGGGGCGGATGCACGCCGCCCGGCGGTTCGAATCCTAGATGCGTCGGGGTGGACTCAGCTGCATGCGACGGCGGGGGAGGCAGGAGCACGAGCCGACCGCTCTCGACCCAAGGTCACACCTCACCTACGGGCCCATGACCGGGCGCGAACCCCTTGACCTCATAGATGCATCCGTCCGGTGCTCGAAAGTGGGCCCAACCACCCCAGTCCCTACGACGCGTCAGGATCAGCGGAACCCCACAGGCGCGCAGAAGCTCCATGGCCCGATCAATGTCGGCCACCGCGAACGCCGGAGCGGGTCCGGTGCGGAAGTGGGGGTGGTCCATGGGCCCTCCCCTCCGGAACGCTTCGAGGGAGCTTCCGTCCGGGAAGGAGCATTCAATGAGATCCTCCGTCTGTTCGATCACGGTGAGCTCGAGCGTCTCACGGTAGAATCGACACACCTCTTCGAAGCGCTCGGCGGAGGTTCCGCACCAGACCACCTTGGTCACCGCCATCGCACCGGAGGGCTCGGTCGGCGGTGGTCGCTCGGGATAATCGATAATCTCGTAAACACACCCGTCCGGCGCCCGAAAGTCCTGCCAACGGTAGGGCGCCCGGTCTCCCGGACGAGGGCCGACATCCCCGATGAGCTCGTACCCCTGCGAGGCTAGCTCGGCCCGTCCTCCGTCGAGATCGTCCACAAGGAATCCCGGCACGGGACCCGTCGAGAAGTGGGTCAACCCCGGTCTGGCCGCATCCAGGACCTCCAGGAAGGACCCGTCGGGCAGGTCGAAGCGGGCATAGTCCCGAGGTCGACTTCTTCCGAGGCGCATTTCGAGAACGTCTTGAAAAAAGCGGACGGTCGCGTCGAAGTTCAGGGTTCTGGTGCCCACCCAGACAATGCCGATGGCATGCATGTGCCTCTCCTCCTATCGACTCCGAGAACAGGAAACCGTGGACCTCCAGGAGCACGTACGACATAATGGGTCGACCCGAGACGTGGACGGCGGGGGCGGCTCGGGATCCAAGTGGGCCGGGGCGGATTCGAACCGCCGATCTCCGCGTTGTAAGCGCGGCGTCCTCACCCCTAGACGACCGGCCCTGGACCGGACCGAGGACGCTCCTCGGTGATGGGCGTGTCGGTCCCCGCGTGCTCGCGGTGGCGCACGCGGACCGCCACGCCGCGGGTCAACTCCACCATCAGCCGACCGGGTAACGCGGCCTCCCCGACGCCCGCCAGCGCCCCTCCCCGCAGCAGTACTACCGAGTCTCCGACCCGGATCCCGGGGTCGGCGCTCCGAACGCCCGGCACGAACAGGTCGCCCGTGAGGGGAAGCGAGGGGTCCACCTCCACCCCCAGCGGGGGATCGGGCACGAGCCGACGCGCCCCGGCGACCGTGAGGTGGAACAACCCCCGTTCCTCGCGCAGGGTCGCGAGGTCCGTGCGTCCGTCCGTCAGCCGCTGGAACCACGGCCGGCCCGCGAGCCGGATCGGTCCGGAGAAGAGGCGGTCCGCCGCCGCCCGACCGGCCTGGACAGCGAGCACTTCGTGGAGCTCCTCGCGGACGACCGCGAGGGGGCCGCCCTCGACCGGAGTCTCGGAGGCGAGCGCCTCGGCGACCGCCTTCCGCAGGGCGTCCAGTGCCTCCCGGGACGTGGTACGGTCCCCCGTGAGGGTCCAGCGGGCGGGCAGCCCCGACGGCCAGGCCCCCCTTAGGAAGCCGTACTCCCCCGGGTCGAGATGGACCACCGCCGAGCGGTAGTGTCCCGCCGTCACGAGGTGGCGCAGCCCGTCGACCACCGCCTGCCGCTCCCGCTCTTCCCAGTCGCCGGTGACGGGGATGTCGTAGTGGCGGGCGGGCGGGACGTCCTCGAGCTCCCGGGGGACGAGGCCGATGGGGGAGCTGACCGAGACGAGGTGGAGCCGTTCGAGCGGGGTGAGCCCCTCGAGGGCGCTCGCGAAGCGCCGATGGCTCCGGGAGAACCGGTACGGTTTCGTCCGGGAACATGGGACGAGCAGGAGGACCGACTTCGAGCGCGGGGGCGCGTAGCGCTCGTTGAGACGGCGGCGGAACCGGACCATCTCCGGTCGCCGGTGCGATTCGAGGAGGACGTAGGCATGCGACCCGTCGCCGGTCACCGGCGTCCGCTCCTCGAGGAGACCCGCCAGCTCGCGGTCGGCGTACCGGAGCATCTCGGCCAACGCGGGCTCGGCGACCAGTCGTGCCTCCACGAGCTCTCGCAGGCGGCCCGTCCGGGCCGCCGTACGCGCCTCGGCGAGCGCCTGACGGTAGGCCGCGGCGGCGTGGGCTTCGAGGGGACCGGGCGGGGTGCTCGCGCACGCCGGGCAGGCGCACCGTCCCTCCGCGCGCGCGAGCGCCGCGTCGGTGACCCCTAGGGCCGGGTCCAGGAACTCGCCGCGGACGGCGGCCATCAACCCCTCGGTCGAGTCGACCAGGTCGATCCCCAGGTAGGTGAGCAGCGCGATCCGGTGCGGAAGCGCGAGCCGTGGAGCCCAGAGCAGCGGGGCGGCCCCGAACGTCGTGCGCAGCTCTCGGATCGCCTGCACGAACGGGAGCCCCTCGGACCACAGGGTCCGGGCGTTGCTCCAGACGAGCAGCTCCGTTGCTCGGTCCGGACCCGGGCGTGAAGGGTCGGTCGCGAGTGGGGGGCGGACGAGGAGCATGCCGGCCCCGACCGCGACGGCTCCCCCCGGGGGGCCGACGACCTCGGGGGAGGGAACGGGGAACTCGACCTCCACGCTCGTGCTCCCGTCGGAGATGCGCACGTGGCGACGCGCCGGCGGAGCGTCCACCGCCCGGAGCGTGAGTCCGCCGCCCGCGGTGTCGTCGGTCCGGCTCTCCAGGAGGCCCGGGGTCGGAACGGAGAGCCCGCCGACCGTGGCTTGGCCCACGAGGGCGAGTCCCTCGAGCCGCTCGACCGATCGCACCGCGCCTCCTCTCCTCGGACCAGTGACCCGCTCAGGGGGAGGAGCGTCCTCTCGGCGGCCGGCCCCGGGGCTTGGCCGGCTCGGTCGCGGCGGAGAAGAACGCTTCCCATGCCGGCACGAGGGTCTCCCGACGTTCGGCCCCCGCCTCGGACCTCCCGCGCTTGCCGAACAGGGGGTCGTGCAGGTCGCGGACCGCCCGGAGGAACTCCCCGGGATTCTCGCTCGCCTTTTCGAAGCCGTAGAGGATCAGCTGGCGAAGGAAGCTCGAGCGTCCCCGCCAACCGATCCGCCGTCGGACGGTCGGGTTCAGGTGGCGCTTGGCGAGCCGCCAGACCTCGTTCGTCGTCCGGTAGTCGCGGGCCGAGAGGCCGATCATCACCTGCGGCATGGTCGTTCGGCCGGAGAGGGCCGGACGGATTAACCCACGCGGAGGGAGCGCCGGGGGCGGTCCCGGGCCGTCTAGGCCAAGCCCAGGGTCGGTCCGAGCGGGACGAACAGGGCCGCCACGACGCCGACCAGGAAGAGCGCCGCCATCGCAAAATGCAGCTGGAAGGGCGAGCGCGCCGCGGTCGGCTCGCGGGCCACGGCCAGGTCCGCCACCACCACGAGAGCGCCCATCCCGACGAGGGCCACGAAGTAGGCGACCCGCAGGTGGAGCGCGAGGCCGAAGACAGCCAATAGCACGAGCGCGAGCCCGTGAAGGAGGGGGATCAGTCGAACCGAGGCCGGGACCCCGATCCGAACCGGCACGGACCGGAGCCCGAGCGCCCGGTCGCTCTCGACATCGCCGAGGCTGTGGATCGTCTCGAACGCCGTACCCCAGCTGAGCATCCCTCCGACGGCGAAGAGGACGGCGAGAGGGAGGGCGCCCTCCACCGCGATGAACGCGGCCGCCGGGGTGATCGCCTGGACGAGCCCGAGGAAGGGGGTTGTGAGCGCGGTGAACCGCTTCGTGTAGCTGTAGCCGAAGACCAGGGCGAGCGCGACCGGGGCGAGGAGGAAGGCGAGAAGGTTCAGCAAGTAGGCCGCGACGAGAAGGACCGCCGCGCTGCCGGCCGCGATCGCGAGCGCCGAGGCCGGTGAGCGACGCCCGGCGGGGATCGCTCGCTGGGCCGTGCGCGGGTTCTTCGCGTCGAGCTCCCGGTCGGCCCAGCGGTTGAAGCTGTGCCCGGCGTTGCGGGCCGCCACGAAGGCGACCACGACGAGGACCGTCGTCCACACGGACGGCAGGCCGTGGGCCGCGAGCAGTAGGAAGGCGACCGCGAAGGCGAGGTTCAGGCCGAGGTTCTGGATCTCGAGGAAGCGGCCGAGCTCCCGCAGCCGCCCCGGCGCGGGGACTGACTCGGTCACGGCGGGGGACGGGAGAGGAGGCGAGTGAGCACCGGGTCGGCCCGGACCGTCCGGTCGGCCGCCTCGACCGCCTTCGGGTCCGAACGGATCTCCTCCGGCCAGGGGCGCGGAAACCCGTCCTCGGCTCGTTTGCGGGTCGCGTCGATCCCGACCTTGCCGCCGAGGTTCGGGATTGCGTTGGAGATCGAGAGCTGGTCGACCGGCCCACGGGAAAACTCGAGGTCGCGCTCCGGGTCGGCCTGGAGCCCGACCCGGTAGAGCACCTCCGACAGGTCGTGGACGTCCACGTCGTCGTCCACGACGACCAGGTAGCGGACGAACATCATCTGGCCGAGGCCCCACAGGGCGTGCATGACCTTGCGCGGGTGGTCGGGGTACTGCTTGCGGACCGAGACGATCCCGACGTTGATGAACAGCCCCTCCGAGGGGAGGTTCATGTCGACAACCTCCGGCAGGACGAGCCGGATCACCGGCAGGAAGATCCGCTCGACCGCCTTGCCGAGCACCGAGTCCTCGGTGGGGGGCTTGCCGGTCACGGTGCCGAGGTAGACCGGTCGCTCCCGACGGGTGACCCGGGTGACGTGGAAGACGGGGAACGGCTCGGGGGCCGAGTAGTAGCCCGTGTGGTCCCCGAACGGTCCTTCGACCTTGCGCTCGGTCGGGTCGACGTACCCCTCGAGCACGATCTCGGCCTGGGCCGGGACCTCGAGCTCGACCGAGCGGGCCGGGACGAGCTCGACCGGCTCGGAGCGCAGGAAGCCGGCGAAGACGAAGTTCGAGATCCCCTCCGGCACGGGCGCGAGCCCGCTGAACACCGTCGCCGGGTCGGCGCCGAGCACGGCCGCCACGGGCATCTTCTCCCCGCGCGCGCACCATTTCCGGTAGTTGTTCGCCCCGACGCGGTGGACCTGGAAGTGCATCCCGAGCGTGTCGGGACCGTACTGCTGGAGCCGGTAGATCCCGGTGTGCTGCTCTCCGGTCTCGGGGTCCTTGGTGATCACGACCGGGAAGGTGATCGTCCGTCCGCCGTCCTTCGGCCAGCACTTCAGGATGGGGAGCCGGTCGAGGTCGACGCTCGGCTCCTCGACCTCCTGGCACGGGCCGGAGCGGACGCGCTTGGGAGCGAGCGAACGGAGGGTCTGGAGCATCTCGATCGTCCCGCCGAGGTCCCGTACCGCCCCCGCCAGACCGGCCGGCGGCCGGAGGTGCACGAGCTTCTGGACCCGGTCGGCGACCTGACCGACGTCGTCGGCGTCCAGGGCGAAGGCGATGCGGCGAGGCGAGCCCAAGAGGTTCGTCACGACCGGCATCGAGGCGCCCGGAACGTTCTCGAACAGGAGCGCAGGCCCGTCGGCCCGTAGGGTCCGCTGGGTGACCTCCGTGACCTCGAGGTCCCGCGAGACCGGGCTCTTTACCCGGACCAGGTCCCCCCGCCCCTCGAGGGCGGTTAGGAACTCGCCGAGCGAGCGGAACGTCATGGGAGCCTCCGACACCGCGCGCTTATTAAACCCCGGACCGAGGGGAGGCAGGTTCAGTACGGAACCTTCCGGAGCAGGGGTATGCAGTCGATCACTCTCGAGTTCCGGACCGAGGACCTCGCGCTCCTCGGGGTGATCCCGCCGGACCTCTTCGCCAAGTACGAGGAGGTCGAACTGCTCGAGACGCTGCGTCTCGAACAGGGGTGGCGGCTGCAGCTCCTGCGCGTGCGTCGCCGAGGGCCGCTCAAGACCGCGGCCGAACTGGAACGAGAGTCCCGGCGGATCCGCTCCCTCTACGGGTTCGAGAGCTTCGAGCTGGTCGAACGACGCCCTCGGAGCCGCGACTACATCGTCCTGGTCCGCCAGCGGAACCCCGAGCGCCTCCGCCAGCTCCTCTCCCTCGCGGGCGGAGAGGTCTCGCCCACCGCTCCCTTCCGCCTCACCTCCGAGAAGGTCGTCGCCTCCTTCCGCGGGGACGAGCGGGCGATCCGTCGCGTGCTCCGTCGCCTCGACCGGGAGGAGTTCCCCTACCGGGTCCTCCGGACCTCGGGTCGACCGTACCCGGCCGGGGGGCGGGCGGTGCTGACCCCGCTGCAGTCGGAGCTCCTCGTCCGGGCCTGGATGCTCGGCTACTACGCCGTGCCGCGGAGGATCACGCTGACCCGGATGGCCCGCCAGAGCGGGCGGAGCCCCCCGGCGCTGGGGAAGGTCCTCCGGCGCGCCGAGGGACGATTGGTCGTCCGCTGGCTCTCCTCCGAGGGCTCGATCGCGGAGACGGACGGGGACGCCGACCGGACGAGGCGCGAACCGTAAAACCGCTCGGAGGCTCCCGTCCGGGTGGCCTTCGCGAACCGGACCGTGATCGTCGAGCGGCTGGCCGACGCCCCGGCGGCCCGGATCCCGGTCCGCGCCACCGACGGCTCGGCGTGCCTCGACCTCTGCGCCTCGGAGGCCGTGGAGCTCGTGGCGGGCCGGGTGGAACTGGTCCGGACCGGACTGAGGGTGCGGTGCCCGCCGGGCACGTTCCTCGAGGTCCGGCCCCGCAGCGGCCTCAGCGCGAAGGGGGTGCTGATGGTCAACGCCCCCGGGACCATCGACCAGGACTACTCGGGCGAGGTCAAGGTGCCGCTCACCTATCTCTTCCCGGGAAGCTACCGGGTGGAGGCCGGGGACCGGATCGCCCAGCTCCGACTGGTCGACGACCTTCCGCTCCACTTTGAGGAGGGGACCGTCGCTCCCCAGGCCTCGCGGTCGGGCGGTTTCGGGAGCACGGGCCGCTGACCCGGGTAGAGTCCGGTCAGTTGAACTCGCTCAGGATCCGCTGCACCTTCGGGCGCTCCGGAGGCTTGAGCGAATCCCCGTGGGAGAGCGCGCTCTGGACCCGCTCGAGCATCTCGTGCATCCGGCGCTCCCGCCCCACCGCGCCCCGGTTCATGCCGACGTCGCGGGTCCCCTCGGCGACGAGGACGACGGCGCGGCCGGTCCGCGCCCGACCGGTCCGCCCCCGACGCTGGATCGTGCGGATCACGTCGGGGATCGGCTCGTAGAAGACGACGAGGTCGGTCGCGGGGATGTCGAGGCCCTCCTCGGCCACCGAGGTCGCGACCAGGCAGTTGACCGCGCCGTCGCGGAACCGGTCGAGCTGGCCGACCTGCTCCTTCTGCGAGAGGCCCGGGTCCCCGTCTCGAGCGGCCTGGCCCACGAACCGGGCCGGGCGCACGGCCGGGTCACCGAGTCGCTCGAGCTCCTCGATCAGCTTGTCGACGGTGTCGCGGTACTGCGAGAAGACGATCACCCGCGCGCCCGGGTTCCGGTGGAGCTCCTCCACGACGATCCCGACCGCGCGAGCAATCTTCGGATGCTCGAGGGGGTTCGAGTCGAGCCGACGGCGGACCTCGACCAGGTCCGGGTCGGTGAGGAAGGTGCGGGTCGCCGGCGAGATCCGGCGGCCCTCGGGCGGGGCCTGGCGCCGGAGGTACTCGCGCAGGGCTTCGACCCCCTGACTCTCGCCGAGCTCGAGGGCGTGCAACGCCTTCATCGCGGCCGCCTGCGCGGTCACCGCCGCCCAGAGCCGGGCCCCTCCCCCACCCCCTTGCCGGCGCTCCACCTCGATCTGCCGGTGGAGCCGCTGGCCGAGCTCGAGGAGCGCGCGCCGGCCGGTCTCCACCCCCTCGGGGAGGAGGTCGAGCTTCCGCAGCGCATCGACCTGCCGTTGGACGACGGCCCGGAGGAGGATGCGGATCTCCTGGAGCTCGGCGGGGAGGGGCACCGACACGGTTTCCACGCCGATGCCGTGCAGGTACGGGCTGACGTCGGGGGACCGCTCGGTCCGGTACTCGAACCGGTCGATTCCGAGGTTCGTCCAGACCTCCCGGATCCGCGCCTCGCTTCCCCCGGGAGAGGCCGTCATCGCGAGCACCCGCGCGCGCGGGCCGGCCTGGTTCGCCCGCCCGATGGCCACGTACGGGTAGTCCCCGACGGCCCGGTGGGCCTCGTCAAACACGATCAGGGAGAATGTGCCGAGCGGGAACGCTCCGTCCCGGAGGTCGTTCCCGACCACCTGGGGGGTCGCCACGACGACCTGCGGAGGGTGGAGGAGGTCCGCCCGCCGCTCGGGCGGGATCGCCCCGGTGAGCGCGATCGGTGGGGGAGAGAAGACCGTGCGGGCGACGCTGGCCGCGTGCTGAACGACCAGCGGCCGGGTGGGGGCTAGGAACAGCACGGACTGGGTGGGGGCCCGACGGAGGTACTCCGCGACCACGCGGAGGGCGATTGCGGTCTTCCCGAGTCCGGTCGGCAACACGACCAGCGTGTTCGCGTCGACCGCGGTCGCCGCGACGGACGCCTGGTATTCGCGCTCCTCGAGGGTTCCGGGCCGGATCCGCGGGTGCTCGACGGTCGGCATCGGCGGAGGGCTCCGCGGAGGCGAGCGGCCACGGCTTTATCAAAGGGCGGCTACGCCGAAGGATGCTCCCCCTCTGGGCGGTCGTCGCCCTGGTTCTCGCCTCGATCCTCGTCCTCCTGTACCAGGGCGCGGCAATCCTCTTCGCCTACCAGATGCCGCGGCTCGACCCCACGCTCCCTGGCCCCGTCTCCGGCGCCCGGGTCAGCGTCGTGATCCCGGCCCGCAACGAGGAGACCGACCTCCCCGCCACCCTGGACGGACTGCTGGCCCAGGATTACCCGAACCTCGAGGTCGTCGTGGTCGACGGAGGCTCGACGGACGGGACCCGCGCCGTCGCGGACGCGCGCGCCCCGCGGGTGCGCCGCCTCGACGAGGCGCCGCTGCCGGCGGGCTGGGTGGGGAAGAACTGGGCCTGCTGGACGGGCGCGGAGGCGACCTCGGGGGAGTGGCTCCTCTTCCTCGACGCCGACGTGCGCACCCACCCGGCGGCGGTCCGAACCGTCCTGACCTGGGCCGAGTCGGAGCACGCGGACCTCGCCTCAATCTCCCCCACGGTCGAGATGGTGGGGTTCTGGGAGCACCTGGTAATCCCGTTCTTCGTCCAGATGGTACTGACCTACTTCCGGGCACCGCGGACCAACCACGACGCGTCGCACACGGCGATGGCCAACGGGCAGTTCCTCCTGGTCCGGCGGGAAGCCTACCGCCGCGTCGGGGGCCACGAGGCGGTCCGTTCCGCCGTGCTCGAGGACATCGCCCTCGCGCGTCGCCTGCGCGCGGCCGGGGCCCGCCTGCGGCTCGCCAACGCCCCCGAGCTCGCGACCACGCGGATGTACCGCGACCGGGCGGAGATGTTCGAGGGGCTGCTGAAGAACATCCACGGGGTGGAGTTCTCTTCGGGCCGGATGGTGGGGTTCCTCGCGGGCCTGCTGGGCCTGTTCCTTCTCCCGCTGCTGGTCCTGCCGGTAGGGTGGCTCGCCGGCTCGCTCGTCCTCGTCGGTCTCGGGGCGTTCCTGTGGGTGGCGCTCTTCGGCAAGCACGTCGCCTTCGCCCGCGGGGTGGGGGCGCCCGCGGTCTACGGTCTCCTGTATCCGCTCGCGGTCGGGTACTACGTCGTGCTGGTCACGACCTCGCTCGTCCGCGGGGCCCGCCGGGAACCGATCGCCTGGAAGGGGCGCCGCTACGACCTCCTCGGCCCGGGCCACGAGAATCGCTAAGACCTCGGCCGCGCTCGAACGGGACCGCATGGCGGCGACCGTCGAGCCCGCGTTCGACCTCTACATCGGCGGGAAGGAAGTGCCGGGCGCCACGGGCGAGCGCCGCACCCTCCTCGACCCCGCGTCAAACACCCCTCTCGCCGACGTCGCGGTCGGGACCCGGGACGATGCGAAGGCGGCGATGGAGACCGCCGACCGGGCGTTCCGCGAGACCAACTGGGCCGCGGACGACGGGGCGCGTCGCGCGAAGGCGCTCTGGAAGCTCGCCGGCCTCGTCGAGGCGAACGCCGAGCGGCTCGCCCGCCTCGAGACCCTCAACATGGGCAAGCCCCTGCGCGAGTCCCGGGGGGACCTCGGCTACGTCGTCCGCACGCTCGAGTACTTCGCCGGTCTCGCGGACAAGCTCGAGGGCGAGACCGTCCCGGTCCCCGGCAGCCGGTTCGACTACACGCTGCGCGAACCCCTCGGGGTGACGGTCCACATCGCCCCGTGGAACTACCCGCTGCTCCTGTCGGTCCGCTCGGTCGCGCCGGCCCTGGCCGCCGGGAACGCGGTCGTCCTCAAGCCCGCGAGCCTCACGCCCCTGACCGCCGTCTCCTTCGCGCGACTGGCCACGGAGGCCGGGGTCCCCGACGGGATCCTCAACGTCGTGCTCGGCAACGGCAGCGAGGTCGGGGAGGCGCTCGTCGAGGACCCCCACTGCCGCTCGGTCACGTTCACGGGGAGCGGGGAGGTCGGTCAGCGGCTGGCCGTGCAGGCGGCCCGTCGCCTCCTTCCGACTACGCTCGAGCTCGGCGGCAAGGGGCCGGTGCTCGTCCTCGCGGACGCGGACGTCGACCGGGCCGCGAAGGCGATCGGCTACGGGATCTTCGGCAACGCCGGCCAGATGTGCTGGGCGGCTTCCCGGCTCCTGGTCCACGAGAGCCTCCGGGCCCCGCTGCTCGAGAAGGTCCGGGGGATCGCCGAGCGCCTGAAGCTCGGGCCGGGAGTCGCCGACGGGGTCGAGATGGGACCCCTCGTCTCCGCCCCCCAGGCGGAGACCGTTCTCGGGTACATCGAGCTCGCCCGGTCCGACGGAGGGAAGGTCGTCGCGGGAGGCGGCCGCGCCACGGAGGAGCCCCTGCGCGCCGGCAACTTCGTCCGTCCCACGGTGATCGCCGACGTCCCCACGGACTCTCGGGCCGTGCGGGAGGAGATCTTCGGCCCCGTCCTCGTCGTCGACTCCTTCACGGAGGTGGAGGAGGGGGTCCGCAAGGCGAACGATACCGCCTACGGTCTGCTCGCCGCGCTCTGGACGCGCGACCTCGGGACGGCGCACACGGTCGCCCGCCGGATCGAGTCGGGGATGGTCGTGATCAACGAGTCTCCGACCACCTACCCCCAGACCCCCTTCGGAGGGTTCAAGGGGAGCGGCCTCGGATTCGAGCAGAGCCCCCGGGCGGTCGAGGCCTACACCCGCCGAAAGAACGTCCTCGTCCAGCTCGGCGGCAGCCGTCGATAGCCCCGAACGGGCCGCCCGGTTCGTACGAAACCCCAAAAGAAGGCACCCGACCTCCTCTCGCGCCGTGCCCGACGCTCCGGTCACCGACCGCTCCTGGGGAGCCTGCCGGTACTGCGCCGTGGCCGTGCCCCCCGGGGCGACCAAGTGTCCGGAGTGCGGGGCTCCCGATCCGATCACCTCGCGCGAGCTCCCGAAGCTCCGGGGACGGGTGCGACGGCGGATCCAGACCCTGAACTTCTTCCGCACGCTGATCGTCATCGGGGTCGCCGGCGGGCTCGCCTACACGATGATCTCCCTCGCGATCAGCGGGCCGCCGACCGTCCCCGACCCCCTCACCACGGCCGGCACCTGGACCATCGGCGCCGGGAACTTCACCGTCATCTCCGGAGAGATCACCGGCGGCGACTACGTGCAGGGGAACTTTACGACGACCGACCCCGCCGGCACGAACCTCGGCGTCGCCGTGTACAACTCGACGCAATGGGTCCAGTTCGTCGAGGGTCAGGACCCGGCGCCGCAGTGGTCGACGGGACCGTCCGACCAGGGGCTGATCGTCTTCGCCGCCCCGTACACCGACACGTTCACCTTCGTCTTCACCAACCCGTACCCCCCGGTGACGCACCTGACGATCGAGGCCTACATCGTCACGACCTACGAGTCGAACGTCGGGGACGACGGGTTCGGCTGAGCCCCGCCGCGCGGTCTAGGCGTTCGTCCCTGCCGGCTCGGCCGGTGCCGCTTCGTGCCGCGACAGGTACTCGGGCGGGACCTGGTCGACGAGGAAGACGGTCTTGCCCGCCCGCATGATCACGAGACCGCCCTGGCGCGCCTTCCGCGCGTCGACCTCGAGGATCACGGGCTCGGGGGTCCGTACGCTGCCGGCCGCGCGCGCATCCTCCGCGGTCTTCGAGAGGTGGACCTTCTTCCGGTCCGAGGGTTTGAGGCCGACCTCGAGAACGATCGCGGCCTCGTCCGGGGTGACCGGGAAGTACAGCCGCTCGGGGATGTTCTCGGTGGGAAGGTCGAGCTCGACATCGACCGTGTGGCCGTACGTCGCACGGACCTTCTCGTCGCGGACCTCGTAGCGCCCCTTGGCGTCCGTTTCCGCGATCGCGACCAGGTGCATCGGGCGGAGCCAGTGGTAGGCCGGGTGCTTTTGGGAGATCGCGCGCACGATCGCGGGCAGGGAGACCCATCCCTGCGGCTCCATCTCGAGACCGTAGCGGTCCGGGAAGTGGCGCAGGATGCCGGTGAGGACCCGGCCGAGGTGGTCGAGCTCCCGGTCGTTCATCAGGAAGCGGCCGGGCTGCCCGCAGACCGGGCAGACCTCGGCGCGGAAGAAGCCGTGCTGGGCGCACTCCTTCAACATGGGCTCGCGGTCCCTACGCCTTGACCTTGTCGGCCTTCTTCTCGAAATCGGTCAGGAGGTCCCCGTAGAGGTCGGCGAGGTCCTTGAGGACCCGCTTGAGGATCGCCTGGGGCTTCTCGCCCTTGGTCCGGAGCAGGAGGGTCGGGTGGTCCAGGTACGGGTGGCCGAGGTAGTAGCGCGCCTCCACGACCTTCTCCTCCTTCTGGAGCGATTCGACCAACGGGATCAGGAGCGTCTCCTCCCCGCGCGGGAACTCCACCCGCAGGAGGTCGTGCTCCTTCTCTACCACGCGAATCTCCATCTCGGGCCTCGAGAGTCGGCCCACCTGAGCTCGGTTCTTAAGGGTGGCGGGGAAGGAGTTGGCCCGGGCCGGCCGCAGGTGGCCCGGGGGAGAGCCTCCCCGAACGGGGGGGCCTCTATCCGCTGGCGATCGCGCTGGCCGCCCGTTGGGTGGGCTCCACGACGAATAGGATGCCCGCCAACAGGACGAACAGGGAACCAACCAGGGCGAGGAGGTTCCCGCCGACCCCGAACACGACCCAGGCGATCAGAGCCGTGACCACCAGCAGTACGCCGCTCGTCAGGGGGTGAGTGCTCCAGTCGTGGCGGGCGAGCCAGGCGAAGAAGATCGCCAGGCCGCCGACCACGAGCAGGAGCACGGCCTCGGTCGCCGCGTTCACCGCCCCGAGCGGTCGACCGAGGACGAGGTCGACCGTTCCGAGGGCGAGCGCCACGGGGGCGCCGAGGGCGATCAACACGCCGCCCAGCAGCCCGAACCCGAAGCCCAACCTCTGCTCCGTTAGCTCTGCCATCTTGCTTTCTCACCTCCGAATGAATCGCTCCACCCCTCCCGGCGTCGTTCGGCCGGGGCCAAGGCAGGCGAAAAAACTCAGCCCTACTACGACATTTGAGGAGACGTCCAAGGGGCGTGGTACGACGTCGCACCCGGTCCCCGAGGGTGCTCCGGCATCGAAAGTCGACCGTGGCCCAGGCTCCGGGCCAAACCGTAGCGGAGCCCGGGGAAAACTATGGTCGGTAGATGGCTTGGGCGACAAGGGCGGCGAAGGAGGGGCCAGCAATCCCTGAGCCCTCCACCGCGGGGGGCCCTACGTGGGCCGGTGTCACGATGCACCTCTCTGGTGGGAGGTCGCTGGGGGAATAGAGGGTGTAGGTGATGGCCTGGGTCACCGTGCCGCTCGTCCCGGTCATGGTGCCGGTGGACGGGCTGGGCCGGTACTCGCTGACGAGTATCCCGCACGCGATGACGACGTCCGCATCGTAAGCGGTCCACGGATACGACCCCTTGAGGAGCGTCACACTGTTCGCGGCGGGCGAGGTCGCCCCGATTGTCCCGCCGGCGATACCGACATCCCACACCTCACTCGACGGCAATCCGGACTCAGTGAACTTCGCGGTGAAGGTACTTACCGTGGGAGTGAATTTGATCGATACGCCCTCGCTCGCCCCGGCGACCTTCACCGACCCACTGGACGGCGAGGCCGAATAATCCGTGACCGCGCCGACCGAGTACGTGTACGTGCCGTTCGCCTCGGAGAACGGTATCGGGCTGGACCCGTAGGTGAGAGTCTGTCCATTCAGTGTCACGGACCAATCCCAGCTGAAGCCTAACAAGCCGCTTTCCGAGAAGGAGACCGTGTACTCCGTCGGGGCTTTACCAAAGCTGGTGGTTTCGGTGATCGAGGCTCCCGCGACGGTCACGGAGAACGAGGCCGGCGTGGCGATGTCTCCGGTCGGAGCGGTGACCGTCAACGTGTACGTGGCGTTGGGAGCATAGAATGTCAGGGAGTCGGCTGTAGACGTGCTGAGAGTCTGAGAGCCGCTCGAGTTCGAGAGGGTCGCCGACCAGGAGGTGCCGTAGGTGTAACCGTTGGCGGCGATGGTGACCGGGAAGTTGTTGAGGTGCAGGGTCGGGAAGGTATACTCGTCCCCGGCTGGTACGGTCCCTTCGAGCAAGGTTTCGGTCGGTGAGCCCACCGCACCGTACGGCCCCGACCCCTGGGCCGAATAATAGAACGTGCAGGCAGGGTTCCCGAAGAAGTACCACTGTCCCTGCGAGTTGGCGGTTTGGGTATACAGGTCGTCGATGGCGGCGTGCTTCGAAGGGCAACTTTGCAGGATGTCGACCGTGGCACCGCCGACCGGCGAGCTGGTCTGTCCCTGGGATTGGATGACGGTTCCGTCAAGGGCGATCGCGGGCGCAAAGTAGTACGTGAGCGACGCGCTCGCCCCGGGCGTCGACGTGCTTCCGTAGAACGTCCCTCCGTCCAATGGCAGGTAGGTTTCGATGTTGTTCTGGACGCCAATGGAGACGGAGGTCGCGGTCGTCACGCTGCCGAGCACCGCCTCGGCATCCGCCAGCGACGCGAAGGCGCCGGTGGACGTGTAGACGCCGAACGACTGGCCGAACGTGTTCTGTCCCTCCGCAAGCTTGGTCTGGCTCTCTGTAGGCGCACAAGGGTTCGGCTTCGGATAGTTCCAGGTGATGGTCGGGGCAGGGGATGGCGGCGGGCAGGAATAGGACGAGTTGAGTTCGGTGCCATTGCCGGTCACTCCCCACTCGTTCACCGTGCCGGACCCGTCGACCGGGGCGAAATTGTCGCTCAGGCCGTTGCCCGAGTACTGACCGTTCACCCCGAACAAGTGGTCGAGGTCACTGGTGATCGCCACAGCCGAAAGATACCAGCCGACCGGCGGGAAGATGTTCCCGAGCACTTGCAGCGCGATGTCCTCGATGTAGCTGGCAGCCGCAGGGCTGTTGGGGTTGGGGAGCGTGTTGAGGTTGTGCTCGTTTCCCGCCGTCATGTTGATCCCGTAGGTGGTGCCCTGGATTTCCGTATCGAATCCGGAGGGCATCGACGAGGCAGTGGCTTCGAGCTCCTGGTACGGAGTCCATGTGACTACCTCTTCCTCTGCGTTCGCGCTGCAGCTGTAGTTCTGCGTGTCGCAGCCCGTCGTGTAGTACTGGGATGAGCCACCGGCGGCTGCCCAGAAGTAGACCACGAAGTTGTAGTCCGACCCGCCCGTCGTCTGGTAGTATGAGTGATACGTCGGATAGGACGTTGCGATCGAAGCGTAATTCTCTGGCCAAGTGCTGTTGGAGTAGGGGAGGCTGCCGGGAGTCCAGAGGGACTCTCCGCTCGCGCTCTCCGCGGGAAGCTCCGTAACGTTCGGGAAAATTGTGGGATAGATCACGCTGTTCCCCTCGTAACCCACGTACCCACTGAATGTAGGATAGCTCGTGGCAGGGTGTGGTGAAGAACTCACTCGAGCGGCACCACCGCCGGAGAGCAGGACCGGCGAGGCTCCCATCGGTGGTGCCTCCGCGCTCCGAGGCGGACTAGCACTGGCCTGGGTCGCCGTCAACCCCACCGCTACGACAGCGAGAAGAGTGGCCACGCCGATAGCGAAGCAACTACGAAACAGAACCCGGCGACCCCCGCTTCCCGACCCTATTGGCCTGCGAGCGCTCACGGGGCGAGCCACCCGCGGAGAGTCAAGGTATTCATGGGCAAATATGTTTCCCAGCGGAACGGTCGGTGGGAGGGCTGGCGGCGCTCCCAGTCGTGGCGGTGCGTGATCTCCTGCGATCGGCCGCGTTGGCGCCGGCGAGGCCCGGGAGCGGTCTTGCCGTCCCTCGCTTGGTTACTACCACTTTCTAACTGGTTGAATATCCAGGGACCTCTGCCCCCTCGAGCATGCCGGGCCAGTCGACCTCCGCGGTGGAGCTCGACTAGTGGTCGTGAGAGTGCGCAACCGAACCGTGCTGATCCGTTCACTCGTCGAAGCGAGTCACCCATACGATGAGCCCCTGATGCAACAGACGGGAGGTGTTCCGTCCCAGCACCCTGGAAGGGCGCTAAGCCGATTTGTCGCATGTCCATGAACTTGTCATCTTGCGTTCTCACCTCCGGAAAAATTGCTCCACTCCCGTCGTCACCCGGCCGGGGTCGAGGCAGGCGGGGAAAGTCAAGCTCACGCCGCCAACTGAAGAGACATCCCGCGGCCGCGCTATGGCGTGGCCCCAGGCCACCTAAGACGCCGCCGAGGCGCCGCGCGAACCCGATATATCCCATACCGCCTCCGGGCCGGTCGATGCGGTTTCTAGTGGTCGGTGGCGGGGCCCGCGAGCACGCGATCGCGTGGGCGCTCGCGAAGGCGAACGCCGAGGTCGTGGTCGCCAGCTCCAACCGGAACCCCGGCCTCCAGCGCCTCGCGGCGGCCTCGGCCGCGGTCGACCCCACCAACACGGCCCGCGTCGTCGAGTTCGCCCGGGCCCAACGCGTGGAGGCGGCCGTGATCGGTCCGGAGGCACCGCTCGCGGCCGGGCTCGCGGACGCGCTGCGGGCTGCGGAGATTCCGACTGTCGGTCCGAACCAGGCGGCGGCCCGCATCGAGTCGTCGAAGCGCTTCTGCCGGGAGCTCCTCGCGCGGCACGGCGTACCGGGTCAGCCGAAATTCCTCCTCCCCGCCTCGGTCGAGGAGGTCGACCGGGCGCTCGCGGAGTTCGCGGGCGCTCCGTTCGTCGTCAAGCCGAGCGGCCTCACGGCCGGCAAGGGCGTCTGGGTCCAGGGCTCGGACTTCACGGAGCCGAGGGAGGGGGCGTCGTACGCCAAGTCGCTCCTCGTGCAGGGCGGCTCGGTGCTCCTCGAGGAGAAGCTCGAGGGGGAGGAGTTCAGCCAGATGGCCTTCGTCACCGACTCGGGGGTCTACCCGATGCCCGCGGTGCAGGACTTCAAGCGGGCGAAGGAGGGGAACCTCGGAGGGAACACCGGCGGCATGGGGTCGTACTCCCAGCGCGACCACCTCCTCCCGTTCCTCTCCGCCCAGGCCCGGGACCAGGCGCTCGCGATCGTGGAGCGCACCGTGGCCGCCCTCCGCGCGGAGGGGCTGCCCTACCGGGGGATCCTCTACGGGGGGTTCATGCTGACCGCCCGCGGGCCGCTCCTGCTCGAGTTCAACGCCCGGTTCGGGGACCCCGAGGGGATCAACGTCCTCTCGCTCTACGAGGAAGGGGATTTCGCGAACCTCCTCCTCGGGGTCGCGAGCGGCCGGGTCGACCCGAACCTGGTACGGTTCCGTCTTCGCGCGACGGTCGTCAAGTACCTCGTCCCACCGGGCTACGGGGAGCGCCCGCAGGCCGGAGGGGTCCTGGAGGTCGACGCGCCGGCGATCGAGGCCGCCGGCCTCCGCGTCTTCTACGGAAGCGTCGACGAGGTCGGGCCCGGCCGGGTGCGCCTGTCGAACTCCCGCGGGATCGCCCTCGCGGCCGAGGCGAGCGCGATCCACGAAGCGGGGACCCGGGTCGAGGCGGCGCTGAAGTTCGTGAAGGGCGCCTACTATGTCCGCCACGACATCGGCACCAAGGAGGACCTCGCGCGGCGGACCGAGCACATTCGTCAGCTGCTCGCGCCCGGAGCCAAGGCCTCGCCGCTTCCCCTCAGCGTCGCCCCACCGGACGCGCCCCCCTCGAGCTCCGCCTCGCCCGAGGAGATGATCGGCTGACCGCCCCCGAGAGCGTCCGGGCGCGCCAAGCGTAAAATAGCGTCCGCCCGCTAGTAGGCCTCCGTCCATGTTCTGCCCGGTGTGCAAGCGCTCGATGCAGCCGGACCGCCCGCACGGCGTCTGGCGCTGCAAGGGGTGCGGGGCCACGGTTCCGCTCGGCCACGGCGTGGAGGTCCGGCATTCGACCCCGAAGGGACGCGAGGTCGCGGTCGTGGAGGAGGGGCGCGTACCCACCCTCCCGACCGCTCAGGAGGTGTGCCCCAAGTGCGAGAACGGCACCGCCTACTACGTCCTCCGCCAGACCCGCGGCTCCGACGAACCGGAGACCCGCATCTTCGAGTGCACGAAGTGCGGGCACAAGTGGCGGGAGTACCAGTGACCTCCGAGGCCTTCGAGCCGATCGCCCGCACGTTCGACGCCGGCGCGGTGGGGCGCAAGGTCCGGATCCGCGGCTGGCTCCAGAAGGGGCGCTCCTCCGGAGGGATCCTCTTCCTCCTCCTGCGCGACCGGACCGGCGCGGTCCAGGTGACCGCGCGCAAGGACGCACTCGGAGAGGGGGTCGTCGAGGCCGTCGGCCACGTCCAGGTCGAGGGGGCGCTCGAGGTCGAGGGGACGGTCGCGGACGACCAGCGCGCCCCCGGCGGCCGCGAGGTTCGGGCGAGCGCGGTCCGCATCATCGACTCCGGCCAGCCGTTCCCGATCTTCGAGGAGCAGACCGAGGAGTTCCTCCTCGACCAGCGCCATCTGGCGATCCGCTCGCCCGAGTTCGTGGCGACGTTCCGCGTCAAGGCCCAGCTCCTCGCCGCGTTCCGGGAGTTCCTCGCCCGCGAGGAGGTCCTCGAGACGACCCCGCCGGTGCTCACCGGGAACGCCGCCGAGGGGGGACCGGAAGCGTTCCGCTTCGACTACTTCGGACGGCCCGGCTACCTCAGCCAGACGGCCCAGCTGTACCTCGAGGCGCTCCTCCCGCCCCACGAGCGCGTCTACGCCTTGACCCCGTCGTTCCGCGCCGAGAAGTCCCGCACCCCCCGTCACCTGACGGAGTACCTGCACCTCGAGGTCGAGCTCGCCTGGTGCGACTTCGACGGCCTCCTCGAGTTCATCGAGCGGATGTTTTCCTCGGTCTGCGCGACCGTGGCGGACCGGTGCCCGAAGGAGCTGAAGCAGCTCGGTCGTCCTCCCGAGGAGCTCCGGGCCATCATGCCTCCGTTCGCGCGGCTGACGTACACCGCGGCGGTCGAACGTCTCCGAAGCCAGGGGTTCCCGGTCGAGTGGGGCGACGACCTCGGCAGTCCGGAAGAGCGGGCGCTCACGCTCGAGTCGCCGGCCCCGCTGTTCCTCACGCACTTTCCCCGCCGGATCAAGGCGTTCTATATGCTCCAGAACGCCGAGGACCCCCGCACCGTTGACGCCGCCGACCTCCTCGGTCCCGAGGGGTATGGGGAGCTCATCGGCGCCTCGTGCCGGGAGACGAGCATCGACCACCTCCTCGAGCGGTTGCACCAGATGGGCGTCGACCCCGCCGAGTACGAGTGGTACCTCGACCTGCGCCGGCACGGGAACGTTCCCCACGCCGGCTTCGGTCTCGGCATCGAGCGGGTGCTGCGCTGGATGCTCCGGCGCGAGCACATCCGCGACACCACGCCGTTCCCCCGGACGCCGTCGCGCCACACTCCGTGAGCGCGACGCGCCCCTCCGGCGGGGCAAGGCTCAAGAACGACCGCGTGTCTTGCGCCGATGTACTCCCCCGTCGGAGAATCTAGCGTGCGTCCAGAACAGGGTGACCGGGGAGCTGAGGGTACTGCCTCGCCCGTACCGCCGAAGCCCCACCCGGTGGTCGTCGAGCGGATCACGCACGCCGACGTCCCCGCGATCTGCACGCTGCTCAAGAAGGTCGGGGACGCGCAGCCCGCCGGCCTGCCCGCCGAGCTCCTGAAGGCTTGGCAGCCCGCTCCGCTCGAGTTCACCAGCCAGATGGAGGGGGTCACCTACTTCGCCGCCCGACGCGACGGTCGATTGATCGGCGCGATCGGCTGCGAGATCCGGCACGGCACCTGCCACCTGATGGTCCTCGCGGTCGACCCCGAGACGCGGCGGCAGGGGGTCGCCTCGGCGCTGCTCACCGCGGCGACGGAGTGGGCGAAACGCTCGAACGCCCCCTCGATCTGGGTCGACGCGCTCGCCCGATTCACCCCGGTCGCATCCTTCCTGAGGCGCCACGGCTACTCCGAGGCGGGCGCGCTCCACAAGCACGAGTGGGGCGAGGACATCGCCCTGTTCGAGCGGGTCCTTTAGCGAGGCGGCCGGGCCCCGCCCGTCCGGGCGCGGAGCGTGGGGACCCCGTGGGTCTCCTGCAGGGCGCGCAGCCGTCGCAGCCCCTCCTCCGGTCGGCCCCGGAAGAAGTCGCGAGCCCCTCGGGCGAGCTCGATCGCCTCGAGCTCCGTCGCGATACCGTGGGTCCGCTCCTCGACGAGGTAGTCCCCGTACTCGGTGATGTACCGGGGGAGGTTCGCTTTCAGGCGCCCCACGGCCTGCAGCCGGAGCGCCCGAATCTCCTGCTTCAGCGCGGCGAGCTTGCCCGCGCGCAGCTCCGCCTCGAGCTCGAGCGCGCTCTCGGCCGGGTCCTGCGGGGGCTCGATGCCGAGCACCGCCATGTCCTTCAGCAACGAGACGACCCGCTCCAGCTCCTCGCGGGCCTGGTCGAGGTGCCGCTCCTTGATCGCGACGACCCGGTCGACCTGGCGGTAGGTGGCGAGCGCTTGGGCGATGTCGCCGGAGCGTGCGGTGTGGAGCGCGTCCTCGATCTGGTCCCGCTCGAGCCGGCTGTCGACGGAGTACGCCTCGAGGCGCGTGAGGCGGCCCTTCGTCCGCTTCTCCCACTCCTCGAAGGCGGTGACGATCCGCTTCTGGGCGATCCGCTCGATGCCGCGGACGACCTCCGCCCACGGTTCCGGGTTCCAGGCCGCGCGGGCAGCTTCCTCCGCCCAGGCGGGAAGGTGAGGGATCTCGATGCCGAGGGCCTCGACGTTCTCCTCCCACTGGTCGAGCCGCGCGAGGCGTCGCGTGAGCTCGGAGGCGAACGGGTTCGCGCCGGCCCCCCTACGTCGCGTCGCGGGTACCGGACGCTCCGCAGGCTCCTCACCCCCGGGGCTAGGTAGGGGGGAGGTGGGAGTTCCCGAGGCCGAGCCGTCCGCGGGTTCGTCGTCGCCCTGGGGAAGGGGAGCGTGGCACGACGGGCAGAGGAACGCGTCCGCGGAAACCGGGGCCCCGCATCGGGGGCACACCATGCCCTCGCTCGCCATTGCCCCAGCAGAATAGGTCGCGGACGCTTAAATGCGAGAGTCGAGGCCGACGCGGCCTGCCAGGACGCACGCTCGGGAGTCCAGGCTACCGAGCCGCCCGGTGGACCCACCTCGATCACCCGCCTCCCCAGCTGATTTATCACGAGCCCAGCATCGGGCTTCCGGACGATGATCCGGGCGGTGTTCCTCGACTTCGGGGGGACCTTGGCCACCCCCCTGCGGGAGGTGTATCCCCTTTTCGAGGAAGTGCTGCGGGCCCGCCACCTCCCGCTCGACCGCCGCGACTTCGAGCGGGCCTTCGCGGAGGTCGACGCCCGATTCGGCGCGTTCGCCGAGACCTACCTCGACCACCCCGCGGGGGTGGTCGACCTCTACAACGCACGCAACCTGGAGCAGCTGGGGATCGAGGACCCCCGGGGCGAGATCGTCGCCGACCTCCACGAGGCGTTCACGTCTCCGAGGTGGCACCGTCCGTATCCCGAAAGCGACGAAGTACTCCGTGAGCTGGACCTACGGGGAGTCGCGCTCCACCTTGTTTCCAACAACACCGAGCTGCTCCCCGAGACGCTCCAGAAGCTGGGTTGGGTGGGCCGGTTCGCGTCCGTCACGTACTCGCAGGAGGCGGGTGCCGAGAAGCCTGACCCGAGAATCTTCCTCCTGGCGCTCGAGCGAGCGAAGGTGTCGCCCCGCGAGGTGGTCCACGTCGGGGACTCCTGGACGGCGGACGTCGTCGGTGCGACGCAGGCGGGACTCCGGGCGATCTGGCTGAACCGGGAGGACGACCCGCCGCCCGGTCCGTGCGACACGGTCCGCGACCTCCGTGGAGTCGTTCGGTTGCTGGCGGGGTGAGCCGAGCGACCGCTCCGGCTCGTCTCCGGTGGGGGGGAGGTGCTCCGCGGGGGGTTCTTGTAGGACGGGCTCCTTGACCCGGGCGAGGACGTCGATGCGTTGGGGATGGGTCGTCGTGGGAATCGTGGTCGCGGTGATCGGAGCGGCGCTCCTCTTCGTACCGGTGATCCCCCAGAGCAACGAGACGGCGACCTCCTCGTCGGCGACCCCGTACGTAATCGTGAGCGTGGGGGGCTACTCGCTGACAGGAAACGTGCCGGTCGCGGTCTCCTGGTCGGTCAGCGGCAGCACCTCCGTCGAGGTGCTCGCCGGCGCGTGCACCGCGAACTGCAACGGCACTTCCCCCCAGGTCTCGAGCCTCACCAGCCAGAACGGGACCAGCGGCAGCTTCACCCTCAACCAGCCGAACGGCGGCGAGGTCATCATGGGGGTCGTCTACGACGGCAGCCCCGCCGTCACGGTGACGTTCAAGATCACCACGGCCCTCTCCACCGTCGGGACCATCCTCGTGGTCATCGGGATCCTGGTCCTCATCGTCGGCGTTGTGCTCCGCAGGTCGAAAGCGACGGCGGCCCCGGCCCCACCAACCCCCACCCCCTCCACCCAGCCGGGGAGCCCGCCGCCGTCGACATGAGTCGGTCCCCCGGTGGGAAGAGTCCCTGAGCTAGGCGGTCCCTGGACGGTCACGCCCCACCCGCTCCGTGTCGCGCCAGAGATTGGCGCCCCCGACCGAGGGGGGCGCATGCTCGCTGCTCCGCGGATTTCCGCCGGGCCACGGCGACTCACTCGAAGAGGTGCCGGGGTGTGCCTCCTCTATCGATTCAGTTCATCGCACCGTCGCGAGCTCACCGCCCCCCCGAGGGGGCACGCACTCCTCAGACAACTGGGTGTTAGCCCATGGTCAGCCACCTGGGGATCGGCGCGCCGCATGCCTGAGGCACCCCACGCTGGTGGTGGGGTCAGCCCTTGCTCTTCTTCTTTGGACTCTCGGCTGCATCCGGGGCCTCTGCACGAGGCATGAACTCGGATGACCCTCCCCAGGGTCGTCCGAAGATCCGGACCAAACCCTTCTCGACGGCGGGGAACTTGCCCGCTTCGTGCTTGGTAGAAGCGCCAACGGGCTTCTGCGGGCGGGTGACGGGGTCCCGCCTCCGTCTCCCGAGTTTCACGGCCCACCTAAGGTCCGGCGGGAGATTAGACCTCGCCGAGGGCCGCCCACTCCCGCGCTGCGCTTCGGGCGAGTAACCACGGCGATCCCACCCCTTTCCAAAGGGGTGGTTCGCGTAGAGGTCCGGTGTACATCCGGGATCCATACGAGAGCCGAATGGGGCGAGCATCGCAGAATCGTCAAACCTCTCCCGTCGGATTGGCTCGAGGACCTACGGACGAACTGCTACTGTTTCCGACTCGACGCCGCCATAGCGCGCGCGTGGTCCTCGACCGTCGTAAGCTTCACGGGGAACTCCCGAAGCGTGTCGGTCATGGAGACCTCATCCCCGCGCGCAAAGCAAACGGCCAGGGCATTGGCCGGCTCACGGAGAAGGGCTTCTTCCGGGATGGATTTCACCTGGAACTTCTTCCCGGTCACTCGCTCGAAGATTCGAATGGTCTCCCGCGGTGACAGCGCCTCGGGACCTCCCAGCTCGAGCACCCGATTCCGACCTCGCGGACTCAGTAAGGTCTGCACGGCGAATTCCGCCACGTCGTGACGGGAGATCCAAGTGACCTTGTTTTCGCCGGCGCCGTAGATGGTCCAGGCCGGGTCCGGCGAGTTGAACCCTTCATCCGGGCCGACCCACGTTTCCATGAAAAAAGTGGGCCGCAAAATGGTGTACTCGAGGCCGCTGGCTTGGATCGCCTTCTCCACTTCGCGCTTTGCGTCTCGGTAGGGGAACGCGATCTTCTCCACTCGGTAGGCGGTGAAGGAGACGTAGACGAAGCGGCGGACGTGGGCCGCCGTGGCCGCGGCCACGAGGCTCAAGTGCCCCCCGAGGTCCACGCTCTCGACCGAGTCCCCGGGCTGCCGTTGGCTCACGCCAATCGCGGTCGACACCACCGAGTCGACCCCCCGGCAGGCGCGGTCCACCGAGGGCCGATCCTTCAGGTCGGCCGTGACCAGTTCCGCACCGAGTTGGCGAAGCCACTCGACGCGTCCCGGATCCGAGGTCGGCCGAACCATCGCCCGCACCTCCTCCCCCCGGGCGATCAGCCTCTCGCAGGTCTCGCCGCCGAGGAGTCCCGTAGCACCGACCACCAGGACCTTCACTGCGCCACCCCGGCCATCCCAACCCCCGGATGACCTTCGGTCCTATCACCCTCGTGCTATGGGGTTTGAGCCTCCCCGCACCAGCCGGTCGAACGGTCAGAGACCCCCCTCCTCATCGACGGGGTCCGAGGGCCCGCGTGGAATTCACCCCCCATCTCGAAGAGCGGCGCGGGTGGTGCGAATCCCGGTTCGTTCCGTTCCTACCGTTGGAGCAACCACCCGTCTCCCGAGCGTCTTGGTCCCTTCCGCATGCCCGTCCGTAGAGAGTGGGGAGCGGCTCGGGGTGAAGGCCCAGGACCGCGCCAGGCGACTGGTTCCGGCCCAATGGACGGCTCTATCGAGACCGGGAAGGCGGCGAAGCCTCCCGGGGGTGGCTCAAGCTGAAATTCCGGAGCTCTCTCGCGTCCCCGCCGCGCCTCCGGGCGAATGTCGCATGGTCGAACTCCCTGAGAGTCCCGGCGGAAGCGAAATCCCGGAGTTCGAGGCGATCCGTCTGCGTCAGGGTCCCGTGGGCCCCCAAGAACAGCTCTCGAGCGAAGCGATCCGGGAGCTCCTCTCGATGGGGTCCACCACCGTCGAAGCCATCGTGGTCGTCGGCGACCTTCGAATGTCCACTCTCGTGTTGAAAGAGGCCGTCCAACCCTCCGTCTTTGCGCGATTCATCGTCGCCTTCACCGAGGCGGTCCACGAGCTCGCAAGGGACTCCGGAGGCTGGTTCGACAAGTTCACCGGAGATGGGTTCGTCACCTTCTGGATCCCCCCGAAGAGCCGGCCGACCGACTTCGATGCGATACCGGAGTTCTGTCGCACCGTGATTTCCTCCGCCGACGCGCTGCTTGTCCGACTCCGGCGGAACTCGCGGAACTTCCCCGCCGGGACCGGGCTTTCCATCGGGATCGACGCCGGCCCGTGCGAGCTCGTGCGGGTCGGCGAGCTCGTGACCGTGGTCGGGAGCCCGATCGTGGGGGCGACTCGGATGGTCGAGGGCGCCTCCGCAGGCGAGACCATCCTCAACGTCTACTTGGGAAGTGCGCTGGAACGGGACGCGGGATTGCTCGAGTCCGCAGGGATCCGGCTCGAGCGGAAAGTGGTCCGGACCAAAGAGTACCCGAACGGCCAGGAGGCCTTCGAGCTGGTGTTCATGGAGCGGAGCCTCGGAGCACCGGGGGCGAACGTCCCGACTCTGGATCGCCGCCCCCGAAGGCCTGCCAGTGACGTGGGAGAGTAAGATCCCGCTCCGTCACGGCTCCCTCCTGGGGGATGGGCCGTGAGCGCCCGGACGATTACCGGGCCACAATCCGCGCGCGGGACACGAAGCCGGCCGAAGGAGTGGACCCGCCCTTTTGTTGAACCGCTGAAATAGCAGGTGTACATCGACCGCTATTGTCATCATGGCCGATCGACCCCGCGTCCCTCCTGGGCAGATTCGTACGGACCGCTGGCCCATTCTGCACGCCGGGACACTACCCGCAGACCTTACCCCGGAGCGTTGGACCCTCCGGGTTCACGGCGAGGTCGAGCGGCCGACCACCCTTTCGTTCCAAGACCTCCTGGCCCTTCCCCAGAAGGAGATCACCTGCGACATTCACTGCGTGACGAGTTGGACGAAGCTCGGCATGAATTGGAAGGGGGTGCTCTTCACGGCGATCGCCGACGCCGTCGCACCGAGACCCACCGTCCGATTCGTCGTGATGGAGTGCGAACAGGGCTTCACGACGTCGCTTCCCTATGAGGCGCTACGCGGCGAGGACGTCCTCGTCGCCCACACGGTCGACGGTACCCCGTTGCCCACAGAACACGGTGGTCCAGTCCGCATGCTCGTGCCGAAGCGGTATTTTTACAAATCAGCCAAGTGGCTGCGAGGACTGAAGTTCGTCCAGAATGATGAACCCGGGTTCTGGGAAGTACGGGGGTACTCCAACATCGCCGACCCGTGGACCGAGAAGCGGTACGATGTGGACGACGTAAAGGAAATCCACCGCATGCGCAAGCTTTCCCTATTCCGCCCGCTGACGCCCAAGAACGAGCCGTGACTCGGGACCAAGCCTCTGATGAGGCGATTTCTGTCCGAACTCAGGAGAGACTGGACCGATTCCGAAACTACCTAGTTAGGCAGGTCGCTTCCGGCGCCGCTCACCCGCAACCCCGACCGGCCGATGGGGCAAGCGTCCGTGAGGATCCAGGCAGGATTCGCGGCGGCGCAGAAGGCGCACGGGGGACCACCGGCTCCGTAGAGAGTGTACGGATTCGGCCGAATCTCCCAATCCGCGCGGTGAGCCGGCAAACAGTTCTGGCAGCAAGGCTCCGGAATTATCCGCAAAACGACCCTCGAGCGGCCAACGTTCGGAGGCTAGATAATACTGGCCTCCAACCTAAGCTCCCCTCGGATTGAAGGACGCGCGCGACCACTGACGGGACCGCAATCGGCGGTCGAGACGAGGACTGGCCTCTGGGAACGTACGGGCCGTCACTCAACTCACCCCTTTCCGAAGGCGCGGTTCGCGAGGGAGTCCGGCGTACATCGGACAACTACAGGAGAGCTGCAGGGGGTGAGGATCGCGGAATCGTGCAAACCTCTCCCGTTGGATTGGCTCGAGGAGATGCCGACGGACTGCTACTGTTTCCGACTCGACGCGGCCGTAGCCCGTGCGTAGTCCTCGACCGTCGTAAGCTTCACCGGGAACTCCCGAAGCGTGTCGGTCACGGAGACCTCATCTCGGCGCGCAAAACAAACGGCTGGATCGCCGCCCCCGAAAGCCTGCCGGTGACGTGGGAGCGTAAGACCCCCCTCCGCCAGGGTTCCCCTCCTGGGGGGGTGGGCCGTGAGCGCCCGAGCCGCGATCTGCTCGAGGACCTATCGACCGGCCGTCAACAAAACATCCAAATGGGGGGCTTTCATTTCGCCGTCAAAGGCCTGGCAGCGTACGAACATGACCGACCCGTCCAAGCTCGACATGGAGAAGCTGAACCAGTTCATCGCGAAGTTCGTCCAGGATCTCGGTGCCGCCATGCACGGATCTACCGTGGTCCTCGGTGAGAAACTCGGACTCTACAAGTCCCTAAACGTGCCCGGCGGTCGGACTCCGGCGGAGTTGGCCAAGGCCACGGAGACGAACGAGCGCTTCGTCCGAGAGTGGCTCTCTGGGCAGGCCGCGTCCGGCTGGGTCGGCTACGACCCCAAGAGCGGGAAGTTCTACCTCACCCCCGAACAGGCATTCGCCCTGACCGACGAGAAGAGCCCCGCGTACTTCCCCGGGGCCTACCTGATTGTATCCTCCACCTACGAAGACCTGGGTCGGACCGCAGACGCCTTCAAGAGCGGTAAGGGGGTGGGCTGGCACGAGCGGTCCCAGAACCTCTTCGAAGGTACGAACAAGTTCTTCCGGCCCAACTACATTTCAAACCTGGTATCCGGGTGGCTCCCCGCGCTGGAGGGTATGGTCCCCCGCTTGGAGAAGGGGGCACGGGTGGCGGACGTCGGCTGCGGATTCGGCTCCTCGACCTTGTTGATGGCCGCCGCCTATCCTCGGTCGGAATTCTTTGGCTTCGATTACCACCGCGGGTCCATTGACGCTGCTCGCTCGCAAGCGGCGTTGGAGCGGGCCGTGGAACGGGCCCACTTCGAGGTTGCTCGGGCACAGGATTTTCCTGGAAAGCCGTACGATCTGATCACTTTCTTTGACTGTTTACATGACATGGCAGACCCAGTCGGTGCCGCCCGTCATGTGCGATCTTCGCTTACCGCAGACGGCACCTGGATGGTCGTCGAACCGTTCGCCGGGGAATCGTTGGCCGCCAACGAGACCCCCGTTGGTCGGGTCTTCTACAATGCCTCGACGATGATCTGTACGCCCGCAGCGCTGTCGGAGAAGGGGGGCGCAGGGTTGGGAGCGCAGGCCAGCGAGTCCCAGCTTCGGGAGGTCGCGAAAGCCGGGGGCTTCACCCGATTCCGGAAGGCTGCGGAGACCCCTTTCAACCGGGTTTTCGAGATTCGCCCCTAAGGACTCAGCCGGCTCGATGGGACCCGGCGGGCGGGGATGCGTCCGCTGCCGGTCCGCGCGGTCGTAGATGGACCTTGCACCCCCGTTCGCAATCCTGCCCATTCCTGGATGCGCGATTCCCGAAGGAGAGCGGCATATCTCGACGAAGAGTCGGAGAGGTGCAGGGGGTGGACATTGCCGAGTGGCTCAAATCTCAGCCACCCCCATCGGGAGAGAGCCGCCGGGGGGCCGTTCTCCTCGCTTTGGGGACACCCGTAGGTCTAGGGATAGAGAATGAAGCCCGTGCTCCCGGCGAACGACCCGAGGCCGAACAGCTCGAGCGTGATCCCCCCGTAGTCCGGCGTGGACATGACGAGGGCCAGCACATCCCCGGTGGCAATCGCCTGAGTTGCGGACCCGGCCCACCCTAGTGTGTTGGAGCTGTATACCGCGATGGTGGAGTTGTCGGGGGCGAAGGCGTCCACGCTCCATCCCGAGGCGATCCAGAGCCCGCTCGTGGAGTTGAGGACGATGCAAGAGAGGTTCGACCAGGCGATTCCGTTCGAGGCTTGCTGGACCGTCGTGAGATAGGTGGTGTTGGACAGTTTCACGACCGGAGGGAACGATAGTTGGAGGGAGTTGAAGACCGATGTTTGGCCCGAGCGGCAGGTCGTTACAGGCTGGGTGAGGACGTACCCGGGGAGGTAGCTGCCCGATGAGCCGTTGATCGCCGAGGTGATCTCGGCCTGGCCCTGGCACGTGAGGTAGTGCACGCTCCAGGTGGGCCCGGCCGCGCCCACCCCACCCACCACGTCGTACACCGCCGCGATTCCGGTGTAGCGGTGCAGGAAGCCATCGGTCTGTCCAATCGATGCCTGGCCAGCCACGGTGCTATCGAGGACACCGTCCGGGAGGCCCGCATACTCTTCGAGACCGCACTTTGCCAATGGTCCGATCAAGGTGCCGAACAGCGAAGCCTGACCGTCCCGCACAGCCACGACCATTGCGTCGGTGGCGTTGTGATACAGAAACTCCCAGAACGGGGCCACGCCCGCGCTAACGCTCCCCGCGAACGAGGGTAGGGAACTGTTGAGGTCCCAGCTCGGGTTCTCGGTGAAGACGCAACCGAGGGTGCTCGGTAACGGCCCCGGGATGCGTCCTGCAATCAGCGGCGTCAGGTTCGCGTTCCAGTTCGAAGGCAGGTCGAGCCCACCCGCAGCTTCCAAGGTCCAGCCTCCGCCCTGGTAGGTCGAGGCAAACTGGTCCGACGCGACGCGGGCGGCGGAGTACGAAAGGTTCCCGCCGGAACCGCTTGAGCCCGTGTTCCCGAGGTGCGGCAGGATGGCTACCACGACCACGATCGCGACGACGATCACGGCGATGATCACGATGTAGAGCGAGGTTCGCCTCGACCGTCGCCCGGAGGTCAAGCTTCGGGCGGAAGCGGGGGGAACCTCCGCCTTTACGTTCTCACCCGGTGTCGGATTCCGCGACTCTTTGGTCGACAAGGGTGAGGCGAGCATGGGGCCTGCCGCTCGGCCGGCGAAGACCGTAGTGTATCTTGAGTTTGGTGGGACGGAGGTCCGGGACTTGGAAAGAACTCGGCGCCGCTGGCCCTCGCTGCGTCGGTCATCCCGGAGTATAGTGGGTGAGTGAGAGGAGAGGTGCAGGGGGTGAGATTTGAACTCACGAACTCCTACGAGACTAGGACCTCAACCTAGCGCCTTTGACCAAGCTGGGCCACCCCTGCACGGTCGGCGGCGACTCGGGGTGCGGCCATTAACCTTTGCGAAGGCCGCCGGCCGGGAGGAGGGGGTGCTCCGCGGCCCCTCCAAAGAGACTTGTAGAGTCGCGCGGTCGTCGTGGCGCCATGCGGGACCGTCCCGATTCTGGCGTCACGGTCTTCATCGGCCTGAAGCCGACCATGACCTACGTCTTTCAGGTGGTGACCCAGCTCAACTCGGGCGCCGGCCCGGTGGTCGTGAAGGCGCGCGGCAACGCGATCGCCAAGGCGGTCGACGTGGTCGAGGTCGTCCGCCGGCGGTTCCTCTCCGGCCAGGTCGACGTGGGGCCCATCCGCATCGACACCGAGCGCCTGACCAACCGCGACGGCCGGGACGCCAACGTCTCGTCGATCGCGATCCCGGTCACCCGGACGGGCCCAGTCCCGGCCCCGGGGCCGGCGCGGGAGCCGGCGCCGCCGAGCGCCCCCTAGTCCCCCACACGACCCACGTGCCGGCCGTCAGGTCCCCCAACCGCTGGCGCTCGCCGGTGGCGACGATGCTCAGGTAGCCGATGAGCCCGAGCAGGCCGGTGGCCAGCACCGCCCCGACGAGGAGCGTCGCCGCGGCCAGGAGCCCGGCGGGAAGCGGGATCCCTTCGAAGGAGACGTTGGTCGGCGCGGAGGTCGCCACCAGAAGGGCGACCGCGCTCGCGACGGTGAGCCCGACGACGGAGAGCACCGGGATCCGGAAGGCGTTCCGCACTAGCGAGGAGGAGAGGTCGGGCGGCTGGAGCGCCCGCCGACGAACGGTGAGGCCCCAGAGCCGCTTGCCGACCGTTGTTCCGTAGAGCCACTCGGCGAGGACGAAGTAGAGGTAGGCCAGACTGATGTAGGCGTAGATGGCGCCGTTGAACGCGATGCTGCCCAAGAGCCCGTTCAGCCCGCCGGGGACCGTGTAGGCCAGGTAGACCCAGACCAGCACGGCCGGGACGGTGACGACCAACAGGTCGACGAGGAACGCCCAGGCCCGGACCCCGGCGGTCGCGAACCGCCGCCGAGCGATGTCGAGCGAGAGGCTCACCAGAGAGCGGGCGGTCAACCACCCGCGGTAGCTCTCCCGACCGTCGGTGGTTCCTTGCGCCGCCGCCGCGTCCAGGTTGGCCTGGTCGCTCACCACCCACCCCGGAACCGGCAGACCCTGCCACGGGCGGTCCGGAGGCGGGGTCGGGACCCCGAGGAGGAGGGCGGCCTCCCGGGCGCCGCTCCGCGCGGCCAGGGCCGAGCCGGAAAGCGAGCCGGCGAGGTCCCCGTCGACCCCCTGACGCAACGCTCGCCCGAGCTGGCCCGTGGGGGTCGGAGGCGGGCTCTGCCGAGGGGCGCCCGGAACCGGGTCCCAGGAGCGGCCGAGGGCGTAGTGCAGCCCGTAGGCCGCCGCGAAGGCGAGCAGGCCGCCGAGGTAGACGAGGTCGAGGATCCCGGCCCCTCCGATGACGTAGAACCCCGGGGTCGTCGAGGGGTACAGCGGAGGCTCGCGCAGCACGTCCGCCCCGACAAGGACCCCGAACGTGCCGGCGATGTAGGCGAGCGGGAGGGCCAGCGCCTCCGCCGCGCCGAGCAGGCGAGGGGCCGCCAGACCGACGAGGAGGCCGGCCGCGATCGGTGGCAGCAGGTACTGGGGGTAGCCTTCTGTAATCCCCACGCCGGCTGAGGCCGAGGAGAAGAGGAACGTCAGGACCATCACCCCACCGGTGAGAGCCAGGAGTCCCGCGACGCGACGGAGCAGCTCGTCGTTCCGCGCGCGCCCGGCCAACCACACCGCGAGGGGAGCGACGGCGGCGACCGCGACCACTCCCACCAGGCTCGGGACGGCTGCGGGGAACGCCACGACGATCCCGAGTCCGCTCGCGGCGACGAGACCGTAGGCGCCGAGGAAGACGGTCGCCGAGCGGCGGGTGGGGGGTGCCACTCGTCCCAGCGCGAGGACGGCCACGGCGAGGGGGAACGCCGCGCCGGCGAGAGAGATCCCGAGCACGTCGTTCGAGATGGGCAGCAGCGGGAGGTCGGCCAGCGTTGCCGCCACGGCCCCCGGGAGCAGCAGCCAGAACGCCCGGCGGCCGAGCCCGACCGATTCGGCGAACGCCGGGTGCTCGAAGGCGCAGAGGAAGAGGACCGCCCAGACGACCCCGGTGACCCCGATCGAGAGGGCGTTCCCCGTGAGGTCGAAGACCAGCTGGCCGGGGTCGATCACGATGCTTCCCTCGTCGGACCGGGTGGAGGGCGAGGTCCGTGGGGGACCTAAACGTTTTGTCGGCCGAGCCCCCTCTCGGGGCATGGTCCCTCCGCGCGTCGAACAGGATTCGCTCGGCCCCCGAGACGTGCCCGACTCGGCCTACTGGGGGATCCAGACGCTGCGCGCCCGGGAAAACTTCCCGGTCAGCGGGGTGCGGGCATCGCCCCATCTGGTCCGCGCCTACGGGCTCCTCAAGCTCGCCTGCGTCCGCGCGAACGTCGCGCTCGGCGTGGTCGACGCGGCGCGGGGGAAGGCCGTCGAGCAGGCGGCCCGCGAGGTGGCGGACGGCAAGCTCTCCGGCGAGTTCGTCGTCGACGTCTTTCAGGCGGGCGCGGGCACGAGCTTCCACATGAACGTCAACGAGGTCCTCGCCAACCGAGCCCTCGAGATCCTCGGGAAGCCGCGGGGGGAGTACGCGACGATCAGCCCGAACGACCTCGTGAACCGGGGACAGTCGACGAACGACACCTTCCCGACGGCCAGCCAGGTCGCCGCCCTCTTCGCGCTCGCCGGCGTGCGCGAGTCGGTCGGGGTCCTCGCGGCGAGCCTCCGACGCAAGGGCGAGGAGTTCCGGCGGATCCCGAAGGCCGGGCGAACGCACTTGAAGGATGCGATGCCGGTAACCCTCGGAGCCGAGTTCGACGCCTACGCGAGCGCGCTCGAGCGCGTCCTCGAGCTCCTCCCCGGCGTCGAGGCCGCGCTCGCCGAGGTGCCTCTCGGGGGGAGCGCGGTCGGGAGCGGGGTCAACTCGGCGGCCGGCTTCCGGGCGCGCGCTGTCCAGGAGTATGGGACCCTCACGGGCCTGCCGCTGCGCGTCGCGCGCGACCCGTTCGAGACGATGCAGAGCCGCTGGCCGCTCGGGGCCGCCTCGGGATGGCTCCGCACGCTCTCGCTCGAGCTGATCCGGATCGCGAACGACCTGCGGCTGCTCGCGAGCGGTCCGGCAACGGGGCTGGACGAGGTCCGGCTCCCCGAGATCCAGCCCGGCTCGTCGATCATGCCCGCGAAGGTGAACCCGTCGGCCGCCGAATGCCTGAACATGGTCGCCTTCCACGTCGTCGGCGCCGACGCGGCGACGGCGCTCGCCGTGCAGGCGGGCCAGCTCGAGATCAACGTCATGATGCCGCTCGCGGCCTACGAGGTGCTCTTCGCTTCCGAGATCCTCGCGAACTACCTCCCGGTTTTCGCCCGGACGTGCGTGGACGGGATCACCGCGAACGCCCCCCGGCTCGAGAAGTTCGTCTTCGAGTCCGCCGCGCTGGCCACCGTCCTGACGCCGCGGTTCGGCTACCTCCGGGTCGCCGAGCTGCTCCACGCGGCCGAACGGGAGGGGCGCCCGGTCCGGGAGCTCCTGGTCGAGCGCGGGATGCTGAACCCGGCGGAGGTGGAGACCCTCCTCGGGAACGCGGCCCTCTTGAAGTTGGCCGAGCCGGTCCCCTAGCGCGGCGTTAAGTCCCGCGGCGGCCCTCCGAGGGTCCTATAGGATGGCGACGATCGAGGAGACCGCCCTGTCCCTGGGGAACCCGACGAGCGACGAGTTCCGTCGGGCGACCGACGTGCTCGGGAAGGTTGGACTGACCCAGTACGAGGCCCGGGCCTACATCGCCCTGGTCGCGCGCGGCGTCGGGGACGCCGCGACGCTCGCCTCCGCGGCCGGCATCCCTCGGACCAGTGCCTACAAGGTGCTGGAGTCGCTCGCGGAGAAGGGGTACGCCAAACCGACCGGCGGCAAACCGATCCTCTTCCGTCCGACACCCCCGATCGAGGTCGCCGAGTCGCTGAAGGGGGCGATCCAGGAGGTCTTCGAGCGCCTCGCGAACCTGCACCGGGTCGTCGCCGAGCACGGCGAACCGCAGCTCGTCTACCTGCTCTCCGGACGGGAGAAGGTCATCCAGAAGATCGGGGACCTCCTCGACCAGTCGACTCGGACGTTCATCCTCACGACGCCGGGGGTCGCGGAGGTGCGCGACGAGCTGGGGAAGAAGTTCCAGCACGCCGTCAAGCGCGGGGTCCAGGTCACGTTCGTCACCGCGCCGTTGCAGAGGGTTCCGGACGGCGTGGAGTACGTCCCGCGCGAGAACCTCCTCGCCACCGAGGTGCTCGCGGACGGCGAGCACGCCCTCCTCGCCGCGCCCGGCCTCGACGCCTGCGGGTTCACCGACAACCCGATCCTCACCTCCCACCTCAAGCAGTTCCTCGAGGTCGTCCTCGAGAGCGGGCGAGGGGCCCCCGCGTGAGCCCGGCCGCGCCCCGGGGTCCCCGGCAGCCGCCGATGGAACGCGTCCGGGCCGCGTTCGCGGCTCGGGCCGGCTCGGAGACCGCCGCCCGGATCCCGGCCGGCTACGTGCGACTCGGCCGTGTCGTGCTCGTTCGCTGGCCGGCGGCGCTCCGGCCCCATTTCTCCTTCCTGGCGGGCGAGCTCGCTTCCGTGCTCGGTGCCGAGACGGTCCTCCGGGTCGCGGGCCCGGTCGACGGGGAGCTGCGCACGCCCCGCGTCGAGCTCCTGTTCGGTGAGACGACCGAGACCGAGGTGGTGGAGCACGGGATCCGATGGAGGTTCGACGCGGCGCGTCTGATGTTCGCCGCCGGCAACCGAACCGAGCGGGAGCGGGCGGGCCGACTCGTGCACCCGGGCCAGAAGGTCGTCGACCTGTTCGCCGGGATCGGCTACTTCGCCATCCCCGCGGCACGGCTCGGGGGCGCCGCGCGGGTGGTCGCGGTCGACCGCAACCCGGTGGCGGTCGCCTACCTCGAGGAGAACGCCCGGCTGAACCGGGTCGCCGACCGGGTGGAGCCCCTGGTCGGCGACAACCGGACCGTGCCGCTCCCGACGGGAGAAGCCGACCACGTCTTCCTCGGCTACCTTCCCTCCGCCCTCCCCTGGGTCGAACGGGCGGTGCCCTTGCTCGCGCGGGCCGGGGGGGACCTGCACGTCCATACGGTCGCGGACTCGCGCGGGGCGGTCGCGGCGGCCGAGGGTCAGGTCGAGCGCGCGGTCGAAGCGGCCGGCGGGACCCTCCTCGGCCGGCCGAGGGGCCGGGAAGTGAAACCGTACGGGCCGGGTCGAACGCACGTGGTCGTCGACGTCCGCGTCCGCCCGGGCCGATGCTGAGGCTCCGGGGGATCCCCTAGGTCCGGGCGGTGGCGGTCACGGGCGCGCGGCTCCGCAAGGCGCCGATCGCCTCCGGGAACGCGGTCTCGAACCGGCGAAGGTCGGACGGCGGGTTGGAGAACGAGACGCGTACGAAGTTCGAGCCGTGGCGGGGGGAAAGGTAGTTCCCCGCTCGGACGAAGACCCCGTGGCGGAGGAGCATCTCCTCCTGGATCGCCTCGGGCGAGACCCCGAGCGCGCTCACGTCGATCACGGTCATCGAGGCCCAGGAAGGGAACACCGGCAAGGTCGCCCCGGGCACCGAACGGACGGTCGCGGCGACTCGTTCGTTGTTGAGGCGGGTCTGCCGGACGACCTCGGGCAGCCAGGACGGCTTGGTCCGGAGCGCGGCGGCGGCGGCGACCTGCGCGAGGATGTTGACGCCGAGGTCGTTCGTGTTGAACCGCGCGATCGCCCGGAGGCGTTCGGGGGCCGCGGAGAGGCCGCCGATCCGCATCCCGGCGAGCCCGCAGTTCTTCGACACGGACCAGACGGTGACGGTCTCCTCGGGAGCGAACCGCGCGGCGAGGGTGTGGGCGGGAGAGAAGTCCCGGTAGGTCACGTCGTTCAGGAGGGTGAGGTGGCGGTCGTGCGCGACCTCCGCAATCGCCCGCACCTCCTCCCGGGGGTACCCCGAGCCAAGCGGGTTCAGTGGGTCGATCAGGAGGATCATCTTCGTCTTCGCCGTGATCGCCTCCTGGACCCGGTCGGCGGTCAGTCGGTACGGCGGGACGTAGATGTCGAGGTTGACGGTGCGGGCTCCCGAGAGCTCGACGAACTTGTGGATGATGAGGTAGCTCGGGTCCGAGGCGATGACCTCGTCGCCCGGGGCTAGCAGGGCCCGGGCGGTCATGTAGAGCGCCTCGGTCCCGCCCGAGGTGAGCAGCGGCGGGTGGTCGGGGAGACCCAGGTCGTCGCGGATGAGGCGCATCAGCTCGGGGTCGCCTCTCGCCTCCGGGTAGCCCTCGTACCGGCGCTCGCGCAGCGCCTCCTCCACCGCGGCGCGGATCGGCTCGGGGGGGACGAGGTGGTTCGTGTTCTGGCTCATCCAGGCCACCTCGCGCCGATGGTCGTGGGCGTACCGGAAGGCGTCGAACGGAGGAGCGGACACGCGTCGATGAACGGCCGGGCCCGGGCTTAACGCCTTTGGTCCGCCGAGGGTCCCGCCTCGCCGAGGAAGCTCGTCACGATCCCGAAGGACTGCGACGGCGCCGCGACCCGGGGGAAGCCGGCGGCCCGGATCACCTCGAGGAACTCCCCGCGGGGAGGGAGCGACCGGAGCGACTCGGGGAGGTAGCGGTACGGGCCGGCGCTCGCGACCGCCGCGCCCATCCACGGCACGACCCGGTCGAAGTAGGAGTGGAAGAGCGCCCCGAACGTCGGCGAGGGCGGTTCGGTGATCTCGAGCGTGAGGACGAGCCCCTTGGGTCGCAGCACGCGCCGGAACTCCCCGAACGCCCGGGGGAGGTCGGTGAGGTTGCGGGCGACGAAGGCGCTCGTCACGAGGTCGAAGGAGCCGTCCGTGAACGGAAGGCGCAGCGCCGTGGCCCGGGCCAGCGCGACCCGGTCCCCTTCACGCGCCCGACGGTTCCGTCCGAGGGCGTTCCGGAGCATCGGGCCCGTGAAGTCCGCGCCGACCACCCGGGCCCCGGGGTACCGTCGGGCGACCTGCCGAGCGAGGTCGCCGGTCCCGCACCCGACGTCGAGGACCCTCCGGATCGGACCGGGGGTGCGGAACCGGTCGAGCTGCCCGAGCGCGCGGGGCCGCCAGAGGAAGTCGCTGCCGAGGGACGCCACGTGGTCGAACCAGTCGTACCGTTCGGCGATGTGCCCGAACATCCGCCGGACGTCGCGTTCGAAGTCGGGGGACGACCGATCCGGGTACGGCGAGCCGTCCGGAGCGGTTCGGGTCCCGTCCGGCGCCGGCTCGGACATCCCGCGAACGACCCGGGGCCGCCGCTTAACTCTGGGGGGTGGGGGGAGGGGAGAGCGAGCGCTCGACCGCGGCAATCCGGTCGGCGAGGTCCGGCCGTCGCACGACGGCCCACCGCGTGCGGGCCCGCCCCAGCAGTTCGCGCGCGGCCGTGTCGTCTCCCTTCAGGTGGGCGGCGTGGGCCATCCGGGCGAGGACCTCGACCTCCTCGGCGGTGATCCCGAGGCTCCGCGCCTGGGCCAGCGCTTCCGCGTACTGCAGCTCGGCGTCGGAGTAGGCCTTCTCCGCGACCGCGAGCATCCCCCGGGTCATCGCGATCTGCTGCAGGGCGAGCCGGTCCCCCATCGGACCGAGCACCTCCACGGCCCGATCGAGCGCGCGACGGGCCTCCGGGGTGCGGTTCCCTTCCGCCTCGATCTGGGCGAGGTTGAGATGGCAGTAGCCGATCCAGATCGGGGAACGGGACCGCTCGGCCGACTCGATCGCCTGGGTGAGGTCCGCGCGGGCCGCCTCCGCGTTCCCGCTGGAGTACTCGAGGGCGGCTCGATTCATCAGCACCCGAGCGCGGGCGGCGTGGTCCTCCTGGGCCCCGAAGAGCTCGGCCGCTTGGGCGTAGAGGTCGAGCGCCGCGGTGAGCATGACGGACTCGCTGCCGATCATCGAGTTGGCCAGGTCGATGAGGGTGTGTCCGATCTCGGAGGGGGATCCCTCCCGTCGGGCGATGGAGAGCGCCTCCCGCTGGTGCGCTTCGGCCTCCGCCGGTCGTCCGAGGCGCCAGGAGACGGTCCCGAGGACCCGGTGCGCGGCCATCAGGTCCCGCGCGCTCCCCACGAGCGCGAGGATCCCGACCGCCTCGGTCGCGAGGGTGGAGGCGCTCGCGTACTCGCTCAGGTCCGTATGCGTCTGGGCCCGGGCGAGCAGCGCGCGTCCGAGCGCCAGGGCGTGCCCCGGATGGTCCCGGGCCAGTCGGACCGCCTCCGTGAGGACCTCGTCGGAACGGCGCAGCTTCCCGGTCTCGTCCAGCAGGCGTCCGAGGTCGGTGAGGAGCTGGAGCTCCACGTCGACCGTCCGCTTCGGGCGCCGGCGCTCCGACTCGAGGGCGCGGGAGAGGTGCGCGGCCGCGGTGTCGAAGTCGAAGGCGCGGGCGGCGGCCTGCGCGGCTCGGCTGTTGTACTCGACCGCCTTCTCCTCCTCTCGACCGAGGAAGAAGTGGCGCGCGAGCTCCGAGTCGTTCGCCCCGCGGGCCTCGAGCGCCCGCCCGGCCTTCTGGTGGAGGATGCGGCGCCGGGTCTCGGTCAGCTCCGCGTACACCTCCGTCCTCAGGGCCTCGCTGACGAACTCGTAGACCTCGCCGCCGCGCTCGCGCAGGAAACCGTCCCGCACGAGCCGGTCCAGGCCTTCCGTCCCGTGCTCCTCGGTCGTTCCGGCGACCGCCAGCAGGTCCGCGAACGCGAACTCCTTCCCGAGGACGACCGCGTACGACAGGAGCCGCCGGTCCGGGTCGCTCAAGGAGACGACGCGGCGACGGAGGACCTCGGCGATGTCCCGTCCGCCGGAGGTCGGGTCGGCTCCGGGGGCGCCGTATCCCATCGTCGAGCGGACGAGCTGCTCGAGGAAGAGGGGGTTCCCCTCCGTCTGAGCGTGCCAGCGCACGACGTCCTGCTCGGAGGCGGGCCGCCCGCGCTGGACCCACTGGACGAACTCCGCCACTTCGGGCGGCCCGAACGGGCGAAGGGTGACCCACCGCAGGCCCGCCACGTGGCGGAGCTCCCCGAGGAGGCTGCGGGCCCGCTCCGAACCCGGGGGGGTGTCGGCCAACGTCGCGACCAGCGCGAGGGGGACGTTCCGGAGCTCGGAGGCGAGGTGCAGGACGACCTCGAGCGACGGGGCGTCCGCGAACTGGAGGTCGTCCAGGGCGAGGAGGAGCGGCCGGCTGCGGGCGGCATCCCGGAGGAACTCCGCGACGCGGAAGGCGAGCTCCTGGTGCCCCTGCCCGGCCGGCTCGCCCCCGGGGGGGCCGAGCCGCAGGATCATCTCGTCCGTCGAGGGGGCCCCGGCGGGAGCGCCGCCTCCCGCGGGCGCCGGGCGGGTCTCCTCCTCCCCGAGAAAGGGAAGGAGGTACATCGGGATCCCTCCCGAGGCCCCGGTCTCCGGCCCGAGCGGTTCGGGGGTCGCCTCCGTCCGCTCTCCCGCCGAGGCGAGGAGGTGGCGCACGAGCGTGAAGGGGGGTGGAAGGTCCTCGGGGAGGGCCCGGGCCGAGAGGACATGGAACCCCTGGCTCGCGGCCCGGTCGACCGCCGACTGGAGGAGGTGGCTCTTGCCGATGCCGGCCGCTCCCCCAATAAGGAGCCCCTGGCCGGAGCCCGATTCGGCGCTCGAGAGCACCCTCGCGACCTCGGCGACGGCGTCCTCCCGTCCGAAGACGGGGGGGCGTGACGCCTCGCGCTCGAACGTCGCCCCAGCCATCGAGAGAAAGAGCCGAGGCCGCCCTTATAAGGGTGGATGGTCCGACGTGACCGCGTCCTCCGTCGGGACGCGGGCTCCGGGGGGACCGGCCGCCCGGAGGGCCTGGCGGACCTGCTCGAAGCCGGCGAGGAGGTTCGGGCGAAGCTTGGGGAGGCCGAGCCGTTCCGCCGTCTCGAACGCCGCCCGGGCCCCCTCCCAGTCGCGGGTCTTCGTGCGGAGACGGGCCAGATGGAACTGCACCTCGGACTCGTCGGCGTCGAGCCCGAACGACCGGCACTGCGCGATCGCGGCCTGGTAGGCCTTCTCGGCATCGTCCCACTGGCCGCGGCGCTCGGCGATCTCCCCGCGGTTCAGGTCGACCTGCTCCAGGCCCAGCCGGTCGGAGAGGTGCTCGAAGGTGCGGGCCGCTTGCTCGACGTCCCGAGTCGCCTCGTCCAGCTGGCCGAGGGACAGGCGCATCTCGACCCCCGAGAGAAGCGACCACCCGGCCGACCGCCGGTCGTGGGCGCGTTCGGCGGCCTCGCGCGAGCGAGCGAGGTACTCGAGCCCGTCCTGGGGGCGGCTCTCGCCGACCGCGACCCCGAGGTTGTGGTAGGCCCGGGAGAGCTCGACCCAGTCGCCGGTCTCGGAGAGGAGCTCGATGGCGTGCTTGTACCAGTCGACCGCGACCGGCCGGCACTCCTCGCCCGAGAGCGCGAAGGAGTTCCCGAGGTCGATCGACAGGAGGCCCATCAGGTGGGGGGCCCGGTTCCCCTCCAGGAGCTCGAGCGCGCAGATGTTCTCGTCCAGTGACTCGGTGTAGTCGCCTCGGGCGAAGGCCACCCGGGCCATCAGGCGGTGCGTCTGGGCGACCCCGACTGGGTCGCCGGTCATCTCGAAGAGCCGACGCGCCTCCAGCGCGCCGCGGGTCGCCGCCTCGCCGTCGAGGTCCTCGCGCGCGATCTCCGCCCGAGCGAGGGTGAGCCGGGCCGTCAGGTTCGGCTGGCTCGGGCCGACCCGTTCGAGCGCGCGGTGGTAGTAGGCGTCCGCGGCCGGGAAGTTCCCGACCGAGAAGACGAGGTCGCCGAGGCTCTGCAGCACCTCGCCCTGCTCACGCCGATGGTCCCCCGGCAGGTGCTCCAGCTCGAGGAGGACCCGCTCCAGGTGATGGACGGCCCGCTCCGGCTCGCCGACGCTCCGGGCCTCCTCGGCGGCCTTCTGGTTGTAGGCGAGGGACTTGTCGCTGACCTTCCCGAGGAAGTAGTGGCGTCCGAGCTCGGCCGCCTGCTCGGCGGGTGGGGTCGTGCCCAGGGACTCCATCGCGAGGGCGATCTTCCGATGCAGGACCCTCAGCCGGCTCTCCGTCAGCGAACGGTAGACCCGCGCGCGAAACTCCTCTTCCGAGAACCCGAACCGCTCGCCGCCGCGGCGTTCCCGAAGGATGCCGCGATGGACGAGGTGCTCCAGCTCCTCCGCGAGCTGCTCCTCCTGGGCCTCCATCGCGCGGACGAGCAGGGCAAAGTCGAAGTCGGACCCGATCGCACTGGCGTACGCCAGGATCCGATGCTCCTCGGCCGTGAGGCCCGCGGGGAGACGGGCGGCGGAGCTCGGGTCGACGGGGGCGGTCCCCGGTCCCTCCTCGACCATCAGCCTCCCTTCTAGGGCGGTTCCGCGGTTAAAGCCGTGCCCATCGGAGTCGGGGGAGCGAGCGCGACCGGCCCGCCCGTCGCACCTCGCGCCCGCAAGGGTTATCTAACGCATCCCGGGTCGGCGCGAAGATGCCGCCCGAGGAGACCACCCCGACCGGGACCGACGCGTTCCGGGCCATGGCCCCCGCGCGGCGCGCCTCGTTCTGGGGGTTTGCCGCCCTCGTGGTCCTCGCGGTCGTCTTCTACGTCGGCTGGGGCCTCTCGTACGGAGTGTGGATCGACAACGGGGTCTACGCGGTCACCATCACCTTGCTCCTCTTCGGACTCGCGGGGATGTGGCTGATGCTGCCCAACCCGCCGACCCCGGCTCCCCCGCCCCCCTGACGGGGGCCTCGGTTCACAGGGGTCGCCCCGCGAGGGCCCAGCGGACCCCCTCCGAGCGCCCGCAGACGATGCACTGCCGGGGAAGGGGCGCGGCGATTGGGGGGTCTCCCTCGGGGACCCCCAGCAGACCGCCGTCGATCGCCTCCTCGACCCGATGGCCGCATTCCTCGCTCCCGCACCAGGCAAGCTGACGGACCGCCTTCGAGTCGCGCAGCTCCTCCAGCGACGCGGCGAGGGCGAACGCGCTGCGGAACTCGGCCCGTGCGCGCTCGCCGAGCGCTCGGTCGAACACGCCCAGGGCGGTGTCGACGTGAGCTTCCAGGCCGTCCAGCGGGAGCGAGCTCTTGACGCCGAGCCGGTCGACCGAGGTCACGGTGTGGGCGGCCGCTTCCCGTGCCCCCACCTCGATGCGAAGCGGGACCCCGCGCAACTCCCAGCGATAGTACTTCGCGCCGGGGCGCTCGGAGCCCTCGTCGAGGTGGACCCGCAAGCCGTGGCGCGCGAGGCGTCCGGCAACCTCCGCCGCCGTGCGCTGGGGAAGGTCCCCGGCGGAGGAGGAGGGGACCGGGACCACCACGACCTCGTACGGTGCGATCGCCCTCGGGAAGACCGCCCCCTTCGCATCGCCGTGCACCGCCAGGATGGCGCCGAGCAGTCGCTCGGAGAGGCCGAACGTCGTTTGATGGACGAGGCGGGCGCTCCCGTCGATTGCCTCGTACCGGATCCCGTAGGGGCCCGAGAAGTTCTCCCGGTAGTGGTGGACGCTCCCGATCTGGAGGGTCCGGCCCTCGCGGAGCGGGATGTCGAGCGCGATCGAGTAGTAGGCTCCGGCGAACTTGTCCCACTCCGGTCGACGCACCGCGAGGAACGGGAGCGCGAACGCGTCGGCCATGCGCCCGAACGCGGCGAGGTTGGAGGCGACCCGCGCGGTCGCGGCCGCCTCGTCGACCTGGCAGGTGTGCTCCTCGAAGAAGTGGATCTCGCGCACCCGGATGAACGGGCGGGTCGTCTTCGTCTCGTAGCGGAAGGTGTTGACGATCTGGTAGACGTTCAGCGGAAGGTCCTGGTGCGAGCGGACCCAGAGCGCGAAGACGGGGTACATCGCGGTCTCGCTCGTCGGGCGGAGGACGAGGTTGACGTCGAGCGGCGAGTTCCCGCCCTTCGTGACCCAGTACACCTGGGAGTCGAACCCCTGGATGTGCTCCTTCTCCTTCGCGAACTCGGTCTCCGGGATCAGGGCCGGGAACTCCACCGCCTGCGACCCGGTGGCCTCGATCTCGCGGACCATGACCGCGTCGAGGTTGCGACGGGCCCGGAACCCGTACGGGGTCCATACGTTCATCCCCTTCACCCCGTACCGCTTGTCGGAGAGTCCCGCCTCCTCGACGACGGCGAGGTACCAGTCGATGAACTCCGTCTGCTTGTTCGGGAGCTCGGCCATGGGAGGTCAGAGGGGGAGGGGCCGGAGGTATAACGGTATGCGCGGGGGTCCTCGGCCCCCTGTCCGACGGACGGCGGACGGCCCTCCGGTGCCCGGTGGCGGGCGACCGCTCCGCCCATGCTGTTAAGCCTCGCGGAGGGTCTAGGTACTGGGCCATGCGGCTCGTGGTCTGCGTCGACCGGGACGATGACCTCGGCCGGAAGGCTGGCGTCGCCGGACCCGTCGTCGGGCGCGCGGAGGCGCTCGACGCAGCGACCCGGTTGGCGATCGCCGACCCCGAGGACTCGGACACGAACGCGGTCTTCGCCGCGGTGAGCCTGCTGGACGAGCTGCGGGGCGCGGGCGAGGACTGCGAGGTGTGCGTGCTCACGGGCTCGCCGAAGGTCGGGGTCCTGTCCGACCGGCGGGTCGCCGACCAGTTCGACCAGGTGCTCGAGCGGGTCCGGGCGACCTCGGCCTACCTCGTCAGCGACGGGGCCGAGGACGAGTACCTGTTCCCGATCCTCTCCTCCCGCGTCCGGATCGACGGGGTCCGGCGGGTGTACGTTCGCCAGAGCGCCTCGCTCGAGTCGACGTACTACACGCTCGTGCGCGCGCTCAAGGACCCGAAGCTGCGGGCGAAGACCGTCCTCCCGTTCGCGCTCGTTCTCCTGACCCTCGGCATCGCCGCGGCCGGCGGGGTCCTCCTCTGGGGGGTCATCGGGCTCGCGATCCTGCTCGGGATCTACCTGATCTTCTGGACGTTCGACATCGACGAGGCGATCATCGACTCCCTCCGCTCGGCCTCGACGGACATCCGGCAGGGGTCGGCGGCCTTCGGGTTCGGCCTCTTCTCGGTCGCCCTGGTCGGCGTCGGGTTCCTGGAGGGGTACAACGCCTACGCGACGCAGCCGTCGATCGCCCCGCTGCTGCGGATCCTCTTCTTCATCGAGGCCGGGTTGATCTGGTGGATCACCGGGGCCCTGGTCTGGGAGCTCGGGCGGGCGGTCCGGCGCACGTTCGTCCGGGGGCGTTTTCCCCGCACGTTCGCCGTGGCGACCGTCTCGATCCTCGGGATCGGCGTGCTCAGCTACGGGATCGTCGACCTCGTCCGGTACCTGGAGAGCGCCCTGCCCACGACCTCGCTCCCCCTCCTGGTCGGTCTCCTCGGCGTCGGCATGGGGATGATCCTCGGCGCCGGCGGCCTGCAGCAGTACTGGAAGTCGATCGCCCGGCGCGCCCCGGCGGACACGCTGGGCGGATAGACCGACTCATCCCGTCGGCAGCCCACGGTACCGGGCGAGGCGCTCGAGGTCCGCGAGCGGCACGTCCAGGTGCGCCTTCTCCCGGAGGGTCGCCCGGATCCCCTCGAGGCCGGGGGAGAGCTCGGAGGCCCTCGTGGCGAGGGCCGCGAGGTCCTCCCAGTAGTTCCACGGGAACACGACCCACACCCAAGCGCCCCGCGGGATCTCCTCCGCGTAGTAGGTCGGCACGAACTTCGAGTGCCCGATGTGAAGGAACGCCGCGCTCTCGACGGAGGCGGCCCCGGCGCTCTTCACGTGGTCGACCGCGAGCCGCAGGCTGTCGCCGGTGTCGGTGATGTCGTCGACGACGAGCACGCGCTGGTCCTTCACCGGCCCCGAGAGCCCCTCGCTCAGGACCGCCGCCCCGCTCGGCGTCGCCGTGACCCCCCAGTGCTGCGCGCGGAGGGAGACGACCCGGTGCACCCCGAGGCGGTCGGCCATCAGCCGGGCCGGCACCCACCCACCGCGCGTCAGGCCGACGAGCGTCTCCGGAGGGGGACCGGCGGCCCGGACCCGCTCCTCGAGCCGGTCGGCCCACCGGTCGACGTCGGTCCAGGTCGCCGCGCGGCAGCGCGGGAGCTCCTCCATCGGGGGACTACGGGTAGATCCCGCGGATCTTGATGGCATCCACGACGCGCTGGATCGCGACCGCGTAGGCCGCCGTCCGGTTGTGGACGTGGCGCTCCTGCGCCACCTTGTGCACGTCCGCGTACGACCGCACCATCACCCGCTCGAGGCGCTGGTTGACCTCGTCCAGGGTCCAGTAGAACCCCTGGATGTCCTGGGCCCACTCGAAGTAGCTGACCGTGACGCCGCCCGCGTTGGCGAGCACGTCGGGGAGGACGGTGACCTTCTTCTCGAAGAGGATCGTGTCCGCGGCCGGGAGCGTCGGGCCGTTCGCGGCCTCGGCGACGATCTTCGCCTGGATCTTGTCCGCGTTCCGCGACGTGATCTGGTTCTCCAGGGCGGCGGGGACGAGGATGTCGACCTTCGCCTCGAGGACCTCGTCGTTGCCGATCGGTTTCGAGCCGGGGAAGCCGATGACCGAGCCGGTCTTCTGCTTGTGGGCCTCGATCGCGTGGGGGTTCATCCCCGCGGAGTTCCAGATCCCACCCTTCGTGTCGGAGGCCGCGACGATCTTGGCGCCCTGCTCGTCGTAGAGGAGCTTCGCGGCGACGCTGCCCGCGTTCCCGAAGCCCTGGACCGAGACGGTCGCGCCCTTGACCTTGACCCCCGCGTGGGGGGCGGCTTCGCGGATGACGTAGGCGCATCCCCGCCCCGTCGCCTCGCCCCGTCCCTCGCTGCCGCCGAGGCTGATCGGCTTGCCCGTCACGACGCCGGGGACGGAGTACCCCTTCAGCATAGAGTAGGTGTCCATGATCCACGCCATCGTTTGGGAGTCGGTGTACACGTCCGGGGCCGGAATATCCATCTCGGGCCCGATGAGCGGGGCGATCTCGCTCGCGTAGCGCCGGGTGAGCCGCTCGAGCTCCCCGTGGGAGAGCTTCTTCGGGTCGACCACGACCCCGCCCTTGGCGCCCCCGTACGGGATGTTGACGACCGCGCACTTCCAGGTCATCCAGGCCGCGAGGGCGCGGACCTCATCCAGGGTGACGTTCGGGTGGTACCGGATGCCGCCCTTGCACGGGCCGCGGGCCATGTTGTACTGGACGCGGTGCCCCGTGAAGACGCGGTACGACCCGTCGTCCATCCGGACGGGGAAGTTGACGGTCAGCTCCCGCTTGGGATGCTTCAGCACGTCCCGGATGCCGGGCTCGATCCCAATCAGGTCCGAGACGATGTCGACCTGCTGTTTGGCGGTCTCAAACGGATTGGCGGCGGATTCATTGGTCATCTCGTGGTGCGGCATAATTCAGTACCCCAAGGGGCAACTCCGAAACCGGGCGCCGGCTACTTGAGGATGGCGCGCCCCTGCGAGGGCTCGACATGGGGTTTCGACAACTGCCGACCTACCGGGACGTCGGCGCGCCGGTCCGCGGCTCGAACGGTCGCCACCCGCCCGCCGGCATCGCTTCCCGCTCGGCCCGGCCGCGCCCGCTGCCGCGCTGCAGCCAGCTTCCCGACCCTCGCTCGACCCAGCCGACCTGTTGGAGGCGGCCATCGAGTGCGCGCACCGCCGCGGAGGCCCGGGCCAGCGCCGACGGCGGGAGCGCCGCGAGCAGCTCGTAATCCCCTCCGTAGACGAGCGCCCGCGCGCGCGCCGCCGCGGCCAGCCGCCGCAGCGCGGGCTCGAGGGGGATCCGCTCCTCCGCGATCACGACCCGCACCCGACTGGCCCGGGCGAGGAGCCGACTCGAGTCGGCGATCCCGTCCGAGGTGTCGAGCATCGCGTGCGCCCACCGACCGAGCGCCCACCCCTCGCGGACCCGGGGACGCACGTCCAACAGGGCCCGGAGCGCCCGCCGGCGACCGGCGGGAGAGCGTCCGACCGCCGCCCACCGGTAGGCCGCGAGACCCCCTCGGCCCACGGTACCGGTCGTCACGATCACGTCCCCCGGCCGCGCCGCGCTCCGCGGGGACAGCCGTCCCGGGCGTCCCCAGCCGATCACGGTGCTCACGACCGAGCGGGTCGGAGAGGGTTTGGTGTCCCCCCCGATCAACGGGGCGCCGAATCGCCGGCCCATCCGGTCCGCGCCGAGGACCACGGACTGGGCCCAACGTCGCGGGGTCCCGACCGGTGCCAGGAGCGCGAGGAGCAGACCGGCCGGCCGCGAGCCCTTGGCCGCGGCGTCCGAGAGGCTGACGGCGGCCGCCGCACGACCGACCAGCTCCGGCGGGGACCCCCGGAGGAAGTGGGTACCCTCGATCAACGCGTCGGTCGTCAGCACCGCCACGTACCCCCGCGGGGGGACGAGGGCGGCGGCGTCGTCCCCCAACGGCAGCAGTCCCTCCGATCCCGCCGGCAGCGCGCGAGCCAGCCAGTCGTGGAAGGCCTGCTCGTCGAGGGGACGCGCGCCGGACGTGGGCCGACGGGGCACCGGACCCTCACTTGTACGGGACGAACTCCTTGCCGAGGAGCTCGCGGCCGAGGATGATCCGCATGATGTTGAGCCCCCCCTCGGCGCCGACCAGGTACGACATGATCCCGCGGAACCCGAGCTCGAGGCCGACGTCCTTGGTGTACCCGGCCGCGCCGAACCACATCATCACGCGCTTCACGCACTCGAACGCCACCTGCGGCGCCGCGAGCTTGACGCTCGCGACGGCCTTGGTGACCTCCGAGCGGTGGGAGGTGTCGCCTTTCAGGGTGTACGTGTCGAGAAGCCAGGCGGCGCGTCGGCACTGCCACTTGACCGCCTCGACCTGGGTCCACAAGTCGACCAGCTCGAACTGGATCCCTTCGAACTTGCCGAGCGGCTGGCCGAACGTCTCCCGCTCCCGGATGTAGGTCATCCCGGTCTCGAGCGCCCGCTCGGCGGCGCCGATGCAGGCGGCGGCGACGAACGTGCGGGCGACCGTGAAGCCGTCCATCGCGACCTCGAACCCCTTCCCGTCGGCGCCCACCAGGTACTTTTCGGGGACCCGCGCGTCCTGGTACGTGAGCGCGCCGGTCGAGATCCCCATCCGCCCGACGTTCTCGAACTTCTGCGTCGCGATCCCGTCGCTGCGCGTCGGCACGTAGAGGAACCGGAACCCCCCTTCCGCCGCGCGGGACAAGGTAAGGTGCCCGCCTCCGAGGCGCTTGGCCTCCTCGACCCCGGAGACGAACGCCTTCTCCCCGTGGAGGAGGAAGGAGGACCCGTCCTTCCGAGAGGTGGTCCGCATCCGGGCCAGGTCGCTGCCCCCGCTCGGCTCCGTCGTGGCGATCCCCAGGAACGCCTTCCCCTCGCAGACGGGCGGGAGGACCTCCCGCTTCGCCTCCTCGGTGCCGTGGACCGCGAGGATGTGGCCCCAGCCCGCTTCGAGCAGGAAGAAGACGGCAGTGGCCATGGAGAAGTCCCCCCGACCGACCTCCTCCGCCGCGATCTCCGTGAGGACGGCCGAGGCGCCCATCCCGCCGTACTCGGTCGACACCGGCATCGCCAGGAGGCCCAGGTGGGCCATCTCGGCGAGCACGGAATCCGGGATCCTTCCCTCGGCGTCGATCGTCCGCTCGTTCGCGCGGAGCACTTTGTCCCCGAACTTGCGCACGGCGCTCTGGAACGCCTCCTCCTCGTCGCTCAGGCGGAACTCCATGGGCCTCCGGCGCGACGGTTCCCGAGGCTAAAGGCTTCGGGGGCCCCCCGCGTGCCTAGAACGCCTTTAACCCCCGCCGACTCGACCGGCCCGCGGGGCAAGATGACGACGGTTCGGGTCGGGGTCAATGGGTTCGGGACCATCGGCAAGCGCGTCGCAGCGGCGGTCGCCAAGCAGCCCGACATGACCCTGGTCGGGGTCGCCAAGACCCGTCCGAGCTTCGAGGCCCGCGAGGCCCTCCGGAGCGGCTACCGTCTCTACGTCACGGGAACCGGCGACCCCGCCGAGTTCGAGCGGGTCGGCCTGCGAACCTCCGGCCGGATCGAGGAGATGCTCCACGACGTCGACGTCGTGATCGACGCCGCGCCGGACCGGGTCGGTCAGGAGAACGCTCACCTCTACGAGAAGGCCGGGGTCCGTGCGATCTTCCAGGGCGGCGAGAAGTCCGACGTCGCCGAGGTTTCCTTCAACGCGCTCGCGAACTTTGCGGCCGCGAAGGGGCACCGGACCGTCCGCGTCGTTTCCTGCAACACCACGGGACTCGCCCGCGCCGCCTCCGTCCTCGCCACCCGGTGGGACGTCGACCACTGGGAGGCGACGATCGTGCGTCGGGCCGCCGACCCGGCGGAGACCAAGCGGGGCCCGCTCAACGGGATCATCCCGACCCTCCAGATCCCCTCCCATCACGGCCACGACGTCAACACCATCCTGCCGAGCCTCCACATCACGACGACCGCCGTGGTCGTTCCGACGACCTTGATGCACGTGCACGTCAACAACGTCCGGTTCCGGAGCGGACCGAAGGACGCGAGCGAGCTGGTCGATGCGCTGCGTCGCACCCCCCGGTTCCACGTGTTCGCGCGGTGGGAGGGGGTCCAGGGAACGCCCCAGGTCATGGAGTTCGCCCGCGACCGGGGTCTCGGGCGCTCGGACATGATGGAGAACGTCCTCTGGGAGGAGGGGGTCCGGCTGGACGGTCGGACCGCGACGTTCTTCCAGGCGATCCACCAGGAGTCGGTCGTCATCCCCGAGGTCGTCGACGCGGTGCGTGCGATGTTCGACCTGGCCCCGGACGCGGCGCGCTCGATCGCGATGACCGACCGCGCGCTCGGGATCCCGTCGCCGGCCTAGGCGGGGGGAGCCCTCCTAGTTCGAGGTCGCGGCCGTCAGGCGCTGCGCGAAGTCTCGGGCCAGCGCCCCCGCGTCGCGCGCCAGCCCGGGCGGCACCGCGACCTCGACCGCGGTACGGTGGGAGCCCCGCACGTCCGAGCGGACCCCGCCGGCGAACCACGCGATGTGGCGCGCCCCCGGCTCCCCGACGGCGACCGAACCCGCGGACGAGCGTCCGGGCCGGAGCACGACGACCGCCACCTCGCTCTGGAAGGAACGGCCGTACCGGAGCCAGAACAGGGCGGCGACCACGGCCGCCCCGCCCGCCCAGGCGAGGCCCACGAGGGCGACTCCGACGGCCACCGCGTCGAAGATGCCCAGCCCCAAGCCGGCGCCGAACAGAACGTAGACCGACACGCGGACCGGGGCCGGCATCGAGACGCTCCGTCGTCGGCGTTCGGCCAGGGTCTCCGACCGACGCGGGTACCCCCCGGACGGCCCGCCCGAGGCCGCCACGACGTCCTCGTGGATCGCGAGGATCTCAAACCCCGCCGAGGCGAGGCTCGCGCGGATCGCCTCGGTGACCCGGGCCCACGGCAGGTCGGGGAGCGGGACGTCCTGCCGGAGCGGGAGCGTGACGTTCGTCGGGATGGTCAGCGTCGGGATCGTCAGGCGCGGACGGGCCAACGCGGGGAGCGTCGGGGCGGGTCCGGAGGGGGTGCGCATCCTACCCACCAACGCAACGCTGGATGTTCTACCCTTCCGGTCGGGAAGGGGCCGGTTCCCGCGCCGCGCGGACCGCGGCGAGCCCCGTTGCCCGTCAGCGCCCACCCCAAGAATTTTATAGGACACTCCGCTCGCGCGCGAAGCATGTACTATCTAGACCATCGCCGGGACGTAGTCCGCATCCCGCCCGAGCGGCTCGGCCCCGAGGTCGACACGGTCCTCACCGAGCTCGCCCAGCAGCAGTTCGAGGGGAAGCTGGTCGACGGGCAGAACCTCGCGGTGACGATCCGCGACGTGCACGCGATCGGCGAAGGGCACATCATCCACGGGGACGGCGGCGTCTACCAGGAGGTCGAGTACGAGGCCCTCCTCTTCCGGCCCGAGATCCAGGAGGTCGTCGAGGGCGCGGTGGTCGAGATCCGCAAGTTCGGGGCCTTCGTCCGGTTCGGCCCGCTGGACGGTCTCCTCCACGTCTCCCAGGTCATGGACGACCGGGTCAACATCGACGAGCACAACCAGCGGCTCGTCGGGGTGGAGACCAAGCGGGACCTGAAGGTCGGCTACAAGGTCCGCGCCCGGGTCGTTTCGCTCTCGCTCTCGGAGATCTCCCCGCGGGACAGCCGGATCGGGCTCACGATGCGCCAGCCCGCGCTCGGCCGGCTCGAATGGATCGCGGACGCCCACAAGAAGGCCGAGGAGAAGGGCGGCAAGCGGGCCGCGCCGTCCGGCGGGAAGAAGGCGCCGGCGGCCAAGGCGCCGGCCGCGGCGGCGCCCCCCAAGCCCGCGACGACGGGGTAAGCTCCCATGATGAACCTCAAGGCCTGCAAATCCTGCAACACGATCACCGACCAGAACAAGTGCCCGAAGTGCGGGGGCGAAGTCTCCCGGGAGTGGCAGGGGTACCTGGTCGTCATCGACCCCGAGCGTTCGGAGATCGCGCGGAAGATGGGGATCCATGCCGCGGGCCGGTACGCGCTCCGGGTCAAGTGACGAGACCGCCTGGGCGGTCCCTCCGTCCCTGCGCCCCGCGCTCGCCGAGCGGTACGGGCCGGTCTACTCCGGGGCGGAGGCCGACCGCCACCTCGAGGCGCTCGAGGTGTTCGGGACGTGCGGGGACCGGGTCACGCAACGGGCCCTCGAGCTCCACCACCCTCCGCTGGTCGGGATCGTGGACTACAAGACCCAGCGCAACGAGCCGATCTCCCGCGACGCGTTCCGCGAGCTCGCTTCGCGCCGCCTTGTGCGGGTCTGGAACCCGGCCGGCTTCCTGACGGAGGGGCTGCGACACGCGGTCCAGGAGCTCGTGAGCGCCGGCGGTGGGCTCATCGAGGTCGACGGCGAGGAGGACCTCGGCTCGCTCGCGCTCGTCGAACACCTCCCGGCCGGGGCGACGGTTATATACGGTATCCCGGGTGAGGGGGTCTCCTTCGTTCGGGTCGACGCCCGCGCGAAGCAACACGTCCGACAGTTGTTGGCGCAGATGGAACCGAGGCGATTGGCCCGTGGAGATTAAGGTCCTCGAGGAGAAGGCGAACCCGCTGCTCAAGCGGCGCGAGTTCTCCTTCGAGATCAGCCACGCGACCGCGGCCACTCCCAAGCGGGAGGAGGTGCGGGCCGAGTTTGCCAAGGTCGCCCAAGCCCCCAAGGACCGCGTGATCATCGAGCGGATGCACGCGCGCTTCGGCACCGCGACCACGCGCGGGGAGGCGATGGTCTACGAGACCGCGGGGGCCGCGAAGGCGATCGTCCGCGAGCACATCCTGGTCCGCAACGGGCTCAAGGAGAAAACGGTGAAGGCCTCGCCGGCTCCTGCGGCCGCGCCCGAGGCCCCCGCTGCTCCCGCCGCTCCTGCCCCCGCCCAGAAGAAGGAGTAATCGCGATGTCGAAGGCGCGGGTCGGGATGTACGTCGTCAAGGGCGATACGCTCGAGCGCACCCACCGCTCCTGCCCGAAATGTGGGCCGGGAACGTTCCTCGCGGAGCACGCCGACCGTCGCTCGTGCGGCCGGTGCGGCTACTCCGAGTCGAAGACCCCTCCGCCGGGGAAGGCGAAGGGACCGAAGGCGTAGGTCCCGGGCACCTCTCCGCGGCCCCGGAAGGTTCCCACGCCCTGGCCCATCCGTCCCAGGTCACGACGAGGGAACGGTCGGCCCACCGTTCTCCCTCCTCGCCGGTCTAGCCTCTTACCTCGCGACGGAGCTCCGGCTCGACCCACCAGAGGTCGAGCGTGCCTCGGGCGTGCGGGGATGCGCGCGGCGTCCCCAACGACCGTCGGGAAGGGCCCCAGCCGACTCGCCCGGTCACAGAAGCTGTTATGGGGCCATGGGCTCAGACGGGAAGTCCCGATTGGGCCCGTAGTATAGCTTGGATATCACGGAGGCCTCCGGAGCCTCAAACCCGGGTTCGAATCCCGGCGGGCCCGTGACACTCGCCGTCTCGGTTGAGCCCCCCTCGTCGGACCGGGGTCATGGGGGTGCGAGCCGAGGAGCACCGGCGCTACTACCGGTGCGTCGAGGGTGACCGCCGTCTCACCCGGAACGT
>DATJWA010000026.1:0-88574 GCA_035501555.1 Thermoplasmata archaeon | reverse complement strand
CCCGGGGGCCGGCGTGCGCGGGCCGGGGGCCGCGACTACCGTCGGGTTCGGGCCGGGGTCTCGTCCTCGAGCCGCCGTCCTTCGCCGATGATCACGCGGAAGACGTAGCCGCCGAACGCCGCGCACAGGCGGGCCCAGGCGATCGGCCCCTTCTGGCCGGAGAGGAGCCGGCGGACCCGGTAGCGGCCCCAGAGGTTCCCGTGCTTCTCGGTCAGCTGCTTCCGCCCGTAGCCGTTCCAGAACGCCTGGTAGAGGAACCGGACGAACGTGCTCCGCACGTGGTGGTAGACCACGGCCTGGGGCTCGTACCGGATCGAGGCCCCCGCCTCCACGGCCCGCAGGTTGAGGTCGATGTCCTCCGCCGTGACGAACCGCGTGTCGAAGCCGCCGAGCCGCTGGAACAGCCCGCGGTGGTAGGCGAGGTTGCACGAGGGATAGGTGACGTCGTAGCCGCTCTCGAACAGCTCGACCCGTTCGAGCTGGCCGTAGTTCGACTTCCCCACGATGACGGTACGCCCGGCGACCACGGGAGACTGCCGCAGCGCCCGTCGAACGACCGCGAGCCACTGCGAGTCCGCAAAGCAGTCCCCGTCGATGAACGCCACCCACTCCCCCCGCGCCGCGGAGACCCCCACGTTCCGACCGACGCCGCGCGAGCCCGAACGCTCGATGGCGCGGTAGAGACCCGGGTGGCGGCGGGCATACTCCCGGGCGATCGCCAACGTGCGGTCGCGGCTCGCGGCGTCGACGACGATGACCTCGAAGGGGGGCTCCTGGACCAGGAGGCTCTCGAGGAGCTGGGAGAGGTGCGGCTCCTCGTTCTTGACGGTAATGACGACCGAGATCAGCGGAAGGGGGGGCTCACTTCCCAATGTCCATCACGACAACGTCCTTTACCGCGCGCATGCTCTTGAAGGGGAGCACGAGCCGGCCCGACGCGTCGCTCTGGAACAGCCGCTGCTCAACGTCCTCGCTCGGGGTCACGAGCACGTGAGCGATCCCGCCCGTCATCGTGTCGACGACGAAGTTGTCGATGAGCCCGAGAATCTGGCCGTCGTTCGTCATCACGGTCTTTCCACGGAGCTCGGTGAGGAACTTGCGCATACGGGAGGGCCTCCGCCGAGGATGGCGGGGGGCACTATTTAACCGTTCACGGCGATAGGCACGCGTCCCCACCGAAGTTCGGCCGGCCCCACGCGGTCCCGGACCGGCTCCGGCCGCGTCGAGACACGACGCAGCGCTCGCGTCCGGCAACGCTTATATCGCGTACCCGGGTCGAGGGCGACCCCCCTATGGCCCGTTCTCACCTCAAGGGTAACCCGGAGCTCGTCCGGGTGATCCGGGAACTCCGCGCGGCAGCCCGCTCGCACGACGCGCCCCTCTGGGCGTCGGTCGCCGACGGTCTCGAGCGGGCCCGGCACCCGTCTCGGCCCGTGAGCATCGGCCACCTCGAGCGGATCGCCTCCAGCGAGGAGACCGTCGTCGTGCCGGGGAAGGTGCTGTCCGACGGGTCGCTGTCCAAGCGCCTCACCGTCGCGGCGTTCGCCTACTCCACCGAGGCGCGCGCCAAGATCCACGCCGCCGGAGGGACTGCGCTCTCCCTCCACGACCTCCTCAAGGCCAAGCCCGACGGCGCGGGGGTGAGGCTCGTTGGCTGACGCACCCCCCGCCTCGAAGTCGACCGTGATCGACGCCTCGGGACTCGTGCTGGGCCGCGCCGCCAGCGTCATTGCCAAGCGCCTCCTCCAGGGCGAGTCGATCGTCGTGATCAACTCCGAGAAGGCCGTCGTGACCGGCTCCCGTGCCCAGGTCCTCGCGTTCTACACCGCCGCCCGGGCCCGCGGCTCGGTCCGCAGCGGGCCGCACTTCCCCCGCTACCCGGACCGGATCTTCCGCCGGACCGTGCGGGGCATGGTCCCTCACCAGAAGACCCGCGGCAAGGAGGCGATGGACCGCATCGAGGTGCACATCGGCGTCCCGCCCGGCCTCCAGGGGGTCACGGGGGAGACCCTCGAGGCGGCGCGGGCCCGTCCCGCCCTCCGTGCCCCGCTCACGCTGGCCGAGATCACCCGGCTCTTGGGGGCCCGCGTATGAAGGCACCCGTGATCGTGCTCACCACGGGCAAGCGCAAGACCGCCGTGGCCCGCGCCACCGTGCGCAAGGGCATCGGCAAGGTCCGCGTCAACGAGCGCCCGCTCGAGCTGGTCGAACCCGAACTCGTTCGCCAGAAGATCCAGGAACCGCTCCTGATGGTCGGCGACCGGACCAAGACCCTCGACATCACCGTCCACGTTCGGGGCGGCGGCATCGTCGGGCAGGCCTCGGCGGCGCGCACCGCGGTCGCCCGCGGTCTCCTCACGTGGCTCAAGGACGACCAGCTTCGCGAAATGTTCCGCCACTACGACCGCTCGCTGATCGTGAACGACCCGCGGCGCAAGCTGCCGAAGCGCCCCGGCGGTCGCGGGGCCCGGAAGCGCCGCCAGAAGTCGTACCGCTGAGGGGGAGGGCGATCCATGACGATGATGGTACCGGTGCGCTGCTTCACGTGCGGCGCGGTCATCGGCCAGCACTGGGACACGTACCGGGAACGGACCGCCCGGGGGGAGAACGCCGGCCAGGTCCTCGACGCCCTCGGGCTCCAGCGGTACTGCTGCCGCCGGATGCTGTTGACCCACGTCGACCTCCTGGACGAGGTCGGCCCCTACGGGTAGGCTACCGGCTCCCGGGCCCTTTCGGCCCGTATTCGTGGACCCGCCGCGAAGGCCCTCCAGGGACCGAGGCAAAAGGAAGGAAGGGGTTCTCGCGAGCGCACGCCCTCGGGCTACGTCTCGTCGTCCTCGTCCTCGTCCCGCGCGGCGGCCTTCTTGTCCCGGCCCGGCCGGCTGGGTGGGGCCGCGGCGCGCCGCGCGCGTCGCCGCAGGAAGAGCACGATCAGGACGATGACCACGACGGCCGCCACCGCGATCCCACCGTAGATCAACGCCTCGGTGGTCGGGTTGGGGTTCACCGTGATCGACTTCTGGGCCAGGTTCGTCCCGGCGACGTAGTTGCCGACGTACTCGTTGGACGCGGTCGCGTTCGCGTACAGCAGGAAGTTCCCGGTGCTCCCCGGGGTCCAGGTGACCTGGGCTCGCACCGTCTGGTTGAACTTCAGCGAGGCGATCGTGCCCGAGGCGAACGGCGTCGCGTTGACGACCCCGCCGGAGTAGTTGTAGTACTCAACAGTGCCGCCGATGTAGCTCCGGCTACCGGTGCCGCTCGACGAGAGCAGGTACCAGGAGACCTTGACGTTCGTCGCGACCGCCTTCGCTCCGCCCCCGACCGACACGTTCACCCAGAAGGTGTACGACGTGCCCGCCGTGTAGGTCGACGGGGCCGTGAGGTTGTTCGCCGCCAGGATCACGTTGTACGTGGAGTTCACCGCAACGGTGAGCGAGGCGACGGTGTAGGCATGATTGCCCGCCGCGTCCCAGACCGTGAGGTTCACCTTGTACGTCGCGTTTTCCGGCGTCAACCAGAGCGACGGGAGGAACCCGTTCTGCCGGACCGTGGTCGTGTTGATCCCGGTGTGCAGCGAAGTGTTCGCCGAGTTCGTGATCAGCCAGTAGTAGCGCGAGACCGTCCCGTTGTGCGGGTCGGTCGCGTTGCTGGCGTTCAGGCTGACCTTCGCCGTCCCGTTCTGTGCGACCTGGACCCCCCCGCCCGAGATGACCTTCCCGGCCGAGTTCTGCAGCGTGAAGGCCGCGACCGGGGGCTCGGTGTCGTTCACCAGGATCTGGATCGAGGTCGAGGCCGACTGCCCGGTCCCGGACCAGACCGTGAGGGTGAGGTTGTACACCCATCCCTTGAAGACGACCTTGGTGCCGTTGATGGTCACGTTGTTGTAGTAGGTGCCGGCGCCCAGGAACTGCCGCGTGACGTTCCCCAACGGGTTCAGGCGCTGGCTCGCCGAGAGGTTCGTCGGGCTCGGCGCGAATCCCTTCGCCTTGAACGTCCAGACGCTCGCCGCGATGACGTTGTTGATCGGCGCCGTGGGCGAGATCTTCGCCACGCTCGCCGTCGCGTTCATCTGGATGACCGTCGACCAGTTGAACTGGACGTACGGTCCGCTCGCGACGTACTGGCTCGACGTCCAGTTCCCGGAGATGACGGCCTTGACCGTCCCCTGCGCGACCCAGATGTAGAACGACGTCTCGTTCGTGATGCCGCCCGAGCTCGTGACGTTCAGGGTCCCGGCGTTCGGCGTGGCGCCGCTCACCGCCGTGAAGGTGTGGTTCACGCTGGCGTTGCGGGTCGTCACGACCGGCGAGCCGTCCCCGAAGTTCCAGACGAACTTCGTCCCGTTCTGTCCCGCGGGGTAGGTCGAGTTGAGCGCGCTGAACGTGACGTTCTCTCCGAGCCCGACGATCGCCGTGTAGTGGTCGTGGGTCGAGTTCAGGATGTTCCGGCTCGAGAACGCGAAGTTCGCCACCGAGACGTTGACGTTGGCCGTCAGGTTCGCGGCCCGCACGATCGAGAAGCTGGCCGCGCCCTGCGGGGTGGTCGAGACGAGCGACGAGAGGGTGAACGAGGTCCACGTGTGGTCGATCCCTTCCGGCAGCAGGGTGGTCTGGGTCGGCGGGCTCGTTCCCGCGGCGAGGACGTAGTCGGCCGGCAGGACGAACGTGTAGTTGAACACCTCCGACGGCGTGCTCGGGTGCCGGAACCCGAAGGCGAGCGTGTAGGAGCTCGAGTTGCGGGCCAACGTGCCGTTCAGCGTGTACGTCGAGGACCATCCGAAGGTGAGCCCGCCGGCGGTCGAGAGGCCGCAGGTGGTCGACGTGCACGCGGACGTGAAGCTCGTGAGGGCCGGTGCGCTGCTCGGATTCAGGAACCCGGTCCCGTTGAGCGAGAGTCCGGCTTGGACCGCCGGGAAGAACGGCCCGCTCGAGTTGACCCAGCTCTTCACGCTCGCGTTGTTCGCGTCGGAGAAGGTCGGGGTTCCAGTGTAGGCAAGACCCAGCTGCGCCCACAGCTGGCGCACGCTCGAGTTGCCGAGCGAGCTGAACGCCGAGTTGTTGCCGAGGGTCGCGGCGGTCGTGACGGCCGCCGTGCCCTTACCGGACGAGGCGGAGATCCCCGTGAGGTTCACGGTGGTGTTGTACACCGCGATCTGGCTCGAAACGGCCGGGGCGACGGTGACGTTCTTGATGTACGGGCCGACCGCCGAGACGGTCAGGGGGTACCAGGTCGTCGTGTAGCCGGCGGTCGCGAGCACCACGTCGAACGTGCCCGGGTAGGCGCCGATCGAGTAGAACCCGGTCTCGGTCGGGGCGCTGAAGATCGCGTGGGAGGCGGTGTCGTACAGGGTCACGTTGCCGACCCCCACGACCGGAGCTCCGGAGGAGATCCGGACCCGCCCGGTGACCAGGTAATTCTGGATGACTACGTGCACCGCCGGAGGGGTGCGCGAAGTGACCGTCATCGACGTCAGGTTGTACAGGGTAGTCGGCCCGGGCTCGCTGGCCTTCAGGATCCAGCTGGTCCCCGCGGGGGAGAGCGGGACCTTCAACGAGAAGTTTCCTGTGGGCGTAGTGAGGTTGCTGACTAGCACCGCGGTGTTGTAGACCGGGTCGAGCAGTGAGACCCGCCCGCCGGCGACCGCGCCGCCCGAGGACGTCACGTTGCCCGTGAGGGTCGCGGTGTAGGCGACGACGGTGACGTTCGCCAGCGTGGGCTGGTACGTCGTGGTCGTGAGGTCTGTGACGTTCAGCGAGTAGTACACGGGAGCCACGCTCTGCGGCAGGACCGCGACCGGGTTGCTGAACCCGGTGAGCGTGAGGTTGGTCTGCACCGGGACCCAGATCCCCCACCAGCCGGGCGAGAGCGCCCCGCCGGTGCCTCCGGTGGTGAACTGGAAGGCGCCACCCGAGCCGTTGACGGTGGTCGTGAACACCGCGCCCGTTGCGCGCGACACCAGGTCGACCTGTACACCCGCCGGGGCCGGGCTGACCCCGCCCGGCTGCTCGACGATCCCGTTCAGCGTGTACTTCGGCGACGAGGCGCTCGTGACCCCGACCAGCGCGGCCAGCGTACTCGCCAGCACGACCATGGCCAGGACCCACAGCGCGGCGTGGGACCAGTGCCGGACCACCTGCTTCACGACTCCCTTTTTCCTCGCTCTCTCATCGAGGGCGCGGCGCGCGAACTTGGCCCCGCTACTTATAGCTTGCACCTCGAAGCGGACGCCCGCGCCGGCGCGCGGCGACGCTCAGCGGTAGATGGCCTGGACCGGCTCCGCACGGGCCGCCGCGCGCTCCCGCATGAGGCGCTTCTCGTACTCCTCGTAGGCGCGCAGGGAGTCCGCGTCGCACGACGGGCGGACCTGGTGGAGGGCGGCGTCGAAATGGGCGCGGGTGACCTTGGAGGCTTTGATGTTCTCGCGCAGGGCGGTGAGTCCGGCCTCGCGGCACAGGGCGGCCAGGTCGCTCCCGACGTACCCTTCGGTCTTGGTCGCGATTGCGCTGAGGTCCACGTCGTCGGCGAGCGGCATCCGCTTCGAGTGGACCTTGAGGACCTCGAGCCGGCCCGCGACGTTCGGGGGCTCGACGTAGAGGAGGCGGTCGAAGCGGCCGGTCCGCAGGAGCGCCTCGTCCAGGATGTCCGGGCGGTTCGTCGCGGCGATCACGAGGACCCGCTCGAGGCTCTCGAGGCCGTCGATCGAGGTCAGGAGCTGGTTGACGATCCGCTCGGTGACCCCGCTCGAGGTCTGCAGCCCCCGCCGCGGGGCGATCGAGTCGATCTCATCGATGAAGACGATCGACGGGGAGGCCTGGCGGGCCTTCTTGAAGATCATCCGGATCGCCTTCTCGCTCTCGCCGACCCACTTGCTCATCACCTCGGGTCCCTTCACCGAGATGAAGTTCGCCTGGCTCTCGGTGGCGGCCGCTTTGGCAAGCAACGTCTTGCCGACGCCCGGCGGTCCGTAGAGGAGGATCCCCCGCGGCGGCTCGATCCCAATGTGGCGGTAGGCCTGCGGGTTCTTGAACGGGAGCTCGACCGACTCCTCGAGGATCCGGCGCACCCGCTCGAGGCCGCCGACCTCCTCCCAGCGGGTGGTGGGTATCTCGACCGTCACGTCGCGCAGGCTGGAGGGTTCGATCGTCTTGAGCGCCTCCCGGAAATCGGTCTCCGTGACCTTCATCCGCTCGAGCAGCGACAGCGGGATCGGCTGGTCGAAGTCGATCTCGGGGAGGTAGCGGCGCAGCGCCCGCATCGCGGCCTCCCGGGCGAGCGAGGAGAGGTCGGCGCCCACGAACCCATGGCTCTGCGCGGCGAGGTCCCGGAGGACGCGCTCCCGGTCTTTGTCCGAGCCGTCGATCGGCATCCCGCGCGTGTGGATCTGCAGGATTTCGAGGCGTCCCTCCATCGTCGGGACCCCGATCTCGATCTCCCGGTCGAAGCGCCCGGGGCGCCGGAGCGCCGGGTCGATCGCCTCCTCACGGTTCGTCGCCGCGATGACGATGACGTTCCCTCGGCCCGAGAGCCCGTCCATCAGCGTCAGGAGCTGGGCGACCACGCGGCGCTCGACCTCCCCGACGACCTCGTCCCGGCGGGGCGCGATCGAGTCGAGCTCGTCGATGAAGATGACGCTCGGGGCGTTCTTCTCCGCCTCCTCGAACTTCTCGCGGAGCTCCTTCTCGCTCTCTCCGTAGTACTTCGAGATGATCTCGGGCCCCTGGATCCCGATGAAGTGGGCGCCGGCCTCGTTGGCGACCGCCTTGGCGATCAGCGTCTTGCCCGTGCCCGGGGGCCCGTACAGCAGGACGCCCTTCGGCGGAGTGATCGCGAGGCGGTCGAACAGCTCGGGATGCTTGAGCGGCAGCTCGATCATCTCGCGGACCCGCCCGAGCTTCTCGGTCAGCCCCCCGATGTCCTCGTAGGAGATCCGGGGGGCCGCGACCTCCGTCTCGCTGACGGTCTCCTCCTTGATGGTGATCAGCGTCGCCGGTGCGACCTGCACGAACCCCTTCGGCTGGGTCGCAACGACCATGAACGGGAGAGAGCCTCCCATCAGGAACACGCCGGGGATCACGAAGACGTCCCCCCGCACGAACGGGCGGCGAGCGAGCGCTTTCGCCACGAAGCTCTCGAGCCCCGGCCCGAGGTCCATCCGGGCCGAGCCGGCGTAGATCGGGGCGATCGTGACCGAATCGGCGTTGGGGCAGTCGATCCGCTGGACCGTGATCCGGTCCCCGATGCTGACCCCGGCGTTGCGCCGGACGACGGCCTCGATCCGGACGAGGCCCTTCCCCTCGTCGTCGGGCTGCGCGCGGCTCACGACCGCCGGAGTGCCCTTCCGGCCCCGAACCTCGACGACATCGCCCAAGCCCACCTTCAGGCGCTGCCGCGTCTGCACGTCGATGCGCGCGGTGCCGAGTCCGATGTCCTGCTGGAAGGCCTCCGCGACGCGGAGCGTGACGGACTCACCCATCGACAGCGTTTGGACCTTCGGGCGGGTAAAAGGTTGCCGTTTCACATCCGTGACTCAACGCCCGCCGTCCCTCGCGCCGGAAGGCCGCCTCACGAACGGAACCAAGATATGCTGCGGACCTCGTGGAACGCTCCGTGCCGCACGCGCCCGCGACTTCCTCGGTCCTGGGGCGGCTGTTCACGACGGCTGGCTACCGGGTGGACCACCGCGGGGACCTCGTGGTCGCGACCCGCCTGCGGGACCGGCGGGCGGTCGTGATCGCGTCGGTCGCCCGCTCCCCGGTGGAGGTGGAGAGCCTGTTTCCTCCCGACTCCGTCCACCGGACCCTCATCTACGACGACGACCCCGGCCCCGCGGCGCGCGACGTCGCCGCGGACCGGGGGATCGAGGTGCTCGACCCCTCCAGTCTCGGTCCGGCGCTCGGTGAACTGCTCCTCCCCGCCATCCTTGGGAACCCGGGGCCGGAGCCGGACGCCGGCTTGGACACGCCGTTTGCCCTCCTTCCCGAGGGGGCGCGCATCGTCCGTCCGCGGGTCGGTCGGGCGGAGGCCGAGATCCTCGCCGGCGTTGACGGCCCCCGGTTCACCCTCCGTCTGGTCCCCTACTACGTCGCCCCGTACCGGGTGCGACCCCCGTCGGCCTCGGGGGTCCGGGGTCCGACGCTCGACCGGACCGTGGCGGTCCAGGCGGTCTCCCGCCGGGCCGAGGTGTGGGAAGAGGAGGACCGCGAGCTCGTTGCGGAGCTGGACGTCCCGCACCAGTACATCGCTCCCGAGATCGGGGTCCCGGAGGCGACCGGGATCGCGATGGAGGCGATCCGCCGCTATCACGTCGTCCGCGTGGACCACACGGAACAGCACGGAGGGGCTCTCGTGATCGAGACCCGCCGCGTCCCCCCGTCCCCGGACGACATCCGCCTCGGCCCGCTCCAGCTCGTGTACCTGCCGCACTGGTACGCCGAGGGGCACGAAGGGCGGGTCGTCCTCGACGCGGTGACCGGGCGACGGGCCGGTGCGGCACCCTCGGCGGGAGAGGCGCCGGCGTTCAGCCTCAAATAGCCTCCTCCGCTCGAGGGGGCCGTGTTCATCGACCAGTTCCGCATCGGGCCCTACCTGAACTTCACCTACCTGGTCGCCGACCGCGAGGGAGGGGATGGGGTCGTCATCGACCCCTCGTACGGCATCGACCCGGTCCTCGCCGCCATCGACGCGAAGCGGGTCAAGGTTCGCTTCATCCTGAACACGCACAGCCACGCGGACCACTGCGCCGGGAACCAGGATGTCCGCGAACGGACCGGGGCCAAGGTGCTCGCCCACCGCGTCGCCCCGCTGAAGCAGGACGTCTCGGTCGAGGACGGGGACGAGTTCAAGACCGGCCCGATCCGCTTCAAGGTCGTGCACACTCCCGGTCACACGAAGGACAGCGTCCTCTACATCTTCGAGGGCAACGTCGCGACCGGCGACACCCTCTTCGTCGGCGAGTGCGGACGCACCGACCTGCCCGGAGGGGATCCGGCGGAGATGTACGACAGCCTCCTGCGGCGGGTCATCGCCCTCGACGACGCGCTCGTGGTGCTGCCCGGCCACGACTACGGAGTGACCCCCACTTCGACGATCGGGCGGGAGAAACGCGAGAACTACACCCTCAAGCCGCGCACGAAGGACGAGTTCCTCGCGTTCCTTCGGGAGTAGACCGGATGCCCCCCCTCCCGCCCCCGAGCGAACGGACCCTCCAAGCGGCGGGCGCCCGCCGCCCCGCCCCCGGCTCGCCGACCACCGGCGAACTGGTCAAGTTGCTTCGCACGGTCTCCCAGGAGACCCCGAGCCTGGCCGCCGTCTTCGACGCGCGCTCGATTGCCGGGGAGCGCCACCTCCTCTCGGCCTGGGCCCACCTCGGGCGCTCCCGGGGTCGAGGAGAACCCCGGCTCCGCGACCGCGGGGCGGAGTACGCCCTGTATGTCGCGGGCGACGACCAACTCCCTCGGGCGCTCGCCAAGGTGGGGGTCTCCGACTCCACGACCGAGATGGTCGTGGTGACCGAGCGCCCGCTCGAGCCGGCCCAGCTGATCGAGCGGCTGCGCCTCGAGCCCTCCCCCGCCTCCTACCCCCGTCCGGCCGACGAGGAGACGCTCGAGCGACTGGGCGTCGCCGCCCTCGAACGGGCCAGCGTGCCGCGCGCGGCCTGGGAGGGGCTCGTCCTCGAGCGCGTGGCGCTCGTCGACCTCACGGCGCCGGCGGGTCACGGCACGACGGCAAAGCATTAGACGCGGAAGCCCGTCCGCGCCCCGGTCCACGGGAGTTCCTGCAGGTGTAATCTAGTGGTAGGATGGCAGCCCTCCAAGCTGCCCGCCCGGGTTCGAAACGGCGGACCTCCCCGATCCTCCGCGAAGCTCCCGGCACCTGCACTCGGACCCCGCGGACCACCGGGGGAGGGTTTATTCTCGCCCGCTCCGCTCGCCTCGCTGCTGAGGTAGCCTAGCCCGGCAAGGCGCCAGTCTTGAAAACTGGTGGGGTTTCCCCGCGGGAGTTCAAATCTCCCCCTCAGCGCTCCGGGGGGGCGACCGCCACCAGGAGCCCACGCTCGTCCTTCGGCCCGCTGCGAACGAGCCGCGCGGCGAGCCCCGCTTCCCGGGCGAGCTCCACGAGGCGGGAGGGCGGGGTCATCCGAAGCACTTCGGTCTCCTTCAGGTGTCGCACGGGATGCCCTTCCCTCGCGATAAGGTAGTCGAAGTGGACCCGGGTGAGAGGGCCCCGGACCGTGACCCAGGAGGCGCGCGCGATGGCGACCGGGCCGGCGTGGTGGGAGGAGAGGGTGACGTGCCCCCGCCGGACGTGGGTGGGGTCGATCCACGGCTGGACGAGGAGGACCCCCCCGGGTCGGAGGTGCCGGGCGAAGGCGTTGAGGGCGCGTCGCAGGTCGGCCTCGGTGCGCAGGTACCCGATGGCGCTGAACAGGCAGCTGACGACGTCGAACCGCTCGCCGAGGCTCAGGCGGCGCATGTCCGCCCGCACCAGGGGCACTCCGGGGAGCCGGCGCCGGGCGATCCGAAGCATCTCGGGGCTCAGGTCCACCCCGACGACCCGGAACTTCCGGCGAAGAAGCTCGAGGTGACGACCGGTGCCGCAGGCGACGTCCAGCCAACGATTCCCGCCGGACCGACCGAACTTCCGCGCGATTCGGACGAGGTTCGCGGTGTCCTTCCGGTAGTCCTTCTGGTCGTAGATCAGGTCATAGTAGCCGGCGAGAGCGCGGTACATCGGGCTCGCGAGGGACATCAGTCGCGGCGCCCAATCCCTCTCGGTCCATTAGTCCGACGGGATCGCCGCCTGGCCGAATGGAGCGAACGTCCCGACGCGTTGTCCTCGTGCCGGCGACGCTCCCCCGCTCTCCCAGATGCTCTTAGCTACGGGAGGCGGTGCGTCGGGACCTACCTCCCACGCCCGGGAGCGTTCGTGCGTGCGTGCCCGCTGGGAAGGTCCTGTTTGGGACAAGGCCTCGGCCCGGCGGCGGCGTGATTATAAGCCGCGTCCCGCTCGAGGGGATTCCGATGTCCGCTGCCAGCCCATCGACCCCTCTTCTCGAGCAATACGAAGGGGTCAAGGCGCGGTACCCGGGACACTTGGTCCTCTTCCGGGTCGGAGACTTTTACGAGACGTTCGGGGACGACGCGAAGCTGCTGGCCCGGGAGGTCGACATCACCCTCACCGCTCGCTCGGCGGATGCGCAGGGGGTCCGAACGCCGATGGCGGGCGTGCCGTACCACGCCGTCGACACCTACCTCGGACGGCTCATCCGGAAGGGGTACAAGGTCGCCATCTGCGACCAGATGGAGGACGCTCGATTCGCGAAGGGCCTCGTCCGTCGGGAGGTGACCCGCGTCGTTACCCCGGGGACCGCGGTCGACGACCGGATCCTCGGTGGCCCGGACCACAACTTCTTGGCGGCCGTTCTCGAGAAGGGCGCGGGGGCCGAGTACGCGACGGTCGACATCACGACCGGGGAGTGGTACCACGGGCTCGCGGACGGCCCTGGCCCCGAAGGGGTCCTCTCGGTCCTGGCCCCGTTCCAGCCGCGGGAGATCCTCTGGACGACACGAGATGATTCCGCGACGGCCCTGACCCGGGCGCTCGGCCGCGAGTTCCCGAGCGCACGGCTCGAGGCGGCCCCCCGGCCACTGGACCCGGACGAGCTCCCCGAACGGCTGCGGTCCGGCTTCGCCGAAGCCGACCCGCTACTCGAGGTGGACCGACGGCTCGGCGCCTACATTCGGGCGACGGAGCCCCGTCTCCTGCCGCACCTGAGCCTTGTCCCGCGGGGAGCCTCGGCACGACGGCTCGCGCTCGACGCAAAGACCCTCCGGCATCTCGAGATCCGCCGGCCGATGAACCCGGACGACCCGAGCGGTCCCACCCTGCTCGAGGCGTGGGACGAGACGGTGACGGCCCCGGGTCGTCGCACCCTGGCGTTCTGGCTGGCCAACCCTCTGGCCGAGGTTGAGGAGATCCGCGAACGACAGGACGCCGTCGCCGCCCTCGTCGACCGGGGGGCCGGCCTCGAGGAGCTGCGGGGGAACCTGCGCGGAGTCGCCGACCTCGCCCGCATCGCCTCTCGGGTCGCGAGCCGACGGGTCCGGCCGCCGGAGCTCGGGGCGCTCCGCGCGGGCCTCCACGCGGTCGCGACCGTACCGGCCTGGCTCCTCGAGACGGAACCTGGCGTCCGGCTCCGGGAGCTTGCGGTCGAGCTGGGCCCCCCGGCCGACCTGCTCGCGCTCCTGGATTCGGCCCTGCCCAGCGAGCTTCCGGTCCGGGAGGACGCCGGGCCCCTTTTCCGCGCCGGCCATGCGCCCGAGGTGGACCGGTGGCGCGCCGCCGAGCGCGCGGGGCTGGCCGAGCTCGCCGCCCTCGAACGGACGGAGCAGGAGGCCTCGGGCATCAAGTCGCTGAAGATCGCCTACAACCAGGTGTTTGGGTACTACTTCGAGGTGACCCGACCCCACCTCGCCCGGGTCCCTCCCCACTTCCGACGGCGGCAGACGGTCGCCCAGGCCGAACGGTTCACGTCCGACGCCCTCGAGGAGGTAGAACACCGCATCCTCGACGCGCGCGAGCACGCGAGCACCGCGGAGGCCGAGGGGTGGGAGGAGTTCCTCTCGCTCGTCGACCGATCGGTCCCGGGGATCCACCGCGTCGCTCGGGCGGTCGGCGAGCTCGACGCGCTCGCGACCTTTGCGCGCCTCGCCCAGACCCGGGGGTACGTCCGCCCGATCGTCGACGACTCCCTCCTCCTCCTGGTCCGCGAGGGTCGCCACCCGGTGCTCGAGCGGGGCAAGGGTCCCGAATTCGTCCCGAACGACACCGACCTCGAGCCCGAGCAGAGCCGCCTGGTCGTACTGACCGGCCCGAACATGTCCGGCAAGTCCACCTACATGCGACAGGTGGGCCTGCTGGTCGTCCTCGCCCAGGCAGGGTCGTACGTCCCCGCCAAGTACGCCCGCATCGGCGTCGTTCGGCGGCTCTTCACCCGGATGGGGTTCACGGACGAGATCGGCCGGGGGAAGTCGAGCTTCATGGTCGAGATGAGCGAGGTCTCCGACATCCTCCACGCCGCCGACGAGCGCTCGCTGGTCCTCCTGGACGAAGTCGGTCGGGGGACGAGCACCTTCGACGGACTCGCGCTCGCCTGGGCGATCCTGCGCTACCTCCACGACCGCACCCGGGCCCGCTGCCTGCTGGCGACGCACTACCACCAGCTCACCGAGATGGTCGCCGGGCTGTCGGGGGCGCGGAATGCCCACCTCGCCGTGCGGGAGGGTCCGGAGGGGGTCGTCTTCCTCCATCGTCTGGTCCCCGGAAGCACGGACCGCAGCTACGGGATCCATGTCGCTCGACTCGCCGGGGTCCCCGAGGAGGTGCTCGGCGAGGCCGAGCGGCTCCTTCGCCAGCTGGAGGCGGGCGGGCTCTCCTCCAGCCCACGTTCGCGCCGGGCCGCCCGGAAGGGGCCACGCTACACCCAGGGGGTGCTCCTGACAGCCGAGCCGCCGCCCTCGGCGGCGATCCTCCAAGAGCTGACCGAGGTCGAGCCGGACCGGATCACTCCCGAAGAGGCGCACCGCCGACTCCGGGAGCTGGCCCGGCGAGCGCGCGAGGAATCGAGCGGCCCCCGGACGGACCCGTGACCGAGGAGGCGCGGACGACCCGCTCCCCGATCCGTCGGCTCGAGCGCACGACCGTCGAACAGATCGCTGCCGGCGAGGTCGTCGAGCGGCCGGCCTCGGTCGTGAAGGAGCTCGTCGAGAACGCCCTGGACGCCCGCGCGACCGTCGTCACGGTCACGCTCCAGGACGGGGGTCTGAGCCGTATCGAGGTGGCGGACAACGGGCTCGGGATCCCTTCGGAGGAGCTCCCGCTCGCGGTCGAACGCCACGCGACGAGCAAGCTGCCGCCCGAGGGGCCGGTCGACCGCATCACCTCCCTCGGGTTCCGTGGGGAGGCGTTGGCCGCGATCGGGACCGTGAGCCGGCTCCGGGTGGTCTCGCGGACCCCCGAGCGCGACGAAGCGGCGGGGATCTCCGTGGACGGCGGACGGGTCGGCCGTCGATCCACCGCCGGACGGGCCCCCGGGACGACGGTCGAGGTGTCGGACCTGTTCTTCAACACCCCCGCCCGCCGCAAGTTCCTGAGGAGCGCGGCCGCCGAGCAGGTCGAAGCGGTCGCCACCGTCGAGCGGCAGTACCTCGCCCATCCGGCCGCGACGATCCGGGTGCGCTCGGGCGACCGCGAGCTGGCGCTCTACCCGAGCACCTCCTCCCTTCGCGACGCGGCGGCTCGGGTCCTCGGACCGAGCCTGCTGCGCGAGTCCTTCGAGGTCGACGGAGAGGTGCCCGGGGGTCGGGTTCGCGGCGTCCTCGGGCGGCCGGCGGTCGCGGCGCCCTCGTCCCGGGGCCTGCATCTGACGGTCAACGGCCGACCGATCACCTCCCGTCCCCTCGCCCAGGCGGTCCGAGCCGCGTTCCAGGACTACCTCCCGAGGACCCGCTTCCCGGTCGGGGTCCTGTGGCTCGAGCTCGACCCCGAGCGCGTCGACGTGAACGTCCACCCGACCAAGCGGGAAGTGCGCTTCCATCACGAACGGGAGCTCGCCGACGAACTCCGACGCCGGGTGCGCGAGGCCCTCCTCTCTCACCCGGCGCTCGCCGAGCCCCCGTTCCCTTCGTCCCCGGCACCGGTCCTCCCGCCGGGCGGGCCGTGGACCCGACCGCCGGCGACGGCCCACCGTCCCGTGACGGTCACGCAGAGGACCTTGGGCCCCGCGACGACCGAGGCGCCGCGCGCGGTGCGAGCGCCGGGGGCCGGCTCCCGCCTCCGACTCCTCGGATGCGTCGGGGCGCTCTACTGGGTGGCCGAGGACGGGGACGGGATCGTCCTGGTCGACCAGCACGCCGCGAGCGAGCGGGTCGTCTACGAGGAGCTTCGACGCCGCGGAGAGCTGGCCCGACAGACGCTCGTGAGCCCGGTCGCGCTCGAACTGAGCGGGGCGGAGCGGGCGGCGCTCGAGGCCCACCGAGAGGCGGTCCGCCGATCGGGGTTCGTGGTCGAGCCGTTCGGGCCGGAGACCTACCGGGTCCACGCCGTGCCGGTCTACCGCGGGCGTCTCACGCAGACCGAGGCGCTCCGGGAGCTGCTGGACGAGCTCGCGACCGGGGGCCGGCCGACGCTCCCCGACACGCTCGAGGAGCGCACCGCGGCCTCCCTCGCCTGTCACGCCGCGATCCGGGCGGGCGACGTGGTCGGCCTCGAGGAGTTCGCCCGGGTGCTGGAGGCGCTCGCCCAGCTTCCCGAGTCCTCCTACGCCTGTCCGCACGGCCGCCCCATCCTTCTGCGATTGCCCCGGGGTCGGCTCGACCGGTGGTTCCTCCGCTCGGGGGTATGACCGCCACCCACCGGCCCCGTCCGAGCGAGCGGGCCCTGGTCGAGCAGGGGGCTCGCTACCTCGAGGGGCTCGGCTACCGCACCTGGTCGAACCTGGACGGAACGGACTACTTCGACCTCGTGGGCCGGCGGGGCGATGAGGTCGGGCTCGTCGAGGCGAAGGTCGCCGACCGTCGGACCGTGCTGGCCCAGGCGCTCACCCGGCGGGTGTGGGGAGACTGGGTGGCGGTGCTGGTCGGTTCGAAGCGGTCGGCCGAGCGTCTCGCGGCGCAGACGCACGCGACGCGCGCGGCGCCGGTGGGGGTCTGGACCGTCGAGGCAGGCCGGGTCGTCGTCCTCCGCCCGGCGCGACCCTGGGTGGTGCCGGGCGAGGCCGACCCCTACGCGGAGCTTCGCGGGCGCTTCCGGCGGACCCTCGACGCGCTCGAGCGGGGCGACCTGCCGGCCGGGCTCGTCTGGGACTCGGTCCCCGGCTCGGTCCGACGCGCCTCGGGCGGGCGGAAGTTCAAGGAGTGGCGCCTGGACGAGGCGAACCCCACGGAGCCGTGATCACGCCGCCACGGCCCGACGCTCGACCGCGATCGTCGTGGCGACCCGCTCCGGGTCGAACCCCTCGGCGAAGGCCGACCCCGCTTCGACCAGATGACGGCGGCCCTCTGGGTCCGCGAGCAGTTCGGCGAGGGCGGCGGCGAGGTCCGCGGGATCGCTCGAGGCGGCGAACTGCACCGCGCGGGCGGGGGGCGTGGCGAACCGCACGGTCGGGCTCGCGAGCACCGCGCATCGGGACCGCATCGCGAGCACGCTCCCCGGGTCGAACCGCGGGACGGACGGGGCCACCAGGGCGATGTCGGCCGCGACGAACGCGCACTCGAGGCTGGAAGTGGTCCGCTCGGGGACCCAGGTCACGCCGGGTTCGGTGCGGGCGGCCGCCGCCCCCACGCCGACCAGGCGAGCTCCGACGAACAGGGAGCGAACGCGGCGGAACGACTCCTGGACCGCAACCGCCTCGGGCGAGTTCGGGTCCTCCGACGTGACCGGGGCCGCCACCACGAGCACGTCCAACGGCAATCGAAGCTGACGTCGGGCTTCCTCTCGCGAGGGCAGGGCACCCCCGAGCACGGGAGCCGGGGCAGGGGTCAGAAGGCGCGGGTCGACCGAGTACTCCCGGCCGAGGGCGGCGGGAACCTCCGGGTCGTCGTAGAAGAGCCGGTCGGCCTCGGCGAGCGCTTCCCGCTCGAGGCGCCGCAGGCTCCGGCGGTCGCGCCAGGTCTCGACCCGTTCCACGAGGTTCACCGGGTGCCGGTGGGAGGCCACGCCGTCGAACGCCGCCAGCTCGACCCCGCGCACGACGCCGACCAGGGTTGTCGAGCCCGACCGACGTCGGCCCCCGAGGAGGGTTCCGAGCCCGATCGGGTCGCGGATGACGAGGTCTGCCTCCACCCGGATCCGCCGACTTGCGGCGCTCGCTAGCTCGGCCCCCTCGACCGCCGCGCCCGGTCGACGGAGAGGAATGTCGACCCGGACCGCCTCGACCCCGTCGACCGGCGTTCCACCCGAAGGCCCCGGGGGATGCAGCACCCGTACCCGGTCCCCCCGGGCCGCCAGTCCGGCGGCGAGCGCCCAGGCCGGGGCGGCTGGGTCGTACGGGTCCGGGGAGCACGGGCCCGCGGCCACGAGGTCTACCGTGCGTCCCGCCATTCGGCGGCTTCGAGGGGGGATGGGGGAAAAAACGTTCCGCCGCAGTCGCGCGCTACGCCGGGAGGCCCAAGTCGGCCCCGAAGGAGCGGCCCACCCACTCGGCGGGAGGCGCGATACCCATCCCGTCGAGGATCGTCGGGGCGACGTCGACCAGGCGGACCGTCCCGGGGGCCGCTCCCGCTCGGATCCCGTCGCCGGCCCCGATGAAAATCCCGTCCATGCGATGGGTCCCCGACCCGCAGAAGTAGTGCGGGCGGTCCCGGATCAGCGGCTGGTCGAAGGCGAAGTCCATCCGGGGCTCGGTGCGCATCCCGTCCACCCGGATCAGGAGGGAGGGAGCGTGCTCCAGCAGCCGCCCGCGGTAGATCTCCGAGGGAGTCATGACCTCGATCTGCGCGTCCGGGTACGCCTGGAGGCGGGCACGGAGGTCGGCGAGCACCTGCTCCCGGCGGACGCCGCGGAGCCGCGGGTTGTAGCGGTTGAGGTAGATCCCCTCGGGAACGGGATAGGAGTAGGCGACCGTCCGTTTCCAGTCGATCTGGCGGGTCGCGCCCTCGAACGACGCGTCCCCGATCAAGAGGTTGGCGAGGTCTCCCCGCGAGCCGTCGCGCAGGAATCCCGCGAGGCGGCTCGAGACCCGCCGCAGGAAGGGGACCCGCTGCGCGGAGAGCGAAAGGCGGGCGAAGAGCCGCCGGCTCCAGGGAACCGGCGAGTTGCGGAAGACGAGGAACCCCTCCTGGGCCAGCCAGCGGTTGGTGAGGAAGTCGCTCTCGATGCGGCCGTGCCCGTGGTCCGAGACCACGAAGGTGACGGCTGGGCCCCCGCCGCTTCGGAACGCCTGGTCGACCTCGGCGCAGGCCGCGTCGACCGCCCGCCAGAACCTTCGGAGGTCCTCCGGGATCTCGGCGACCGGCCGGTCGAGCTCGGTCCAGAGCTGGTGCTGGAGCCGGTCGGTCTCCCGGAAGAGCGCGAAGAGGAACTCCGGGCGGTGACGCTGCGCGAGGCCGGCCGCCGCGCGACCCCGCTGCCGAACGGAGAGGGTGGCGCTCGCCACCCACGCATCGCGCTCGGACTCTCGGAAGACGGGGAGCTCGGCCGGATACGGTGCCCCGATCGCCCCCTCGACCTCGCCGCGCAGCGCGCGGGGGTAGGTCGTCGATGTGGCGGAGAACATGCCGGGAAGGATGAACCCATGGACCGGGTAGGGAGCGGGCAGGGGAAAGTTGACGACGCCGACCCGACGCCCCAGCCGGGAGAGCCGGTCCCAGACCGCCTCGGCGGGCCGGAAGGACTGCACGATCCGGGACCTGCCGGGCAGGTCGCCCGGCTCGGTGAACCCGAAGATCCCGAGCTCGCCCGGGTCGAGGCCCGTGGCGAACGAGTACCACGCCGGGATCGTCTTCGCGGGGTAGACCGACCGGAGCGGCGCCTTGACCCCCCGCTCGGCGAGCGACCGGAGGAACGGGAGGTCGCCGGCCTGCATCAGCGGGTCGAGAAGGTCGAAGGTTCCCCCATCCAACCCGAGGACCAGGAACCTTCGCGGGACCGAAACCATGCACTCACCGTCAGAATGATACGGTGGATTGACCCGGCCAGCACTATTTAGGATTTCGTCCAAACTACCGGGGCGAACGGCCGCTGGCCGGGCGGTCCGGGGGCTCAGAGGAGCCGGATCGCCTCGAGGTTGAACGGGGCGCGGGAGTCGACGTTGAACCGCTTGTGAAGGCTGCCGGCGAGGTCGACCGTCTTGGACTCCTCGCCGTGGTTCAGGATGATCCGCTGCGGGCGCGGGTCGAGCGACGCGACGTAGTTCATCAGCTGGACCCGGTCGGAGTGGCCCGAGAACCCCTCGATGGTGCCGATGTCCAGCCGTACCGGCACCGAGACCTGCCGGGAGCCGTCCAGGAACGTCGCTTCGGAGAGACCGCGCTGCAGGCGTCGGCCGAACGTCCCTTCGGCCTGGTAGCCGACGAACAATAGGCCGTTCTTCTCGTCGGGGGCCCAGGCCCGGAAGTACTCCATCACCGGCCCGCCGCTCATCATCCCGGAGGTCGCGAGGATGATGCACGGCTCCTTGCTGTCGAGCAGGCTGACCCGCATCTGCGACGAGTCGACGCGGTGGAAGATGTCGGAGAGGAACGGGTTGTCCCCCTGCTGGAAGATCTGCGTGCGGAGCTGGCTGTTCAGGAACTCGGGGTAGGCGGTGTGGATCGCGGTCGCCTCGAAGATCATGCCGTCGAGGTAGACCGGCACCTTCGGGATCTTCCCCTCCCGCATCCGCTCCTCCAGGACGAGCATGACCTCCTGCGACCGACCGACCGCGAACACCGGGACGATCAGCTTGCCCCCGCGGCCGACGACGCGGGTGGTGAGCGCGCTGAACTCGTCGGTGGACTGCTGCCGGCTCGGCTGGACGTCCCGATACCCTCCGTACGTCGACTCGAGCACGAGGGTCTCGAGGCGGGGGAACCGGTTCGTCGCCGGGTTGAACAGCCAGCTCCGCTCGAACTTGATGTCGCCGGAGTAGGCGAGGTTGTGGTCCCCTTCGCCGAGGTGGAAGTGGCAGATGGACGAGCCGAGGATGTGGCCGGCGTTGTGCATCGTGAGCCGGATGTCCGGCGCCACGTCCGTGGTCTCTCCCCACCGGAGCGGGATCGTCCGGGTCACGAGGTCACGGACGTGCGACGAGTCGTAGAGGCCTTTGCGCGCCTCCTGGTTGACGACCTTGATCGCGTCCAGCAGCATCAGGGTCATCAGGTCCCGAGTCGGGGCGGTGCAGTAGATCGGGCCCTTGTACCCGTACTTCAGGAGGACCGGCACCAGCCCGCAGTGGTCGAGATGCGCGTGCGTGACCACCACGGCGTCCAGCGAATCCAGCGGGAGCAGCTCCGGCGCGTTGAAGTAGGGTGTCCGGTCGGAGCCGGGGTCGATCCCGCAGTCGATCAGGACCTTCGAGTTCTGGGTCGTGAGCAGGTGGGCACTGCGGCCGACCTCCCGGTACCCTCCGAGGGCCGTGTTCCGGGCCCAGAGCTTCTCGGGCAGCGGGTCGCGCGCGATCCGGATCCCGACCTTCTTGAGGAAGGAGCGGCGGTCGTCGAAGGAGTTGCGGAGGTGGATCCGCACCTCCTCCACCGTCTTCGAGGGAATCGGGGGGGTCCGCACGACGGTCGGGACCCATCCGATCCGTCGCTTCAGGTCGTTGAGGACGGCTCCGCCGCGGCCGATCGCCGCCCCCGGGTTCGCCGCCTCGATCGTGACCTCGCCCGTCTCGGGCTCGAAGAACAGCTGGGCGATCTCCGCCTCGACCGGGATGAGCTCCCGGATCTGCTTCTCGGCCTCCTTGGGGTCGATGAGCGTCGCCGGGTCGCTGCGCACCAGCACGCGGCGGTGCAGGCGCTGGGCGATCTGCCGCAGGAGGTCGCCGCCGGAGAGGAAGGCGTCCAGCTGCTTGGTGTACAGGACGATGTGCGGGCCCTCCAGCTCGATGTCGGTGACCTCGATGCCTTCGGGAAGCACCTGCTTGAGGGCCTCCCGCGTCTCGCTGACTAACGAATCGAAACTCATTCCAGTGCGAAGGGGTTGGCGGAAAGGGTTGGCCCGGATCCGGCGCGATAGACTACGGCAGCACCGGAGGCAGCGGAATCTTAAGCGCCTTCAGGCGCTTATTAATTTCGTCATCGCTGAATTCGTGGTATTCCTTGGCCGAGATGACGTGAACGAGGTAGCCGTCCCCGCTCGCGCTGTCCCGCTTCATGGCGGCCGTGAGGCCCCGGAGCGCTAGGTCGACGCCCTCGGAGGAGCTCATCTCGCGGCTGTAGTTCTCCTCCAGGAGTCCGTAGGTGAAGGTGGACCCGGACCCGACCGAGACGAACCGGTCCTCGAGGCAGCCCCCGGCGGGGTCGACCGAGAAGACGTGGCCGCCCTTGGCGTCGACTCCCCCGAGGATGAGCCAGGCGTAGTACGGGTAGAACCGGTTGCCGGAGAGGATGTTGGCGAGAAGGGTCGCGGCACCTTCGGCCGAGAGCAGGCCGTTGCGCCGGAGACGGTAGAGCGAGACCTCCGCGCGGAGGTACCGGGTGAGGACCTGCGCGTCCCCGACCAGCCCCGCGATCGTCACCCCGATGTTCTGGTCGATCTTGAACAGCTTGGTCGTCTGCTTGTTCGAGATCATCGTGCCGGCTGTCGCCCGGCGCTCGGTCGCGAGGACGACTCCGTCCTTGGCCGCGATCCCGATCGTGGTCGTGCCCTTCAAGAGGCGGTCCTCGTCGATGGCGGTAATCTGACCGTGCATGCTCCAACTCCGTCTGGGACAGATAGCGGAGAGCCGACCTGAGGGCGATATATAAGGGCTCACGAACCGATTACGTTCCGGCCACTGAGGAACCCGGGGCGACCTCGTGGGCCGCGAATCCGCCGGACGGCGCGGAGCGCTACCGATTATTACTCAAGCCGTCTCCGCCCCGACCGTATGTTGAAGCACGACGTCGTCGTGGTCGGCGCGGGGCTCGCGGGCCAGCGGGCGGCCCTCGCGGCGGTCGAGGCCGGGTGCGACGTCGCGGTCGTCTCCAAGCTCCACCCGCTCCGCTCGCACTCGGGCGCGGCGCAGGGCGGGATTAACGCCGCCGTCGGCAAGGAGGACTCGGTCGACACCCACATCTACGACACCGTGAAGGGGTCGGACTACCTCGGCGACCAGGACTCCATCGAGCTGTTCTGCCGGGAAGCCGGCCCGACCGTCGTGGAGATGGAGCACTTCGGGACGATCTTCAGCCGCGCACCGGACGGCACGCTCGCCCGTCGGCCGTTCGGGGGGGCCGGTTTCCCGCGCACGATCTACGCGGCGGACCGCACTGGCCTAGCGTTGCTTCAGGCGCTCTGGGAGCACCTCGGCACCGTGCACTTCCAACTCTACGAGGAGTGGGCACTGACCCAACTGGTCGTGCGGGACGGCCGAGTCCATGGGATCGTCGCGCTCGACCGGCGGCGGGGGGAGTTCGTCCAGATCGGAGCGAAGGCGGTCGTCCTCGCCACCGGCCCGTTCGGCCGGGTCTACGGCCGCACGACCAACGCGCACAGTTGCACCGGCGACGGGGTCGCGGCCGCCTACACCGCGGGCGCGGCGCTCAAGGACATGGAGTTCGTCCAGTTCCACCCGACCGCCCTCATGGAGACCGCGATCCTGATCACCGAGGGGGCGCGCGGGGAGGGCGGGATCCTCAAGAACGGCCAGGGGGAGCGGTTCATGAGCCGCTACGCCCCCCACGTCCTCGAGCTCGCCTCCCGCGACGTCGTCTCCCGGGCGATCGTCACGGAGGTGCTCGAAGGGCGCGGGTTCCCGGGCGGCTACGTCCACCTCGAGCTCATGCACCTCGGCAAGGAGAAGATCGAGAGCCGCCTCCAGGAGATTTGCGATTTCGCCCGGTCGTTCGCGGGGATCGACCCGGTGACCGAACCGATCCCGGTGTATCCCGCGCAGCACTACATGATGGGGGGGATCGGGACCGACGCCCAGGGGGCGACCAACATCCGCGGGCTCTACTCCGCCGGGGAGGCGGCGTGCGTCTCCATCCACGGAGCCAACCGCCTCGGCGGGAACTCTCTCCTCGAGACCCTCGTGTTCGGAAAGTTCGCCGGGGCCGCGGCGGCCGCCTACGCGAGCTCGGCGGCTCCTCCGGAGATCCGGGAGGCGGAGCTGGACGGGGTGACCGCTCCCTGGAGAGCCTGGTCGAGCCGCACGGACGGGGAGGACCCCTCGACGCTGCGCGCCGAGATGCAGGCGACGATGGGCCGGTACGCCGGCATCTACCGGAACGAGGCCGACCTCCTCGAGGGACTCCGACGGATCCGAGCGCTGAAGGAGCGGTACCGTAACGTCCGGGTGGTCGACCAATCCAAGGTCTACAACGTCAACCTCACCGACGCCTTCGAGACGGGATACATGCTGGACCTCGCCGAAGTGATCCTCGTCGGGGCGTATGCGCGCACCGAGAGCCGGGGGGCGCACTCCCGGACCGACTACCCGAAGCGCGACGACGCGAAGTGGATGAAGCACACGATCGCCGTACGGGGCGCCGAGGGGCCGCAGCTCTCGTACGCGCCGGTCGCCTACACGCGATGGGAACCGAAGGAGCGAGTGTATTGATGACGGAAGCGACGGTCAAGGCGACGTTCGACATCTACCGGTTCGACCCGGGCCACGACCGGGCGCCCCGCTACCAGCGGTACACGCTCGACCTGCCGCCCCACACCCCCGTGCTCACGGCCCTCCTGAAGATCCGCGCGGAGGTCGACCCGTCGCTCGCCCTGCGCTACTCGTGCCGCAGCGCGATCTGCGGCTCGTGCGCGATGCAGGTCAACTCCAAGAGCCGGCTCGCCTGCGAGACCCAAATCGGGCCCGAGCTCGCGCGCGACGGACGGATTGTGATCGAGCCGATGCGCAACCAGGCGGTGCTCCGGGACCTCGTGGTCGAGCAGGAGCCGTTCTGGCGGAACTACGACCGGATCCGGCCGCACCTCATCCTCGACCCGCGCCACCCGATGCCCGAGGGGCGGGAGAACCCGATGACGACGGAGGAGGTCGAGCAGTTCAAGGAGACCCCCCGCTGCATCGCGTGCGCGGCCTGCTTCTCCGCCTGCCCGGCGGTCGAGGCCGACCCGGCGTTCCCCGGCCCGATGGCGCTCGCCAAGCTCTACCGTTTCGTGGTCGACCCGCGCGACCAGGGCCACCAGGACCGTCTCATGCGGATCCAGCCGGACGGGCTCTGGCTCTGCCTGCGGTGCCACCTCTGCACGGAGGCGTGCCCGAAGGACGTCCGCCCTTCCGAGCGGATCCGGGACCTCAAGGAGATGGCGGTCGCCGTCCAGGGCGGGACCGAGCACGGCAGCAAGCACGCGGTCGGCTTCAAGGACAACATCCGCGACCGCGGGGTCCTGAACGAGATGAAGCTCGTCCGCCAGACCTCGGGGCTCGTCGGGGTCCTCGAGCAGCTGCCCCAAGGGCTCCACATCGTCCGGAAGAAGCGGGAGATCCTCCGCGCCCCGCACCGGATCGAGGGGATGGACGAGGTCGAGAAGATCTACGAGGCGCTCGACCGCCCGGAGGAGAAGCCGTGAAGCTCGCCTACTACCCCGGCTGCGTCGCCCAGGCCTCGGGCAAGGAGCTCGACATGGCGACCCGGTGGGTCTGCCGGTCGCTCGGGATCGAGCTCGCGGAGTTCCCGAAGTTCTCCTGCTGCGGCTCGGGGTTCTCCGACGAGGCGAACGAGGTCCTCACCGTCGCCCTCAACGTGCGCAACCTCGCCCTCGCGGAGGCGGCGGGCCTCGACCTGCTCACGGTCTGCTCCACGTGCACGGGCATGCTGTCCCTCGCGAACCTCCGCTACCAGGACCCGAAGGTGAAGGAGCGGGTCGACTCGGCCCTCGCTCCCCTCGGCATCCACTACCGGGGGACGGTGAAGGTCAAGCACCTGCTCCGCGTGCTCACCGAGGACGTCGGGGTCGCCCAGGTCCGGGCCAGGGTCGTCCGCCCCCTCGAGGGGCTCAAGGTCGGGGCGTTCTACGGCTGCCACCTCCTGCGGCCGGCCGACGAGCTCAACTGGGAGAGCGCGGAGGAGCCCCACGCGTTCGAGGACCTCCTGTCCGCGGTCGGAGCCACCCCCGTCTACTACCGGGGCCGAGTCATGTGCTGCGGGTTCCCGATCCAGTTCGTGAAGCCCGACACGGCGAGCCGGATCGCCGCCCATCAGATCGACGACGCGAAGGCCCACGGCGCCGACGCGATGGCGACCCCCTGCCCGCTCTGCCACATCTCGCTGGACGCTTACCAGAACCAGGCCGAGAAGGTCGCCGGGCACGCGCTCGACATGCCGGTCTTCCACCTTCCGCAGGTCGTGGGGCTCGCCCTCGGGGCGAGTCCCGAAGAGCTCGGGCTCGGCCGTCACCTCGTCCCCACGGCGCCGGCGCTGTCGAAGGTCGGGAGCGGCGCTCGGGCCGGCCGGTAGTCGCCCGAGGGGTCGCTCGCGCGGGGTGCGGCTTTATCCCGGAGTTTTAGTCGGGGGAACGTGGCCGACGCGGAGGCGCCGATGGTCCGACCGTCCGTCCCGGAGGCGGACGAGCTCATCGGGGTTCGGCAGCCGGTCCTCTCTCACGGCTTCGTCGCGCTCGTCGACTACATGGGGAACGACGCGGCGATCGTGCAGGCGGCCCGGGTCTCCTACGGCCAGGGGACGAAGACGCTGCGGGACGACCGCGCGCTGGTCCGTTACCTCATGCGGCACCAGCACACGACCCCGTTCGAGATGGTCGAGTTCAAGTTCCTCGTCCGGCTCCCGATCTTCGTCGCGCGTCAGTTCATCCGCCACCGCACCGCCTCGGTGAACGAGTACAGCGCCCGCTACTCCGTCGTCCCGGACGAGTACGAGGTCCCCGCTGCCGAGGAGGTCCGCCGCCAGTCGACCGTGAACCGGCAGGGGCGCGGCGAGGCGCTCCCCGCGGACGTGGTCGAGAAATTCCGCGGGGACCTCGAGCGACTCTCGAAGGAGACGTACACGGCCTACACGGCGGCGCTGAAGGCGGGCGTCGCCCGCGAGACGGCCCGGCTCCTCCTACCGGTCGCTTACTACACTCAGTGGTACTGGAAGGCGAACCTCCACAACCTGTTGCACTTCCTCCTCCTCCGGCTCGATCCCCACGCCCAGGAGGAGATCCGCCTCTACGCGGCCGAGATGGCGAAGATCGCCCGGGTCGTGGCGCCGATCGCCTACGAGGCGTTCGAGGAGTTCCAGCTCGCGGGCCTGACGCTCAGCCGCCGAGAGCAGCGCGCGGTCCGGCTCCTGATGGACGGCCGCCCCCCCGAGGCGGCCTGCTCCGCGGCTGGCCTGCCGCTCGTCCGGGAGGACGGGCAACGCATGAAGACCGGGGAAGGGGTCGAGTTCCTCGCCAAGCTTGAGCGGATCCGCTCCGCCGAGTGACCCGGGAAGCAGAGGACCCTCAGTTCTTGCGACTGATGGTGGTGCCGACCCCGATCAGGGCGACCCCCCAGATGTCGAGGAACCAGCCGACCCCGGGACCCCAGCTGAACGTCGTGCCGTCCGAGCTCGCGCTCCCGAAGAACGAGTTCCACGGACCTGACGCGCCGTTCCACACATAGGTGCTATGGGAGTAGCCCCCTGCGTTACCCCCACCGAAAGCCCACCCGTTGCACGCGCCGACCGTGCCCCCGCCGGAGTCGTTCGATTGCTGGGGCTGCACCGGGGCGCCCGTCGAGCCGAATGGCGTGCCGTACGACCCCTGGTCCCCGCAGACCGTGGACGGCTGCTCGAGGGCGACGAGCGCCGGGCCGAGCCACGCGGCCAGGATGGCGAGGAGGGCGAGCACGAGCAGGATGCTGCCACGATGGATGCGCCGCCCACGGAGGAGAAGCGCCCCGACGAGGAACGCCAGGACCGCTCCGGCGGCCGTGAGTGCCGCGACCCCGAGGTAGAGGAGACCGGTCGACGCAAGCCCCGCGGAGGAGTACCCTTGGACGCCGGAGGGGGGACACGCAGTACCAGAGCCACCGACAGCTACCCAGAACGGATAGAGGGTCTCCACGACGTCCGTGCAACCCGTGCTGCTGCGCGCCTGCACGACGTACCACCCGACGAAGAGGGTCGAGACGAGGACGGCCGCCCCGACCCACACGAACACGGTCGGAATCCATTGCCGCCGCTCGCCCCGCCGGCCGGTCGCGCTCTCCTCGACGGCGGATGGTGCGCTCATGCGTCGCTCGACCGGGGCCGACTCCCGGAGCGCCATCTTTGGGCGGGGGTATAGGCGTTCGCGTGCGGCGGCAGGCACCGGTTCGCCACGCGTATAGGGCGTGCCGGCATGGGCCGTCCATGCCGGCCTCCGAGGTCCGCGGTTGCTTCCTCGACAATCAGTACGTCCCGCCTGCGGACCGTCCGACGTTCGACGTCATCGACCCGGCCGATGGCTCCCGGGTCGGGACCGTGGTTCGCGGGACCAAGGAGGATGCCGCCGCGGCGATGGAGTCGGCCGCCCGGGCGCAACCTGCCTGGGAGCGGCTCGGTGGAGCGGCCCGCGGGAAGATCCTCCTCCAGGCGGCCGAGCGCCTCCGGGCCCGCGCCGACGATCTCGCGCGCCTCATGACGCGCGAGATGGGCAAGGTCCTCTACGAGGCGCGCGGGGAAGTCGCGGGCGCGATCGACAACCTCGAGTACTACCCATCGTTCGGCCGCACCCTCTCGGGCGAGGAGGTCGCGGGCCTCCCGCACGGGCAGTCGATGCGACTGCTCTGGGTCCCCCGAGGCGTCGTGGTCGCGATCACTCCCTGGAACTTTCCCGCGGCCACCGTGACCCGGAAGATCGCTCCCGCCCTGCTGGGAGGGAACACGATGGTCCTCAAGCCGTCGAGCAACACGCCCCTCTGCTCGTTCCTGATCGCCGAGGCGCTCCGCGACGCGGGCCTGCCTCCCGGGGTCCTCAACGTCGTCCCCGGTCCCGGCGGGGAGCTGGGCCCCGCGCTCGTGGGGCATCCCGAGTGCTCGACCGTCACGCTCACGGGCTCGACCGCGAGCGGGATCGAGGTGCTTCGCCTGGCCGCACCGAGGATGGCCAAGTGCCTGATGGAGTTGGGCGGGAAGGCTCCCGTCCTCGTGGCGGAGGACGCGGACCTCGACTGGGCCGCGCGTGCCACCGTGTGGGCGCGCTTCTGGAATGCGGGGCAAGCGTGCATCGCGGCGGAGAAGTGCTACGTCGCCGATGCCGTGGCCCCGAAGTTCCTCCAGAAGGTCGCCGCGCTCACGAAGGCGCTGCGGGTCGGCCCCGGTCTGAGCCCGGGCGTCGACGTCGGCCCGCTCTACTCGGTCCGGGCCCGCGACGAGGTCGCCAAGGTCGTCACGAAGGCCGAGGAACAGGGGGCTCGGCTCGTGGTCGGGGGCGCCTCCGCGACCGGCGGCCCGCTCGCGAAGGGGGCCTTCTACCTGCCGACGCTGGTCGACCGGGTCGAGGACGACCAGTCGATCGCCCAGGAGGAGATCTTCGGCCCCGTGCTGCCGGCGCTCACGTTCTCGGACTGGGACGAGGCGATCGAGCGGGCCAACCGGAACCAGTACGGTCTCTCCTCCTACGTCTTCACGAAGGACGCCGACCGGGCCGAACAGGCGGCGCGCGAGCTGAGGTTCGGGGAGACGTACATCAACCGCGTCGGACCGGAGACCCCGCAGGGCTACCATTCGGGCTTCCGGATGAGCGGTCTGGCCGGCGAAGGGACCGTCTGGGGAGTGCGGGACTACCTCCAGCTGAAGTCGGTGTATGTCGACTGGAAGCGACCGCACGTCGCAGATTACTTCCTGCCATACCCGGACTAGGCGCGCCGCAGCCCGACGTGCAGGTCCATCACGTTTGTGCCCGTCGGGCCGGTCCGCAGCAGGCGACCCGCTCGGTCGAGGGCCGAGTAGGCCGCATGGCCCTGAAGCGCTTGGCCCACGTCGACGCCGTCCGCTGTCAACCGACGGAGCGTAGTTCCGTCCGCCCAGCCGCCGGCCGCCTCGGTGGGGCCGTCCACCCCGTCGGTCCCCGCTGAGAGAACCAGGACCCCCGCCCGGCCGGCGAGCGGTACCGCGGCCGCCAACGCGAACTCCTGGTTCCGTCCTCCCCGACCCGGGTGAGGACCCAGGGTCACGGTGGTCTCCCCCCCGGCGAGGAGCGCGAACGACCTTCGGGGGTGCCCCTGCAGGAGTTCCCGGGTGAACCGGAGGGCTGCTGGCTGGGTCTCGCCGACCACGGGCCTCGAGACCACCCGCGGGCTGTAGCCTCGGCGTGCGGCCTCCCGAGCCGCGGCTCGAAGCGCGGTCCGGTTCGTCGCCCCGAACCGGAAGACCGCTCCGCCGAAGGCGGGGTCGCCCGGTTTGGGGGTTTCGGGGTGTTTCCCTCGCACTCCTTCCGCAAGGTAGCGGACCACCGGGGGAGGGAGGCGGGGCCGGAGGTGGAACCGCTCGAGCACCCGGAGCGCGTCGCGGAACGTTGTGGGGTCCGGTACCGTAGGTCCTGAAGCGACATCCTCCGGCGGGTCGCCGACCACGTCGCTGATCGCGACGGTGGCGAAACCCCCGGCCGGGGCGGCCTCCGCGAGACGTCCTCCCTTGATTCCAGAAACGTGGCGACGTACCGCATTCATCGCCTGGATCGGGGCGCCCGAGGAGAGGAGCGCGTCCGTGGTCCGTGCGAGATGGTCGATCGAGAGGGGCTCGAGCGGGAGCTCCGCGACGGCGGACCCTCCTCCCGAGATCAGGAAGAGGATCCGGTCGGAGGGCTCGGCGGTGCGAACCTCGTGGAGCAGGGCCCGACCGGCGGCCAGGCTGGCCCGCGACGGGGTGGGGTGGTCTCCCCGCACGAGGCGGACCCCCGACCGGGGGGCCGGGTAGCCGTGCGGGACGGCGACCACCCCGGTCGTCCCGGGTCCGATCACGCTCACCGCGGCGTCCGCCATGGCCGCGGCCGCCTTCCCGAGACCCACCAACCGGATGGTCCCACCGACCCCCGGCAGCAGCGGACGGCCGCCGACGGAGATCCCCCGGCGATGGCGGCGGACGACGGACTGCACGGCGCGGGCCGGGTCCGCGGCTGCGATCCCCGCGCGCAAGATCGCCCGCGCGTCAGAAACGAGGCGCATCTCCACCCTCGAGCGTGAATCCCGGCCGCGGGACCGTGGCGGGGGTTCCGGGGGGAAACCGGCCGGGGAGCACCGGCCCCAGCAGGGCCTGCTCGCGCCCCGAGCCGTCCCCCGCGGCGAGTACCTCGGCGAGTCGCTGGGCCACCCCTCCGCCCCGCATCACGCCGAACCCGTTGAAACCGGTCAGCGCGTAGAGGCCGGCCGCGCCCGGCACGGGGCCCACGAGGGGACGACGGTCCGGGGTCGAGGTACACACCCCCGACCAGGCGCGCACGAGCTCGGAGTTCGCCCAGCCCGGGAACCGGGAAGTGAACGACTCGGCGAGATGTCCCAGGAACCGTTCGTCTCCCCCGCTCGGGGTCCGGTCCGGATCGACCTCGACGAGCTCGGTCCCGTCCCCCGCGAGGATCCGCCCGCTCCCCTCAGGACGGGCGTAGACGTCCAGGTCGATGTCGTGGACCGAGGCGAAGACCTCCGGTCCCCCGGGCGGGGCCCGAAGGGTGGCCGCCTGCGTCCGATAGGGCGCCAGCGGCAGGGGGTGGCCGAGCTCCGCCAGGATCCGCTTCGACCAGGCCCCGGCCGCGACGACGACGCGGCGGGCCCGGACGCTACGAGCCCCCGCCTCGAGGGTCCAGCCGCCGTCCTCCTGGGCGAGGCGGTGGAAGGGGGACCCGGTCTCGAGGTCGGCGCCCGCCCGCCGCGCCTCGTCCGCGTAAAGGTCGGTCAGCGTGCTCGGGGTGACCACGGCGTCCCCGGGGCTGAAGATCGCGCCGACGACGTCGTCGAACCGACCCCACGGGACCGCGCGCTCGAGCTCCGTCCGGCCGAAGGCACGCACCTCGACCCCCCAGCCGCGCAGACGGGCGGTGGCCTCCGTCAGGACACGGGCTGCCCCCTCCTGGGAGGTCCAACGGACGAACCCGTTCTCGGTGAACGCACTCGGGTCGCGCCGGGCCGCCAGCTCGGCGTACTCCTTGCGCGCGAGCCGGGTCACCGCGACGTCCCATTCATTCCACAGCTGCTCGGTGACGATCCCGGCGGCACGACCCGTCGCGCCGGCCGCGGGGGTCCTCGGGTCGTAGAGGAGGGTCGGCCCGACGGACCGCTTGGCCAGATGGTAGGCGAGCGCGGTGCCCGCGATTCCCGCGCCGAGGACGATGACCTCGACGCGCTCGACCGCCACGGCGACGCGAGGCCGCCCGGGTTAATACTGCGGCCGGGCGCGTTGGTAGGCGTCGCGCAAGGCGCTCGTGTCGACGTGCGTGTAGATCTGGGTGGTCGCGACCGACGCGTGGCCCAGGAGCTTCTGGATGTACCGGATGTCACAGCCCCGGGAGAGCAGGGCCGTCGCGAGGGTGTGGCGGAGCATGTGGGGGGTCACCCGTCGCGGGATGTTCGCCTCTTGGGCCGCCTTGCGGACGATCCGCTCGACCGTGACGGGCCCGATGGCGAACAGCCGGGTCGTCCCGAGCCCCTTGAGGGTGCGGTCGGCCAGGTACCGGTCCAGCGCGGCCCGGGTCCGGTCCTCGAGGATCACCTCGCGGTCCTTGTCCCCCTTGCCGCTGCGGATGTGCAGGACGTTCCTCTCGAACTCGATGTCGTCGATGTCGAGGTGGCACAGCTCGCTGACCCGCAGGCCGACGAACCCGAGGACATGGATGATCGCGCTGTCGCGGGGGGAGGACTTGACGACCTCGAACAGCCGGTGCATCTCCTCCTCGGTCAAGTACCGAGGAAGCCGCTCCGGGCGTCGCGGAGGCTCGAGCTGGTCGGCGATGGAGAGGCCGAAGTTCCGGAACAGGCTCGTCAGCCCTCGGACGGTCGTGTAGACCGAGTTCTTCGAGTAGTGCCGCTCGAGAACGAGGTACTCGCGGAATCGCTCGAGGTCCTTCAGCGTGACCTCCTCGAGGGGCTTCTGGGCGTACCCGAGGAAGGTGCGCGCGATGTGGCCGTACTGCTTTACCGTGCACGGGCTTCGCTCCTGGGCCTGCAGGATCCGCTGGAACCGACCCACGAGCTCGTCGACCCGGAAGACCGGGGCGTCGTCCAGGGCGTTCCCGTCTCGGTCGCGGCGCGACGGCGACGACGACCGGGCGCCCGGGGCAGATGCCATCGACGCTCGCTGGCCGGGATTCGCCTAATAATCGTATGGACGCAGTGGAACACCGGCCCGCTCCCGGGGCTAAATAATCTGGCGGGGTTCCCCCGGCGTGCACTGCTCGAGGTGCGACCGCCCGGCGGTCATCGACCAACCCTACTGCGGTCGGCACGCCTGCGCTCCTCACTTTCTCGCGTCGGTCGACGAGCGGGTCCGGCGTGAGTTCCACCGTCAGCTCCCGAAGTTCGGCCAGGGAACGATCGCCGTCGCCCTCTCGGGCGGCAAAGATTCGGCGGTGGCGCTCCAGGCCACGTCCCGGTACTTCTCCCGGCGCCCGACCGTCCGGCTCGTCGCGCTGACCGTCGACGAGGGGATCCCCGGATACCGCGACGCGACCATCGCCGCCGCACGCCGTCTCACCGAGGGTCTCGGGGTCGAGCACCGAGTGGTGCGGATGGAGGACCGACTCGGGACGACCACGGACCGCGTCGCCCGGGCGCATCCCGAGGCGATCCCCTGCTCCTACTGCGGGGTGTGGCGCCGCCGCCTCTTGAACGACGCGGCCCGGGAGGCCGGCGCGGACGCGCTCGTCCTCGGTTTCAACCTGGACGACCTCGCCCAGACGGTGCTGATGAACCTGGTCCGGGGGGAGGTCGACCGACTCAGCCGAATGGCGCCGCACCGGGGTCGCCGCAGCGGCCTCGTCCCCCGGCTCGCGCCGCTCGCGCAGGTCCCGGAACGCGAGGTGTATCTCTACGCCCGTCTCCAGCGCCTCGCCTTCGACCACGGGGAGTGTCCCCACGCGGGCCGGGCCGCGCGGAACGTGTTTCGGGAGGTGCTCTGGCAACTCGAGGAGTCGATCCCCGGGACCCGCCAGTCGCTCCTTCGAACCCGGGAGCGCCTCCTGGAGCGGGCGCTCGCAGAGGGAGAGGCGGCCGGACCGGGAGCGTGCGCGCGGTGCGGGGAGCCATCGAGCGGCTTGCTGTGCCGCGCGTGCGAGCTCCTCGATGTCGCGCGCCTGCCCGTCCTCGTACCGGAGCGACCGTGACTGCCCCGGCCGAGCCCGAGCCGGTCGAGAGCGACCCACGCGACTCGGTGCGCACGCGCGTCCTCGTGGTGGGCGCCGGGATCATGGGGAGCGGGATCGCGGCCCAGTGCGCTCTCGCGGAGTACCCGGTGACGCTGGTCGACGTGACGGAGGAGCTGGCCCGGCGCGGCCGCGAGAACGCCGCGCGCGCGCTCGACCACGCGGTCCGCAAGGGCGCGATCCTCCCGGGCGCGCGGGAAGCCGCGCTCGCCCGGATCGACGTCGGGATCGGAATGCGACGCGCTGAGGCATCTCAGATCATCGTCGAGGCCGCCCCCGAGATCCTGGAGGTGAAGCGCCAGCTCTTCGGTGAGCTCGAGCGGCTCGCCCCCGCGGGGGCGCTCTTCGCCTCCAACACCTCCTCGCTGCCGATCACCTCGATCGGGGAGAAGCTCGAGGACCCGGGCCGGTTGGTCGGGGTGCACTTCTTCAACCCGGTCCTTCAGATGCCGCTGGTCGAGCTCATCCCCGGCCACACGACGCGGGCCGAGGTGGTGGACCGGGCGCGGGCGTTCGCCCTCCGCCTCGGAAAGACCGTTGTCACCTCGAAGGACACCCCCGGATTCGTGACGACCCGCGCCCTCGCCGTGCTGGTCAACGAGGCGGCGTGGATGCTCTACGAGGGGGTCGCGACCAAGGAGGACATCGACACCGCCTACAAGCTCGGCTTCCACCACCCGATGGGACCGTTCGAGCTCGTCGACCTGGTCGGGATCGACACGGCCCTGGCCATCCTCGACGTCCTGTGGGACGGGTTCCGGGACAGCCGGTACCGGGCGTGCCCGCTATTGCGTACTATGGTCTCGGCCCACCAGCTCGGCCGCAAGACCGGGCAGGGGTTCTACACGTACCCGACAGGAAGCCCCCGATGAGCGCGACCGACGCGGTCCTCGACCTGGTGATCCTCATCGGGGTCTCCCTCCTTCCCGCCCTCGTCTACCTCTCGTGGGTCCGGGGGACGGAACGGTACCGCCAGGAGGCGTGGGGTCCCCTCCTGCGGGCCTTCGTGTACGGGGCTCTCTTCGCCACGGTGGCCGCGGCGGTCATCGAGTCGATCCTGGTGGCGGTGGGCACGGCCGCGAGCCAGGCGTTCCCAGCGCCCGAGTTCGTCTTCCTCAACGGCAACTCGACGCTCGGGGCCTTCTTCCTCGTCCTCGTGATCGCCCCGTTCGTCGAGGAGGGGCTGAAGGGCTCCGGAGTGCTCGCCTTCCGAAGCCAGTTCCGGGCGCTCGCCGACGGGCCGGTGTTCGGCGCGTCGGTCGGCCTCGGGTTCGGCTTCTTCGAGACATTCCTCTACGGCCTGGGCGCCTACCTCGTGGGCGGCCTCGAGGCCGGGATCGCGCTGATCCTCCTCCGGAGCATCTCGAGCGTCCTGCTGCACGGGAGCTCGACCGGGATGTTCGGCTACGGGGCCGCCCGAAGCCGCTTCAACCAGCCCGGGGCCGGCACGGGGTCGTACTACCTCCTGGCGGTCGCGATGCACGCGAGCTTCAACGCCCTCGCTTCGCTCGCGGCGATCGCGGTGTTCCTCGGGTTCTCGGGGCTGACGGTCGACGCCGCCACGCTCTTCGGGCTGATCGCAGCGGTCGGCTTCGCCTTCGCGGCGATCGAGCACGTGCGGACCGTCATCCAGACGGCCAACTACCCCGCGCTCGACCTCGGCGCGGCCCGCTACGGTCCGGGGAGCGGCCGACGGCCGCGGGGCCCGTAGGGGCTACTTCTCCGGTGGCGGCGGCACGTCCCGCTTCCAGTCCGCCTCGTTGATGGACTTGTACATCGCCTCCGCCTCGTCGGGTGGGGGGGCGTCGCTCGCCTGGCCGACGTCGCGGATCCGTCCCTTGCGGAGGAGCCAGTAGTGGATCCTCCAGGTCTTCCCCCGCGAGACGGTGGCGTCCTCCTCCTCGCTCGTCAGGAGGCCCTCCTCCTCGAGCTGGTAGAACCGGTCGCGGTCCTCGCTGGAGAGCTTGTTGTCGAGGACTGTACCGTCGGCCCCGAAGTAGCCCAGCACCATGCGCGCGGTCGCGCGGGCGTCCGACTCCGGCAGCTTGCCCTTGCGCACGAGCGTCCGCTCGAGCGCTCGCGTCAGCTCCGCCTCGGTGATGGAATGCATCGACCCGTCCCCGCACCGGCTTGACCGAGGATAAGGTGTGCGCGGCAGCGGCAGGGCGGCCACAGATGTTTAGTGGCAGGCCGGGGTCCTAGCCGCATGGCCGACCCGTCCGCGTTCAACCCCTCGGCCGAGGGGCTGGCCGGTGCACGTCGAATGCTCGACGCCGGTCTCTGCGCCGAGTGTTTCGGCCGCCTCTTTGGGCGACTGGGTCACGGCCTGTCGAACCCCCAGCGGGCCCAGCTGCTCGCCGCCCGCCTCGGGGTCGAGCTGCCCCCGCCGGCGGGGCCGTGCCCGGGATGCGGGGACGCGTTCGCCCACCTCCCGCGCTGGGTGGATCGGGCCCTTCGGGCGGTCGAGGGCAACGAATGGCATCGGTTCACATGCGGCTCCCGCTGGGAGCCGGAACTGCTGGCCCGGGAGGAGCACCGGTGGCTCGAGGCCGGGACCGAGTGGGGGGAAAGCGTGCGCGGGGCGTTCAACCGCGAGTGGGGCAAAGCCCTCGAGCGCGCGAGCGGGGCGGCGGGGGGAACCGAACGGCCCGAGGTCGTCTTCCTCGCGGACCTGGCCGTGGGCCGGGTCGAGTTCACCGTCCTTCCGCTGTACGTGCAGGGCCGCTACCGCAAGCTCGACCGGACCCTGCCGCAGACCCACTGGCCGTGCCGCCGATGCCAGGGCCGGGGGTGCGACACCTGCGGTGGAACGGGGAAGACGTACCCGACCAGCGTCGAGGAGCTCGTGGGGGCCCCCCTCGTGGAAGCCTCGGGGGCCGACGGGACCCGGTTCCACGGGATGGGGCGGGAGGACATCGACGCCCGGATGCTGGGGCGGGGCCGGCCCTTCGTACTCGAGCTCGTCCGTCCTCGTCGACGCACCGTCGACCTCGAACGGATGGCGAGAGAGATCACCGCTCGTTCGGCCGGACGGGTCGAAGTCGACGGGCTGGCTCCCGCCGAGGCCCCGGACGTGGTCCGCGTGAAGGAGGCGAGCCCGGAGAAGAGCTACCGGGTCGGGGTCCTCGGGCCGGTGCCGGTCGCAAAAGTTAATGAGGCACTACTCCTCGCGACCGGTCGAGCGATCGCCCAACGGACGCCGACCCGCGTCGCCCACCGGCGGTCCGACCGCGTCCGTGCGCGTCGGATCGTCGCCGCGACCGTGGTCGACTCTTCCGACGGGGGCTTCACGCTCGAGATCCGGACCGAAGCGGGCACGTACGTCAAGGAGTGGGTGGAGGGAGATGGAGGCCGTACCGAACCGAGCCTGGCCGGCCTTCTCGGGACCCCGCTGAGGGTCGACTACCTCGACGTGCTCGAAGTTCACGATTCCGAAGGAGGATGAGATGGTCAAGAGTTCCAAGGGATTCCGGTCCCGCAGCCGGGGGTGGTCCACCAAGCACGTCCGCGAGAAGGGCTCCCCCCCGGTGAGCCGGTTCCTGCGCGAGTTCTCGGTCGGCGACAAGGTCACGGTCCGTCTCGAGTCGTCCGACCCACACGGGATGCCTCACCCCCGCTACCAGGGGCGAACCTGCACGGTCGTCGGCAAGAGCGGACGGGCCTACGTGGTCGAGTTCCTGGACGGCGGCCGTCGCAAGCAGCTCGTCGCGAACCCGGTCCACCTCTGGCCGGTCCCCGCGAGCGAGGGAGCCCATGCCTGAGCCGGTCCCGCTCTCCCGCGTGAAGGACCTCCTGACCGAGGAGGCCGCCCACCGCACCCTCCCGCGGGAGGCCGCTCTTGCGCTCCAGCACGCGGAGCTGTTCGTCCGCCTCTCGACCGAGGCGACCGACAAGCTGATCGCCGAGCTGAGGACCCTGCCGTTCGTCGACGCGACCATCGCGGTCAAGCTCGCCGACACCCTCCCCCAGTACCCGGACGAGATCCGTCTCCTCTTCTCGAAGGAACGGGTGGCCCTCGAAGAGGCGCAGGTGACCCGCCTGCTCGAGATCATTGCACAGCACCGATGATCGGGAGGGGACCCCGTGGAGAGCTACGCGCACATCCTCGACTACCTGCCGAACGGTCGGCAGACCGAACGCGGCTTCCACCGTGAACCGCTGGCCCTAGCGGTCGGCGAGGACGAGCTCAAGCTCTTCGAGCTCGTGCCCCGACCGGGCGCGACCCTGGCTCCGGGCCAGCGAATCCCGCTGCTCCCGGTCGCGGGCGCCCCGCCCCCGATCGACCACGTCCGGCGCCGCCTGGCCTACGACGAGCTGACCGTCACCGCCCGGGCGGAGCTGCCCGCGGCCCTCGAACGGATCGTCCGGGCGAACGCTCCCCGCTACCTCCGCTTCTTCAACGAGGCCCCGGCCGTCTCCCGGCGGTTCCACCTCCTCGAGCTCCTCCCCGGGATCGGCAAGAAGACGATGCAGCAGATCGTGGACGAGCGCAAGCGGGCCCCGTTCGCGAGCTTCGAGGAGATGGAGACCCGTCTCCGGATCAAGAACCCCGAGCTCCTGATCGTCGGCCGGATCGAGCAGGAACTGAGCGGTGTCGAGGACAAGTACCGTCTCTTCGTCGCCCCGTGACCCCGGGCGGGGGCCCCACCGGGTCCCGGAGCGTGCGGGGGAGGTCCGGGCCGTCCTCGAGTCGCTCGGGGTGCGTCCCTCCCGTGCCCTGGGCCAGTCGTTCCTCATCGACCCGTTCGTCGCGGATGCGGAGGCGGCGCTCGTGGAGGTTCCGCCCGGCCGACCCGTGGTCGAGATCGGGGGTGGCCTCGGGATCCTTACCGCCGCGTTGGTCCGGCGCGGGCTCGAACCGCTCACGGTGGTCGAGCGGGACGCTCGCCTCGCCGCCCATCTCCGTCGCGTCTTCGGGTCCCGCGTCCGCGTGCTGGAGGGGGACGCGCTGGAACTCGACCTCCCGCCTTCCGACGCGGTGGTCGGCAACCTCCCCTACGCGGTGGCCACCCCGATCCTTCTGGCGCAGATGGCCCGACGGGTCCCCCGGGTGGTCTTCCTCGTCCAGGAGGAGGTCGCCCGCCGCCTCGCGGCCACGCCCGGTTCGAGACAGTTCGGCCGACTGTCGTTGTTCGCGCAGCTGTACGGCGAGGTCGAGCTGTTCCGGACCGTGCCTCCCGACTGCTTCTACCCGGTTCCGGAGGTGACGAGCCGGATCGGGGTTCATCGAGGCCGGCCCGGTGAGCTCCCCGTCCCGTCGGTCCGGGAGTTCGAGCGGATCACGCAGACCCTCTTCTCCTCCCGGAGGAAGCAGCTCGGCAACCTCCTTCCGCGGCTCGTTCCGTCGGACGGCGCGGCCGACCGGCTCGCGGCGCTGGCGGGGTGGCCGGACGGGTGGCGCAGGCTCCGGCCGGAGAACCTCCCGCCCGAAGCGTACTTCGCCCTGGCGCGAGCCCACCACCGGGCCTAGCGATTGCCGAGCCCTGCCGACGATCCGACGCGCGTTCCCCGTCAGCGGAACCCTGCGTGGGCCCGACGGCCCCGTCGCGCGACGGGCCACTGTCCCAGGGCGGGGAAGACCCCTTGGACGAGCCGGGGAGCCCTGAGTTATGCAGCGCGCTGCCGGACCGCCCACGTAGGGAGAAAATACTATGACAGGCCCCGGCTGGATTCTCCAACCCCGGTGCGCTCCCCATGAGTCAGGTCTCGACCGACGTCGTCGCATTCGAGGTGTTGATCGCCGTCTGGATCCTGTACCGCTCGATCCGGAACTACCAAGGGCGGCGCCTGGTCCTCGCACGGGTCGTCAGCTTCCCGGTACTCGCGGGGCTGCTGTGGCTGGCGGCCGAAGGCTCCACGGCCCTCACCATCCCGTGGACGTTTCCTTGGTGGACCGCGATCGACGTGGCCCTCGTCGCCGCAGCGATCGCGGTGACCTTGCCCCTGGCGCCCCGCCTCGTCTCAGTCTACCTCGGCCCCGACCGGGAGTGGTGGTACCGTTACGGGATCGAGCTGATCGCCTTCTACCTCGCGGCATGGGTGGTCCGACTCGTCCTCGCGGTCTACTACGACCCCTCCTCGCTCGAATTCACCGTGTCGACCGGACCGGCGCTGTCACCGCTCGCCTCGGACGTGATGCAGGTCGTACAGATGCTCCTGTCCATCAGCACCGGGCTCGTCGTCGGCCGGGCCGCCGGGACCTACCGGCTCTACAACGAGGCGCGGGCCAGGGCGCCCGGAAGCGGCTCCCCGCTTCCGTGACCCGAGCCGATCTTCGCGCGCGCGCCCCAACAGGGAAGTGACCCGGGAGCTACCCCGCTCGCGGTGCTCTACGTCGGGGGCGGTGCCGGGGGAGGGGGCGGGGGTGCGTTCGGTCCGGGCGGCGCGTTCTCCTTCTTTCGGCGTCGGCCGATGAGCAGGAAGGCCACCGCGAGGATCACGATCACCACCACGGCCAGGAGGGCCCACTCGAGCGGGGAGAGTCCGGTCGACCCAGCAGGGGCCGGTGCCGAGCTCGTGTAGGTGACGTCGACCACGTCGTTCGCGCCGGAGACCACCGCCGGGCTTGCGGGGGTCGCCGAAGCCGTGTAACCGGCGACCGCTCCCACGGTAAAGGGGTAGGAGCCGTCCGGCTCGGTGAAGACGACCGTGTTGGTGACCGAGGAGCGGGTCGACGTCCCGACCGTCACGGACCAGTTGGTCCCGGAGGGCAGTCCGCTCTCGACGAAGTCGATCGTGTACGTGCCCGCCACCGGAGTGAACGTGACATCGACGCTCTGGGAAGTGTCCTCTACCGTCACCGTTCCCGTCGCGGGCGGGGTGATGCTGTACCCCGCGACCGCGCCCACGGAATAGTCGTACATACCGTTCGGCTCGCTGAACACCACCGTGGTGACGGTCGAGTGCTCCGTGGAGGTACCCAGCGTCACCGACCAGCTCGTCCCCGACGCGAGGCCGGATTCGACGAACGTCACCGTGTAGTTGGCCGGAGAGAAGAGGATCTGAACGACCACCGGCGCGTTGGCCACCGTCACCGAGCCCGTCGTGACGTTGGCGGTGTAGCCGGTCACGGGAGCGACGGTGAACGAGTACGGACCGTTCGGCTCGACGAACCCGACCGTGGAGGTGGTCGAGTCGTTCGAGGCGCCGCCGAGCGTCACGCTCCAGGTCGTCCCGCTCGGAAGACCGGTCTCCTCGAAGGAGACCGGGAAGACGCTGACGTTGGACAGGATGGCGATCGAGCTCCCGGTGTCGGTGGCCACATAGACGTCGCCGCTGGTCGCCCCGTAGGCGATCCCCCCCGACCCGTAGTTGCCCGAGATGTCGACGGCGGGTCCGAGCACTTGGTAGGTCGACGCGTTGAAGGCGTAGACCGCGCCCCCCTCGGCGCTGGCGACGTACACGGCGTTCGAGTCCGTGTCGTACGTCAGGTACTCGGGCTCGGGAGAGGCGAACACATGAACGATCTGGTCGGTGGTCGCGTTGATCACGCTGATGTTGCCCGAGCCGTAGTTCGCCACGAAGATCGTGTTGTTGGCCGGGTCGTAGGCGAAGCCGGTCGGCTCGAGGCCGACCGGGATCGTGTCGACCACGGTCGTCCCCTGGACGACGGTGACGTTGTGGTAGTTGTAGTTCGCCACCAGTACGGTCGAGTTCGCGGGGTCGTAGATCTCGGCCCCGAGGCTGTCGTAGGGCCGGATCGTGATCACATCCGTGACCGTGTGACTGGCGGCATCGATGACCGTGATGTTCCCCCCGTAGTAGTTGGAGACGTAGACGTCGGCGTCCGCGGGGTCGTAGGCCACCCCGGAGGAGTCGAAGCCGAGAGGAACAACCGCAGCGACAAACGTTCCCGTGGCCGTGTCGACGTCGACCGTCCCGTACGGTTGACTCGCGATGTAGAAGTACCCGCTGGACGGGACATAGGCCGAATCGCCGGGCTCGGTCGGCGCGGAGGCGGTCCCCGTCACCTGGTTCGTGGACTCGTTCACGATCAGAGCGTCCGAACCGCCGTAGTCGGTCGCGTAGACGTTCCCGTTGGGTGCCGCGGTCAGGGCCGTGGGGTAGACGACGAGCTTGATCGAAACTCCGTAGCCGAGGCCGGGCCACGCGATGACCGTGAGGTTCGCGTCCGAGGAATCGTCACCCTCGTTGGCCACGAAGACGCTCCCGGTGGAGGTGTCCACGGCGAGCGCCTCGGGGAAGTTGGCCGTCGGCACCGTCTCGGTGATGACCCCCGCGGGCAGGCCCACGACGCTCACGTTGTTCGACTCGTAGTTGGCGACGTACAGGTCGCCGCTGTGGACGTCGTAGGCCGCTCCCTGGGCCCCGCTCCCGATCTCGATGCTTCCCCCGGGCGTGCTCCCCGGCTCCGTGATGGTCGTGACGTTGTGGACCGTTGCCCCCCCGTTGGCCACTAGGAAGGTATCCGCGGAGGGGTCGAAGGATGCCGAGGTGGGAATCGCGTTCGCACCGAGGAAGATGCTCGCCGACACAACGTTGGTCGACCCGTCGATCACGGTGATGTTGCTGGTCAGGGAATTGACGACCGCGACCAGGTCATCGGCCGTGTCGAGTGTGAGGGCGACCGGTTCGCTGGTCGGGAGGCCCGTGGTCGGGTTGGCGATCACCGTATTGGTTGCAGCATCGATGACCGACACATTGCCGGAGTCGAAGTTGGAAACGAACACCTCGTTGGCGTTCGCGTCGTAGAGCAGCGCCCCCGGCTCGCGTCCTACGGGGATGCCGGTGACGAACCGGTTCGTCACTCCGGAGACTACGCTCACGTTGTTGCTGTTCCAGTTGGACGTGTAGAAGTTTCCGCTGGTCGGGTCGAAGACGATCCCACCCGGACCGGCCCCGAGGCCGATCGACCCGGTGAGGGTGTTGGTCGTCCCGTTGATGATCCCGACCGTTTCGAGGACGGAGTTCGTTTCGTACACGAGGTCGGTGGTGGGGTCGACCGCGATCGTCGGAACGTTCGGGATGTAGGAGCTCCCCGCCGACCCGACCGGGAGGCTCGTCAGGACCTGGTCGGTCGTGGCGTTGACGACGCTGATGGTCTCTCCAAGGTCTCCGCGGACGTAGAGGTCGCCGTTCGCCGGGTCGTAGACCACGATCTGGGGGTCCGCTTGCACCGCGGGGGAGTGATTCCCGGGGACCAGCTGGTTGGTCACCGGGTTCAGGATGTCCACGACGGAGTCGATCCCGGCGGCTGCGGGGGTAGGATGGATGGACGGGACCCCCTCCGGCCTCGTCGGGGCCGGCGACGTCCCGGCTGCCGCGGACGCGGTCAGGCTGTGGGGGGCAGGGCCCGCAACGGCCACGCCCCCTAGTGTCGATAGGAGGAACACGCTGACTAGGAGGGCCACGCCGATGGCCCGCACGCGATTGTTCCGACGCCCCCACGTCCCGAACGCGGAAGCGCGCGAACGACGGGAAGTGACCACGATGCACCTCGGCCCGACTCATCTCACCGGGTGATAAGGATTCGTAAACGCACCGTGCGCGTCGCGACCCCCGCGACCAGGCGGTGCGACCGTCCGCCAGGGACCAACCATTAAATTGCGCCGCCGGGTGCTCAAGATGCAGGGGACCCCATGAGCGAACCGTCCGCCCAGCCCTCGCAGTCCCACCCCGCCCCTTCCTCCCGACCGGCTCCCACCCCCGCCCACCCGCGGTACCCCCGCCCGGCGCTCTCCCGGCTCGGCCTCTCCCCGGGGAAGCGGACCCGACTCAAGCGCCTCCTCTACGACTACGGCCCCGGGGGCGGGACGCTCCTCGTGCTCCCCATTGACCAGGGCCTGGAGCACGGTCCAATCGACTTCTTCGACAATCCGGCCGCGCTCGATCCCCAGTACCAGTACGACCTCGCCAAGGAGGGGCGGTTCAGCGCCATCGCGCTGCACATCGGCCTCGCCGGGAAGTACTTCCACGAGTACGCGGGGGACGTCCCCCTGATCCTGAAGCTGAACGGCAAGACGGCCATCCCCACCGACTCCCAGTCCTTCAGCCCGCTGACGGGGACGGTCGAGGACGCGGTCCGTCTCGGGGCGGATGCCGTCGGGTATACCATCTACGTCGGCTCCCCCGCCCAGGACCGGGACTTCCGCCAGTTCATGGAGGTCCGCCAGGACGCCCAGCGGTTCGGGGTTCCCCTCGTCGTCTGGGCCTACCCGCGCGGGGAGGCCGTGGCCAAGAAGGGCGGCAAGGAGAGCCTCTACGCCATCGACTACGCGGCGCGCGTTGCCCTCGAGCTGGGCGCGGACGTCGTGAAGGTCAACTACCCCGTCCACTCCGAGAAGGACGCCGAGAGCCCCCCGCCGTACAACTCGCTCGCGCTCGCGCCGTTCGAGGCGTTCCGCAAGGTCGTCGAGAGCGCGGGGCGGGCCCTGGTCCTCGTCTCCGGTGGGGAGAGGATCGGCGATACGGCGCTCCTTGACAAGGTGCGCCTCTCGATGGACGCGGGGGCGACCGGGATCATCTTCGGACGGAACCTCTGGCAGCGCCCCCGGGCGGAGGCGCTTCGGATCACGCGGGAGCTCCATGGGATATTCCGGGAGTACGCCGCCCCGCTCGCCTGAGCCCCGCCTTCCCCTCTTTCTCGAGGTCACGGGCGACGACCACCCGAAGGCGTGCACCGGTCGCAGGCTCCTGCACCGTCGATTGGCCCGCCCCGTTCCCCGGAGCGGCCTGCTCCGTCCCGCTCCGGTCGTCCTCGACCCGTACGCCCGGGAGCCCCTCTCGGCCGAGGACCGGGAGGCGGCCCGGCGCGGGGGGGTGCTGGCGGTCGACTGCTCGTGGAACCGTCTCGCGGACCGGGGACGCCTGCCGGAGGAACCCCGCAACCCTCGTGCGGGCCGCCACCGCCGGCTCCCAATCCTAGTCGCGGCTAACCCTCAGCACTTCGGACGCGTCGCCGAACTGAACACGGTCGAGGCGCTGAGCGCCGCGCTCTACCTCTTGGGTTGCCCGGCGCAGGCGGCCGAGCTCCTCGAAGGATTCCGCGGGGGACCGGGGTTCCTCGAGATCAACCAGGAACGACTGGCCGCGTACTCCCGGGCGCGGGACCACGACGCGGTCCTCGCCCTCGAGCGCGACCTGTTCGGCGCCCTCCCCGCCGGTTCTCCGGCGCCCCCAGCCGGCGGGCGGGCCCCCCCTCGGAGGGGCACCGCCCCTCGGTAGTCCGGGCCCAACGGCGACCGGCCCTACCCGGCGGACCTCGCTACTCGTTGGGAGGGGCCGTGAGCGCCAGGATGAAGAAGACAACCACCGCCGCGACGATCCCGAGCGTGGTGCCGAGCGACGCGGACGAGAGCGCCGGGGCGGCGGCGTAGTAGAGCATTTCCCACACCGCCCCACCGACCGCGAGGGCGGCGACCACTCCGAAGACCGCGAACGGGCTGACCGCCCCCCGGCTGCGGGGCGAGGACGGTTCCGGGGACGCGCTCATGGGTCCACCCACAGAACCCCCCACAGCCCCATCACGAACCCCGTGTCGCTACCGGTGCCCGTGGAGGACTCCCCGCTCGGGTCGTACGAGTAGGAGACCGGGGAGACCAATCCGTAAAGATAGACGCCGGCCGTCAACGTGGCGTGCTCCGTGACCGTCGGCCCGATCACGAGCGCCCCCTGCGTCACTGGCACCAGTCCGGTAGGGGAGGCGATCGCGTAGATCCCGAACCGGTAGGGCAGGGTGCCGTTGTGAGCGACGACGTACTCCTGCTGCGCGTTGGGGTCGGTCGACGTGACGTTCACGAGGTAGTTGCTGATCCCGATGCTGGAGAGCGGTACGGACCAGCTGAACGCGACCGCTCCGGCCGGCGCCTCGAGAGTGGGGCCGGGAACGGAGTAGTTGAACAGTCCCTCCCCGTTGGCGACCAGCGAGGCCGTCGCGGCCGGATACACCGGGGGACTGTAGAGGTCGCCCTCGGCGCCGTTCCCCTGGAACGCCGCGAGGGTGGCGGCCGTCGTGGTCGAGGGGAGGACGATCAGCGCGCTCACGTCCTGCCCGAACCACGGACCGTCGTATTCTCCGTCCGGCGCGCCGTACACCCCGGGGATGGAAGGAGCCTGGAAGAGGGCGTGCGAGGTCGAGCCGGGAACGACCTGCACGTTCACTGGGGCGATGGAACGGAACGGGATCAGGACCGACTGGGTCGCCCCGGTGGCGGTGAGGTTGAGGTTGACCCACTGGCCGGCGTAGGCCACGACGGCGTTGTCGAACGAACCCTCTACGGCGCCGCTCTCCTGCGCCGCCCAGTAGTACTGCTGCCCGACGAGGGTCACGAACTCCGTCCCCGCGGGATAGTCGCCCGGCGAGGCGATCCCGTTCGACGTGGAGAAGCTGGCCGGGGTCGCGGCCGCGAGCACCAGCACGAGGAGGACGACGACCGAGCCCACCCACAGTTTCTCGGCGCGCTCCCGGCGGGCCCGGGAGATGCCCCGGTGGAACGGAATGTCCGCGACCGGCACCCGGGAGGAGGTCGGCGCGGTGGACTGCGCCGCCTTCCGGACGGCCTCGTCGAAGGTGAGTCCGGCGGCACTGAAGAGGGCGCCCCGAAAAACGGTGAGGAAGCCGTTCAGGACGAGGAAGAGCTGGCCGACGAGGATGACGACGATGCCGATGAACAGCCAAAGCTGGTAGAGCGTGATCGCGGGGACGAGGGGCATGATGACGGCCCGTCGGAGGACCCCGAGATCGCCCAGCTGGTCGAACATCAGGACGAGCAGGACCCCACCCACGAGGGTGAACAGAAAGTGAACCTGGGCGAGCCGGGCGGAGAACCACTGCCGGCCGGTGAGGATTGGGAAGGCGGCATACAGGAAGGCGAACGCTCCCGCGACGATGGCCAGGATCACGATCGCGTGAAAGTGGCTCACCACGTACAGGCTGTTGTGAACGTCCACGTCCCAGGGGACCGTCGCGAGGGTGGGACCGGTCAGCCCGCCGAAGATGACCCCACCCAGACTCAGGAGCGCGAAGAGCGCGGCCGCGTTCCACTCCCACTGGTGCGCGGGGACCCCTTTCAGGGTCATCCAGAGCGAGAAGACCGTGATCGCCGACGGGATGATGATCGCGAAGGAGAGCGCCATCGTGAGCCAGACGCTCAGCGCCGGTAGCGGGGTCAGGTAGAGGTGGTGGATCCCGAGCAGCGGGGTGAGGATCACGAACAGGATCCCCGACGCGACGGCGAACCGATAGCTGTAGACCGGTCTCCGGGCCAGGAGAGGGATCAGGAAATAGAGCACCACCAGCGGGAGCAGGAAGAGGACGTAGACGATCGAGTGGCCGAACATCCAGAAGATCACCTGGTTCGCGAGCGGAGAGATCGCCCAGCCCGCGTAGGCGGTCCCCATGTCCCATAGGGTCGAGATCAGCAACGGGACGTAGGTGATCGGGATCAGCACGAGGCCCCCGACGACGAACCACATGAACACCGGAAATCGTCGCCACGCCGCGCCCGCCTGGCTCAACCGCCAGGCCTGAAGCTGGGCGACCATCCACGCCGTCCAGATCAGCAGGGCCGCGGAGAGAGCGACCCAGCCGAGGAACCAGAGCGGGCTGACGACGTAGGCGCTCTGACCGGCCACGCCGAGGGGGGAGAGGAAGTACCATCCGATCGCCGGGAAGTAGTTGTCGTTGAACGGCGCGAGGTAGACCGGCCCCTCGAACAAGAGCATCGATGCGTTCAGCAGACCCACCGAGAGGTAGAGGGTCCACTTGTGGCGCGGGACGATGCCGAGGGCGTTGACGGCGAGGACGCCGAAGATCGCCATCTCGACCTGCTGGGTCAGGCCGAACAGTTCCCGGATTCCGTGGAGGGTGAGGGAGGAGTAGATCTCCTGGTCGGAGAGGTGGAGGGTCGTCCCGCTCGTGTAGGCGATCACCTGGGACTGGAACCCGAACGCGTCAAACCCTCCGACCGCGCCCCAGAAGAGGCCCGCGATCAGCATGAGCATCGTGATGCGGGTCATCCAGTCCCGTTCGAGGAGGAAGACCCGTTCGAACAGGCGGAGCTTGGCGAGACGGCTGCGGATCTGCTCCTCGGTCTGGTCGAGGAAGCGGGTGAGGATGGGAGCCTCTTCGAAGGCGGGGCCGAGGGGGACCGCCTCGGAGGCGTCCACTTCGTGCTGGGGGACCCGAGGCCCGCCGTCCACCATCTCCCCGGGAACCGGCGACCGGCTGAAATGGGGCGTGTACGAACTAGGGGAAGCGCACCTTCCGGCCCTGGGATCAGTCGAAGACCGGGTAGGTTTGCCCTTCGCTGGACAGGTGCTCGATCACGACGTCCCGTAGCGACTCGAGCGGGTGGCCGAGCGGGACGCGGGCGACGATGACTCCGCCGAACCGTTGGTAGACCCGGGTCGTCTGCAGGGTCATGCACCGTCCCTCGAACAGGGGTTGGCCGGTGATATCCGGGTCGTGGCCCCGCAAGAAGATCCGTAGGGAGTTCGAGCGGAAGAACCGTTCCAGGTCGCGGCCGCCCCACGGGACGCCCGCGCCGCGGCGGTTGCGGGAGACGTCACACTCCGCCCAGAGGAGCTGAAGCAGCCCCTCCTCCGCCAGCGAGTCGAATGCGTGGGCCCACTGGTCGGACGAGGAAACCAGGGGGAAGCCGGCGTGGGCGCAGTAGACGCCGTTCGGGAGCACCACCGCGAGGGGTCCCCGCTCGAGAAGCCCCATCAACCGGTCGTACCGGCTCCGGTCCGGACCCCACAGCTCCTCGACCTCCTGAGGCACGTCGTGCGGGAACGCACGGATCCGCCGCGCCGCCTCGTGGTTCCCCTGGATGAGCAGGACCCGGTCCGGGTACTTCGCCGAGAGGGCGAGCAGATGGAGGGCGTTCGCGACCGAGCCGTGCGGGCAGTCTCCCGGCACCCGGTCGACGTAATCGCCGAGCCCGATCAGCATCCGAGCGACGCCGCCGGACTCGAACCGGTGCTCGACCTCCCGGACGGAGTGCCAGTCCCCGTGGCTGTCGCCGAAGACGATCGCCTCCCGGAACCCTTGGGTCGACAGTCGAGCGAGCGGGGGCCAGGTGGGAACGCTCGCTTCCAACCGTCCGAGGAGCCGGTCCGCTCCCGGGGCGTCCAGGGCGAGGATGTCTTCGGGGGAGATCGGCGCGCTGGCGTCGGTCATGGGGCCTCAGACCACCCAAGGGTCCGGGTAAAGTGCGGGGGGCCGGAGTCTCCGGCGACCGGCCGGGACGACCGGTCGTCCGTTTGAACCGGCGAATGCCCTAGGCAACAGGGTCCTAAGCCCTGCCTCGCTGGCCCCGCCGACGCGCGTCGACGGTTTGGCCGAGCTGGAGCACCCCCGCACAGGCAGCATCGTGGAACCTCCGGAGTAGCCCCGGCAGGAGTTCCGGACCGCGGGTTCGCAACCCCCCGCGGCTTTCGAACCTGCGTCGCGAGATCCAGAGTCTCGCATGATTGGCCACTACACTACGGGGCTACATCGAAGCCAGCGAGGCGCCGTTGATAAACGTTCCGCGGAACCGCGGGACGCACGGGTCGTCGTGGAGCGCGCCAGGTCGTGCGGGCCCGTCTCGCGCCGGCTCGAGACCACAGACACAAATAGCCGGGGACGGTCCGACCGTGGTCCACGCCCGGGGGGGGTACTATGGCGGAGGGAGGACCGACCGGGCCGGACGGGGGGGACCTTCCGTCCCGCCTTGCGGACACCGGCGCGGCGGGCGCGCCGGAGCGCGTCTCCCACTCCGCCCGACGCTCGGCCGCCCTCTACGTCGCGATCCCACTCTTCGTGGCGATGTACGCCGCGGCCTCTGGCGGGCTGTCGTTCGCCGGGGTGGCGAGCTACCTGCCGACGGCGTCGGTCGACGTGTCGTACTCCTTCCTCCGCATGGCGGCTGCCTACTTCGCGTCGCTCGGGTTCGCCTTGGCCTACGGCTACTACGCGGCCACCCACCGGACAGGCGAGCGCGTGATGATCCCGATCCTCGACATCCTCCAGTCGATCCCGATCCTGGGGTTTTTCCCGTTCGCCCTGATCTTCTTTGCCGGACTCACTCCCGGCAGCTGGCCCGGCGTCAACCTCGCCTCGGTCTTCCTGATCTTCACCTCGATGGCCTGGAACATGGTCTTCGGGGTCTACGAGTCTCTCAAGACCCTACCGGCCGAGCTGAAGGAGGTCTCCGACACCTTCCGGCTGCGCGGCTTCCTCTTGTTCCGGCGTGTCCTGTTCCCCGCGACCATCAACCGTCTCGTCTACAATTCCGTCCTGTCGTGGACCGCCGGCTGGTTCTTCCTTGTCGAGGCGGAGATCTTCACCACGAACTCTTCGCAGGCGCTCCCGGGGATCGGGAGCTTCCTGTCGTTCGCCGCGAGCGGGCACAACGGCCAGGCGTTCCTCGCCGGGATCTTCGTGCTCATTGTGCTGATCGCCCTGCTGGACTTCGCCGTGTGGCGGCCCCTCGGTAAGTGGGCCCAGCGGTTCCGGTACGACACGGCCCCCTCCGGGGAGGGAGAGGTCGGCCCCGCTTCCGGCCCGGCGGGCCGCTTCCGCCGGGTCGCGGCGTACGTGACCCGCGGCGTACGGACCGGCGTCTCGCGGATCAGTACGCCGCTGGTCCAGCTGGCCTCCATCACCCGAGCGCCGGCGCCCCGCAGCGAGCGGCGCCTCGCGCTGGTCAGCTACGTCGAGGTCGGAGCGATCCTGGTCCTCGGCTGGCTCATCCTGATCGCGATCATCGTCGCGGTCTACAATGTCTTCTCGGGCCCGGTCCTTCCGGGGGTCTGGGCGCAGATCGCGTCGCTGCCCCTCGCGATGGGCGCCTCCGCCCTCCGGGTGACCGCGGCCTACCTGGTCTGCCTCGCCGTCTCCCTGCCGCTCGCGATGTGGCTCGCCCGGAGCCAGCGAGCCGCTCGGTTTGGGATGCCCACGGTCGAGGTCATCGCCTCGTTCCCCGCGACCGCGCTCTTCCCGGTCATCATCTTCGAGCTCATCCCCTACCTCACGCCCGAAGGGGCCGCGGTCCTGATGCTCGTGACCGGAATGATGTGGTACCTGTTCTTCAACATCCTCTCGGGGATCCGTGCCCTCCCGCCCGACCTCGAGGAAGCCGCGACCTCCTTCGGCGTTCGCGGCTGGAAGCGGTTCACCCGGGTGGTGCTCCCCGGGATCTTCCCGGCGCTGATCACCGGATCGATCACCGCGTTCGGCGGCGGCTGGAACACGCTGATCGTCGCGGAGTACCTCAGCGTCAGCCACTCGCAGACCCTGAGCCTGTTCGGCGTCGGCCGCGCCATCGACCTCGGCTACGCGCTCCCGGGCCGGACCGGCTACCCGTTGATGGTCGCGGGCCTGCTGACGCTGGTCGCGACCGTCGTCGCCATCAACGAGCTGATATGGAAGCCCCTCTACCGACGGGCCGTCGACAAGTACCGGGTCGATTGAGCCGACGAGGGAGCGGGGAGCGCGGGAACAGGCGGTGCCATGGCGCTGATCCGGGTCGAGCACGTGAGCAAGGCGTTCGCCGGACGCCACGGGTCGATCAGCATCATGCAGGACATCTCGTTCGACGTTGCGAACTCGGACTTTCTCGCCCTCGTCGGGCCGTCGGGATGCGGGAAGTCCACCCTGCTGCGCCTGATCCAGGGCCTCGACCGCCCCACCAGCGGCCAGGTCCTCTTCCGCGACCAGCCGATCTCCTCGGTGTGCCCTCAGATGGCGATGGTTTTCCAGAGCTTCGCGCTCTACCCGTGGCTGACGGTGGCCCAGAACGTCGCCTTCGGACTCGAAGCGCTCGGGTGGGCCCCCGACCGGATAAAGAACCAGGTCGAGCGGTACATCTCGGTCACGGGCCTGGACGGCTTCCAGGAAGCCTACCCCCGGGAGCTGTCGGGGGGGATGCGCCAGCGGGTCGGCCTGGCCCGCGCGCTCGCGGTCGAGCCCTCGGTCCTGCTCATGGACGAGCCGTTCAGCGCCCTCGACCCCCTCACCGCCGAGGGCCTGCGGGAAGAGGTCCTCCAACTCTGGCGGGACCCCGACCTCCCTCCGGAAGCGGTCCTTCTCGTCTCGCACAACATCGAGGAAGCGATCCAGCTCGCCGACCGCGTCATCGTGCTTGCCCGTCGACCGTCCCACGTGCTCGCCGACGTCCGGGTCGACCTGCCGCGGCCCCGGGACCGGAAATCGAGCGCGTTCTACGACCTGACCGACAAGGTGTACTCGCTGATCACCGAGGGGGGCGCACCGGTGGCGGCGACGCCCGCCAACGGTGCGCCCACGCCGCCCCAACAAGCCTTATAGGAACCCCCCCGGATAGGTGGCGGCCCTCAAGGATTGACGTGCCGACCACCTACCCGAAGTGCACCCCCTCCGAGCTTCAGGGGCTGCTGGTCCTCCTGAACTCCCACGGGGGTTCTCAGGACCTGGCCCGCCTTGCGGACGACCTTGACCTCGAGATCGACGAGATCCTTCCGGCGGTCGAGTACTCGGAGGTCCTCCAGCTGCTCAAGGTCCAGGACGGACGGGCCACCCTGACCGACGCCGGGAGGAAGTACCTCGCCTCGTCGATCCGAGAGCGCAAGGCGATCCTCCGGGACCAGCTGCGCCGGACGACCCTCTTCCGTACGCTGATGCGGGCGCTCGAGAGCTCGCCGACGAGGTCGCTGACCGATGAGCAGCTGGCCCAGATCATCTCCGTGACCGCCGCCTCGGCCGACGACGCGGTCCAGACCATCGTGACCTGGGGCCGGTACGTCGAGCTGTTCCGCTACGACTCCGAGCAGCACATTGTGGTCGCGAGCCCGCGCGCTGCCGCCAAGCCGGGCGGGGGCGCTCGGCCTCCCCCTCCGGCGGCTCCCCCCGCTTCGCCCCCCACGCGGACCCCGAGCAAGTCGGCGGGCTCTACGACCGAAGTAGAGAGCCGAGCGAGCCCGGTCGCAGTGATGGGCGCCTGACGCGGCGCGCCGTCGGTCGGGCCGCGACCCCGACCGGTCGACCCCTTCGGTGACGTCGCGGCTTGCCCTCGGCGGGAGAGTTCCAGAAGGGCTTATGCGGGGTCGGTCCTCCCTCGCCCCGCTGGGCACGTAGATCAGCGGAAGATCGCTGCTTTCGCAAAGCAGAGGTCGTGGGTTCAAATCCCACCGTGTCCACTGTCGCCGCGAGCCGTTCCCGAGCCGCCCCCGAAGAGCGCGGCTTCCGGGTAAGCCCGCAAGCGGACCCGATCGCGAAACGGTCATGGGCATGACAACTCAACTCTCAGCATCGCCCAAGTCCTTCTCCGGAACAGGGCTCCCTCTGTAACGGACGGTGGCACTTCCGCCCTCCGCGGCCCACGCCGAGACGAAGCACAGGCCGCCCTCGGGGCAAATTTCCGCGAAGGCTGGTGTGCCCGTAAGGCGACAAACCACAGGTATACCTAATTATTAGGATAACCAATATATGTAGCCTCTGCGTAAGGCGGCGCATGGAGACACTCCAGAAGCTGACCCGCCGACAACTCGAGACCCTGCAAAGCATCCAGGTCCTCGAGACTCCGGAGCGAGGCGCCCCGCTGAAGCGGATCGCGACATCGATGCATGTCCGACCGCCTTCAGCGCTAGGCCACCTCACTCCGCTCGAGGAACTCGGACTGGTCGAACGATACCGGGGGAAGAGCCGACTTACCGACCGGGGACGCGGGACCTTGCTCGAGTATCAACGACATCATCGCGTCGTCGAGAGCCTCTTCAGTAGCGTCGGGCTTTCTCCCTCCGAGACCTGCGCCGCCGCACGCGAGATCGACCTCGCGATCTCTCACCGCACGGTCGAGGAAGTGTGCCGGGCGCAGGCGCACCCGTCAACGTGCCCCCACGGCGAACCGATTGCGATTTGTTCGAGCGAACGAGGAGGCCACTGACGATGCTAGGGAACAACCCTACCGGGGGTGAGGTCGACCCTTCGTCCTCCGTGCCGCCTCGCGGGCCACCGGAGGTCTCGACGTCACCGGGCGCCGGGGCTCCGCGAAGCCCTGCCCGAAGGAATCGCTCGAACTGGACGATAGTCGCCATCGTGGCAGTAGTCATCATCCTCGTCGGGAGTGCGATCGCCTACGAACTGGATACCAGCAAAGCTTCGGGGAACCCTTGTGCCGCGTTCACGCCCCAGCAGCTCGGGGCGAACGCTACCCCGGGGCAGGTCGAGGGCAACACGACCCCGAACTATGCGGCTGCGACCACTCTAACGAACGGACCCCTCGCTACGGTTCCCGTGGACACGACAATCCAAGTAGTCGCTGGGGAGAACTTCTGGGGTAGCCTCATCAGCCAGTTGGGCGGGAACCTGACGAACGTTCTCAGCATCGTGACCAACCCGAACGCCGACCCGCACGATTACGAGGCGAACGCCTCGGACGCGGCCGCAATCTCCCGCGCGAATCTCGTGGTCCTCAACGGGGTCGGCTATGACGACTGGGCGACCCAGTTGATCGGCGCCTCGGACACCCCCGGTCAGGAGGTCCTGAACGTAGGTACCCTGAACGGCGTCTCGGTGACGGGAGGGATCGTCACGGGCAATCCCCACCAGTGGTACAATCCGCTCTACGTGAACCACACGTTGCTGGCGATGTACTCCGACCTCGTTGCCCTCCAGCCGGCGTCGAAGTCGATCTTCCAACAAAACTTCGCGAACCTCAACACCTCCGCGGGTGGAGGGGCCCAAGGGGTTTCGATCGACCAGCTCTACGCCCGCGCCAATCAGATCCGGCAGGATTTCGCAGGGACGGTCGTGGTCTCGACGGAGAGCATCTTTGTCTACCTCGCCAACTACACAGGGCTCGACCTGATCGCGCCTCCCGAATTCATGGAGGCCATTGCGGAAGGGAACGATCCCCCCTCGGCCAGTGTGGCCCTGTTTGAGTGTCAGCTCGAGGGCGGGTACGTGAAGGTGCTCGTGTACAACATCCAGACCGTGACCCCGATCACGTCCACCCTCGAGGCTCTCGCGGGAGAGCAGGGCGTGACCACCACCTACGTGAGCGAGACCATCCAGCCCCCGGACACGAGCTTCCAGGACTGGATGTACGGGCAGTACAACAGTCTGATCAACGCGCTCAACGCCGCGGCGCTTGGGGGCACCAACCCGTGACCGTCACCTACGTGAGCGAGTCCTTCCAGCCTCTGGGAACGGGCTTCCAGGACTGCACGCACGCGGCGTGCAACGGCCTCGCGAACGTACCCAACACCGCGCAACGGGGACGTTGACGTCAGGTGGACGCTGAGCTCCTCCCCTCCCACCCGGCGGTGTACCGGTCGCCGGTGGTTCCCCTCGCCCGCCCGGGTCCGCCCGCAATCCATGCCGAGCGAGTCGAGGTACGCTACCGGAACAAGCTCGTGTGGAGGGATGCGACCTTCGACATCCAGCCCGGGGAGTTCGTCGCGGTCATCGGCCCGAACGGAGCGGGGAAGACGACCCTCTTTCGGATGCTGCTCGGACTTCACTGGCCGTCGAGCGGCATGCTGTCCGTCCTCGGCGCCCCTCCCCACCGGGGCAACTACCGGATCGGCTATGTTCCGCAGCGGCACACGCTCGACGAGGACACCCATCTCGAGTGCGACAAGCTCGTGCGTCTGGCCTACCCGGGAACAAGGTGGGGACCGGGCAAGCGGTGGCGGCCCCTTCAATGGGGCCCCCGATTCCACCCACGGGCGGAGCGGGAGGCGGCGGCGCAAGCGCTCGAGGACGTTGGGGCGTCCGAGCTCGGCAGCCGGTCCCTGAGCGCGCTCTCCGGAGGGGAGCTCCAGCGGATCTTCCTTGCCGAGGCCTTGGTGGGGAACCCCGACATGCTGCTGCTCGACGAGCCGCTCTCCAACCTGGACCTTCGTCGGAGCCGAGAACTGGTCGAGACGATCCACGGTTTGGTCCGCTCCCGCGGAGTGACGACCCTCCTGGTGGCGCACGACATCAATCCGATGATCAAGTGCCTGAACAAGGTGATCTACATCGCCAACGGCAAGGTCGCCGTGGGAACTCCGGACGAGGTCCTCACTACCGAGCGACTCTCGTCGCTCTACGGGGTCCACGTGGAAGTGTTGCGCGATTCGCGGGGCAACATCGTCATCGTCGGCGGCGAGGACGAGCGGGGGGAGGAGGGAGCGTGAGCGGGGGCTGGAGCGGGATTCCCTGGAGCTGGAACATCGTCACCGACGTGCGGCTCCTCTGGTCGTTCGAGTTCATGCGCAATGCGCTCGAGGCCGGGACGATCATCGGGATCCTCGCCGGCATCATCGGATACTTTGTCGTCCTCCGCCGGTCGGCATTTGCCAGCCATGCGCTCGGCCATACCGGTTTCTCGGGCGCCGCCGCCGCCGTCCTCGTCGGCGCCCAGCCGGTGTACGGTCTCCTGATCTTCACCATGGTGACCGCGAGCGGGATGGCCGTCCTCGGAAAGCGCGCGTCGAGCCGGGACGTCACGATCGGCACGATGCTTGCCTTTGCGTTGGCGCTCGGATTGCTATTTCTGAGCCTCTACAATGGCTACGCCCAAGAGGCGTACTCGATCCTCTTCGGGGAGGTGCTCGGCATCAGCTCCTCCGAAGTGGCCCTCACGTTCTGGTCCAGCATCGGGGTCCTGGCGGTCCTGGTCCTGATCTATCGCCCGCTCCTATTCTCCTCGCTGGACGAGGACGTCGCGGAAGCGAAGGGACTGCCCCTGACGCTTCTCAACCTTGCGTTCCTGGTCCTCCTCGCCGTGGCGATCTCCTTTGCCGTCCAAATCATCGGAGTCCTGCTCATCTTCGCGCTGATGGTGACGCCGGCGGCCATCGCGGTGCGCTTGACGTCGCGCTCCCTGAGCGCCGTGGTCGTTTCCGTCCTCGTGGCCGTGACGGGCGTCTGGGGCGGACTGTTCGTGTCGCTGTGGACGAACTACCCGCCGAGCTTCTTCATCGTCGCCATCATCTTCTTTGAGTATGCCTGCGTCCGGGGGATCGACGCGCTGCGGGCGACTGCCCTCGTGGAGGCGGTCGAAGCGCCCGAGCGGGAGGGGGTGCGATCACTTCGGAACGCTTCGCTCGCCGCGTCGGTCTCCCAAGTCCTGTTCGTCGGGGGCGCCGCCGTTTTGGTCCTCAGCCTTCTCTCGTACCCAGCTGCGACTTGGAGCTCTCCCCCCCTCTCCGGCCACATGCTCTGGGCCTTCGTCGCCCTCGCTTCAGCGGCGATCCTCGCGACGGCCTCCTCCCTCCTCTACTTCTCGGGATTTCGGAAGATGGCCACGTCCTCGCGAGAGTTCATCACGCCGGCGTTCCTCACGCTCGTGGGACTTCTCGGAATTGGTTTCACCGTCGGGGGCCTGGGCCTCTACCTCACGGGAGTGGACCTCGCCTCCTCCGCGTACGGGCTCGCTCCCGTGGCCGAGGTATTCGGTGCACCCCTGGTCCTGCTCGGGGTGATCTTCGCCGTGGTAGGCTTCGCCGGCCAGGCCGTGGGCAGCTGGCGGATGGGGCTCCGGTACCAAGACGGCGCGCTCCGGGCCGGCGCGATCCTCATGATCCTTCCGCTCGTGGGATACGGGGTGTCGTTCTTCGGCTACCGACGAGCGCTCGCTCAGGGACGGACCCCGGCACCCTTGGGCGCCGCCGAATAGACCGGTCGTCCCAACGGCCGTCGAGAAGGCGCGTCGTGCGCAACACCCCCCTGACTCGCATCCTTCGACCTTTTTCAACGGAGGGGGTTCCTTAGGGACCCCCTGCGGGCCTTCAAACGAATGGGGACCGAACCCTTCGGGGGTTTCTGCGACGGATTCGAACCCCCCGGGCGTACGAGTCCCACCCTGTCCATTTCCGAACCTAGACCTGAGGCGACCCTTTTTTGCCATCGCGGCGTCACGTCGTCCCGGATGCCGATGTCGCCAAAGAAGACCGGTCGGAGGGGCGCCCGGGGCAAGAATGCACGTGCCGAACACCCCACAAAGACTCGGCGGGGCCATCCCGCGCCGACGATGACCTACGTCGAGGATCGAGGAACCGTCCTCGACGCCCCCCTCGAGGTCGTGTGGGACTTCATGCAAAAAGACGAGGAGTTCCACCCCAAGGCACACGCCACTACGCTGCGGAACGTCAAGTGGAAGGACCTCTCCGAGGTCACCGGGATCATCCGCTGCGAGGTCGATGATGGGGACGGGTGGAGGAAGATGGTCGCTCGCCTCACGACCATACGTCCCGCAGTGAGAGTGGTCGAGGAGCTGGAGGGTCCGTACGCCGGGTCGAAGATGGTCTTTCTCTACTCTCCCCGAGGGAGAAAGACAGCCGTGGATGTGCTCTGCTACATGCGGTCTTCCGAACTTTCCCCACAGGAGATCAAACGGAAGCAGCTGAGGACCTTCGCGAGCGCCCACGCGGAGGACGTGCCCTACCTGCGCCGCTTTGCCCGGAAACACCCCCTCGTCCGGGGGCCGCGGTCCTGATCGGCCTTCGGTCGGCGGTCGGACCCCGAACCGTCGGGAAGGGCGGCGGTTGGGATGACCGACTCGAACCCCCGGGCCTACGAGTGCTGCCGTGTCCATCCCTTAACGGGTTAAGGGCCACCGTCGCAGCAGACGTACTGGCCCCGCAAGGCCCGCTCCCCGGCTCACTATCTGGCCATTCCTGACCTGCAACGCTGGGTTGAGAACCACGCCTGCGGGTCCCGCGCAGCCGTTGATATCAACCCCCGTCGTGGGGTGGCTCTTTGCGACGGCCTCGGGGTGGGGCCTCTCGGCCCCTCGGCGGGTGGAGGATGTCCCTCGGATGACTGACTCTCCACCTGCGGGCAAGAGCGAGGAGTACCTGCTAGCGGAGAGAGGGGGGCCCCCCGGTGGGCCCGCTGCGGGGGACCCCTCAGGGGCCAAGTGGGAGCCGCGCCCTTCAACGAACGGGCGCGCGGAAAGCAATCTCTAAGCGGATTCGAGCCCTGGGTTCTTGTGCATCCATGGGCGCTCCGCCCATTTGGGCGTGTACCGCAATTTGCCTTGTGGTTTCCCTCCTCTGCCTCGGGTTGGCTCCAGCGGGTGAGGCAGGCCTCACCGCGAGCCACACCGAACTGTCACGGCCCTCCCCCCATCCTGACCCGCACGCGTCGAACGGGCCGAATCAGATCGTCGCGACTATCCCCGTGGGTGAGAACCCTTCTACTCCGGCATACGACTCCGGCAACGGGGAACTCTACTTCTCCACCGGCGTTGAAGGCGGTTCCCCCGGCAATGGCACTGTCTACGTCGTCTCGGCTGGGACTAACACGGTGGCAGCTACTATCCCGGTCGGGACGTATCCACTGGCCCCGGTACGACGGTGGAAACGGGGACATCTACGTCTCTGAGGCAGACTCTTCGAACGTGACGGTCATCTCAGGCGAGACCAACTCGGTCGTCACGACGATCCCAGTCGGTCAATCCCCGGGTGTCGTCGCCTACGACAACTTCTCGGGCAACCTCTACGCCGCCAACGTCGATTCCGACAATGTGAGCGTAATCTCCGGCGTGACGAACTCAGTCATCACCACCATTCCCCTAACTTGCGCCCCGTTCCAGCCCACCGTAGCGGGCAGTTCCGTCTACGTCCTGTGCGGTGGCAACCTCTCCAGCGGACTCCCGTACTATCTCCTAGTCCTCTCTGCTACATCCAACAAGGTCATCGCAACAATCACTCTGGATTCGGCATCTTACCCAGCGGCGCCGGCGTACGACCCCGGCAACGGTCTTCTCTACCTGCCCGAAGTCGCGTCAGACCGCATTCTCGTGATCTCTCCTACGACCAACGCCGTCCTGGAGACAATTGGAATCGGGCCCGGAACCCCTGGGGCCACTCCTTTGACCCCGGTCTATGACCCAGCCACCGATCGTCTCTACGTGCCGGAGGTGAACGGCCGGAATCTGGGCGTCCTGGCGGGCTCCCCGGGCAAGGTGGTGGCGAACGTTTCTGTCGGCTTCGGAGCAACGAATCCCCCGGTCTACGACTCGGGAAACGGCGAGCTCTATCTGCCTACCCTTCAGCCTACATCATGCGCAGGGACGTGCCCCAATGATGTGATCGTGGTTGATCCCCAGAACGACTCGGTGGTCTCGACTATCGTGGCCGGGGGGTATCCGAGCACCCCTGCCTACGACCCGGCCAACGGGGACCTCTACGTCCCAAACGAGGCATCCAACAATGTCACAGTCATCTTCGGCGGCAACGCGTCCGCTCCGCCTTACACCGTGATGTTTCGGGAGGCGGGGCTTCCCCCTGGTGCCCTCTGGTACGTGACTATCGGGACCAGCACGCGCGCCGCCCTCGCCGGTGGGACAATCCAGTTCGCAGGGCTTCAGAACGGTCAGTATGCTTACCGAACGCAGGTCTTCGGCTTTGCCTCATCCGGGTCCCCCAGCAGCCCTGTGTTCGTCCAAGGAGCGGATGTCGGGGTTACGGTAACATATGTGGCCCCGACGAGCGCCCCCAACAACCTCTATCTCACGTCCTGGGAGCTCGTAACGATACTCGGATCTCTCGCTGTCGCGGCCCTGGCCGCAGGAATCGTGCTGACAGTTCGTAGGGGAGGTTAGCCGACCGAGCTGCGACATGAGCGATGGAATGCCAGTGGACGAGCGGACTCGCAAACCGCCGAGGCTCGAGCTATTCGAATCCCACGTCCGACGGCAGGACACGGACCCGCGAGCGGAGCGAGCGGGGAGAGCCTGCGTCGCCGGGGCTGCGGGAAGTGCGAGTTCTGAATCACTGCGGCCCCAGCGCGAGGCCCGACGACAAAGAGGCGTGTCCGCCAATCGCTCCCGTCCTTGAAAGCAAGGAAGCCGTAGTTTGGATGGCCGGGCGTAGGGCGGTCTGGATTAGGGAGCAGACGATCCCAGGGAACGGATTGCTGAACCGTCCGCGAGAAGAATACGACTCCGGAGTTGGAGATGCCGACCTTCACGATTTGTGCGCGAAAGTGGAAATTGAGAGCGAGCGCACCCATCACAAAGATGCCGAGCAATTCCAGGTACACTGCGAACGAGACGATCCACCAGCCAGCTCCGGCTTGGAACGTAAGTCCCTGAAAGAGGAATTGGTAACCCGCGTTACCGCCAAAGGCGAACGGCTCGATAGCCAACGCGAGAACCAGAATGAGAACTCCAGCGATGAAGCCCAGGGTTCCGTGTCTGTTGGCTATCTCCTCGATCCAGATTTGGCCCGGAGCATCCGAGAAACCCCGCTCCTTGCTCGCGCCCGAGCTCGGCATTCCTAACCGGAAGGAGACCTCGAGCAATTAGACCTCGCTGAGTGAGGGGGTGGGTATTAGACGCGGGAACTGCTCTTCAGTGCTCGCGAACCGTGGGTGAAACCACGCCGCCTCGCCCGGGTCGTGGGCGGGGGGGACCCGCGAGCGGGGAGGACGCGCGTCTCGTCTGCCCCCGCGGCGATGGCCGCTTCGACCGGGGCGGTATATCCTGCCTCCGGGGTACGGTTTCCGGGGGCTCAATGCCAAGCACACTAGGTCGGGTCGCGGCCATCACCTACGCACCAGCCTTCGCCCTAATCGCCGCCGCGGTCATCGTTCTGCTCACGACCACCGTTACAACCCTCGCGTGTGCTTCTTGCCCGGTCGGGCCAAACGGGACCGGAGGCTGCGCATGCTCCAATGAGTACGTGGCGAATCCCGCGGTACCGCTTATCCTGCTGGCGGCCCTTGCTTACGTCGCCGTGGTTTCTGCCCTCTGGTATGCTCAGGGAACGAGCCCTCTGGCTCGGGTCATCAATCACCCTCGGTTGGGACCCCGTGGCGGCGCATCGCCTCCGTGATTTCGAACCGAGCGTAGAACCACGCCGCCTTGCGCCAGTCGCGCGCGAGCGCCTCGGCCACGCCGGGGCGGGCTGCGACAGGCGCCCGCGACACGCTTGGCCCGTGCCTACGCGGGGGCGGCAACTGGCGTGGCAGACCGACGCCGGAAGTAGAGCAGTGCGAGGGGCACGACCGAGGCGATGAGCACTCCCATCCCGAGGATACAGAGATTCGCAGCAGCCAAGAGAACGTTCGCTCGAATAGGCACTTCAGTGCAGGAGCCCGCTGAGGCGCAGCCGTAGAAGAAAGCGGAGGAGATGATCAATCCGGTAACGGCTAGGCCGCATCCCGTGGCCACTAGGAAGGCCAGCGATCCTCGCAGCAGGGATTGAGTAAGGCTGGTAATCTGTTCGCCGGGCGCAGGCGGCAGAACAGTAGACGGAGTGACCGTAAGGACAGACGCCGCGAACGCAATCAGTGACGTCCCAGCTACCAACAGCCCAATTGGGGCGGCGAATGCGAACCAGAGAGGGGGTGGCACTAGGCAACATTGAAGGGCGCTCGCCATAGCTGCCGAGACGAAGAAGGACCCGCCCACTAAGACGGAGCCAAAGAGCAGTGCGACGGACCTACGGATGGTGAATCCGGAGCTGTTCATCCCAGTCCACCACCTTGCCGACAGGGTCCTTCATGGATATCAACTCAATTCCCGAACTGATGCCGATGTGGAGCGGTGGCCCAGGGTGTCTAGGCTCCCCCTGACCCTGCACTCGAGCCCTCGGGTCGGGAGGAGCCACGTGGGACCTACGAACGGGTCGCCTTTGGAGAGACACTCAGAAGTCAGACCCCTCTCGAAACTCTACCTCGGTAACCCCGAACTTCGCGTAGAAGTACGCTGCCCTGACCCAGTCCTTGCGAAGAACTGCCTCAGCACCCAGGCTGGCGGAGATTACGGCCCGGGCCGCCTTGACGCGACCGCGCAGGTTGCGCACGCTACGCTCCGCGGCCCGCTCGTCCGCCTCCCGCGAGTCGTCGGGGAGGCCGGGCGTTGCCCCCAGCCGGCTGAGGCTGAGTGGACGGGTAGGAGAGCCCTCTACACTGTCGCTTGCCCTGTCACGTTCGTCTCATCGGTGGTCGAGTGCACCGAGAGGGTGAGAGACGAGTTGCCGGGGTTCGTTCCAAAGACCAAGGCGAGGGAGTCGGCGGTGTAAACAGGCACGTCGGAGAGGACCCACCCGTCAGTGCCGTTGATGCTACCGAACACATCGAGCCAGTAGGATGTTGGGGAAAGGAGTCCGGCGAACCAACCCCCGCTAGCATGACATGTCGACGGAGAAAACGAGTAGTTGCTGCAGACCAGCTTGCCGGGGGCGACCGGCAGACCGGTCGTTACGTTCGAAAGCGATACCCCCAGGAACCATGAGATGAGCCCGAACGCGTTCGCGGTGTTTCCGGGGCCAGTGAAGTTCACCGTCATCGGAAGGGTGATGACGACGCTGGGACCCAGCGCCTCCGGTGGGGAGGGGGCCCCGAACTGCACATCGTAGCCCTCGACCGTGCCGCAACCTCCAGTTTCGTTGATGACCTCCCAGGTTGTTGGTGTTAGGAACTTGACGGCAAGGGACGTCTCCGGCATCGTTCCCGCATAGCCGGCCAGACCGCAGACCTCGTATCCATCGATCCATCGCGTGGGCGCCGACCCCCAGTCGAACAGCTGGCCCGCCCCGATCTCGTAGAACTCGATGGCCCCAGGGTGAGCCGTCACGTAGCTCGACCCGATGATACCCCACGTTTGCGCAGATGCTTCCTCGGATGTCTGGACAGGGCTCGCGGTGATTCCTCCGAGGAATGTCGCCATTGCCGCGCCACAGGCACTCGAGGCGGGAATGGGGCCCACGTAGTGGATGGACTCATCGAGCGATACGGCGTCAACGAGAGAACCGGACGCGTTCTCGTAGATGAGGGACCAGAAGGGAGCAACGCCGGTGGAAAACTGGCCGCTGACCAACGGGATACGCGAGGCGTTCCATACGGACACCCCCTCGTAGCTCAGGCAGGCCTGCTCACCGAGCGGGTCGAGCCACGCAGGCTGAGACGATACCACCCCGAGCGCGGAGGCGAGGATCCAGGGACGACCGCTGGAGTTGTTGAGTGCCTGAGACGTGAGCTGATCGACCGTCGAAAAGTCGAGGCCACTCGGGCTCAGGCTCGGACTAGGGGTTCGGAGGGATTCGTAGGCGAAGACCACACTCGTGACGACGAGGAATGAGAAGGCGATCGCGACCCACAATTTGACCCGGTCGTCTCTACGCTCGCCTGACATACAGAGCGGACCCGGCTTGCCGTGGGGTGCGGACGCGGCAGCAAATCAGGCGCGGCACCTCTGCCCCGTCAAGGGAGACTCGGTCCCTTTCCAGGGCGCACGGTGCGAGGCGGGAACGGAGAGTTCTACTGCCCCGGAGCCATGGAGACCCCATCGTAAGCCTAGAACCCTGCGCGACCGTAAAGACCTGGCCTCGGGGAGCCATCCGCTGGATCCGCCCTCGGTAAGGCGGTCGTCACTTCGAAGGATACCCCGGGATTAGTGACGGCCCACGCCGTAGCGCTCCTGGTTACTGGAGTGTAGCCCCACAGTTCCGGCAATAGCGAGCCTGCGGAATAGTTGGCCTGCCGCAGCTCGAACAGAAGTTCGCACCGGAAGCGACCGGGGAAGAGGAAGCAGGCGTGGCGGCGGGGATGAATGGCGCTGGGTTGGCCAGGGAGTAGGTCGGGCGGGGCCGAGATGCATCCACATCGGAGGCGGCCGCACGATAGGAGAGCACCCGCCGAGATTCCTCTTCCTCCTGGTCCGCGGCGTCCCCGAGCTTCAGGTAGGCGACGATGTAGAGGATCCCCGAAATGATACCGCCCGTGATCAAAGAGAGAATACCAAACACCAACGTCGGCGTGCGAGCATCTTCGTAGTAGCAGTGTACGGTGCGCTGGTACGAGTACACATAGACGAGGATGAACCAAATCAGCGCGAGGAAGGCCAGGAAGAGAACGATCTCACCGAGGACGGGAATGATCAGGAGGTACAACCCGACCCCCACGAGGACCAGGAGCGTGATTCCCTGGAAGATGAGTCCGATCAGAATGAGGGTCTCAGCCGTATCGGCCGAACGTGACACGTTCCATCGCCGGCGGGACAACCGGACACGGACACTTAGCCCTGTGCACCGATCCTCGGTACCGATACCCCTTCTGGGCCCGTTGTCCCTGCCTAGTCGATACCGCCGCGAGCCGCGGGATGTCCTCCGCGCGACGCGGATGCCAGCGCGCGAGGTGGGGGCGAGAGCAGGGAATTCGCGATGAGCCAGGACTCCGACAAGTTGGCCCATGCGAGCCTCGGCCCTGCAGAAACCCTGCTGTGGGGTTAGCCTTCGATCCGGGGGACGGACAGAAGCGGGCGAACGGCGCCCAGTCGATACCCCACCCGGTTTGGCGCGCTAGCGGTCAGCGGGACCGGGTCGGGTCCGGTACGGTGATGCTCGATGACTCAGCGCCACCAGCACGGCTCCGGCCAACGCCGCATAGAATCCCGGGGTGGCAAGGGTTCCAATCACAACTTGGGGATAGGTAGCGGTCTGCGTGAGTGAAAATGCAGTCACACCCACGATCACTGCGAGAACTCCCGCGACGAACAGCAGGAAACCGATCCTTCGAAGACCAGGACTAACCGGGGCTACCGCTACCGTTGACCTGCCCCGCCCCAATCCCCAGGCAATTGCCCCAAGGGTCACCAGGAGAAGCCCTCCGGCTGAGTCCACAAGGAAGCCGTGCCGAGCCGTAGTTGAGACGGCGGTGAGGTTGTAGCCCACCTCAGCGACGACCAACCAAAAGACACCGGCGGCCAGCACTATCCTTCCTGCCTGCCGAAGCTCTCTGTCGGACATAGACGACTGCGGTGCCTCCCACGACACGGCCCCTAATCAATGGGAAAATGAACGCCGAAGCGCGACTGCCGGCTGGGTGGGTAGGCGCGCGGACGATGACACGACCGCAATCAGTGCGAACTGGCCGCGAGCGGGGACCACGACGGGGAATTCCCGGAGCAACGTCAAGTTCGGGTCTGTGCACACGAGGAGATGCCGCGTCTTGGGCTAGGGTGGAACCTTGGGACTCTGGCCGGACGTACCCCTGGTCGAGGGAGAGCGACGATATCTCACGACAACAACGGCCGCGAACGCGATCAGCCCTACCGACACGAAAGCCGCGGCGACATACACCCAGTCCGCGGAGGGTGAACCTCCCGTCCCGACCGTCAACTCTAGCGAGGATACTCCCGAGCTTCGGTTGGCGGCGTCGGTTGCGTAGACCTTCACCAGATAGGTGCCCGTCGCGGTCGGGATGCAGGCAACAGTCGCCTGGTTTGCAGACTCGCAACCAGGCGGAAGACCCGAGTAGCTGTAGGACAACGGGCCAATCCCTCCGCCCGCTCGGACAGTGAGAGTTACCGTAGCTCCGAGTGGATCCGGGTTCGGACTCGCAGAGAAACTTGCTACGGAAGGCGGAGCCGGCGGAGGTCCTACAGTGAACGTCCAGAGGGCGAGGGTTTGCCCTGCGTCGTCGCCCGACGCGGGCCCGTAGGAGAGGATGAGGAGGTACCCATCCCGCGCGTCGTACGTCATGAGGATCCCAACCCCAATACCGGGCCATAGAGGGAAGTAAGGATAGACAGGAGTCCAGCTTGCGTTCTGGTACTCCCAGGCTCCTCCGTACCCGTTCCCAAACTGTGTCCCTCCTTCGAGGAAGAGCCAGTTCTTTGTGACATCAAACGTCATCGAGGCGACGAATACGGTGAGCTGTGCTCCCAGCGGCGGGGGGGACACCGGAGAGCGACTGGTCAGGTTCGTCCAGTTCCCCGCAAGGTATCCCCACGTCTCGTTGACCGGAGCGGACGCACTACAGCCCACCTGGTCGTCCAGCTCGCACTGCCCAAAATACGGGCCAGCACCGAACAGGATGATCTGACCCGCCTGAGGGTCATAAGCCATCGCGGACCCCCCCTCTGGCCGAAGTTGGGGGTCGCTTGATGTGACGTTACGCCACACCCCGCCCACGTAGCTCCAGGTATCGTTGTCCTCGTAGCATGACCGGTATTGGTTGCAGCCGCTGTAGCCGCCGTGGAGTACGGTGTAGGCGTCCGCTACGTCGTATGCGAGCAGCGCCCCGTAACGCGCCGAAGGGACGGTGCCACGGGCCGGGGTTGGGGAGGTCAGGTTCGTCCACCGCCCATCTGAGAAGCTCCAAGTCTGTAGCGTAGCGTTAGTAGGATAGTGCAACGGATCATACGACGCACCTACCCACAGCACGTAACCATCGGCCGCATCGTAGACTAACGGCGCGGCCGCGCCAGCTGAGGGCGCGGTGCCGGCCGTCGCAGTGAGATTGGTCCAGTTCCCTCCCGCGTAGGTCCACGTCTGCCGGCCCGAACCATCCCCGACAAAGATTGCAAGCACATAGTTTCCTGCCGGGTCGAAGACCATTTGCGCACCGGTACCGATCCATTCCGAACTCCCGTTCTTGAGTGGCAGGTCGGCCGGAGTCCACAGCGGCACCCCTCCCGCCGACCCTGAGGTGGTAGCGGCGGCGCCCGGAGTGCCCGCACCTGCTGAAACGGAAAGGTGCGACTCGCTCTGGCTAAATATTGGTGGAGAGGGAAGACCGGGAACCGTCAGGACGGAGAAAATAAGCAGCAACCCAAAGAAAAGCGAGACACCCAAGCCTCCTCCCGGTGATTCGGATGAGTGGTGTCCGCCCTGAGCTAAGCTGGTCGGCATACGGCCCGACTAAGCAGGAAGCCAATCCGGCCGATAAGCGAACCGAGAGTAGGGAACACCCGCTCTTCGCTCCAGCGCGAGATTGGCAGGGGACCGGCGATGAGTCGACGCCGGACCGCCAGGAGAGCGCGGGGCTAACGCGCGGGTTGAACAGGCTTCACTCAAGCTACTTGCGGAGTGCCGCTCTTGTTTCCCCAGATGCCGCCGCCCGACAACGCCGACCCGGTTTGCACGAGTGGGAGCGGCCCCGCTCGGGCCCAACGGTCGCGACGGCAGTTGGGGACGCGCCGCATCATCAGATTCGCGGTACTGGGAACCGTGCTACTGGTGTCATTGAGCCCGATTGTCGCGAGTCAGCGTACTCCATCCCCCGCCTCACTTTCTTTCGGCAACTCGGCGGTCGAAACAGGGCCCCAGGTCGTTTCGACTTTCGGCTCCACCGTGCCTACCAATCTGAGCTACTGCGGGCTCCTTGGCCCCAACCCTGGAACTTCCGCGAACCTCCCGGACTACGTTCAGAATGTCTCCATCCTCTGGAACATGACGTGTGTTTTGCCGTCGTTCATCGAGGCCATCAATGAATGGGGAAACCTCTACCTCGCATACACCGGGGGCAGCAACAACTCGACGTACTGGGCTTCGGGGAATCTCTCCGTCGAGACCCTGTTCAACGGTACCCAGGTCCCGGAAGTAGCGTTCGGCGTCTTCTACAGTGCCCCGTGCACGAACGGTACGCGGGGCGCCGGGTTCGACTGTCCCTACGAGACATACTGGTTCGGGAACCTTTCCACGAACCGTCTGGCGGGACCCTACACGTACGAAAGGAACTGCCCCGGCTGCAGCCTCCCTGGCGGCGAGTCGTTGGTACCCCTCGCCTCGCCGGGATTCCCTTACGGGCTCGTTCTAGGATTCTCCCTCGCAGGGGCACTTGCAGTGGGAGTGGTGGTCGCTGCGCGTCGTAGGGGCTAGACGATCGGGTCCGGATCCCTCCGTGTCCCTTGGGCCCTCCTGAAACGCTCGCTGCCGCCTTCCTCGTGGTTCAGCTCCTGCCCGTCAAGTTCGCTTGACCGGGCCTTATTGCTTCGCGGCGTCCTGTCAATTCGGGGACCCATGCCGGGTGCGATGGAAGCCGGGTCGGACCAAGCGGTTCTATCCAGGTGGAGGCGGGACTATCGCATCAGCCGCGCGATCCTGGTCGTGGGTCTCGTGGTCTTCGGGGTCATCGTCGCCATCGACTTCTGGGCCGACCTGACCGGGAATGTCCCCCCCTCGGGGGGACCCGGTCTCCTCGCACTCAACCTGTTCGGAACCGCGGGGTTCGCCTTGGTATTCGTCGGCACGCTGTTCACCTTCCACAACGGGTCACTCCTCCGAGCGGCGAACCGGCTCACCGGGGCGCCGTCGCGAAGATGAGGCGCAGGCCTTCGGTACCACTGACCGCCACCCCGGCCGTTCCCTCGACCAGCGCCGCCTCGCCGCCCTCGATGGGCTGGCTCCCCACCGTTCCCGTGCCGGCAAGTACATAGACGAGCGCCCTCCGGTCGTGGCCGACGCGGGCGAAGGAGGTGCTCGGCTCGACGAACGTGATCTCCCGGCACTCCAAGCCCGCGCCCGACACCATCGGGGCTGCCGGCCCGACCAAGTGGCGGACGAGGGCGTTCTCCTCGTAGAGCGGGGTCGGCGGTAGCTCACTGGCTTGCAGCTTGGGGCCGCCCGCTCCCGCGCCGGGAGCGGCCAGCACGAGGCTGAACCAGCGGATCGGGCCCCCCCGCGAGGGGCTGATGCGGTGGCTGCAGTGCGAGCCCGCGGTCAGGAGCCGGGCGGAACCACCCCGCAAGTGCTCGGCCGGTCGGTTCTCGAGCTGATACACCGCGAACCCCTCGCTGACGTACGTCAGCACCTCCTGCCGCTCGTGCGCGTGGGGCGGGAATTGCCGGACCCGGTCCGCGAGCGTCTCCCCCGCTCGCAGGAAGGGCGGCCACGACGGTTGGGCCCCGGTGGGGATCACGAGGCGGGTCGTGGCCGCCCGTGTCTCGACCTCGCCCGCTACCACGCGGATTGACGGGGCGCCGGCCGGGGCCGCCATGCCGGGCGCCCCTACCGCTGTTGGGGCATAAGGGCGCTGCCCGGTCCCCCTGAGTTTCGGTGCCGACGGCCCGAGCCACTCCCGCTCTCCCCTTGGTCCGGACGCGGAAGTGTTGAGGCATGACCAACGCTCTGCGGCACCAACCGTAGTTCGCTGAGACGACGTGAACCGTCCGCGAAAGGGCTCGCCCGCCGACCCCACCGCACCTGCCCGGCGGAGTCCCGACCTCCTTGCGGGTCACCCCGAGGTTAACCGCCCACCCGCTCGAGCACCGTAAGGGCGGTGAGCGTGATCATCTTGCTGGGCTTACCCGCCGGTTCGACGACAAACGGGGTCGGTCGCTGCCGGGGGTGCTGCTCGAACCAGCGGGCTATCGGGCCCTCCACGTCCGGGTGCACGGCGTCGAGATTCCACCTCCCGTCCGAGCGGCGCTTCTTCCGAAGGTGGTCGAGGGCGAACTTGAGGCGTGGGTCGTCCACATGACCGAGGGACGTGAGCAGGTCGAGGCCGACGAGGAGGTCGTAGTAGTAATGGATCGGGTAGTGGAATCGGTACCAGGGCGCGTACCGGGCTCCCTGTTGGTGGAGGCGCCGCTCCAGGAAGAACTCGGACGCGGCCTCGACGGTCCGCGTCATCGAGGCGGTCCACATCGAGCGAGGGTAGGCCGCGAAGGCGCTGAGTCCCTCCCAGGAGTCGAGGTTCCTCCCGTGGCCGTTCGTGCTGAAACACGACCAGCCACCCTTCGGGTCGGCGGTCCGAACGAGCCACTCCAGCGAGCGACGGACCCGAGGGTCGTCCGTGTATCCCAGTCGGATCAGCGCTCGGGTCATGTTGCCGACCACGCAGTGGTGGCCGGTGCCGGCCGAGCTGCCCCCGACCCCGCCGCCCTTCATCGCGAATTTCTTCATCCAGAGCTCGCTCGAGGCGCGGACCGCCGGCACCGCGCGGGTGAGTCCCAGGTCGGAGAGGACGAGCATCCGCCAGTTGGTGGACAGGTACTTCGGCCGGTAGAAGCTCTCCGGACCCACCCACCACCCCTCGGGGGAGCGTTCCGCGAGGATCTCCGCAGCCCAGCCGGTTTCGGGGATCCGGGCGCGGGCCGCCCGCACGTCGGCGTCGCTCTCCGGCCGACCCAGGAGCTGAGTGAGGGTGCGGTAGCGGACCGCGGGCTGCTCCTCTTCCAGGAGCCACTCAAGGACCTTACCGGCGACCACGGGACCTCACGAAGCGATGGGACCCTACAAGCCACCCAAGCGTCCGTCCCGGGTCATTGAACGCCATCCCTCACCGGCGGTGGGGCGAGCCTGCACCTATTTCTGGAGGAGGGTGAACGCGATGTTCCAGTTCCCCAGCCGCAGGCCGCACGTGACCCAGAGGATGCACATCGGCTCGAGGAGGCGGGCCCCCTCGATTGACCCGATATCGATCGGGGACCAGCCGAACGACGTCAGGATCCCCGCGACCTGACGCTTGGCGTCCGCGTCGTTCCCGCAGAAGAACATCGAGGGCGGACCCCCGGGGAACTGAGGTCGGAACATGTGAAGCGAGCCGACGGTATTGAACGCCTTGACGACCTTCGCGGCGGGGAGAAGCCGTTGGACCTGCTCGCCCGCCGAGTCGTTGAAGCCCACCGTAAGGGCCGGGGCGCCACCAGGACCCGCTTGGAGCGGGTTCGTCACGTCGATCACGACCTTCCCGTCGAAGTGACGGGGCCCCGCGAGTTGGATCGCGGCGGGGGTGTCGACCCCGTGCGTGCAGAGAACCAGCAGCTCGCCGAACTCGGCCGCGGAGGCGAACGTGCCGGAGGAGCCGGACGGCCCGACCTGCTTCTTCCACTCGACGAGGTGAGCGCTTTCGGGGGTCCGCGACCCCAGCCGGACCGTGTGTCCGGTCGCGACGAACCCCGCTCCCAACGCTCTGGCTACGTCTCCCGACCCGAGGATCCCGATCTTCATGGGCTCGACCCGGCCTATCAGGCGCCGGGCGGTATTAACGGGCCGCGAGACCACTCCGCTCGGGCACTCCGCTCTCGTTTTGCGCTCGACGCGCTTCGAGCCCGGGAGCTATGCCGCGAGTCTACGTGCAATGCAGGGAGAACGCGTCGAACCTCGTCTTCGTCGACGGCAAGGTCGTGGCCGACCTCTGTCGGTGCGGCCATTCGAAGAACAAGCCGTTCTGCGACGGCTCGCACCGGACCAGCGGCGTCCGCGCCTCCGCGGCCCAGGTGGTCCTCCTGGAATAGGGAGGGCTCGCTCAGAGCCGCTGGACCCGTCCGACCCATCGGCGGAGCGCGACGTGCTCCTTCGGGAGCTTCTCCCCGACCAGGAGCCAGGGGGATAGGCCGCCGTAGACGCCGAAGTCGGCGAGCGAGGGCGCCCCGAGGATCCACTCCCGCCCCGCCACCATCCGGTTGACCAGCCCGAAGTACTCCTGGAGGTCCCGCACGAACTCCGGCCGTCGGGACTTGAGGACGTGCCACGGGCCGCGCGCCCGGGTCTGCATTTCCTCGAAGACCCACCGTTCGGGGTCGGACCGGAGGTGCGGGGGGATCTGGGTAACGACCGCCCGCCAGACCCGCTCTTCGAGGACCTGGTGCCCCCAGTTCTCGATGGCGAGGGCAAGACCCTCTTGCCCCGGGGGAAGAAGCGGAGGGTCCGGGCGGACCCGGTCAAGGAACGCCGGGATCTCGCTCCAAGTGACCGGCTTGCCGTCCCATATCAGGGTGGGGACGTAGTCCTGCCCCGTCCGCTGGAGGAGCTCCTGGCGGTCGTGGTATGGGGCGTATACCTTCTTCGCGGGGATGCCCTTGAACGCCAGCATCCGGTCCACCGACACACAGTAGTGGCTCGGCGGAAGGAAGTACAGCTCGACCGGCTCGGGCACCGGTGGCCCATGCCCGCTCGGCGGATGAGCCTTCGCGCGTGGTGAGTCCCCGAGAGACCGACCTTCACGGCGGCCTCAGGCGCGTCGGACCGTCGGAGGAGGCACCCGGCTCCCGGCGTAGGTCAGGATCGGGGCGACGAGCGCGAGGAACGGCACGACCAGCAGCAGGTACTGTTGGTACGGCACCGCGTAGACGAGCGCGAGGAACGGACCGATCAGGACGAGGAGGAGGAGGCCGTAGACCGCCCCCGCCCCGTAGAGGGCCCCGCGGGCGAACCGGTGCCCGGCCGAGCTGAGGCCGACCACGATCCCCACCCCTCCGAGCCAGCCGAGCCAGAACCCGACGACCGCGGTGTAGGCGCCGAGCGGCTGCCCGGACTTGAGGCAGCTCAGCGCGTGAGAGGGCTGGCCGTGGATGCAGGTGACGAGCGAGCCGCTCGAGCCGAGCAGGACGGCCGCCGCCACGACCACCAGCAGGAACCCCAGGCTCCCGATGAGGCAGAGGACCGACGCGACCGAGAACCGGGGGTCGGCCTTTCGGAGGGTCGCGAACGCGAGACGGTAGACGAAGAACGAGAGGAGAAACAGGACCGCTCCGACCAGGACGAGCAGGGAAAGCGTCTGGAGCAGGGTCGGACCGAGCGCGAAGAAGCCGCCCGGGGCATACAGCGCCACATACAGGAAAATCGAGGGGAGCAGCAGGGTCACGGCGGCGGCCACGATGCCGAGCGCGCCCCCCAGGGCGAGGCGACCGGCGCCCTTCGTGTCCTCGAGCCGGGGCGCCACCGGGGTCTCGGCCATGGTCAGCGGTAGTGAGTCGCGGAACTTCATAAACGTCCGGCCTGCGGGGGAAAAGGTCGGCTCATCTCGGCCCGTCATCCTCATCCCCCGTCCCGCGATTCCACCACCCAATGAGCGACCCGGCCGGTCCGAGCGCGCCGACGGCCTCCCTGGCGACCGTGGGAGGCGGGTGCTTCTGGTGCACCGAGGCGGTCTTCTCCGAACTGCGAGGGGTGTTCGGGGTCCTCCCGGGGTACGCCGGGGGCACCGTCCCGAACCCGACCTACGAGCAGGTGTGCGGGGGCCGCACCGGCCATGCCGAGGTCGTGCAGATCCGGTTCGACCCGAAGGTCCTCCCCTACCGGGACCTCTTGACGATCTTCATGACGACCCACGACCCGACCACGAAGAACCGGCAGGGGGCGGACGTGGGCACCCAGTACCGCTCGATCATCCTGTACCACGACGACGGGCAGCGCGCGGCCGCCGAGGAGGTGATCCGGTCGCTCGACGAGCAGAAGCTGTGGCGGGGGAAGATCGTGACCGAGGTGGCGCCGCTGTCGACGTTCTACCCCGCCGAGGAGTACCATCGCGACTACTTCGCACGAAATCCGGCTCAGGCGTACTGCCAGTTCGTCATCGCTCCGAAGGTCGCCAAGGTCCGGAAGCAGTACACCGACCGGCTTCGGACCCCGCGGTCGTGAGCCCTCGCCCGCTCTCGGCATGAAGATCGTCGAGCTCGGGATGGGGGTCCGCCCCATCCCGCCCGATGGGTACGGCGCCATCGAGCAGACGATCTGGGACCTGACGACCGCCTTCCGTGCCCTCGGCCACGAGGTCGAGGTGGTCAACCCGGTCGAGGAAGCGAACCTCCGTCACGAATGGAGACCGGCCCGGCAGGCCCCGCGGATGGTGCGCGGCCACCACGGCGACATCCTCCACATCCACCTCGAGCGGCAAGGGTTCTTCCTCGGGCTCCACGGGATCCCGTACGTGCTCGACGCCCACGTGGCGAACTGGACGTACCCTCGCGGGGACCGGTCGAGGCGGTACAACCGCTTCCACAACCGGTTGATGTTCTACCCGGAGGTCTTCGGGGCGCGGTGGGCTGCCGGCGTCGTCGCGGAGACCGAGGTCCAGCGGCTCGGGATCCTGCACCGGGGTCGACCTCGGGGGGAGCTCCGGCTGGTCGACACCGGGGTCGATACGACGACCTTCTCGCCGAATGGGCACGGTGGGGACCCTCACATCGTGCTTGGGATCGGGGTCGTTCAGCCACGTAAGCGCTGGCACCTGGCGGCTCGGGCGCTCGAGGGGACCGGGATGGAGCTCCGCATCGTCGGCCCGACCACCCCGGCTCGAGGAGGCGTCCCCGCCTACGCGGAGAAGGTGCGGGCGAGCGGCCGGGTCGAGCTGCTCGGCGAGGTCCCCCGCAGCCAGCTGGTCGACGAGCTGCACCGGTGCGGGATGGTCGTCCACCCGTCGTCCGGCGAGACCGTCGGGCTGGCTGTCCTCCAGGGGCTGGCCGCCGGCCGGCCCGTGATCGCCTCCAGCGCCATCACGGTCGTCGGGGGGAGCGAAGGGGCGCTCGTGCATCGCCCGCCGGTCCCTACGGGGGCCGCCGAGGAGGCCTCCCTCGTCCAGTTCATCCGCGAGGAGGCCGTCCGGCTCCGGGACGACGGGGCGGAAAGGGCCCGCCTTGGCGAGGTGGGCCGGGAGGCGATGCTCCGCCGCTTCTCCTGGGAGTCGGTCGCCCGCGGCCACCTCGCGCTGTTCCAGTCCGTCCTGGACGCGCGCGGCGGACGGCCGATGCTCCCCTGAGCGCCGGTCTCCCGTTCCTAGAACGCGAACCCTGCCGCGAGCAAGGCGACGTAGACCGCGAAACCGGCGAGCAGGACCCCGGAGCCGATGGTCACCCCACGAGGGACCCGCTCGAACCGGCGCGCGCTCTCGTGGAGGGCGAGGGGGAAGGCTACGATCCACACCGCGATCGCGAGGAAGAGGCCCAGCAGCAACAACGCCCCACCGAGGTAGGCGAAGGCGAGCCCGACGGTCAACCACCAGATCACTTGGAAGGGGTTCGTCACTCCGACCGTGAGGGCCTCGGAAAAGACCCGCACGTCGGCCGTCAGGGGAGGAGGTACGGCTCGCCCCTCCTGGGCGAGCACCCGGTAGGCGAAGAAGGCCATGATCACCGCACCGCCAAGCTCCACCCACCGGACCACGGAGGTGAGGTCGACCACGGTGTGGAGCACGTAGATCAGGGTTCCCAGGATCACGTCGGCGATCATCGCGCCGAAACCCGTCGCGACACCGGCCCGGAACGAGCGAACGGAGCGGACCGCGATCAGCGCATTCATCGGGCCGGGCGGGATCACGAGCGTGAACCCGAGCGCCATCCCGAGCAGGAACACGTACGCGTCGGTCACAGGTCTCCGCGGGTCGACGTCCGGGCCCTCCGCGCCGCGGAACGACCTCCCTCGAGGGCGGACGGTTCAGGGCGGGCCGGCCCCGTTACCGGACGAGGAACTGGACGTCGGTCCTCGACCAGGCCTTCGCGTCGGTGTAGGGGTTGCCGTCGTATACCTCGCGCGTGGACCCGACGGAACGGACCTTCCCTTCCTTGCGCCGCCATCGGAGCCAATCCATCAGCCCGTGATAGACGACCTCGGGCGAGACGGCCTCAGGGTCGAACACCACGCTGGCGACGCGCGTCGCGGGGTAGGTCTTGAGACCGATCGGGGCGGCGGGCCGCACCTTCGGGCCGCGCACCTCGAGCGCGACCTCCCACTGGCGCGTTCCCGGCTCGCGGAAGAACCAGTGCCCCGTGCGGCCGCCGGACTTCCGGGCATACTGGGCGAGTCGAGCGAACTCGCTCCGGATCCGTCGGTCGCTCCAGGGCCCCTTCCAGCGGATGTAGGCGACGCGGTAGGCGCGCGTCTTCTTGAAGGCAAAGTCCACGACCATCGGAACCACCGCCCCGGTCATCGGCGGCCCCGCCTTAAGGCCCTCGCTGGGCAAGGCCCGGCCGCCGGGCCCGGCCCGCGACGGTCAGCGTCGGGAAGGGGCTTCGAGAGACTCCGGTCGCTCCCGCAGGGGGAGTGAACTGGCGAGCGACATCCCGCGTCGGCGGTAGCCGACCTCGACGTCGCTTCCGACCGGATACCGGGCCAGGCTCTCCAAGAGCTCCCGGACGCGACGCACCTCGAAGCGCCCGACCCGGTCCAGGACGTCCCCGGCCCTTAGTCCGGCCTGGTGCGCGGGCGATCGGGCGATGACGTCGGCGACCAGGACCCCCGAGTTGGGGGCGAGGCCCCGCGGACCGGCGACGTCCGGTCGGAGGTCCACGAGGTACGTTCCGATCCACGGCCGCACGACGCGGCCGCGGGTGCGGAGCTCCGCGGCGATCCGCTGCACGGCCCGGATCGGGAGGGAGAAGCCGACCCCTTGCGCGAACGGCATCACGGCTGTGTTGATCCCGACGACCGCCCCGTCGAGGTCGACCAGGGGACCGCCGCTGTTCCCCGGGTTGATGGCCGCGTCGGTCTGGATGAGCCCTTCAAAGACGAAGTCCGCGCCGGGCAGGGGGCGATCGAGGGCGCTGACGACGCCGAGGGAGACGGTCGGCGAGCCAGGGAGCCCGAGGGCGTTCCCCACGGCCAACACGACCTGGCCGACCTGCAGCGACTCCGAGTCTCCGAGGCGGGCCCCCCGGAGCCCTCGGTCCTCGACCCGGACGACCGCGACGTCCGTCACCGGGTCTCCTCCCACGACCGCGCCGGCGGCGACCCGACCGTCGGAGAAGTGCACGCGGATCTCCCGGGCCCCCTCGACCACGTGCTGGTTGGTGAGGAGGAGGCCGGAGTCGTCCACGACGACCGCGGTCGCCTCCGCCGGGACGAGGAAGGGGTTCCCGCGGTGGACCCCGCCGCGCAAGGTCTCCACGGCGGCGACGGACGGGCCCACCGACCGGACGGCGGCGGTGATCCGCCCCTCGAGCTCGGTCAGGGCCATCGGCCCGCTCCGGGAAGGTCTACCGGCCGCCCGGCCAGGGCAGGGACGGCTCGGGTCCTACGGGAGGGACGGAGGGACCGGGGGAGATCGGAATCGGCATCGTCCGGCTTCCTAGCCCGAGAGGAGCTTGTCGAGCTTCTCGAAGAGCTCCTCCTGTTCCTTCTCCTTCTTCCGGCCGCCTTCCCAACGTGCGTTGACGATCTGCACGAGGAGGTCGGCGACGTTGTCCATCCACGGACCCTCCTGCGCGTCGAACTTCTTCTTCAGCTTCTCTCTCAACAGCTCGTTGTAGGCGCGGTACGCCGTCCAGACCCACGGACCGTGGTACGACCCGGGGCCGCGTCCTTCGTGGTCTTCGTTCATGGTGGTTCTCCTGGAACTCACGGTTCCGAGCCGCTCAGGCTCTCGAGGGGGTTATTGACCGGGTCACCGGGGCTCCGGTCACACTCCAGTGGCCCGCGGGGGCGCGTCAGCAGCTTACCGCGGAGTGACCGACCGCTTACAAGCCCCGGGACCTCTGCGTCCCCGATGGCCCCGCCGCCCCCACCCGAGGAAGCCTCGGAACCGGTCGGGCGGCTGGACGACCGGGTCCTGCTCGCCCTCGAGGAGCGGAACGGGCGCATCCCGTTCAGCGGCCTGCGACGCTCCCTGGGGGCTCATCCCGAGTCGCTTTCCCGGGCGCTGCGCCGCCTGGAGCGGGAGGGGCTGGTCGAACGCTCGAGCGAAGGGTATCGCTCGGTCCGACAGCCGGAGCGGGTCGCGGGCGCGGGCTCGGAGCTGCACTCGGTCGCGCGGATCGAGCTGCCCGGGGGCATCGACCCGGGGGCCGTCCTAGAGCGCCTCACCGGACGATGGTTCGGTACGCTTCGGTGGATGGGGGTGGTCGACCGCCCCCACGGCCGGCTCCTCTCCTGGGCCCGCCGGGACGGGAGCGGCAGCGTCCTCCTCGGCATCCGGCGCGATACCGTCCAGATCTTCACGAGCGGGGAGGCGGACCTCGACGACGCGGCCGACTCCGAGGACGCCGCCTACGAGCTGCTCGTCGCGGTCGCCGATACCCTCCGGCCCCACGCGGTGCGCTCCTCGGTGACGTTCCTCGCGAGGGAGTCCGTGCGGCATCGGGGCGGCCGGCCCCTTGCGCCCGGGCCGATGGGCGGCTGGGCGAACAACTGAGCGCCCGCCGCGGGGCTCTCACGTAAAGAGTTGCGAGGGCTCGGTAGGGTCGAGGCACGGTGTGTCGGCTCTTCCGAGCGCGCCCAGGGCAGCGGGTACCGGGAGGGCCGAGCCGCTGCTCGGGGTGGAGCACCTCTCGAAGTCGTACGGGACGACCCGGGCGGTCGTCGACGTAAGCCTGTCGGTCGGCCCGGGGGAGATCGTCGGTCTCCTCGGCCCGAACGGGGCCGGAAAGTCCACCACCATGCGGGCGATCCTCGGTCTCCTGCGGCCCGAGGTCGGGTCGGTCCGAGTGCTCGGGCACGACGTCGCCTCCGAGGGGATCGCCGCGAAACGCGAGATCGGGTACGTGCCCGAGTCCCCGTCCCTCTACGAGTTCCTCACCGGGGCGGAGTACCTCGACTTCGTCTCCGACCTGTACGGGATCGACGCGGCGACCCGGACCGAGCGGATCCACCAGTTCCTCGCCGGGCTCGAGCTGCTCGGGCACGAGGATTCGCTCATCAGCGGCTACTCGCAGGGCATGAAGCAGAAGGTCGCGCTCATCAGCGCCCTGCTGCACCACCCGCGGCTCCTCATCCTGGACGAGCCGCTGAACGGGCTCGACCCCCGGGCCGCGAGGGTCGTCAAGGACCTGCTCCGCAACCTCGCCAGTTCCGACGGCGTGGGCGTGCTGTTCAGCACCCACGTCCTCGAGATCGCGGAGGTGATATGCGACCGCATCGTGATCCTGAGCCGGGGCCAGGTCGTCGCGGCCGGGACCGTTTCCGCGCTCCGCGAGCGGTCCGGCCTCGCCGGCAGCGGCCTGGAGGAGGTCTTCCTGGCCCTCACGGGGACCGGTGACCTCACGGACGTCGTGAGCGCGCTCCGTCGGTAGGACGCCCATGGACCTGCACCGTGTGCGTCGGCTCGGATGGGTGCTGGTGGCCTCCCAGGTCCGCTCGGGGGCTCGGTCGGCGAACCCGAAGGGCTTCCTGAACCAGCCGGGGATCTTCGCCTGGGCGGCCGTGGGGTTGCTGGTCGGCGTCTTCCTCCTGGCGTCGCTCGCCCTGGACGCCCTGACCCTCCCCCGAGCGCTCCTCGGGTCGGTCGTGGTCGCCGCGGTCCCCTTCCTCCCGCTCCTGGCCGTGGCGACCGTCCTGGTCGGCGGGGTCATGTTCGAGCTCACCGCCACGGTGCGCTTCGCGGGCAGCGACGCCGCCAACTGGCTCCCCCTGCGGCCCGAGGAGTACGTCCTTGCCTCGTCCCTCGCGGTCGCCTACACCTATTGCCTCCCGCTGGCCCTGCTGCTGGGGGCGTTCGCGGCGATCGCCGTCCACGTCGGCGCGGGCGCCCTGATCGCGCTCTCGGGGGTCCTCTCGGCCGTGGGGCTCCTGGAGGGCGCCTTCCTGGTCGAGATGGTCCGGTCGACCAGCCAGCGGGCCGGCTCGACCTCGGGCGCGAGGGGACGCGTCGCGCTCGTCCTCCGGGCGCTCGCGCTGGTGATCATGATCATCGCCCTCCAGCTCGTGTTCAACCCGGTCTTCCTCTTCGCCTCGCTCCGGGGCCTGGCGACGTTCGGGCAGTTCACGGCCTACCTCCCTCCCTTTTGGGGGACGTTCGCGGTCCTCGCCTGGTCCAGCGGGAACGTGGCGGTTGCGGCCGCGTTCGCGCTTCTCGCGGCGGCGTTCGCCGGGCTCCTGCTCTGCGCGGCCACCGTTCTTCGGGTCCGCTACTGGTCCGTCACCGCCGAGGAGTTCCGCCTCGAGCCGCACCGGTACGCCGCCGGCCACCCGCTCCTCAGGGCCCTCGGGCTCTCCCCGGCCGAGGCCGCGATCGTCACGAAGGACTTTCACGGCTACGTACGCCGCCGGGAGATGCTCCCCCTCCTGGTCCTCCCGATCGTCCTGCTCGTGATCGTCTTCATCGAGAACGCCACCTCGAGCGCGGGGTTCGGGACCTTCGGCATCGTCGTCTTCACGGCGTGGGCGACGTCGTTCTTCGCCCTGCTCCTCGCCACGACGTCGGTCGGCCAGGAACGCAAGGCGATCACGGCCGTGCTCGCCTCCCCCGTCCCGGCCGCTTCCCTGTTCCGCGCCAAGCTGGTCGCCTCGGTGGCCCCGGCCTGGGTCGCCAGCGTCGTGATCGCCGTACTCGTCGGTCTGCTGTTCCACGTCGGGCTCGGCGTGGTGCTGGGCCTGATGCTGACGTCGGTGGTCGCGGGGTTCGTCGTCGCGCTCTGGGGGCTTGCGTTCGCCGCGCGCTACAGCGACTTCCAGGAGCGGCCGCGGCCGCAGTACCTTCGGCCGGGTCCGATGCTCGCGGCGACCGGCTCCGGGATCCTCCTCGTCTTCGTGGTGGTCGTACCGGCCACGGTGGCCCTGCTCTCGACGGGGACCGCGGCCCTCGAGGGGGCCGGCTTCGCTGCGGCCGTGGCACTCACGGTCGTCGCGCTGACGTGGGGATGGGCCCGCCAAGGGTTCGAGGCGCTCTTCCGCGAGGTCCCGTTCTGAGCCCGCCTACAGCGGAGCCCCGCAGGCGGGACACCGGCCGTCGATCTCGCTCGCGAGGCTGCCGCAGAAGCGGCATCTCACCTTGACGACCTGGCGCTCCACGACGTGGGTGGTGTGGGTCGAGGTCGCCGGGGCCGCGTACGGCGAGGGGAGCGCCTGGCGCGCCTTCGTCAGGGCCTGGTACCACTCGTCCGGGTCGAGCACGTCGAAGCTGGCCCGGGCGTAGCCCGTGTCGATCAGGATCCGCGCCTTCCCGATGCGCGGCCGCTTCACGCTCAGGTTGCGGAGGGCCGGAAGCGGGGCGTCCAGCATGATCGACGGCTCGCGACCCTGGACCAGATCCCGCACGACGCCCCGCGAGACGACGGTCTCGAACACGCACCGGTGGTTGGTGAGGTAGAGGACTCCCGCAGCCTTGCGGACGATGTCCGGACCGGTTCCGTCGACCAGGACCGCGTACTCGCTGCGCAGGACGCTCTCCCCGGGGCCGAGCAGCATCTCGAGGGATTACCGTCGCCGAGGCGCTAATAGTTCTCGGTCGGGGCGGGGGGGCACGGGCTACCAGCCCGAGGGCACTCCGCGGTTCTGCTCGTCGAGCCACCGCTGGAGGGGCGCGAAGTACTCGAGCAGGCCCTTGGCATCCATCCGCCGGTCCCCGGTGACGACCTCCAGGGCATCCGGCCACTCCTTGCGGGCCCCCATCGCCAGCATCGCGCCGAACCGCTCGCCCGCCTTCTTCGACCCGTAGATCGACGCACGGTGGAGCGGCCCGTTCGCGCCCTCCGCGCGGACGAGCGCCCGATGGAACTGAAACTGAAGGAGGTGGGCGAGGAAGTACCGCATGTACGGGACGTTCGCCGGGATGTGGAACTTCGCCCCGGCGTCGAACTCCTCCTCCCCCCGGGGCGCCGACGGGGCAATCCCCTGGTACCGTCGGCGGGCCTCCCACCAGGTCCGGTTGTACTCGGCGGGGGAGATGGCACCGGAGAAGACCTCCCAACGCCACCGGTCCACGAGGAGACCGAACGGGAGGAAGGCGACCTTCTCGAGGGCCCGGTAGAGGAGGAGGCCGATGTCCCGCTCGGGCTCGGGCGCGCGGTCGAGCAGGCCGATGCGGACGAGGTACTCCGGCGTGACCGAGAGCGAGATCGTGTCCCCGACCGCCTCGTGGAAGCCGTCGTGGGCGCTCTCCCGGAAGAGGAACGGCTGCTCGGAGTAGGCCCGCTGGTAGTAGTTGTGCCCGAGTTCGTGGTGGACGGTCTCGAAGTCGTCCCCGGTGATCTCGATGCACATCTTGATGCGCAGGTCGCTCCCGAGGTCGATGTCCCAGGCGCTCGCGTGGCAGATCACCTCGCGGTCCTGCGGCCGAAGGAACATCGAGCGCTCCCAGAAGGTCGGGGGCAGCGCCGGGAGGCCGAGCGAGACGAAGAACCGCTCGGCGTACCGGACGAGGTCCTGCGGCGTCGTGCCGCGCTTGACCAGGATCTCGGTCAGGTCGTAGCCGGCGTCGGCCCCGGGGGGCGCGACCAGTGGATAGATCCCCTCCCAGGACTGGGCCCACATGTTCCCCAGCAGGTGCGCCGGGATCGGGCCGCGCTCGGGGACCCGGTCGGGCCCGTAATGGGCCCGGAGACGCGCCCGCACGTACGTGTGCAGGGACTGGTAGAGAGGCCGGACCTCCTCCCAGAGGCGCTCGACCTCGCGGGCGAACTCCTCCGGGTCCATGTCGTACTTCGAGCGCCACATCGTGCCCGTATCGGCGAACCCGAGCTCCCGGGCCCCGGAGTTCGCGAGCTCCACGTACCGCACGAACGGCTCGCGGATCTCCCGTCCGACCCGGTGCCAGCCGGTCCAGGCGTCTTCCAGGCGCACCGGGTCGCGGACCTCGGAGAGGATGCGGGAGAGCGCCTGCAGGTCGACCGGCGAGCTCGCGCCGACCGGGGTGTGGCGACCCTTGGCGTAGCGCCCCTGCATGTCCGCCACGGTCCGGGCGAGCTCGAGCGCGGCCGCCGGGTCCGACGGGGCCACGAGGGGGAGGGTGAGGCGGAGGAGCCGAGCCTTGCGTCGCTCCTCGCTCGACAGCCCCTCCGCGGGGAGGTGGGCGGACTCCTTCGCCCAACGGAGGGTGGAGGCCATCAGCCGCGCGTTCGCGCGGGCCGCTAGCGCCTGGGTGTCGTCGGTGATGTAGGTAGCGTGCACCCAGTCCGCCTGACTGGCCTCGACCGAGAGGTCCAGGAGTTCGGCTTCGGCGGCTCGGAGGAACGCGGCGGGGTCGGAAGGGGTGGGAGGCAACCCGGGCACCTCGCCGACGGGGCAACCGGGAATCCCATAAGAAGGGTCGGCCTCCGGGCCGTTCCAGCGGGTCGAGCCAGGGCCGGACCGGTCCTCCCGCTGCGACTGGACGTGGGGGTTTATGTACGACATGCGTCAGACACCCCCCGAGGGACCGTGTCAGACGTTCCATCCCTTCACTCCCTTCTCGCCGGTGCCCCCCTCGAGGCCGAGTGGGACGACCCGGTCCACCTCCCTCTCGCGGTCCTGCCGTGCATCGGCCGGATCGACCTCTCGAGCCGCATGGCCTTCCTCGGAGAACCGTGAGCGCTCCCCGCCCGCGCCCGTTTGACGGGCCGACCCCACCTCCCGCCATCCCCCCGAAGATGTTCCTCGGTCAGGGCCTCCCGCGAGGGTACGGCATGCGACCCAAGCTCTCCCCCGACGCGGCCGCTGCGTTCGCGACCATCGTGGACACGGCCCGGGCCCGCGCGGCGATGGAGGGTCGGACCCTCGTCTACACCGTCCGTTGGGGCTAGTTAGGCGCCCGGAGGCGGCGGCGGACCGCCCTCTCCCATCCCTCTCAGGCCCCCGGTCCGCCGGAGGCGCTCGGCCGTTGGCCGGTGCTCCAGGATCGCCTGCTTCGAGAGCGCGTCGGCCCGGGTGTTCTCCTCTCGGGGGACCCAGTTCCAGGTGACCTGGGCGAAGTGGCCGGACAGCTTCTGGAGCCACTCGTGGTAGCTGCGCAGGTGCTCGGCCCGCACCTCGTACTCTCCGCGCATCTGTCGGATGACGAGCTGGCTGTCGCCGTACACCTCGACCGCTCCCGTGTATCCGAGCCCGCGCAGCCGCTCGAGCGCGTGGATCGCGCCGGAATACTCGGCGACGTTGTTGGTCGCGTGCTCAGAGTACGGCCGCACGGCAAGCCCCGCGTCCTCGAGGTCGATGCCGGCCCCCTCGATGGTGTAGCCGAACGTCGCGAGCCCGCCGCCGCGGGTCGAGTTTGAGGCCCCGTCGAAGTGGACCTTCACCGGGCCCGGACCGACCGACGGCGTCCCTCGAAAACTGCTCGGCTCTTCCATCTCCCGGCTCCGTTACCGCCGGCCCACGCGGGGGCGCAGCCGGTCCTGCGCGGAGGTCGCCCGCGGCAGGACCGGGCAATCGCAGTACGGCTCCGGCTTGCCGCACCGAGGGCACGTCGGGCGGTCGAGGACCAGGCCGAGGGGCCGCCCGCACGAGCGACACGGCCGGGTGCGGGTGCACCGTCGGCATCGGTCCATGTCGGGGGGGATCATCGAACCGCAGTGCTCGCACTGGACCGACTCGCGGGGATGGTAGGCGACCCGCGGAGGGCTCACGCCGGAGCCGAGGGTCACCCGGGGGTTCGGGTCGAACTCCGGGTTCCCGAAGGTCCCCCCGACCGTCGTGATCCGGGGGTCGGTCGAGACCCCCGCGACCAGCAGGACCAACAATCCTGCCGGGAGCAGGAGGATCCCGAGCTCCTGCTCGAGGTCGAACTGCTCGGACCCGAACGCCCAGATCGGGAAGCTGATGAGCGCGATCGAGCCCAGGAACGCCGCGATGCCCACGTAGGCGATCGTCCGATGCATCGGATCCCGTTCGGGCGGGCCCGGGGGCCCCCTCGATGCACAGGAGACCTCCTCCTTAAAGGCCGAATCTCCGAACAGGTCGGGGTCCGCATTATAGGCCCCCGCGCGCTCGTCGGGCCATGGCGAACCCCAGTGCGACCCTGCGGACCACCCTCGGGGACATCCGGATCGAGTTGTACCGCGACCGCGCCCCGAAGACCGTCGAGAATTTCGTCAACCTCACCAAGAAGGGCTTCTTCACGGGGGTCACGTTCCATCGCGTGATCCCCGGCTTCATGGTCCAGACCGGTGACCCCAAGGGGGACGGGACGGGCGGACCGGGGTACACCATCCCCGACGAGTTCGGGCCCACCCTACGTCACGACGGGCCGGGGGTCGTGTCGATGGCGAACGCGGGCCCGAATACCGGCGGCAGCCAGTTCTTCATCACCCTCGCCGCGACGGGGTGGTTGGACGGCAAGCACGCCATCTTCGGACGCGTGCGCGGCGGGCAGGACGTCGTGGAGAAGATCGCCGCCGTCCCCCGCGACAAGAACGACCGGCCCCGCAGTCCGGTGCGCATCGTCGAGGTCCAGCTCGCGGGCGCCTAGGCCCTCCCCCGTCACGGGGGGAAGTCGAACGGCAGGCGCTCCCGGGGAGCGCGGTAGTCCTCGACCGTGGTGACGACCGCCGCGGCCAGGGCGAGCGTGGGGACGAGTAGCAGCAGCTCGATGAGCTCGAGGTAGTTCAGCGTCAAGCTGAAGTCGGAGTTCGGCAGCGTGAGCGTCCAGCTCGACGCCGCGAGGATGACCCGGAGGTAGAGGAGCGTCACGACGGAGGTGGCGAGCGCGAGCGGACCGTACACGCGGGTCGGCTTGCCGATGTACCGCGCGGTCGCAAGAGCGCAGATGAGGATCCCGAAGACCGTCACCGTGAGGATCGAGAGCGGGACCGCGATCCCGTGCGAGATCAGGAATGCGAGCAGCGCGGCCGGCAGGCCCACGACGAGGAGGACCATGGGGATGAGACGCAGCGCTCCGGCCGCGATCCTCCAGCCCCAGCTTGGGAGCCGGTACCCGAGGCCACCCGGGGTGCGGCCGGTTTCCGTCACGGGATCGCCTCCGGTGGCAGCGTGACGGTGAACGCCGGGGTGACGTAGGAGGCCTGGACGGTCCCCCCCGCGGGGGAGCACCCGCCCGCGAGCGCCACCGTCGTCGTCTGGGTGAACGGGGCGCCCGGTCCGACCTCCAGGGTGAAACCGCTGGCTCCGCAACGGACCCCACCGGAAGAGAGAACGACGAAGTTGAGGTTCCCGGCGTCGGTCACCGGGGAGTGGTTCTCGAAGGAGAGGGTCACCGGGACGTTCGCGCCGGTTCCGTTCGGGGTCGGGGTGCCGAGGGAGATGCTCAGGTCCGCGAACGGGGCGCCCCAGGACCGAACCGCCGAGACCGCGAGGGAGACGGGGAACAAGTAGCCGAACGTCGCGTTGGCCCAGACCGCGACGGGGAGGGACTGGTCATCCGTGAGCAAGGAGGGGCCGGGGCCCGCTCCGCTCACCGGCACGTACAGGGTCAGCGGTTCTACGATCGAGCTGGAGCTTCCCAGGGTCGTCGGCCCGAACTCGGTCGCGCCCACGAAGGAACCGGTCGTGTTGGTGACCCGGACCGCGAGCGTGAGCCCCTGGACGGAGTAGAACCCGTTGTTGTTCAGCGTCAAGCTCCCGCTGAGGACGATCGTCCCGTTGCTCGCGAACGTCTCGGAGAAGGGCCCCACGCCCGAACCGGAACGGACGGTCAGGACCGCGGAATAGACGACCGAGGCGGTGAACAGGATGAGGATGATCAGGGTGATCACCGAAAGGCGACGCAGGGCACGGGCCAGCCGGTAGAGGCCCGGCGGCGTGATGTTCGCCTGATACACTGCGGCGGTCACGGACCACCCCTATCATTCACGGCCCCCCCTCCTTTGAAAACCTATCGAAGCCGCCGAGGGCTCGGAGGGCCCCACCGGGCCCGATTCCCTTCAAGCGGTCGAGGGCGGCGGGGGACCCTCGGACGTATCGTAGGCCTCCTCGCCGAATTCCGAGATGTCCAGCCCCGAGTCCTCTTCGGTCGGTCCCACCCGCAGGGGGGTGAACACGTTGATCACTCGGAGCAGAACGTACGTCCCGACGAACGCGAAGGCGGCCACGACGGCGATCCCGACCAGCTGGACGAGGAACTGGTGAGCGTTGCCGTAGAAGAGACCGTTTCGGCCCGCCGAGTTGATGGCGACCGAGGCAAACAGCCCCGTGGCCAGCGTCCCCCACATCCCTCCGGCCCCGTGGCAGGCGAAGACGTCGAGCGAATCGTCGAGCCGTGTGCGGGCCCGCCAGTTCGCGACGTAGTTGCACAGCACCCCCGCGACGATCCCGATAATGATGGACGGACCCGGGCCGACGAAACCCGAGGCCGGGGTCACGGCCGCCAGGCCGCACACCGCGCCGACCGCCATGCCTACCGCGGAGGGGCGGCCCTTGCGGGTCCAGTCGACCAGCATCCAGCTGACCCCGGAGGCGGCCGCGGCGAGGTTCGTGTCGACGAGCGCGTTCACCGCGACCGCGTTGGCCGCCAGCGCGCTGCCGGCGTTGAAGCCGAACCAACCGAACCAGAGGAGCGCGGTCCCGAGGATGACGTAGGGGACGTTGTTGGGTCGGCTCTCACGGCCGAAGGTCCGCCCCTGGCCGATGACCAGGGCCGCTGCGACCGCGGAGACCCCGGCTGACGTGTGGACGACCAGGCCTCCCGCGAAGTCCATGACCCCGAGTATGTGGAGCCACCCGCCCGGGTTCCAGATCCACATCGCGATCGGGACGTAGACGAAGGTCGTCCAGAGGATGATGAAGATGAGCAGGGCCTTCAGGCGGACCCGGCCGGCGAACGCTCCGATGATCAGGGCCGGGGTGATCGCCGCGAACTTCAGCTGGAAGGCGAAGTAGAGGAGCGCCGGGATCGTGCTCGAGTAGGCCGGGTTGGGAGCGGCCCCTACGTTCAACAGGCCGATGTTCGATAGGCCCCCGATGATCCCGTTCCAAGCCGGCCCGAAGGCCATCGTGTAGCCCCAGAGCGCCCACACCAGACTGATCACCGAGAAGATCACCAGGCATTGGACGATCGTCGCGACCAGGTTCTTTCGGCGCACGAGGCCGCCGTAGAAGAACCCCAGTGCGGGGGTCATCAGCATCACGAGCGCGGTGGCCGTGATGACCCAGGCCACGTCGCCGGAGTCGATCGCCACGGCTAGACCCTCGGGGTCCGCTGTCGCGTCGGGGAGTGATGGTCAGAGCTGACCCAACACAGGGTCGAGTCCGGCGCTGGCCCGAGGTCCACGCTAGGACCGTGCCGTTTCGTCAGATAAAATCTTCATCGGACTTGCAGTGGCCCCGACCCCGGGTCCCGGCCGGATCCACCGACCACCCCTAAGCCTGGGCACCCACGCCTGAAACGGGAAGCGAGGAGCCGAGCCACACGATGGGGCCTACCGGCGCAGCCTCGGGTCGAGCGCGTCGCGCAGGCCGTCCGAGATGAAGTTCACGCTGATGGCGAACATGAACAGCATGATCCCCGGGAAGAGCATCATCCACCATGGGATGAAGACGGGCAGGTTCAGCTCGTAGCTGGTCAGCAGGTTGGTCAGCACCGAGGGGTTGACCGAGAGGGCGCTCAGCGTCCCCCATTCCGGGAAGCTGACCGTTGGGAAGATGGCGGTGAACCCGAGGAAGATGAGCGCGCC
>DATJWA010000025.1:0-96881 GCA_035501555.1 Thermoplasmata archaeon | reverse complement strand
CGGATCCCTTCCAGGACCGGCATGTGGGCCCGAGCCCACTCGACCTTCTGACGTCCCCGCTCGAGGTCGCCCGGCATAGGAACTGGCTACCCGCTAGCCCGGGACGGGATAAGCCCTCGGGGCGGGGAAGTGGTTCGGACGGGCCCGCCCGTCTGCCGGGCCCCTACTGCACGACCGACGAGCAGAACGGGCAGATCAGGTAGTCGCCGGGGATCTCCTTGCCGCAGCCGGGGCAGTTCTTGAAGCCGGGCGGTGGGGCGCCCGCGGGGGCGGCCGCCGGTGCCGCGGCGGGGGCCGCAGCGGAGCGGGGCGGTGGCGCGGCGGGGCGCGGGGCGGCGGCGGGCGGAGCGGCGGGCCGAGCCGTGGCGCCCGCACCGCCGCGGGGCGGCGGCCGGGGCGTCACGTCCGGCGGCGGGGCGGTCTCGACCCCCGCCGCGGGCGGCTCGGTCATGCCCGTGCGGGGCGTGCCCTGTCCCTGCTGGAGCTTCCACTGGTTGTATGGGACGTAGCTCGGCTGGCGCTTCCACCAGTCCCAGAACGAGCCCTCGTTGTAGTTCTCGCCGAGCTCGCGCTTGGCCTCGGCGCGGTACTTCTCGGTGAAGTCCTGGTAGCCCTGCCGCTCCGCTTCCTCTCCCGCCTCGGCCGACGTGCCGAGCAGGAGCGCGGCGCACTCGGGGCAGACCGCGGAGTTGGCGGGGATCGTCGAGGCGCACCGGCTGCAGCGGACGAGGTCGCTCTCGAACTCGGCGCCGCACTTCGGACAGACGGTCGCGTCCTCGGGGATGAGGTTACCGCACTCGCCGCACTCGACGAGCTTGCCGGCCGCCGTCCGCCGCAGGAGCATGAGCGCCACTACGATGGCGACCACGATCGCGCCCGCGATCGCGAGCCAGATCCAGAGCGGGAGGCCGAGGATCTTCTCGTACAGGAAGCTGGTCGGCGACGTGGAGGAGGGGACGCTGTACTCCCCGGCGAAGTTGTAGGTCGCGGTGACCCCGTTGTAGGTGGCCACCAGCGCGAGGTAGTAGCTGGTCCCGGGGGTGAGCGCGGAGGAGTTCCACAAGAGGGTGGTGTTGCCCGCGTAGTAGTCCTCGCTGCCCAGCACGATCGGCGAGCCCCCACCGGTCGGCGTGGCTTCAAGGTAGACGAACGCCGCGGTCGTCCCGTTGTAGGCGAGCGAGAAGTCGACGACGTACGGGGTCTTGGCCTGGATCGGGTTGGCGATGGCCGACGTGGCGAGGATGGTCACGTCCGACGGCCGCACCGTGACGGACTGGGAGGAGTTGAGGAATCCCTGGATGCCCGTGCCGTTGCCTGGGTTCCACTCCACCTCGATGCGGAAGGTGTGGTTGAACGGTCCACCGGCGAGGCCGGTGACCGTGTCGTTGACCCGCCAGCTGATGTTGAAGGTGTACATCGATCCCTGGGACGTGAGGGGGACGCTGGTCGCGTTGTAGTAGGCGACCGTGGTCGTGTTGTTCCAGAGCAGGCGGGCATGGACCGTCGTGATCGGCGCGAGCGCGATCGACGTGAGGGTCGTCTGGAACGTGATCGTCTGCCCGATGCGGACCCCGCCGCCGGGCGAGGGCACGCCGCTGGTCGAGACGACCGGGGTCGTCAGGACGGAGGCTTCCGCATAGTAGAGGGGGAACGGTGAGGTCGGGGCGAAGTCCGGTAGCCCGTAGCCGGCGGAGCCGAATGCGACCCCCGTCGGGTAGGGGCTCACGGACCAGTTGAACGCGCTCGTGTTGTTCTTCGCGATCGGGAGCACGACGATGATGTGGTAGCCGCCGAGATAGTTCCCGTCCGGCAGGCTCGGGCCGGAGAGCTGGGTGGAGGCGAGGAGGAGCGCCGTGGTCCCCAGGGCGCCGGTCTCGCCGTATCCCGGGTAGTGGTTGACCTGGTCGAAGTACTGGAGGTAGGACCACATCGCCGGGTCCACGGAGGCGATGTCGTTGGCCGCGTTGGCGGTCGCGTTGTTGGACTGGGTGCTGGCAAGGGAGGAGAACGCGGAGATCGTCGCCCCGTAGATGGGGACGGTTCCGGCGCGGCCGGTAAGGTCGAACTCGCCCCACCGGTAGAAGGTCACGGTGCTCGAGTTGTCCGGCTGGACGGCGGAGGCGCTGGCGGTCCGGTTGAGCGAGTTCGGGATCGTGAGGTTCCCGAGATAGGCGGCCGCCCCGTCCTGCACCAACAGTTTGTTCGACTGCCAGGCGAGCGGGGTCTGCTGGAGGTCGTTCGGCACCCAGTTCACGTCGAGCGACGTGTCGACGGTCCCGAGGACGGTCCCGGCGCCCGTCACGTTGAGGTCGTACACGACGGACGACGGGTTGAGGGTGAGGTTGAGCGCGGTGATGTTCACGTACGGGTTCAGCGTCACCGCCGAGAGGATGACCGACGGGGTGCTGTCGAGGACGGCGAGCCGGCCCGCGGCGTTGATCGCCGCCAGGGCGCCCGGCGAGACCGCTACCGACGCGAGGCCCGGGGTCTGGCTCGGGAAGAAGTTGAACGTTCCGAGGGAGTAGGTGTTCCCGAGGAAGTAGAGCTGGACCGCCGCCGAGCCGGAGCCGGTCGCGTTCGAGGTGTACAGGGCACGCACGGAGCCGCTCCCGTAGCCCGAGGGGTAGAGCCAGTTCTCGACGATGTTCGCCGAGCCGGCCGCATCGTCCGGGTAGCCGGTGAAGGTGTAGTTCCCGGCGGCCAGCGGAGTGTTGGGTCCGAAGAAGGTCGGGTCGAACGTCGTGTTCGCGGCGGGGAAGTACGGGTCGGCGTAGGTATCGTTGTAGGCGCTGCCGAACAGCCCGACGTGGGCGCCGGCGGACTCTACGAACGTCGGAGCATACATCGCGTCCTGAACGACCGGCGTCGGAAGGGACCTCTCGTTGGCCAGGACCGCGGGGTTGTCGGTGATGTTGGAGTTGTTGAGAGTGAGGGCGGCGGTGGCCCCGGTGACGGTGATGGTGCCCGGGAACGCGAGGCTCGAGTTCCAGAGGGACATCGTCCCGGTGACCGTCAAGGGGAGCTTCGGGTAGGTGTTGAGCACCGCGACGTCGGTGGTGACGGTCGAGTTGAAGAAGTCGGCCGTGCCGGCCACGTCAAAGCTGTAGAGGCCCGCGACCCGCTGGTCGAGGGTCCCGTACTCAGGGATGGTCTGGACGAAGGAGATGGTCGTGTTCCGGACGATCAGGGTCCCCCCCGAGTCGACCGTGATGTTCCCGCCCTGGTAGTAGGTCTGGCTCAGCTCCGGAGGCTGGATCACGTACGTTTCGCCGCTCGTGACCACGAGGTCGCCGTGGGTCGCATCCGGCAAGGCCGCCGCGACGACCGGGGCCGGAGCCGTGGCCGCCCTCGGCCCAGCGGCCGGAGGGACTCCCGAGAGCCCGATCCCGCCCAGTACGACGAGGACGAGCACCAGGGTGGCGACGGCGCCCAAGGTCAGTCGGCGTACTGGAGGCTGCGATCCTTCGGGGGGTGAAGGATGGCCCGAAAAACGGTCCACGACCGAAGAGAGGTCGGGTTCGTCTATTTAATTCTCACGATTCGACAGCCCGGCTCTCCTCGGGATTCGACGCCCCCGGGGGGGTCGAATCGGCCTACGGAACCGTCAGGACCACCTTGCCGAAGAGCTCGGGGGCCTCGAGCCGGTGGAACGCCTCGACCGCGTCGTCCAACGGACGGGAGGAGTCGACCACGGCCCGCAGCCGACCGGCCGCCAGGTGGCCGAGGACCTCGGCGAACTCCGCGGCGTTGGCCATTGTGCTCCCCCGGATCGACGCCTGGCGCCAGAACAGGGTCCGTACGTCGATCTCCACCACGGGTCCCGCCGTCGCCCCGATGACGACCGCGCGCCCCCCCCGGGCGAGCGCGCGGACCGAGCGCGGGAGGGTTGGGGCCCCGACGGAGTCCAGGACCACGTCAAACCCCTTCTTGGAGCTCGCCTGCCACAGCACCTTGTCGAGCGGGTGCTCGGCGTCGAACGGAACGAAGTCGTCGGCTCCCAGGGCGCGGGTCGCCGCCTCCTTGCCGCGGCCCCGGGACGCGACGACGACACGCGCCCCCAGCAGCTTGCCGACCTGGACTGCCGCGGTCGTGACCCCTCCCCCGGCGCCGACCAGGGCGAGCTGGTCCCCGGGATGGAGGTCCCCGACGGTGTGGAGGGCTCGCCAGGCGGTCTGGAAGACCAGCGGCACGGCGGCCGCCTCGACCCACGAGAGCCGCTCGGGGCGGGGATGGACGTTGCGGGCGGGGACCACGACCATCGCGGTGGCGCTCCCCTGCGTGTGCTCTCCGAGGATGCGGAAGCTGCGGCAGGAGGACTCCTGGCCCGCTCGACACGCCTCGCACGTCCCGTCCCAGATCCCCGGATTGAGAAGGACCGCCTGGCCCGGCGAGAGCCCGGTGACGTGCGCCCCGACGGTATCCACCGTGCCGGCCCCGTCCGAGCCGAGGACATGGGGCCGCTCGACGGCGACCCCGGGGATCCCTTCCAGCGTGAAGCGGTCGAGGTGGTTGAAGGCGGCGGCGTGGACCCGGACCCGGACCTCCCCGGGGCCGGGCGTCGGCTCGGGGACCTCGACGAACCCTAGGCGGTCGAGTCCTCCGTGCTCCGCGAAGCCGAACCCCCGCACCGAAGATCACTCCCGGGCCGGTTCCCAGCGGGTCCCCTTCGCATCGTCCTCGAGAAGGACCCCGGCGGCACGGAGCTCGTCGCGGATCCGGTCGGCTTCGGCGAAGTCGCCCCGCGCACGGGCGCGGTCCCGGGCGTGCAGGGCGACGGGGACGATCGTCGCGAGGCCGCCGGTCTTCTCGGCCCCGCGGACCTCGAACAACCCGAGCACCTCGGCCCCCCAGTCGTACGGAGCGTTCAACTGATGGAGGGCGGCGCCCGAGAGGCGGTCGAGGCCGGCCAGCTCCTCGGAGAGGGTCCGGCTCCACCCGAACAGGAGCGCGATCGCCTCGCGGGAGTTGAAGTCCTCGGCGAGGGTCGTGTCGAGCCGCTCGACGAGCTCCTCGGCGGAGGTCGCGCGCTCTTCGGGGAGCTCTACCCCCGGGCGATCGTCGCCGTCGCGCCGGAGGAGCTCGGCGATCCGTTCGGCCGGTCGCGCCAGGCGCGCGTAGGCCTCCTTCGCCTCATCCAGGCTCTTCTCTGGGTCGAAGTCGACCGGGCTGCGGTAGTGGGCGTTCAGGTAGTAGAACCGGAGGACGGCTGGGCCATGCCGCTCGATGCTCTTCGAGAGCGAGAAGACGTTCCCGAGCGATTTGGACATCTTCTCGCCGCCGAGGTTCAGCATCCCGGCGTGCATCCAGTAGTTCACGAGCGGGGACTCCCCGGTCGCCGACTCCGCCTGGGCGATCTCCGCCTCGTGGTGGGGGAAGATGAGGTCGAGGCCGGCGCCGTGGAGGTCGTAGCGCGGGCCGAAGATCCGGGTCGTGATCGCGGTGTCCTCGATGTGCCAGCCGGGCCGTCCGGGTCCCCACGGGCTCTCCCAGCTCGGCTCCCCGGGCTTCGCCGCCTTCCAGAGCACGAAGTCCTCGGGGGCCCGCTTCCGCTCGTCCGTCTCGACTCGGGCCCCGGGCTTGAGGGCCTCGACCCGCTGGCCCGACAGGCGCCCGTAGGCGGGGAACTTAGCGACCGAGAAGTAGACGGAACCGTCGGAGGCGACGTAGCCGAACCCGCGCTCGATCAGCGCCTGGACCTGGGCCAGGATGTCCGGGATGTGGTCGGTCGCGTAGGCGTAGTAGTTCACGGATCGGACCCCGAGCTGTTCCATACTCGCGAGGAACTCCCGCTCGTTCCGGTCGGAGAGCTCGAGCGGGTCGACCCCTTGCTCGGCGGCTCGGGCGATCACCTTGTCGTCGACGTTCGTGACGGTCTGCACGTAGAGGACCCGGTAGCCCCACCGGCGCAACGCGCGCGCGACCATGTCGAAGACGACGAAGGAGCGGCCGTGCCCCACGTGGGCCTCGGCGTAGGGGGTGAGGCCGCAGACGAACAGACCGACCCGGGGCGGGACGATCGGGGCGAACCCGCGCACCTCGCGGGCCATCGAGTCGTAGACCGTGAACCGTCGCATCCTATACCCTCCGCAGCGCCTTTCGGACATCGTCCGAAAGATCGGCCGGGTCCTCGATCCCGCAGGAGAGGCGCAGCAACCCGTCGGTGACCCCGTGGGCCTCGCGCTGGGCGCGGGGCACGCTCGCGTGGGTCATCGAGGCCGGGTGGTCGACGAGCGACTCCACCGCGCCCAGGCTCTCCGCGAGCGTGAAGATCGACAGCGCGCGGAGGAAGCGGAGGGCTCCGGCGCGACCGGCCCGAAGGTCGACGCTGACGATCCCTCCGTACCCGTCCATCTGCCGGCGGGCGAGCGCATGCTGCGGGTGGGAGGCCAGGCCGGGATAGTGGACCGCGCGGACCTTCGGATGCCCGTCGAGCACCTCGGCGACGGCCCGGGCGCTCTCGCCGTGCGCGCGCATGCGCACGGCGAGGGTCCGGATCCCGCGCAGCACGAGGTAGCAGTCGAAGGGGCCGGGGACCGCCCCGACCGCGTTCTGCAGCCAGGCGAGCTCGGTCAGCGACTTCGGGGTACGCGGCACGAGCGCTCCCCCGACCACGTCCGAGTGCCCTCCGAGGAACTTGGTCGTCGAGTGGAGCACCACGTCGGCGCCGAACTCGAGCGGCCGTTGAAGGACCGGGGTCGCGAACGTGTTGTCCACGACGACCCGGGCGCCGAGCTTCCGCGCGGCCCGAACGGTCGCCCGCAGGTCGACCAGGTGGATCAGCGGGTTGGTGGGGGTCTCGACGTAGACGACGTCGGCGGGCTTGGAGAGGGCCGCCTCCCGTGCCGCCGGGTCGGAGAGGTCGGCGTACTCGACGTCGAGGCCGAACTGGCGGCGGTGGTGCTCGAAGAGACGCCACGTGCCCCCGTACAGGTCGTTGACCGCGACAACGCGCGTGCCGGAGGGGAACCACTCGAGCAGGGTCGCGAGCGCCCCGAGGCCGGAGGAGAAGGCGAGCGCCCCGGCACCGCCCTCGAGGGCACCGAGCGCCGACTCGAGGAGCGCCCGGGTCGGGTTCCCGCTTCGGCTGTAGACGAACCCCTGGTGGACGTTCGGCGCGCTCTGCCGGAAGGTCGTGGACAGGTAGATCGGGGGAGCGACCGCCCCCGTGGCGGCATCGACCGGCTGCCCGTCGTGGATCACCCGGGTCCTAAATCCCATGAGCGCCCCCCTGTTCGGAGAGGAAGGCTACCACGTCGTGGCGGGTAAGGACACCGACGGCGGCGCCGGTAGCGGGGTCCCGTACCAGCAGGGTCCGTTCCTCCTTCAGGGTATGGAGAAGGTCGGAGACAGGGGCGTCCGTCGACACCTCGGGGAACGGCGGCTGGAGGATCGACTGGACCGTACGCAGCAGGACCGTCTCGTCCGCCAGGCTGCGACGCAGGACCTCCTCCTCCTGGACGCTGCCGACGTTCTGCGAGCCCGCCAGCACCGGCATCGCCGTGATGCCGTGGTGGCGGAGGAGCTGCAGCGCGTCGCGCACGACGGTGGTCGGGTCCGCGGCCACGAGAGCGGGCGTCGACTTGCGAGCGAGCAGGTCGCGGGCGGTGGCCCCGACGTCGAGCAGCCCCTTCTCCCGCATCCAATCGTCGGAGTAGAACTTGGAGAGGTACCGGTCCCCCGAGTCGGGCAGGACGACCAGGACGGTCGAGCCCTCCGGGACCGGCCGCTTCGACAGCCATCGGAGGGCGCCCGCAACCGCCGAACCGGAGGAACCTCCCACGAACATCCCCTCCTCGCGGGCGAGTCGGCGGGCCATCTGGAACGACTCCTGGTCGTTCACCTCGACGAACTCGTCCATGTACTGAAAGTGGATCGATTTCGGGATCATGTCCTCGCCAATCCCCTCGACGAGGTACGGCACCGCTCGGCCCAGGGACCGGGTCCGGAAGTATGGCCCCAGGAGGGAGCCGGCCGGGTCGACCGCGACGATCTTGACGGCCGGGCGGTGCTCCTTGAAGTAGCGGCCGACGCCGCTGAGCGTGCCCCCGGTGCCGACCGTCGCGACCACGGCGGATAGCTCGGGGCCCCCGTCGCGGTCGATCTCCGGGCCGGTCGAGCGATAGTGCGAGTCGGCGTTCTCCGGGTTCTCGTACTGGTTCGGGTAGCAGGCGCCGGGGATCTCCTCGGAGAGCCGGCGGGCGACCGAGTAGTGGCTCATCGGGTGGTCCGGCGGGAGACCGCTCGGGGTGACCACCACCCGGGCGCCGAAGGCCCGCAGAAGCCGGATCTTCTCGGTGCTCATCTTGTCCGGGAGCACGAAGACGACGCGGTACCCCCGGACGGCCGCGACCATCGCGAGCCCGACGCCCGTGTTGCCGCTCGTCGCCTCGACGATCGTCCCCCCGGGCTTCAGCTGGCCATCCCGCTCCATCGCGTCGATCATCGCGGGCCCGATCCGGTCCTTGACCGAGCCGCCCGGGTTCAGATACTCGAGCTTGGCGAGGATCCGGTAGGGGACCCCTTGGGCGACCCGGCGGAGCGGCACCACCGGTGTATTGCCCACCAGGTCGAGGATGCTCTCCGGCCGTCCCGAACCGCCCGGCACGACCGCGCGAGGGGGGCGGGGCCATAAACCCTTGCGCGCGAGCCCATGACCCCCACGGGACCGTACGTTTCGTACGTACTGGTACGTTCGCGTCCGACATACCCCTTAAGGCGGCCCCCTCCGTGGTTCGCGCGGAGCGGTCGTGCTCGGGTCCCTGGAGACGGAGGTCATGACGTCCCTTCGGGACATCGGGGAGGGCCCGGCCCGTGAAGTCCGGCGCGCCCTCGCCGACCGGGGGATCAAGGTGGCATACACTACGGTCGCGACCATCCTCTCCCGCCTCCACGATAAGGGCCTCGTCAAGCGACGGCGCGAGACGTGCCGTGGCGGGGAGCGGTATGTCTACCGGCCCGGCGACGTTGAGCAGAAATACCTCATCAACCTCCTGCGGGGAGTCGTGGCGATGTTCGGTCCCTCCGGGGTGGTCCACCTGAACGAGGAAATCGCCAAGCTCAAGCCCGCCGAGGAGCACCAGCTCCGTCGGCGGCTCGGGCTACCGTGACGGACCGGAGTCAGGAATGGGAGAGGCGCCGGTCGCGCTCCTCGACCTTCCCATCCTCGTGTGGGTGGCGGTGGGGGTCGGCCTCCTGGTCGCCTACCGACGCTCGGCCTCGCCGGTCGTGTTCCGGCTGGCGGCGCTCTTCCTCGGCTTCTGGGCGGTCTTCGCCACCACCGGCCTGATCTGGGTCGTCACGAACGGTGGGGTGAGCGCGGTCCTCGCGCTCTTGCATTCGCCGCTTCTCCTCTTCGAGCCAAGGTATGCCTGGTGGTGGGTCGCCGGCCTCGTCGGGGCGTTCGGGGTGTTCCTGGCTGCGTTCGTGCTCAGCCAGGTCGTGGGTCGGGGGTTCGTGATCCTGTTCCAGACCCGACCGCTCCCGTGGCCGGCCGGGGTCCCGGTACCCGAGTCGCCGACCTCGCTCCTCGCCTTCTCCTCGAACGGGCCCAACGCGTTCACGTTCACCTTGCTGGAGTCCGGCGGAGCGCGCTGGGTCCGCCGGCGGGACGTCATCCTGCTTTCCGAGGGGCTGATCAACCAGCTGACCCCGGCGGAGTCCGCCGCGGTGGTCGCCCACGAGCTCGGCCACGTGCGCGAGCTGGACGGCCGGTACCTCACCTTCATCCGCACCCTCGCCCGGATGATGCGGTGGGACCCGATCCTGGCTTACTGCGCGGACCGGCTCACGATGCGCGAGGAGTTCCGCGCCGACCTCGACGCGGTCTCGATGACCGGGCACCCGCGCGCGCTGGCCCGGGCCCTCTACAAGGCCTCGCGGAACCCGACCCCGTTCCGCCTACGACCCGCCAGTGCCTTCCTCGGTGTGGGAGGGCGGCGGGGCCGCCGTCAGGCCGACCTGCGGATCCGCCGGCTGATCGAGCTCGCGGAGAGCGGGCGGTACCCGGAGGAGCGCGGTGCCTAGCAGGGCTCCGCTCGGTCGGTTCTGGCGGGCGGCGGCACTCCTTGGGGTCGTGCTTCTCCTGGGCGTGGGGACCGCGCTCCCCGCGGCCCGCGCGGCCGGCGCTCCCCCGCTGCCGGTCGCGCTCGGCCGGTCGTTCGTCGAGAACCTCACCGGCTCCGAGCTGAGCCCCGGGTCTGCCGGGGCGATCACCGTGAACGTGCACGACCCCCTCGGCGCGTCCATGACCGATACCGTCCTCGCGCTAGGGGTCTACGCGTTCAACGCCTTCCCGGGGAACGCGACCTCCGAGGTCGACATCGCCTCGGCACCGGTCCTCTCGAACGCCACCGCGTCGGGGCTCGAGGTCAACGTCTCCCTCGGCACGCTCGCGGCCGGGGAGGTGGAGCCGCTGTCCGTCTCCGTGCAGTCCGGGGACTCCACGCCCAGCGGAACGTTCGCCGTGCGGACCGCTCTCCTCTTCTCGGAGAACGGGACCTCCTACCGGCTGGCCTCGCGAGGTTGGTTCACCGCCGCGCAGTGGAGCGCAGCGACCTCCGGGCCGAACGGGACGGTCGACGTGAACCTCACCGCGCTGGGGGTCTCGGGGATCCTCCCCGAGACGAGCATCCTCGTCAGCTCGAACGACTTCTCCTACGTGCTGGGAGGTCTCCTCGCGGCCGGGGTGGTGCTGGTCGCGGCCGGAGCGTGGCTTTACTTCCGTCGCTCGAACTCGAGGGCGGGGACCTGACCTCCTCCGGAGGAGACCCAGGCGCCGAGCGCTTTCGGGACGAGTCGGACCAGCGACGGGGACTGCCGGAGGAGCCGGCGCGCGACATGCGTCGGGAAGTCGATGTCCCCAAAGGCGACGATCGTCGCCGCCAGCTCCGAGCCCTGCAGGGCCGCGATCAGACGGTCCAGGTCCGCGTCGTCCAGGCGCTGGAACACCCGTCGTAGGTAGAGCGCGCGCCGGAACTCCTCGCCGAGCTCGGAACGCCAGGCGTGGTCGTATGGCGCCAGGGCGGCGGCACTCAGGTCCCCCCGGCTCAGCGCCGCGTGCGCGGCCGTGGCGGCGAGGTGGGCGCACCGCATGCCGGTGAAGATCCCGCCGCCGGACAGCGGCTTGACCTGGGCGGCGGCGTCCCCGACGAGGAGCACCCCGGGGCCGTGGGCCCGCGGGACCCAGCCGATCGGGATCCCCGATACGAGGAACGCAGTCGGGTTGAGCAGCGGTTGCCCGAAACGCCGCGCGAGGTGGGCGAGGAGGCGGTCAAAGTAGACCCGGGCGGGCGTTCCGTCGGCGTCGACCGCCACCCCGACACGGGCGCCGCCGCCGCCGTCCGGGATCCACCACCCGAACAGGCCCGGCGAGATCGTTCGGCCGAGGTACACCTCGACCGTCTCGGGGTCGCCGGGGCTCTTCGGGAACTCGGCCTCGAACGCGGGGAGGATCTCGACGGGCCGACGGAGGCGGAACGCCCGAGCCACCGCGCTGCTCACGCCGTCCGCCCCGACGACCAGTCGGGCCCGGACCTCGAGCGAGGCCCGTTCCGGCCCCGTGAGCTCCACCACGCTGCGACCGCCCTCGGTCCGCCGGAGCCGGTCGAACCGGGTCGAGGTACGGAACTCGGCCCCCGCTCGGGCCGCGCGGTCCGCGAGGTGCACGTCCAGCGCGCCACGGTCGATGACGAAGGCGCGCGGTTCCGCCGCCTTGAACGAGACCGCTCCGAGCGAGGGACCGAAGACGGTCGCCCCGCGCACGGCCGTCCGGACCATGGCCGTCGAGCCGGCGAGCGACAGGACGCGCTGCGAGACGAGCCCGGCGCACTGGACCGGGATCCCGACGCGGGGGTGTTCCTCGACCACGAGGACCCGGTGACCGCGCGACGCGAGCTGCTCGGCGACGGTCGAGCCCGCGGGCCCCGCGCCGACCACCAGCACGTCGACGTCCATGCCGTCCCTCTAGCCGCCGCGCCACGGGGTCGTGACGAGGTCGGTCCGCTGGCGCGGAGCGACCGCGGAGTTCTCGACCGCGACCGACTGGCCGGCCCGGTGGGCGAGCAGTCCCGTCCAGGCGATCATCGCGCCGTTGTCTACGCACAGGTTCCGAGGGGGGGCGAACGTCGTCCCACCGCGACCCTCGACCATCTCCCGGACCATCGTGCGGAGCCGCTCGTTGCACGCCACTCCCCCACCGAGCACGACCGCCTGCCCCCGGAGGTGCGCGAGCGCGCGCTCCGTGATCTCGGTGAGCATCGAGTAGGCGGTCACCTCGACGGAGTAGGAAAGGTCCGCGCGGCGCGCCCCGCGCGCCGACAACGCCAGCGCCGCCGTGAGCATCCCCGAGAAGGCGACATCCATCCCGTGGACCGAGTACGGGAGCGGGAGAAGCTCGGAGCCCGACTTCGCGTCCGCCTCGAGCTGAGGGCCGCCCGGGAACGTCCCCCCAAGCTCGATCCACAGCTTGTCGAGAAAGTTTCCAACCCCGATGTCGAGCGTCTCTCCGAGGACCCGGTACCGACCCCGGCTGTAGGCGATCACCTGGGTGTTCCCGCCGCTCGCGTAGAGCAGGAGCGGGTCGTCCAGCCCGCTCAGGACCCGGGCGATCTCGACGTGCGCCACGCAGTGGTTCACCGGGACGAGGGGTCGGTCCCAGGCCAACGAGAGGATGCGGGCGACCGTGGCACCGGCCCGAAGGCACGGTCCGAGGCCCGGCCCTTGCGAGAACGCGACGGCGTCGATGTCCTGCGGCCGGACGGACGACAGGGTCAGGGCTCTGTCGACGAGTTGGGGGAAGACCTCCACGTGGTGCGTCGCGGCCTCTCGGGGATGGATCCCTCCGGAGGCGGGCCGGTACATGTCCGAGGCGACGCCGAGGACCTGGGCCGATTCGTCCACGACACCCACCGAGGCGGTGTGCGCCGTCGACTCGATCCCGAGGACGACCATCGGCGAAAGAAGGACGGTCGGGTTATAACGGGGGCCGGCCGCCCGCGGGGGGAACGTCTAGTCCTCGGACGACTCGATGCGGAAACAGACCTTCTTTCCCCGAAGGGAGAGCTGGATCCGGTCGGCGAACTCGAGGGACTCGCGCACCGAGGCGTCCCGTCCCCAGTCGTAGACGAAGTCGTACCCCTCGTTCTCCTCCCGGAAGCCCATGTTCTCGAGGGTCGTGGCGATGTCGGAGTACGGCGCACCCTCGCTGTCGAGCTGGAGGAGCAGGAAAGTTTTGGTCACGCTGGGAGCCCCCGATGAGCGGAAGAGCCGAGGGTCCCGGCGAGGATAAAGACACCGCGCGAGCGGGCCCGAGAAGCGGCCCGACGGCGTTCGGAGGAAGCCGAAGTATCCCGGCCTAGTCGGTCGCGAGCGGCCCGCCCTCCGGCCCGTCGTCCTCGACCGGGGGAACAGGAGTTCTCTCGTGCGAGGTGACCCGCACGGCGACGCCCCGCGCGAGGCGGGGCATCTCGTGGGGTGCAAGCAGGAGGCGGCCCGTCGCGAGGAGCCGGCCCTGGCGGTCGACCAGAAGGGCGGTCGCGCCGGGCACGAGCGCCGGGTCGGCCGACTCGACAAACTTGGAGAAGAGGCTCCGGCCGGCCGCGACGAACGGGACCGCGTCGTCCCGGACCACCACCCGACGTCGTCCGGCCGGCAGGAGCTGGTGGAGCTCCTTCGCCCCCCGGAAGGTCGGGCTCGGGATCCCGTCGGTCCCGACCACGAACCACGGGTCGGGTCGGCCGACGATCCCGCGCAAGCGACCGGTCCGGCGAGACCGTTCTCCGTCGGCCCGCGGGGCCAGCGCGTCGGCCACCGGACCGCCGAACTCCCACTCGAGCAGGCTTCGGACCTGGTACTCCGTCCACGCCTTCGTCCAGTCCTTGTCCGGCAACGACCCCGAGGGGAACTGGGCCTCGACCTCCCCGCGGACCGCGTGGGGCGCGCGATGTCGGGGCGGGTCCAGGAACTCGTCCACGCCGAGGTACGGGCCGACCGGGTAGAGGTCCGTGAGCTCCACGGGCACGGGACCGAGCGGCGTGCTCGTCTCCCACCGGAGCGCCTGACCGGAGCCGTCCTCCAGAGGGAGGTGCTGAAGGTAATCGGGTCGGAGCCCGACCCGCCCGACCGAGTGGGGGGCGGGCCGACCCTCTCGGTAGACCGCCAGACGACGGTGGAACCGAACCACGGCGGGGCGGTCCCGACTCGAACGGTCGACCTCCCGGAAGGCGTGACGGCTCGCCGGCTCCGTCGGGAGGAATACGTCGGGATGGCCCTTCGCCTCCTCGAGCCCGGCGCGCAGCGCCGGATGGGCGACCGCCCGCCGCTCGGCCAGCTCCCAGAGCGTTCCCTGTCGGATCGCCTGCCGGACGAGCGCCATCTCCTCGGCGGACGCGAGCAGGTTGTGGAAGGCGAGCCACGACTCACGCTCGGCGGGGGGCAGGCCGGCGACCTCGGGCAGCGGCCGCTCCGCGCAGAGAGCGCAGCGACAGAACGGCTCCGTCACGTCCTCGATCGCCACCGTGCCCTCGGGGAGGAGCAGCCGCCCCCGCCGGGCGAACTTCTGGTAGGCGGAGGAGTCGACCAGGTCGACCCCGAAGAGCGCGGCGGAGGCGAACGTCATCGGATGACCGGCCCCGAAGAGGTGTACAGCGGCCCCCGGGGTCAGCTCGGGGCGCGCCGGTACGAGCGCCCGGACCAGCTCGACGAAACGGTACTGCTCGAGCAGCGGGACGACCCCGCCGACGGCGAGGACGTCCCCCATCTCGCTGGCCGCCCGCGCCGAGCGCGCCCGGAGCTCGGGGTGGGCTCCGCCCTGCACGGGCACCGCGAGGAGTCCCGAGCGCGACGCCCGGGCCGTCCGGGAGCGGGCGATCGTGGTCTCGAGCGCGGAGGCCGCATGGTCGTACGGCGTCCCGGGCTCGGTGAAGATGTCCAGGACCGTGGCGATGTCGGAGCCGATCGCCTCTTGGAAGGCCAGGATCTCCTCCGCCCCGACCTCCACCGAACCGTAGGCGTGCTGCTGGAAGGCTCCCGAGTCCGTCATCACCGGGCCGGAGAAGCCGACCAGCCGATGGATCCCGTCCCGCTCCGCCACCGCGCGCAGCGGCGGGGTCCGCCAGGTGATGTAGGCCGAGGTGATCACGGCTCCGAGCCCGAGGCGCCGTCGCATCTCCTCGGGAGGTACGGGCTGGCGCGCCGGGTCCGGATGCACAACCGGAAGGAGCGCCGGGGTCTCGATGGCGCCGTGCGGCGTCGCGAGCCGTCCGAGGCGGGCGAGGCCGTCCCGCTCGAGGACCTCGAAGTCGGTCAACTCCCCTCCCCGGGCCGGGCCCGCGCTCCCCGTCCCTCGTAGGAGGCGCGGATGCGTCGGAGCAGGTCGACCAGCATCGGCCGGGTCAGTTTGCCGGTGTTCGTGTTCTGGGGGCTGGGATGGTAGGAAGCCCAGAGCAGCGGTCCCCCGCTCCCCAGCGGCAAGCAGGCGCCGTGGGCGAATGGGACGGAGGAGGGGGAGCCGCCGAAGACCCCCGGGGCGACCTTGACCAGGCTGTCCCAGGCGAACCCTCCGAGCGCGAGGATCGCTCGGGTCTCGGTCATGAGTCGGAGCTCGCGCTCGAGGAACGGCTGGCAGTTCGCGCGTTCGTTCGGGTTCGGGTGGTTCCCGGGCGGGGCGCACCGAACGGCGGCCGTGAGGTACAGGTCGGTGTAGTGCAGCCCATCCCCGCGGGCGAGGGAGGTCGGTTGGTTGGCGTAGCCCGCCTCGTAGAACGCACGGACAAGGAAGGCGGCCGAACGGTCGCCGGTAAAGACCCGGCCGGTACGGTTCGAGCCGTGGGCGGCCGGAGCGAGCCCGACGACCACGAGTCGGGCGCGCGGGTCACCGAAGCCGGGGACTCCGCGGCCCCAGTACTCCTGGTCGCGGAACTCCTTCTTCCGCTCCTGGGCGACGCGCGCCCGGTAGGTGACGAGCCGCGGGCACCGGGTGCAGGCGATCACCTCCCGGCGTACCTGTTCGAGCGAGTCCGGCACGCTCCACCGGAGCCGGTCGAGACTTAAGGTCCCCCCGGGGACCTCCTCGCCGATACTCACGGCTGGTGACCTAACCGTATAGAAGGGGGGGTCGGTAACCCACTCGATGACCGACACCAACGTCCCGAGAGGAAGCCGTGTGCGCCTCGGGATGGTAGAGGGAAACCTCCGGGTGGAGAAGAACTCGACGATCGAGGCCGACGGAGTGGTCCAGGTCGCGGGGATCGCCCAGTTCACGGGCAACGTCCAGGTGGTCGGTGACCTTCGCTGCCGTGCCCTCGAGTCGGAGGACGGCCGGGTGCAGGTCAGCGGAAACCTCGAGGTCGAGGACCGGGCGGAGGCCGACGACGGGGAGCTCGAGGTCGGCGGGAGGTTCAAGGCGGGGTCGGTCGACGTCGACCAGCGTCTGACCCTCCACGGACCGGCCGAGACCGGACGGCTCGAGGTCGGGGGCCGCCTCGAGGCGGAGTCGACCGTGACCTCCACCCGCGTCTCGGTGGGCGGAAGGCTCCGGGTCGCCGGAAAGCTGACGGCGGAGTCCGTCGAGGCGGGCGGCGCGGTCGACCTGGCCGAGGTCTCGCTCGAGGAGATGGAGGTCGGCGGGCTCATCCGGGTCGAGCGCGGCGAGGTCCGCCGCCGGATCGAGGTCGGGGGCAAGTTCGTCTCGGTCGGGCCGCTGTCGTTCGGCGAGTTCGAGGCGGGCGGCTTCGCCGAGTTCCGCGACAGCGCGACCGGCGGGTCGATCGACGTCGGGGGCGTGATCACCGCGGCCAAGGACCTAACCTTCACCCGGCTCCACGTGGGGGGCTTCGGAGAGATCCGCGGCAACGGCAAAGGTCGGGACCTGGAGGTCGGCGGGCGGTTCGGCGTCGGCGGCTCGCTCTCCCTCACGGGGACCGCCGAGGTCGGCGGCCGGCTCTCGGTCGGCGGCCCCGTCGAGGCGGAGACGCTCGAGATCGGTGGCCGGTTCGAGGCCGAGCGAGCAGTGGTCCGCGGCCGCGTCGAGGTCGGAGGGGTCGTGGCGACGCGCTCGGGGCTCAAGGCGGCCTCGATCGAGCTGGGTCACCGCTCCAGCGCCACCGGGCCGCTGGTGGGCGGTCGGGTCCAGCTCAACCGGAAGGCCTCCGTCGAGGACATCTACGGCGATGTCGTGGAGCTCGACCGGGACGCGAGCGCTCGGAAGGTTGTGGCCGGCGACGTGAGCCTGGGGGACGGGGCCGTGGTCGGCGAGGTCGTCTACATCCGAACCCTCCGGGTCTCCCCCTACGCCAAGGTCCGGGCGTCGCAGCAGGTCGCCCAACTGCCGCCGTTCCCGCTCTGACGGGGTAGCGGGATGATTCCGGAGCGCGCCGGGGGGCGAGACCCCGGCCCGCGCCGTCGAGAGGCGACCGACCTCTACGCGACGGTCCTGGAGGTCGTGAAGCGCTACCATGGGAGCGCCCGGATCACCCGCGTCTCCTACGGGGCGGGGATGCCGGTCGACCGGCTACGCCTCTTGGTGGAACGGCTCGTCGCGCTCGGGTTGCTCCAGAGCGAGGACCTCGACGGCCGTCCGGCGTTCGACATCACCGCGCGCGGTCAAGAGTTCCTGGACACCTACTGGAAGATGCGCGGGTTCGTCGAGGGCCTGGACCGGCTCGCCCACGACCAGAACCCCAAGAACCGGCGCTAGTCTCGCCGCCGCATCCGGCGAACCGGCGGCGCTCACACCTGACGCCAGCGGGGGCCGATCCCGATGATGGCGAGCCAGAGGATCACGAACCCGACCAGGACGAGCGCCGACCACAGGGTCGTCGAGGCGGCGCCCTGGAGGATGCCGACCAGGAACTGAGTACCCCAGGTCAGCGGCCAGGCGTAGGCAACGGCCCGCAGAGGGGCCGGGAGCACCGAGACCGGGTAGAACACGGGCGCGAAGAAGGTGAGGATGACCCCGACCAGCTGGGCGTTCGAGTTGATCTGGCGCGGCGTTCCCCCGAAGACCCCGATCAGGTAGCCGATCCCCATGGTCGATGCCCAGACCAGCGCGAAGCCGGCGACCAGGAAGACCAGCGTGCTTGTCGACACCGCGACCCCGAAGAACGCCACCGCCACCCCGAGCGTGACCGCGGCCGAGATCAGCGTGAACGGGAGCAGCACCACCGCGACCGATAGGGCGTAGACCACCGGGCTCACCGGGAGCGAGACCCAGAGGTCGAACAGTCGCGTCTGCTTGTCGCTCCCGATCGCCTGGGCGAGGACGTTGATGTTGAGGAGCGCGGTCTCCATCATCACCGTCCCCACGAGCACCTGGGTGCGCAGGTCGGGGGCGACTAGGTGGTTCAGGAAGAACAGGATCCCGATCGGGAAGATGATCGTGAACCCGAGCACGAAGCCGAGCTCCCGGGTCGTCTCCACAAACGACATCCGGACCGAGATCGCCAGCTGGCGGACCGCGGTCACCACCCCGCTCATGCCGCGCCCTCGAGTTTCCCGTCGACGAGTGCGAGGTAGGCGTCCTCGAGGGAGACCGGGCCGACCGACGCGACCACCCCTGCCTCGGCGAGGCGGGCCAGCTCCCGCGCGATCTCGGGCGCGAACGGGTCGGGGACCCGGAGCCGCTCGACGTTTCCGGCCCGGAAGCCCACCGGGTAGCGGAGCTGGAGCGCATCGAGACGCTGGCGACCCTCCGGGGAGAGGTGGTCGAGCCCCCGGACCTCCACCCGCCCGCGGTAGGGCAGGTGGTCCCGGATCTCATCCACCGTTCCTTCCGCGATGATCCTCCCCCCGTTGACGATCGCCACCCGGTCGGCGAGGTAGTCGGCCTCCTCGATGTAGTGGGTGGTCAGCAGGATACCGATCCGCTGGGCCCGCAGGCCGTCGATCAGTTGCCAGACGGACCGACGCGCCTCGGGGTCGACCCCGGTGGTCGGCTCGTCGAGCAGGAGGAGCTGCATGGTCGGACTGGCCAGGGCCACCGCAATCAGGACCCGGCGGCGGAGGCCGCCCGAGAGCTCCCGGACGAGGGTGCTGCGGTAGGGGGTGAGCCCCGTACGTTCGAGCAGCCGGTCGGTGTACTCATGGATCCCTTTCGTCGGGACCCCCTTGAGGAGGGCAAAGAATCGAACGTGCTCCTCGACGGTCAGGCTCAGCTTCGGTTCGCACTCCTGAGGGATGACCGACAGCAGCTCCTTCGCGCGGAGGGGGTGGCGGACCATGTCGACCCCACCGACCTCGATCCGCCCGGAGGTGGGGAGGAGCTGGCCGGCGATTTGCCGAAGCAACGTGGTCTTGCCGGCCCCGTTGGGTCCGAGCAGCGCGACGATCTCCCCCGGGCGCACGGTGAGGTCGACCGAACGATTGGCGACGGTATCTCCCCGTCGGCTCCGGTAGGTCTTGTTGACGTCGCGCACGCTCAGCACGGGGGCGGCAGAGCTCGGGTCGGAGGCCTCGGTCCTCGGGGTGGCCATCGACTTCGCCCTCTCGGTTGGGCTACGGGGGCCGCGTCTAAGGGCGGGACGCACCCCGGAACCTCACCGGAGGTGAGGTTCGTCCTCGGCCTAGGTGTACCGCGGAACCTTGCTGTCGACCTGCACGGACCAGGCGTCGATCCCACCGGAGAGGTTGGCGACCGAGGTGAACCCGTGGAGCTCGAGGAAACCGGCCACCATGGCGGAGCGGGCCCCGCCGTGGCAGTAGACGACGATGGGGCGGTCCCGGGGAAGCTCCTCGAGCCGACGGGGGACCTCCTGCATCGGGATGTGGACCGATGGCTCGATGACCGCGAGCTCGCGCTCCCACTCCTCCCGCACGTCCAGAAGAAGGGGCCGAGGGCCGCCGGCCCGGAGCCGCTCGGCGACCTCCACCGCCGAGACCTCGTCTACCATCGGAAGGAGTCGGCCGGCACGTCCCATAGCCGTTACGGTGCGCCCCGCTTCGGGTCGAACCTAAATCCCCCTCTGGTTTTCCGCGCTCTGATGAAGGTCAAGGACCCCGTCTGCGGGATGATGGTGGAGTCGACCACCGCTCCCGCCCACGGCACCTACGACCACAAGGCCGTGTACTTTTGCGCGGAGACCTGCAAGCGTAGCTACGAACGGACGCATTCGCCGGACCCGCAGTAGCCTCGTTCGACCCACGCACCGGGTGCGCCGATGGCCACGGACCCGATCTGCGGGATGTTCGTCGATGAACGGGACGCCGCTCTCCGCCTGGTCCGGGACAACCGCACCTACCTGTTCTGCTCCCGGGGCTGCCTCGAGCAGTTCGCCGCACCGGAGGTAGCGCGTCGAAGGCTCCGAGCGCGCCTCGCGGTCGCTTGGCCCTTCGCCGTCGTCGTCCTCGTGCTCACCTACGCCTTCCCCTCGACGCGCGCGTTCGTCCTCGCCGCGGTGCTCGCTGGAGTCGTGCAGGTCTACGCGGGGACGCCGTTCTACCGGGGCGCCTGGGACGCGATCCGCAGTCGCTCCGGGAACATGGACCTCCTGATCGCGGTCGGCACCACGACGGCCTACGGCTACAGCCTGCTCGCCTTGGCCCTCCCCTCTCGATTCCCCGCGGCATTCTACTTTGACGCGTCCAGCCTGATCGTGACCCTGATCCTCTCGGGGAACTACCTCGAGAGCCTGGTTCGGGACCGGGCGGGAATTGCGCTCCAGCGGCTGGGTGATCTCCTGCCGGCCACCGCGGACCGGCTCGACGGCGGCACCGTCCGCGCGGTCCCGGTGGCGGAGCTCCGGCCCCAGGATGTCGTTCGCGTCCTTCCCGGAGCGCGGTTCCCGGCGGATGGCCAGGTCCGCGAGGGGAGGACCTCTGTGGACGAGTCGGTGCTGACCGGCGAGTCGCTTCCCGTCCCGAAGGGGGTCGGCGCGAGCGTTCTCGCGGGCTCGTTGAACGGGACGGGGCGAGTGGACGTCGTGGTCACCCGACCTCGGGGGGACAGCTTTGTTGCGCAGGTCGGCCGGCTCTTGACCGAGGCCGAGGAGTCGCGCGTGCCGCTCCGCCAGACCGCCGACCGGATCGCCGCCGCGTTCGTTCCGCTCGTCCTCGGACTCGCGGTGGCCGCCGCCGTCGCCTGGGTCCTCTGGGGGGCCGCCAGCGGCACCGTCGGCGTCCTCATCTTCGTGAGCGTCGTGATCACCGCCTGCCCCTGCGCTTTCGGGATCGCCACGCCGGCGGCGATCGTGGTCGGGGTCGGGAGGGCCGCCGACGAAGGCATCCTCTTTCGGGGGCAGGATTCACTCGAGCGCGCGGCGCTCGCGGACGTCGTGCTGATCGACAAGACCGGGACGCTGACGACCGCGGTCCCGGTGGTCGACCGCGAGTTCCCCACCCTCGGGGTCACCACGAACTCGCTCCTCTCCCTCGCGGCCGGGGTCGAGTCCGGGTCCGAGCACGCCTACGCCCGCGCGGTTCGTGCGAGGGCGGCCGCCGCCGGGGTCGAACCCGCGGCCGTGACCGGCGTGCGTGCGGACCCTGGCCGCGGGGTCCGGGGCGTGCAGGGCGGCCGCCCCGTCGCGGTACTGGACGGCGAAACGGCTCGTGAAGAGGGGGTCGACCTCCGAGAGCTCCTCGCCATCGCCGAGGAGGCCGACCGCGCCGGGGACACCTGGTCGGTGGTGGTGGAGGACGGGAAGGCCGTCGGCCTGCTCACGTTCCGGGCCCCCCTGGTCGCGGGCGCTGCGGAAGCCATCCAGGGCCTGCATCGGCTCGGGCTCGAGGTCGTGATGGTCAGTGGCGATCGGGAGGCCGCCGCGCGTCGGGTGGGGAGCGCGCTCGGACTCGACCGGGTGGAGGCCGGGGTCCGACCGGAGGGGAAGGTCGCTCTCGTCCGACAGTACGCGGCCGCCGGGCATCACGTTGCGTTCGTCGGCGATGGGATCAACGATGCGGCGGCGCTCGCGAGCGCGGATGTCGGGCTCGCGATCGGGACCGGGACCGATGTAGCCAAGGAAGCCGGTCAGGTCCTTCTGCTCTCGTCCGACTTGCGGGCCGTCCCGCGGGCCCTGGAGCTCGCCCGACGTACGGTCGGCCAAGTTCGCTGGAACCTGGCCTGGGCCCTCGGCTACAACGCCGTCCTCCTGCCGATCGCGATGGGCGCGCTGGTCCCTCTGTTCGGGTTCTCGGTCTACACGGTGTTGCCCATCGCGGGGGCGGTCGCGATGGCCCTGTCGTCCACCATCGTCGTGGTCAACTCCCTCTCGCTCCGCTGGACCCGGCTCGCCAGCGACGCACGGGCTCCCCCGGTCCGTGCGGGACTGCCGCACTGACACCGAGACGTTTTCAACTCCCCGGTCAAGCCCTGCGCATTAACAGGGCCATGCCGTCGAGCATCGAAGCGATCGGGTTGACGAAGCGGTTCGGCTCCTTCACGGCCCTCGACCACCTCAACCTGAAGGTCGAGGGGGCGAAGTGCGTCGGGTTCCTCGGGCCCAACGGCGCGGGGAAGACGACCACCCTCAAGCTCCTCACCGACATGATCTTCCCGAGCGAAGGGGACGGCCGGATCAACGGCATCTCGGTCCGAGAGGACCGCAAGCGGGCGCTGGCCGATGCGGGGGTCCTCATCGAGAGCCCGGAGATCTATCCGTCGCTGACGCCGAACGAGGCGCTCGAGATGGTCGCCGACCTCCGCGGGCTGCCCGCCTCCGAAGCACGGGACCGCATCCGGACCGTGCTCGGCGAGGTGAAGATGTCCGACTGGGCGGACGAGAAGGTCGGGCGGATGTCCAAGGGGATGAAGCAGCGGATCAACATCGCCTCGGCGTTGGTCCACGACCCGAGCGTGCTCCTGCTCGACGAGCCGTCGACCGGGCTCGACCCCCGAGGGATGGCCGAGGTCCGGGCGATCGTCCGCGACCTGAAGAAGAGCGACCGCCTGATCTTCATGAGCAGCCACATCCTCAGCGAGGTCGTCGACGTCTGCGACGAGGTCGCGCTCATCGACAAAGGCAAGCTCCTGTTCCACGACACGCTGGAGAACGTCGTCTCCCGGTTCGCGAACGGTCACTCGACCGTCGACGTCACCCTCGCTCGCCCGATCTCGCCGGAGGACGTCGCGGGACGGGTCGCCACGATCGGCGGGGTCGCGGGGGTCCAGCAGCTCGACCCGAAGCGATTGCGGGTCCGGTTCACCGGGGGCCTTCAGGGACAGGAGCGGCTCCTGGAGGCCCTGGTCGGACTACGCCTCGGGGTGATCAGCGTCGCCGAGTCGGAGAGCGCGCTCGAGGAGATCTACCTCAGCCAGATCTCCCGGGGGGACTAGGCCGATGGCCTCGGTCACGCTGGAGGCCCCGCTGACGGGCGCCCGCGTCCCGTCCTCGACGGACCAGGTCTTCCGACTGACTCGCTACCAGCTGCGGGAGTACCTGCGCTCGCTCCGTTTCATCGCGGTCGCCGCGATCGTGCTGGCGATCGGCGCCATCGTGACCGCGGTGGTCGCCTACTTCCGGGGAGCGCTCGTCTCGACCAACCTCGCCTTCTACGGGACCTTCTGGGGCGGCGGGGTCGTGGCGGTGATCGTGCTGGCCGCGGTCTTCTTTGGGGGAGACGCGATCGCCGGGGAGTTCCAGAACAAGACCGGCTACTTCCTCATGGGCCTGCCGCTGCGCCGGGCGACGGTCTACGTCGGGAAGTTCATCGCGACGTTCCTCGCCTCGGTCGCGATGATCGTCCTCTACCTCGCGATCCTCGTCGGGAACGGGGTGTACTACTTCGGGGTCGACGCCCTCCCCTGGCAGATCTGGCTCTCGCTGCTCCTCGCGCTGGTCTACCTCAGCGCGGTGCTCGGCGCCACGTTCCTCTTCAGCTCGTTGTTCAAGACGAGCGCCTACGGGTTCGTCCTCACCGCGATCCTGTTCCTGTTCGGGTTCACGCTCCTTCAGGACCTGGTGATCGGGCTCGTGAAGATCGAACCGTGGATGATCATCTCGTACGCGGACTCGACAATCGGCGAGGTCTTGTCGTCGAACGTGCTCTGGGGGTTCACCGGGACCGTGACCCACACGACGCTCGGCTCGGGCCCGCGAGCCGTGACGACGACCACGTACACCGCCGGCGTCGGGGAGGGGATCGCGATCATGCTGGTCTACCTCGTCGTCACGGCGGCCGCCGGCCTCTGGCTGTTCGAGCGCGAGGAGTTCACGTAGGGCGGACCGGGCGGGGGCCGCAAGCTCCGCCGGCCGGGAGCCCCGTCCAAACCCTTATGCCTCGGGGCCGGGTCGGACCGCTCGCCGATGGGAGACCAGGACCTGTCGACCGAGCTGGTCGGCCAGGGGTATCAGCTCGTGGGCCGGCACAGCGCGGTCAAGCTCTGCTACTGGACCCGCGAGTCTCTCACGCGCGGCCGGGACTGCTACAAGGGACGGTTCTACGGGATCGAGAGCCACCGGTGCCTCCAGATGTCGCCGGCGATCGACTCGTGCAACCTGCACTGTCGGTTCTGCTGGCGGAACCAGGGGTGGGAGAACGACGCCGTGATGCCGGAGTACGACGACCCGGAGTCGCTCCTCGACCGCTCGGTCGATGCCCAGCGGAGGATCCTCTCCGGTTTCAAGGGCGACCCCGCGGTCCGGCTCGAGCGGTGGGACGAGGCCCAATCCCCCCGGCACATCGCGATCTCCCTCACGGGCGAGCCGACCCTCTACCCGAAGATGAACCGGTTCCTCGAGCTGGCCCACGCGCGGGGGATCACGACGTTCCTGGTGACGAACGGCACGAACCCGGACGCGCTGCGCGCGCTCGACCCGCTCCCGACGCAGCTGTACGTCTCGGTGACCGCTCCCAACGCGGAGGTGTTTCGCCGGCTCACTCTGCCCGCCCACGACGACGCGTTCGACCGTCTGCGCGAGTCGCTGGCGATCGTTCGGGACCTGAAGACCCGAAGGGTCGTCCGGCACACCCTGGTCCGGGGCTGGAACCTCGGCTGGGTCGACCAGTACGCCGAGCTCGACCAGCTCGCCCGCCCGGACTTCATCGAGCCCAAGGGATACGTCTACATGGGGAGGTCCCGCCAGCGCCTCGGGAAGGACCACGTGCCGACCCACGCCGAGATCGGGGAGTTCGCGCACCGGCTCGCGTCGAGGACCGGCTACCTCGAGCTCGATGAGTCGCCCGACTCGAAGGTGTTCCTGCTGGGCCGCACCGCGAACGGACGGTATCTTCCGGGGCACGAACCTGCGCCGCAGGCGCTCGCGGCTACGTGAGACGCCAGTTCAGCACTTCGACCAGGACCGCGGCGGCCAGCCCGAGGCCGATCACGAGGTACGGGTTGATCTTGAGCGCCCGCGTCTCCTCCATGTCGTAGTACTGGATGAGGCCGGCGGCGCTGGAGAATCCGGAGCGGCGACTGTCGGGCATCGGCACCCCTCGACGCCCGTGGGGGTATATATCGGGTGACTCGCGGCGGCCGTCCCGCGGCCCGGCGCCTTAGCGGCGGAGCCCGAGGCCCGTCAGGTCGAGGACCGCGTCCTCGACCGCGTCGTGCAAGCGGTCGGCGAGCCCGCCCCCGAGACCGGGGCCCCGCCCGTTGATCAGGCGGTCGAGGAACGGACGGGGCGGCCCCAGGCGGACGGTCTTCCCCAGCGGGACCCCTGTGGCGGTCGAGAGCGCGGTCAGCGCCTCCTCGCGGTCGGCGAGCGCGTCGACCAGCCCGAGCTCGAGGGCCTTGCGGCCAGTCCAGACCTCCCCGGTGGCGAGCGCCCGGATCTCCTCGACGGGCCGCTCGCGCTCTCGGGCCACGAGCCCCACGAACTCCTCGTAGCCCTCCTGGACGATCGCCTGCATCTTCGAGCGCTCGACGTCGGTCAGGGGGCGGTAGCCCTGGAAGGCGTCCTTGTGCTCCCCGGCGTGCAGCAGCTCGACCGAGACGCCCACGCGCTGCAACAGCTCCCGGACCGCGAGGTGAGGCAGGACGACGCCGATCGACCCGACGGCCGACTCGGGGTAGGCGAAGACCTTGCGGGCCCCGAGGGCGGCCATGTAAGCGCCGGAGGCGGCCATCGACCCGATGGCTGCGAAGACCGGCTTGACCTGGTCCAACCGCTTCACCGCGAGGTAGAGGTCCATCGAGGCGATCGACTCCCCCCCTCCGCTCGAGATGTCGAGGAGGACCCCCTTGTATCGGGGACGTCGGCGCAGCTCCCGGAACATCTGGAGGTACGGTTGGACCGACCTCTCTCGGATCGTGCCCCGGAAGGGGACGTGGGCTAGCCGCTCGCGCATCGGACCCGGGTCTCGGAGGTCGGGGGCGGATATATCCTCCCGCCCGGCGCCCCGCGCCCGCAATTGGTGAGGGCCCGCGGGTCAGCCCCGGCGACGCAGGAACTCGTCCACCGCCGCCATGTAGCGGGACCGTTCTTCCCAGAACGCTGTGTGAGAGCTCTCCTCGAACAGTTGAAGTTCTGAGCCCCGGATCCCGGCGTGCATCGACTCGGCCACCTTCGGGGTGACCTCGTCGTACCGTCCCACGGTGATCAGCGTCGGCACGGTGATCTCACCGAGCCGCGCGGTAGCGTCCCAGGAGGCGATGGTCCCCGTGATCGTGAACTCGTTCGGCCCGTTCATGGTCCCGTACTTCGGGAGGCTGACGTGCTCGAGCGTGTAGGTGAGCTCGGGCGGCCACGGGTCCAGGCGACAGAGGTGTCGACGGTAGAACTCGTTCACCGCCCGCAAGTACTCGGGGTCCTGGAACTCCCCCCGCGCCTCGTGGCGCTCGAGAGCGTCCCGAACCTCGGGGGGGAGCTCGCGCTTGAGCCGCTGCATCTCCCGGACCGCGAGCGGAACGTCCGCCAGCCCGCTCGCGCTGACCAGGGAGCGAACCCCCTCCGGGTGCGCAAGCGTGTAGGCGATGGCCAGGAGGCCCCCATAGCTCGAGCCGAGAAGATGCACGCGACCTAGGTGCAGGCCCCGACGCAGGCGGTCGAGGTCCTGGACGTCGCGGTCGACCGAATACTCGGAGACGTCCCGAGCCAGCTCCGAGCGTCCGCACCCGAGCTGGTCGTAGTAGACTACGTGGTACCCGAACCGAGCGAGATCGTCGAACGCGCGCAGGTAGTCGTGACTCATTCCCGGTCCTCCGTGGACGGTCAGGACCGTCGGACGGGAACTCGGCTCGCCAATGCTGCGCCAGTAGAGGCGGTACCCCTGAACCGAGAGTTCGCCCTCCCGGACCCCGGAGTCAGATGGTAGCACGAGCGGCACAGCGTGGGCCCCTATTTTGGCGTCGCGCTCAGTGCGAGCCCACGGGGGCATTCGCGGGGGACGCACGAGGGGCCCACCACCGTCGCTTGGGCTCGGGCGCGGGGCCGGGGCCGTTCGTGGGCATCTGTTGGGTCGTTCGGTACAGTCGGGCTGCTTCCGCGGGCTCGTGGACGACGATCGCGTTCATTGAGCGGAGGAGGGCGAGGGGGGAGATTCCCCGGACGCACCGAGAACGCACACGACCGGTGAGCGCGGGATGTTTACCTCGGAAGCGATATCGCCGCCAGCGGGTTCGCAGGACGTGCCCTGGCCTCGGCCCATGGTCGACATCCGTGCTCCGCCCACGGACCTGGACGCGCTCGTCGACTGGTTCGACCGGCTCAGCTACTCCCTCGTCCTTCTCGAGGAGTACCCGCCGTCGGAGCTGGCCGCAGCGGTCGAGCGGATCGATAGGGCGGTGCGCGAGCACGTTCGGCGGGTCGAAGCGACGTGGGGCTCGGCCGAAGCCGTCGACCGAACCGGGAGGGAGTTGCGTCGGCTCCTCGCGAGCGACCATCTCCGCTTCGCGGCCTCCCTCGAGCAGCTCGCCTGGTTCCTGCACCGCGTGACCGACGACTCCCTCGGCGGGCACGGGCAGGCCCTGGGTCAGTACGGCCGGGTCTTCGCCGAGGCGCTCCGGCGGCACCGGGAGGACGAGCGGGGCGACCCCCCGGCCCGGTCGAGCGCTCCGGGGGACCCGCCCCGCGAGAAACCCTAAAGAGCCGTCGCCGGAAGCCCGAGGAGGAACGTCAATGGCCGGGCGCGCGACCGAGGCGGTCTGGGTCGAGAGGTACCGGCCCACCTCCCTGCGGGACATGCTGGGCCAGGAGCAGGTCGTTCCCCTCTTGCGCTCGTACGCGGAGAAGCGCTCGATGCCCCACCTGATGTTCGCCGGACCGCCGGGAACGGGCAAGACGACCGCCGCGCTGGCCCTCGCCCGCGACATGTTCGGCTCGGCCTGGCACCAGAACTTCCTGGAACTGAACGCCAGCGACGAGCGAGGGATCGACACCGTCCGGACGACCATCAAGCAGTACGCGCGAACCTCCCCGATGGGGGAGGTGCCGTTCAAGCTCCTCTTCCTGGACGAGGCCGACAACCTGACGGCGGAGGCCCAGGCGTCGCTGCGTCGGTTGATGGAGCGGTACTCCGGCTCCTGCCGGTTCATCCTCTCGTGCAACTACTCTTCTCGGATCATCGACCCGATCCAGTCGCGCTGCGCGGTCTTCCGCTTCCGCTCCTACTCGAGCGAGGCGATCCGGGCCCAGCTCGAGCGGATCGCCCAGGCCGAGGGGAAGAAGGTCGACCCGGAAGCCTACGAGGCGATCCTCACGGCGGCCGCGGGAGACATGCGCCGCGCGATCAACCTGCTGCAGCTGACCGCGACGCACACGAGCCACGTCACCGCCCAGACCGTGCAGGAGAACGCGTCGGCCCCGCTCCGACGCGAGGTGGAGGGGATGCTCTCCGCGGCGTTCAGCGGGGAGTTCCGCGAGGCGCGGAGCCGACTCTACGCGCTCCTCGGCGACCGCGGGGCCTCGGGCGAGGACGTCCTTCGCGCCGTCCACAGCTACCTTCCGGACATCAGCGACCAGGTCCTGCCCCCGCGGGAGAAGATCCGTCTCGTGGAGTACCTCGGCGAGGTCGACTTCCGCCTGGCCCAGGGGGCGTCGGACCGTGTCCAGCTGGAGGCGCTGCTCGCCCATCTGGCGGCCTCGGCACCGCCGAGGAAGTGAGCGTCGTGGCGCGTCAGCGGGACGTCGGGGGGAAACCGCGGCTCGCCCGTCGGGCGGTGGTTGTGGGGGAGCTGTCCGTAAGCCCATCCACCCGTTCGGCGATCCGGGCCCGCCGGGTAGAGAAGGGCGACCCCGTGAGCACGGGCGAGCTCGCCGGTCTCTTGGCCATGAAGCGGACCCCGGAGCTCATCCCCCATTGTCACTCGGTTCCCCTGACGTCCAGCTCGGTGGACGTGCGGGTCTCTCGGCGCGGGGTCCGCGTCCAGGCGGAGGCCGAGGCGGTCGACCGAACTGGGGTGGAGATGGAAGCGCTGGTCGGCGCCACGGTCGCCCTCCTGACCGTATGGGACATGGTCAAGTACCTCGAGAAAGATGGCCGCGGGCTCTATCCGCACACCTCCCTCGGCCCGGTCCGGGTGGTCGTGAAGCGGAAAGGCAAGGGGAACGTCCCGTGACCGAGCCGCACTCCGTCGCGTCGGCCGCGAGCCGGCATCACCTCGGCGGGAGCCGTAGCCTCTCCTTCGGGGTCCTGTCGGTGTCGGACACCCACACGGAACACGACGACCCCTCGGGCCACCTCGCCCGCGAGCTCGTCTCGACCGCGGGGCACAAGGTCCTCCACTACGCCCTGGTCGCGAACTCGGTCGCCGACGTGCGGGACGCCCTTGAGCCCTGGCTTGCCGAGATCCCGCTCGAGGTCGCGGTGACCGTCGGGGGCACCGGCGTCAGCTCGCGCGACCTCACCGTCAACGCGCTCGAGGCGATGGGGGGGAGGAAGCTCGAGGGGTTCGGCGAGCTGTACCGGTCGATCAGCTTCCAGGAGGTCGGTCCGCTCGCCCTGATCAGCCGGGCCGCTCTCTACCTCGTGAAGGGAAAGCCGGTGTTCGCTCTTCCCGGGAGCGAGCGGGCCGTTCGGACCGCGCTCGACAAGCTGATCCTACCGGCCGTGATCCACCTGGTCGAGGAGCTCGAGCGCTAGCGTCCCAGGCCGCCGCGGAGGGCGAGCGCGCCCATCGGCGGGGGACCCGGGTCCAGAATCTGGGGCGGGAGTCCCTGGCTCCGGCAGAACGCCTCCCAGGCCGGGCTCGCGTCGACGTGGTGGCAGAGCAGGATCCCCCGGGGAGTGAGCCGTTCCCAGGCCGCGTGCAGCTCGAACCGGGCCCGGGCCGCCACGGGCCCGTTGTCGTAGAAAAAGAGGTCGACGCTGCCCGAACGGGCCAGGATCTCTCGCAGTCGATCCTCCGTATTGCCGAGGGCGAGCGTCCAGCGGGAACGCAGCGGGGGCGGAACGAACTGCCCGACCGCGACCTCGTGCACCCCGGCCGAGCGCCCGGCCGTGGGTCCCGGGCCGAGGGAGGTCAGCTCGCCGGAGCCGTTCGCGTCGAGGGCGGCGAGGATCCAGGCCGTCGAGTACCCCGGGCGCACCCCCGTCTCGACCACGACCGCGGGGCGCTGGGCGCGGACGATGAGGTACAGGAGGGCGCCCTGGGGAAGCTCGTGGGTGAAGGCCATCCCGGCCCCCCGCTCGAGCAAGAGGTCCGGCAGGTCGCTCTCGCGGAGTTCCCGTCGGAACCGCTGGAGCTCGGTCTCCGGTCCCCCGGTGAGCGCCACGATCCGGTCGAGAGCGGCCTGACGGAACAGGAGCATGCGCTGGCGGATCCCGCGGCGGGCCGCCGGCGAGACGAGGGAGTGGCGGCGCGGGGCCCGGTCGACGTACGGCACGGCCTCCCCCGACACCGAATCCGTTCCCAGGTGCATGACGTGGCCTAGCCCGGACTTCCCCGAGCGGTCCTAGTGGTCGATGGGCCTCATCCTACAAATGGTGTGTGGCAGGGCGCGCGCGTCGACAGGTGACGTCCTCGCCAGCGCACGATTTAATATTCCGGCCGCCCTGAAGGAACCACCAGGTGCTGCATGCCCGTTCAGGAAATCGGCGGAGTCAATTACGACAAGTTCGCCCAGGACAACGGCGCGGTCGTCGTGGACGTCTGGGCCCCGTGGTGCGGGCCCTGCCGAATGGTCTCGCCCATCGTCGACCGCCTCAGCGAGAAGTACCGCGGCAAGGTCGCCTTCGGGAAGATGAACTCCGACGAGAACGGAGAGAAGGCCGGGGCGCTCGGGATCATGAGCATCCCGACGTTGCTGTTCTACAAGCAGGGCAAGCTCGTCGACCGGATCGTGGGAGCCTACCCCGAAGAGGTCATCGACGAGCACATTCGCCGCCTCCTGTGACTGTCCCGCCCCGGGAACGGGCGCTCCCCCGTCGGGGCCGGCGGTCCGTCGGCTGAGCCCTCCCGACGGGCCCTGATCCCCCCGGAGGGGTCGGTATGAGCACCGCTCCCTCGGACCCCCAGCTCGCGCGCTATACGTTCCAGCGGAAGCTGGACGAGATCGCCCAGTGCCGGGGCCGGGCCACCGAGCTGATCTCGCTCTACGTCTCGCCGGGCAAGCAGATCTCCGACGTCATGGCCTACCTGCGCAACGAGTACGCGCAGAGCTCCAACATCAAGAGCCGAACGACGCGGAAGAATGTGATGTGGGCGATCGAGTCGCTCATGGGGCGGGTCCGGGGGTTCAAGGAGCCCCCGGCGAACGGCGTCGCCTTCTTCGTCGGCAGCAAGGCGATCGGGGCCGACAAGTCCGAGCCCGTGACGTTCATCGTCGAACCGCCGGAGCCGCTCCACACCTACCTCTACCGCTGCGACTCGACGTTCTTCCTCGACCCGCTGCTGTCGATGGTCCACGAGCCCGACCTCTGGGGGCTCATCGTCATGGACCGCGCCGAGGTCACGATCGGCCTCCTCCGCGGGAAGCGGACCGAGACGCTCCGCAACCGCCAGTCGATGGTCCCGAGCAAGCACGGGCGCGGCGGGCAGTCCCAGCACCGGTTCGAGCGGATCATCGAGCACGCCGCCCACGACTTCTTCGTGAAGATCGCCGAGATGGCGGCTGAGATCTTCCTGCCCAAGAAGGACCAGCTGAAGGGGATCCTCCTCGGTGGGCCCGGGGCGACGAAGGAGTACTTCTACAAGGAGGCCTACCTCCACTACGAGCTCCAGCAGAAGGTCGTCCAGCCGCTCTTCGACACCGGCTACACCGACGAGTACGGCCTCAAGGAGCTGGTCGAGAAGGCGACCCAGACCCTGCACGGCCTCGAGCTCACCGAGGAGAAGCGGCTCATCCAGCGGCTGCTGGGCGAGGTCCGGAAGGCCGAGAGCGGACTCGCGGCCTACGGCGAGGCCGACGTGAACCGCGCGCTCGACCTCGGCGCGGTCGACATCCTGCTCATCTCCGAGGGGCTCCGACGGCAGCGGGTGACCTTCCGCTGCACGGCGTGCTCGACCGAGTTCACCCGGACCCTTCCGGACGAGGAGGTCGACGCCGTCCTGGACGCCCCGTGCCCCCACTGCGGCCAGCGACAGGTCACCGAGGCGACGAACGAGGACTTCGTGGAGGGCCTTTTCCGCCGAGCCTCGGAGTCGGGGGCGGTGGCCCGGCTCATCTCCGGCGAGAGCGAGGAGGGGGAGATGCTCACGAAGGGGTTCGGCGGGATCGGCGCGATCCTGCGGTACCCGCTCCCGCCGGGGACGGTCGGAAGGGTTCGACCTTCCCCCAGCTAGGCGTACCCCATCGCTCCGGGCACCGGGCCCGGTGACCTACCAGAGGTTGCCCAGCGGGTCCTCGTCGGGCGGCGAGGGAGGCGGAGGGCTGGGTCCCGTCGGCCCCGCCCGAGGCGTTCCGTTGGCTCCCGGAGGGTAGAGCGCGGCGTTGGGGTAGGTCGGCGGGGGCATGCGTCGCCGCTCGACGACCACCACCGCGACGATCAACGCCGCGGCCGCGACCCCACCGAGCGCGACGAGTCCCAGGAGGCCCCGCAGAGGGCCGGGGCCACCGCCGGAAGAGCAGGCGCCCGAGACCAGGCAGCTCTGGGTCGACTGGGCTTGAGCGACGCTCTCCGGTTGTCCTTGGACGACCGTCGCCGGTGCCGCGTCGGGCGCACCGCTTCCCGCCAGGTCGGTCACTCCGTCGGAGGAAGCGGGAGCGATCGTGGTCGGCTCCAGGGTCTGAGAGTCGTAGAGCCACCGAGAGGCGCCGAGGCCGAAGTGGCCGGCCGCCGACGCCGAACGAAGGTCGACGAAGGAGGGGCTCGCCGTCGCGACGCCCGACTCGTTGCCGGACCACGGCTCGCTAGAGCCCTGGAAGAGGTCCGAGGCGACCGGGACCAGGAGCAGGCCGTCCCGGAGCGTGAACGGTCCCTGGATCGAGAGCGCTACCTCGGCGAAATGGGCGCCGTCGAGCGCGATCGTGTCGGCCGGGGCATAGCTGCCCGAAAGGTTCAGCGTCCCCGCGCCCTGCACGGGGATCGTCCCGTTCCCCTGGTCGGTGCCGCGGACCAGCGGTCCGGCCCAGGAGGTGAAGTAGGAGTACGCGGCCTCAAGGCTCGACTGGAACGCCGCGGTGGAGTTCCACGACTGGGCCGTCGACAGGTTGGTCGGATACAGCCCGAGGGGGGTCGCGAAACTGACCGAGCCCGTCGTCCGCAGCTGGACGCCCAGATAGCCGGCGCGGCTCACCCCGCCCACTCCGGAGGCCGCCGGGAGGTAGGAGGAGGTGGACTCCGAGATGTTGTCGACCTGGACGGTGCTCGCGTTCTGGAGAGCGAAGGCAGTGACGGGGCCGGCCGGCTCGTTGACCGTTCCGTTATCGAGGAGGAAGGCGGTGGAGTTGATCGACTCCCAGACCCGCGCGGAGAGCCCCGCGAAGTAGGTGGGCTTGTGGCAGTTGGGGAGACAGTACTGGACCGCGAACGAGGCCCCCATCGTGCGCCCGACCGTGAGCTCAAAGTCGTTCGGCAGGATCGTCGAGTTGGTCTGGGTGATCAGCACGCTGAACCCGTAGGTCGCGTTCCCCACGTACGGCACGCCGGACGACGAAGTGCCCGAGAACGAGATCGTGCTCAACCCCCCGTATGCCCACGACACGGCACCCGAGGAGTCCGAGGCCGTTGTGGGGGCCGCGGAGGCGAGGCCCGACGGGACCACAAACACCATGAGCGCCGCGACGACTACCGCACCGAGGAGCGCGCCCTGCCCAGCACGCCCGCCCCGAGGAAGAATCCCCACCGTCCGTCACCTGTGCGAAAGATGCGGGGCGCCACTCTTAAGCGGTTGTGCCGAACGAGAGACCTCGATTTGGACAGCGTGCTAGACCCTAGCAGTACCCCGGAGAAGCTCAGGTGAGAGCGCTCACGGAGTCGGAGGCGCGCGTCATCGCGGTGATGCTCGCGGCCCGCCCCGACCGGGAGCGCGAGCGCCTGCATCAGGTTCAGGTACCCCGCTCGACGTACCACGCGGTTCGCCGCCGTGCCTACGAGGAGTCCTGGCTACGGGACCGGTACATCCCGCACCCGGTGCCCATCGGCCGACCGTACGTGACCTTCATCCTGCTCCGGCCGTACGCGGACCGCTTCGAGGAGTTCGCCGCCCTCGCCGCCGCCGACCCGGGCAATGTTGCCCTGTGGACCGGCACCCAAGTCGCCCTGGCAATCTTCTTCCAGGCCAAACCGACCGAGGCGAAGGCGTGGACCACCCGGATCGCGGCCCAGCGACTCGGGGCCAACCCGTTGATGATCTCGGTCCGGGGGGACGGGCCGACGGTGCCGGTCTACTTCGACTTCGAGGGGCTCTGGTGCCACCTGGTCGGGCTCTCGGGGACCCTAGCGTACCCGCACGGCCTGGGAGGCCCGATCCCGGAGGAGGAGGCGGGTCCCCTCCTCACTCCCCACCGGCGCTGGGCGATCTCCGAGCTGCTGAACCGCCCGTTCCTGGCGGCCGAGGACGGGCGGGGCTCGCACCTTGTCGGGCCGTTCGGACTGCCGTTCGCGCAACGCCGGATGCTTGCGCGCGGCTGGGTCGACCACCGGACCCTCCTGGACCCCTCCCGGCTACCCGCTTACCAGGGGAAGAGCCCGGACCAGGTGGTCCTCCTCTCCGGGGCCCCCCGGGCCGGGGCGCGACCGGAGGTCCTGTTCTCCACCCTCACTCGCGAGTGTAGGGTCTACCCCTTTCTCCTCGTGGTCGGCGACGACCGCTGGCTCGTCGGGGCGCTCGGGGCGGCCAGCCCACCGCCCGAATCGACCGCTAGCCGGCGCCCCGTGCTCGCAACATTCCGGGAGTATCTCGAGGGGATCGAGGTCATCCAAGAGCCGGCCGACCGGTTCGTCGCGCGGGTCGATCACCGGTACGACCGGCTGCTCCCGCCGAAGGCCGACGGTGCGTCGGCGAAGGCCTGATATCTCGGGTCCCGTGGGGGCGCAATGGGGCGCGTCGCTCAGCTTGGATAGGGCACCGGGTTCCTAACCCGGGGGTCGAGGGTTCAAATCCCTCCGCGCCCGGTACGCCCGGGGTTACGAGTCCTTAATAGGGGGCGACGCCTGCGTACCCTGCCATGACGGCAGCGCGAGGAGAGCAGGGCGAGGTGCGACAGACCCGCGAGGAGTTGCTTTCCAACCCCCGGGTCAGGTCCTGGTACGAGGCTCGGTGCCTGAAGAGCAAGCTCAGCGCCGATACCGACCTCCGAAAGGTGGCGCTGGCCTTGCAGCGCCTCGGGCTGGACCCTGACTCGGTCGTGGCGATGGCGACCGAGAACCCCGACGAGCTCCGTGACCGCTTAGTGCGCTACGCTTCCGAGCTGAAGCGCGAGCAGCTCACCGACGCCTACATCAGCAAGACGTTCTCCGGTCTTCGGAACTACCTCAAGTTCCGGCGGGCAAAATACGACGACTTCCCGAGTCTCGAGCCGATCAAGGGCTCAACACTCGCTAGGGAGCGCGTGCCAAGCCCAGAAGAGCTCGGCAGGATCCTCGACCGCTTGTCGCTAAGGTCGAGGGTGGCAGCGCTGTTCATGGCCCACACCGGGGTGAGGCCCCAGGTCCTCGGGAGTTACGAGGGCGAGCGTGGACTCACTCTGTCCGACCTCCCGGAACTAGAGCTCCGGCCGACGCCCAGGTTCCGCGATGTCCCATTCGTTGTCAGAGTCCCGGCCCAACTGAGCAAGACCCGGGCGAGCTACGTCACCTTCGGCACCGGCCAGCTCGCGCAGACCTTCTTGGCGTACCTGGACGAGCGGGCAGAAGCCGGGGAGAAACTCGGACCAGCGTCGCCGGTTGTGTCTCGAACTTCCGGGCCCGCACTTCGCGGTGTGGCCAAGACATCCGCCGAGAGCGCCGGGCGTTTCATGGTGACCGCTGGCGTAATGAAGGAGATTCGGAGGGCTATTCACGCCGCCGCCCCCGAGGGTGTAACATGGCGCCCCTACGTTCTCCGGAGTTACTGCTCGACCCGGCTGCTGCTCGGGCCGATGTCTAGGGACCTGCGCGAGTCCATGCTCGGGCATGACACCGGAATCGCGGGAAGGTACACAGTCGGGAAGCGATGGGGGCCTGAACTCCTCGCAGAGGCCAGGGTAGAGTACGCGAACTCGGCGCACCTCCTGGAGACAACTGCCGCGACCAAAGGTGATACCAAGCAAGTGCTCCTTGCGTCCCTGATCTCCGCCGTGGAACGGGCCACGGGCAAGGATGCGCCCGGACCGGTCACGCAAGAGTCCCTGAAGGCGATACTTCGGGATGCTCTCGGCGCCGGGTCTCCACTAGAACCGGTTGCGGTCCAGGCCGCTTCGATTCCGCCACCCAGGCGAGCATGCGAAGAGCGCGCCGTGGATGCAGAACTGGTCGGCCGGTACCTCGACCTAGGTTGGGTCTTCAGAAGTCCGTTGAACTCACATCTCGCGGTCGTCAGGTGGGACGGCGCTCCTGGGACGCAGTGAGCTCGCATGACGCCGGTGCGGCGGGAGATCGAAAGGGCAGACCGCCGCGCGCTACGGCAGGAGCTCCGACTCCTGCAGGCTATAGCGGCGAAGGAAACGGACCGGCCCGCCCTGCGAAGAGCCGTGAAGGATGGGAGGCCCGGTGCCTTGCCAGCTCTCTTGCTTTGCTGGCAGCGCGCCGGCCGCAAGGGGCTTCTCCTCACAGACAGCAAGTGGACCTACGAGGACATCGCCCGGGAGGTCGACAGTATCGAGGAGGGCTTCTCGGAACTCGGGCGTCGCCCGCCCGCCGTTATCCGCGCTTCACCCCCGACAGCCCTGCGCGGCGGAGTGCCGGCGTACGGCACCGGGAGGGGCAGGCGGGTCAAGAACCCAGAGGCAGAATGGATAGCTAAGGTAGCGAAGAGGGTCGGTCTCCTGGGCCGGGCCGACCTCAGTAAGGAGGATTTCGCTCGCGACCTGAGAGCGCACTTCATGCGCAACCGCGCTCGCGAGGTCAGGTGGGTGATGGACCGCATTCAACGCCTAGTCGTCGTGGGTGAGCGGGAACTAGAGCGGCACGATCGGGACTGGGTCCGCTTTCTGAAGCGGAGCGGGCTCTCTGAGGAAAAAGCCACCCAGATCATCGTCGGCCGGCTACACCAGTGGCAGGACGCACTGGAACCGGTGCGTAGGGCAGCGCTCGTGATCCTGACCAAGGGGGCCGCGCGAAGCTGACCGAAGAGGGCCATCAACCAGGTCCAAGGCACCCGGCCGATTCCACCGAATAATGGCGGGGCGGCACCGGGCTTAAGACCCAGTTTGACCGGCGCTTTCCACCAAATTGTGGCCGCAGCTGAGCGTGTTTAAGAACCGACCATGCGGTTGTTCGGTAGGGTTGGAATGCCGCCGAAAGGTCACCAAGAGAGGCAGACGGCGGTCCGAGTTCGCCTACGTGACTTCAAGGACGCCTGCCGGCGCGTTCTGCCCCCCGGCCACCCGCTGAGAAAGATTCTGGACGAGACACCGGACTCAATCACCCTGGCGGAGCTCGAGGTGCGTGCCGCGGACTGGCTTGTCTTGATCGATTCCTCGAAGGACTGAACGCCCGTGACGCCCGACGTCGTGGTCGAGACCCACGGGGTCAAGTCGGCCGCCGACCTAGTCGCCCGAGCCGTCGACCGACGGCGGTCTGAGGGCGCCCCCCTGAGGAGGTCGCAAGCATGCGGGAGGACAAGGTACTCCGGCGCTCGTCTGAAAAATCGTTCGCCCGACTGGAGAAATCCCGGCGGAAGGGCGATGCAACGCCGGGGCGCCTGAAACTCGCCTTCCGGTCGGCCGACGGAGACCGGCCGACGCCGACGAACGCGCCGACGGAGCCAACTGATGCCGATGGCGGAAAGTAGCCGATTCGGAGTCCTCGGCCGCGTCACTGTCAGCGGCGCAGTAGTCGTCCGCGGCTCCGGCGACGCAGTCGCCCGTTTCATCGAGGAGGTCGAGACACGCGCCGACCCCGAGCTTCGGATAGTGTACCTTCGCGTCCAGGCGAGACCAATGAGGATCGTTGCGGAGGGGCGGTGACGGAAATTCCCCGGCGCGTGGGGGCGCTCGAGGAGAGCGCCCGCCTCGCCGCCGAGGCAGCGCGTCGGGCCGGCCTGGCCCTGGAGGACCACGAGGATCGACTCATTCGAATCGAGCGCCAGCTCCAAATCTCACGGCACATCCGACGCGCGGAGGAGGCGGCGAGAGGTCCGGATCCCTCCCTGTGGCGTGCCAGGGACCGGCAGCGCCGGCTCAATGTCGAGGGGCGAGGGTGACCGGTTACGCCGGATGAGCCCGCCACGCCAGGTGAACCCGCCGCGGGGGGGTCGGCCCCCCAGGAGGCGGAGCGCCGCCAGCGACAAGACGCGATCACCAGACAGGGACAGGAGGAGCTCGGGGCCTTCGCCGGCTGGCTCGTTCTCGGGGCTTACGATGTCGTCCCGCCACACTCAGCGGATGCGGTCGCAGCAGCGGCCAAGAAGCTCCTCGCACAGGTCGCGGCTCTAACTGCCTGTGGCGAGCCGGAGCACGTGGCTATCGACGCGGTCAAGTCGAGATACACTCGCATCTCCACTCTGGCGGACCTCATGGTGCAGGTCGAGTCCCACTTCCGGCTCACCGACCCCTACGTAATCGAGGTGGTCTTTGCGGTCCTGGCCACTGTCACCATGCCGGGTGACCCGGCTTGGACATTCCTGGTCGGGCCCCCGAGCAGTCTGAAGACGGAGATAGTGCGCTGGTTCAGGGGCCTTCCCAAAGTCTACACGACCTCCCGGTTGACGCCGCACAGTCTCGTCTCCGGCCTGAAGGGTGGTGACAGCCTTCTCCCGCAGCTCGACGGGAAGGTCCTGATGATCAAGGACTTCACGGCAATCCTCGAGATGGACCGAAAGGCACGAGAGGAGATTTTCGCGCAGCTTCGCGATGCGTTTGACGGGTACTACGAAGGGCACTTCGGGTCGATAGGAAAGCTCTCCTTCGTGAGCCACTTCAGCGTGCTTGCCGCAGTGACTTCGGCCATCGAGGAGTACTACTCAGTTCAGTCCTTTCTTGGTCCGCGCTTCTTGAAGGCCCGCGTCCCGGCCCTCGATGGGTTCGACAAGTCCGTGGAGGAGGGTGGCCGGGAGGACGAGCTCAGGAGACTGTTCTCCGGCCTGGTAGAGAAGATCGCCGCATCCATTGGGCCCGACGACTGGAGGCGCGTCTCGTTTTCCCGTGTGCTTGACCTCAAGCCCATCGTCCAACACCTAGCGCTGGGCCGTACGCACGTCAGCCGGTCTGATGGATTCATCTCCCAGGTGCCTGAGCCGGAGATGCTCCCTCGCCTCACGAAGCAACTGAAGAAACTGGCAATCGGAAGGGCCGTACTCTACGGGCGCACCGAGGTCGACGAGTCGGACATCGCCTTCCTCCGCCGGATTGCCCACGACACGCTCCCAAGGAACCGAGCAGCGATTATCGACGCGCTCGGGACACCATGCCGCGTCGAGTCCTTGGTGCGGGACGTTCACCTGCCAAAGTCAACCCTCTACCGTCACCTCGAGGAGCTGATGGCACTCGGGCTGGTCGACACAGATGGCGCCGCGGCAGCAACATACTCCTGCCCCGCTACCCCCCACTTCTATGGGAAAGGAGGCCCGTCCATTCCCAAAGAAGTGGGGGGGGCAGGCGTCCCCCCCCGAGACCAGCTCCAGGTCCGGCTGAGCTGGCTGAGGTCGATGGGGTTCGATGACTCAGACCCTGCAGTCTCTAGGCTCAGGCAGCTCCTCTCGGGGCCTGGGGGATGACCGAGCTCTCCGGTCGGAGGGACCCGGACGGCGCGTCCGCAGCACCCCCCTTGCCCGGCTCCGTGCGGGCGTCTGAGTACCGTCCCCCCCTCTCCTCGAGCGCTGTCATCGATGCGGCCGAACAGTCGACCCGTGTGGTCCGTCGTGGCGAGGCCGGGAGGGACGAGTGCTGTGCCTCATGTGAGGCAACGGCGAGATCCTGATCGCCGTTGGGCTAAGGTTTGACCGCGGGAGGAAATGGAAGTGAACGAGGACCTGAACACCAAGATAGCGGCCGCGTTCGGCGGGACCAGCCAAGGACGGCCACGCGAGGAAGCGCCCCGTGCTCCGGAATCCTCCCGGCAATGTGGTTGCTGTGGCCGGCGCGTTGACCTCCGTCGGACTCTCTACCTCAAGCTGCGCCCCGACGGCAGCGGAGGTACGCCCTGGTGCACTCGATGCGCTGACGACCTGCTCCGAAAGGCCGGGTTGATTCGCATCCCTGGCGGCATCGCGCCAGGTGGCGCGAATGGGGAGGGCCGACCGTGAGCGCGGGGCCGCGCCGGCAGGGCCATCCGAGCCCCTTGTTGCTCGCGCTCGGTGCGCTGGTAGCGCTCCTCCTCCTGCTCCGTCTGATGAGGCTCGGAAGATGAGCCGGCCCGACGCGCCCGCAATCCCCCGGGGGTTCGTGCGGGTCCTCGCTGTGTTGGGCATCCTCGCTGTGCTGGTCGTCTTCGTGTTCTCCGGGGGGCGCTACCCGTGATGGGTGCCCCGCCGACGAAACTACCCCGCAGGCAGGCCAAGATCATGAGGGAGGCAGACCCATGCCTCCTGCCGTACTACTGGCGAGACAACCCGGGCGAGCCGCTCGACAGAGCTCGTCGCCGTGTCCTTGAGCTCCGGCTGGCGCGGGTCATCCTCAAGGCGCTCGGGCCGGGGTTCGACCCGGCGCTTCTGCCCCTGGAGGGCCGCCGTTACAACCTGAGCGCGCGGACCATGGCCGAGGCCCGGCGGCGGCTCAACCGTCGCTGTGCTCCCGATGCTGGCACCACGGACGGAGTCTCGCAATGAGGGGGCACGCGAGGGCCACGTCGAAGCTCCCGTTAGAGGACCTCGCACCTGTGCTTGGGCCGTACTACCGCATCGGCGTCGTGCCGGGGAAGGAGGGTCCCTGGTTCTTCCCGGTCTGGCTGGCGACGGCGACCGCCGAGGACCTACTCAAGACCTGGGACTGGGACCAGGTCGTCCCTCTCCTCCGGGAGAATGGCCTCACCGTAGGGATCGACACGAACGGGTACGCGCACATCCGGCACCCTGACAACGCCTCCCGGGGGGCCTCCCAGTGGGCCCGGCGGTTCCTTCGTGACCGAATGCTCAGGGGGGGATGTGAGCTCCCGTAGCTGGGTCGCATACGCGCGCGACCGGGAACTAATGGACCAAGCGGCCGGTCGTCCCCCCCGCCGGCTGGGCGGTCGGCCGCTGATTGCGCGCTCACTCGAGGCCGACGAATGAGCGAAAGGGCCGTCCTCTACTCCCGGGTCAGTGACCCGGGGAGTCAGGAAGAGGGTCGCCAGGTCGAGGACCTCCGGCGCCTCGCGACCGAGAGCGGCTGGACCGTCGTCGCGGAGGTCCGCGAGAGGATGTCGGGAACCAAGAGGGAGAGACCCGGTTTATCGCGGGTCCTCGAGCTCGCCGGCGCGCGGGCGGTCGACGTTGTCGCCGTGTCGGAACTGTCCCGCCTGACGCGCCGGGGGATAGGAGACCTCTTCGACCTTGTCCGTGCCCTCACCTCCGAGGGCGTCCGCGTGCACTCGCTCTCCGAACCTTGGGCGAATGGCGACGGCGCGCTCCGGGACCTGCTACTCTCGGTTGCAGGGACGTTCGCCCGAATGGAGAGGGAGGCACTGGTCCAACGGACCAAATCCGGAATGGAGCATGCCAAGGCTCAGGGAAAGAGGGTTGGCCGACCCCCAAAGCTCACCTCGGATCTTCTCCGACGGATCGTTGAGCTGCGGGAGGCTCCAGGGCCAGACGGGAGCCGGAGGACCTGGAACCAAATCGCCCAGTCAGTCCATTCTCCCGCGGGATCCTGCAAGAAATGGTACTCCGCTTCCCGGAGACCGGGGCCCACCGTGATAAACGGTCCGCAAGGGATTGGTTCCACGAGGGACGACCCATGAGGCATTTCTCGGGTCGAAACCGACCCCTTTCTAACGCGCGGAGCGGTCACTGCCGGGACCGGGGCTTGCGGAGGAGGCACGTTTCTATATGCGGACATGCCATCGCTCACACCATGCGCGGCGCCCGTGGAAGCCCAGCGGACGAGCCGACGCTTATCGCTCAGGCGGGACCAATTGCCAAGGCTCTCAACTCCGTGTTCGCTGAAGCGGGGGAGGCTCCAACCATGGGCTCCAAGGTTCAGCGGCTAAAGCTCCAGAAGGCCGTCTACCTGCTCAAGAGACTCGGCTACCCGTCTGCGCGCCGCTGGTCGTTCGGGACGTACCTGAATGGCCCTTACTCGCCGGAACTCGCGAAGGCATACTACGCCCTGGGGGACTCTGGGATCCGTCAAGCCGGAGGTGCGTCTGATATCCCGGCCGCGACTTTGAGGACAGTAGCGGACGCCATCCGGAAGGGCCCAGACTTCATGGAGGCCCTGGCGACGCTTCTAGATGGGGCCTCGCAATACCCCAACCTGCCCGCCGCCCTCGCGTGGGCCCGTGACCTCAAGCCGCAGATTCCCGGGTCGACATGGACGGAGGTGCGAGGATTCCTGACGAGCCACACCGACCTCATACCGCGCACCTAGACACCTGCTACCTTCGGCCCATTCTCCTCCGGGACGACGAAGACCAAGACCTTCTCGAGAGCGCGCTTCGCACGGTTTACGCCCCCGAACCGCACCCGCAGGCCTCTGTTTCGATTCCGGTTCTGGGTGAGTTCTACCTGACCCTGGCCACGGATGTTCAGACCGGGGAAGTGGATGGCAGTCGTGCGGTTGGGGCCACGGCGACATTGCTCGATCTCCTTGGTGCCGGTAAGCTCAGCCTGTGCGGGACGGGTGCCCATGGAGGGCAGTGTGACCCGATTCCGGTCGCAGCAGAGATTCGTGAGGTAGACTATGAGCTTGGGACTGCGGATGTCCTAGCACTCGCTGCGGCTTTCGCGTGCGACGAGTGTGAACTGTTCTACACTAGCGACTTCGACGTACTCAAGAGTCAAGCATTGGGCACTGTTTCAGAAAAGTACCGCACCAAGATTCGGCCCGCGCCCGACTGAGTCGCCGGACTGAGCCTATCGCCACAACACCGCTCTAGTACCGCGGCTCGTGGGCTCTCCGGACGACCTCGTTGGTGATGTCACACCCCTCCTCGAAGTTGTAGACGCGCTCCACCCATTCGCCGCCTTGGATCGGCACCCAGCGCCAATGCCACCGGGCGTAGGGTAGCGGTTGCCCTTTGTGGTCCTTGGGCCGGTTGCACGTAATCCCTTTGGTCCCGTTGCGGTCGGTAAAGGGTTCCAAGCACTCGGCAGTCGACATGCCCGACGGGACCGGACTCCCGAGCTTAATCCCGCTGCCCTGCGACCAGGGGCTGGCCCCCATGAATCGGGGAAAAGAGTGGGGGCTCCCGAGGGCCACCCCGTAGGGGGTCGGGGATGTCCGGGCTGCGCCTACTCCTCCTCGAGGCCGTTGACGCTCGCGGCTCACCAGGTCGGCGGAGCGGTACTCCGCTAGTCCACGACGAGGTTGAGAGTTGGGCCGCCCCCGAGACTCGTCGTCCGCGCCGTGACGGTCAGTGTGATCGAATGGGCGTGCGTTGCGACTCGACTCCCTTGGTGCGGAGCCCCAGCACCGATTGGACCGGGTTGTGGCATTGCTGCCAGAAAGAGGAGCGGTCGTGGAGTCGAGTCCCTCGTTTATCCGCCGAGGTAGTCTTCTTCTCGACCTTTAGGTGTTAAGTAACGGTAGGTCGAGAGTCCTTCCGTGCCCGGCGCGACCTGCCCGAAGTGTGGCGCTGAAACTGCATCGGACGATACATTCTGTGCAAAGTGTGGCGCGACACTCCACCCAACACAACCCTCAACAACACCCTCTCAGGCTGCCGGGGCGCGAACCCCTTACCAACCAATGTTAGTCCCTTCCTGGTTCACCCTCGGGATCGTACTGGTCATCGTCGGCGGCCTTCTAGTGATGGTGGGGTTCTTTGTGGACCTGGTCGGGATTGCCTCGCTTAACTCGAATAGCACTCTTTCCTCTATCCAGAGCTACGACGAAGCCCAAGACGCGCTGATTGGGATCGGGTTTTTCTTGGCCGTGCTCGGCTGGGTCTTCCACCAAGCCGCCATCGGGCACCGGAGGTAGGAGCTGAGTGATGCCTGGAGAAACCTGCCCTCACTGCGGTAGCCGCCTCCGAGAGGATTCGGCATTCTGCCCGAAGTGCGGGAAGGCCCTTTTCAGCGCCGGTCAGGGCGAGCCAGCTAGAACTTCCCCGCCCGCCCGGGGCGGGTTCATCCGGCGAGTCGTTACGATCGTGGTCATCGTCCTCGTGATGACCGCGGTGGGGCTCGTGTACTTCTTCGACTTCTATGTACCTCAGCACAACGTGGTGACGACCCAGGGCGGCTCTTGGATTATCAATGGGGCGTCCAGTTCGCTCGGAATCAGTGCGGGCTGCTCCAACTGCGGCCAGAAACCCGTCCCCGGCAGCCAGTTCACCATAGACGTGAACATTGGCGTGTCGTCTCAGTCCTGCATCATCTTTTGCAGCAGCTACACGATAGAGAGCATCTCTGTCAATGGTCCATACACCCTCGATGGCATATCTCCGAACAACCTCCCCTACAGCGAGAGCGAGGGAAGTTTCAACACTTGGGCGCTAACTATCACAGCACCAGGGTCCTCAGGACACTTTCCTTTGGGCGGAGTCGTTGGCGTCTCCTACGACTAAGGGGCCGACTGTAGGCTCAGGCCTGTCCCCCGCAAGCCCGTGGAGCGTCCCGATTTTCCGGCACTGACTGGAAGCGGAAGACGACGAGGCCATGATCCGTCCGATAACGAAAGCTGCAAGGAAGCGTAGGGAGAGCCTCGCGTGCGGGACAACCTGGATGGGGCCGGCCGAAGGGCGGCCGTCATGGGGTCTTCGTCGCAAGGGGGAAGCCAGCCCTGGACAGCGCTTCGCGGCGTGATGAGCCGCCCAACCGTGCCTTCACGAAGCTCCAAAGCCGTGGCCTCCATTCGTCGTTCACCTCCACTAACATAGTGATCGAGTAGGGCGTGTAGAGCGCCCCCTCATCCAATATGCGGTTAGGCCCTCGAAGGTTCCGCTTGAACGGCAGCAGCGCATCGCTCAACTCGCGCGAGGGATTGTCTCGATGGAACTCGCTCAGTATCTGCAACCATCCTACCCGGCCACTCCCTCCTCGACCCCCATAGAGCGGTACGCGCACTCCGGTTTCCCGCTCAAACCGCTCCTTCAGGCGCCAAACCCGGATCCTGTAAGCAAGGTGGGCACTGGAACGCGCCATTCTCGCGTCGTGTTGGTTGGCCTGAGCTTCGGCGAGGCTGCGACGGTAACCTCGATGTCCAGGCCGGAGCCAGGCAACATCGTAGACATAAGTGGCCCTCCCTCGAATGCGACTCCGGCGCCTCACAGACTGAAAGGGTCGTCGCTGTTCGTCGCGCGGATAGACTCCTTTAGATGACTTGGAGGAGTTGCACGCTCGACAGAGGACCGTGTAGCCATCAGGATACCCTTCCCGTTTCAAGCGCACCCAGAGCCGATGGCCCACGTCCTTCGAGATCCCTGGCTGGGGGGTAAGCCGCCGCGGAAGGATGTGGTCTATGGAGAGATCATCGGTTCTGCCGCACTCCGCGCAGGCCATCATTCCACCGGAGTAATGACGGATTACTTCGTTTCGCAGCCGCGAGTGAGAAGGGGTCGGGGACATCGGCGCCCCCGTGATTAGATCCAAGAATTTGTGCTTGCTCCAGAGGTGTCCCCGCCGGAGCCACTTGTACTGGCTTCCCGAGAGGGGTGACGATCTCACATCCGCTTCAAAGTGGGCCGAGGTGAGTGCTGCTCCGGCTACATTGAACAAGCAGTCATGATCGTTTCTGCCGCAGAAGAGAACGCACGTCCGCGCGATTCCCCCTCACAGCACCTGCTCTTGTGCTCCGGGCAGCCCTATTTAGGGCGACCCACCAGGGCGAGCCTTAAGTGTCGACCGCGATGAATCGGCCTGATGGCCGTTGCGGGGGATGCGGACTGGGATGGACTAAAGATCCGGGTCAGGCTCCTCGAGCCCAAACGTCCGATTGTTGCCGGTGAGAGTCGTCGCCTTGTCATCGAAGTGGAAAACCCGTCTATCCACGACCGCACCGGGAAGCTCGTTCATGGATCGGTCCTCCCCGAGGCAGATGACCTATGGATAGTTCCTGAACGGTTTACGGTGCTTGCGGGGCGGACTTACACATTCGAGGTGGCAGACTTTCGGCCTGTCATCGCCGGGCGCTATTATTGGAGCCTCTTCACATCCGGTTCCTTTGAAGGGAACGAAACAGTAGGTGACGCGGATTTGCGGCGGATGGGCACGCTGAAGGGCACGCAATATCGCCCTGTCTTCTCATTCCGTGTGCACGACAAAGACGAGCTCGAAGAGAAGCGCAGTTCAGCGAGGTGGGAGTGGCTCCGCTGGGCCATACTCATAGCAATCACACTCGCCGGTACCGTCGCGGCCTATCTATTGTTGGACCGATAGGGGACCAGTCTCGGGCTCCGTGGCCCTCCCTCGCCGGATTCGAACCCATGGGAACATGGGTGTGCCTGCCCCACCTGGCCAATAGACTCGTAACCCCGGGGGTATCCAATCCCTCCGCGCCCGACCCCGCGCCGACTATGACCGTCTGGCGATGACGATCCCCACCGGGGGATGGTCCTCCCCGTACTGACGCCGCACCCTGTCCGCCTCGTCCCAGCGACGCAGCAGCTCCTCGCGACGAGTTCCCTGGGGGATCGATTCGACAAGACTCCGGGGAAAGTAGGCCAGGAAGTGAGGGAGGTCGACCTCCAACGTCTCCGTCTTCTCCACGACACCCCCCGCGCTCTCCACCAACGATGCGAGGCGGTCGAGTGGGAGGTAGTGCAGGTCGTCCCGGGATCCCATCGTGCTCGAAAACACGTCCTCGCGGAGCTCGTACATCATGAGATGGGCCCTCTGCCCCTCCGTGCGGGCGATCGGCAGCGACTCGGCGAGAAAGATACGCGGGGAGGCGCGAAGCATCTCGCGAAAGGTTCGTACCATCGCCTCCTCTCCGTGGAGCGAGCGAATCCCGTGAAGGCACACCGCGAGCTCCGCCGAGTCGCCGCGGAGCGGCAATCGGCGAGCATCGGCAACGAGGGGCCGGATCCGGTCCTGCATGCCGCCGGACGCGACGATTCCTCGGAACTGTCCCCACCGGGAGAGTTCCACCGCGACGAGCCGGCCGGCCCGACCGGCCCGGTAGGCCAGGGGGACGGTAGCTATGGCGTGCGGACCCGAGCCGATCTCCAGAACTGTCGAGCCCGCCGCGAGCGACGCCCGCCGTAGTACCGCATCCCGCTCCAGCATCTCCCAGCGCAGCCAATCCGGGGGGAGTGGGGGAGTCGCCTGCAATTGGATCCGGCCGAGCAGCTCCCGGAACCCTGGCTCCGTGGCGCGTAGCCGAGTCTCGAAGCGCTCCATCAAGTGGGGTCCCGGCAAGCGGCGCTAGCTTGAGGGATTGTCGGTTCGGGCCGGACGCAAGCAGCTCGGGTTGTTCGGGACCCCCAGAGCGTCCAGTCCCTTCGCGACGGGGGTCAACCGTGGTCGAAACCCCCCGTCAAATATTTCCATCCGCCCCGTGCAGCCCCCGCCGGAAGGGTGGTCCCCTGCGCTCGCCGGGCTCTCCCACCTCGCGATCCGAAATCCGCTTCGCGGGCGCTGTGCGCCCCAGGTAAATGCGGCTCGGGCCGACACCCCCGAGCGAAGTCGCGTCCCCGCTCGGACCTACTTCATCGCCCGAAGGGCACTTTCGTCGAGATAGTACCTTCCGTTGACCTCGACGAAGACCTTGGTCTTCCCCCTCCGTCGTTTCATGATCCGCACGAAGATTCGAGACAGGCCGAGCTCTTGGGCCGTAAGGGCCGACTCCGGACTCAGGGCCCCCTTAGCTTGGAATGTCTGGATGATTTCGCGGATCCTCTCTCCTAGGAAGCCCTCCTCCTCTTCGGGTGCCGAGGGAGGGGGTCTGGTCACGGATGGGGCGACCGGCGGGGGGGGTGTCGGCGGGAGTGGTACGACCAGGCCCCGACCAAGCTCTGGCGATAAGCGGGACGGTTCCGCGGAGGGAGTCGGACCGACCACCGCCACCGGGGCGGGAAGTGTGCTCGAGTTCAGTCTCACCGTGTGCGCCGCAGCCCTCCCCACGGGAATCGTCAGTGGGGAAGGGGAGATGTATCCCGGGGCATCGGCTCGGACCGCGTAATCGCCGGCTTTCACACCGCCGAAGACGACCCTTCCGTTCGTTCCCGTGCTGCCGGAGAAGCTCATCGGACCGTCGGCCGAGACGGCGGCTCCCTGGATGGGCGAGAGCGCATCGGAGTCCAGCACGGTGACGGTCAACCCACGTCCGCGACGGCTCCGGGCGACTGCGAGGACGAGCAGAGCGACGATCACCACGATGGCAATGAGGAGCCACTCAATCGATGAGACCCCCGGCGAGGAGCTGGAAGACGGCGGCCCGAGGGTCGCGGACGGCGACAAGCCAACGGACATCCAGACCGCGCTGTTGGGTCCGGGGCCGGGAACGACGGATCCTTCAGACTGCGCTATGATGAGGTAGAACGGACCGGCTCCGACCTGAGCCGTCGCCTGCCCCAAGGCCTGGCCTCCCGCACTGACATCGTACTGCGCGGTTCCCGAATTACTCACGGCGATCGTTAGGGTGTAGACGACTTGCACGGCGGGAGTCAAGTTCAACTCCGGTGTCCTTGTCCAGTTGCCGCCGCTCGATCCGACTCGCGCGTAGATGCCATAGAAGCACTGGTTCGACCCGATGTTGGAGTTGGCCGGAGTGCCGCACGTGGAGGGGTTTCCGCAGTTATTCTCCGCGCTGCAGTCATGCGAGTTCAGGTTGCCGGTGAGCTGAACGCCGACCGAGGCGTTCTGCGAGCTGATCCCAAACACGAAGGTATGCCCGTTCGATACGAGCCCCTTGACGAGGGCCGTTACCGTGAACGGAGGAGTGAAGTTCTGGACGCTCTGGATCGCGCCAATCACCAAGGCCGCATTCGCGCTTGCAATTTCCATCCCTGCCGAGGAGAAACTGGGGGTCAGGGAAATGCCGGAGCAAAAGAGACAGTTGTGGTCCGAGAAGTTCAGCGCGACCGGTCCACCGTTCGCCCATAGATTGGTATTCAGGCTGGTATCGTGTGTGAAATCGTCCGAAAGCGCGGATGCGAGCGGAGCCGGGGAAGCTGCCGCGGCCGCTCCCAACGCGGTAAGAACCACCACCAACACGACGGCCAGCGAGGTCAGCTTTGGACCTGCGGCAAGGATCGTCGAGTCGCTCTTGGAACAAATCATCAGAACCTAACCCAACGGCCCTTTCTTAGACCTCAGGTCAACTTCAGTTGACGGCCGGTCCAGCTGCCTCACCTCGGCCGCGACTCCAATCTCTGGGAGTCCGCTGGGCCGGCCCCTCGAACCTTCGGGCGAGGTACCCACGTTGGTTGGGGCCCCCGGGATTCGGCCACGAGTCGCGCTGAGTCAGCTGAGTCGCCCTACTTTCCTCGGATCCAGTCCATGTGCATGCCCAAGGAGGCGACGCTGGCCCCTCCGTCGATCGGGAGGCAAGCACCCGTGAGGAAGCCACTGCTCATCGAAAGGAGGAAGCCGATGACCTCGGAGACCTCCTCCGGCGCCGCGAGCCGCCCGTCCGGCGCGACGCCCCGTACGAGATCCTTGTGCGTTTCGTGATACTTGGTGCCGACGAACCCCGGCAGGACCGCGTTCACCTGGATCGTGGGGGCCAACCTCGCCGCGCACGATCGGGTCAAGCCGAGCAGCCCGGCCTTGCTCGCGCTGTAGGCCGGGTCGCAATCCCCACTGAGTTCGCAGATGGAGGAGACGTTCACGATCCGTCCCCCGCCCTGCTGGAGCATCCCGGGCACGAAGGCCTTGGTGCACAGGAAGGCGGCGGTGAGGTTGGTCGCAATCACCCGGTTCCACTCGTCCAGGGTCAGGTCCTCCACCTGGTTGTGCTCGGCGCCAAAGCCGGCATTGTTGACCAGCAGGGTCACGGGGCCGAGGGCCGACCGGACCCGGGCGTCCATCTCCGCGACGTCACGCTCAGTTCCCACGTCGCCGCGGAGAAGAACCGCCTTCCCCCCACTCCCCTCGATCGCTTGGAGGGCGCGGGCCGCGCCCGACTCGTTCGTCCAATAGTTCGGGCCGACACTCGCGCCGAGCTCGGCCAGCCGTCGCGCGGTCGCCCCACCGATGTCCCCCGACGCCCCGGTGACGACTGCGATCTTCCCGGCCAGGGGTCGGGTCAGCTCGGCGCCGGGAACCGACCGCACTACGCTCCCCCACGGGGGAAGGGCGGAGAGGGATTAGGAAGTTGGCTTAGCGTTCCGCTGGGGATTCATAGGTCAGGCGGACGTCGGTGGCCCATCGCGCACAACATCGCATGGGCCGGAAGACCGAGTCCGAACGGGAATCGTTCGGGCGGATCTACCGGGTTGGAGTCCTGGGTGCTGGGTGCGATCGACCCCTCCGTCCCCATCATGGGCCCCCAGGGAGCCGCGGGGGCGACGGTCGGCCCCTTCCTGGTCTAACCGTGGCGACGCTGGTCCGGCTCGCCACCTGAAGCGTGGTATGCCTCTACGCTGACCCCGGGAACGTCGCTCCCCTTCCAGGGAGATGAGGGCCAGGCCAGGGAGGGCTGGGTCGCGAGCCGGATGGCGGTCCGGGAGACTCCGGAGATCCAGGTGGCTCCCTCCGCCTCCGCGACCGAGACCTCCCGGACCTCTGCGATCTCCGGTGGTCGAGCAGTGGGCTGGCCCGCCAGGTGGTCGAGAGCGAACGCGAAGTAGACGTCGCTCTCCTGCGCGTTCAGGACCTTGTGATAGGTCAGGAGCAGCCTCCCTACCCGGACGGTGACCCCGGTCTCCTCTTCGAACTCCCGGGCCAGCGCTCCGACGAGGCTCTCGCCGGCCTCGACGTACCCGCCGGGGATCGTGAACCGGGTTCGGTAGACGGCACGGTTGACCAGGGCGCGGCCGCTCTGGAGCAAGACGCCGCCGACGCCCAGCCGGACGTGGGGAGGGGGAAGCGGGGGGAATTCTGCGGTCGACATGACCGGTGCGGGTGGAGGGAACCCTTCAGCCTTTCGGATGACCCGCTCCCTGCGGACCTCCGCGATGTCGGTTCTTCCCTCGAGTCGGCCCTCTGCGGGCCGGCGGGACCCCTAGATCCCTCCTCGAACGGAGGATCGCTCGACCCCCTCGCGGCCCGGGGCACTCGCGCCCTCCAACGGATCGTGTGACTACGGGGACGGGCGTCGGTCCGATGTGGCCGGCGCGGGAGAAGGACTCGGCGTGACGCGGCCGAGAAGGCCGGTCCACCCGAAGGCCCAGATCTTCACCCGGTCCACGACCAGCGCGGCGCCGGCCACGATACCCAGAACTTCGAGCACCAGCACGGCGGGTATCGCCGCCATCAGCGTGCCCGAGATGGCCAAGCCCGAGACGGCCAGGCCGACCCCGACCGACGCCACGACAAGGTGTTCGCTCGGCCGGTACGACCAGAACGGGCCGCGGACGCGTGCGATGTAGACCGTCGCTTGGCTCGAGAAGACCAGGTAGACGAACACGAGCGTCTGGACCTCGGCGAGGGGTAGGCCCAGCACGACCCACCCGAGCCAGAACACCGTCAGCGAGAGGACGAGCCAGGCCGAACCGAGGAAGGCGGCGACCGTGACGATCTCACGGACGTTCCACCGGTCCGGGACCGAGGAGATGCGCGCTCGGTCGGTGCCGACGGTGATGGTGACGAAATCGTTCGAGAAGATCAGCAGGATGATCAGGAACGGGGTCGTCGCGAACAGGCCCGTGGCGATGAAGACGATCGACAGCAGGAGGACGAACTCGATGTTCTTCGAAATCTTCGTGATCGTCCAGGTCAGCATACGTCGGTAGACCCGTCTCCCGCCCGTCACCGCGGAGACCAGGTCCCGGAGGCCCGGGCGCGTCAGCACGAGCTTCGCGGCCGACTTCGCGACGTCGGTGGCCGAAGCTACGGCGACTCCGACCTCGGCCTGCTTGAGCGCGGGGGCGTCGTTCACGCCGTCGCCGGTCATCCCGACGACCTTCCCCGCGCGCTGGAGGGCCCGCACCAGGTCGAACTTGTCCTCGGGGTACACCCCCGCGAACCCGTCGTACTGCAGCGGGTCCTCGGTCGCCACCGTGCGGTCCCCGATCCGGTCCCCGATGCCGACCTGTCGCCCGACGGCCCTCGCGGTCGCTGCGGTGTCGCCGGTGAGCATGAGGACCCGCACGCCGAGGTCGTGAAGTGAGCGGACCAGCTCCGCGGCGTCCTCGCGCGGCGGGTCCGCCAGCGCGACCAGGCCGAGGACGGAGAGAGAGCCTCCGGACCCCGCCGCGACGCTCAGGATCCGGGCTCCCGACGCGGCGAGGCGGTCGATCTGCTCCTGGGACCCGGCGGGAAGTCCGGCGAGCTGGCCGACGACCAGGGGGGACCCCAGGACGACCCGGAGCACGCGGTCGCCCGAGCGGACCTCCGCCTCGGAGCGCTTGGTGGCCGGGTCGAAGGGAACGAATCTCTGCCGTGGAAGGGGGGAAGCGTGGCGCTCCCGCATCGCCCCGAGTATGGCCAGGTCGATGGGGTCCTGGGTGGACTCGTCGCACGCGGCACCGGCGAACGCGAGGAGCTCCTCGTTCGAGGTGGTCCCGAACGGGAGGATGTCGCCCACGACCTCCCGGTTCTGGGTAAGGGTTCCGGTCTTGTCGACGCACACCACGTCGACCGATGCGGCTTCCTGGATGGCCGATAGGCCCGTCACCAGGACCCCCTCCTCCGCCAGCTCCCGTGCCTCGATCGCGTTGGCCACGGTGAAGGTCGCGGGGAGGGCCACCGGGACGGAGGCAATCAGCAGGATCAGGACGAAGGGAATGAAGGAGAGGAGGGGTACCCCGCGGTACAACGCGACCGCGAGCACCGTGACCGCGAGGACCGAGTCGATCGTGACCAGGTACCGCACGATCGTGAACAGCAGCCGCTCGAGGTGCCCGGACGATTTCGCAGTGCGAACCAGCTCGGCGGTCCGGCCGAAATAGCTGTGGCCGCCGGTCGCAGTGACGGTCCCGGAGGCTTCGCCGCGACGGACGATCGACCCCGAGTAGACCGTCTCCGGTTTCGCCCGCGTGACGGTCGCCGACTCGCCCGTGAGCGCGGATTGGTCCACCTCTACCGACCCCTCGCCCACGGTGCAGTCGGCGGGGACGATGTCGCCCATCCGGACGTGGATCCAGTCCCCCGGGACAAGCTCCCGTGCGGGCAGGGACCTCCAGCCCCCATCCCGCCGGACCCGAGCGGTCACATGAAGCCGGGCGCGGAGGAGGTCGAGAGCTGTCTGCGCGCGTGCGTCCTGGATCTCTCCGAGCACGGCGTTGAAGACGAGGAGCCCGGCGATGATCGCGGTCTCGGGCAGCTTCCCGAGCAGGAGCTCGAGCCCCGTGGCGGCCTCGAGCATCCACGGCACCGGGCCCCAGAATCGGGCCAGAAATTCCCGGAACGGATGACGAGGAGCGTCCTCGACCTCGTTGTACCCATACTGGGCGAGGCGGGCGGTCGCGACGGCCTCGGAGAGACCGTCCGCACTTGGGGAGGCCGCCATCCCGGACAACGACCCAACCCTCACGCAGGTGAATCGGGTTGGCTGGACGGCGGGTCGCGCACGGTGCTCACGGTCCTCGGTCGACCGCGCGAGCCTTTGAAAAGGTTCGGGCGGCAAGCCGAGCGCTCGCGCGCGGGCGGGCCGATGACGGCGGGGCGGTCTGGAGACGTACCACTCTGCACCGACCCGGACGGCAATGGCATGACGGAAACTTCCGCCCGTGGGAGGCCACGGTGGATGCAGAGGAACGGTCCCGCCGGGAGCACGAGCGCGCACTCCTGTCCCGAGATGCCATGGGGTTCCAGGTCTTCACGGCAGTCCGTCCCGTCGTGCGCGGAACCGGGCTCTCCTGGACGGGACTCGCCTCCTCACTCTCGAGCAATGGGGCTTCGTATCCCGTTGTGGAACGGACTCCGGTGACTGGCCCAGCGCGGTGCCAGGTCCAGCGGAGGGCGAGGACGACCCCGGCTCGTTGGCGCGGGGAGGGCGTCCTGCCCAGGCTTCGGAGCGGCTAGGACCCCACCCAGTCTGAATCGGCGCGCTGCCCGGTCTCGGGTCCCCGCCGCCGGGCACGATGGGGCGAGAGTCGCCCCTTCCGCCCGGCCACCGATGCGCCCGGACAGGAGAGGCACCGACCAGGGTCTGGAAACCTTATCGGCCGCGCGAGCCCCTGCGGTCGCTGGAACCTCCCATGGCGAGCGCGCTGAAGGAGAGGCTGACCACCTCCCGAGCCCCCTCGTTCGGAACGTGGGTATCGTCCCCCTCGATCGTGGGCCTGGACGCGCTCCGATCCCTGGACTTCGAGTGGTTCATGCTGGACACCGAGCACGCCCAGCTGAACCCGGAGACCGTCGCGGCGATGGTCGCCCTCTTGGTCAGGGCGGGCCCGGCTCCCTTGATCCGGGTCGGCAACATTGACCAGTACCTCGTGAAGCAGGCGCTGGACTCGGGCGCGCACGGGATCCTCGTCCCGCTCGTGAGCACCGAGGCTCAGGCCCGCATGGTCGTGTCGTATGCGAAGTACCCTCCCGACGGGGTGCGGGGGGCGGCGGCCATGGCGGCCTCACGGTATGGGCTCGAGCTCGCGGCCTATCTCCGACGCGCGAACGCCGACACGCTCGTGGGCGTCCAGATCGAGACCACGGAGGCGCTCGAGAATCTAGAGTCGATCGCCGCGGTACCGGGTGTGGACCTGCTCTTCGTCGGGCCGACCGACATGACGCTGAGCCTGGGATTGGTCGACGACCGATCGAACCCGAAGGTTCGCGCGGCCATGCGACGCGTCGTCGAAGCGTGCGAACGGCACGGCAAGGTGCCGGGGACCCTGGTGCTCAACGCGGAGGAGAAGCGGGCCGCGCTCGAGATCGGGTTCCGTTTCATCGCCCTCGCGTCGGACCTCCGCTTCCTCATCCAGGGAGCCAAGGAGTACCTGGCGGCCTAGGCCCACTGGGGCGAGGGGTGGCCGGTGCTGCCCTCCGGGTCAGAGGATGATCCGCTCCTCCTGGGCCACGCGATGATGCAGGGATAACCGATCGGACCGGTAGGACTCGCCCGAGAACAGACGGGCCTCGGGCTTGCCATCGTACCGCGAGGCGACGAGGCGGCCCATCGAATCGGCCTTCATCACGCCGCTCCCGGAGTCGCCGCCGACAAAGATCACCCCATACGGCTCCTCGATCAGCACGGGCAGCCCGTCGGGGCTGCAGTTGTAGTATCCTCCCCAGGAGTTCTCCAGTCGGGCGCCCGCCGTCTCGAACCGCGGCAGGTAGGGGGTGACCGCGGGCAGCACGTCGGTCGCGAACGCCTCGCGATTCCCCATCGCGGCCATGTCGTAGTCCAGCCGCCCGTCGCGCACCGGGTCCTCCCGGGTTCCGATCGAGTGAGAAACGTTGTCGGCGAACTCGACCCACATATGGCGCTGCGGGAAGATCGGCTTCAGGACGGCGCCGGTCGGGAGGATGAGGAAGGGGAAGCGGGCAGGCCCCCCGGGCGGGTCGACCGGGCGGACCGGGGGCTCCCAGCGCAGGAGCTCTTCGACCAAGGGACCGGAGACCGAGAAGAGCATCTGCGGGCGCGCGCTGCACGCGGTCGCGAAGCCGATCGGGTGGAGCAGCTTGTCGGCCCACGCGCCGGCGGCGACGATCACCCGGTCGGTCGCCACGGACGAACCCCCGCTCAGGATCACGCGCGAGATCCGGAGGCGGTCCTTCATCCGCTCCTGGAAGGCGAACGGCATCTTCGACGGCTCGTGAAGGAGGATTTCCTCCCTCCCCTCGAAGGAGAGTCGCTGGACGCAGGTGTCGAACCGGAACTCGACGCCGCGCCTGCTCGACTCCTCGAAGTAGAAGTTGGCGAGCATCTCGGGGGCCACCGCCCCGCAGTTCCGCCCGAATAGGCCTCCCGTGATCGGCTCCGGAGGCGTGGCCCCGTCCCCTTCGAACCAGCGACCGGGGGAGACCTCCAGCCCAGGGCACGAGCGCAGGTCGTCTAGCTCGACAGGCACCGCGTCCAGGGTCCCCCCGCTGCGGGAGACGATGGCGGAGTACTCCTCTCGACGGCTCTCGGGCAAGAGCCAAAGGTACCCGTAGAGGTCGAGCAGGGGCGAGGGGGCGCGGAGGTCCTCCCGCTCCTCCATCAGGTGTCGGTAGAACAGGATCGAGTTGCGCGCCAGGACCTGGTTGTCGGAGGAGCTGAACACGTCCCGGACCATCGCGTTGCTCGCGCCCATCGAGCCCTCGCCCGGGCGCGATCGGGCGTCGACCACGAGAACGTGGAGCTCGGGGTGTTCGTGGATCAGGTGGTAGGCCGAGGAGAGCCCCATGGCCCCCGCCCCGACGATGACGACGTCGTAGCGCTCTCTCACGTCCTCCTCTCCCGAGCCCGACGGCCTGCGGGTCGAGCGCCGAAGGAACCGACACCTATGAACTCGAGGCCCCTCCGGGCCTCGAACCGGCGGCCCGGGGAGCGGAACGAGCGCTCTCTCGCCCTGCTCTCCCCTCCCGCAGAGGGTAGGTATTTATCCCTATTCATGCGTATTAGCTCCACCGAGCCCTGCTTCGGGCAGGGCTCCACGGCGAGGGAGAACAACCGATGGAGGGACCTTGCACCGCAAGACTCGTCTCCACGGCGGTTCCACTCCCCGTGTATTTTTCGACCGAGATTCCCACGTTGGCTAGCCCCGCCCGGGTCGACGGCTGGCACGAAGCGCGCGAAGGAAACACCGCGCGCGGTGCTCCCACCGGGACCAGGCAGGGCGGACCGTGGGGTTCAACGACCTAGTCCTTCCCGCCGCCGTAGGAGCGGCCATCGCCGGCCTCGGAGCCGGCGTGGCCTGGGCATTGTATTCGCGGTTCATCGTCCGGGTCCCGCCGAACTCGGCGGCCGTCCTCTACGGCCGCAAGGGCGCCCTCCCACGCGATGACCTCCGGGGGGCCGCCTCCTCGACCCAGATCAGCCGGCCCCGGATCGTCGTCGGGGGCCGTGCGTTCATCGCCCCGTGGGACCGGGGGGTCGGCTACCTCTCGCTGCACCCGGTCGCGGTCGAGGTGACCGTGCGGTCCCTGCACTCGCTGGAGGGGAGTCGAGCCTCCGGCTGGGAGGCCCGGGTCAGTGTCCAGGCGAAGATCCCCTCCGACCCCGACCTGCTCGCAGCCGCGGCCGAGAACCTCCTCGGCAAGAGCGAGGAGGAGGTGCGGAGCCTCGTCCGGCGCTCTGTCGAGGGGGCGGTCCCTTCGGTGCTGGCCCGGCTTCGGCCGAGCGACCTGGAGCCGGATTGGGAGCGCCTCGCCGCCGAGATCCAAGCCACCGTGGCGCCCGACCTGGTCGGCTCCGGGTTGGTCGTCCGCTCCCTCTCCGTCACCGAGCTGGTCCGGATCGTCCCCGGCGAGGCCCCGAGCCCGTCGGCCCCGGCCAAGCCGACCCCCTTCGCGGTCGGTCGCGCTCCGTCCGAGGGTCCCGAGCCGGCCCCCGCCTCGTTCGAGGTTCGGCTCTCGCGGGTCGAACGAAGCCTCGGGATCATCGGGGCCGAGATCGTCCGCATGGTGCACGAGGGTCCGACGCCCGTAGACAGCTACGGCTCGGCCTCCGTTCTCGACTACCCCCTCGGGTTCGAGCGCGCGGAGTCCCGCGCTCTCCTCGGTCCCGCGGAGGTCTCCGTTCACGATTCGATGGGGGGCGACCGTCCGCCCCGAACCCGCCCGCTTTCTCGGGAAGGCGTGCCGGGGGAGGGAGGCGGCGCACGTCGGTCCCTGTTGGATGCTGAATCCGAGAGGTAAACAACCATGTGTCCAGCGGCAATTTTGGGCGACCGAGCGTGCGGAAAGACGACGTTCCTGGGACTGCTCTACGCAGCGCAGGTGAAGTACGGTACGCGGGTGACGGACTCGTTCCGGTTCCACGCCCCGCTCCAGTCGCTTCGCCTGATGAGCCAGGTGTACGAGGGGATGAAGGATGCCCGATTCCCGGGCGCGACCCTCAAGGACGAGATGACCGAGATCGGCTTCGTCTTCGGCTACCGTAAGCCGCTCTCCGGCCGGCTCCCCGCCGCGCTCAAGGACAAGAACTGGGTGAACCCGTTCGCCAAGCTCTCCTTCGCCGCGTACGACGTGTCCGGGGAGGACGTCCAGGAGTTCATCGAGACCGGGGTCGCGGCGAGCCCGATCATCCAGCAGCTCCTCAAGAGCCACGTCGTCGTGATCATCGTCGACTGCAGCAAGATGACGACCGAGATCGACTCGCCCGTCTTCCGCCAGATGCTGAAGTACGACAGCGAGGTCGCTTCGCTCCTCGTCTCCCTGCAGACGTACAAGAAGCAGGAGTTCTCGCGGATGAAGACGCAGGGCCTCAGCGTCGGCAACCCCGTGATCTACCCGGCGATCGTCCTCTCGAAGTTCGACAGCATCCGGGACGAGGTCCTGGTGAAGCTCGGCCTGCATCGCGGCGTTCCGCCCGGCGACCAGAAACGGAAGCGCAAGGAGTACGCCGAGGCGCTGCTGCGGGTGTTCATGCCGCAGACGCTCTCCCAGATCCGAGGAGGCAAGGTCGCGGGGGTCAACTTCGACCAGGCGGCCTACTTCTTCAGCTGGGTCCGCACCGAGACGGCCGAGGCCGGCATGCAGCCCGTCGGGGCCCCGCGGATCGTCCGCAAGGGCTTCTCCGCGGACGGGGGAGCCGATCCGGACTTCTCGTACGACGACTACGTGGCGTTTATCGAGCACTTCCGCGACGTGGCGAACAAGGTGCCCGATGAGATCGTCGAGCAGACGACCCTCCAGGCTCCCCCCTCGGCCGCGACCGCCTAGGTACGGGGCGACGGGACGAGGGAATCCAAGGAGGGACACCACCACGATGGAGAGCTCGAACGAAGTCACCCTCGAGCATTGGATCTACGGGGCGAGCCCGGAGAAGGGGTACGGCGTGAAGGCCGAGTCGCATCGGCTGAACGGCCCGCTGTACATGCGGTACCTCGCGAACCACTTCACCCCGGTCCGGGTCGAGAAGACGGCGAACGGCGGGACCCTGATCGACGCCCGCATGATCCACCCGGCCCCGGCGAACGACGAGGTGCTGCTCTCGATCCTGGGTCGGGGCGTGGCGGACGAGTACAACCGGCCGACGATCCAGAACCATACCGTGACCATTCCCGCGGCGCTCCTGCGGTCCGGTCAGCTGACGTTCTTCGACGTCGAGGCGGCGGTCTTCGAGTTCGACCATCGCTTCCCGAAAGCGTCGGGGAAGGTCGACGCGCTCGCGGTCCACGCGCGGCCGAAGGAGGGGGTGCACGCGCCCGCCGGCGGCGGGCTCCGCCGCCTGATCACGAAGGCGGCCGTCGACACGCTCGCGAGCCGGTTCCTGGCCGACCATCAGGGGCGTACCCTCGTCCTGTGCCGCGGGAGCACGAACCAGTACCGCAACGAGCTGCTCTACCGGCTCATCGAGCTGCTGCAGGCGGGAGGGGAGATCCCTCCGTTCCCGGCGATCAGCGACGCCCCCACCCTGAGCGCGATGAATCACTTCCGACTCGCGATCTCCTCGCGCGGGGTGCGCGCCGACGGGACCTGGACGCTGCTGGACGCCAGCATCGACACCGCCGCCCTCCCTCCGCTCCGCGGGAAGAACCCGATGTACACCCGCATCGCGGAAGCGTTCGCGGAGTAGAGGGCGCAACCCGTTCGGTCGCGCCGGGGAGAGGGGAGGCCGCGACCGACCCGATGAGCTCCGCCCTCGTCCTCGGCACGCGCGGCTCCGGCCTCACGACGTTCGTGGGACTCCTCTACACGGCGCAGGTCCGGCTGGGCACCCAGGACTCGGACGAGTTCCGCTTCCACGCGGACCGCGAGTCGATCCGCCAGCTGGAGGCGATCTACGGCGAACTGGGCGCCGGTCGGTTCCCGGTCCGGGACGCGAACTGGGAGGAGCATCCGGTCTCGTTCGTCTTCGCCTTCCGCCACGGAGTGCTCCGCGGCCTCGGACGCAGCGGAGGCCGCTCCGCCGGGGGGTTCGACACCGTGCGGGTCCAGGTCGGAGGGATGCCCACCGACGAGGTCGCCGAGCTCCGGGAGCACGACGCGGTCCTCGAGGAGTCGACCCGGCGGCTTCTGCGCAGCCAGGTGATCCTCCCGCTGATCGACGCGACGTCACTGGACCCAGAGCCCGACCCGTCTCGCTCGCCCCGGCTGAGCCGCGACGACCGCGTCCTCGCGGAGACCCTCGACCTGCTCGGCGGGTTCCTGGCCGCCGAGCCGGAGCGCAGATCGCGGCGGATGTATCCCGTGTTCATCGTGACCAAGGTCGATGAATTCTCCCGAGACACGCTCCGCCAGCTGGAGGCCCCGAGCGGGATCCCGGGCTCCTGGACCCGCGAAGCCCGACGCGCCTTCGGGGGCCGGCTCCTTAACCGGTACTTCCCGCTCACGGCCCGATTCCTCGAGACCCCCCGGGTCCACACCGGCCTGACCGTCGCCCCGTCCGACTGGTTCTTCAGCAGCCTCTCGACGGAGGACTCGGGCGGGGACCTTCGGATCGAGCGGCGGTCGCTCGCCCCCGCGGGGGGATGGGAGCCCGAGTACCCGTTCGAAGAGTACCGCGCACTCATCGGCAAGTTGGGCCAGTTGGCTCACCGTCTGCCCGCCGACGCGGCGGCGTGAGGACCCGGGCGGAGCTCTACGTCGCGCGCTCGGCGCGGTACTTGTAGCCGTCGCGGTGGGACCCTTCCCGGGTGACCCGCCAGCCCGGAATCGTCCAGACCCCCTCGGTCGGCTTCCACTGAGGGTCCCCCTGCGCGAGTTCGCCGAGCTCCGCCTCGAGGTACTCGTGGTCGGTCGCGACCTCGGGCGCGAGCACCCCCTTCTGCAGGAGCGAGACGAGGAGCGGCAGCCCCGACGGCCGGCCCCTCCACTTCACCGAGAGGAACAGCTTGCGGAACTCCGCGTCCTCGAGGACGAGTTCCAGGAGGGGTGGATAGGCCGGATGGGTCCGGTAATCCTTGGGAGGTCCCTCGAGGCGGCGGTGTTCTCGGCGAACCGCCTCCAAGATCCGGGCCCATGACTTCTTGGGGACCGACTCCGCCTCCCAGACGTTCGACTCGTCCAGCTCGCTCTCCGCTTCCTCGGGGCGCAGGCTGTCCGGCCCGCTGGTTCCGTCGTCCGAGCTGTCGGAGCCGCCTCGGGCGCGCGTCGGTCCCTTCCGGAGGGGACGCCCCGGGACGAGGCTGAACGCCAGGGCCGCCCCGGTCGCTCCCGCCGAGGGGGGCCGGATCTGGAGTTCCTCGCAATCCGGGTAGCGGTTCGGGTGCAGGACGACGAAGGGCCCGGTCTCGGGGGCGTTGAAGAGCAAGGCCAGGGCGTCGTTCACGGTGGGAACCTGCCGCCGGACGGCGAGCTCGCTCAACCGGACGAGCGGGAGCGAGGCCCCGGGCTCTCGCCGGCGGGTCGCGAGGTCGTCGAGGATCGCCTGGGCGACCTCGGCGTGGATCTGCTGAGAGGCGGTGCGGCCGGCCGCGGCCTCGGCCCCCTTGTCGCGCAGGATACCTCGGCGGACCTTCTCTCGGAGGCGGCCCGAGCGGAGCGCCGCGTCGCGGACCGCCCATAGCCGCAGGTTGAGCCACGGCTGGAGCCGGCCGCCACTGGCCCGGGAGTCCGAGAAGAGCCCGGCCCAGCGATCGGGCATACGGCTCGCCCAGCCCGCGTCGCCCGGACTCTCGCGGTACCAGTAGAGCACCTGGTCCCGGAGGAACGCCCCGGCGCTCAGCGGGTCGTCCGTCTCCTGCTTGACTCGCATCATCAGTGCCTCGGCCCGCCGGGCGATCACGGCCAGCAGGTTCGCATCCCCATGCGCCGCGTCGATCAGCGGCGGGAGCCGCAGCGTGTTCAGCGTCAGGAGGTCGAACCGCTCCGTCGGGTTCGTCTGCAGGAACTCCTCGACCGAGGGGGCGGGAAGCGTGCCTCCGATATCCCGGAGCTTTCGGCCGCTGGGGGGGGCCTCCGCGGCGGGAGAGCTCCTCGAGCGTTCCTCCTCGGAGGGCTCGGGCTCCTGCCCCGGGATCAGCACGAGGCGAGGGGGCTTCCCTCCCCGGGTCGCCTCGCGGGGGCCGGGGCGGAAGGCATCGATCTCGCGCAGCCGGTCGAGCTCGAACTGACGCTCGCGCCGGGCCTCCTCCATGCGGAGGCGTTCGGCGGCCCGGCGCTGCTCGCGCTCGCGCTGGATGGTCTCTGCGTCCGGGTCGTCTCCCATTCACGTGGGGAGCCCACTCCCTGACGAGAAAAAGTGGTCCCCCTCAGCATTAACCGTTTCGCTTGCGCCGGGCGCTGGGGCCCTCGGTCGGACGGGCTCCAGGGGCGCCGGATCACCCCTTCGACCGCGCGTCGGTCTGGCCGATGGGGGTGGCGCCCCGTGTCCCGAGGGACCCGAAGACCCCGACGATCAGGCCGAGGGCTCCGACCGCGGTCAGCCCTACGAGGGATGCGACCAGGGACCCGTCGGCCCCGAGGGACACGGAAACGCCGACGGCGGTCCAGATGACCGCCGAGACCCCGAGCGCGGTCGCGAGCTCGTACCGCTCGTCCCCCACGGCCACGGCCGTCACGAGGAACAGCAGAAAACCGCCGATGGCGCTCGACGCGCCCAGGCCGGTACCGACCAGCGCCCCGAGGGGTAGGAGGAGCGCACCCCAGGTCGCGAGGGAGGTCCACCACGCGACCGACCTCTCCAGCCGGACGAGCTGGGCGGAGCGGCCGGGGCCTACCTCCTGGATCCCCGCTCGACTCACGATGATGACGCGGTTTGCTGGCTCGCCCATGCTCGTGCCGTACCTACAGCCCCCCGGTCGACATACCCCTGGCGGGCCAAGGTCAGGGAGACCGCTGCCCGGGCCTCACTTCTCGGTGCTTCCCGGGCCCAGCACTCGATCGACCAGGGCCGGAAGCTCCCCCAACAGATGGATCGTGTAATCCGGGCCAGCGGCGGCAGGATCCTTGGTCATCACGACGGTCCGGTAATGCGTCCCGTACCGCGCGAGGCCAGTGTAGAGCACGGAGGCGGCAAACCCGGCCCTCCGGGCCCCCTCGATGTCCCAGATGGCGTCCCCGACATGGAAGGCGCGCGGGGGAGTGCCGCCGAGCTCGCCGAGGCAGTGGAGGAATATCTTCGGGGAGGGTTTGGTCCACGGCAGCTCGTCACTCCAGCTCCAGGCGTCCACAAACCGCCCGAGCCCCTCCCGCTCGCAGATCCGCTGGAGGGCTCGACCGGGCTCGCCGACGGTGTTGGCGACCACCCCGATCCGTACCCCGCGACCCGCGAGGTCGGCCATCACCTCCTGCGCGCCCGGTGCGACGCGGAACGGGCTCGAGGCGACCAGTCGCTCGATCCGTCCGACATACCGGGCCGGTTCCACCGTCCTTCCCGCCAACGCGGCGGCGCGCTCGATCTGCGCAGAGAGGGAGACCGACTCCCCCTGCTCCGAGCGGTCCCCGGCCTCCTGGCTCGCGCGGCGGACCGCCTCGGCCGGGGCGAGTGTCGCCGGACCGGTGACCGGGGCCTCCTGAAGGGTCTCCAGCCCGAGCGCGCCCTGGCTTCGGTTGTACTCGTCCTCGTCGCCGGGTTCGAGGTAGAGCAGGGTATGCCAGAGGTCGAACGTCACCGCCCGGACCGGGGCTGCCCCCGGTGGGGCGGGGGCTCGAGAGCGGGGTGTCTCGCTCACTTCCGGAGAGAGAATTCCCGCAGGCGTTCCCGGTCCTCCTCGAAGAACTGGGCGAACAACCCATACATCATCGGCTTCAGCTGCGCCTCCGGGAACTCGGTGGACGTGAAGTCCCCGACCACCGTGACCCCGGTCTTGTCCCCCTTGGGGGTGTAGTACACGAAGTACTTCGAGCCCGCGAGGTGACCCTCCAGCGTCTCGCTCACCGAACCGAGAGGTCGGACGACGGTGACCCGACCGGTCCCCTTGAACCAGCGCGCGCCGTACTTCTGCTCCATGGTCAAGAGGAACGAGTTCTCGGAGAGCTCCGTGACCTCGTAGTTTCGCGTGTCCGGGTGGGCCTTCCGGTGCTCTCCCGGAGCCTCGAGGTAGTCCCAGAGCACGTCGATCGGAACGTCAAACTCGCTCGTGTCATCGTAGATCCGCAGCATACCACCCCGATACGGCGCCCCGTATTTACGCGGGCCCGCGGGGGTCCAATTCGCCCGACCGATCGGCGCCCTGCGCAGCCCCTCCGGGACCGCGGCCCTCCCGGACCTAGGGTCTTATCCCGAGGGCATCCCTGGGGCTCGGTACCTGAGGAGCGACACATCGAATGACTCGAACCCCCCGTCGCCGGCCCACCCCGAGCGCCCGGAAACGCCACCGTCGCCAGCGCCAGGGACGAATCGCGGCCCGCCGGCGCCAGGCCCCCCTCGGCGGTCGTCGAAGGGGTCGGTAGCGCGCCGGGCCGAGGGCGACCCTCCCCAGCGGGCGACCGGTCAGCGCGAGCTGACGAAAGCGCTTTATATCGAATTCGATACAGAAGCCGATGCTATGCCGCGCGGGATGATTCACCGTCCACTGCCGGGCAGGGTCCTCGGACTCTACGCCCTCGCGACCTTGGACCGGGAGGGCTCGGTCTACGGCTACTCCCTGGCGGACCGGGTCGCGACGAAGACCGAGGGGGCCTGGCGGCCGGGTCCGGGGGCGATCTACCCCGCCCTCCAGGGCCTCGTGGCCCGCGGGGCGGCGCGGGAGGAGAAGGTCGGCGTTCGCCGCGTGTATTCGATCACTCCCGAGGGTCGCTCGCTCCTCCGGCGCATCCGCCGCGAGATGGCCGGCCGGCGCTCGGGAGGACCGGACCTGAGCCTGCTCTGGGCGGAGATCGCAGGGACCACCGACCCCGGCCGGTTCATGTTGCAGCGACTTCGCCGCCAGCTCGACGCCCTCGAGACCTTCCTAACGCGGGAGCCGGGCGCCCCTCTCGGGTCCGGTAGCCTGCGGGAGGCCGCTGTCAGCGAGCTCAGCGGAGCCATCCAGCGTCTGCGCACGACGCCCGGCGTCCGACGGAGGACGTGAGCTCATGGTCGACGGAACCGCCTTTCGTGGGGACAGCTCGATCTCCACCCAGGAGCTCTCGAAGGACTACGGCTCGGGCGAGCGGGCCGTTCACGCCCTCGACCACGTCAACCTCCGCATCCCTGGCGGGACCGTGTTCGGGCTGCTCGGTCCGAACGGGGCGGGGAAGACGACGCTCATCAAGGTCCTGACCGGGATCACGGACGCGACCGGCGGGGATGCGACGGTGGCCGGCTTCGACATCCGGCGCGACCCGATGGAGGTCAAGGCGCGGATCGGGTGGGTCGCGGCGGAGGTCATCCTCGACGACGACTTCACGGCCCGCGAGAACCTGTGGCTCCAGGCCAAGCTCCAGAGCCTGACCGACTGGCAGCCGCGCGCGGAGGACCTGCTGAAGTACTTCTCTCTCCAGGACCGCGCCGACGACAAGGTCAGCCACTTCTCGACCGGGATGCGCAAGAAGCTCGAGATCGCGCTCGCCCTCCTCCACCAACCCACGGTGATCTTCATGGACGAGCCGACGATCGGGCTGGACGTCAGCACCCGTCGCATGCTCTGGGACATCGTCACGGGCGTGCACAAGGAGTTCGGCGTCACGGTGCTGCTGACCACCCACTACATCGAGGAGGCGGACGCGCTCTGCGACCGGATCGCCATCATCGACCAAGGTCGGATCCTCGCCGAGGGGACCCCCTCCGAGCTCAAGAACCGGGTGAAGGCGGACATCGTCCAGCTCACGACGGCCGAGGGGCTCGACCCCTCGCTCGTCTCGGCGATCCCGGGGGTGCAGGACGTCCGTGCCCAGGGGAACGACTGGTTGATCCGGGTGGCGTCGTCGGAGCAGTTCCTTCCCGTGCTGTTCCGGACGATCCATCCGGACCAGATCAAGCGGATCAGCGTCGAGAAGCCGAGCCTGGAGACGGTGTTCCTGGACGTCACCGGCCGACGTCTCGGGGAGGACGAACCGATGCGCGACGTGCGGAAGTTCTACGCCCAGATGCGGAGGGCCCGTCAGTGAACGTGAAGTGGAGCCCGTTCTGGGGCCTGTACTCGCGGGAGCTCCTCCGGACGTTCCGCAACCCGTTCGTCCTCCTCGTCACCGTGGTCCAGCCGTTCATGTGGCTCGCCTTCTTCGGCAGCAGCTTTTCCCTGCTCCCCGCTTCGGAGCTCGAGGCGCTCTTCGGGGCGAGCAACTACATCCAGTTCCTGCTCCCCGGTGTCCTGTCGACCTCGATGCTCAGCGTAGGGATGTTCGGGTCGATGAGCACGATCCAGGACAAGCGGTTCGGATTCATGAAGCGCATCCTGATCACCCCGACGTCGAAGGGCACGGTGTTCCTGACGAAGGCGGTCGGGTCGGCGACCCGCGGCCTGGTCCAGTTCCCGGTGATGGTGGCCGCCGCGCTCGCCTTCGGGGTCCAGTTCCACCTCTCGGCGCTCGACTGGGCCGCCTGGATCGCGACCCTGATGCTGCTCGCGACCGGCTTCTGCAGCATGTTCCTGGCAATCACGGCGCGGTCGACCGACTGGCAGACCCCCGGGGTCGTCTCGAACTTCATCACGATGCCGCTGATGTTCGCGAGCGCGGCGCTGTTCGGGAGCTCGCACTTCCCGACGTGGATGCAGACGATCTCGGAGTACAACCCGATCACCTTCTCCGCGCTGCTCGGGCGGAGCTTCGTCCTCGGGACCGCAACCAACTGGGCGGACCTCGGGTACCTGGCGATCTTCGCCGCGGCCATGATTTCGATCGGCTACTTCGTGTCGAGCCGCTGGCTGGCCGTCGAGTGAGCGGCCGGAGCCCACGCGGCTACGCCACCGCCGTGACGGTGTAGTTTCGGCCCTCCCACCGGTCGTTGATCGGCCAGTGGAACGTGAACTGCCAGGCCTCCCCCGCCCTCGCCAGGGCCGGCAGGTCGACAAAGTGGAGTCCGAACCGGGTCTCCACGGAGGGCCGGTCGGTCGAGCTCGACCAGGCGTCGCGGCTCGCGCGGAGCCGGAACGGTTGGTCCGCCACGATGCGCAGTTCCGCCCCGCGCGGGATGATCGCGGGCTGGCGGTTGAACTTCCATACCTCGAGCGGCCGGTGCGCGCGTCCCGGGTCCTGGTAGCGCTGGACGACCTCGAGCAGCTGGTCGTAGACCCGGCCCTCCGCCGCCGAGCGCAGGAGCTTGATGTACTCGGCGTGGGCCCAGACGAGAGGGACCGCGGACTCGGTGAGATGGCCCCTCGTCAGGTGGAGGGCGGGGTGGTCCTCGCCGTCCCAGACCTGCTCGGGGAGGAGACCGGTCGGGGTCGCGAAGTCCTCCATGGCGCGAAGGTACACGGCTGGGTCGCGGCCCGCGGCGAGCTCGTAGTGGCCCCGCTCCCCGGTCAGGAGCGGCCACGCGCGGCCGACGCCCCAGCCGTCGTAGGCCGAGCCGTCGTCCCGGGTCCCGTAGCCGTCGTGGTTGTACCTTCGCCAGACGGGGCCGAGGGGCGTGTCGACCTTGAGCAGGTCGTCGACGACCCGCAGCGACTCGACGATCAGGGGGTCCTCCGGTGCTCGGACCCCGAGCCGCACGAGGTCGAGGAACCCCGCGTCCACGACCTCGGCGGCGGGGAAGTCGGCCGGAGCCCCCGGCGGCAGGTTCGGAAGGTGCACCCGGCCGAGCTCCGGTCCCTCGTGCGGAGTCGGGTCGCCGACCGCGGCCGGACGGATGCGGACGAAGTGGCGGGGGACGTTCGTACCGGCAGGGCCCGCCCGCGTGGTCGTCCAGGTCTCGAGATGCGACTCGAGGAAGTCCGCATGCTCCTGGACGAAGGCGGCCCCATCCTCGTCGCCCACCCGGCGGGCGAAGGACGCGGCGCAGGTGAGCGCGGCGATCGAGGAGGCCAGGGTGGAGGGCGAGTACCCGCTGACCTCCTCCCATCGGTCCTGCTGGGTCACCGGGCCGTGCTGGACCAGGAACCGGGCCGCCGCGTAGACCATCGGGGTGGGGTCGAACTCCCGGAGGGCGCCGGCGCGGTGCAGGGCGGCCGCGAGGAGGATGGGGAGCGCGACCTCGTCCAGCTGGAGGCCCCTCCAGTACGGCCGGCCGTCGATCCAGAAGTTCTGGGGGAAGCCACCGTCCGGCTGCTGGCGGCTCGCGAGATAGATGAGCGCACGGAGGGCGGCCTCCGGCTCGCCCGCGGCGAGGAGGCCGGTGGCCGCATGGTACAGGTCCCGCACCCAGACGAGGTGGTATCCGCCGCGGTCCTCGTCCCCGCGCGAGGCGCCCCACGGGATCGAGAGGGAGGCGATGAACGCCCCCGGGTAGGTCTTGTCCTCGTGCGCCAGCAGGAGGGACCGGCTGGCCCGGTAGAGCGCGCCCCCATCGGAGGCCAGGGAGGGGGAGTCCTCCTCCGCTCGGCTGGTCCGCCGCCACTGGGTCCGGAAGCGACGCTCGTGGAGCTCGAACGGGGTCCCGAGGGACTGGAGGAGGGTCGTGACGGCCGCGGCGGCCGACTCACCGAAGGCCAGGCCGAGCGTGAACTCCGTGACCCCGTCGTGCACCGGGATCTCCCCCGTCAGCGCGACGTTCCCGTCCGGGGCCTGGTCGAACTCCCACGTCAGCTGGCGGTGCGCATTCAGGTCGGTCCAGCCGTCGCTCGCCCCGACGTACCCGACGGAGCTCCGGAGGAACGGGAGCGTGGCGCCGATCGCTGCCGCGACGTCGTCCTTCTCGGCGAGGAGAACCGTCCGGCCGGGCAGCCGCTGGACCGAGGCCGTGTTGCCCCACCCTCCGACGTTCAGGTGCGGGGCCGCCAGGACGAAGGCACGCAGCCGGTTGTCCAGGCCCGGCGGGGGGACCTCGACCCGGACCCGGCTGAGGAGGCACGGCAGGTGGGGGTCGGAAAGCACGGTCTTACGCAGCCGGTAGCGTCCCTCGGGCTCTTCGGACCGGACCCGGTAGGCGAGCGAGTGCTCGCCGATCCTCTCGGTCCGGGAGGTCAGGTCGCGTTTCTCCTCGTGGAAGAACGACGACCCGTCGGTGAAGAGGAGCTCGAGGTCCCGAAGCTGAGGCCGGTCGAGCGTCGGGAAGTACACCTCGGTGACGATCCCGCGCCACAACGTATACCAGAGGCGGGAGTCCGCGGAGTAGGCGGTCCCGACGCCGTCCTTGTTCGAGTGGGACCACTTGGGGGCCATCCCCGGTCCGCCGAATGCCAGGCGGTCTCCCCGGACCTCCACGCGATTCCTCGGGAGGGCACCGGGCGCGGGATTTTGACATTTGGTGCCCCCGGGGTTCGCCTCGGCCTCGACCCCCAGGGTTTTGACAGCCCGGGCCTCCCTCCGCCGTGAACCTCGACCTCGTGCTCCCCCTCCTGGTGCTCCTGGCGGTCGCCGGAGGACTGGTGGGCTCCCTGACGGGGTTGGGCGGCGCGGTCGTCGTCATCCCAGCCCTCGTCCTGCTCTTCGGGGTGCCGATCCCGGTCGCGATCGGCACGGGGTTCGTCACAATCCTCGCCACGTCAAGCGCGGCGGGCGCGGCCTACGTCCGCGACCACCTGAGCGACCTGCGCATCGGCATGTTCCTCGAGATTGCCACGGTTCCCGGCGCGCTCGTCGGGGCGACCGCGACGGTCCTGCTCACGCACGCGAGCCTTCAGGACGGTCTCCTGGTCGCCCTGGGGATCGTCCTTCTGCTCGTCGTGCCCGGCGCCGTGGCCCGTCGCCATGAGGAACTTCCCGGACCCGTCCATCCCGATGCGCGTTCGCGCGCGTTCGGCCTCTCGGGGTCGTACCAGGACCAGGTGCTGGGCCGGGAAGTCCCCTACCAGGCCGAGAACACGACGCCCGCCCTCGGCGTGATGTTCGGCGCCGGCGTCGTCTCGGGACTGTTCGGGATCGGGGCGGGGGTGTTCAAGGTCCTCGCGCTCGAGCGGTACCTGCGGGTGCCGATGAAGGTCGCCACGGCCACGAGCAACTTCATGATCGGGGTCACCGCCGCGGCGGGCGGGGGGATCCTGTTCGTGGCCGGGTTCATCAACCCCCTGATCGCCGCGCCGGTCGCGCTCGGCACGGCCGCGGGGGCCTGGGGGGGAAGCCGCCTCCTGCCGATGCTCCGAAATCGGACCGTACGCCTCGTGTTCATCCCGTTCATAGTGATCCTGGCCGTCGAGACGATTTTGCGGGGGCTGGGACTCCCATGACCGACCTGCCCCCGACGAGGCTCCCCGACGAGGAGTACCGGTGGATGTCGTGGGTGCTCCGCGGCGGGCTGCTCGCCTCGCTGACCTTGATGTCGGCGGCGCTGGTCGCCTACGCGCTCACGCATCCGGGGCTCAGCCTGGCCGACGCCCTAGCGACCAACCCGATCCTCCAGTTCCTTGGGCTCTCCGGACTCGCCGGCGGGCTGGCGCGCGGAGACCCGGCGGCGTACCTCACGCTCGGGGTCATCGCGCTTGTGGCGACGCCGATCTTGCGGGTCGCCACCGGCTTCTACTATTTCCGCCGCGGCCACGAGCGCGGGATGGAAGCGATCACGCTCACCGTGCTCGTCCTCCTGTTCGTCGGGTTGCTCGTGCTCGGCCCCATCGTCCGATGAGGGGGGCGCCCGACCCCGGAGGGGCCCGTGGGGTGGTTCACGCGGCGCCCTTCGCCTCGGCGATGGCCTGCCGGACCGCCGCGAGGCTCTCGTCGGCGAACCGGCGCGCGCTGGCCGGGTCCTTCGCCTCGGCGAACAGCCTCAGCAGGGGTTCGGTTCCCGAGGGTCGGAGAAGCACCCACCCGCCGTCACGGAACGCCTTGACGCCGTCGATCGTGACGACCCGCTGCCCTGCCTTGCGGAACGCTTCGCCCACCGAGGAGACCACGCGGGTGCGCAGCTCGGAGGGGCATTCGACCTTCTCCTTCACGAGCGAATAGCGCGGCAGCCCAGCGAGGAGGTCCGCCAGGGACCGCTCCTTCCGGGCCATCAGGTCGAGCACCGAGGCGGCGGTCATCCCTCCGTCCCGGGCGACCTGGAAGCGGGGGGTGATGATCCCCCCGTTCTCCTCGCCGCCGAGGACGGCGTGCTGCTCGACCATCGCGTGGGCCACCGCGGGCGAGCCGACCCGGGTGTAGACGACCGACCCTCCGAGCGGCACGACCGTGTCCTCGAGGCTCTGCGACGCCGACACGGGAGAGACGACCACCCCGCCGTGGGCCCGCTCGACCGCGTCGCGCGCGAGCAGGGCGAGGATCTCCTCCCCCGGGACGTATCGCCCCGTGTGGTCGACGAAGACCGCCCGGTCGGCGTCGCCGTCGTGAATGACCCCGAGGTCGGCCCCGAGAGCCGGGACCGTCCGCTGGGCGTCGCGGGTGTTCGCCTCGGTGGGTTCGGAGGGGTGGCCGGGGAAGGTTCCGTCGAGATGGCCGTTGAGGGTGATGACCCGGCATCCGAGACGGCGGAGCAGGTGCGGGCTCGTCTCGACGCTCGCCCCGTTCCCGCAGTCGAGCACGACGGTAAATCGACGTTGGCGGACCCGCTCGAGGTCGACCTGAGCGAGGATCCCTTCCGTGTACCGGTGGGCGCCGTCGGAGACGCTCTGGATGGCGCCGACCGACGCGAAGGGGACGGTCCGAGCGACGCCCTTCTCCGCCCCTTCCTCGATCGCTTCCTCGACGGACCGCTCGACCTCGAGCCCGTCGGCCGCGATGCACTTCAGGCCGTTGAACTCGGGCGGGTTGTGGGAGGCGGTGACGATCACGCCCAGCTGGGCGCCGAGACGCGGGACTAGGTACTGGATCGCCGGAGTCGGAAGGATCCCGACGTCGATGACCCGGTGGCCGGCCAAGGCCAGGGTCCCCTCGACCAGGCGCGTGATCGCAGGGCTGGACGTTCGACCGTCACGACCGACCGCGATCGGGTCCCCGACGGGGAAGGTCGCTCCGATCGCGCCCGCGACCCGGGTGATGAAGGCAGCGGTGAGCTTGTCACCGACCACTTCGCGGATCCCGTTGGTGCCGAACAGACGCATGGGCCCCGAACCCGGGCGCGACAGAAATCTGCCTCTATATGAGCCAAAGCTCTTATCGAGCGGTTCACGGCTCGGTCGCTTGTGCTGCCCCCCCGATGGTTGGCCGACGAGATGCTGGGCCGGCTGGCCCGATACCTCCGGTTCGTGGGGGAGGACACGGCCTGGGTCCGCGACCTGGACGACGAGGAGGTCGTACGACAGGCGGAGCGGGAGGAGCGATTCCTCCTCACCCGCGACCGACGGCTTGCCGAACGGGTGCCGAACTCGCTGCTGCTGTCGAGCCCCGACATCGGGGAGCAATGGAGATCGCTGCGCCATCGTTTCCCGACCCTCCCCTCCGAGGTGAAGTTCGTCCGCTGCAGCCTGTGCAACGGCCGGCTCGCCCCGTACCACCCGTCCGGCGACCGCCCCCTCCCGGCCGGCGTCCCGGAGGACCGGGTCCTCGGGGGGCTCCCGCTCTACCAGTGCGGGTCGTGCGGACACCTCTACTGGGAGGGCTCTCACACGTCCGACATCCGACGGCGGCTTCGTACCTGGAGCACCGAGTCCGTCGCATGAAGCGGGTCTTTGTCGAGCTCTCCGGGGAGAGCCCCGAGCTGGCCCAGGCCGAGGTGGTGGCCACCGCCGAAACGCTCGGAGGTCGCGCGGTCGCAGGGCCGGTCCCGGGCTCGACCCTGGCGCTGGTCGAGGTGCCGGACGGGTCGGTCCGGGCCCTGGCGGAGCGCTTGGCCCTCGCCCGCCGGTGCCTGGTCGAGGTGGAGGAAGGGTCGCTCGCGGCCGTGGCCGCCCGGCGTCCGGACGCGGCCGGTACCTCCGCGGCATTCCGGCGGGTCGGGCGGCCCTCCAGTGGGGGCGGCGACCCCGCGATCCGGGCGGCCGCAACGGCGTGGAAGGCGGCCGGTGGGACGATCGACCTCGACCGTCCCGACCGTCGGTTCTGGCTGGCGGCGCAGGAGCCGTCGACGACTCTTCTCCTCGAAGAATTCGCCGCGGTCGACCGCCGGGCGGTCGCCACCCGTCGCATCTCCGCGCTACCGTTCCACCGGCCGGTCGGACTCGCCCCGCGTTTGGCACGGGCGGCGGCGAACCTTGCGCACGTAGGGACGGGGGACCGGGTGCTCGACCCGTTCCTCGGGACGGGGGCCCTGCTCGCGGAAGCGGCGCTCCTGGGGGCGCGCGTCTACGGGATCGACCGGGAGGCGACCATGGTTCAAGGGGCGCTTCGGAACTTCGCCCACCTCCGGGTGACCGCCCACGAGCTCGTGGTCGGCGACGCCGGGGACGTGGAGTTCCCGGGCTCGGTCGGACCGTTCCAGGCGCTGCTCACCGACCCGCCGTACGGTCGGGCGTCCAGCACGGGCGGCGAAGCCTCGGCCCAGCTCCTCGCCCGCGTGCTCCCTCGGTGGGCGGCCAGGGTCCAGTCGTCCGGTCGCGTGGTCGTCGTGGTCCCCGGAGGACCCGACCCCCTGCCCGAGCCATGGCGCCGGGAGGTCTCGGTCCCGGTGAGGGTCCACCGGAGCTTGACGCGGGAGTTCCGGGTGTACCGGCGGGCCGCCTAGGGCGGGATCAGCAGGACTGACGTTCCGGCAGAGCCCCCGCCGGCCGGTGCGCAGAACTGGTTCGTCGAAAGGTCGATCAGAACCGACGTCGCCTCCCCGGTGTTCGCGAACGCGAGGACAATCGCGGCGGTCGTGTGGCCGCTCGAGCCGCTGAGGGTGAGGTACTGGTCGCTCGGGAGGCTGACGGTCCCCCCGCTCAGACTCACGTTGTGACCGTCCGGGAGGACGAAGACCCACGTGGAGTTCGCGGCCCAATCCGTAAACCCCGTCCCCGTGAGATAGACGGTATTGCCGCCGATGTCCTGCGAGACGTTCGCGACGCTTGCCGACAGCGTGTACCCGTGGGGAACGAGGTCGCCGTTGACGAGGGTGAAGTTCACGTCGGCCTGGACCGGCAGCTGCGAGCTCGAGCCCGGGTAGCTGATGCCTCCGACGTTGAGCGAGACCGCCCCGGCGGGCGTCGCGATCGGCGTGATGACGAAGCCGACGAGGAGGACGGCGACGGCGAACGCCCCGACCAGATACCGCTTCGCGTCGAGGGGCGAGAGGTCGTTGAGCGGTGGGGGATGACGGACCCCGAGGAGCAGGATCAGGATCGCGAAGAACAGCCAGCCGGTGTAGAACAGCCCCAGGGCGAACAGCAGGATGACCGCCCCGTAGCTGACGAAGCGGACCCGGTCCCCGAACAGCGCCCGGAAGACGTGGCCCCCGTCCAACTGACCGGCGGGAAGCAGGTTGATCGCCGTGACGAAGATCCCCACCCAGCCGGCGAGGGCAAGCGGGTGCAGGCTGACCAGCCCCGACGGGAAGAACGAGCTCAGGACGAGCCAGAAGAGCGGCTCGCCGATCTCCAGGTTGCCGTAGCTGACGCCGAAGATCGTCGGGCCGCAGTAGGTCGCGGGAAGCACGGGGGCATGCATGGAAAGGAAGAGCCCGACCAGCGCGATCGGGATCGACGCGGCGAACCCCACGAGCGGGCCGGCGACCCCGATGTCGAAGAGCGCCTTCTTGTCCGGGAACGGTTCGCGGATGCTGATGAACGCCCCGAAGGTACCGAAGAGGAAGGGCGGCGGGATCGGGATGAAATACGGCAGCGAGGCGTCGATCCGGTGTCGGCGCGCCATGAAGAAGTGCGCGAGCTCGTGGAGGCCCAGGATGGTCAGCACGGGGATCGAGAAGTAGACCGCTCCCCACAGGAAGTCGATCCCCGAGAGCGTCGAGCCGCCGACGTACGTGAGCCAGATCAGCGCCCCGGCGAACGTCGTCGTACCGACCGTGCCCGCCAGGAGGAGGAGGTTGACCCACTGTCGCTTGGTCCCCAGCTTCGGCCGAGGGACCACCTCGACGAAGTACTCGCCCATCTGGTAGCGGAGGATCGGGACGTAGCCGGCGGCCCAGAGCTGGCGCCGGAGGCGGTCGAAGTTCCCCTCCAGGGTCGCCCGCTCGACCTGGACCGCGAGCACCAGCGACTGCGGACCCACCCGCACGTCGTAGACCGGAAACACCGAGTTGACGATGGTCCGGATCCGGTCGAGCTCCGAGCCACCCGCCGAGGGAAGGGGAGCCGCCGGCGCCCCGCCCACGGGTCTAGTCCTCCGCCGCGCCGGCCGCCTTGCGAATGCGCTTGGCGCGCTCCTTCGCGGTGTAGCCGGTGACCTCTTCGAGGAAGCGGTTGTACCGGGCGATGGTCTCGCGCGCGACCTCGTCCGCCACCTGGGGGTTCATCGTTACGTCAACCCTCAATTCCTTGCCCTCCCCTCGCACGGCAAGGTGGCTGATGGCACCCCAGGTCGCGGTCCGGTCCTCCCCGCTGCCGCCGACGCCTTCGAAGTGCGCCGCCAGGATCCGCTCCAGCGCTGCGGGCTGGAGGTTGGTGCGGTGGCTGGTGCGGACCGGGTACTTCTGCACGGCGGATACGGCACCGGACACTCAGTAAAAAGTCTGCGGAGCAGCAGTCGAGGCCCGTGGGTTCCTCGCGGGAGGCCGGCGGGCCCCCGAGGGGTTCCGGAAACGTTCAGACGGTCTCGATCTCGAAGAGGACGCGGTAGCCGCGGAGCCGACGGGTCAGCTCGTCCGACAGGTCGAGGATCTGGTCGTGGGAGGCGCTCCCCTGCCAGTCGTAGACGAAGTCGTAGTTCCCCTGGGTGGGCACGAAGCCGAGGGTCTGCAAGCGCGCCGCGATCTCGGAGGGGCTCGCCCCCTCGCTGTCGAACGTCACCCGGAGGTACGTCTCCATCCTCGCGGTGGAGGGACCTAGCCCCCTTAAGTCGTTGGGTCCGCACGCTAACCGGCCGGTCGGAGGAGGTGTCGCAGCCCCCGCTCGAGCGCGCGGGGTCCCTCCCCGTGGAGGGATCGAGCCCGGAGGGTCGTCCCGGGAATCGCCTCCACGACCATCCACCCGCATCGGGCCTTGCGACGCACGTCGACGCGCAAGCCGGACGGCGGGGTCGAGGGGCGGTTCGGGCGACGCGGGGCGGCGCGCCGCCGGGTCAGGCGCGCTCGCGGGAAGACGGCCCGCACGGCCCGTGCCGCCCATCCGAACGCCGACTCGTCGTCCAGGCGGAGCTCGACCGGGATCGCCGCAAGGACCCGCCCGCGGCGGTCGATCTCCCCGGCCCGGATCCGGCGCGAGCTGACGGGGCGGAGGTCGTCGGCCAGCACGAGCGGGACGACCGCCACCGGGACGCGGCGACGCCCGAGGCGGGCCCGCTCGACGTTGACGGCCGCCGCGCCGGCGGTCGTGTCGGCGGAGACGACCAGCACGCTCACCCCCGGCCCGACCGACCCGCCGAAGCGGTCCTCGAGGGCATGGATCGAGAAGGCGCGGCCGGGGAAGCGGTGCCGCAGCCACCGCGAGAGCGCGCGACGCCGGACGCGGTAGGGGGCGATCCTCCGGGCCTCCGGTTTCGGGTGCGCGGCGAGGTAGGCGTCGGTGGTCACGCCGACGGCGACGGTCCGCCCGAGGCGGAACGCGGTCGAGAGCAGGGCCTCGTGCCCCACATGGAACCGGTCGAACGTCCCCCCGAGGACGGCGCGCGCGTACCGGGGCATCCCGACGCCCCGCTAGACCAGGTAGTGCGAGAAGAGGAGGATGGCGAGCAGGACGATCGACCCGTAGAGGAGGTAGGTGAGGTTCCGGCGGGAGATCTCGGCCCGTTCCCGTTTCGTCTGGCACTCGGCGCTGCACGTGAGCTCGTCCGGGGCGCAGACGCGGCCGCACACCTTGCAGTGCCGGTGGTCGGGTTCCGAGGTCACGGGGAGAACGAGGCGGGGGACCCTGTTAGCGTTACGCCCCGTCCCGCGTGCGGCGGACGGGGGGACGTCGGCCCGCGGTCGGCCGGTCGGAGGGCGGCTCGGGGTCGAGCGGGTTGGCCGGTTCCTCCGAGAAATCCACGTAGGGGGACTCCCGGGAGCGGGGACGGCCGAGAAGGTCCTCGTCCTCCGGGTCGATCGGTCGGGAGCCCTCGCGGCGCAACCGCTCGGACCGGAGGTCGGCCTCGGCTGGCACGTAGCCGGCGCCGGCCTCGGAGAGCTGGCGAATGAGGTTCAGCCAGACCTTGTTCTGGTTGCTCATCGAGCCCTCGACCCGCCGCCGCAGGTGGGTCTGCTCGTCGTGGAGCTCGGTCTCGATCCGTCGCAGCTCGCGCCCCAGGTCCCGGCGGAGCTGGCCGAAGCGGACCTCGGTGTCGTCGGCGCGGCCGAGCTTCTTCTCGAGCTCCTCGATCCGCACCCAGGTCTTCCGGACCAGCGGGACCATCTTGTCCGTGACGACCTGAACGCGGCGGTCCAGGTCCTCGACGTCCTGCTGGACCTTCCGCTCGAGCTCGGCGACCGTCTCCGCCCGCTCCTGCAGCTTCTTCTCGAGCGCGACCAGCCGCTCGGCGCTCCCCGCCCCGCTTCCGGCCTTGAGGCGCGTCTCGAGCTCGGTGAGCGCCCGCGTCGTCTCCCGTCGGTTCTGGTCGACGGCCCGGTCCACCCGGTCGCGCACGGCCTCGTCGAACCGCGTCGAGTCCATCGTCCGACCGAGCGCGTCGTCGACCTCGCCCTTCAGCCGGGCGAGCAGTTCGACGTACTTCGTCCGCTCCCGGTCGGCGTCCTCGCGCATCTTCTGGTCGAGGTAGGCCTGCATACGGACCTGCAGGCCGGCGAGCGACTTTGAATGGGTGTCGGAGATCTCCGAAAGACGCGCCTCCCGGTCGATGTCGAAGCGCTTCGTGAACTGCGTGAGGCGCTCGTCCAGCGCGGCGCGCGTCATCGAGAGCTGGTTGCTGATCCGCGCCTCGAGCTCCTTCGCTCGAGCTTCCAATAGGGCGTTGACCCGCCCCTCCGCCTCCTTCGCCCGGGCGTCGAGGGCACCGGCGAGGCGCAGGTCGGCCTCGCGGCCGCGCCGCTCCTGGAGCTCTCCCGCGCGCGCCTCCAGCTGGCGGGCCACGCGGCTCTCGAGCTCCTTCGTCCGTCCTTCGAGCACGGTCTCGAGCTGGTGGTCGAGCGCCCCGGCCCGAACCTCGAGGAGGGCCGTGACCCGGGATTCGAGGTCCTTCGAGCGGCCCTCCAGCAACAGTCCGAGCCGTTGCTCGAGCTCGCGCACGTCCTTGGTCCGGCGCGCCTCGAGCTCGGTCAACCGGGTGTCGATGAGCGTGCGGACACGGCCCTCGATCGACTCGCGCAGGGCCGAGCCTTGCTCCTTCGCCTCGGCGAGCTCAAGGTCGAGCTGGGCGACGAGGGCCGCCCGCAGCTCCTCCTCGGTCCGCGACGAGTGCGAATCCATCTCCTTCGTGATCCGCTCGATCTCCGAGCGGAACGAGGCCGTCCAGGCGTCCCCCGCGTTCTTGACCGCCCGCTGGACCTCGTTGGGGATCTCGGCCAGACGGGGGTCCATCGCCTGGTGGACCTGCTCCTCGACCGCCTTCGCGACGTCGGCCGGTGCGACGGCCGGGCGCGCCTCGAGGGCGGCCAGGCGCGCGCCGGTCTCCACCCGGGTCTGGGCGATCGCGCGGGCGACGCCTTCGCTTACCTCCTTCAGGCGGGTCTCGAGGGTGGAGCGCACCCGCTCCTCGGCCGCGTCGACCGCGGCGAGTGCGCGCGGGTCCGGCCCGGCGCGCGCCGGGGTCGGTGGCGGCGCGGCGACGGGCGAGGGCAACGTGACGGTCGGGGGAGTGGCGAGCGGCGGGGGGCTGGGGCCCTCGGCCGGCGCGGGAGAGCCGTTCGCGGGAGGAATGGGAGGGGCGGAGGGGGCCGGCGCCGGGGCCTCGGGGGCGGGGGCCAGCGCACCGGTGAGCTCGGGGCCGACCCCGGCCCTGAGGAGTGAGGGGTCGACCTGGACCGACACCGGGACCGCCACCGGCCCGGACGGCGGGAGAGTGACGTCCACCGGACGCATCAGCCACGGGGGCAGCTGGCTGGTCGCCTGGGGCGTCACCTCCGGCATCATGGCGGCGCTCGCTGCGGGCGGGGCCGGTCCGCCCCGGTCGGAGTCGGGGCGTGCTCGAACGTACTGGTTCGCGCGCTTCGCCGCCTCCCCCGAGCTCGAGACGGTTCGGCCCCGGGGGCGAGAGAGCAGGAGCGCGGCGGTCTCCATCGCGGTACCGGTCCGCCACATCTCCTTGCGACGGTCGCGGCCCGACTGGCGGTCGACGTCGTGGAGCAGCGAAGAGAGCCGGGGTCCCTCGACGAGGTCGACCCGGCGACTGACCTCGCCGAGCTTCTCCTCGGCGTGGTCGCGGGCGTACTGCAGGACGAGCGGGAGCGCGTCCTTGGCGGTCCGGCCGGTGGGGGGACGGGTGAGGTCGCGCAGAGTGATGGGGGCGGAGTCCCACCCCTGGACCCGCTTGGCGTGCCGCTCTCCCTGCGCCTCCCCCTTCGGGACGCGCATGACCGCGAGCGCGAGCGGCAGCTGCTCGGTGAACTGGTGCACGTCGACCTTCCCCACGGGAAGGAAGTACGGGAAGACGAGGAAGGCGCCGAGGGCGACGAGCGCGGTCGGGAGGTGGGCGACGAGGTCGAGGGTGACCTGGTTGGCGGCCTCCCACTGCTCGGCGCAGACGAGGAGGACCGGTTCGGTCGAGCCTCGGTGGAAGAGGAATCCCTCCCCGACGTTCTGGTAGACCGACTGGTCGGGCTCCGCGGCCGGACGGTCCGGCGAGGAGCGACCGCCCATCGTCGCGTGGGCCCGGATCACCGCCGAGCCGAACTCGCCGCTGGCGACGAGCGCCGCGGTCTCGAAGACGAGCGTCTTCATGCCGATCCGCGGCCGGTCCTCGGTCGAGAGGAACATCCGGCCGACGCACGTGTACCGTCCGCCGGCCGCGGGGTAGAGGAACAGGTTCGGGTAGTAGGAGAGCGGCTGGGAGGGGTCGGGGTCCCAGTAGTCGTGGGTGTCGGCGACGTTGACCGTCAGGTTCCCGACGATCCGGATCGTCTCGAGGGTCTCCCGCCGGCCGGGAAAGTCGTCCGGGATCGTCGTGTACCCCGGGCTCTCGGCCTCGTTGTCGACCTGGCGGCACCAGACGACGGCGACGGGGGCGTGGGAGACCACCGCCCCCGCCTCCGCCGCGGCCATCACGCCCCCTTGGTCGCGCGGCGCTCGAGCACCCGTTCGCACGCCCGGGCGAGGGGAAGGGTCGTGTTCACCATCACGGGAACCCCCATCGTGGGGACCCCCACGGCCGGGGCCTCCTCTCCCTGGTCACCGACGAGGAGCGGATGCCCGCCCCCCGTCGAGACCGCGCTCGAGATCAGGAAGACGTCCTCCTTGGTCGAGATCCCTCGGCCCTCCTGGGCGACCAGGATCGTCCCCATGCCTCCGCCGTCCCGGCGCAGGATGTAGTCCGTCGTGTCGAACGAGCTTCGGTAGGTCCTCTCGCGCACCGACTGCTCGACCTCGGTGTAGAACTCCTTCAGCTTGTCGGCCTTGGAGATCGCGATCACGAGCGGGAGGTTGCGGGTCCGGACGTACCGGAAGACCCCGCGCGCCAGGTTGACCTGCTGCGCCTGGTCGTGGAGCGAGGGGAGGGCGGGCGAGAGGAGGAGGATGATCGCGTCCGCGCTCTGGACGAACCGGCCGAGCAGCGTCAGGCCCCGGCGCCAGAGGTCGCGCCGGTCCGGCCGCCAGGAGTCGTAGTGGGGGATGACCCGGCAGCTCTTCTCGGTGACCTCCGCCGCCTCGGACTCCAGCCAGAGCCGGTCGTAGGTGAAGTAGTCGGCGATGATCCCGCCGGCCTCGTCGATGGTCTGGAGCTCCATCGGCTTGGAGCCGGCCTCCCCGTCGGGGGCGCCGTAGCGGAATCGCATCTTCATCTCGATGAACTGGTTGAACTTCGTCGGCAGCGGGTACTTGGTGAGGACCCCCTGCTCCTCGCGCCCGGCGGCGAGCTCGACCCAGAGCTTCTTGCGGTCCTCCATCGGCCGGTTCACGTAGAACCGGCTGGTCGTCTCCAGGCTCCCCTCGGGGTCCGTCGGGTCGGTCGTCTCGTACGTCGTCTCCTCGAGCGCGACGTCGTTCTCGAGGTCCCCGAAGATCGGCAGCTGGCCGCCCTCGGTGCGGGCGGGGATGTACAGGATCGGCAGGTTCAGCCCGAAGTGCCCGGCCAGGAAGCGGAAGTAGGTCGTCTTGCCCGACGCGGGGATCCCCACGACCGCGATGCGGGCCGATTCCGGTCCCTTCTTCGCTTCGCGTCGAGCCCCCGGTGCGCGGCGCGTTTTCGTCGTGACCTTGACCTCCCCCATCGAACGGTTCTCCCTTACCTCATCTCCGCTAGGCAGACTTCAATAAAATCCAGCGCCCCCTCAGCCACTGGCCCCGCCGACGCGAGGTCGAGGCGGGCATCCTGCAGTTGGCCGAAGACCTGCTCGACCGCCGCCTCGTGGTTCACCGCGGCGTCCTGGAGGTCACCGCCGCTCGCGATCCGGGTGAGCTGGTACGTCCCCCGGAGCTCCATCAGTTTGGTGAAGAGGTCCACGAGACGGTCCCGGATCTTCGGGTCGGCGCCCGAGAGCCGGTGCTCGGTGTCGTCGATGAACCGTACCAGCGTCTCGGTCTCCTTGTCGTTCTGCATCCGGGCCTGGAGCAGGGCGAGCCGTCGGAGGATCCGGGCCTGCGACGAGGGGGGCAGCTTGTCGACCTCGTTCCACGCCTGGAGGAGAGCCCGGGCCGCCTCGACGATCGCCCGGCGCGCGAACTGGACGCGGGCCTCCCAATACAGACGGGTAACGGGAGGAAGGACGCCGACCGAGCGCTGGACAAGCCCGAGGGCCACGTCGAACTGTCCGGCCAGGTAGGCTTCGACGATCTCCCCGAGGGGGCCGTACCGCTCCTTGAGGTTTGCGGGGGCGACCCCCGTCGCGGAGGCGAGGACGTCGACCTCCAGGTCCGGGGCTTCCGAGTACGGCTCGGAGGCGGCGCCGGCCTTGAGCCGGGAGACGGTGGCGTGCTGCTGCGGCTCCTTCAGCGCGCGGGCCGCGTTCGCCGCATGCTGCGCCAGTTCCTCCGGGTGCAGGTCCTCGATCGGACGGTCGTCCTCGTACCCCACGTCCACGAACGCGTTCACCATCTGGACGAAGAGCGCCGAGCCGGTGGTGACCTCCTGGAAGCTGAACGCCGCCGGAAGGCCGAGCTCGTGGGCGCGACGGGTCATCTGGTTGAGGAGCTCCTGGATCCGGGCCCCGTCGACCCCCTTGTCCCGTTCCATCCCGTTGCCGATCCCGATCACCCGGAGCGTGAGCGCGGACTGGGGCGGGAGCATGTAGGTGACGAGGTCGACCCGTCCCCCGGGGGGTGGGGGCTGGCCCGGGATGTTGACCGCGAACCGGTTGGAGGCGTTGTCCCAGCCGTCGGTCACGAGGACGAGGTTGCCCTGTACGCCGCGCGGACCCATCCGTAGCATGTCGGCGCCGGCCGCGAGCGCGTCCCAGATCGCGGAACGGCCGCTCGGGTGGAGGAGGGAGATCAGGTTCTCGATGTACGAGAGGTTCTCCTTGCGGATCTCCCCGAGCGGGACCGGGGCGCGGACCGTCTCCGTGAACGTCACGAGCCCGAAGAGGGAGCCGGTCGCGCCGGCGTCCTGGAGGATGCGGAACACCGCGGTCCGGGCGACCTCGATCTTCTGCCGCTCGGGCTGCTGCGGCTCGGTGTCCGGGAGCGGCGCGAGCATGCTCTTGGAGAGGTCCAGGACCAGGACGTTGCGCTCGCGCGAGACCGGGGGCGGTGGGGAGTCGGTACCATCTTGCATCTCGGCGGTCTACCCCAAATGCTCGCCCAGTCCGTGAGGCTAGTACGGACGCGTTCCCCGTAGCTGGCCGCGGCTGCGCACAGCTCTATTTACCTAGCGTGGGGTATTTCTTGGTTCCGCCGTAACACCGCCGTATAACCCGGGTTTCGTGGCCGTTCCGGTCGGCGGAGCGGCCCTCCGGAAGGGGCCCGCGGCAGGAATTGCCACGGCCGTCGACAGCTTTATAAAGGGGCGACGGTCGGGGCGCCCCACATGGGCAACATCCGTCAAACGTACATCAAGCGGGTCGCGATCGAGCTGGTCCGAACGCACCCCGACGCGTTTGACGGAGATTTCGCGCACAACAAGCAGAAGGTCCTCGAGCTCACGGACCTTGGCGTCGTCGTGGACGGCCAGATGCAGGTACATTACAAGAAGCTCGCGAACCGCATCGCCGGCTACACGACCCGGTACATCAAGCGGAAGCGCGGGACCTGACGACGCCCCCGGGTTCGGGGCCGCCGGCCTAGTCGAAGAGGGCGAGTCCCTCTTGGAGGTGGACGATCTCGACGGGGGTCGTCGGTCGCCCGACGATCATCCCGCGGCTGTTGGCGACCAGGCACGCCCCGACGATCGGCACTCCGAAGTCGGCGGTGGACCGGTGGATGGGAACCTGAAGGAGCTCCTCGAGCACCTTCGCCTCCCCCTCGGTGGTCCGGGGGTGCACGACCGCGCCCTTGTTGGTCGCGATGCCGGCCATGCCGACCGTGCCCAGCCCGGCGATCGTGCCCCGGCGCGCGGGGACGTGGAGGGCCCGGCCGATCGCCTGGACGGCCGCGTCGGAGAACTCGGGGTGAACTAGCGCGCCCCGGTCGTTCGCCAGGACGTTGTTGCCGGTCGCGTTCTGGCGGCTGTGGATGACCGTCACGGGGGCGACGCTCTCGAGCGCCGCGCGCTCCTCGTCGGAGAGGTCGTCGCCGACCACGACGCCCGAAGAGGTCTGGGCCACGAGCGCCCCGACGACCTCGCTGTCGCTGACGTTCGTGCGGACGACCTCGACGTCGAGCAGGCGCGCGAGGTCCCGGGCCAGCGCGGAGGGGACCGCCGCCGGGGCGATCGCGAACTTCTCGCCGACGCGAAGGTAGACGCCGAGGTAGGGACTGCCCCCGTAGAGGGTTCGACCGACCGGCACGGCGTCGCAGCCCTCGACTACTCGGCCTCGAGAAGGTCGACCTCGATCAGGCCGTCCTCGAAGCGGATCGCCTTGACCCGGACCTGGCTCGGAATGTGCTGGATGCCCCGGGCCCAGATGTGCTCGTTCAGGCGGGGGTCGATCCACACGTCCTCGGGCTCCCCCTTCATGTGGCGGACCACGAAGCGGCGCACGGTCTCGAGCGCGTGGCCCGCGCGGCGGCGGCGGGAGGGCTGGTGCATGCTCGCGCGCAACGGAATGACGTACTCCCGCTCGAGCTCCTCCCCATGACGGGCGGTCGGGCTCTTCGGTTTGGCCGGCATCGTTCCTCCGCTCCCTCACTTGTGCAGGTGGCCGCGCTTCCAGGTGTGGCGCTTGGGGTGGCGCGTGACCCGTCGCTCGGTGCGCTGCATGACCCAGGCGGGAACGCGGCGGTTCTGCTTCACGACCCGGAACAGGCGGATCTTGCGGGCCAGGCTCTTCCGTCGGTTCGCCATCTTACTCCTCCTGGTTCAGCGTCGGGTGATCTTGATCTCGCGCCGTTCGGGCATGACCCGCTCGAGCAGGGCTCGCAATGACGCGTCGTCGATCTGGCGCTGCAGGCGGCCGGTGCTCGCGAGCGAGATCAGCTGCTGCTCGACGGAGTTCGCGACCTCGGGCTTGGCGAGCCGGATCCGGCCGAGCCGCTCGCGGGCCTCGGGGGTGAGGATCCGTCGCAGGATCTCGGCCCGCTCGGCCTCGCGCCGTTGCATCTCCGCATCCTGCTGCGCGTAGGCCTGGGCGGCCGCCAGGTCGCCCGGCCCCTGCATCTCCTGCAGTTGCTGGAGCCTGCGCCGACGCAGTTCCTCGAGCTCCGAGTCCGCCACGGTCCACCTCGCTCGTCTCCTTGCTAGAACGCCTAGAGGTACTTGGCGAGTTCGGGCCGCTCGGCCGCCAGGGCCTTCATCGACTGGGTCGAGACCTGGTCGAGGAGCTTGAGCCCCTGAGCGGTGACCCGACGGCCTTGGTTCTTGTAGGCTTGCACCAGACCGGAGCGCTCGAGCTGCTGGACGATCTCCCGGAGCACGGAGCGCGAGCCAGAGCGGGCGTGGTACGGCGCGCTGCCCCGGTCGCGCTTGCCACCGTACTCGGCCGCGAGCCGGGCGTTGCCGACCGTGCCGAGGAGGTAGATCTTCCGCAGGACCGACGCGCTGCGCAGGTACCACCAATCGGTGGCGACCGGCCCGCGCTGCTTGTGGACCCCCGTCTTGACGAACGTCGCCCAGGCCGGGGGGGACACCGCGTTGCGGTTCTTCAGCTCGACCGCCAGCGGCGGCAGCAACCTCGAAGGAGGCACGTCGTTCGGATGGGCCATAGGGCGGCGCGGCCACCCGGCCTGCGTATTTAAAGTGAGGCCCGGCCGGGGCGCCCCTCGGCGACCGTCCGACCGTTTTCCGTGCGTCCCCCCCGGGTCCGCGCGGGCCCCGGCTCCGAAGGCGTTGCTCCACCGTCCTATGGCTTAAGAAGCGCTCCCGCATTTGCGTCTCTGTCCTCCGTGGGAGGAGCCAGGGACCGATGGGTACTGCAGCCTTGCTCCTCAGCGGCGGCGCGTCGACCCGGTTCGGGGGCCAGCCCAAGGCCCTGCTCCCGGTCGGCGAGCGGACCTCGGTGAGGCGCCTCGCCGAGGAGTGCCTGGCCGAGAACGCCGACCCCGTCGTGGTGGTCGTCGGCGCCCACCGCGCCCTGATCGCGCACGAGCTGCGGGGTCTTCCGGTGGAGGTCGCGGAGGCGGAGGATTGGTACGAGGGACGCACCGCCTCGGTACACGCCGGGCTCCGGGCGATCCCCGAGGACCGCGACGTCCTGCTCTGGCCCGTCGACCACCCGTTCGTCTCGACCCGGACCATCGACGCCCTGTTCTCGGTCCGCGAACGGGACCTCCTGGCGGTATGGTTCATCCCGACCTACCAGGGCCGCGGGGGCCATCCGGTGCTGTGGCGTTCGTCGATCCGTCGCGACATCAACGAGCTGCGGCCCGACGCGCCGCTCCGCTCGCTGCTGCCCGAGTTCGGGCCGCAGGTTCGCCGCGTGGCGGTCGAGGACCCCGGGGTGGTGGCGAACGTCGACACACCGGAGCAGTACAGCGCCGCCTACGATGAATGGCAGGCGCGGGAGCGGGAGTGATGGACCGCCGGCTGGCCCGGGAGATGCTTCGGCTCCTCGACTCGCGGCAGCCGTTCGTCCGGGCGACGGTCGTGAAGGCCACCGGCTCGGTCCCCGGCAAACAGGGCGCCACGATGATCGTTCGCGCCGACGGCTCGACGATGGGAACGGTCGGCGGCGCGGCGCTCGAGGACCGGGTGAAGGCTCTCGCGGCCGAGGCGATCTCGACCGAACGTGGGGGGCTCCACCACTTCGACCTCCAGGCCTGGACCCCCGGCGGCCTGCCGAGCCTGTGCGGAGGCTCCGTGGAGATCGCGGTCGAGTACGTCCCGAGCCGGCCGAACCTTCTGCTCTGGGGCGGGGGCCACGTCGCCCACGCGCTGGCCACGATCCTCCCGACCCTCGAGTACGACTACAGCGTCGCGGACGACCGGCCGGACTGGGTCACCGCCGACCGCTTCCCGAACGCCGACCGTCGAGAGGTCGTGGCCGCCGCACGCCTCTGGGAGGTGTTCGACCCCGCCGAGTTCACCCACGTCTACCTCCTGGGGTACGACGCCGAGAAGGACCTCGAGGCGCTCGCGGTCTCGATCGAGCGGTTCCCGAACCAGATCGGGCTCATCGCGAGCGCGTCCAAGCGAGAGCACATGTACGCCCAGCTCCGCTCCCGGGGGCTGAGCCGCGACGCCCTCGCACGGGTCCGCTCGCCGGTGGGGCTCCCGATCGGCTCGGAGAGCCCGCCCGAGATCGCGGTGAGCATCGTCGCCGAGATCGTCCGCGAGCGACACCCGACCACCTTACGTACTTCCCCGCGTGATGCCGGTGCATCCGACGGAACGAAGGATGCCGTCCCTCGCACCTCTTAGATTTCGACTGAACGGGCATCCGGCGGAGGTCCTCGCCGAGCCCGCGCGCATCCTCCTCGACCTTCTCCGGGAGGACCTGCATCTCACCGGGACGAAACGGGGGTGCGACCTCGGGACGTGCGGATGCTGCACGGTCCTGGTCGACGGGCGCCCGACCCTGAGCTGCCTCACCCTAGCCCGACTGGTCGAGGGTCGGTCGGTCACGACGATCGAGGGGATCTCGCCCGCTCAGGGCCTCTCCCCCGTCCAGCGGGCGTTCGTGGAGACCGGCGCGACGCAGTGCGGCTTCTGCACCCCCGGCTTCATCGTGACCGCCACCGCGCTCCTCCGCGACCACCCCCACCCGAGCCGGGAGGAGATCATGCGGGCGGTCTCGGGCAACCTGTGCCGCTGCACCGGGTACACGAAGATCCTCGAGGCGATCGAATCGGCGGCTCGACAGGGAGTCTGATGGCCGAGCCCACCCCCGGGGAGTACCGTCTGATCGGACACCGGGTCCCCTACGTGGAGGGGCCGCTCAAGGTGACCGGTCGGGCCGAGTACACGGACGACATTCAGCGGCCGGGCACGCTGGTGGGGCGGCTCCTCCGCAGCCCGTGGCCGCACGCCCGCCTCCGCTCGGTGGACGTCGCGGCGGCCCGGGCGCTCCCCGGCGTCTTCGCAGTCCTCACGGGGGAGAAGTACCCGACCGCCTTCGGGGTTCTCCCGATCACGCACGACGAGACGGCGATCGCGGTCGACAAGGCCCGGTACATCGGGGACATCATCGCCGCCGTGGCGGCGACGGACGAACGGACCGCCGAGCGGGCGCTCTCGCTGATCCGGTTCGACGTGGAACCCCTGCCCGAGTACTCGGACCCCCGGGAGGGGACCTCCAAGGTCGCCGAGCCGATCCACACTCGAGGGCTGAACGGGTCGAACATCCAGAAGGAGGTCGTCCAGCACTTCGGGGACGTTGACGCGGCGTTCGCGAAGGCGGCCCACACGGTCCGGGTCCGCGGGAACTTCGCCGGCGTGACCCACGCCTTCACGGAGCCTCTTGCGACGATCGCGGAGTCGACGCCGGACGGTCGCCTCACGGTCTGGAGCGCGACCCAGGTGCCGCACTACCTCCACCGGTCCCTGAGCGAGGTCCTCGGGATGCCGATGCACCGGATCCGCGTGGTCAAGCCCGAGGTCGGCGGCGGGTTCGGCGGAAAGTCCGACCCCCTCCCCCACGAGATCGCGTGCGCGGCACTCGCGCTCGAGACCGGTCGCCCCGTGAAGATGCTGGTCGACCGGGAGGATGTCTTCTACACCAACCACGGCCGGCACCCGACGCAGAACGACGTTCGGGTCGCGACCGACGCGGACGGCCACATCCTCGCCTACGACATCGAGGCGTTGATCGACGGCGGAGCCTGGAGCTCTTTCGGCACCGTCACGACCTACTACAACGGGGTCCTGTCGATGGGGCCCTACCGGGTACCGAACTTCCGGTACCGGGGACGCCGGGTCTACACGTCCAAGCCGCCCTCCGGCGCCATGCGGGCCCACGGGGGCACGAACATCCGCTACTCCGTCGAGGTGGCGCTCGACCAGGTCGCCGAGCGGGCCGGGGTCGACCCGTTCGACCTTCGCGACCGGAACGCCTTGCCGCCGAACTCGACCACGGTCAACCAGTTCCGGATCACGTCGACCTCGTTCCGGAAGTGCCTGGCCGCGGCCCGGGAGCGGAGCGGCTGGGACGACAAGTTCCGCAAGCTCCCCTACGGCCGGGGGGTCGGTCTCGGCTGCGGCTTCTACATCTCGGGGTCGAACAGCCCGATCCACTTCACGCCGGTCATGCCGCAGTCGACCGTCCACCTCAAGGTCGACATGGACGGAGGGATCGCCGCCCACTCGATGCAGGCCGACATCGGACAGGGCTCGAACACGCTGCTGGCCCTCATCGTCGCCGAGGTCCTGGGGGTCGACATCGACCGCGTCCACGTGCAGCGCGTCGACTCCGACGTCAGTCCGGTCGACCTGGGGTCGTACTCGAGCCGGGTGACGTTCATGATGGGGAACGCCGCCCGCTCGGCGGCCGAGCAGATCCGGGCCGAGCTCCTCCGGGCCGCAGCCGAGCTGACCGGCCGGCCCCTGGAGGAGATGCAGGTCGGGCACGAGCGGTACTTCTCCCGCGTCGACCCGCAGGTCGGCGTCTCGTTCATGGAGGCGCTCCACAAGGCGATGGAGCGCTCGGGGGCGCTGGTCGCAAGCGGCTCGTACAACACGTCACCCCTCGGGGGGACGTTCAAGGGCGCTCGCGCGGGGACCGCGCCGGCCTACTCGTTCGCCGCCTACGTCGCCGAGGTCGACGTCGACGTCGAAACCGGGGTGTACCGGGTAGACACCGTGTGGGCCGCCTTCGACTGCGGCCGGGTCCTGAACCGGCTCGCCGTCGAGGGCCAGATCGAGGGGTCGGTCCACATGGGGCTCGGCCAGGTGATGGGCGAGTCGATGAACTACCGCGGGACGCGGCTCATGAACCCCTCCCTCCTCGAGTACAAGATCCCGATGCCGCAGCAGATGCCGAAGGTCGAGATCCTCCTCGTCGGGGACGACGACCCCGAGGGACCCTTCGGCGCCAAGGAGGCGGGCGAGGGGCCGTTGATCGCCACGCTGCCGGCCGTCGGGAACGCGCTCTACGACGCGGTCGGGGTCCGCTTCACGGACCTTCCGATCACCCCGGACAAGGTGCTGAAGGGGATCGACCAGCGGCGGCAGGAAGGCCGCCCGTGGAAGGGGGCGTAGCGCGATGCACCTGGACCCGTTCGAGCTCCACCGGCCGGCCACGGTCGACGAGGTGCTGGGCCTGGCCCGGGAGCTCGAGGGAAAGTTCGACTACCTCGCCGGCGGGACCGACCTGCTGCCGAACTACAAGATGCACCTCAACCTGCGGCCGCACCTGGTCGCGCTCGAGGACGTCGCCGAGTTGCGCGGCCGCTCGCTGGAGCGCATCGGGGCGATGGAGCGGCTGGCCGACCTCGAGCTCGACGAGCCGCTCCTTTCGGCCTACCCGCCGCTCGGCGACGCGGTCCGCGAGGTCGCGACGCCGCTCGTCCGGGCGAGCGGGACCGTCGGGGGGAACCTCCTGGTCGAGACCCGGTGCTTCTTCTTCAACCAGAGCTACTTCTGGCGCGAGAGCCTCGGGTTCTGCCTCAAGGCCGACGGGGACCGGTGCCACGTCGTCCCCCAGAAGACGAAGTGCTATGCGACCTTCTCCGGGGACCTCGCCCCCGCGCTAATGTCGGTCGACGCGGAGGTCGAGGTCGCCGGGCGGGGGGGCCGTCGCCGCCTTCCCCTCGACCGACTGTACGACCTCGGCGGCGACGGGATCCGCCGCCTCAGCCTGGCGCCGGGGGAGCTGGTCGTCGGCGTCCACCTCCCCGCGCAGACCCGGGGGCGGCCGGGCCGCTACCTCAAGCTGCGGATGCGTCCGTCCTACGACTTTCCCGAGCTCGGCGTCGCGGCGTCGGGGACGTTCGACGGCGACCGGGTGCGGGCGCTCCGCCTCGCGGTCGGCGGGGCGGAGATGGCTCCGAAGCGTCATGACGCCCTGACCGAGGCGTTGGTCGGCGAGCACCTCTCGGACGACCGTCTCGCGGCGTTCGCCCGGGAGGTGGAGCAGGCGACGCGGCCGGTGCACAACACCTTCCTCCTCCCGGATTACCGTCGGCGGATGGTCTCGGTCTACGTCCGTCGGGCCGTCCGCGCCGTGCGCGAGGGGAGCGCCGGATGACCCACCACCCCGAGTTCCGTCTCGTGCCCCTCGCCGACCTCCTGCCGCACGAGGAGATCCACGGTCCGGCGGTCCGCGCGCTCGCCGCGCATCTGCGCCGCGTGGGGGCCGTGGACGACCCGATCTGGGTCGCGGCCGACTCGAACGTGATCCTGAACGGCCACCACCGGGTCGCCGCGCTTCGGGCCCTGGGGGCCGAGCGCGCCCCGGCGTGGGTCATCCCGTACGACTCGGAGCTGATCCGGCTCGAGCGGTGGGACGAGGGACCGCCGATCGAGCGCGCCGAGGTCGTCCGCCGGGCCGCCGCCCGGCAGCTGTTCTCCCCGAAGACGACCCGTCACATCCTGTCGGTCGAGCTACCGCGCCGCTCGACCCCGCTCGCCGACCTCTTCCCGCGCGGTGCGGCGCCGCGCCCGCCGGTCCATCACCGCCGCACGTCGGGCCGGTCCCGGACGTCGGGGGCCCGGGCGCCCGGCTCCGGTTGAGGGTAGGGCAGGGGAAGCGTCCCCTCCGCGAACCGACGGATCGTCAGCGCGAGGAGGGCGACCTCGACCGGGTGCAGCCGGGCCCGCAGAGTCTCGACGGTGTCGTCGGGAAGGACGGGCACCCGCTCCTGGGCGAGCGGGGGGCCGCCGTCGACCTCGTTCGTGACCAGGTGGACGGTCGCGCCGGTCGTGCGCTCCCGCGCCCCGAGCACCGCCCGGAGGACGCGGGGGCCGTACATCCCCTTCCCCCCGTACTGCGGGAGCAGCGACGGGTGGATGTTGATCGCCCGGCCGAGCCAGTGCCGCACCCAGGCGTCGGAGAGGATCGAGAGGAACCCGGCGAGCACCACGAGCTCGACGCCGTGGGCCTCGAGCGCGCGGGTCAGTTCCTCCTCCCAGGCGGCGGCCGCCGCTCCCTTGGACGGCAGCACGAGCGTCGGGAGCCCGCGCCGGCGCGCCCGCTCGATCGCGGGAGCGTGGGGCCGGTCCGAAACGACCAGGACCACCTTCGCCGGGAGGTGGCCGCCACCGATGATCTCGGCGAGCCCCTCGAGGGTCGTGCCCTCGCCGGAGACGAGCACGCCGATCGGAAGCGTCCGCGGCACGCCGCGTCGAGGACCCGCCCGCTTTAGAGCATGACGGGGCCGCTCAGAGCATCACGCGGAGGTTGAGCTTCTCGGTGAGCTCCTTGTATCGGTTGCGGATCGTCACCTCGGTGACGCCCGCCACCTCGGCGACCTCGCGCTGGGTCCGCCGCTCGCCGCACTGAACGCTCGAGATGTAGATCGCGGCCGCGGCGACCCCCGTCGGGCCGCGCCCGCTCGTCAGCTCCCGGTCGGTCGCCTGCTTCAGGATCTCGTTGGCCCGGGTCTGGATCTCGCCCTTGAGCTTCAGCTCCGAGCAGAATCGCTGGATGTAGTCCTGCGGGCGGGTCGGCATCAGCTTGAGGTGCAGCTCGCGGGTCATGAACCGGTAGGTGCGCCCGATCTCCTTGCGGCCGATCCGGGACTTCGAGGCGATCTCGTCGAGCGTCCGGGGGACGTTGCACTGGCGGCAGCTCCCGTAGAGCGACGCGGCGACCACGCCCTCGATCGACCGTCCGCGGATGAGGTTCTTGGCCACCGCCTTGCGGTAGATCATCGCGGCGGTCTCGCGGACGTTCCGGGGAAGCGCCATCCCCGATGCGATCCGGTCGAGCTCGGCGAGCGCGAACGCGAGGTTGCGCTCGGTCGCGTTGGAGACCCGGATGCGGCGCTGCCACTTTCGGAGCCGGTAGAGCTGGGCCCGGTTGCGCGTCGGGATCGACTTGCCGTACGGGTCGCGATTCTTCCAGCCGATCTCGGTGGAGAGCCCCTTGTCGTGGATCGTGAGGGTGGTCGGCGCACCGGTGCGGGCGCGCTTCTCCCCCTGCTCGGCGTCGAACGCGCGCCAGTCGGGTCCCTGGTCGATCATCGACTCTTCCAGGACCAGGCCGCACTCGTCGCAGACGAGCTCGCCCCGCTCGTAGTCGCGCGTCAGGTGGGAGGACCCGCAGCTCGTACATCGGGTCGGGACCGCGAGGTCCTCCGGTCGGGCCGCCGGTTTGTCGCCGCTCGTCGGTGCCTCTCCGTCCACCATCGATGCCCTCCTACTCCATCACCAGGGATGCCCCGATCAGCCGGATCCCCTCCGCGGGGCTCGGAGCGCGGCGCGGGCGAACGCTGAGATACGGCTGGGCCACCGGGCCGAACACCCGGGTGACGACACCGCGCACCCCGCTCCTCGGCTCGGAGACCATTGCGCCCTCGCCGATGACGTCCGGACCGGGCGAGCGGACCGTCAGCGACCCCGACGGGGTCACGGCCAACACGGTCCCGACCGGCCGGTATGCCGCTCGTGCGCCCCCCCGCGACAAGTGGTATAAACGACTTGCGATACGTATTAAAGGATTACGGCGGAACCCTCGGCCTCGGTCGAGGGCGGGTCGGCGAGTTCGAGGGGTCCTCCGGGCCGGCGAGCGCCGGCATCTCGGGCGGGACGTACGGGACCAGGAATCCGCGGCGCGAGACGGTCGAGCCGGCGGGCTCGGGAGAGGGCGCGGGCGGCGGGGTCGGTCCCTCCTCCCGGGCGGCCGCCTCGAGCTGTGCCGCGGCCTCGGCCGCGGGAATGACCTCCGAGGCGGGCCGCTCGTCCCGGGGTCGGGGGCCGGTCCCCGGAGTGGTCCCGGGAGGGGCCTCCGACGCGCGCCGGTTCTCCTGGGTGATCCGGGAGACCTCGAGCCAGAGCTCCTCGATCTCCTCCTCGGGGGTCCCGTAGCGGCGGTCCTCGGCTAGGGCCTGTCGGACCTGCGACATGAGGCGGGCGGCGCTGTGCGCGTCGTGCGCCTTTCCCTTGATCCGCTGGAGGCGACGCGCCAGGTTGCGGGCCTCGAGCAGGATCTCCTCCTCCTCCTCGGAACCGAGCCGGGGCATGGCCGGCGCGCGCGGGATCCGCGCCACTTCCTTGCGGACCTCGACCAGCCGCTGGGCGGCGGTCGGGAGGTTCTGGTCCTGGATCGCCTGAAGCAGGCGGCTGAACGCGCCAGCGGCGAGCCGCACGTCCTCCCCCCGGTCCCGGGCCCGGCGGATCGTCGTGCCGAGCTGCTGGGCCTCCTGCGCGCAGAACTTCGGCACCGCGTCGTTCAGCACGGCGAGCGCGAGCGACGCGCTCGCGGCGGTCTTGTCGAGCGTCCCCGAGCTGAGCGAACCCTGGGAGAGCTTCTTCCTCGGGTTGCCCACCCGGGCGTCGAGGATCGCGAGGTCGACGCCGATGGTCCCCGCGATCGCGCGGAGCTCCTCTGCGCGCCGCAAGAGCTCCTTGACCCATGTCCAATCCTCGGAGACCTTGGTGAGGAGCGCCTCGCCGCGCTTGATCACCTGGGTCGCCTCCTCGGGAGTGCCCGCGGCCAGGGCGCGGGCCACAGCTTCCTGGATCTGCTGGATCGGGAGCGGCGGCAGGCCGTCGGCCTCGAGCGCGTGGGCCCGCTGGCTGAGGGCGTCGAGCCGGGAGCGCAGGTCCGGAGGGGGCGGATTCCCCGGGCTCACGCGTCGCTCACCCCCGTGCCGAGCGCCAGGACCTTCATGAGATGGGCCAGGATGCGGTCCGCTTCGTCGAACTCTCGAGACTTGAGGTGCTCGGTCGCCGAGCGGATCTGCACGGCCGCCTCGCGGGCCGCCTCGCTCTCGGGCGGCAGGGTCCGGACGCGGCCGGCGAGCGACCGCGCCTTCTTGAGGAGCCGGTCGAGGGTCTCCGACTCGGTCTCCGCGGGGGCGGGGGCCGGTGCCGGCGGGGCGCGGGCGGCCTCGTCGCGCTGGATCGCCTCGACCTGCTGGCGAAGCTCGCGCACGCTCTGGATCGCCTCGGGCAGCCGGCCCTTCTTTAGGTGGCGGGTCGCCTCCGAGTGGAGCCGGCGCGCGACCGCACTCGGCACGTGCTCCTCGGGGTAGGCATCGAGCGTGGTGGCGTGGCGCGCCAGCTCCTCCTCGAGAGAGGACGGCACGGCCTCGTGCAGCAGCATCAGCGCCTGGGCGGCCGCCTGGGCGAGCTCGTCCAGGTTCTCCTCGGTGAGCCTCGGGCTCGAGAGGCGGTCCCGGATCTCCTCGATCTCCCCGGAGATCTCCCCGAGCGGTAGGCCGAGCTCGGTCGCCTCGTTCCGGAGGCCCTCGATTTGGGCGAGCAACCCCTGGAGGCCCCGCCAGTCGGACTCGAACTGGCTGATGCGCCCCTCGACCTCGAGGAGCATCGTCGTCGCCTCGTTGCGACGCCGGGCCTGCAGCTCCTCGGCCACTCGGTCGAGGTCCCGACCGATCGCGAGGCGGAGCCCGTGGGTCTGCAGGGCGTCCCGCCGGGCGACGACGGAGGCGAGCCGCTGGTCGAGCAGCTCGTCCAGCTCGCGCTCGACGCGGCTCTGCGCCGAGCGCAGCGTCTCGAGCGCCTCCCCCTCCCGCCCTTCGGCTTCCCCGAGCGCCGCCTGGCAGAGCTCGCTCGTGGCGTCCGGGACCGAGCGTCCGAGCTCGTGGACGATGTCCATCTTGGCGCGGAGGTCCCGGCTGATGCGGCCGGCGAGCTCGGCCTCGGGGGAAAGGGTCCGCATCGGCCGAGGCCGCTCGGGCGGGGCGGCCGGGTCCGTGGGCGGCGGGACGGTGTCGATCGAGCGGAGCCCCTCGATGGCGAGGGCGGTCGGGAAGCCGCAGACGGTGCAATGGAGGCCCGTCATCGAGATCGGCTGTTCGCAGATGGGACAACTCGACGGCACGTTAGCAACCTTAGCCCCTAGAGACGGAACCCGCGGGCTAAATCTCTTGGGATGTCCGGTCGGCGCCGGTTAACCCCCCGAGAAGGTCGGGACGACGATCAGCCGGCACGCTCGATCGAGGGGTGCGTCCAGCGGGACGGACTCCTCGTCCAGGAAGACGGCGGTCCCCTCCGGAGCCAGGCCCGTCGCCCGCACCGCTTCCCGGACCGTCGTGCCGGGGGCCAGGTGGAGCGCATGCGACTCGACCCGGCCGGCGCGCGCGACCTCCACCTCGACCGAGAGGGACGATGCAGTGGAGGCGCTGAGGGGGAGAGTCTCCGTCGTCGGGGGGTCCCCCCGAGCGGCCTTTGAACTCCCGCGATGCATACGCACCACCAGATCTCGAATCTGGCGCCTTGGCCGAGCTAGGCTACCTCAGCACCCGGCACGTCAGCAGTTGGCCCCGAATAAGGCCTTTTCCGAGCTGGCACCCGCGTCGCGAAGCCGCGGGGCGCCGTCTCGCGCTCACGGGGCCGGCAGTCCCTTCCTCGGCTCGCGTGCGAGGGAGCAGGCGATCCGACCGAGGGGGCGAGGGTGGGATATAGCGTCGACCGCTCTCCGGGCCTCGTGACGGTCGGCGCCCCCGAGGTTCGGGTTCGTCGTGCCGAAGCGGCCGACTGGGCCTCCTACCGTGACATCCGGCTCCAGGCGCTGGAGTCGGAACCGTGGGCATTCGGTTCCACGCTGCTTCGCGAGAGGGAGTACCCGGAGAGCCGTTGGAGGGAGCTCGTAGCCCGGGACTCGGCCGACTCTCCAGCGGCGACTTGGGCTGCGGTCGACGAGGTGGACCGATTCGTCGGGATCGTGGTCGCGGCC
>DATJWA010000024.1:0-17010 GCA_035501555.1 Thermoplasmata archaeon | reverse complement strand
ACTTCGGAGTTCGACAACAGGCCGAGACCTTTCGGTCCCGCTTCCCGTAATCGGTGCTCTACATCCCGTGCCAGCTCGGCCGAGGCCTACCTGCGAGTAGTTTTTGGAGGAACCAGCCATTCCCAGTCTAGATTGGCCTTTCACCCCTAAGCACAGGTCATCCGAATGATTTGCACGTCAACACCGGTTCGGTCCTCCACCTATCTTTCGACAGGCTTCAACCTACCCACGCTTAGATCGATTGGCTTCGGGTCTTCCACCTATGACTTCGGGCGAGCACACCCCGTCCCTCGCTCCTTGCGGAGCTGCGGACTTTCGGTTTCCCTGCGGCTTCGGCCGTGTGGGCCTTAGCCTTGCCATAGATCGAAACTCCCTGGCCCGTTATTCAAAACGGACGCATGGATCCTGTGTCCACGACCTTTCGGTCGCTTCGTTCCTTAGGGACCACATGCGGCTTATCATCAGTTGGTTTCAGGCTCTTTTCACCTCCCTTCCGAGGTACTTTTCAGCGTTCGCTCGCGCTACTATTGCGCTATCGGTCTCGGGACGTATTTAGGATCGGAAGACTGTACCTCCCGGCTTCCCGCGCGATATCCAACGCACGGTACTCAGGATCCCTCCAATCACGCCTCTTTCGCTCACCTACGGGACTATCACCCTCTTAGGTCCGCCGTTCCAGGCACGTTCGATTTGGAAAGCCAGCGTGTACGGAGGTCCACTACTCCACATCTCCCCGTCCTCGCCGGACGGGGATTCGGTTTGTCCTTGGCCCTTTTCGATCGCCTTTACTAAGGGCATCTCGGTTGATTTCTTGTCCTTCCCCTACTAGAATGCTTTACTTCGGGGAGTTCCCCTTCCTTTCGGAATGTCCCTTGCGGGACCGGAGTTCCGATTCGGTGATCGGTGGATCACAGGTTCCTTGCGCCTACCCACCGCTTATCGCAGCTTGGCACGACCTTCGTCGGCGCCCGAGCCCAGCCATTCCCCAACTGACAGTAGTCAGCTACACTAATGGCGCTTGACAAGCGTCCAGAACGCGTGTGATCGGCGTCATCGGACCCGCGGCCAGGTCGACGGCGAGTCCCTCGCCCTTCCCCGGAGAGGCCCGAGCCTCTGCGGGTGCATGTACCGACCAATGAAACAGCGTTCCGGCGCGGCTCGCTTGTCAGCGGCTCGTTCTATTTAATCCCTGCGAGGGGAGCCGGGCCGCGGCCCTAACTGCGCAGGGTCGCGTACATCGCGAGCCGGTGGTGGGGACCCTCGTATCGCGCCGCGGCGAACTGGCAGAGCCCGTTCGAGTTCGGCTCGCAGCCGCCGCAGTTCCGCTCGGCCGGGACCGGCGCCCGCTCGCGGTCGTCGCGGATCTGCTTCAGGGCGACCCGGAGCCAGCTCTTCTCCGCTTCCCCGTAGGGGATCCGGACCCACCCTTCGTGGAGCCCTCCGCCGCTCTCGTCCCCGTACAGCACGATCCCGTAGGGGACCTTGCGGTCGAACGCCGCCTCGACCAGGCGGCACTCGGCCACGACCTGGATGGTGTCGAAGAGGCGTCCGTGCGCCTCGTGGTACCCGACGAAAAGGTGCGTCGACTTGTACTCGACCGGAACGAGCGAGCCGTCGGCGCGCTGGATGATGAGGTCCGGCCGGCCGCGCAGCCCGAGCTCGGGGTCCCCGAGCGTGCTCCGGTTGCCGGCAAAGCGAATGTCGGGCCGCACCCGGTCCGGTGGGAAGAGCACCGGGAGGTCGTCCTCCCCCCCGTCCTCGTAGACCAGAAGGTCCTTCTCGTTCAGGTCGAGGCGGCCCTCGTTGACGATCAAGTTCCCGAGCGGGGGGGCGAAGAGGGGCGAGCGATGGAGGGGTACGACGTTCCCCGGAGTGCACACGGGACCGAGAGGTCCGCCGTTCCGCAGCTGGTGGCTCGCCCGCGTCAGCTCCATCTCGTGCGGGCAGTGGAAGTACGTCACCAGGTCATGCGGGGTCAGCGATTCGACGACCGGGGTAGTCTGGGGGGCCAACATCGCCGCTCGCTCGGGTCGAGGGGGTATCAAGGTGCGGCTCGACGGGAACGCGGGGTTCTCCCTCGAGGCGGGTTATACATCGAGCTCGTGCAACCTCTCGGCCCGGGCGCCGGTCGCTAGACGGCTCCGGTCCAGCAAGGCCACGGCGAGCTCCCGGTCCGGCCCGAGTCGGCGGACGAGGTCGAGGAGCGCCGCGGCCCGTCCGGGGGCGTTCGCTTCCCAAGCGCGCACGAGGGCGTACTCGGGCCGGGTCACCTTCAGCTCGGTCCCCTCGAACGAGGTCGGTAGCGTCCGCGCTTCCTCCGGGCGTCCCCCCCACTCGGCCCATCGAATCGGGGGGCCGGGCTCGAGCGGGACCGCCCACTCGACGCGTGCCCCGCTCTGGAACGTCCCGACGAAGGCGCGGGCCCCGTGGACGATCCCGGAGCGGGGCCAGTCGGTCGGAGCGACGGGCTCGATGAGATACTCCCGCAGCAGTCCGGCGATCCGGTCGACCCCGGCGCGCGAGGTGCCGACGTCGATGTCCCGGGGCTGGACGGAGGCCCCCAGCAGCCAGGCACCGGCCGAGCCGCCGAGGTACCAGGGGACCCCCTCAGCGGCGAGCGGGCCGGCGAGGCGCCGGACGACCTCCCCCAACGCGGGCCCGACCTCCGCCGCGACCCCCTCGTAGGCCTGGGCGATCATCGTCTGGAGGACGAACCGGGAGCGGTTGTAGGCGGTCCTCACTCTCGCCGTCTCGGCGAACGGGAGCAGGAAGCGGCGGTGCCAGCAGCGAGGCCCTCCGAACTGGCACGGCACCCCCGGGTGGACGTACCCGAAGACGTCGAGCGGGCCCTTCGGGGGTCCGGCGGCGTCGGCTCCCCCCTCCTGGGCGTGGTAGGTGAACGTCGTCCGCTCGCCGTCGCGGTCGATCGAGAGCTGGTGGAGGTATCCTGCGCCCAGGTCGGGCCCCGAGAGCATCTCGCTCGGCACGGGCCCCTCGGCGAGGGTCGGCCTCCGGCTCAGGCGAGGGGGGCTTTAGCGGTGTACAGTGTGGGGGTCGGGATCGCTCCGGTCTGGACGTCCACGTGCATCCCCTGGACGGTCGCGTGGAGGAACGTGCCGGAGGACAGGGTCTTCCAGTAGTTCGGGGCAGCGTCGAACGGCTCGCTCCCGACGACGAGGCGGTGCGGCTCGGCGTGGTAGGTCATCTCGTAGTACGGCCGGCTATGGTCGAGCAGGCCGCACCCGTGGTCCCCGAGCGAGAGGCAGAAGGCCCACAGCTCCCGAGGGCTCGGGGCGAACAGCACGTTGAGGCCGGAGTAGGGGGAGACCTTCGGCCGACCGACGTCGATCCAGACCCGGTCGAGGTCGTCGACCGCGTGGGCGTAGGCCCGGAACGCGTCGTGCATCTCCTCGTAGTGGCGAAGGAGGAGACGGAACAGCACCTCGCTGTCGTTGACCCCCACCACCTCCTTCTCGTGGACCCCCAGGTACGGACGGGTCTCGTTCGGGAAGGCGATCGCCCCGTTGTGCGCGAAGATCGTCGTGTGGTTGCCGAACGGCTGCGAGTTCTCTAGGCTGATCAGCTTCTCGTGCGGGAGCCCGAGCGGGTTGCTCGCGTGGCGGAGGTGGCCGATCACCAGGGTCGAGCGGGCCTCGCCCGCGACCCGGACGAACCGCTCCCGCTCCCCCGGCTCGAACGCCCCGCCGACGCCCTTCTCGATCCGGGCGCGGTCCGGCGCGTCGAACCAGCCGATCCCCCAGCCGTCCTTCTGGGCCGTCTCCCCGGGGACGTTCGATTGGGCGAGAAGGGAGCGGTCGGAGCGGACCAGCCACGGCTCCCCGGTCTCGGGCTGCGCCGTAAGGAGTCCGAACAGTCGGCACATCGGGCCCTCCACTCCGGGCCGATAGATAACTCCCCGCGACGGGGTGGGTGAAACGCTGTCACGCGTGTAAGCAAGTCTTTTACCGCCCGCACGGATTGAAACGTGTGGAGACGGCGATGACGTTCATCGAGGTCACTCCCGCGGCGCGGGACCAGGTCCTCAAGATCATGGAGCAGCAGGGCAAGCCCGGCGCGGCCCTGCGGCTGTACGTGCAGGGCGGCGGGTGCTCCGGCCTCACCTACGGGATGTCGTTCGACAAGCAGGAGACCGGCGACGAGGTCGCCTTCCAGGACCCGAAGCTGACGGTCGTGGTCGACAAGGCGAGCGCCCCCCTTCTGGCGGGCGTCAAGGTCGACTTCCTGCTCGGCCTGGAGGCCTCCGGGTTCAAGATCTACAACCCGAACGCCAAGCACTCCTGCTCGTGCGGGAAGTCGTTCTCCGCGTAGTGACCTGCGCGTCACCGGGGCTTTATACCCCGGCCGACCTCAGCACAGTGGGGTGGCAAGGAGGACCCCGATCCGAATGAGCGATAGTGGAATCAAGTTGGAAGTTACGAAGGCCGCGCAGGACCAGGTCTCGACCCTCATCAAGGCCCAGAAGCCCGGCACGGCCGTTCGCGTATTCCTTCAGTCCGGCGGAGGCGGCGGCTGCGGCTGCGGCTCCGGCGGGGGAGGGTGCGGGTGCGGCAGCGGCGGCGGTGGGGGCGGCGGTCCGGCGTTCGCGATGGCGTTCGACCAGGTCCGTAACGGGGACAAGGTCGTCTCCGTGAACGGGTTCAAGATCGTCGTCGACGACATGAGCGCCGCGATGCTGGACGGAGCCCAGATCGACTTCGTCCAAGACCTGAACGCGACCGGGTTCAAGATCACCGCGCCGAACCTCCCGACCGGGGGCCCCGAAGCCCACGGCGAGGAAGGCGGCGGCTGCGGGTGCGGCTCGGGCGGGTGCGGCTGCGGGTAACCGCGACCGGTCCAACCCTTTCCTCTGACTGGTGCCCCGTCGACGGGGCGCCCTCTCGTCAGCGACGCCGGGCGACGTAGGCATCCTGGACGGCGTCGACGAACTCGCGTTCGAGGCGGGCGGGGTCGATCATCTCGCGCGCCCGCTCGGCGACCCGGAGCCGGGCCGCTTCCCCCTCCTCCAGGGCGGCCTGCACGGCACGGACGCCCTCCTCCGGGCCGAGGTACATCTGCGCCGGCTCGAGATACTCGAGCGGCCCCCCGGACGCATGCGCGACCGGAGCGAGCCCGGCCACCATCCCTTCGAGCAGCCCGATCGGGAACGTGTCGTTCTGCGAGGGGTTGAGCAGGACCCGGGAGCGACCGAGGAGCGTGCGCTTGGCCTCCTCGTCGAGGTTCGGGTAGAACTCGACGTTCGTGGCCCGGTTCAGCTTGCGAAGCTGCTCGAGGTAGCTCGGTCCGTGCGCGCCGAGGTACCCGACGACGGCGAACGGCACCCGGGGGAGCTCGTTCGCGATCGCCACGACGTCCTCGAGGTGTTTCTCCGGCACGATCCGGCTGATCACCAGCACCCGGGGGTCGTGGGGTCCGCTCCGGAGATGGACGAGCGCCTCGAGCTTGTCCTGCGGCACGCCCGGGTAGATCACCCGGGCGTCGCGGCCGAACTCGGCACGGATCTGCTCCCGCAGCTGCCCGCCGCCGGCGGCCAGGGTTCCGGTCCGGTCGAGAGCGTCCAGCGCGGCCCGGTTGACCAGCGGGCGGACGAGCGGGTTGAAGTACAGCCATTCCAGGGGAGGGGGCCAGAAACCGGCCGCCGGCCGGGGCCCGATCCCGACCAGGCGGCGCAGGGAGACCGGAGGGCCCGGGGGCGGGGTCGACGGGACGATGTAGACGAGGTCGCTCGCCACGGGAAAGTAGCCGCACCACTCCCCGAAGACCACGTCGAAGCGCTCGCGCAGCCCGTCCGCGAGAGGGCGGGCCAGCGGGTACAGCGGGTAGTACACCGCCGAGAGCTTCGCGTTCCCGAGCGCGAACGGGTACTCCCGCACGTCGAAGTGCCGACGCAGCAGGTCGTAGACGAGCCGCGTCTGCCGGTGGCCGCCCGTGTTCCCGTGCGGTGGGGTCAGGTGGACGATCGCGAGGGAACGGGCGGGCATGCGCGCTACCTCCCGGGAGGGGGGGCCGCGGGGGCGCTCTGGGCCATGCGGACGGAGACGATGCTGAGCGGCCCGGTCCACTGCCGTTCGTACAGGGTGAACACCGGGCCGCCCGGGTAGTAGCTGGGGACCGAGATCGCGTACGTGAGCGCCACGGTGCCGTTGAGGCCCGTCCACGGGGCGCCGGGGATCGAGTTGTTCTGGAGGAGGTTCGCGCTGTAGTTGTACCCGATCCCGAAGTACAGCTGGTCGGTCGCGTTCGGGTGGTCGACCCGCAGCGTGAGGGTCACCGTGTAGTTACCGGGCGACAGCACACTGTAGGCGCCGTCGATCGGCAACAGCGGCCCGTTGAAGATCTGATGGTTCGGCCGCTCGGGGCCGACGCCGAGGAAGTCGGACGGAGTGAACGACAGGACGAGCGGTTTGTAGAGGGCCGGCGGGCCACTTCCCATCGAGCTCAGCAGCAGGCAGCCGTAGGCGTCCGCCAGGACGTGCCACCCTTGGCTCAGGAAGTAGTTCGCCCAGAACATCATCGAATCGGGGAGGGGCCCGAACGTGTTCAGAGCGTAGAAGTTGTAGTCGTACGGGTCGGTGATCAGGTAGCTCAGCGGTTGACCGACCGCGTAGAACCCCGGGACGGTCCATTCGGTCCGGTTGAGTAACTGGGGGATGTTGTCCTGGACGAGCACCCAGCCGGTGGCCGGGACCATGTCGATCATCTGGAGGAGCGCCGCGCTCACGGTCTGGTTCGAGTAGCGTACGTACGGGACGTTGTAGTACGCCACGTCGATGCTCAGGTGCGGGCGGTTCAGCTCCGCGTTGAACGGCCCCCACGGGGTGAACACCATCGCGCAGGCGACCGTGACGACCAGCACGGCGGTGGCCACAGGAACCGGGCGGTAGAGACGCCGACGCCGAACGGCGGCGCGCGGGGCCGGCGGGCCGGAATCGCTCGCGGGACGGTACCCCCACGGTCGCTCGAGGCCGCGGACGGTCGCCACGAAGAGGACCGGGATGACGAAGGCGACGTACTGGTCGACGAAGGGAGAGAGGAAGCCGGTGAAGCTCGTCGTGAGGAGGGCCGGCCCGAGGTACGGAAGGAGGGCCCACCGCTCCTCGCGGGCCCACAGCGGGAGGGCGAGAAGAGGCCCGAAGAGCAGCAGGACGGTCGCGAGCTTTCGGGCCCAGTTCGCGAACGGGTCGATCGGGGCGACCCGGGCGAGCGTCGAGCCGGTCGTGAAGCTGGAGCGGGCCGTGAAGAACACGAACTCCCAGAACCCGTACGAGAGCGCGACTCCGAGGAAGACGGCCGCCCCGGCGGCGATGAGGAACAGCCCGAACATCCACTTGGCGCGGGGGATCGGAACCCGGCCCGGGCGCGGCCGGCCCCGCAGACGCGCCCAGACCCCGGTCCGGGCGATCAGCGGCTCGGCGAGGATCCCCAGCCCGAACGCCGCGACGATGAACGTCACCCCCGCGTCGGTGAACAGGGAAGCGACCCAGAACGCCCCGGCCCCGAGGATATTCCCTCGACGGTACAGCCAGTACCCGAAGAGGAACAATGTAGGGAAGAGCGCCTCGTAGTGGAACGGGAACCACAGCGGACCCGACATCGCCGGGTAGGCGAGGTAGGCCAGACCGAGCGCTAGGCCGATCCACCGGCGTCCGAGCTGCTCCTTCGCCACCCAGTAGATCGGGAACGCCCCGAGGCCCACCCAGACCGCCTCGAAGGCGAGGAGGAAGAGGAAAAAGCCCGATTGCGACGGGATGAGCCAGTAGGGGATCACGAAGAGATACAGGATCAGGTGGGTGGCCCCGGGCCCGGCCTCGTTGATCGAGTAGCCGTGGGCGGCTGCCCAGATCACCTGGTAGTCGACCCCGAGGTCGTAGACGGCCTGGTGGAACCCGAGGAAGCTGACCCACTCGAGGTCGGTCCACCAGACCGAGAAGGCGACCACCGCCAGCGACAGGATGCCGAGGGCGAGCCACTCGGCGGAGGGGACGGCGCGAACCCGGCGCCAGCCGCGTACGAGCAGCGAGGGAGGGGGAGCGACCGGTACCCGTTCGTCGGTTCCTGCCGGACCCGGGCCGTCCACAGCCGCGAAGCCGCCCCCGGCCTACAGAGGAGAGGGTAGGGAGCGGTCCTTCGAGCGGGGCAGGAGACGGGCCCCGGCGAAGCCGAGCAGCTGGAGCGCCGTCCGCTCGATGGTGAAGAGCGTCCGCTGCTTTCGGTAGGCCTCAAACCCCATCCGCACCCGCTCGGGGTGGTTGGCGAGCATGGAGCTGATCAGGTCAGCGAGGGTCGTGGCGTCACGGGGCGGGAAGATCCGCCCGTTCTCCCCGTTCCGGACGAACTCGGTGATCCCCCCGGAGTCGGCGACGATCGAGGGGACTCGGTGGCGGGCCGCCTCCAGCGGAGCCATCCCGAACGGCTCGGCGATCGCGGGGTGGACGAGCACCGAGGCCTGCTCGTACAGGTTGGCGAGTGCGATCTCGGAGATGGCCGGCTCGAACCGCACCCTTCGGAGCCCGAGATTCCGCGAGAGCTCCTCGCAGGCGGCCCGGGTGGGGCCGTTGCCGACCAGGACCAGCCGCGCGTCGGGGAACTCCGGTCGGGACTCGACGATCGTCCAGGCGCGGAGCAGGGTCTCCTGGTCCTTGTGGGGGATGAAGGCCCCGACGGCCAGGACGGTCGGGGAGGAGGGGGCCTCGACCGGCGTCTCGGGGGTCTCGGGCAGGCCCTGGTAGACCACGCCCGGCGGTTCGGTCAGCCTGTAGACCCGCTGCAGGACGCGGGAGGTGAACACGGAGTTACCCAGCAGGATGCCGGCCCGCCGGATGGACATCCGGTCCCACTGGCGCAGGACGCGGACCAGAAGCCACATGACGGCCGGCTGGTTCACGAGGAAGGAAGCGCGGTGGCCGTACAGCTGCTCGACCGTCTTCCGCATCTCGGGGAAGGAGACCAGGGAGCCGTCGCCGCTGACGTACTCTTCCCAGAGGGGGCGGAGCGGCTCGCCGAGGTACACCACGCACCGTTCCCCGTACAGGGCCGTGATCAGCCCCAGCAGGACGGGCTCGACGTGGTGGTAGATCAGGATGGAGCGGTAGCGTCGTAGCTCCCGCAGGGTGCTCCAGTAGGCGCGGATGGTGCCGGCGAGGTCGCCGGACTTAGGACCCGTGTAGAGGTTGCCCATCGCCTCGAGCTCCGGGAACGGGGGACCCGCATAGTACAGGTCGATCCGTTCGCCGTGGTCACGAGCGGCCTGGACGAACCGCAGCAGCTGCCGCTCAGCCCCGCCGATCCGACCGAGGGCGGTGTGGACGACCACCCAGTCGGCCCGGTTCTCCCGGTCTGAGTAGCCACCCATGTTCTCCGCTCCTTGTCGCCGCGAGGTACTTCCGCACGGTGAAGACGGGCTGCTAGCCGGTACGCAGGATAAAAACCCTTGTCCTCCTTTCGAACGCGTTCGGCTCCAGAAATCCGCCTCCCCGGCGGCATGGTTCTATCGCTGCCGGGCAGGCCCGGTGGGCTGCGGAGCCCGGTGGGTCCGGGCGGTCCCGCCGCGGTCGAACGCGACTGGCTGACCCTAAACGGCCCCACGGCTCAGCTAAATCCGAGGAGACGCTTCTTGCGTTGGCCTGCTCCGTGCGTCCAGACCCGGAGAGAGCCGGACCCGAGATGGGTGCGATTCAGCAAGGAATCGGGCAAACCGTCCCGGCGGGGCCCGCGGCCGCGACGGAGGACCTCCGGGCGCGGGTGGCCGCCCTGCATTGGTGGCATCACATCGACCTGGGCGGGGGGCTCGTCACTCCGGGGATCAGCGCCCAGCGGCACCAGGACTGGATCTCGGGGCACCTTCCCCCGCGATTCGACGGCCTCTCCGTGCTCGACGTCGGAGCCTGGGACGGCTACTACAGCTTCCTCGCGGAGGAGCGAGGAGCTCGACGCGTCCTCGCGATCGACCGGCTGCAGAACCTCGAGGCCCACGCGTCGGGCTACCAGCCGTTCGAGCTGGCGAAGAGCGCCCGTGGGTCCGGCGTGGAGTACCGGGTCATGGACGTAAGCGAACTCGACCGCCTGCCGGAAACCTTCGACGTCGTCTTCTTCCTAGGGGTCTACTACCACCTTCGGGACCCCTGGAAGGCCCTGGAGGTCCTGCGACGCCGGCTCGCTCCCGGGGGCCGGGTCTTCGCCGAGGGCCTCCTGCTGCCCGGCTCGCGACCGGTCGTGCGGTTCTTCCATCCCCCCGAGCTCGAGGAGACGACCTACTGCGCCGCGACCGAGTCCGGTCTCGTCGAGCTGGCCCACCTGGCGGGGTTCCCGCACGTCCGGACGCTCTCCCGGCACGAGGGGCTCGGCTCGCTGCCCTTCGCCCTCTGGAGATGGATCCCCAAGGGAATGAAGTTCGGCGGCGTACTGAACCCGCAATCCACGTCCGTGCAGCTGGTGGGGAAGACTCGGATCCTGGACGGAGCCTGGCCCCGAATCCTCATGGAGTTCGGCCCGGGCTGAACGTAATGGGGCCCCCCTCCGCGCGGCTCCCCCCCGGGCCGGTGCTCGGCGGGGACGGTGGGCCCGGACGGATTTGAACCGTCGACCGACCGGTTATGAGCCGGTCGCTCTAGGCCGGGCTAAGCTACGGGCCCATGGGGAGCGTTCCGGAGGCGCCGCCGAGCGGAGTTCCGTGACGGGGGGAACGTCCCTCCGTCCGTTCGAACCGCTGACCTTTCGGTTAACAGCCGATCGCTCTACCGCTGAGCTACGGCGGCACCGAGGCGGCCGAGCCGGCATCGCGCTAATAGCCTTTCCGGCTCGGCGGCGGTGTCGTGCGGTGCGCGGCCGCGCGTTCCTTGAGATGCTCGATGCGTCGGCTCATCTCGTCGAGCGACCGGTCGATCGATTCCCAGAACTGGCGGGCGGAGTCGGTGACGACCGCGCCGTCCGCGCTCGGCTGGATGACCCCCTCGCGCTCGAGGAGATGGAGGGAGTACCGCACCTTGTGGATCGGCAGGTGCAGCGCCTCGCTCAGGCGGATGATCCCTTTGGGGGTCCGACCCGAGAGCTGCTCGAGGATGTCGACGTTCCGGCTGAGCAGCTCGAGCTCGGCCGAGATCCGGTCGGCGAGCTTCGCTCCATCCGCCGGGACATCCTCCTCCACGGGGGGTTGCGGACGAGGTTTCTCGACGGGCATCGGCAGGGCGCAGAAGTCGGTCGAGTTACTTCAACCTTGTTGGACTCGACCGTACGGGGGAGGCGAGAACCGACGGGGGCGCCGGCACCTGGTGGGACCCGAGGGTGCGGCGGGGCCGGCCGGGGTCCGAAGTACCGCCACGGCGTCGGGCTAGTCCATCGTCTCCAGGAGGGGGAGGGGTTCTTCGAGTGATTCGATGGTCGGGCAACCCGGTTTGAGGTCGAGCTTCTGACGGTTGAGCCAGACCGGACGGATCCCGACGCCCCTCGCCCCGCCGACGTCGGCCTCCACGTCGTTGCCGACGAAGACCGCGTCCTCGGCCGCGCAGCCGGCTCGGCGCAGCGCGAGAACGAACACCGCGGGGTTCGGCTTCTCCGCCCCCACCTCCTACGAGTAAGTGATGGTGTCCAGCATCGGCTCGAGCCGGTGGTGCTTCACCAGCCGGAGGAGACCGTCGGTGTGATTGGAGATGAGGCCGGTTCGGTACCGTCGATCCCGCAGCGCGGCGAGCACGCTCGGCGCCTCGGGATACAGTCGCACGAGGGCACGGTCATCGAAGACCCGTTGGACCGATTCCACGATCTCCCGTCGCCCGGCCGGGATGTCCAGGTGGTCCATCACGCGCTCGTCGTAGAGTTCCCAGAACTCGCCGGTCCTTCCGAGATATTCGTAGACCCGACGGCCGATCTCGCGATCGACCGAGACGATGGCCCGTCGGATTTGCTCTCCGCTCCGCGGCTGACCCTGACCCGCCAGGACGTCCCCCCAGACCCTGCACGGCTCGCGCAACTCGTCGATGTCCTGAGCGAGGGTCCCGCCCCAGTCGAGAAAGACGGTGGTCGTCGTCGTCGATCGGTGAGGACCAGGGAGCGCGAGCTGCCTATCTAAGTTGACCCGGCCTTTTCCCGCGCGGACCCGCAGAGGTCGGTCCTTCTCGCGACCGAGGTGGGTTGGATTCGAGACGGGGCCGCCGGGATTCGAACCAGTACCGGTAGGGAACAGTGCCGTTTTTGGCCATCCGCTAAATCGCCTCCACCCGGGTGGCTTCCAACGGGGGCAGGACCCGGTCGAGGACCCGCGTCGCGGAGATCATGTCGTCCCTCCGCAGCGCGAGGTACCGGACGGTGGTCTTCGTGTCCCGATGCCCGAGCAGGTCGCTGACCACCTCTAGGGGTAACCCTTTGGTCCACAAGGTCCGACCGAAAGTACGCCGTAGTGCGTGGTTCAGGTTCCAGGTCAACCGAACGCCCGCGTCTTCGAAAGTCGGCTTCATAAGCCGGTCGTCCACGTACGTGCGGCACCACGTCCGGAGGCCCCCGCCCTTCGTCCGGTGGACGAAGAGCCGACCCGGATCGGGCCCCCGATGACCGGCCACGACCTCGGCTCGGTGCGCGAGGAGGTCCGGCAGGGTCCGCCGGACGTCGGCATGATAGGGGGCCCAACGCGTCTTCCCGCCCGCACGGCCCTTCCCGTGGACCTTGGGCGAGTCCTCCTCGAGGTCGGCTACCGAGATCCTGAGAACTTCGCTCCGGCCCAGGCCCATAAGCATCTCGAACGCGACGAATGCGTGTGGGACGATCCCACGCCGGCTCGCCGCCTCCAGCAGTCGTTGAGCCTGGTCCGGGTCGAGGGCCCTCCGTGGACGGACCGGAGTGTCGGGGAACGATCTCCGTGTCTCGGGGCAATCCAGTTCAGTTCTGAGGTGACAGAGATTGGTCGAACCTCCTCTCGTACTTGGTGAACAAGTTTCGGAAGCCCAATCGCGGCCAAAAACGGCTCGACAGAGGGTTGTCATCCGCATACCACAGTACGAATCCCAGTACGTGCCGAAGCGACAACCGATGGAGAGCGTAATTCACCAGACTGCGGCCGAATCCGCGGCCCCGGAGCGCGGACCGGACGGCAGCATTGGCAAGGTACCCGTACCGTCCCTGAGGAAGATCCCGGGGGTTGATGGCAGGCAGCACCTGCACAACGGCTTCAACGAACCCCACCAGCTCATCATCCTGCATTGCTACCGAAAACTGAGGCAGCTCTTCTCCCGGGGCATCGGTCAGAAGGGACCGGTCGAATTGGGCCCGGAAACCCTTCTCCAGCCCCGGCGCAGGACGCTCGAATCGGCAGTGTTGGAGATGAAAGGCCTCCTGCTCGGAGCGCAGGTTCCAAAGTAGAGGGTAGTCTTCTAGGCGAGCGGGTCGGAGCAACACCCCCTTCGACGGAATGGAAGCGATCGACTCCGACGACGCGTAAGCATAGTGGAACGACGGAATCAGACCGAGCTTCCGTAGAATCGGCGCCATTTCCGGGTCGCGAGAGGGCCACGCAATGGTTTCGCCATCCAGCCCATGCTCATGCCACAGCTCTCGGGCCGCCGCCACAAGGGCATCCAGCGCGTCCGTTCGAAACGGGCTCCGGAGTGGTGGGAGGACTAGCGACTCCCACAGGCCGCCGACCCGAGGAGACCAGGAGAGCCATTCATGTCCCTCCGGTAGTTCTTGGATCCTGGGCTCGCCAAAACAGACGACCTCCCCGCGGAGACCCCGTACCACCAGGTGACTCTCGTCTTGCCTCGAAAGCGAGGCCCGGACCCTTTCTTCGACGGCCTCGAGCGCTGCGGGAGGCGCTAGGCGGTCATCGAAGATTCGAAAATCCCGTTGCTGCTCGTGGATCAAGGCGGCAATCTGCTCCGCGTCCTCCGCGGTGGCCCGCTCCGCAATCACAGCCCTGACACGGTTGACTCGTCTTAAAACGTTCAGGAGATGAACCGGAGTTCGCCGTGGAAACTCACGAGCGTCGGTTCATGCCGAATCACTCGCAGGAACCAGCTCCGGTCGAATCCGCACAAGTCGATTGATCGTGGACCCCGGACGGGAAGTTCCCCTAAAAGCCCCAGGTAGGACCGGATTCGACCCAAAGGTCTGCTTCTGGCCAGGGCATGCGAAGCTGCCGTTCGCTTCCTGAACATTCGCCGAGGGGGCCGTACCCATCGGAGCGCGACCCAACTCCTGACTTGATGTCGATCTTGGAGCGCTCGGAGCGAACGGTCCCCGGGGCTCGGCCCAGAGGGAAGATGTTTCGACGCACCGGTGAGGAGCGGGGTGCCAAGCAGGAAAGTTCACCATGAAAGTGCGTCGGCAAGTTCGCCTTGGGGCCGGTCCGGGACATCCCGCCCCCGGGCGTGCGAGTCCACGGGAGCCTCGCGCCGCATTTGCTCACAATCGAGGGCAGGGGCATTGACGACTCTCCCAGCACCCAACGCAATCAGACGAACTTCTCGTCCCGAAGAGAGGCGCTCTCCGACACGAAGGGTGACCGCTTCGCTGATCGGGGCGAAACCTCGGCGCCAGACGATGTCCGCCCGCGACCGGGGCGAGGCTGTGTTGATCGCAGGTAATGCCGGGCTCCCCGCCATGAGATCGACCCTGGCGGCGGACCTTCGTGCGCTTGGGATATCGGACGGGACCACCGTGTTGGTGCATTCCTCGCTGAGCGTCCTCGGCTGGGTCGTCGGCGGGTCCGAGGCCGTGGTCCTAGCACTGGAGGACGCGGTCGGCGAAAGTGGAACCCAGATGACCCCCGCGCTTTCGTTGAACGCGCCTGAGCCCTCGCGCGGGAACAATCCGCCGGTTCCCGAGTCCAGGTGGAGCTCTATACGGGAGAACGTGCCAGCGTTCGACCCGGATTTGTCCCCCACCCGAGCCATCGGTGTAGTCCCCTAGACCTTTCGTCATCAACAGGGGACTGTCCGGTCCTACCATCCGAATCTCTCCTTCTGCGCAAGCGCTTGACTTCGGACTGGGCCAGGAGCCGCCCCTGGCTCGATTGTACGAGCTCGAGGGCAAGGTCCTGGAACCTTCGCTGCTATCGGAGACTCCTACAGTCGGACCCGCCGCGACTTCCTGAGAGGGCGTGATGTCCATCATTTAGCCAAAGTGCTAAATAATGTTCGGCCTATGCCGAGGATGCGATGGTGCCCGCCCCCACGGCAGACTATGACGCGATCTTCGGCGCGCTCTCGCATCCGATCCGCCGGGACATTCTCGCCCGATTGGCCGTCCGAGACGCTGACGTGGAGGATCTCGCTGCCCCATACGACGTGAGTCTCCCGACGATCTCGCGTCACCTCAAGCGTCTCGAAGAGGCCGGACTCGTGGCGGTGACACGCGACTGGCGGTATCGCACGCGTCATCTCAACGTCCGACCGTTGGCCGACGCATTCGGTTGGCTCGCCCAGTACCGAGCGATGTGGGACGATAGCTTCGATCGGTTGGAGCAGGTCCTCGTTGGCCCGTCGACATCGGGAGCGGCGGCACCGCGAGCCCAGCGGGGGTCTAGGTGAGCGGCGCCGCGACCGGCGCCGCCCGCACGACGGGCGAGCCGACCGTGATCTCGCTGCCCACGGAGACCGAGGTCATCGCCGTTCGCGTCTTCCCGGTCTCCCGCGAACGCGTCTTCGCGGCGTTCGTGACCCCGGAGCTGGTCGCCCGGTGGTGGGGGCCTGCCGGATGGCGTACGATCGTAGACGCGATGGACGTTCGCGTCGGCGGCCGGTACCGGATCCGGCTGCTCAGCGCGGACGGGGAAGTGAGGCACCGCTCGGGAGCGTATCGGGAGATCGTGCCGGGGACCCTGCTGGTGAGGACGCTGGAGTTCGGCGAATTCGAGGGACTCACGGTCGTCGAATCGATCCGGTTCGAGCCGGTGGCCGGCGGCACCCGAGTCACTCTGCGAACCGAGTTCCCTTCGCCCGCCGACCCGAGTCGTCTCACGGCGGGCGGCATCCAGAACGGCGTCCGCTCGCTCTTCCGCCGGCTGGATGCACTCCTCTCGGAGGAGCGGCCCCGCAAGGAATGACGGATGTTCGAGATCACGGGAGAGAGTACCGGCGGGCCCGACCACCCACCTCCCGCTTGCGCTCGGAATATCGACGACCCAAGTCGCACGGCTCTGCCAAAGGTGGGACGCTTCGGATCTTCCGAGTCCCGGACCGTGGTCCGAATGCGCGGGGTGCGTCGAGCGCGCTCTCCCCGAATTGACTCACGACGCGACCCACGACCATGATCACCTACAGCGTCTCCATGTCGTTGGACGGCTTCGTTGCGGGCAGGGGCCAGAGCCCCAAGCACCCGCTGGGGATTCGTGGGGAGCTTCTGCACGGCTGGATGCGCGAGCTGGCGGTGTGGCGCAAGGAGGCCGGCCTGGAAGGGGGGGTAACGAATGCGAGCACCCGGGTGTTCCTCGGGGACGACGAGAAGGTCGGCGCCGTCATCATGGGGCGCAATATGTTCGGTGGAGGGCCGGGACCGTGGGGGACTCCCGCTTGGAGGGGATGGTGGGGTGAGGACCCGCCCTTCCATCTTCCGGTCTTCGTGCTCACGCACTATCGGCGCAAGCCGTTGGTCTGCCAAGGGGGAACCACCTTTCACTTCGTGACGGAAGGGCTGGCCGCCGCGCGACGTCTGGCGGCGAGAGCGGCTCATGGAAAGGACGTTGCCATCTCCGGTGGCGCAGGGGTCGCAAAACAGTACCTCGAGGCCGGGCTCGTGGACGAATTCATGATCCACCTGGTTCCCGTGTTCCTCGGCGAGGGAGTACGATTGTTCGACTCCAGTCTGTTGTCGAAGCTCCGACCCCAGCAAGTCGGCGTGATCGAAGCTCCCGGGGTGACCCACCTCACGTTCCGGGTGAGACGGCGGTCACCCTCGACGCACCGGTAGTAGCGCCGGTGCTCCTCGGCTCGCACCCCCATGACCCCGGTCCGACGAGGGGGGCTCAACCGAGACGGCGAGTGTCACGGGCCCGCCGGGATTCGAACC
>DATJWA010000023.1:0-52723 GCA_035501555.1 Thermoplasmata archaeon | reverse complement strand
CCACCCCACCAACCAGCCCGTCCTCGACGGGTTCCCTGCCGGGCCCCAATCGATGGCGTACGATGCCCGGGACGGCTATGTGATCTACGTCGGTCCCGAGAACGGGTCTTGCCCCGGAGTCTCGTACAACTGCCTCATGACGTGGGCCTTCTCGGGTGGAAACTGGACCGACATCACCGGTTGGTCCTTGATCCACCCACCCCCGCTCCTGAACACGTCCCTCACCTACGATGCGGCGGACCAGCAGCTCATCCTCTTTGGCGGCCACAACCAGACCACCGGCTACCAGGACAGCTCTAACGATACTTGGGCGTTCGCCGCAGGAAACTGGAGCTCCGTCGCGACATCGTCCGCACCCGCTCCCCGGGTGGGCGCGGCCATCACCTACGACGGTGCGGACGGAACGGTGCTGCTGTTTGGCGGTGTAGAAGTGACTCCCTCTGGAGGACTGCTGCTCGCGGACACGTGGAGTTTTTCGGGCGGGACATGGAGCCAGGTCGCTCCTAGCCTCGTCGCGAGTGATGTGACAGTGGACCAGGGGATCCAGACGATTCTGAGCGTCCGTGGCGCGACCTTCTATCCGGGCGCAGCGTACACCTACACCGGGTTGCCTCCGGGATGCACTAGTGCGAATGCCGCGGAGTTGCAATGCACCCCCACTGCCGCTGGAAGCTATGCAGTCCGCGCTGAGGTGACCGCACCGGCTACGGCGGCATCCGATGCCTCCCTGGTTCTCACCGTCGATCCTCCCCCTTCTATCAGTTCGTTCTCCGCTTCACGGTCCTCCTTTCCCCTTGGGGAATCCACGCAGCTCTCGGCCGTTCCCACGGGAGGCACGAGCCCGTTCACATACTCGTACTCCGGGCTTCCGCCAGGGTGCTCTTCGGTCGACTCTCCGAGCCTCTCGTGCATGCCCTCCTCCGCTGGCAACTTTACGGTCACTGTCACTCTAACTGACCGATTCGGTCTCGTCGGCCAGGACTCGCTCCGTCTCTCGGTATCACCAACGGGAGTCGTGCCGGTCAATCACAGCGCGCCATCGGAGGTCGAGCTCTACGAGGTACTAGCGGTGGCCGTGGTAGGCGCAGTCCTCGCAGCGGCGGTCACCCTGCGGTGGACAACGACCCGTCGGCTGCGGAGAGAGGGCGAGCAACTGGTCGAGGAGATGCGCGAAGCGGTCTCAAAGGGACCCCAACTCCGGAATCGACCCCCGTGAGGGAGGCCTGGGAGGCTCGCCGTCCTCCGAGCGGGGGTGACGAGAGTTTCGGTTTCCGAGAGAGCGAGCTAGGGCCCCCGGGTCCGGCAGGGGACCGTGTCCGACTCTCCCTTCGAATCGTGATTCATCTCGCACAAGTTGGCCCCCTCGCCTCCGACGAGGTGGCCAAAGCAGGGTCGGCGCAGGCGGGGATCGCGGAGTCGCTCGCCACGACGCAGGGTGCAGTTTCCAAGATACTTGCACGTCTTGTCGCCGCCGGGGTCGTCCGGCGTGAGCGTCGGCACGTCCGAGGGCAGTCCCGTCGAGTCAGGGTCTACTTCCTCACTCAACGCGGTGAGGCGCTGGCTGCTGAAATCCGTGAGAAACTTGGTCTAGAGCACCGACCGCGTGAGGCATGAGGGTGCCTTGTGAAGTTGGTGGGGACGTCCGCCGAACCGAGGCGGGTATGTCCCGCCGGGAGCACCTCCCTTTCGCCCGAGAGCTTACGTATCCTCAGTTCGTCGGCGTGGGACACCACGGAGACCGAATGGCGAAACCCACGCGGCTGCTCTTCGTGGCCGACCTCCACGGCTCGGCGGTCTGTTTTCGGAAGTTCGTGAACGCCGCGAAGGTCTACCGGGCGGACGTCCTGATCGTCGGCGGGGACATCGCTGCGAAGACGATGACCCCGGTCTTCGAAGGGAGCGGCAGCTGGTCCGCAACGGTCGAGGGTGAGACGCGGACCGCGCGCTCCACCGAGGAGCTCGAGCGGATCGAGGGATGGCTCCGCGACTCGGCCACCGTCCCGATCCGCACGACCGCCCAAGCGTGGCGGGATCTCGTCGCGGACCGGCCGCGGGCCGAGGAGAAGTTCCAGGAAAGAGTCCTCGTCGAACTGAAGCGCTGGCTCGACTGGGCGCGGGCGCGGCTCGTGGACACGCGAACCCGGCTCTTGCTGGGCCTCGGGAACGACGACTTCACGCCCATGGAAGGCGTCATCGCCTCGGACGGGCGGGCGGAGCTCACCGACGGGCGCGTCCTGCGGGTCGATGACCACCACGAGCTGCTGACCCTTCCGTACTCGAACCCGACCCCCTGGAACACGAATCGCGAACTCTCGGAGGAAGAGATCGGGCGCCGGCTCAATGACGACATACGCCAACTCGAGCGCGTCGACCGGGCGGTGTTCAACCTGCACGTCCCGCCGTTCGGGACGCCCCTCGACCTAGCGCCCCGGCTGGGTCCGGGGCTCGTCAAGGTGATGGCCCCCGGAGGCGAGCCCGACATGGTCCACGTCGGGTCGACTGCGGTACGGGCGGCCATCGAACGGTACCAGCCCCTCCTGGGCCTCCACGGCCACATCCACGAGTCGAAGGGGAGCGTCAGTATCGGACGCACGCTCTCGCTCAACCCGGGCAGTGCGTACACCGAGGGAACGCTCCTCGGAACGGTGGTCGACCTGGACCCGGACGGGATCCGGGCGACGATGATGACCACCGGCTAGGGCATTAGTCCACACGCACGGTCCCATCGACCGAGGGAGTCGAGTCGACCTCTTGCCACCAGGGACCTCCGAGGAAGCCGAGGCGCCGCCGAGGAGAAAGCGCCGCCACGAGCTCGCGCACGCTGCGCAGACGGTCCTCGATCCGCGCGCGAACGGGGGCCGGCAGCTCCTTGAGGATGGGGGAGCGGGCAACCATGCCGAGATTGAGACCGAACGTCTTCCAGAGCCCCCAATCCATCTCGAGGAGGCGGGCGAGCTCCCGAGTCGACAGCTCGTCGGGTCCCTCGCCGAGTGCGTGGTCGCAGAGCAGGACCAGCATGTCGCGGACGTCCTTCGCCTCGGGGCCGATCACGACGTCCCGCTTGCCGAACGGCTCGAGCACGCGGTCTGCCACCGGACCCGACTCGGCCCGCGGGATCCGCCCGATGAACTGGCCCTTGGTCAGGAGCAAATGCGCGAGCGAAAGCGTCCAGCCGGACGTCGGAGCGGCTTCGAGGTCGGCCCGCACGTCGATCCGGTGGCAGAACTCGAAAGTGTCGGCGACGAGGTCGAGCGTCCCGAGAACGACCTCCGACCCCTGCTGGTCCACCACCATGTGCCAGCGGAGCCGGCGCCCTCCCCCGATCGAGTTGTAGATCCGGTCCCCCGAGCTCTCGAAGAACGTGAGCCCGCTGCCTTCCCGCTCCCCGACCTCCGCGAGGAACCGCTGGAATTCGAGGGCCTCCTTGAGCGGGATCGCGAGGTCTAGGTCGTGAAGTTCGTGGCGCAGCCCGAGGTCGCGATCGTTGCTCGACGGGCATCGGAGCCGGCACGCGGTCCCTCCAAACACGGCGAACCGAAGCGGGGGATCTCGCCGCGCGGCCGCCCCGGCCAGCGCGACCGCTTTCGCCACGATGGGGTCCGAGAGGTCGACCTGGTCGGAGAAGTGGAGCGTCTCTCGGACCTTCTCGACCGGGACCCGAAAGCCGATGGGCAGGTCGAGCTGGAGCTTCTCGCCGCGCAGCCGGTCGATGACGAGGTCGACCCGGTGTCCCACGAAGGCTCGGGAACCCCCGTAGCACAAAAGGCCGCGGCCCGTCTTAGTCCGGAGGGAGCTCCTTGGCGATCAGGTCGATCGGCACGCCCCGGTGCTTCTGGATCGCGTAGGCGACCCAGTAGAGGACGACGCCGAGGACGAACACGATCGGGAGGAAGAGGAGGTACGAGTACGGGTACGGCCCCGAGATCCCGAGGTACTGGATGGTCGAGGCCGCGTAGCTCACGAACCAGGCCGCGATCCATCCTGCGACCCCGACGATCGTGATGATCGGTACGGGGCCGACCTTGGCCCGGACGATCCTCGGCGCCTGGGCGAAGAGCTGGCGTCGCAGGAACGGGAAGAGGGCGCCGCCGAGGCAGACGATGCCGACCGCGAGCCAGAACCCGAAGTTCGAGTACGTGAGGTAGTTGAACAGCGTCGTGTAGGTGGCGACGTAGAGGGCGAGGAACGCCGCGACCCCGAGGGTCACCACGGCGACGAAGGGGACCCCGCCGCGACTGACCTTGGTGAAGAACGCCGGGAGGATCCGGTCGAACGACCACGCGAACAGGTTCCGCGTCGGGATGATGAAGTAGATCAGAGAGAAACCGAAGAACGTCAGCACCAGGCCGAACGTGAGGAAGGCGGCCACCACGGGACTGTTCACGTAGTATGCGGCGAGGAAGAGAGGGCTCGCCACCACCCCGCCGGGAATCGAGACCGTCCCGGCGTACAAGCTCCCGTAGCTCACCCCGACCAGGAAGTCCCGGCCGAATGAGTAGTATGTCGCCGCGTAGAGCCCGCCGATCAACCCGGCGAAGATCAGCGGCGCGCCGAAGATTGCGAGGCCCTGGGTCCGGGTCGGGCTCCCCCGGATCTCACCGGCGAAGTACGAGCTGTTCGCATATCCGATGAAGCTCAACATCGTGTAGACGATCCCGAGGAACGTCCCGGTCGAGGTGATGCCGTCGATCGCCGAGCCCTGCGAAGCGACCGCGATGTAGCTCTGTGACGCCGGATTGGCCGCGTTCCAGTGGCTCGCGAACGTTGCCTGGCTCGTCGTGAGCATCAGCACCATCATGGTAACGTAGATGACCGCGGTGAGCACGAAGATCCCGACCGTCGTCCGGAAGATCCATTTGGTCGGCAGCAGGCTGATCAGCACGACCGCGAGCAAGATCACGAAGGCGACGACGAAGATGTCCGTGGTCGAGCTCGACAGGGTCGTCGCCCAGGTGAGGGCCGTCGCTCCCCCCCCCGCGACCGAATAGCTCGCGAACATCATCGGCAGGGCCACCGCGGCCGTGTACCAGGCGAAGAGCCCCGCCCACGAGATGAACACGACCGAGAACAGAAGGTTCGTGCCGAGACCGATACTGGGATGGAAGATCCGACCGAGGAACACGTAGTCCCCCCCCGAGCGCGGCATCGCGCTCGAGAGCATCCAGTAGACGTAGCCGACGGCGACGTTGATCAGGAATCCGATCGCAACCGTCGTCACGAGGTTCGCGTTCGGATAGCCCGCGGAGGCGTAGACGATCCAGAAGTAGTTCACGATGATTCCCATCGCGACGAGGTTCGCGAAGAGGGCCGTCCGCGGACCGACGGTCCGGACGAGGCCGGACGCCTTCCGGACGTAGACGTCCTGGCGCACCGTCACCTCTTTCGGCAGGCTGACCACGGTTCCCGGAGTCTCGAGTCCTACTGCTGCCGGCATCCCCCTTGCGCCCCCCCGCCCGGTTTCCAGTGCCCACCGAGCTATGGCCTATCATGCCGAGCACGAACCGGTATTAAAATGAACCGAAATCTGCTGTCGGCGATCCCGCGAGCAGCCGCCCGCGCGCCGGGTTCAGCGGTCGACGCCGGCCGTCATCGACCCCCGAGGAATGGCTCAAATGTCCGTGGACCTACTCGGGCCGGGCATGAAGTGGGATACACGTCTCATCCATGAGGGCCAGCCGCCGGACCCGCAGACCGGCTCGGTCAACACGCCGGTCTACCTTACCTCCACGTACGCGCAATCGGCGCCCGGACGCTCGAAGGGGTTCGTCTATTCCCGCACGGGGAACCCGACGCGGGCCACGCTCGAGCGGGTGGTCGGTTCGCTCGAAGGAGGCGTGGGGTCGCTGGCCTTTGCGTCCGGACTCGCGGCGGCCTCGGCCCTCTTCATGGCCTACCCTTCCGGGAGCCGCATCGTGGCAGGAGACGACCTGTACGCCGGGACCCGTCGACTGCTGGACGTGGCCCGGACCCACGGGGTGAAGGTCGACCTCATCGATACCTCCGACCTCGCGAACGTCCGTCGGGCGTTCGCCGAAGGACCGAAGGTCGACCTGCTCTACCTCGAAACGCCCACGAACCCGCTGCTCAAGGTGACCGACCTGCGGGGCGCGATCGGAATCGCCCGGACCCGAGGCGCTCGAGTCGCGGTGGACAACACGTTCGCCTCCCCCGTCCTGCAACGGCCCCTCGAGCTCGGAGCGGACATCGTGCTGCACTCCTCGACGAAGTACCTCGGGGGCCATAGTGACCTCATCGGCGGGGCGCTCGCCTTCCGGTCGCGCGCTCTCCTCGAAAGGTACCGCTGGTACCAGAACACCCAGGGCGGGATCCCGGGTCCTCTCGACTGCTTCCTCGTCCTGCGGGGGATCCACACCCTGGGGCTTCGCGTGCGGGCCCACTGCGCGAACGCACGCCGGGTCGCTACCTTCCTCTCCCGGCATCCACGCGTCCTTCGGACCCTGTACCCCGGTCTTCCCAAGCATCCGGGCTACGCGGTCGCCCGTCGGCAGATGGACGACTTCGGTGGGATGGTCTCCGCCGAGTTCGACGGGGGGCTACCCACCGCACGTCGTATCGTCCGTCGACTGAAGGTCTTCACGCTCGCGGAGAGCCTTGGGGGGGTAGAATCGCTCGTCAACCACCCGGCGCTCATGACCCACCGGTCGGTACCGGCGGAGGTTCGCGAGGCCCAGGGGATCACAGGCGGTCTGCTCCGGTTCTCGGTGGGGGTCGAGGATCCCGACGACCTAATCGCCGACCTTCGCCAAGCGCTCGCGTGAGAACGCCGGAACGCCGCTCGCCGTTCCCCACCACGTCCAAATAGGCTCGCCCGATGGGACCCCTATGCCGCTCTGGCAAGACCGACCCGACGCGTGGCATGAGATCCTGCCCGGTGTGAAGCGACGCATCCTGGTCCACGGTCAAGGAGTGATGATGGTCCTCTACCACATCGCGCCGAACTCGACGTTCCCGATGCACTCGCATCCGCACGTCCAGGCCGGGACCGTCCTCGAAGGGGGGGGCACGTTCCGGGTCGGGGACGACGTCTACGAGATGCGCAAAGGCTCGTCGTATTCCGTCGCGGGCGGCGTGCCGCACGAGCTGGTGACCGGCGGCGCGGGACCGAGCGTGATCCTCGACGTCTTCGTGCCGGAACGCGACGACTTCCGGGGCGAGACGGTCCCCCCGGACCGGCGCTGAACGGCCGTCGGGTCAACCGACCGAGTGGAGCAGCCCCCCGTCGACCGGCAGGAGGGCGCCGCTGACGTAGCTCGACCGCTCGCTCCCGAGGAACACGACGACCTGGGCCAGCTCTTCGGGGGTCCCGACTCGGCCGAGGGGGATCTCGCGCTCGAGCGCGGCGCGTTCCGCCTCGGGCGTGCTCTTGCGGCGACGGGCGGCGTCGTTCAGGATTTCCCCTAAGCGGTCGGTGGCGATGTACCCCGGAAGGATGCCGTTGACGCGGATTCCCTTGGGCCCCAGTTCGCGTGCGAGCGTCCGGACCAGGCCCGCGACCGCGATGCGACAGACGCTGGACGTCGCGATCGTCGGGATCGGCTCTCGGATCGCGATCGACGTCAGGAAGACCATACGCCCGCGCGACCCCGCGGCGAGCATCGCCTCCGCAGCCCGTCGGGCGAGGTAGGCTGGGCTCACCACGAGGAGTCGCGCCGCCGCCTCCCAGTCGTCGAACCCTTGCTCCATGAAGATCCCCGGCCGCGGGGAGCCCGTGACGTAGACGAGAGTGTCGAGGCCCCCGAGGACGCGGACGGTCTCGGTGAGCAACCGGTCGAGCTCGTCCTGCTGTCGGAGGTCGGCGACGACCCCGTGAACCGACCCCGCGCGCCCAAGGGACTCGGTCGCCCGACGCAGCCGTTCCTCGTTCGATGAGTTGACCACGACACGCGCTCCCTCGTCCAGGAACGCCCGAGCGGCTCCGTATCCGATCCCCTGGCTCGCCGCGGTGACGAGCACTCGGGAGCCCCGGATGGCCGGCTCGGTCGGCACGACCCGGTCCCCCCTAGGTCTCGATGGCGAAGACACGAGCCATCGCCCCGCTCGCCCCGGCGATCTTCAGGGGGCCCGCGAAGAGCGTGTAGGCGCGACCCTCTTCGAGCTCGTCCAGGTGGTCGAGCGCCTCGAGGATCCAGATCCCCTTTCCGAGCAGGACCTTGTGGGCCTCGAACTTCGAGTTCGAGTACGGGTCGATCCCGAGGGTGTCCGTACCGATCCCCCGAAGGCCCCGCCCGGCGACCCACTCCGCCGCCTCCGGCGAGATCCCGGGGAACTCGTAGAGATAGCGACGGGTCATGGCGCGCTCGTGGCTCCACCCGGTCTCGAGGAGCACGATCTCCGGGCGTAGCGACTCCGGCCAGTGGCGCTGGAGTACCTCGGGGCCGACCACGGGCCCCTCGAGGTCCCGTCGAAGGTCGAGCACCGCGGCGCGGCCGACGAGGTGCTCGGGAGGGATCCGGTCGACCGAGAGCCCGTCCTCGACAAAGTGGTAGGGAGCATCCATGTGGGTTCCCGTGTGAGTAAGGCAGCTGATCCGCTCGATGGCGTAGCCGTCCCGCGGAACCAACCCGACCGGCTCGAAGACCGGTAGGGGAGAGGTCGGCCACGTCGGCATGTGCGTCGTGAGGAGCGCGGTCAGGTCGTGGACCCGGGGGGTCGCGGGCATCGACACCTCCCATCCGGTGCGATTACTAAAACGGGCGGGGGCCTACGAGTCCCCCCGCGGAGCCCCATGGCGTTCGAGGAACCGCCCGAGACGGACCACCCCGTCCTCGAGGAGCGGGACCGGGCTCGAGTAGGAGATGCGGACATGGCGCTCCCCCGCCGGGCCAAAGGAGACGCCCGGCACGAGGGCGAGCCGCTCCTCCTCCAGGAGGCGGTTCGTGAACTCTACGCTCGACCATTGGAGGCTGAACCTCGGAAAGACATAGAAGGCGCCCTGCGGTCGGACGTACGAGATCCCGCGAACGCCGTCCAACCGGCTCAACAGCTGGTCGCGCCGCTGGCGGAAGATCTCGCGGAACCTCACCTCGTCAGGACCCGCGTTCTGGAGCGCCCAGAGGCACGCCATCTGGATGAACGGCGGGAGGCACGTGAGGGTGTGCTCCATGACCTTGACGAGGCGAGAGCGGATCTTCGGTGGAGCGACCGCGAATCCCGCGCGCCAGCCGGTCATCGAGAAGACCTTCGAGAAGCTGCCGATCGTCACGACATCGGAGGTCCCCTCGGCCAGGCTGGCGGGCGCGACGTGCGTCCCTTCGTAGATGAGCGACTCGTACGTTTCATCGCTCAGGATCGTTAGGTGATGGTCGCGGGCGATTTCGACCGCCGCCCGGACCTCGTCCCGACGCAGGAGGCGTCCGGTCGGGTTCGCGGGGGAGACGAGGACCAGCACCCTACTGCGCGGAGTGATGGCCGCTTCCAGCGCGGCGGTGTCGAGGGAGAACTCGGGTCCGAGCGGGAAGTACACGGGCCGCGCTCCGGTGAGCCGCACGGGCTGCTCGAACAGATAGGTGGGGTCCGGGAGGAGGACTTCGTCCGACGGGCCCGTGGTCGCGAGGAGCGAAGCATAGATCGCGTACTTCGCGGGGAGGATGACGACGTCGGAGGCGGAGGCGGGGATCCGATGGCGACTTCGGAGGCGCTCGGCGATCGCGGCGCGGAGGTCCGGCATCCCCTGCGCGGAGACGTAGTGGGTGAAGCCCTCGTTCATCGCACGGTACGCCGCGTCGCGGATGCCCGCCGGCGTGTCGAAGTCCGGCTCCCCGATGTGGAGCCCGAGGACCTTCTCGCCGCGTTGGCGCAGCTCGAAGATCCGGTCGATGAGAGAAAGGATGGGCGACTCGGCGATCTCGTCGACGTGCACGGGCTACCGCAGAGAGTGTGCGCCTTAGAGCCTTCTCCGGTCGCAGCGGGCCGCCGAGGGCGAGCCCCCGCCGGGACCTCGCTGCGGAACCGGCGAATCGATGGCAACGGACTGGGCTGGACTAGGGGTCGGGATGCTTACGGACCCAGCTGAGGCGTCCACCCGGTCGTGCGCCGACCTGCCGGGAGCACTTCGGTCATACGGCGGGTCCGCCGCCGCAGCCCGAACCCCTTCCTCGAACCTCGCAACGGCGTATCCGGGCCTGCCCCCCGCGCGCCGAAGTTGCGCTTCACGCAACGTAGTGCGGGGCTCAAGGCTGATATCGTCCTCGCGCACGCCGTCCCACCCACGGTCCCTGCCGGAGTGACCACCTTGCTTGCCCACCGCACCCTCGCTGACGCCCTGCGAGCGCGTCCGCTCCTGTTCGAACCGGTCCCGCCGGCGCTCCGGGCCAGCCCCTCCCGCGCCGTGCGGTACACCGAGCAGCTCCTCGGCCTCATTCGACCGATCTCCCGCCTCGATGCGCTGATCGTCCCGGAGCTCGTGGACGAAAACCACGAGGGCCGCCCGTTCTACCGCTCGGGGGACGCCCGCGAGTTTGCGAGGGCCGTTTCGGCCGCCGCGCACCGGGAGGTCGTCGTGAACAAGGTCGTCGCGCACCTGTCCGATGCCGAGGCCGTAGAGACGTGGACCCGCGAGACGCTCGAGCGAACGATCCGCCACGTGGTGCTGGTCGGGGGGTCGAGCCGGTACATCCCCTACCCCGGTCCCCCGGTCATCGAGGCCAACCGGCGGTGCGCCCCGCTCCTGACCCCGCAGGGCGGCTTGCTCGGCAACATCTCGATCCCCCAGCGCACGGGAGAGGCGCACCGCATGCTCGCGAAGACCAAGGCCGGCGCCTCGTTCTTCACGACCCAGATCGTCTTCGACTCCGAGCCGGTCATCAAGCTCTTGCGGGAGTACGAGCGCCGGTGTCGCGAGGCCGAGACGGCCCCGGCTGCGGTGCTGTTCAGCTTCGCCCCGCTGACCGAGGATACCGATTCGGAGTTCGTCCGGTGGCTCGGGGCCGACATCCCCGAGCGGGTCGAGCGCTCGATACTGGACGGGGAGGAGGCCGAGGCGGGCCAGCGCTCGGTGGCGAACGCCCGGCGTGTCTGGGAGGAGGTCACGGGGGCGTACCCTCCCACCGCACGGTCGGTCCCGATTGGCGTGAACGTCGAGCAGATCAGCCAGCGACACCTGTCCGCCGCGGTCGACATGCTCTCCGCGTTCGCCGGCGTGATCGACCTCGGACGGCCGGCAACGGGTGCCGGGCCGGCTCCGTAGGGTCGGACCGGGGTACACCCCTCAGGCCGCCCCCGAGTGGGCGACCCGCGCCCGTCGGGCGCCCTCGACCATGCTCTGGAGCTTCTGGTAGGCGACCTCGAGGCTGCGCGTGCGCAGCCCGCAGTCCGGGTTGACCCAGATGCGGGACGGGTCCCCGAGCACCTTGGCGGCGCGCTCGATGCGGTCCTGCACCTTCTCCGGGGTCTCGACCGCGTCGCGGTGGACGTCGAGCACCCCGAGACCGACCTGGCGGGAGTCACCGAACTCGCGGAGCAGCGAGAGCATCGCGTAGGCGTCGTGGTCCTCGGTGTCGCGGTTCGCGAACTCCCACGCCCACTGACGGCAGCGCTTGGCCTCGAGCAACGCGGGAAAGAGCGAGCGATAGTCGGAGAAGCAGATGTGCATCGAGAACTCTGCGTCCAGCCCTTCGGTCGCGGCGTTGAAGCCTTCGACCACGAGGTCGGCCTCCTGCGGATGGGTGCCCGCCGCCGGCTCGTCGACCTGGATGACGCGGCACCCGCGCTCGATCATCGCGGCGAGGGTCGGACGGATCGCCTTCCGGGCGACGTCCACGACGAACTCCCGGCGGGCGCGCTGACGGGCTTCCCGGCCCATCCACCCGGCCTGGCGCCGCAGGTAGTACTCGTTGAACGACCAGTCGACGATCGTGTACGGGCCGGTCACCGGCAGCTTCGGTGTCGCGTGCGTGTGCTCCTTCACGAAGGTGAACTCCTCTAGGTCGTACGGTCGCTCGAGGCGAACCTCGCTGGTGACCGCGCCTTTCAGGTAGTACTTGTTGTCGAAGGAGCGCACGTGGCCGAGGAGCTCGAAGCCCCCCATTTGGCGGACCGCGTGCTCGTACATCTCCACCCGCCGCGCCTCGCCGTCATAGACGCGGGTGAGGCCCGCGGACTCCAGGTAGCGGATCGCGAACTGCGCTCCCCAGTCCCGGACCAGGGCGGCGGACACGGCACCGGCCGAGCCCTCGAGGAACCCCCGCACCTTCGGGTCGGCCGGGTCCGCGAACTGGAGGCGCTCGTTCCACCGTTCGAACTCGGCCCGCGCCGCCGGGCTCAGGGGAGCACTCCGCTGTCCCTGGAGCTGCCAGAGAGGCCGGGCCAGGCTCCCGATCTCCTGCGTCGGGAACAGCTCCACCGCGCTCACGCGCCACCCCTCTTGGGTGCGAGGAGATCGCGCGTGGCCGTCAGGGCCGAGATCTTGCGGACCGCGGCGTCCCAGGGCAGGAGGTCGAGCGGGGCTCCCGGCCCGAGCCACACGCCGGACGGGCGAGCCAGGTCGCACGCCGCCGTGACCCGGGCCGCCGCCTCCGTGGGCTCCTCCAGCAAGGTGGTCCTCGGGTCCAGACAGCCGAACCCGATCCCGCGGCCGGGAGGGAATCCGGCCAGCGCGGTGGGCTCGGTCTCTGCGAGGTCGACCCCGACCGCCGAAACGGGGAGACGCCCCAAGAGCGGAAGGGCTGGTCCCGCGTCCCCGAAGAACGTCCACACGAGCGAGGTCCCGCCGCCCACCGCATCGCCGAGCGATCGGTACGCTGCGATCGTGGACTCGGCGGCGGGGCCGGAAGGGGGCCGGGTGACGAGCAACGGCTCCTGGAACTGGAAGGTCTCGTACCCCTGGCCCCGGAGCTCGGTCACCTCGGCGGCGAGGAGACGCCCGAGACGATGGATGAGCGCCTCCGAGGTCTCCCCCGAACGGTTGTCGAGCATCCCCGCGAACGTGTAGGGACCGGGGAGGATCACCTTCGCGTGGCGGGCGGGGAGAGCGGGGTTCGCCGCGGGGAACCACGGGAGCAGGGAGCCGGCCACGCGCTCGGGGGGTGCGTGCAGGATCGGCTGGCGATAGAACGTGTTGGTCTCGAACCACCGGGTCACCGGACCCACCTCGAACCCCGACCAGTTCGAAGCGAATGGGCGGAACACGTCGGCCCACCGCAGGTAGCCGCCGGTTCGCGGTTCGAGCGAGTGCCGGCCCTCGACCTGCAACAGCTCATCCTCCGTCGCGCGGTAGAGCCGGTCCACCGCCTCCGGGGTGGCCCGCCCTCGGTCCAGGTCGCGGGTCGCACGGACGATCGCCTCCGAGCGAGGGAACGGTCCGGTGAGGCTCGCGTGGACCTCCATGGCCCTCGGGTCGAGTACGGGCGGGCTTAACCGTGTCGCCGGAGGGGGGAATGCGGCCGAGGAAAGGCGCTTGCGCCTTGGACAAGCCGCTGGACGCGGAGGACCCCCGGTCGGGAGGGGTCTGCGGGTCCGCTGCGCGTTCGCGGCCCCGCACCACGGACCGTGAACCGGGACGCCGTCGACACGAACGAACCTCTCCGCTGCGCGGCGGTCCGCCGGCGACCGCCGCAGGCCCTTCGCCCGGCTAGATCATCGGGCGTTCGTCGTCCGCGGCCGTGGGGCCGGCCGGGATGGACGAGTCGATGGGAGGTTGTCGGGCCGCTTCGTCGGACTTCAACCGTTCGAACGTGATCCCTCGGATGTACGGCGCCGCCCCCAGCGGGGAGAGCGCGGTCGTGACGAGCCCGACCCCGGCGACGATCGTGAAGGTCGTCAGGTCGAAGATGTGGTCGGTGAGCAGGATCGTCGCCATCGCGATGTTCACCACGCCGCGGCTGGTCAGCAGCCACCCGGCGCCCATCGCCTCCCGAGAGGTCCAACCCAGGCTGCGAGCGACCGCGGCCCCCATCCCGATCTTGGAGAATAGGCCGTAGAGGCAGAGCGCGACGAAGAGGAGCACGGCGACCGGGGTGGAGAACACCCCGGCGAAGTTCGTCTCGAACCCGGCGAGCGCGAAGAAGAGGGGGATGAAGAACCCCCAGGTCACCGCCTCGAACACGAAGCTTACCGACCGGTGCTCCCGTGCCCCGGCGCTCTCGGGCGTGACCAGGAGTCCCGCGTAGAACGCCCCGACCACGAACGTCAGCCCGATCGCCTGCGAGTACAGCGCCGCGCCGAGTCCGATGACGAGGAGGAGTCCGAAGCCGGCCTCTCGCCCCCGCCAGCTCTCCCGGAACCGGCGCACCAGACGCTCCCAGAGCCGCAGCGCCCGCAGGGCCCGGAGCAGCATGTGGACGGCCAGGACGCTCGCGAGGAACAGGCCGACCGTGACCACCGAGATCAGGACTGCGGTCATCGGGGGCGCTCCGCTCGCGCTCACGCTCAACAGGATGGCGAACGCCGTCACGGCGGCGACCTCGTTGATGACCGCCGCGTTCAGCAGGAACGTGCCGAAGCGGGACTTCATGATGGAAAACTCGCGCAGCATGACCGCGAGGACCGGGAGCGCGGTGACGGAGATCGTGATTGCGGCAAACAATTCCTTCGTGGTCCCCCAGCTTGGGTACAGCACGTGGACGACCGCGGCGCCGCCGAGGAAGGGGACCAGGAAGATGGCGACGCCCAGCACCCCGGCCGAAAGGCCGGTGTCCCAGATCTGCTCCGGGCTGACCGAGAGGCCGGCCATGAGGAGGATGAAGAATGTAGCGACCGTCTGCAAACCGGCGAAGGAGCTGGCCGTCGCCGTGATCCCGAGGTACGGGGCGAGGAGCGTGGGCCCGAGGATCACCCCGACAAGCAGCTGACCGACCAGCGCCGGCTGGCCGAGCCGGGTGAACGCCTCGCCGACAAGGATGGAGCAGCCGAGGAGCAAGAACAACGCGATGAGAAATTCGGTGGTCGGGTCGAGCACGGCTGACCCTTGGCCTCGCTCGACATAAAGACCCCCCGTTCATCCCCACTCCGAGCATCGAGGCCAGCGAACCGGGGCCAGCCGCTCTCGGGGGCTGCCCTGCCGGCCCGGCGATGGGCCGGCCACCCAGCCGCACCCGGGCCGGCGCCGGACGCTAGGCGCGCATTCCGGTTCCGAGGGGCTAACCAAATAGACCCAGCGCCCCTCGCGGCCGCAGCATGGCCCCCGAGGCCTGGACCCCTCCGCCGGACGAAGTGACCCATCCTGACCAGCTCGATCCGGCCGCCTTCGTGCAGATCGACTTCCTCGATGGGGAGAAGATCCTGCACTGCTGGAAGCTCCCGCGCGGTTTTCTCGTGCTGACGAACTTGCGCTGCGTCCGGGTCTGGGAACGGCGGCGGCTGTTCGAGGAGGCCGAGTGGCACACCGGCCCGAACTTCCTCTTCTACAATCTCCGACCGCCGAAGGTCGTCGCCGGGCGGTTCGTGGAGCTTTCGGAGGTCCACGAGGAGAACGCGGGGAGCTCTCGTTTCCTGGTCCGGGACCCCGAGGAGGTGTGCGCCGAGATCGAGGCGGCCCGTACTCCGGGCCAGGCCGCGTGGGCGGCGCGTCGGGCCCAGGCCCGGCGGGAGCTGACCCGGTCGCCGGTCTCGGGCCCACCGCCCGGAACGACCGTCGTCCGGGAGGTCATCCACGAGGTCGTCAAGGTCCGCTGCCGCTTCTGCGGGAACCTCATGGCCGTGACCGACGCCCGGTGCCCGTCATGCGGGGCCCCGGTCGGCTAGCCGCGCCGGTTAGATGTCGGTGTCCGAGGAGACCCGGGCCGGGTGTTCTCCCTGGGAGAACGCCTTCATCGCCTCTTTCGCCTTCGCGTCCCGGACCGCCTTGCTCATCCGGATCCGCATGGAGAGCGACCAGTGGTGGCCGAACGGGTCGACCAGATGGCCATACCGTTCTCCCCAGTACTGGTCCCCGAGCGGCATCGTCACCTTCGCCCCGGCCGCCACGGCCCGGTTCCACAGCGACTCCACGTCCTTCGAGTAGAGGTGCAGCGTCACGGTGGTAGCCTCCACCGTGGACGGAGCGACCCGGTCGGACCCCTCGAAGACGTCCGACAGGAGGACGATGGAGTCTCCGATCCGGATCCGTCCGTGGACGAGCTTGCCGTCGGGGGTCGTGTTCCGGATGAGCTCCTTCGCCCCGAACGCGGCCTTGTAGAACTCCAGGGCCGCCACGCCGCCCACGACCGCCAGCGAGGGGGTCACCGTGTGGAACCCCGGAGGGATCGGCAGGCCTCGGCCTTTCGGGGACTTGCGGGCGGGTCGTTTCCTCGAACGGGACACCATCAGTGCACCTTGGCCGGGCCAGTCAGCATACCTACATAACGGTCGATGCCGCCGGCCGACCGTACCCCGACCCGACCGCCGACTCCCGGGCCCTATTCGAGGACGTGGATGTGCTTCCTCGCGCTGATCTCCTTGAGGATCTGGGGCCAGACGGTCACGCTGACCTCTCCCAGGTGGGCCTTGCGGAGCAGCAGCATCTGCGTCCGCGACTGACCGATCCCGCCGCCGATGCTGAGCGGGATGGTCCCGTTCAGGATCGCCTGGTGATACGGGTATCGGAGGAAGTCGAGCTGGCCGGAGAGCTTGAGCTGGGTGCGGAGGCTCGTCGCGTCCACCCGGATCCCCCCCGACATCAGCTCGTGGCGACGCCGGGTCACCGGGTTCCAGACGAGGATGTCACCGTTCAGCCCGTGCATCGGGGCCCCCGACTCCGACCGGGTCTCGGTCGCCCAGTCGTCGTAGTCGGCGGCCCGAATCTCGTGCGGGTAGCCGTCCTTGAGCGGCCAGCCGATCCCGATGATGAAGACCGCCGGGTACCTCTGGACGAGCTGAGTCTCCCGCTGCTTGCGCGGGAGGTCCGGGTACATGTCGAGGATCTCTTCCGCGTGGAGGAAGCGGATCTCCTCGGGGAGGTTCGGGTAGCGCGGGTCCTTCAGCTCCGGGAAGAGCTTCTGTGCGTGACGCTCCGCGCCGGTGATGACCTTCCAGATCTTTCGGACCGTCGACTTGAGGTAGTCGAGATTGCGGTCGCTGGCACGGATGACCTGCTCCCAGTCCCACTGGTCGACGTAGGCGCTGTGGTCGTGGTCGAGGAAGTAGTCCTTCCGCACGGCCCGCATGTCCGTGAGAATCCCCTCCCCCGGGGCCATGTCGAACTCCTTCAGCGCCATCCGCTTCCACTTCGTGGCCGCCTGCACGACCTGCGCGTCCACCGGGTGGAGGTTCCGGTCGTTCGAGATGTGGAACTGGATGGGGGTGCGGGACCCGTCACGGTCCAGCATGTCGTTGACCCCGCTCTCCGCCGCGACGATGAGGGGGACCTGGACCATCATGAGGCCGAGCTCCCTGCCCAGGTTCTCTTCGATGTACCCCTTCACCGCGTAGATCGCGCGCTGGGTATCTCGGGGAGAGAGGAGCGAGTCGTAGTCGCTCGGCAACACCTTCTCGAGGTCCGCGTAGTTGCCGATGCCCGGGCCGGCAAGGTCTGCCCTCTTGTCTGCGATCATGACGAACGACCACCGTCCCACCGGTGCGCGGGGCTCAGGATATAGCGTCCGTCAAGCGGGATTCACACTCGCCCGGCGACCCCCGGGCCTCTGGACGGCCAGATGTGGGTGCCCCGGACCGGTGCCCGTGGTTCCGCTCGCGACGGCCGGCCGGGAGGGTGGCCAAAGACCGGCGGGCCGACTACTTCGATTCCTTCTCCCGGTCGATGAGGATGGCGAAGATGAGTGGGCCGAGCGGGTCGACGTTGGCCACCAGATCGAGGCTGTACGTATCCCGGACCGACGCCCACGCCTCGTGGATCTTGGCGAGTTCGTGACCGCCGGGGTCGGTGATGGAAAAATTGTGGTGGATCAGGTTTCCCTTCGCCTGGTAGAGGGGGCGGCCATCGGGCGACGCCGCCGTTGCGGTAAGGCCCCCCACGAGGCCCCGGTCGACGTTAACGACGAGCACGGGGGCGCCCGCGGAATCCGTCAAGGTCGAGAGCGCATGGTAGCCCGAGATCTGAAAGGTGATGTTGCCGCGCAGTGCCCCCGCCCCATCGTGGACGGTCCAGGCGAGGGTTCGGCGGCCCAGCGCGGTGGAGCCGAGCCCTAGGCTGGGACCCTGCTGTCCGAAGACACCACCGAGCAGGTTCGACCGCATCTCCTGGCCAAAGTTCTCCTTCACGGTGAACAGCGGTTGTTTGGCGGCGTTGAGGACCCGGTAGCTGCGCCCGGCTCCGGTCAACTGGTGCTGCAGGACGAAATTCCGCGCTCCCTGAAGCCCAAGAACCTGGGTCAGCGACGGCCCGGCCGAGGGTGGAGATGGGGGAGGGGGCGGAGGGGGAGGCGGAGCGGAGGCTCCCCCCGGGGCCGCCGGCGGAGGGGCCGCAGGGGCGGGGGTCCCGCACCCCATGCAAAACTGGGCGCCGGAAGGCAGGGGTTGCCCGCACTTCATGCAGAACTGAGCCGCCATCGACCGCGAACCGGCGACCGACGGTAATGGACTTGTCGACCCATTGTCCAAGCCAGCCTCCGAGGACCCCTCGCTCGGGAATTCCGGTTGCTGGAGGTCCCGGCCTCCGGGGCCCGTGACGGTCCCGCTGCGGTCGGGCCAACCGACTCCCCTCAGGAGGGACAGCAACCGGGCGGACAACCCGACGGATCGCAGCCGCAAAGCGAGCACGACCGGTCCGGGGCCTCGGGTCGACATACCAACGGGCAGCCGGACGAGTGGCACGCGCAGCTCGCATCCCCCGCCATCGGAGACGGCCAAGCAGAGGAGAGACAAATGGCTTGAGAAATAGTAATCATTTTATAGTAATGCAAACATATCAATCGCGTAATCCCTAGGAGCAAACCATGACGACCGAGATTCAAACCCGCAAGAGCCGAGCCGAGCCGTGGACCGACTTTGACCGCCTGCTCGAGGGCCTGCACCAGCAGTTCTTCGACGCGTTCGGATTGCTGCCTGCCGAACCCGGCAGCCCCTGGACGGGAGGCCCCGCCTTGGCGCCGGCCCTCCGGCCCGCCCGCGCCGATGTGATCGACACCGGGAAGGCCTACCGGATCGTCGCCGAGATCCCCGGCATCCCGAAGGAGAACCTTGACATCCGGGTTCGCGGCAACAGCGTCGAGATCCGCGGGGAGAGCGCGAAGGAGACCTCCAAGGAGGAGGACTCCGTCCTCCAGCGCGAGCGCACGTACGCCGGGTACTACCGCTCCCTCGACCTGCCCGAGGCGGTCGTCGCCTCGGACGCCAAGGCCAAGGTCGAGAACGGGGTGCTCGAGCTCGAGCTCCCGAAGGAGACCCCCACCCCTTCCCCCGCCGAAGTCAAGGTAGCTGTCCAGTAGGGCGGCGTCCGCGACCGGCCCCCGGGGGGTTTCCCCTCCCCGGGGGTTCCCTCTTTTTCTTAGTGGGGAAAGGCCGCTTTTAAGGCGGGGCCCGATGCGGCCTCGATGCGCTCGCAGAGTGCCTACTTCGTTTGCACCGACATCCGAGTTCGCGACCTTTCGCGTGCGGTGCGGTTCTATCGCGCTCTGGGCCTGCGACCGATCGGTACGGCCCGGATGAGGGACGGGACGAGCCTGGTCTGGATGCAGGACCCGACCAGCCGGCAGCTGCTCGAGCTCTTTCGCCTCTCGCCCCGTTCCCGCCTCTACACCCGCTACCGTCCCCAGTCCGAGGCGTCGAGCTCTAGGATCTTCAGCGTGGCCGACGTCGGTCCGATCCTTCGTCGCCTCCGACGCATGGGCCACCGGGAGCACTTGGCCTTCGAGGACGGGAATGTCCGCCTGACGTTCCTGCGCGACCCGGACGGCGCGGTCATCGAGTTGGTCAGCTGGACGGAGAAGGCACGGCCGAGCCGAAGGGCGGCCCCGATGTTTGAGCTCATCACGGCCCGTCGGACCCGTGCCCGCGCCGGCACGAGCCCCGCCCGAACTCGCGCTCCGAGTCGGCGCGCGCGGTGAGAGCCCTTGGGGTCGCGGGGAAACACAGCCGGTGAGTGCATCCTTTAAGCGCCGAGGTCCGTGGTCGCCCGAATGAGTCGGCGGAACGGAGTCGCTGCCTCCTCGAAGGGGCTCGGGTCCATCGCAGGATGGCCCGGAACTCTTCGAACGGGCGGTGAGCCTTGCTGAGCGCGGGACGCGTCCCGGACGGGGGCCCGATCATCTCGGCCGAGGCCATCCGGCATTCGTACGACGGGAAGCGGTTCGCCCTGGACAACGTCAGCTTCCAGGTTGGTCGCGGGGAGGTCTTCGGCCTCCTCGGCCGCAACGGCGCGGGCAAGTCGACGCTGATCAAAGCGATGACCACGCTGATCCAGCCGACCTCCGGGCAGCTGAGGATCCTCGGCTACGACCCCCGGAAGGAGGGCCGGAAGATCCGGGACCGGATCGGCGTGGTGCAGCAGGGCGAGTCGTTCGAGTTCGCCTCGGTGGAGGCCAACCTCGACCTCTACGGCTTCCTCTGGCGGGTCCCGAAGAGCGAGCGCAAGCCGCGCGCCGAGGCGCTCATCGAGCGGTTCGGCCTCGGGGAGTTCCGCCGACGCCGCTCCTGGGACATCTCGGGCGGGCAGAAGCGACGGGTCCAGGTCGCCCGGGAGTTCATGCACAACATGGACATCCTCTTCCTGGACGAGCCGACGCTCGGGCTCGACGTCCTGATGCGTCGGGTCCTGCTCGACTCGATCCGGGCGGAGGTCCAGCGCGGGCTCACGGTCGTCTTCACCACCCACAACCTCGAGGAGGCGGACTACCTCTGCGACCGCATCGCGGTCATCGAGGAAGGACGGATCCTGGCGCTGGACACGGTCGAGAACTTGAAGCGCCTGTACAGCGGCAAGAAGACGATCGACCTCACGGTCGGTGCCTCCGAGGCGGCCCGGTTCTTCCCCGCGCTCGTCGAGGCCTTCGGCTCGAGGGCCAGCGTCAAGACCACCGGGAATGCCGCGGTCCTCCTCGTCGAGGACCCGAAGGAGGCGCTCGCGACGATCGTGGACCTCTCCCAGCGCCTCGGGGTCCACCTCGAGTGGCTCACCATTCGTCAGAACACGCTCGAGGACGTGTTCCTGCGCTCGATCGGCCCGCAGGGGAACTCCCATGGCTCTTCCTAACCTGGTCCGGCTGATCTACCGGAACGTCCGGGTCAACACCGACCCGGCGAGCCTGGTGATCCTCCTCGGGCTCCCCGCGATGTACCTCATCTTCTTCGGGTACGGCTTCGGGGCCTTCGCGGCCGCGGCGGGTTCCACGGGGGGCTACATCTCCTTCCTCGCGCCCGGGATGATGGCCTTCCAGGCGGTCATGGCCGGGACGGTCGGCGGCAGCATGCTCTGGGCCGACCGTCGCTGGGGGATGCTCGCCCAGCTGCTGGTCGGCCCGTTCACCCGGATCGAATACCTGTTCGGGATCATGCTGACCTCCCTCCTCTTCGGACTGGGAGGCGCGGCCGTGATGCTCGCGCTGGCGATCGTTCTGCTCGGGGCGGCCACGGTCCCCCTCGCCGGCGGCCTCGCGATTTTCGGCGCGATCGCGCTCGGGTCGATCTTCTTCGGCTCGCTGATGCTGTTCATCTCCGCGCACATCAAGTCGAACACCGCCTACAACAGCATCCAGGTCCTGCTGATCTTCCTCGTCAACTTCGCCTCGACGGTGTTCTACCCGTTCAGCTCGCGCCTGCCCTACGCCCTCCAGGTGCTGTTCGTGGTCAACCCGCTGACGTACATCGCCGACACCGCCCGCGACGGGTACAACGGCGCCCTCACGGTGACCAACGGCTACGAGATGGTCGTCCTGGCCGTGGAGACGGTCGTGCTGCTGGTCCTGGCGACCCGCGCCTACCTCCGATCGGACGTCTCGACGGAGTAGGCCGGTCGGCGGCCACGCCGAGCCGCCGACCCGGCGGGGGAGGACGCTGCCCTACAGGTAGCGGTTGTCGTGGTAGCAGTAGTAGCGACCGTACTGGGCCACGTAGGTGCCCGGCTGGCCGCAGCTAACGCACACCGGGATGGTGGATGCGATGGCACCGGCCATCGCCGGGCTCGTGCTGGGCGGGGTCGGCGCCGTGGGGCCCGCAGGGGCTGCCGGGGCGCTGGACGGCGCGTACATCTGGTTGTAGCCCGCCATCGAGGCCGACGCCGGAGGGCGTCGGCGCGAGCGCCGGACCGCGAGGGCCGCGACCACGACGACCACCACCACAACGACGGCGAGGATCAGCCAGGTCCACGGCAACCCGCTGGACGAGCCGGAGGGCGCCGTGATTGCCGAGTACTGCTGTTCGGCCACCGCGACGGGCTCGGGACCGGCCTGGAGACTGATCGAGGGTCCGCTCGAAACTCCGAGGGACGACGAGCTAGCGGACTCGTCCACGCCGATGAACCCGACCCCGCTCTGGTAGTAGGCGGACTCGTTCCCGCCCACGGTCGAGGCGTCGGGGTGCGGGCCCGCGATCAGACCCGCCCCACCGGTGAAGCCCTCCGCGCCGTCGTAGAGCCCGCTCGGGAGCACGAGCCAGCCGTCCGTGGCGGTGAAGTCACCGGTGGAGAAGGTGACCAGGATCGCCTGGGCGGTGACGGTCGTGGGAGGACTGGTGTAGTTGTCCGTCAGGGTGTAGGCGCCGAGGTCCGTTCCGCTGGCCTCGAGGGTACCGGAGGGTGAGACCACGGAGTTCTGCCAGTTCGCGACATTGTGGACGGCGCTGCCGTTGACGCTCTCTCCGAGGCTGTAGCCGCTCGTGTAAGAGCCGGTCGCGAGGTAGGCGGCGCTGGCGTTCCACGACTGGCCGGGGACCGGGGAAAGGGGTACGATGCCGAGCGGAGTGGCGAATGCCACGCTGCTGGTCTCCGAGCCGCCGAGGTCGAAGTTGATCGCGGCGGTGCCGAACCCCGAGAGGCTCTCGGTGTAGGCGCCGGAGAAGTTGAACGACGCGCTCGACTCGGCGTTCATCACGGCAAGCGCCGCGACGCTCGCCGGCGAGCCCGTGCCGGCGGTCAAGTTGACGGTGCCGGTGTTGGTGACGTTCGTAAAGCCGGACGCCGTCTCCCGGCCCGCGATGTTGGCGTTCGCGGAGACCGCCGAGCAGGGCGATCCGGTGGTCAAGCTGACGCACCCCGCCAGCGAGAGGGACACGGAGGCGTTGATGGCCGCCTGCGCCTCCACCTCGGTCTGGGTCGCCGAGATGTTCGTCACGGTGTAGATGACGACCCACTCGACGTAGTAGTGGAGAGAGATGCTAGAGATGTTGGTGCCGTCCCCGCAGGCGGTGCCCGTGCAGCTGTAGGAGGCGGAGGCGATCCCCCCGAACGCCCACTGCTGCGTCGCCCCGTCCGCGACCGCGATCGGCGAGCCTTCGGCGTGGGCAGGGGTCGCCAGGAACGCTCCGGAGAGCCCGAGCGCGAGAAGGACTCCCACCGCGAGGGCCAAGCTCGTTCCGATCGCAATCCGTCTCTTCGGTTCGGTCGTCGTCATGGGGCCCTCGGTGCCCGTAATCAGGCGTGGATGGGGGGTAAAAAGCTTCCTCTGGGCGATTTCGCACCGGTTCGCGTCCACCGGGCGGCGGTGCCGGAACCCCCCCCGGGGCGACCGCCGGAAAAGGGGGTCAATTACGGCCCCGGCCGGCTCCAGCTCGCTCCCCCGGTGCCTGTGAAGGGAGTTGCGAACCGACCGGGGCCACCCGAACGGGTTCCTCCTACGTCAGTGGGACGTGGAGCTCCTTGGCGGGCTTGACCTTCGGGATGCTGACGACCAGCACGCCGTGGTCGAGCTTGGCCTCGGCCTTCTCCGGTGCCACGGGGCTCGGGAAGTTCACGCGGCGGCGGTACTCGGTCTCCAGGCGCTCACGGAGGACGTAGTTCTTGCGCTCGCTCTCCTTGACCGCCTTGGTCTCGGCCTCGATCTCGAGGGTCTGGTCGGAGAACTTGATCCCCACCAGCTCCTTGGGAATCCCGGGCAGGTTCATCCGGACCTCGAAGTTGGTCCCCTTGTCCTCGATGTCGAGCGGGGCCATGATCCCGGCCTTCAGCGTCGGCGGCATCAGTCTCGGGATCGGGGGCCGCATGTAGTTCCCGATACGGCTCTCGAACAGCTCGATGTCCAGCCCGATGTCCCGCAGGTCCTCGCGGAACCGGTCGAGGACGTTCTCCCCCGCCGCCTCGACGAGGGTCCAGTCCAACGGGCGCTCGCGCGGGCTCACTTTCGCTACGGTCGTCGCCTCCATAATTCCCCCCGGGCGCCGAGTGTTCTCGAGAGAGAAAGACGTCAGGTCAAGTCGAATTTACTACCCCGAACCGGCGGCTCCGGCGGTTCGAGCGACAAGAATTTTTTCCGGGACGCTCTATGGTTTAGCTCCCGGCCCGGGCTCCCGTGGCGAGGAGGCGGGGCAAGGGGCCGTGCTGGTCCTCCCCCGAGCCTTCGCGCCGCCGGCACCCTCGCGCGCTATCCCCCGGCCTCGGGGACGTGGCGCTCGCGAGGCCCGGTGTAGAGCTGTCGCGGCCGGGTGATCTTCTGCTCCTCGTCGAGCAGCATCTCCTGCCAGTGGGCGAGCCAGCCCGACATCCGCGGGATCGCGAACAGGACGGGGAAGATGTCGGTCGGGAAGCCCATCGCCTGGTAGATCATCCCCGAGTAGAAGTCGACGTTCGGGTAGAGCCGGCGTTTGATGAAGTAGTCGTCCGACAACGCGACCTTCTCGAGCGCCAGCGCGACGTCGATCAGCTTGTTCTTCCCGGTGATGGAGAACACCGAGTCCGACGCCTCCTTGATGATCTTGGCGCGAGGGTCGTAGCTCTTGTAGACCCGGTGGCCGAATCCCATCAGGCGCCGCTTGCCGGACTTCACCTGGCGGATCAGCCTCGGGACGCGGTCCTTGGTGCCGATCTCCTGGAGCATCTGCACGACCTGCTCGTTCGCCCCTCCGTGCAGGGGACCGTACAACGCCGCGGCCGCGGCGGCCGAGGAGACGTAGGGATCCGAAAGGGCGCTGCCCACCGTCCGCATCGTGCTCGTGCTGCAGTTCTGCTCGTGGTCGGCGTGCAGGACGAACATCGTGTCGAGGGCCCTGGAGAGCACCGGGTCCGGGTCGTACCGGGCCGTCCACGACGGGCGGTACATCATCGCCAGGAAGTTCGCCGTGTAGGAGAGCTCGTTGTCCGGGTAGATGTAGGCCATCCCGAGGGAGTGGCGGTAGGCGAACGCCGCGATCGTGGGGATCTTCCCGACCAGGCGGTGGATCTGTCGCTGGCGGATCTCCGGGTCCCGGATCTGCTTGGCCTCCGGGTAGAACGTGGAGAGGGCGGCGAGTGTGCTCACCACCATCCCCATCGGGTGGGCGTCGTGGTGGAAACCGTCCATGAACTTCTTGACGTTCTCGTGGACCATCGTGTGGTAGGTGACGTTGTGGAGCCAGCCGGCGAGCTCGTTGGGGCTCGGGAGATGCCCGTGGATCAGGAGGTAGGCGACCTCGAGGTAGCTCTTCTTCCCGGCGAGCTCCTGGATCGGATAGCCCCGGTACCGAAGGATCCCGGCCTCCCCGTCGATGAAGGTGATCGAGCTCTGGCACGCCGCCGTGTTCTGGAACGACGGGTCGTAGCTGAGGAGACCGAAATCCGAGTCCGAGGCCTTGACCTGACGCAAGTCGAGCGCCCGGATCGCCCCCCGTTCGATGGGGATCTCGTACTCGCGGGCCGTCCGGTTGTCCCGCACGGTGAGCGAGCTTCTGCGACCGGATTTCCTCTCCGCGCGACCCGCAGATTTCTTGGCACTCGGCATCGATTTCTCCCGGCGGGGGCGGTAAGCCCTCCGAGGTCTTGAAGGCGGAGGGCGGCAGCCCTCAATACCGAGGAGCGCCCTCGACATGGGAGGGGAAGAGCGTGACCGACTCGACCACGGTTCCCTGGCACCGCCGCGCCGGTGTCTTCCTGGCCGTCCGGTACCTCGGGTCCCATCCGGTCCCGGTCGAGGTCACGCCGCTCTCCCACCTCCCGCGGCTCTCCAAGCGGATGATCCGATTCGCCCTCTGGCTCTTTCCGGCCTTCCTGGACCGCGCCGACCTCACGTTCCCGATCATCGTCGCGGGACGCGGGTGGTACCAGATCGCGCTCGACGGACGGCACCGGATCTCTAAGGCGATCTGGACCGGACACGGCGACCTTCCCACGGTCCGGGTGCCGCTCTGGTACGCGGTCGAGCTCCTCTGCCCGGGTATCTTTGAGGTGGAGTGGGTCTACCTGTTCGCACGCCGCGAGCTGCGCAAGACCTCGCGGCACCACCACCTTCCCCCTCCCGCCTAGGGCGAGCGGCCGGGGCGCCGGCGTCGCTCCGGGGCGGGGCCTGCCCCGCGGTCGTCCCGCGAAGCGTGGCCCGCGCTCAGGAGAGCCTGTCCAGGTCGGAGCGCAGGTCCGTCCCGTGCTCGAGCACCGACCTCAGGTTCGTGAGGTAGTGGGCCCACCCGGCCGCGATCCCCCCGTAGAGGGCGGTCCACCTCTTCCCGCCCTTGAACCCTCGGTGAGTGACGGTCAGCAGGGTTCCCTTCCCCTTCTTGCGGAGGTCGAACCGGACCTCGGTCCGGAAGACCTTCCCGTCGTCGAACCGGTCGTTCCAGGCGAGGACCAGGCGTCGGGGCCGTGTGGCCCCCTGGACCTTCCCGGCCATCGAGTACCCCCCGTGCCACGTGAGCCGGAACGCCGAGCCTTTCCGGGGGGAGATAGCGGCCCGCTTCACGAACCATCGAGCCAGCTGAGCCGGTTCGGTGAGCGCGGCGAACACCGTCGAGGGCGGTACCGCGTAGTAGAACGTCTGCTCGACGGGAGGCGGCCGGGCCATCGGGGGCCCGACCGGTCACCGGCTCATAAGTCCGGTCGCGCCGCGCCCGTTACCCGCCCAGCTTGCGCCCGCACGCCGGGCAGAAGGAGACCTGTCCGATCGGGTACAGGCGCCCGCAGCCCAGACACGCGGCCTGCGCCGTCGGGGAGAAGGCAGGGCCATAGCCCGGGGCTACCCCGCCCCCGTACCCCTGCTGCTCCCGGATCGCGTCGTCCAGCTTGATGTAGCCGATGAGGTAGAAGATGCCGGGGATGATCCCGAGGAACAGGGAGAGGATCCCGATCACCAGGGTCGGGGTCTTCGCCTGTTGGTACTCCCCCTGCTGGATCCGCCGGTACGAAAACTCGTACGCCGCGTAGAGGAAGACCAGGGCGGTCACCGCGATGGTGGCCCCGGCCACGACCGCCACGACGGCGAAGGGGTAGGGGTGGAAGATCGAGACGCCAAAGAGGAGGGCGATCCCCAGAAAGAGGAACACGGCCCCGATCACCTGAAGGATCAACGCGACCAGGACGAAGGTCTCCGCCGAGCCTCCCGAAGGAGAACGGGCCCGGGTGGTGGGCAAGCTCGCGGTAGGGCTAGGATAACCGACTGACATCAAGACCGGAGCGCGTGCCTCGGCCATAAGTTTCCGCTCAATCCGGCTTGACGGGCGGTTCCGTCGGTGCCGCGAGGGGCCTATGGGGAAGCTCGGGCGGGCGGAGCGGGCAGAGCGGACGGGACGTCCCCCGGCTCCGTCCCCTTCTCGAATTCGCGTTCCTCCCACATGTCGTACGCGGTGGCCACGGAGGCGGACTGGGTGATGATCGCGAAGGCGTTCACGATGTGGAAGAACAGGATCGTGTGGTAGACCGAGACGTTCAGGACCGGGACGTTCCAGGAGAAGCCCACGTTGAGGAGGAGGGCAATCCCGAGGAACACCATCAGGAACGCGAGCCAGAGGGTCGTCTTTGCGATGAGCTTCAGTCGGCCCGGCGCCCGACTGCTCCGTAGCCCCGCGAAGTTGTAGTAGGCGACGCCGACGATGACCAGGCCCAGCATCGCATGGAGCGGCAGCTGGATCCCGGGCGCCAGCGGGATCATCGCCAGCAGGAACTCGAGGAACACCACCCAGATCATCAGGTACAGTGCGGCCCAGAGCCTCATCGAATCCCTCGCCCTGCCGGGGCGGCGAGCCCCCCCGGACTAGATAAATCGGAAGTCAAGGTCATCCGACGGTCGGCCGCTCCTCCCACCACGGGCGGTGCCTCGGTACGGCCGGCCCCGGCCGGAGGTGCGCGTCAACTTTTCTTGACGCGGGGTCCATATGGGCTCGAGGGCTCCCTCCTTCGAGGAGCGTATGCCGCGCGTGAGACCGTCCCCGGTGATCCCCCATCTGGCGCGAGAACAGGCGAATGCGGTGGAGCTGTACCTGCAGTACAAGGGCTACCACTGGAACGTCGCCGGACCGTTGTTCCGCGAGCTCCATCTCCTCTTCGACGAGCACGCCGCGACGGTGTTCGAGATGATCGATACCCTGGCCGAACGTCAGCGCATGCTCGGCAGTGCCGCCGCCTACACCCTCGAGAGCGTGCACCGTGCCTCCACGCTTCCTCGCGAGACCGGGCTCCCGGGCACGACCCGCGAGATGCTGGAGCGCCTCCTCGCCGCCCACCACGTGATCATCGACGGCTTGCACGAGGGGTTCAAGGCCGCGGAGCACGACGCGGACCCGGGGAGCGCCGACATCTTCGCCCGGCTCGTCCTTGCCCACGAGAAGATGGAGTGGTTCGTCCGGGAACTGGTCAGCGAGCCTCTGCAGATCCCCGAGGAGCCCGGAAGGGCCGCGGTCGTGGGGGAGAAGGGAGCCTTCTCTTCGACGCTAACCGGCTCGCACCAACCGACCACATTCCCGGGCCACCCCGTTACCTCCTAGGGGACCGGGCGCGAGAGCTCCCACCGACGGGGGGGCCGGGCCGGCCCAACACCCTCCTTCGACCCCCCGGAGGCGACCGATAGCGCGATGACCAGCTCGGCGTTCCAACCGTCGGGAGAAGCTGTATGGGGACCGCCCCAACCCACCTCTCGGCCCGGGTCAGCAGCGATAATCCGGCAGCCATCGAGCCCGTCCTGGTCCGGTGGCTCGGAGGGGGTGGCACGGTTCGCCCGACCCCCGACGGATTCGAGGTAGCCGCGGACCTGGGAGCCGGGAGCGCACGCGACCTCAACCGGGAGCTGCTCACGGAGCTCCGCCGGGCGGAGAAGCGGACCCGGCTCCGGTCGGAGTGGACCGCCGACGGGGTCACCGAGAGGTTCTTCGACTATGTCCCGAAGGGACGCCGGCCGGCGGTGCCGTCGAATCGACCGTAGGTCGCGTGCCGGGAGGGTCCTTTCCGCCGGCGGTGAACCCCGCACTCACTCCCCGGGGGGTTGCAACCGATGCGGGATCCCGAGAGGGGGCCATCACTGTCTCTCGAGCCTCGATTTCCCAGACGAGGATCCTCGTCAGCCTAGGCACCGGGATCTCCACGTCGGGCGCCGGACCGCTAGGCCGCGAGCTTCTCGAAGGCGCGGACTTCCCCCTGGGGAGTGAAAGCGATGAAGAACCGGAAGCTCTGGCTACCCGACGAGGCGGTGCACGAGCGTCCCCGCCGGTCGCCGGCGATGTCGAGGGAGTCGATGGTCGACCAGCCGGTCTCCTGCTTGACGCGGTCGACCAGGCGGCGGAACTGGGTGACGCAGACCTCGCAGCAGAAGAACATGCGTTCGCCCTCCACGTCCGCCCAGACGTTCCCCCACGTCGAGTCGCAGATCGCGCACCCCGTGTAGTTACGCTTCAAAGTCGGCCGCCCTCTGAAGGCGCGCGAGCAGGTAGTCGTCGAACAGGTCGATCGAACGGAGGAAGGTCGACTGGACCTCCTCGCTCACGTCCGGTCGGCTTCCGAACTCGTTCACCAGGTCGAGCGCCTCGTCCGAGTGCGCAACGTCGGCCTCGTACCCCTCGCGCAGGAAGTTCTTGGACGCCTCGGTGATCTCGCCTCCGCCGAGGATGCTCGGGTCGAAGTAGTGGACGGTCGCCCCCTCCTGCACGAGGTCGCGGTTGGCGATCAGCTCGAGCGAGTGCATCGCCGCGAGCGCGGCGACCCAGTGCTGCCGCGTGGCGATCTCGTTCCATCCCTCGATCCCCTCCCGCGTGGACGGCAACGCGGGCGTCGTGAGGACCCGGCTCCGGTCCACTCCCAGGCTCTCCCCCATCCGCAGGAGGAGCTCGTAATGGGCCATTCGCTCGGGTCCGTACCCTCCGTACTCCGTGTTCAGGTTGTCGAGCTCGTAGAGGACGACCTTCGGCTGGTCGGTCCGCGCCATGATGAACGCGCACGAGCGCACCCACTGGCGGAGGAAGTGCTGGTGCTCGACCACGTACCCGAGCAGGGTCGCCCGGGAGGGGTGCTGGAGCGCCGTGACGAACGGGTGGGGTACGGGGCCGAAGAACTTGGAGATGAAGCGGGCCTTGATCCACTCCTTGAGCGTGCCCCCGCGGAGGTCGTAGACCCGCTCGAGCCCGGGGACGAGCTCGCTGGCCGGGACCTTGTTCCGCGTGAGGTTCTGGTTGAGCCAGCGAACGTGCGCCGGGTCGCTCCCCTCGGCCTCTTCCACGAGGTGGCTTGCGAGCGCCGGTAGGTCTCCCTGGCCGAGCGGGCGGAGGCACGCCGGACAGCTCGTCACGCGCGACCCCCCTAGAAGGGAAACGACGCGGGGAGCCGGGCGCGCAGCTGCCGGTACTCTGCGTCGTTCCCGTACGTCTCGCGGATCCGTGCGAGGGTTTGCTTCACGTCCTCGGGGGTCCGGTTCCGGCTGTCGGCGACCATCTCGACGGTGCGCTCGAAACCTTCCCCGCACGCCGCGTAACAGTTCCCCATCCCGGTGAGGAGCTCCTTCTCGCGGGGGTCCACGCTCCGTCCAATCCGGACGGACCCTTAAGGGTTCGGAAATCGGCTAGGCGGCGCGAGGGCGGTGGGGGTTCGGGGAGGCCTCCTTCCGCGCGGCATCCGCAGCCCCGACCGAGGCGTTCGCCCGCACGATCCGCCCGAGCTTCTCGACGAAGCGAGCCAGGTGGTCGCCGCGAATCCCGAGGACCATCCGGTCGGTCCCGAGGTCGGTGTAGATGCGCGAGCCCACGCACCCGAGCGAGAGCGCGACCGGCGCTCCCTGATTCATGATGGGCATGATGGCGCACATCGGACGCCCGTTCATCGGAACCGGCCCGCCGTCCTCTCCCGAGCCGGCGGCCTCGACGGCGAGCATCGCCGAGGCGGGCCGGAGGAACAGGAGCACGCCGGTCGGGTCCATCGGGAGGGAGCCGAGGGGGCCGTAGGCGACGAACTTCGGGGGGGTCGGGTTGTGCGGGACGTGGGCCTCCTCCCCGGGGTTCAGGTACCCCTCTTGCTGCATCTCGCCGAGGGTGGACATAAGCCGACGCCCGGCCTCCCCGGTCGGGGGGATCCCGAGAACGAACGCCCCGATCTCGCAGTCCTCGTGCTTCGGAAGCGAGGCGTAGAACGGTCGCTCCGCTCCGACGGCGAAGAACGTGCAGACCGAGGGAACTCCCCCCGGGTGTTCGGGAACCCCGGCCGGGGCCGTCTCCAGGTAGGAGACCTGGACCGGGGGCATGTCGAGGGAGAGGTCCCGGCTCAGTTGATCGGCAAGGGAACGGAGCTCCGAAGCCACGAGACGGACAATCCGACCCGCTATATGACGCGGCGTGCGACCGTTCGGCGCCCGGCTACGGGTGGTAGATGAACCACAGGGCGGCGCCCACCGCCAGGACCGCGAGGATGATGAGCCCCGAGACGAGCCAACCGGTGTAGGCCCCTCCCCGAAGTTCGGGAGCCAGAGGGCGGCCCGGGGATTGCGCGGAGCCGGGGGCGTTCGCGCTCATGGGGTCGGACGCGGGAGCGCGGTGCGGGTCACGGGATCGGTCCCCCGATGATGCCGTTGATGCCCAGGTAGATGATCAACCCGCCCACCGCGATCGCGACCGCGAAGACGATGACGACGAAGGCCCGCGAGACGGAGGGAAGCGGCGCGTCGGCGGGCACGGGTCTCCTCAGCACCGGGGGGATTCATACCCCCATCGTACGAGCCGTCTCGGGGGGCTACTCGCCACCCTCGGCGGCCTAGCCGGAGGCCTCGTGCCGTGCCGCGGGCTTGGGGTGCTTGCCCTCCGCGTGTTTGGTCTCCGCCGGGGCCGGCACCTCGGCAGCCGGCGCGCCCTCCGGCGGGGAAGGCGCGGAAACGGCGGCCTTCTCGGGCTCCTTCGCGGGCGCGGGGGTGACGTACTCCTCGATCACGCGGACCGAGGGCGGATGGACCTGGGAGCGGATCCGGTCGATGACCCTCGGTTTCGCGGCAAGCCAGTTGATGTCGAACTTCGAGCGTTCGGGCAGCTTGAGCGAGACGACGTGGTCCTTGATCTCGACCTGGAACTCCGCCGACCGGCCGTACTGCAGCTCGACGATCGCGCGCACCTGCTCCGCGGGCTCGGTGATCGGTTCGGTGACCTTGAACTTCCCCACGACCTTGCGGCCCGCGAACGGCGGGTTGAAGTCCACCCGGACCCGGGCCTGGGTGAGGCTCACGACGCGTCCGCGGCGCCCTTCGATCGTGAGCACGGTCCCGACGTCGAGGTGGGCATCCTCCCGTCGCATCTCGGGGAGACGAGAGATCTGGTGCATGGAGAACAGCTCGATGAGGTTCGGGTCCCGCTCGCCGAACGCATCCGCCGGCGCGAACTCCTTCTCGAGCTCCTCGCCCACGGGGAGACCGACCAGCGCGTTCTCCACGCCGCTCGGGAAGTAGTCCCCACCGATGAAGTGCGGTCGAGGACCCCAGACGTGGCCCGGGGACTCGGGGACCTTGGCCTCCTGGGCGACCTCCTGGTGCGTGGTGTCGACGATCTCTCGGCGCCCGCCGACCTCGGCCCACAGGTCGTAGTCGAGCCGGACGAGGTCCCCCGCACGGGTGACCGCGGCGTGATGCTTGGCGCCCTCGGGTGGCATGGCCCCGCCGAACCGGGGGCTTGCTTAAGGTTTTCTCGAGGGGGGAGAGCGGGGAGGCGGCGCCGGCCGAGCCGACGGACGCTCGAGCCCCTCAGGTCGACGCCGGCGGCCGCGCGCGGGGACCATCCCCGACGCGCGACCAGCGGACCCACGCGTGCGCCAGGGCGAACGGCTTCATCATCGCCTCCACGTAGCGGAGAGGGTGGCGGACCGGTTTCCGCCGCTCCCGGAGCCGCTCGCCCAGCTCACCGTTCTTGATCATCGACATCGCCATCTGGAAGAGGTAGAGGTACCGTTTCCGCGCCCACCGGACGTAGCTCGTCTCGTTGCTCTTGTCGTGGTACACCCAGGCCTCCGGAAGGTACAGACCTACGTGGCCGGCCCGCTGGACCCGGGTCTCGAGGTCGTGGTCCTCGGCCGTCACCCGGGGGTCGAACCGGTACTCGAGCAGGAGGCGGGTCTTCCAGGCGGAGTTCCCGAGCGGAAGGTAGGTGACGCTGGATGGGACCAGGTCCTCGTAGATCGACGCCTCCAACAGCTCGTAGTACCGCTCGATCGGGTTCTCGGCGGCGCGAAGCGGACGCGTCGGGCCTCCGGTATACGCGGCGCGTCCGGCCTCGATCGGCGCGACGATGGTGGCGAGCCACCCGGGCGGGGCGATCTCGTCGGAATCCAGGAATACGGTCGTCTCCTGCCGGAGGTAGGGGAGCGAGGAGGTGCGTGCATCCACCGGGCCGCCTTCGAACCTCACGACCTCGACGTGGATCGACGGCCAGCGCACCCGCACCGCTTCGACCAATCGCTCGGGCGTCTTCGGCGAGGCCGCCACGAGCACGTGGTCGGGCAATCGGGTCTGCTTCGAGAGGGAGTCGAGCGCGAGCAGCAGGCGCTCGTCGTCCTTGACCGCGATCTCCACGCCGACCGTGCCCATGGGCCTCCGAACGCTTGCCCGGAACCTCCGCCTAGGAGCCCGGCTCGAGGAGGTCAGCGCGCCCCCCGCTTAATTAGTCTCGCGGTCGGTGCGGGGACGTGCGGGTCGTCCTCCTGGGCGGGGGTGTCTTGCCGATCCCGCCCTCGGGGTACGGCGGGGTCGAGCGGTTCTTGGACGACCTTCGCGTCGCGCTCGCCGGGGCGGGCCACGAGGTGGTCGTCATCAACCAGGTCCGCCAGGGCCGGACCCGCGACGAGATCCCGTTCGCCCTCCAGGTGCCCAGGCTGCTCCGACGGGAGCGGTACGACGTCGTGCACGCGCATACACCGGTGGTCGCGAACCGGCTTGCCCTCGCTGGTCTCCCGTTCGTCTACACCTCCCACTCCCGGCACTGGTACTACCGGGACCGACTCTCCCACCGCTGGGGGTACTGGCTCGAACGCCGCGCGGTGCGACGGGCGCGGGCGACGATCGCCCTGACCGAGCCGCTCGCCCGTACGATGCGGGCGGCCGTGCCGACCCGCACGCCGCTGCCGCTCTCCGTGATCCCGGTCGGCGTGGACGCGGAGCACTTCCGGCCGGACTGGTCGGCGCGCAGCGGCCGCAGCGCCTTGGGCGTCGGGGTCGTGCTCCCGTTCAAGCGATGGGATTGGGCCGCCGCCGCCCTCCGGGGCACCGGCGTCCACCTTCGGGTCGCCGGGCCAACCCCGTCACGCGAGTACGCCGCGCGGGTCCGGGCCGCGGGCGACTCGGTGGAGCTCCTCGGGGAGGTCGGCGAGGCGGACCTGCGCCGACTGTATGCGGAGAGCGACTTCCTGCTCCATCCGAGCCAGGTGGAACTGCTCTCCGGGGCGGTCCTCATGGGCCTCGCGGCCGGCTTGGTGGTCATCGGAGGACCCCCGCTCGAGGGGGTCGTCGAGAGCGGGGCGACCGGCTGGGTGCTTCCCGATCGGGACCCGGTGGAGTTCGACCGCACGGCACGCACCCGGATCCAGGAGCTGGTCGCGGACGGCGCGGCCCGGCGCCGGATGGGCGAGGCGGCGCGGGCGGCCGCGCTCGACCGGTATTCCTGGCCCCGGATCGTTCAGGCCCACGTCTCGGTCTACCGGAGCGTGGCCGGCTGACCCGCGGCGCGCTCGGCGGCCTGCATCTCGGCGATCGTCTTGTCGATCGTCGCGGCGCTGTTGAGACGGGGCGTCCAGCCGAGCCGGCCGATCCGCTCGATCGAGAGGAGCTGCGCGGGCACGTCCCCCACCCAGCCGCGGCTCCCGCCGGTGAACTCGATCCGTGCCGTGCCGCCGTGGGCCGCGACGACCTTCTCGGCGATCGTGCGCACCGAGATCCGGTCGGTGTTCCCGAGGTTGAACAGGTTCACGGGCTCGCTGGCCTGGTCGAAGCCGACGAGCATCCCTTCAATGCACTCCTCCGTCCGCAGGTAGCTCTTCGCCTGCTTCCCGTCGCCCAGGACCTCGAGCCGAGACGGGTCCCGCCGCAGCTTGGCGAAGAAATCCGGCAAGATCCCGTGGGTCATCGCCGGTCCGATGATGTTGGCGAAGCGGTAGATGTAGGTCCGGAACCCGTAGGAGTGCGCGTACCCGGAAACGAGGCCTTCGGCCGCGAGCTTGCCCGCGGCGTACATCGACTCCGGCAGGAGCGGGCCGTACTCCTCGGGGGTCGGGAAGACCCGCGCCGAGCCGTAGACGACGCTCGAGGAGGAGTAGGCGACCGACCGGACGTCGTGCCGTCGGGCCGCCTCGAGGACGTTGAACGTCGCGATCGTCCCGTTCTCGAGGTCGATCCGAGGCTCGGCGGTGCCGAGGCGGATGTCCGGGTTGGCCGCCAGGTGCCAGACGGCGACCGCCCCGCGGAACCGGTCGGCGAACCGTTCCGGCTCCCTCAGGTCCGCGTCGATCAGGACGACCCGCGGCAGGCGGGGGAGATGCTCGCGCCGACCGCTCGAGAGGTTGTCGATGACCCGGACCTCGTGGCCCCGGGCCGCCAGGGCGCGCACGAGCGACGAGCCGACCGCCCCCGCGCCACCGGTAACGACGACCGGTGCTTGCGGGGAAGCCGTCGACATGGGAGCGCGCCCGGAGTTAGGGAAGCATATATAAGCCGAGGGCCGCCTAAACGACCCTACCCTCCCCCGCCGGCGGTGGCTGAATGAGGACGTATGTGCGGATGACCTTCCACTCGGAGGGCGCCGACCCAACGAAGGTCATCGCGGTCATGCGGGATGTGGGGTTCGAAGAGTCGATGGGGATGCACGACTTCGTCTACCGATGGAAGGACAAGGCGGCGATGGCGGAGGTCATCCAACTCGTCACCACGATGCACGAACGACTGAAAGGGCTGGACGTCAGCTACGAGATCACGACCATCACCTGACGTTCCCGGAGCGAAGAGGGGACCATGTCACGGGAGGAGTTGGGCCGTCTAGAACGCCAGCTCCTGGTGCACCTCCTGGAGCACCGCGGCAACCAGGTCCGTTTTGAGGCGGACCAGTGGACGACCGAGTTCGGGATCACGCGCAAGTTCGCGGGCGAGGACCCGGCGCTCCTCAAGAACGCGGTCCGCCTCCTCGAGATGTCCCATCTGATCTACCGGAGGACCCAGTACGTGGTCGGCTACTCCGAGCCGAAGCACGTCCTCTCGCTGACCGCGGCCGGCCACCGGGCCGCGATCGAGGTCCAGCACGCCGACCTGCAGGACGAGAGCCTGCCGATCGGGGTCCCCGTGCCCGCGCCGTCCGAGCCGAACCCCTCCGCGGCGAACCGAAACTCCACCGGGCCTCGGTAGGGCGCGATGGGCCGCCTCGAGGGCACGAAGGTCCGGCTCCGCCCGCTCGAGCCCGCGGAATTCCGTCGGGTCTTCGAGTGGTACAGCGACGCCGAGGCGGCCTCCCCGTTCGACCGGTACGTCACCGACACCTTCGAGGGCTTCGTCCGGTCGCTCGGAGAAGCGGCCTCCGACCCGGCTTCGCTCGCCCCACGGTTCGTCGTGGAGCCGCTGTCCAGCCCGGGGGCGGTCGGCGTGGTCGGCCACTTCGTCTCCCACCCCGTGCTCGAGTCCGTCGAGCTCTGGTACCTCATCGGGGACCCGAAATCGCGAGGACTCGGGTACGGCAAGGAGGCAGTGGGCCTCCTTGTCGACGAGGTCTACCGGACCTCCGCCGTCGCGCGGGTCGGGATCAGCTGCGACGTGGACAACGTGCCGTCCTGTCGGCTCGCGGAGGGGCTGGGCTTCCGGCGCGAGGGGACCCTACGGGCCGCCTTGTTCCACCACGGCCGCTGGCACGACGTGCACACCTACGGTATCACTCGGGAGGAGTGGGCAGCTCGGGGTCCTCGAGCGTGAACGTGAGGCGGCATCCGCCGCCGACCTGAGCGACGGGGGAAGCGAGGACGAGGCGGCCGATCTCCCGCGTCGACCGCACGTGCGTGCCGCCGCACGGGCAGGCGTCCTCGGTCTGGATCTCGACCACGCGCACCGGGTCGACCTGAGGGGCGAGGGGGACGAGCCCGGACCTCGGTGCGAAGGAGGTCGCGTCCCACTCCGCCCGCGGGACGTGGCGGATCGTGATTGGGTGGGGATGGTCGAGGGCGCCGGCGAGGTCGGCCTCCAGGTCGGCCAGCACGGCGGCGGGAAGCTCCCCCTCCAGGTCGAGCGAGGCTCCGACGCCGGAGAGGACCGCCTTCGCGGTTCGCAGCCCGGTCCGGGTGAATATCCTCGCGCTCAGGAAATGCTGGCCCGTGTGCAGTCGCATGTGGCGGTATCGGCGGGTCCAGTCGATCACTCCTTCGACCTCGCTCCCCAGTGCCAACGGCGGGGCGGCCGCCCCCCGGCGACGGAGACGGTGCACGACCGTAGGGCCAGTGCGCGCCGTGTCGACCACCTCCCACTCCACGTCGCCGGACCGCAGACGTCCCCGGTCGGGGGGCTGCCCGCCACCCCCCGGATAGAAGTACGTCCGGTCGAGCACGACGCCCCCCGGCGGCAGGGCCACCACCCGCGCACGGAAGGTACGGACGTAGGCCGACGGGAGGTCGGGGAGGTAGGCGAGCTCGGTCACGTGCGGGGCAGTCGGCTGGGGACCAAACGCGTTACGCCGGGGGTCCCGCCGCCGGAGCCCGAAGCAACCTTTTTAGAGGGGACCGATGTGGCACGCCGAGGGTTCAGATGTTTAAGGCTCGGATCAAGATGGAAAACCTCCGCGAGGTCGTCGAGGTCGTCTCCACCTTGGTCACCGAGGTCAAGCTGGTCGTCTCGAAGGATGGGCTCGAGGCGAAGGCCGTCGACCCGTCCCACGTCGCCATGCTCGTCCTCAAGCTCCACAAGCCGATCTTCGAGGAGTTCACCGGGGAAACGACCGAGCTCGGCGTGGACATCGACAAGCTGAAGGAGGTCCTCCGGCTCTCCAAGCCCGGCGACATCCTCGAGCTCCAGTTCGACGGCAAGCGCCTGGTCGCGAGCGTCGGTCGCCTGACCCGTCAGATGGCGGTCGTCGACCCCGCCGGGATCACGGACCCGAAGGTGCCGAACGTCACTCCGCCCGCGAGCGTGACGGTCAAGATGGAGGACCTTCGGCAGGGGATCCGCGGGAGCGAGAGCTTCACCGACCACGTGACGCTCAGCCTCGACGCCGAGGCGTTCACCATGCACTCGGAAGGGGACACGGACCGCCTCGACCTCCGACTCCCGAAGGACGCCCTGACGAAGCTCGAGGTCAAGGAGCCGGTCAAGAGCATGTACCCGCTCGACTTCTTCTCGGCGATGGTGAAGGCGATCACCGCCGAGGAGGCGACCCTCCACGTCGGGAACGAGTACCCCCTCAAGATCGAGTTCTCGATGGGCGCCGGCCGCGGCGAAGGACGGTATCTGCTGGCCCCCCGGGTCGAAGAGGACTGAGCGGCTCCGCAGCCTTCATTATCGCGAGTCGGGTGGACCGGCGATGCGCTCACCACCCGAGCACGCCGTCGCGATCCTCTCGGCCGCACGTACCCCCATCGGCAAGTACGGGGGCACGTTGCGCTCGGTCCCCGCCGTCCGGCTCGGGACGCTCGCGGCCGCCGCGGCCCTCGAGAGGGCCTCGGTCGCCCCGGCCGAGGTCGACGAGGTCCTGTTCGGAATGGCCATCCAGGGCGGAGCCGGCCAGAACCCCGCGCGGCAGGTCCTCCGCGGGGCCGGTATCCCGGACAAGGTCGGTGCGGCCACCATCAACATGGTGTGCGGCTCCGGGATGAAGGCGCTCCACCTCGGGTACGCTATGATCCGTGCCGGTCTCCACGACCGGGTCCTCGTGGGCGCGATGGAGTCGATGTCGATGGCGCCGTACTATCTCCCGTCCGCGATGCGGTGGGAGCACCTTCCCGGTCCCTACACGCTCGATGACGGGATGCAGCGGGACTCCCTCATCGACGCCTACGAGGAGCACGAGCTGATGGGGGCGACCGGGGAGAGGGTCGCCCGGAAGTTCAAGCTCACCCGGCCCGAGGTGGATGCCTTTGGGCTCCGGAGCCACCTGCGCGCTTCCTCGGCGGTCCGCGACGGGGTCTTCGCGAGCGAGACGGTGGACGTGCCGGCGGACTGGACCGGCGGCCGCGGGGCTCTCGTTCACGACGAGTGCCCGCGCGCCGACACCACCCTCGAAAAGCTCGCCCGCCTGCCTCCCGCCTTCGCCCCCGACGGCATCCTGACCGCGGGCAACTCCTCCAAGCTGTCCGATGGGGGCGCGGCGCTCCTGCTCGCGAGCGCCTCGGAAGTGAAGCGACGAGGGGCGAAGCCCCTCGGCTGGGTCCACTCCATCGGGGAGAGCGGCGTTCACCCGCGCGACGTCATGGAGGGCCCGATCCCGGCGGTCCAGGCGCAGCTCGAGCGCACCGGGCTCCGCCCCGAGGAGTTCGACCGCGTCGAGCACAACGAGGCCTACGCGTCGGCCTCCCTCGCGGTCCAGCGGACCTTCGGGTTCACCGACGAGCAGCTGAACGTCCACGGCGGAGCGATCGCGCTCGGTCACCCGATCGGGGCCAGCGGCGCCCGCATCGTGGTCACGCTGGTGCACGAGCTGGTGCGGGCCAACAAGTCGCTCGGCCTCGCCGCCTTGTGCATGGGCGGGGGGAACGGCCTCAGCGTGGTCGTGGACCGCGACGGCCTCTAGCCGCGGCGACCCGTCTTCCCCGGTCTATTCGACCGGCGAGCGGGGAAGGGGCTTCCCGCAGGCGCTGCAGGTCCGTCGGATCGGCAGGTTCGCATGGTTGCAGTACGTGCAGACCTTCATGCCCTTGGCCGTGTGGCTTGCGGTGGGTGGAACCCAACCGGCCAACCGCTCCATCCCCGCGGTCTCCGCGGCCCGACGGCGACGGTAGGCGACCGCCCCGACGATGAGACCCACTACGAGGGCGAGTAGAAGCAGAACCCACGGGAACACCCCCGCCAGGGGGAGCGCAGCAGGGCTGACGGTGACCGCGCCGACACTCACGCGGTCCGTGGCGCCGAGACGGTCGCGAACGACCAAGGTGGGCGTGAACGTACCCGCGGAATGGTAGACATGCTGGAGCGAGGCGCCGTAGGCCACCGACCCGTCCCCGAGGTTCCAGGTGTAGTTGTACGGGCCACCGGCTCCGCCCGAACCCACGGCGGTAAACGTGAGCGCGGCGCCCACGGTCGCTGACGGGGAGGACTCGAGGGTGACCGAGATGTTCGTGACGGTCACGACCACCTGCGCAGAAGCGGTCTCCCCGTTCGAGTCGGTCACGGCGACGACGGCGGTGTACGTGCCGATGGAAGAGTAGGCGTGGTCCACGGCCGGGCCCGCGCCGTTCGAACCGTCCCCGAACGTCCAGTTGAGCCATGGATACGCGCCCGAGCCGTTCGACCCGGCGGCGGTGAACGCGAGGGAAGTGCCCGGCGCCGCCGCGGTGGAGTTCACCGAGGCCGAGGAGTCGAGCTTTGGAGAGATGGTCAGCGAGACAGCTCCCGCGAGCTGGACACCCTCCCCGTCGGTCCCCGAGCAGGTGGCGACCATCGAACCCGCCGACTGGTAGACATGCGGCACGACGCCGACGACCGCGCTGTCGCCGTCCCCGAAGGTCCAGCCGATCGTGTAGGGGGCGGAACCTCCCGACACGGTGCAGTTGAAGAGCACGGGCTGGCCGACATCCGCCGCGGTTCGGTTGGCCACGGCGGTCATCACGGCGGCCGGGTAGACCGTGACCGAGGTCGAAGCCGGCACCACGGCGCTCGCGTTGTCCGTCACCTTGCAAGTGATGGTCGGCGTGCCCGAAGCGCCGAACGCGGCTCCCACGCTGCTGTTGCCGGACACGTAGGTTCCGGTGCCGAAGTCCCAGGCGAACGTGTACGGACTCTTCCCACCGGTGGCCGTGCAGGTGAAGTCATCCGGCTGGCCGACGTCGACTGCCGGCCGGGTCGCCGAGACAGAGGCCGCGAGCGGGTATCCGGTTCCGATCGAGATCGTGTTGGACTGGGTCGCGCTCAGGTTCGCGGCCCCGCAGGTCCCGGCGCAGTCGTCGGTCACGATGTAGAAGCTGTAGTTGGAGCCGGAGTTGAGTCCCGAGACAGTGTCGCTCCGTGCGGACTCGGAGTCGAGCGTGCTCACGACGCTGGGGGGTGTCCCGTTGACCTTCTCGTAGACCTCGTAGTTCCAGAACGACAGCAGGCCTCCGTAGGAGGCGTTGTTCGTCCAGTCGAGCGTCACGGTGGTCGTGGGGACCCCGGTCGAGTTCAGGTAGGCGACGGCGGGCTGGAGCTGGGAGACGACGTTCGTGGTCTCCGTCGCGCCGAGGAAGTACGTCTCGGTGACCTCCCACCAGTAGGTGCCGCCGGGGGAGAGGCTGGTCACCGCGAACTGCGTGTCCGAGGCCGAGGCGGTCACGATCCCCACGCTCGTCCAGGGCCCGGTGGCGCCGGCGGTGGATTCCCGCACCGCGTACTGGGAAAAACCGGGACTCCCGGGGTCGGTCCAGCTCAGGGCGATGGCCGCGGGGGAGGTGCCGGCCACGCTCAGCGTGAAGGCTGCGTCCGGGGCCAGCGGTCGGGCGAGGTCGGGGAGTATGTTCCCGACGGAGAGCGCACCGCGGGAGCGTGCGGCGGGTGCGCGGGAGAGGGGGCTAACGTGTTCGATCGGCAGGTACCAGGCGGAGATGGCGAGGGCCACCACCACGACGAGGCAGAGGACACCCACTGCCCCCCTGCGGAACTCGGTGGTCGAGGACTCGCTGTGCAGCATGTAACGAGTGTGAATTCTGCGCTCGGGGGGGGATAAATTTTGTGCTTGCCGGAAAGCCGTCGGGGTCTCCCGCTCGCGTGCACGCTCCGCGGGACTCCTCGCGTGGCCACTTCGGTTCACCGTCCAGTTTCGCCCCTCCCGTCCGGGCGGGTGAGCAAACCCTTAAGGGGCACGAAGCTCGGTCGCCCGCGCCATGGCATGGACCGCGGGCCAGAGGTATCTCGCTGAGTTCGTGGGGACGTTTGGGCTGGTCATCTCGGTCGGGGGCGCGGCCGTCTTTACCTCGTTCTTGACCGCGGGGTTCGACAGCGCGCGCGTCCTCCTCATTTCCGCCGCGCTGGGCACGGGAGTGATCGGGATGATCTACGCCCTGGGCGACATTTCGGGAGCCCACTTCAACCCGGCCGTGACGATCGCCTTCTGGGTGTCGGGCCGCTTCCACGCCCGGGACGTGGTCCCGTACATCGTGGCCCAGGTCCTCGGCGGCGTCCTCGCTATGGCGGTCGTCATCGGGATCGTCGCCGGCAACGGGGTGCCGGGCGTCGACCTGGCCGCGCTGGCCCACGCCAACGGCTTCGCCTCGCAGGGGTATACCGGCAACGGCTCGCCGTACACCTACGCGATCGGGTCGGTCTTCCTCCTCGAGCTGGTCTTCACTTTCTTCCTCGTGTTCGTGATCCTGTTCGCCACGCGGGCGGAGGGTTCGTCCAAGAACCTCGCCCCGCTGGGGATCGGCCTGACGCTGCTGATGACCAACCTGGTCGCCATTCCGGTGGACGGGGCGTCCGTCAACCCCGCCCGGAGCTTCGCCCCGGCGATCCTTGCCGCCTACTGGTCCGGCGGTCAGTGGGCGATCCAACAGGACTGGCTGTTCTGGCTCGCGCCGATCCTCGGCGGGGTCTTCGCCGCCATGACGTTCCGTCTCCTCGCGGCGTCCAGCTCGTCGAGCTGAGCGCGCCGGCCTCCGCTCACGTCCCGAGGGCCGCCCGGGCTTCCGGGCTCAGCAGCCGCTTTGCGCGGTCAGAGGGTGCATACAGCCGGGCGTCGTGGGCCGGGGCGATCCGCGTCCACTCGACGCCCGCCTCCCTGAACTGGGGCGGCTCGGCGCCGACCTCGACCACGCTCTCGATCAGCCGGGGCGGGGGGGCGCCTCCCCCGGGAGCGATCCGCAGTTCGTCGTTCGCTTCGTCGAGGACCACCCAGCCGAGCGGGAGGACGAGATGGAGGTGGACGAGACGCGGCCGGAACTGGCTCTCGCTCTCGGTCTCGGTGCGGGAGAACACCGCGTACTGCTCCCCGTCCCACTCGGCGATCCGGTCGAACTGGAAGGAGCGCTGCCGGAACTCGAGCACGTTGACCTCGAGGTCGGCCGCGGTCAGCACGACCGAGGGAACTGGGCGCGCTAGATAACGTCCGGGGCCGCGGTCGCCCGCCGGCGAGGTCGACCGGCCGAGGATAGCCTAATAAAGCGCCTCCCCTCCCCCCGCGCGTCTCGGCATGAAACGCTCCTCGAGGGTCTGGAAGAAGCGCGGGCACATGCGCTGGAAGTGGCGCAAGAAGCGGATGCGCAGACGCATGCGGGCCCAGAAGATGCGCAAGCGCTGAGGACCCTCGGGCTCGCCCGCGGGGACCGAACCCATTCCCGGCCGGCCCGGCCTACCAGGCGAGCCGGTCCAGCTTCCGAGCTTCCTTCGTGCTCTTCTTCCACTCGCGGTAGTGCTCGCGGCAGAGCGGGGCCCGCCGACCCTTGTCGGGCAGGCGGTCGAACGCCTTGCGGGCCTCGGCGAGCGCGAGGTGACGGACCGAGGGGGCGCCGCATCCCGGCACGATGCACGGCTCGGCCGCCTCTTCCTCGTGCCTCGGGCGGATGCCGTCCGGACTCACCGGCGGCCTCCCGAGCGGACCGTCTCGGCAACCAGGTCGGGGATCTCGTAGGGGAAGCGGGCGACCTTCGCGCCCGCGGCCTGCAGTGCGGCGACCTTGGTCTCGGCGGTTCCCTTGCCGCGGGTGATGATCGCACCGGCGTGGCCCATGCGCTTGCCCGGGGGGGCGCTGCGGCCGGCGATGTAGGCCACGACCGGCTTCGTGAAGTGGTGGCGGATGTACTCGGCCGCGTCCTCCTCCGCGGTTCCCCCGATCTCCCCGACGAGGACGAGCAGGTCGGTCTCCGGGTCGTTCTCGAAGAGCGGGAGGGCGTCCACGAACGACGTCCCGACCACCGGGTCGCCCCCGAGGCCGATGCAGGTCGATTGGCCGAGCCCGTGCTCCTTGATCCCGTTCACGATCTCGTAGGTGAGGGTCCCGCTCCGCGAGATGACCCCGACCCGACCCGGCCGGAAGACGACGTTCGGGATGATGCCGACCTTCGCTCCGCTCGGCGAAGCGATCCCCGGGCAGTTCGGCCCGATGATCCGGGCCCCCCGACTTCGGGCGTAGTGGTACATCACCAGCATGTCGTGGAAGGGGATGTGCTCGGTGACGATCACCGCCAGGCGGATGCCGGCGTCGACCGACTCGAGGAGTGCGTCCTTGGCGAACGGGGCGGGGACGAAGATGCACGAGGCGTTGGCCCCGGTCCGCTCCACCGCCTCCCGCACCGAGTTGAACACGGGAGTATCCTCGACGGTCGACCCGGCTTTCCCGGGGGTGACGCCGGCGACGACCGACGTGCCGAACGCCTTCATCTGCCGCGTGTGGACCGTCCCCTGGTGGCCGGTGATCCCCTGGACGACGACCTTCGTCTCCCGGCTCACGAGGACGCTCATCGCGGACCTCCGGCGGCGGCGTTCACGACGGCCTGGGCGGAGTCCTTCAGCGAGGGGATCGAAATGATGCCGGCCGCTCGGAGGATCTCCACGCCTTCGACCTCGTTGTTCCCCCGGATCCGGGCGACGAGCGGGAATCGGTCCTCGGACGGGACCTGGCGCATCGCCTCTACGAGCCCCTTGGCGACCGTGTCGCACCGGGTGACCCCGCCAAAGATGTTGAGGAAGACCGCCTTCGGGTGCGCTTGGGCCATCAGCAGGAACGCCTCGGTGACCTTCCTCGGGTCGTCGGTCCCGCCAAGGTCCAGGAAGACCCCCGGCCGACCCCCGAATTCCTGGAGCACGTCCAAGGTCGCCATCGTGAGCCCCGCGCCGTTCGCGATCACCCCGATGTTACCGTCGAGCTGGACGAACGCGATGTCCTTCTCGCGCGCGACCTCTTCGAGCGGCGTCCGGTCGTCGCGGATCTCCGCGTACTCCGGGTGCCGGAAGGCCGCGTCGTCCTCGATGATCACCTTGGCGTCCAGGGCGACGAGGCCGTCGCCGACGACCGCGAGCGGGTTGACCTCGACCAGCTCGGCGTCCTCGCTGTTGAACACCTTCCAGAGGGCGTCGAGGAGGCGGTCGAGGGACTTCGCGGGTCCCCCTGATAGCCCCAGCACCTCGGCCGCGCGGCGCTTCTGGTACCCGGTCAGGCCCGGGAACGGGTCGACCGGTTGACGGTCGATCTCGGCATCGTCGACCGACTCGATCTCCACCCCGCCCCGGGCGCTGGCGATCAATACGGGCAGGCGGAGGGTGCGGTCGAGGGTCAGCGAGACGTACAGCTCCTTTGAGAGCGCGAGCTTCTCTTCGAGTAGGACCTCTTTCACCCGCTCCCCCTTGAACTCGAGACCGAGGATCGATTGCGCTGCGGCGCGGGCCTCGGCCGGGGAGTTCGCAAACTTGACGGCCCCGCCCTTTCCCCGCCCTCCGGCGAGCACCTGGGCCTTGACCACGCAGGGGAGCGGGACGCTCCCGTCGCGGGTGAGCGCCTCGGCCTCCTCGGCGGACCGGGCGACGCGTCCCGTCGGGAGCGGGACTCCGTACTTTCGGAAGACTTCCTTCCCGCGCCACTCGGCGAGCTTGACCATGGATACCTCGGTCGGCGGAGACCGGTGCTCTCTTAACGCCGCCGGGGGCCGGCCGCCCGGCGCGGCCGCCGGCCCGCCGGCAAGCTCTTGACGGGGCGACGCGCGTCGACCGTTCACATAGTGAACGGCGCTTGTAGCAGCTTCACAGACAAATCAGTTATACCGTGGCCTTCCTCATCGAAGTCCGGTGCGATGTGAACGATTTCCTCCTCTTCATGACCCTGACGAGCGTGATGGGCCTGTCGATCTTCGTCTCCCTGCCGATCGTCTACAGCAAGCGCGCCCAGGGCCGCTGGGCGGTCGGCCTCAACGCGGCGGCGATCGGGATCCTCGTGTTCCTGCTCGCGGACATCTTCTCGGACGTCGCGGTCATCATCTATCCCTCGGGGTACGTCGCCAACTCGACCTACGCGGTGGCCTTCGCGGTGGCGTTCATCGCCGCCTTCCTCGGACTCTACGTCGTCGACAACCTCCCCTCCCGACGCGCCGCGGCCTCCGCGCCCACCCCGGGGGGCCAGGCGGTCGTCTCGATGGCCCTGATCATCGCGATCGGGATCGGGTTGCAGAACCTGACCGAGGGGCTAGTCTTCGGCGTGAACTGGACCGCCGGTAACCTCGGGATCCTCGCGGTGGTGTTCCTCGGCTTCTTCCTGCAGAACATCAGCGAAGGGTTCCCCATCGCCTCCCCCTTCCTCGGGTCACCCGAACACCGGAACGTCTCGCTGATGGTCGGCCTGTTCCTCGTCGGCGGGCTCCCCACCCTGATCGGCGGCGCGATCGGCTACCACTGGAGCAGCGACATGTTCATCGTGATCTTCGACGCGCTGGCGATCGGGGCGATCGCCTACGTCATCCTCCCGATGCTGCGGGTCGCCTTCCGGCCGCTCGAGTCGCGCGAGGCCTCGGTCCGCCGCAATCAGATCGTCTACCTTGGTGTGATGCTCGGCTTCGTCCTCGGCTTCGTGGTCAACGCCATCTGAGGCGTGAGACGGGAGGTCGTTCGGATGACGGAATCCGGTCCGTCGCCGGTCGCCTGGGTCCAGGTGATGCAGGCGCTGGTCGCCCGCGAGCTGGTCGAGGGGTTCGGACTCCCTGAACGTCAGGCCGCCCGGCTTCTCGGGATCGTTCCCTCGTCGGTCTCCCAGTACCTGTCGGGAAAGCGTCTCGGACCGATGCTCGGCCGCTTTCTCGGCAACGAGGAGGCCCGCCGGGTCGCCCGCCGGTCGGCGCAGGAGCTGATGGAGGGCCACGGGGACCCGAAGGTCGTCCTCGAGGCCGCGGTCCTGCTCAGCCACCGGTTCGGGCCCGGGCACCGCCTGCCGAAGAAGAGTGCCGGCCCCCCGGACGGTAAGGGCGTAGGTCGGGAGGTCCCTCGGTGGCTGCGCCACCGGATCGCCGGAGAACAGAACGCGGTGGCCGAGTGCATGCGGCTCGCGCAGAAGTCGAGGGACGAGCTCACTCGGGCGCTGTTCCGGCAGATCGCCTCCGACAGTCTCCGGCACGCCGAGATCGTCGCGTCGCTGGCGGCCTACCTCGACCGGGGCATCTCCTCGAGCGTCCCGACCGGGATCACCCGCGGCGACGTCCAGGACCTCGTCCGGAAGGAGCACGAGGCGGAGGCAAGCATGGAAGGGGACCCCGGTCCCGACCTCGGGGGCGTCATGAAGATCCTATGGCAGAGCATGGAGGCCGACGAGCGGAAGCACGAGCTCCTGCTCGAAGCGCTCCTCGCCGCCGACACCGAGACACCCTAGCGGCCGGATCCGAGCGCGTCGATGGGCCTCGGGGGCCGGGAACGTTCTAGCCGCCGCGCGCGCGGCGGCGGGACGAGCGTCGCCGGTGGCTTCGTCCTCCGATCGGTCCTGGGGACGCCGGGCCGGAGAGGTTCACGAGCTCCCGCCCCAGGTCGTCCAGGAGCTTGCCCGCGAACTCCGCCTTCGGACCGCGGATCCAGTGACGCATCCCGGCCCGCGGAAGGACGAGGGCTTCGGTGTCGGGGCTCCCCATCGTTCGGGCGTCGTTCGCAACGACCCAGTCCGCCCCCGTCTCGCTCCGGAGACGCTCTCCCTCCTGCTGCATCTCCTCCGGGGAGCGGCCGCTCTCGAGCTTGAAGGCGACCAGGCGGGTCGGGGAGGGGGCCAGCCGACGGACCTCCGGCAGCACCTTCGGCGCCTGGCGGAGGGTCAGGGTGAGCGTCGGGTGCTCGCGCGAGGGGATCTTGCCGGACCTCTTGTCCAGGGTGAAGTCGGAGAGCGCGGCCGGCACGAGCACCGCCGCGGCCTCTCGGAGCTCCCGGCGGCGCTGGCGGACCAGCGCCCGCAGGTCCTCGACGCTCCCCCAGGGGAAGGTGGCGACCCAGGACGGGGCCGGTACCCGCACCGCTCCGAGCCAGAGCTCGACCTCGGCGCCGCGGTAGTAGGCCTGGTTCGCGAGCGCGACCGCCGAGGCGCCCGAGCTCTCGTTGGTGACCGAGCGGACCTCGTCGATCGGCTCGCGGGCGGCCCCCCCGATGACGACGACCTTCCGCCCCTTCCAGGGACCTTGGGCGAGGCGGTGGAGCACCGCCGCCGCGACCTCCTCCGGGGAGGCGACCTTCTCCTCCCCCTCGGCCGACGCCCCGGAGATGATCCCCACTCCCCAGCCGCGGAGGCGTTCGAGGTTCTCCTTCAACGCCGGGTTCTGCATCATGTGCGAGTGCATCGCCGGCGCGGCCAGGATCGGTACCCCGCCCCCGAGGGCGACCGAGGCGCAGGAGGTGACGGGGGTATCGTCGATCCCGTGGGCGACCTTCGAGAGCGTGTTGGCTGTCGCCGGAGCGAGGAGCAGGAGGTCGACCCGGCCCTCCCCGGGGCCGAGGAGAGTGACGTGCTCGACGTTGCCGGTCAGCTGGAGGATGGGCGGCCGACCGGTCGCGAACTGCACGGCCTCCGGACTGATGATCCGCAGCGACTCGGGGCTCATGACCGCGTCCACCTCCGCGCCGTGCCGCACCAGCTCCCGGATGACCCTCGGGACCTCGATCGCGGCGATCGAACCGGAGACCCCGATGAGCACGTGCTTGCCTTCCAGAAGGCGAGTGGTGCGCCCCCGGATCGCCTTGCTCGGGTGCATCGGAATCCCGGCAGGGCCACGTCGCCTGGCCCCTATTAGGTCGGCCGCTGTTCCCGCTCGTGGGCTTAATGAGCGGGCGGGGCTGGGCGGTCCGATGACCGGCGAACCCGCGGGGGAGGCCCCCTCGACCTCGCGTGGGCTGCCGTCCCGCTCGGGAGACGAGGGGGAGCTGCCGATGCTCCCCTCCTCCACCAGCCAGTTCGCCGAGCTCTCCCGCCCGGTGCAACAGACTCGCCCCGTCGTGCCTCCGAAGCTCGTCGAGCGGGGAGTGGTCGCCTTCGACCTCGACGGCACGCTGCTGGACGACATCGGCCTGATCAGCGCCGTCGCGGCCGACGTGCTGGAGAAAGCGTTCGGCACTCCGGCGGCCGAGGGCCGGATCCACTACCTCGCGACGACCGGGATGCCGTTCGAGGCCCAGCTGTCCCAGCTCTACCCCAAGGCGCCCGAGTCGGAGCGGGCGAGCGCGGCCCGAACGTTCCATCAGCGAAAGGTCACCGAGGCCTACGCGAAGGCCGACCCGTTCCCCGAGGTCCCGAAGCTCCTCAAGCGACTCGCGCAGGAGCGGTGGACCATGGTCGTCTCGACCGGAGCCGAGACGGAGATGGCCGACCTGCTCCTGGAGCGGGAGGGTCTCCGTTTCTGGTTCGAGGAGGTCCTGGGCTCGGGGGAGGGAACCAAGCGAGAGCACCTGGCCGAATACCGGCGGCGCTTCCCGGAGCGCCCGATCTTCCTCGTGGGCGACTCCCGGTTCGACATGGAGGCGGCCCAGTCGGTCCCGGGGGTGGTGCCGCTCGGACGGGCGTCCCGGCTGCCGGGGTGGACCCTGACCCCCAAGGACCTTGCGAAGTGGGGAGCGGCGTGGGCGGGCTACTCGCTGGCCGAACTACCGGAGGTCCTGGCCGGGCTGAGCCGGCCTTCGGCCGGCGCGGGTCGGCCGAGCCGACGCCGCACCGCACGCCGGTAGGGCCGGGACCGAGAGTCTCAGGGAGGGGGGTGGACCCCGCTCCTCTTTGAACCCGGGTCGAGGGATCCACAGTCCCCCAGGATAGGCCAAGCTACCCCATCCCGGCCACGACCGGCGGACGGTGCGCTCTCAAGAAAAGGTTTCCGTCGTGGCGGCCTCTCCAGCTCCGCTCCAACCCCCGGATAGGGTCAGGGGGGTCGGAGGTGGTCGTTCTCGAGCTCCACCAGCGCGCGCCGGCGCTCCCGGCCCTCCGCCCCGCCGACCCAGAAGAAGAACGCCCCGAATCCCACCGCCAGACCGGCCGCGATGTACCCGCCGAAGAAATCCAGTCCCGCGCCCGCCCACACGAGGCCGGCCGCCAGGAGCAGCCCGAGGGCGACCGTGAGCGCCCCGCCGATGCGGAACGTCGTCTCGCGGAGCATCCCCCACCGCCGGGCGGGAAGGGAGCGGTCGGGATTACTTGTAGGCCCAGACCACCGCCTGGCCGAAGAACCGCCACGGCACCCCGACGTGGGCGAAGCCGACCCGCTCGAGCGCGGCCGTCTCCGCCGCGACGGTCGACGGGTGGTCGAACCGCTCGTGCTCGTGCCAGACCTCCTGCAGGATCGCCCAGCGGGGACCGGTGCGCCCGGCTCCCGGCAGGCTCGACGCGATCTGGGCGTACCGCTGGTCGAACAGGGGGTCCTCGGGAAGGTGGTCGTCCGCGTCCCCGAAGTACCCCCCCGGACGGAGCACGCGATACACTCGGCGGTAGAGGCGGAGCTTTTCGCGGTCGGTCAGATGATGGATCGCGAGCGCCGAAACGACCGCGTCGCACGGCCGGTCGGGGAACTCCGCCAGGTCCCCGGCGAGCAGCTCGACCCGGTCTCGGTACGGCCTCAGCTTGGCCCGAGCCCGCGCGATCATGCGCGGGGAGAGGTCGATGCCCCGCACTCGAGCATGAGGGAACTGCGCGAGCAGGAGCGCCGAGAACGTGCCGGTCCCGACCCCGAGCTCGAGCACCTCGAAGGCCCTCGTGGGGAGGTACGGAACGCCCCCGAGCAACGCACGGTGCAAGTCGGAGTATCCGGGCATCGACCGGGGGGCGGTCCGGTCGTAGCCGGCGGCCTCGCGGTCGAACTCCTGGCGTTCGGCCCGCGTGCGCTTCGATGGGGCCATCGCCCGCGGTAGCGGTCGGGAGCCTTAGGGCTAACCCTGGGGAGACCGGGCGGCGGCGAAAGCATATGTCGCACCGTCGCTCGGGAACGCGGGAGGGAGAGAGACGAGCGACCCGGGAGGACGGGGCCTCGGCCTGCTGTTCGGGGTTCTCGGCGGCGCCTTGATCGTGGTCGAAGGTCTGATCGACTTCATCCGGGGTGCCTACTCACTAGCAATCGGCCACCCGTACCTCGCCCTCGGCGCGTTCGGGGGGTTCATCCTGTTCGTGGTCCTCGGCCTCGTGTTCATCATGTTCGCGATCCTCGGGTCGTCGCGCCCGGCGGACCGGGCGATCGCCGCGGGCGTCGTCATGGTCGTGGTGGCGCTCCTCGGGATCCTGCTCCTCGGGTTCGCGAACGGGCTCATCGGCCTGCTCGGCAGCCTCTTCGTCCTGATCGGCGGGCTGTTGTTCCTCGTCGCGGGCCGTTAGGCGCCCGTTTGGGTGCGAGCCGAACCGGACGGCGATCTGTGGTGTGTTTCGGTCCCGGGAGGTAAGTCCTCCCGGGACCTGGGAAGGGGTTGGCCCCTATGACGGGGGGCGGTCTACGGACAGACCGTCGCCGACTGGCAGGCGTTCATCGTGATCGCGATGTCGCTCGCCGACGGGAGGTTGGTCGCCGCGGTTCCGAAGTCGACGTACAGGGCCACCGCGAAGAACGCGGGGTTGGCCGCACTCGTCGTCTGGGTGTCGAAGTACCCGGTGCCGAATGAGAACAGGTTCGTGGTCGGCGCCGAGAGGACGTCGTAGATGATCTCCACCTGGACGTCAAAGCCCACGGGTCCGGTGAGGGGCTGGGTGACCGTCAGCATCACTTGGAGGACAGTGTCCCCTACAGTCAGCCCCGACGTGGGATTGACCGCAGAATAGTTCCCTTGACAGAATTCGGTCGCGCAAATGGCGAGCAGAGCATTGTGCGCCACGGTCGAGTTCAAGCCCCCGTTCCCGGTGGCCTGCGTACCGGCGGGGGAAAGGGTAGCGATGAGAGCTCCCGAGACGGTCAGCATTTGAGTGGATTGAACAATCGCCGTTTGGAAGGCAGCGGGTGCGGTTACCGTCACGCTCGAGTGCTGGGCGGGGCCGTTTGTCACCGTACTCCCCGCGGCAATGGTCCAACCACCAACCAGCGCCAAGATCGCGATCGCCGTCGCCGCGTAGATCGTCTTTCGAGGTACCGGTCCTACCATGGAACCCTCAGGGTGGGCAGATTTAGGCGCCCCCTACGTATTAATACGTATTGCTGGAAGGGAGCTCTCCGGAAGGGTCCAGCGTCGGGCGGGGTCCGCTCGCAACCAGCGCCTCTCGCGACAACTTCGATATCCTGATGAAGTCGGTCGACCCATTTACGGCTCGGGCGGAGTCCGACATGGAGAGTCCGGACGAACGAGTTTCGGAGCCACGCGTCTCGGCATCGTTCCTACGCAGCCTCCCGTTGTTCATCGCCTCGGCTATCTTCTTCGCGCTCGGCGGGGCGGTCCTTCGAATCGACCCGACCTACGGCCCGGGGGCGTTCACCCTCTGGGCCCTCCTGCTCGCTCTTGGGTTCGTGGCG
>DATJWA010000022.1:0-170408 GCA_035501555.1 Thermoplasmata archaeon | reverse complement strand
GAGTCCCTATCGACCTGGAGGCTTGCTACTTCGATGTCGGTTCTGCCTATCCTGGTGGTGCAGCAGCTACCAAGGGTGGGGTTGTTCGCCCATTAAAAGGGATCGTGAGCTGGGTTTACACCGTCGCGAGACAGGTGTGTTACTTTTTGGCGGAAGTGTCTGGGTCTCTGACGAGAAGGTCCCCACAGTACGAGAGGAACGGGGGATCGGCGCCTCTAGTCCATCAGTTGTCTGGCAAGGCATCGCTGAGCAGCCACGCGCTACGGGATAAGGGCTGAAAGCATCTAAGCCCGAAACCCCCTCGAAAAAGAGAGACCTTCAAGGACATTTGTAGAAGACAAGTTCGATAGAGCCGGGGTGTACGTGGAAAGCCCTCGGGCGATCCACTCAGCCCGCGGCCACTAACGTCCGCAGCTACGTAACCTAGTGACGCTTGGCAGTTAAACAGAACGCGTGTGGTTTCTTTTTTCCCGAGAGAAGCCGGAGCCGGGCCGACCGGCTCGACCCCGGGAGCGGGCGTTAAGCGCCCCGACTCCCTCGGCGGGACGGAGGACGGCTCGCGTGCCCAGTCTCGGAGTCCCGCGCACCCACTGGCCGGTGGTCGGCTGGATCCGGCTCACGCTCCCGCCCCGGCCCCCGCTCCTCGTGCTCACCCCGGGCGTCCCCCCGCCGCCGAACCCGCCGCTCGACCTCCTCGCCCCGAACCCGGTGACCACCGACCCGCGCAAGCGCGTCTACGCCTACGAGGAGGAGCGCGGGCCGTTCGTCGTCCGCCTCGTCTGGGATGCGGACGACCCGGAGGTCCTCGAGGCGGAGTGCCGGATGCCGCTGTACGACCGGCGGCTTCCGCGCGAGGAGGTCCCGAAGTTCTGGGCGGCCGTCAAGGAGCTGGTCGCGCCGCTCGGCCCGCTCCCGGTCGAGTCGGCCGACCCCCGACCCGCCGGCCGACCCGGACCCGGCGAGCCCGCCCGGCACGGTTAAGCCCCGGTCCCGGTCGCAGTTCCCGTGCTTCGCTCGACGTTCCTGCACCTCCCGGGCGTCGGCCCCGTCACCGAGCTCGCCCTCTGGCGCGACGGCGTGCTCGACTGGAGGGACCTCGCCGGAAGGGCCGACGCGCTGGGCGGCAGCCCGAGCCATCGGGAGCGGATCCGTCAGGAGCTGCGGGCCAGCGAGCGGGCCCTTGAGGAGGGGGACGCGGCGTGGTTCGGCCGCCGCCTCCCCGACGCCGAGCACTGGCGGATCTTCTCCGAGTTCCGGGACCGGACGGGATACCTGGACATCGAGACGACCGGCCTGTCGCCGTACGCCGGCATGGTCACGGTCGTGACCGTGCACGGCGGCGGCGCGACCCGCACGTTCATCGCCGGCGAGGACCTCGAGGAGCTCCCGGCCTACCTCGGCAAGTTCCCGGTCCTCGTCACCTTCAACGGCCGCCAGTTCGACGTGCCGTTCCTCGAAGCGACGTTCCCCGCGCTCTCGGCGCCCCCGGTCCACATCGACCTGCGGTTCGTCTTCTACCGCCTCGGGCTCGCCGGCGGGTTGAAGCGGATCGAGGAGCAGCTCGGGGTCGGGGACCGTACCGGGGTCGAGGGCATCCGGGGATTGGACGCGGTGCGTCTCTGGAGGGAGTACCGGGCCGGGAACCCGCAGTCCCTCGACCGCCTGGTCCGCTACAACCGGGCCGACACGGTCAACCTGGAGCCGCTCCTCGTCCGCGCGACCACCGAGCTCGAGCAGCGCCTGTTCGGGGACCGGCTCCCCGCGCGGTCCTAGGGCCGGGGCTTTACCACGGCTGCGCCCGGGAAGTAGCGCCGGAGGAGCTCGCCGGCGCGCCCTCGCCACCCACCGGGGGGAGCCGCGCGGAGGGCGCGCACGAACCCGGCCCCAAAGACCGCCGCGACGAAGAGCAGCCACAGGGGATAGTTGAGGTGGGAGAGGACCGACACGCCGAAGACGGGTCCGGGGTTCCCTCCGCAGCCGGTCGACTCGATCAGGACCGCATGGCACCAGACCCCGCTCGGGGAGAGGTAGGCGAACGGGGCGAGGATCGCGACCGTCACGAGGACTGCGACCGCCGCGTCCCGCCACCGCCGGCGGTACAGGTGCACCGCGACGATCACGACGTTGGCGAACTGCTTGAGGCCGAGCCCGACGTACTCGGCCAACCGCCCCCACGGCCCGCTCCAGCTCACGAACGTGAGCGTGAGGCACAGGAACGGGACGAAGTCGTTGAACCCGTTCGCGGCCATCAGCCCGACCCCGAACCCTCCCCAGAGGGTGAGCGCCTCGTCCCGCCGGCGCAGGAGGTAGAGCGAGCCGACCCACGCGCCGACCGAGGTCCACTTGTAGCTCACGAACGGGATCTCGAGGTACGGGAGGAAGGGGAGGTACACGTTGTAGAGCGGGTACTCGGTGAACGTCCGACCGTACTGCACGTACGTCAGGGAGAGGGTCGAGCCGTAGAGGTTCGGCCACGCCTGGGCGAGCACCGGCATCGCGAACGGCTCGTCGGTAAGGCCGTTGAGAGGTCCCGCGACGAGGGAGAGCACGGACGCGACGAGGGCGACGCCGATCCAGGTGAGCAGGAACGCCCGGTCGTGGATCAGTCCCCACCAGTAGGCGAGTAGGTAGGTTCCGAGGGCGACCAGGAGCAGGAGGAGGCCGAGCCCGAGAGTCCCGAGGAGGTGGCCGAGGAGGCCCCAGACCCCGAGCCCGTCCGCCGCGACCACGACGGCGATCTTCGCCGCGCGCTTCCCCGTCCCCCCGGCCCGCGTCGCGGGGGAGACGGACCCCGAGGGCTCGGGGGACGGGGAGACCACCGTCGCTCCGCCCCCGTCGGTCACTGGAGGGGGACGAGCGTCGCGGCCCGAGGGTCGGAAGCGAGGGTGGGGGGCGGGATCCAGGCACCCTTCGGGGGGGTCGCATGCCGCACCCGATCGAGAGCCTGAGCACAGTACTCCGGGCTCGAGTCGATGTGCAGGTAGTGCCGGCCTAGGCGTCGCGCGACCGCGGCGACCGTGCCGGTCCCGCCGAACATGTCGAGCACCACGTTCTCCCGGTAGCTATAGAACTTTACGAGACGCTCGATCAACTCCTCGGGGAACGGCGCGGGATGGCCGTGCCGCTTGCGCTCCGGCGGGATGTGCCAGAAGCCGTCGGAGAACGTCTCGAACTCCCGCGCGCTGATGTCCACGGCGGACGGGTCCCCGGGGAGCTTCCACTGGCCCTTGGAGAAGACGAGGACGTACTCCCACGAGGGGATGATGTGCGGGTTGGACGGGCTCCGCCAGCTTCCCCACGCGGTGCGGCGGCCCATCGTCTGCTTGTACCAAATGATCTCCGTCCGCATGATGTAGCCGAGCTCGCGCAGGTCCCGGGAGAGGTCGTGGTGGATCGGCCGGAAGTCCTTGATCGAGGTCGGCGCGACGTTGAGCACGAACCGTCCCCCCGGGACCAGGACGCGGTGCAGGGCCCGCCAGACCTCCTTCAGCCAGCGGAGGTACTCCGCGGGCGGCAGGTCGTCCTCGTAGCCGCGGTACGGGATCTTCACGTTGTACGGGGGACTCGTGATGGCGAGGTGAACGGACCGGGCCGGGAGGGAGCGGAGGACGTCCCGCGCGTCGCCCTGGACGATACGGTCCCGCCACGGCGGAGCGACCGGGCGGCGGGCACTCGAGGGCATCCGCCGCGCGAGCGCCCTCCGCTTGATGAGAGTATCCCCGAAACGATCAGCCGGCGGATGCCCCAGCGAGCCCGGCCGCTCGGACGACGTGCTCGGCGATGGCGAAGGCCGCGGTGGCGGCGGGGCTCGGCGCGTTGATGACGTGGAGCGCGTTCGGTCCCGAGCGTAGGACGAAGTCGTCCTCGAGGGTGCCGTCGGGGTGGATGGCCTGGGCCCGCACCCCGCTGGTGCGGGCACCGAGGTCGCCGGGACCGACCGACGGCCAGAGCCTCCGGATCCCGGCGAGGAACTCCTCCCGGCTCCACGAGCGCAACCACTCGTGCACCGCCATGCTCGGGTACCTCCGAAGCATCCCCCAGAGCCCCGGAAACTCTGCGAGGCGGAGGAGCTCCTGTGGGTCCACCGCCCCTCGGTGGTACCCTTCACGGTCGAGCGCCAGGGCCGCGTTCGGGCCGGCGAGCAGCGTCCCTCGGACGGTCGGGGTGAGGTGGACCCCGAGTAACGGGAACCGAGGGTCCGGCACCGGGTAGACGAGGGTATGAACCTCGCGTCGGGGACTCCCCTCGAGCTCGTAGTAGTCGCCCCGGAACGGGACGATGCTTACCGTCGGGTCCGTTCCCATCCGCCGGGCCAGGAGGTCGGCGCCGAGTCCGGCGCAGTTCACCACGAACTTCGCCTCCAGGCCCCCGACGCTCGTCTCCAAGTACCAGCCGTCCGGCCGCGACTCCGTGGATAGTACCTCGACACCGCAGCGGACCCGCACCCCCGCTTCCTCCAGACGCCGACGCAGTCGCTGCGCCACGCCCGGATAGTCGACGATCGCGGTCGAGGGAACCCAGAGGGCCGCGACCCCGGCCGCTCCCGGCGCCCTCGCATCGATCCCGGCCCGGTCCAAGCGGGTCACCCCGGGCACGCCGTTGGCGGCCGCCTGCCGCAAGAGACGATCCAGTGCCGGCACCTGGCCGGCGTCCTCGGCCAGCACGAGCTTGCCCGTCGGCTGGCTCGGGATCCGTTCGGCCGCGCAGAAGGCGAGAAGCTCCGCCCGCCCCGCTTGGGTCAGCCGAGCTTTCAGCGAGCCCGGGGAATAGAAGATCCCCGAGTGGACCACGCCGCTGTTGTGGCCGGTCTGATGAGCCCCGACCTCGGGCTCCTTCTCGACGAGCGCCACGGAGGCGTCCGGGTGGTGGCGGTGGAGGGAGCGCGCGGTCGCGAGGCCGACGATCCCCCCGCCGACGACCACGATGTCGAACCGTTCGCCCATGGGATCGCGTGCGCCCTCGAGGGCCGGGGGCCACCGTCCAGGTCGAAGCACCAAGCGTATAATCTCGTCAGGTAGGACCCGGACCGCTACCCATGGCAGTTCGTGTCGTGGTCCTCACGGAAGTCGCCCCGGGGGAGGCCCGGGTCGCCCTCACCCCCGAGGTCGTCCCCCGGCTCGCGAAGGGAGGGTTCGAGGTCGCGCTTCAGAGCGGCGCCGGTGTCGCCGCAGGGTATCCGGACGCGGAGTACGTGAAGGCCGGCGCCCTCGTCCAGCCGGACCGCGCCGCCCTCCTTGCCTCCGCCGCGATCGTCGTGAAGCTCCAGCCGCCGACGCTCGAGGAGGTCGCGGGGATGAAGCCGGGAACGATCGTGGTCGCGGTCATGAACCCCGGCCGCAACCTCGACCGGGTCGCGAAGATGCGCGACCAGAAGGTGACCTCCTTCGCTCTCGAGCTCCTGCCGCGGATCACCCGGGCCCAGAGCATGGACGTCCTCTCCTCCCAGGCGACCGTCGCCGGCTACAAGGCGGTCCTCGTAGGCTCAAGCCTGACCCCGAAGTTCCTTCCGATGCTGACGACGGCCGCCGGGACGATCCGCCCGGCGCGCGTCCTGATCCTCGGGGCCGGGGTCGCGGGCCTGATGGCGATCGCGACCGCCCGCCGCCTGGGAGCGATCGTCGAGGCGTACGACGTGCGGCGCGCCGCGGGCGAGCAGGTCCGCAGCCTCGGCGCGAAGTTCCTCGAGCTCCAGATCAACGCCGAGGGGACCGGCGGCTACGCCCGCGAGCTCACCGACGAAGAGAAGAAGCAGGAGGCCGAGATGGTGGCGAAGGCGGTCGCCGAGGCCGACCTCGTCATCACGACCGCCAACGTCCCGGGGCGACGGGCCCCGCTCCTCATCCGCAAGGAGATGGTGGACCGCATGCACGCCGGCTCGGTCATCGTCGACCTCGCGGCCGAGTCCGGGGGGAACTGCGAGCTCACCCAGGCGGGCAAGCAAATCGAGGTGCACGGCGTGACCATCGCGGGGCCGCTCAACCTTCCGAGCCAGCTCCCGCTCTCGGCGAGCCAGATGTACGCGAAGAACCTCGAGGCGTTCCTCAAGCTCCTCCTCGCTCCGGACGGGACGCTCGTCACCGAGTTCAAGGACGAGATCCTCGCGGCGAGCCTGCTGACCTCGAACGGAACCGTCACGCACGCCCCGACGCGGGACGCGATCGCGGGAGGGAAGTAGGGCGATGGCCGCCGACCTCTGGACCGCGCTGTTCATCGGCATCCTCGCGGCGTTCGTCGGCTACGAGGTCATCAGCCGCGTCCCGGTCCTCCTCCACACCCCGCTGATGTCGGGGTCGAATTTCATCCACGGGATCGTGCTCGTCGGCGCGATCGTCGCGCTCGGGTTCAGCACGACCCCGCTCGAGCAGGCGATCGGGGTCGTCGCGGTGATCATGGGCGCGATGAACGTCACCGGCGGCTACGTCGTCACCGAGCGGATCCTCGCCATGTTCGACCGCTCGAAGAAGCGGGGCGGCCCATGATCGCCTGGCAGGAGCCGCTGGTCGACGCGGTCTACGTTCTCGCCGTCATCGTCTTCATCCTCGGCCTGCGGGCGATGAGCTCGCCGGCCACCGCCCGTCGCGGGATCGTCCAGGCCGGGGTCGCGATGCTGATCGCGGTCGCGGTCACGTTCGTGATCCCCGGCCTGCGCGAGTCGAACTTCGCCCTGATCGCGATCGGCGTGATCATCGGGAGCCTCGCCGGCTGGTACTGGGCCCGCGTGGTCCAGATGACCGCGATGCCGCAGATGGTCGCGATCTTCAACGGCATGGGGGGCGGGTCGGCGGCGGCGATCGCCGCGGTCGAGCTGCTCGGCAACCTCTCCAACACCTCCGTCTCCGGCCTCTCGCTCGCGGGGGCGATCATCGGGGCCACGTCCATCGCCGGGAGCATGATCGCCTTCCTGAAGCTCCAGGGCTGGTTGCGCTCCAAGCCGATCGTCTACCCGGCGCAGCAACCGACCAACATCGCGGTCCTCGTCGTCGGCGTCGCGCTCGGGACCTACGCCGTCTGGATGACCCAGACGATCTGGCTCCTGCCGTTCTTCCTCCTGATGCTCCTCTTCGGGTTCCTTCTGGCGCTTCCGATCGGCGGAGCCGACATGCCGGTCGTCATCAGCCTCTTCAACGCCCTCACCGGAATCGCGGTCGCGCTGGACGGGTTCGCCCTCGTGAGCGGCCCGCTCGGCGACGCGGGCTACGCGATGGTCATCGCGGGAACCCTGGTCGGAGCCGCGGGTTCGCTGCTCACCCTCCTGATGGCGAAGGCGATGAACCGGAGCGTCGGGAACGTCCTGTTCGGGGCGTTCGGCGCGACCGAGGAGACGGGAACGACCATCCAGGGCTCGATGAAGCCGATCGAGGCCGACGACGTCGCGGCGATGCTCGCCTACGCGAACACGGTCGTGATCGCCCCGGGGTACGGGATGGCGGTCGCCCAAGCCCAGCAGAAGGTCAAGGAGCTCGCCGACCTCCTCGAGGCGAAGGGGGTCACGGTCAAGTTCGCCATCCACCCGGTCGCCGGACGGATGCCCGGCCACATGAACGTCCTCCTCGCCGAGGCCGGGATCTCCTACGACAAGCTGTTCGACCGGGACGAGATCAACCCCGAGTTCCCGAACGTCGACGTGGTGTTGGTCATCGGCGCGAACGACGTCGTCAACCCCGCGGCCCACCGGGCCGGCAGCCCGCTGCAGGGGATGCCGATCCTCGATGTGGAGAACGCGCACAACGTGATCGTCATCAAGCGCGGGCAGGGCAAGGGGTTCGCCGGCATCGAGAACGACCTGTTCTACAAGGACAACTGCCACATGCTCTACGGCGACGCCCAGGCGGCGGTCGGCAAGCTGGTGACGGCGCTCAAGAAGATGGACTAGGGGTCGGGCTCCGCGCCCCCGCGAGCGGGCGGCCACCGCGCGAGCGGCTCATCCCGTCGGAGAGCGTGCGACGGCCGTCCGGAAGTTCCACCGCAGGTTCAGGCCGTAGCCCAGGAGGCTCGCCACGACGATCCCCGCGAGCTGCCCGTCCAGGTTGGACGCCCCGAGCCGGACCGCCACGGCGAGGACGACGAGGTTGACCGCGAGGGCGCCGAGCTGGATCATCCCGTAGAGCCCGAAGTGGTAGAGGGTCGAGTGCCCCCCGCGCCCCGCGAACGCCCACGCGCGGTTCCAGGTGAAGTTCCAGCAGAGCGCCACCGCAAACGCCCCGGCGCTCGCGAGGTAGACCTCCTCCGGGCTCGGCGGGAGGCGAAGGCCGAGGACCGTGAAGACGCAGAGGTTGACGAAGACCCCCGACACCCCGACGACCAGGAAAGCAGGCAGGCGGAGCGCTTCCTCGAAGGAGAGGCGGAATCGGGCGAGCTGACGCGCGGACCAGCCGCTCGAGGCGCGACGGCGCAGCGCCCCGAGCAGGGGACCGTAGAACACTGCGACCCCCCAGACGAGCCAGACGGAATCGTCCAGGTGGAGCGCGAAGCCCGAGCCGCTCTGGCAGGCGGCGAGGCGGTCGCCCGTGACGGCAGGACAGAGGATCCCCGGGCCACTCCAGAGAACGAACGGCAGCAGGAACGCCCCGCTGATGACGAGGGTGAGGGCGACGTTGCGCCAGTCCCGCCGAACGAGGTGGTAGGCGACCACGAAGACGTTGGCGAGCTGGAGGCAACCGAGAGCGAGCCACTCGGCCCACTTCTGCCGACGGCCCTCCCATCCGACGAACCCGATGGTCAGCAGGAGCAGCACGACCAGGTCGTTGTAGCCGTTCGCGGCCAGGATCGCTACGTACGGTTGGGCGAGCATGACGCCGGTGTCGAACCGGCGACGTGCGACCAGGACCATCCCGGCCCAGGCGGCGAGCGCGAACCACTTGTAGTTCAGGCCCGGGACCTGGAGGAACAGGAGGAGCGGGAGGAAGGAGTAGACCGAGTGGAAGGAGAACGCCTGGCCGTACTGCTGGTACTGGAAGGAGAGCGGGACAACGTACGGGTCCTGGCGCTGGAGAAGCAGGCCGACGAAGCGCGGCGTGGAGTACGACTGGTCGGTCAGGCCGTTGGCGGCCCCCGTCAGTATTGAGATGACGGCGAACACGATGCCCGCGACGAGCAGGAAGTCGACGAACTCGGTGCGCCGCTCGACCCGCAGCTCCCGCACGGCGATCGGGAACATGAGCGCGAAGGCCCCCAGCGCCACCTCGGACGTACCGTTGAACTCCGAGGGGTAGAGCCAGAGGGCCGCGAGCACCGCGAACGCCGGCGCGGCGCCGACCACCCACGCCGCGGAGAAGCGCAGGTAGCGTCCCACCGGGCGCGGACCGGTGAGGTTCCCGGCCGACGGTGTCCGCCCCGGGTCGGCCATGCCGGGCCGTTCACCGAGGGACCCCATATTAGCGAGGGGGCCCGCGCGGGTGGGGAGTCGTGCGCAAGTACCGGAAGTGGACTGTGGGCCCCGGGATGGACGAGCGGGGGGAGACGGAGGCGGTAGGCTCTCCACCGGGCGCCGTGCTCCCACCGGGTCCCGTGCCCGGGGCGGAGGTCGAGTCGCGGCCGGGCCACCCGCGCCCCGGCTTTAGGTCGGTGCTCGCGAACCGCCGGTACCTACTCTTCGAGGCGTCGGTGATCACGGCGACGACCGGCTACTCCGTCTACGCGGTCTCGATCCCGTGGCTCGCGTTCGAAAACTCGGGCTCGTTGCTCGTGGTCGGCCTCGTGCTCTTCGTGGAGCTCGGGGTCTACGCGCTCACGTTCCTCGTCGCACCGCTCGTCGACCGGATCGCCGACAAGCGGACGATCCTGGTCGTGGGGTTCCCGGTCCAGGCGGTGGCGGCGGTGATTCTGGCGGTCGCGGCGGCCCGGGGAGAGCTTCAACTTCCGCTCCTCCTCGGGCTCGTCGGGGTCCTGGCGGTCGTCTGGGACTTCGAGTGGGCGGTCTTCCAGGTGGCGCCCCGGCTCCTCCTGACGAAGGACGAGCTGTTCGCGGCGGGAGGGATCTCGAGCGCCTTCGGCGGGGGTGCGACCATCGGGGGGTACGCGGCCGGCGCCGGGTTCATCCTGCTCGCCGGCCCCGCGACCAGCGGCTACCTGTATGCGGGGCTGCTGCTCGCGGCCGTGGGTCTCGCCTCGGTCGTCCCGCTGCGAGGACCCCGGTCCGAAGAGCGAAGCTACCTCGGCGGATTCCGGGAAGGCTGGGCGTACCTGACGTCGGCGGAGGGTCGACCGCTGCTCCAGCTCGGGGTGCTCGACGCGGTCGTGGGGTTCTTCTCGACCGCTCCCCCGGTGCTCGTGACGGTCTTCGCGGACCGGTCGTTCCCGGACCCGGGTCTCGCCTACGGGATCCTGTTCACATCCTTCGTGATCGGGGGCGTCGCCGTCGACCTGACGCTCGGCTACTTCAACCCCCGAAGGCGGGTCGGTCTGGTCCTCGTCGGCGGCCTCTTGGGAGGCGCGGTCGCGCTGGCGCTCGTGGGGCACGCACCCCCGTCGCTCGTGGGGACGGCCGCCGTCTGGGTGCTGGCCGGCGGGGCTCTGGGGGCCTACTCGTCCGGGAAGGTGACGTTCGAGTGGGGGTTCATCCCCCGGGACCGGCTCGCCCGGGTCACGAGCAACCTGTACACCTTCCCCGGTGTCTCCGGCGCCGTCGGGGCGGTCGTCCTCGGGTTCCTGGCGAGCCGCCTCTCCGGCCTCGCGGTCGCCGAGATCGTCGCCGGTGTCCTGGGAGCGGCCGTCGTGCTGGCCGTGGCCTTGCCGGCGGTCCGTCGATTCTCGTTTTGAGCTCGATGCGGCGCTAAGTATTCGAGTCCCGTGGCGGCCGCTCGGGAGGGAGCCAGGTGAATGCTCCTCAGGTCGCGCTGCCGGCCGAAGCGTCTGCGTCCGACACCGCCGCCCGCTCCGCTCGTCGGCTGACCGGGGGCAGTCGTTGGCCGTTCCGATGGGTCGCCTTGGCGCTCTCCGTGACAGCGTTCGGTGCGGGGCTGCCGACCCCGATCTACTCGATCTACGAGCAGGAGTTCCACTTCTCCGCGGCCGTCCTCGGGGTCGTCTTCGGAGCCTACACCGCCGGGGTGTTCCTCACGATGTTCGTGGTCGCCCCCCTCTCGGACGCGTGGGGTCGCAAGCCCGTCCTCTACGCGGGGATGGCCCTCACGGCCCTCAGCGGGGTGGTCTTCCTCCTCTCTTCGGGTGTCCTGCTCCTCGGGCTCGCCCGGGTGGTCTCGGGGCTCGCCGTCGGGGCGACCACGAGCACGGCCACCGCCGCCATGGCCGGTCTCGAGCCGAGAGGGGACCAGCACCACGTGGCCCGGGTCGCGGTCGCCGCGAACTTCGGCGGGGTCGCGAGCGGGGTGCTGCTCAGCGGAGTGTGGGTGGAGTACGGCCCCGACCCTACGCACCTGGTCTTCTTCGTGCTCATCGCGGCGGGGATCCTGGGGGCCCTGGTCGTCGCGTCGACCCCCGAGACGGTGGCCACCCCCGACCGCCGACGGGGCCTGAGCGTTCGCCGGATCCGCATCCCTCCGGACGAGCGGGTCTCCTTCTGGGTGTCGGCGGGTGCGCTGGCCGCCTGCTACTCGATCTACGGGCTCTTCGGCGCGCTCGCGCCGTCGTTCCTTCGGGTCGGTCTGCACGTCGAGAACTACGCCGAGGCCGCCGGGTTCGTCTCCGTGATGTTCGGGATGGCGGCGCTCGTCCAGCTCGGGTTGGGAGAGGTCCGGGACCGACGGGCGCTCCTGATCGGGCTCCCCGTGCTCGTCCTCGGGATCGCCGTCTTCGTGCTCTCTCTCCCGCTGGGCTCGGTCCCGCTCCTGGTGGCGGGCGCCACGGTGGTCGGGACGGGAGTCGGGTTTGCCTACATGGGCAGCGTCACGCTGATCGACCGGATCTCCCCCGCCGCCATCCGCTCGGAGATCCTCTCGGCGTTCTACCTGGCCGGGTACCTGGCGCTCGCGGTTCCGACCATCGGGGTGGCGGTCGCGCTCGACCAGATCGGCCTCGATGGGGCCGGCATCGCCTTCGGAGCGGTCCTCGGGGTGGTCGTGGTCATCCTCTTCCTGGTGCTCCGACGCACGCCCACACCCCCGGGCGGTGAGGGGCGACCCCGTCCGTCGAAGTGACGCGTGCCGGGCCGCGGGGTTATGTGGCCGCCTCCGCTGCCGGGCCGATGCCCGAGATCGAGTCCCGAGGCTTCGCGCCGGTCCCCGGTGGCCAGCTCTACTTCGAACGCGCCGGGACCGGGCCCGCGCTGGTCCTGATCCACTCCGCGTTCCTCGATTGTCGGGAGTGGGACCCGCAGATGGACTCCTTCGCCCGGACCCACACCGTGGTGCGGTACGACGTGCGGGGATGGGGCCGGTCGGCCGGCGACCGCACCGAGGTCTCCGACGGCGAGGACCTCACGGCCCTCCTGAACCACCTCGACGTGCGTCAGGCGTTCGTGCTCGGGAACTCGAACGGCGCCCGCATCGCGGCGGAGTTCGCGGCCGGATTTCCGGACCGCACCCGGGGGCTGATCCTCGTCGCGGGCGGCCCGCACGACCTCGACCCCACTCCGGAGGAGCAGGCGCGGTTCATGGACTCGATGGACCAGGAGCAGCGTCTCCTCGACCTCGTGAAGGCCGGTCGCAAACCCGAGGCGGTCGAAGTCATCCTCGACATCTGGGCTCCCCAGGTTCCCGGCCCCGAGCGGGACCGCCTGCGAGGGATCACCGCGGAGAACTACGAGCAGTTCGTCACGTTCATGACGAGCACGACGCCGCCCGGGCGCCCCCCGTCGTACCCGGTGCAGGCGCGTCTGCGTCAGGGGGACACCCCGATCCTCTCGATCGCCGGGGCCCACGACGAACCGGCGCTCACGATGATGATGGGGCGGTTCGCTCAGGAGGCGCCGAGCGCCCGGTTCCACCTGCTCCCGGACGGGGACCACACGCCGAGCCTATCGGCCCGAGCGGAGTTCGAGGCCGTCGTTCTCGAGTTCCTCACCACCGTCGAGACCCGCGGGACGTGGCCGCCCCGCCCCGGCTGAGCGCTCCTTCGACCGGGTCGACGGCCGCTCCTCCACGGGGAGGAAGGTGAACAGGCGCACGCTGGGGCGGAGCCGCCGCGGGGCGATGGCCAATCGATTCACGCCGACCGAGGCGGTCGTCCCCCGGATGGTCACGAACGAGACCTCCGAGAAGCCGGAGTCGCGAAACCACGTGCGGATCGTCGGGGTGAGGTCCGGCTCGAACCTCCCCCGGGTCCAGATCACCGTGGCGTCCGGGGCGCACAGCTCTGGAAGATGGCGGACCGTCCCCTGGACGTCCTCGTCCCGGATGTTGCCGAACACTCCGCAGACCAAGACCAGGTCCGCCGGGACCGCACCGGCGTAGGCTCGCTCGACCGACGCGTCCCCCTCGACGAACTTCACTCCCGCAAGTCCCTGCCGCTCCGCTTCCCGCCGCCCGAGGGCGACCAGCTCCGGCGTCAGCTCCACGAGGCGGGCGCGCACGTCGCCCCGGCGGGGGTGGTCCACGAGGGCCCCGAGGAGGTCGCGCCCGTCGCCCGCGCACATGCTGATCACCCGGACGGGGCCCGGAGGCCGTTCGGTCAGCGCGGCGCGGATGCGGGTCTGGACCTCGCGCAGGCGCCCGGCCAGCATCCCGCTGGACCCGTACTGCCGGTGCCACTCCACCCACTCGTCGCTCATCGGTGCGGCCGACCGGAGAGGGGTTCCTCGTAAATCGGTAGCCCCGGGCCGCGCCGTGGCCCTTCTCGCCGGAGGGTGCGAGGGTTTCCGGACCATCTTCGCGAGACCACCGCCCGGATCCGTCCGGAGAGGCGGTCTGCTCGAGAGGAATTGACGGAACGTTCATATCGCGTCGGAAACCCCACACCGTCCGAGGTCCGCGATGCGCTACTCCGACCGTCGTTACTCCCGCACTCCCATCCCCGAGGAGCCCCCCGAGATGCGACAGCACGGGTTCGACGAGGTCCTCCATCCGTACTCCCGCCAGATGGCCATCCGGGAGGCGAGTCGGTGCCTGCAGTGCGCGCTGCCGTTCTGCGTCGAGGCCTGCCCGATCGCTCAGGACTGCCGGGGGTACGTAGGCCTCATCGCGGCGGGGCGCTTCGATGACGCCGCGCGGGTCGTCCTCGCCGCGAACCCCCTGGCCCTGACCCTCTGCAAGGTCTGCTACCACTTCTGCGAGGACTCCTGCATCATGCGGGGCCGCGGCACGCCGGTCGCGATCCGCCAGCTCAAACGGGCCGCTCTCGAGCTCGGAGACTCGAGCGCCCCGTACGTCCCGCGCGCGCACCGACCCCGCAGAGTCGGGGTGATCGGAGCGGGCCCCGCGGGCCTGATGGCCGCCTGGGAGCTGTGCCTCCGCGGCTACTCCGTCACGCTGTTCGAGAAGCAGGCCGCGGTCGGTGGACAGGTCGACGCGATCCCGAAATACCGCCTCCCGAGCAGCGAGCTCTCCCGCGACCTGGAACGGTTCCAGAACTTCGACCTGAGCGTCGTCACGGAGCGGGCGGGCGGGGTCGACTTCGCCCCCGAGGCCCTCCTCCGGGAGGGGTACGACGCCGTGTACATCGCCATCGGCGCTTCGAAGGCGACCTCCCCGGGTCTCCCGGGCGAGGGCCTGGAAGGGGTCCACTACGCGCTCGACCTGCTCTTCGACGTGAATCGAGGGCGCCCACCGAAGCTGGGAAAGACCGTCTTGGTCGTGGGCGGGGGCGACGTGGCCATCGACTCGGTCCGCTCGGCCGTGCGGCTCGCCCCGGGGGCGCGCGTGGCGATGGTCTATCGACGGACCCGGGAAGAGGCACCGGCGGGAGAGGAGGAGCTCCGGGAAGCCGATCCAGAGGGTATCGAGTTCCGTTGGTTGCTCTCGCCCGTGCGCATCCTGGGGACCGAGCACGTGGAAGGAGTTCAGTTCCAATCGATGCAGCTCGCCGCGCCCGACCGATCCGGTCGGCGAGCGGTCGTCCCCACCGCGGCGCCGCCCGAGGTGATCCCCTGCGATACCGTGATCCTCGCGATCGGTCAGACCGCCGACCTCACCGGGTTCCAGCCCGACCTCGGGCTCACGGTCGGGTCCAAAGGGTGGCCGGAAGGGATCCACCCCGACGGCCGTACGGCGGTGGAGGGGATCTTCGCCTCGGGCGGTCGGTCGGTGGTGCACGCGATGGCCGCCGGCACGCGCGCGGCCGAGGCGATCGACGCCTATCTCTCCGAGAAGGACCACGTCCCCCCGACCCCCCGCCCGGACCCTTTCGGAGGCGGCGGGCCGGCGGAACGGTTCCCGAGCGGCTACTCCGGTCCGGTGTGGCGCCCGTAGCCGGCGAGAGGGAGTGGACCGCGAGCACGGGCCGGGGTTCGCAAGCGGTGTTGCGGCTACATTCCCCACCGCGGGGGACCGGGCGAGGAAGGGCCGAGAACCCCCGCGAATCGGGGTCGGAGATGGGCGCGGCCAGATTCGAACTGGCGACCTTCACCGTGTCAGGGTGACGTCATAACCGCTAGACTACGCGCCCGTGGCGGCGGCCACCGACGACCCGCTCAAAACCCCTTCGGAGCGGAGGAGCTCGCTAGCCGTACCCGCCGGGGTACTGGTTCGGGTCCGGGTGGTCGTTCCAGTGGTAGTAGCCCATCGACTGCCGCTGGGACTCCGTGACCTCTTGGCGGAGCCCGCCCTGGAACGAACCGTAGGTGTCGCGGACCTGCTCCTCGATCGAGCGGGCCCGCCGCAACGCCTCCGCGAGGTGCTTGGCCTCGATGAAGTCGCTGCCGGAGACCGCCGCAAGGTCGCCGGCGGTGCGGATGAGCCCGCCGAGCTCGCGGAGCCGGAGCGTGAGCGCGTTGCGTCGCCCGTCCAGGACCTCGGCCCGCCGCCTCGCCTCCCGGATCACCTCGAGGACCGCCTCCTTGGTCGCGGGCCGGATCCGCCCGTCGACCGCGATCTCCTGCGCGCAGAACTGGGCCAGGCGCATCCGGTTCGCCGGGGTGTCGGGCATGCTCGTCTCGAGGAGTACCTCGTAGCCGCTCCCCGCGATGCGCGAGCGCAGCGGGGAGAGGATGCGATGGATGTCCTGGATGTTCGCGGCGGCGACGAGGATGAAGTCGCACGGCACGCCGTCGACCCGGACCGAGGCTCCCCCCGACTGAGGGTTGCGGCCCGAGATGGGGAAGCGCTTCTCCTGCATCGCGGTCAGGATGTGGCGCTGGATGTACCCGAGCGAGGGGAGCTCGTCGATGAACAGCACCCCCTCGTGGGCCTCGTGGATCTCCCCCGGGATGACCCGGTCGTACGGCAGGGTCCCGAGGGTCGGGTGGCCCCCGTACGGGTCGTGGCGGACGTCGCCGAGGAGCTCGGTCTCCGTCGCTCCGGTCGCCATCACGAAGGTGTTGCGGTCGAGCTTGACCAGCACCTTGCGCGGGCTCTCGCGCTGGAGCGTGCGCCGCCGCTCGAGCGCCCGCTGGTCGAGCACCTTGATCTGGTCGCCGGCGCGCTCGTAGGAGACGACCTCCTCCACGCCGTTGCGGAGCCGCGTCGTGCGCACCGACTCCTGCGGATTCCCTCCGGGAGTCACGGTGAGCTCGAGGATCCCGCCGACCAGGTCGCGGAACGGGTTGCCGCTGCCGGAGACCCCCGGCAGCGGCTGCTTGACGTTCCCGCAGCTCGGACAGTACCGCTCGCTCGGGGTCGAATAAAAGCTGCAGCGGGGACACCGGTACCCGAGCCGCTCGGCCACGCTGGCGGGCGCCTCGGAGGGCTGGATCAGCTCGCCCTCCACCGAGCGGGCGGCGTCCCGCTCGCGGTAGACCTCCTCGCGCGAGACGATCTCCACGCTCGGGCGCTCCGGATTCTCCGGGTTGTGCACGACGCGGAGCTCGGTGCGCGGGCGGTCGAGATGGAGGGCGAGCGCCTGAGCGGTCATCGACTTGCCGATGCCGGGGGGCCCGACGAGGAGGAGGTGGCGGTGCTGGTAGGCGGCGATGCGGGCCGTCTCGACCGCCTTCTCCTGGCCGATCACCCGAGCGAGCGGGTCGGTCGGGATGGGAATGTCGGCGGTGCTCTGGATCTCGTCCAGCGCGGTCGGCGACCGACGCGGGGCTTCCGCGTTCGTGGACATCGTTCGTTCCGGTAATGCCGTGCGGAGGTATAGTATAGGTGCGTCGCGGGGCCCGAAGGTCCCGCGACGCGAGAGAGACGACGGGTTTAGCGCGGCCCCGGGGCCGGTCCGAGGTCGGCCTTGGTGTAGACCCGGACCTGGTCCGGTACCTTCCCGATCGGGCCGAGCCGGCTGCCCACGACGGTGCCGATCCCCTTCTCCTGGGCGACGTCCAGCAGGCGTTGGCTGACGATGCCGTCGAAGACGAGCGCCTTCGCCGGCGCGGTGAGCCCGATGACGGTGTCGATCATGTCCTTGACCGGCGCCTCGCCGACGACCGCGTCATCCTCGCCGACGATCAGGCAGCGGGAGGCGTTCTCGACCCCGCTCAGGAGGTCGAAGTAGCGGGTCAGTTCGGGAGTGAGCTGGGCGGCGGGCGCCGGGGGAGGCGGCGCCACCGGGATCGGCGCCCGGGGCGGAGGGGGCGGGGGAGGCCGCTCCCGGTCGTCGCGCCGACCGCCGCCGTTCCGCGACCCGTCATCGCGCCGTCCACCGCCGCCCTCCCCGCGTTCCTCGCGCGGTTCCCGGGTGGCGCCGGTCGACTCGAACCCGCTCATCTCGAGGTACTGGTTGAGCGGGATCTTGTTCCGCAGGCACTTGAGGAGCTGCTTCTGGGTCAGTTCCTCGACCTCGCTCCCCCGCGGGGCGCGGGCGACGAAGTCGATGTCCATCGTCTGGAGCATCTCGCGCAGGATCAGCTCGCCGGCCCGGTCCCCGTCGGTGAAGACGGTCACGGTCTTGCCGCGGGAGAGGTCCTTCACGGTCTGCGGGACGCTCGTCCCCTCGACCGCGATGACGTTCTTGATCCCGCACCGCAGGAGGTTGAGGACGTCCGAACGGCCCTCGACCACGATGAGCGCGTCGGCCTGGTCGATGTTCGGTCCGGCCGGCAGGTGCTCGGGGCCGTAGGTCGTGATCTCCTCCACCTGGACCGCCTTGCGGACGGCCTCGGTGAGGTCCATGCCGACGCCCTTGCCCTCCTCCTGGAGGTGGGCGAGGATCTCCTTGGCCCGGTCGACGACCTTCTGGCGCTTCGAGATGCGGATGTCCTCGACGCTGACGACCTCGATCTTCGCGCGGCACGGGCCGATCCGGTCGACGGTCTCGAGCCCGGAGGCGAGGATCGCGGTCTCCACCTGGTCGAGCGAGGAGGGGATCACGATCTCTCCTTCGCTCTTGCCCTTGCGGCTGTCGATCTCGACCTCGATCCGGCCGATGCGGCCGGACTTCTGGAGGTCGCGGAGGTCGAGCTCGTCACCGAGCAGTCCTTCGGTCTGTCCGAAGACCGCGCCGACGACGTCGGGTTTGTCGATGACGCCTTCGGCGGTGATTCGGGCTCGGATCTGGTATTTCGCGGCGCTGGGGTCGTTGGTCATGGTTGGTTCTCCTGGTCGAAAAGGTGCCCGCGACTTCGCGGGGCTCCCGAGACGAACCTAGGCCGAGCCGATGCCGCCGGGCGATGCGCGGAGCCTACGACAGGAGGGGGCGTGGATCATGAGTCGCGATTCCGGATCTCCAGCGACGTCGGGAGTCGGTCTCCGTCCGTCTCCGGGGGTTCCTTTCCGTCCGTGGAATGCCGGGCAGCGTATTTAAGCGAGCAGGAGCCGTCGGACGGACCCCCGGAACGGGGAGTTCTCCTCGGGAAGACGGGCCGGTGCGGCCGACAGTCTTTATAGGCCGCTCCTCTACGCGCCCTCGGAGACTGTTCTCATGCCTCGTCGCGCGTCCAAAAAGGTGTCCACCGTTCCGACCCCCGGAGAGCCGGAGACCGTCCCGCACCCGCTTCCGGACGACGATTTCGTCGGCTCGCTGAAGAACGAGCTCGCCCGGACCCAGGCCGCCTCCGACGCGAAGAGCAGCGGCGAGGACATGACCCACCGGGGGGAGCTGAACAAGCGCCTCCTCCAGGACCTCTGGGAGGTCCACAACCAGTTCGAGGAGGTCGGCGTCCATCTCGCGATCGACCCCTCGCAGACGCTGTTCGCCACGTTCGTCGAGTACCCGACCAAGTGGACGTTCCGCGAGAGCTTCGACTTTGGCGCCGTCAAGACGATCGAGCTCGGCGACCGGGCCGCAGGATGGGTCGGCTTCACGCTCCGAGCCTGGTACTACCGCGCCCCCGACGGCAAGTCCCGTCTCCGCTCGATCTTCGAGTGGTGCGACGGCGAGAGCTACCACCGGTACTCGGGCTGGATGCGGATGATGAGCCAGGCGGTCCTCTTCGACGCGGTCGAGGATGACGTCAACGTCCGGGAACTGCACTCGATCCTCAAGGACGTGGTCGTGCAGTGGTACGCCGCGCACCTCGAGCGGACCCCGGAGAAGTTCGTCGCGCACCTCAAGGAGAAGTACCCGAAGGGCGCGTCGTACGCGAAGGAATCGTACCGCTGAGCCCGGCCCGGGCACCGGGTTGAAATAGGCCGGCCCTCCTTCGGCCCCGACGAGCCGGACGCTCGGCACGGCGCCCCTTCCCTCCGACCGAGCGTGCGTCCCGACGGGAACGAAGTGTCGGCGAACCTGCGGGAACACATCGTCGCCTACTTCGAGGAGCACCACAAGCTCGTCGAGGCGGACGCCCTCGAGCTCCTGCTCGAGGAGAGCCACCCGTTGGTCGTCTCCCGCGAGCTAATCGAGCGGGCCGGTCCGACGGTCCCGTTCGTGACCCGGGAGATGGTCGAGCACGTGATCGCGGAAGGGCCGAGCGGGGCCGCCTCCGCCGTCACGCTCCGACCGACCGCGGGCCGGGTCGCCCTTCCCGCGCCCGACGCCGAGGGGTACCACTTCCTCTCGGAGGGGTACTCCGGCCCGGTGGCGTCGGACTCGCCGCTGGTCGCCTACTCGGCGCTCTTCCAGTCTCGCTTCCGCGCGCTCTCGCGGATGCTCCGGGGGCGTCCCGGCCTCGAGAACCAGCGGGCGATCCGGGAGCTCCGTGCCGCGGAGGGGGAGTCGTCCGTCCTCGGGATGGTGCGGGACGTCCGGGAGACCCCCCATCGCCACCACCTCATCGTGACCCTCGAGGACGAGACCGGTGCCCTCGAGGTCCTCGTCCCGAAGGGCTCTCCGGGCGCCCGCCTCCCCTTCCTGCCGGACGAGGTCGTCGGGGTACGGCTCCGGTTCGGTAAGGAGCCTCGGCGGGCGCCGCGGGTCGAGGCGGTCGAGCGACCGGACGTCCCGACCCACCGCCCCCTCGGGCGTGCGCGTCGTCCCACCCGGGTCCTCTTCCTTTCTGACCTCCACGTCGGGAGCCGCTCGTTCCTCTCCGAGCCGTGGGCTCACTTGGTCGAGTTCTTGGCGGGTCGAGGTCCCCGTCCGGATCTCGCGGAGACGGTCCGGTACGTCGTGGTCGCCGGCGACCTCGTCGACGGGATCGGGGTCTACCCCCGGCAGGAACGCGACCTCGCGATCGCCGACGTGGTCGAGCAGTACGCGGAGCTCGGCCGTCGCCTGGCCGAGCTCCCCAGCCGGCTGGAGGTCGTCGTCGTGCCCGGCAACCACGACGCGGTCTGTCCGGCCGAGCCCCAGCCGTCGCTCCCGCTCAGCCTCGCCCGCGCGCTCCCGCCGAACGTGCAGCCCCTCGGCAACCCGTCGACCTTCGCGCTGGACGGGGTCGTCGTCACCGCCTACCACGGTCGCAGCTTCGACGACCTCATCCCCGCGCTCCCCGGGGCGACGTACTCCCGCCCCACCGAGGTGATGAAGCGGATGCTCCAGATGCGCCACCTCGCCCCCATCTACGGGGACCGCACTCCGCTCGGTCCGGCGACGCGCGACGGCCTGGTCCTCGAGACGCCCCCGGACATCCTCGTCACCGGCCACGCGCACACCTACGGCGTCGAGCGCTACCGCGGGGTCCTTCTCCTGAACGTCTCGACCTGGCAGGGAGAGACCGATTACCAGAGGATGCGCAACATCACTCCGGTGCCGGCCCGGGCCGCCCTCGTCGACCTCTCGAGCCTGGGGGTCACGACCCTCGACTTCTCGGAGGGGCCCGGGACGGTCACGGAGGCCGGGGTGTGAGCCCGTACCCGCTCGAGCCGGTCCGCTCGGTCGGACCGATGCGCCTGGTCCTGTCCACCTACCCCTCCCGCGAGGCCGCGCTCGCGGCCGCGAACGGGGCCGTGGAGCGGGGCCTCGCCGCCTGCGGAAACCTCCTGGAAGCCGACTCCCGGTACCGGTGGCGCGGGCGGGTCGTCGCGGCGCACGAGGTGCTCGTGATGTTCAAGACCGTGCCGAAGCGGGTGGGCGCCCTGTTCCTGTACCTCAAGGCCGGCCACCCCTACGGGGTGCCCGAGATCGTGGAGGTCGACGTCCCGCGGGTCGACCCGGGGTACCTGCACTACCTCGCGCTCACCCTCGATTCCTCGTCGCCTCCACCCCCCCTCGGGGGTGGGACTACGCGTCGGGCAGGACGGCGAGCCCCGGGAGCTCGAGCCCCTGCACGAACTCGAGCGCGGCACCGCCGCCGGTCGAAATGAACTGAAAGCCGGCGGTGACGTGCAGGTCCTCGGCGAGACGGGCGGAGTCCCCGCCGGCCGCGACGTGGTAGCCCCGGACGCCCGCGAGCGACCCGAGCACGGCCCGGGTCCCCTCGGCGAACCGCGGGTCCTCGGCGCGTCCGAGCGGTCCGTTCCAGAAGACCGTGCGGGAGGCCGCGAGCACCTCGATGAACCGGGCCCGGGTCGCCGGCCCGATGTCCCGCACGACCGCGTCGGCCGGGACCCGGTCGAGCGGGAACGTCTCGGCCTCGGGGTGGCCCGGCCGCTCGACGACGACGTCCGTCGGGAGGAGCACCTGCGTGCGGGCCGACTCCGCCGCCGCGAAGAACTCCCCGACCGCCGCCTCGAGACCCGGCTCGACCGCGGTCGCCCCGAGGTTCGCCCCGCGGGCCGCGAGGAAGGGGTTCGCGAGCGCCCCGCCGATCAGCAGGGTGTCCGCCCGGGAGAAGAGGCTCACGAGGAGGGGCAGCTTGTCCCGGACCTTGGCGCCCCCGACCACGACCACGTATGGCCGCTCGGGCGCTCCGGTGAGCCGGGACAGCTCGCGGACCTCCCGCTCGACCAGGAGTCCCGCGAAGGACGGGAGGCGCTTCGGGACCCCGACCGTCGAGGCGTGGGCCCGGTGCACCGTCCCGAAGGCGTCCTCGATGAACAGGTCGCCCATCCGAGCGAGCTGCGACGCGAAGTTCGGGTCGTTCGCCTCCTCCCCGGGATGAAAGCGAAGGTTCTCGAGCAGGAGGAACTCGCCGTTCTTGAGCCGCGCGGACATCTCGAGCGCCTCGATCCCGACGATGTCGCCCGCGAGCGGGACCGGCTGCCCGAGCACCGAGCTGAGGCGTCGGGCGACCGGCCGCAGGCTCAGCCGGGGGTCGTGCTTGCCGTCGGGCCGTCCGAGGTGGCTCATCAGGATCGTCTTCGCGCCGGCCGCGCGGAGGTGGTTCAAGGTCGGGAGGGCCTCGACGATCCGTCGGTCGTCGGCGACCTGCCCGTTCGCGTCCTGCGGGACGTTGAAGTCGACGCGGACCAGGACCCGGCGGCCCCGGACCGGAGCGTCCTGCATCCCTTTCTTCGGCGCCATCGCGGCCGGAGCGAGGACACGACGCCTAAGACCGTTCCGCTCGAGTCCCCGTCGCGCCCTCGGTCCGTGCCCGGACGGAGGCGATCGCCGCCTCGGTCCGCGGGAGGTCGATCCCGTGGAGACGGGCGGCCCGAAGGATCTCTCCCGAGATCGCGTCGACCTCGGTGGGACGGCCTCGCTCTAGGTCCTGGAGCATGCTCGAGCGGTTCTCCGCGGTCGCCCGCACGATGCGGTCGAGGTCGGCGCGGGCCTCGGCGTCCGTCACGTCGACCCCGGCGGCCCGGGCCGTCCGGGCCGCCTCGAGCAGCAGCTCCTCGGCCTCCGCGCGATAGGGAGCGTCGAGCAGGCGTCCGTTCACCACGCCGTGGACCGCCGTCACCGGGTTGATGGCCGCGTTGACCACCGCCTTCCGCCAAACCTCCCGCTCGATGCTCTCCACGGCGCGCACCCGGATCCCCGCGTCCCGCAGGAGCTGGTCGAACCGGGCCACCGCCTCCGCGGCCGACCCCCGGGCTTCGGGCAGCAGCACCTCCCCGTCGCCGGCGGCGCGTACCTCGCCGGGGCCCACCCACGTCGCGGGGACGGAGTTCACGGCCCGCACGAGCGACCCCTCCGGCTCGGTCCATCCCTCCGCCGCCAGACGGCGTCGGGCCACCTCCTCCACTCCCAACCCGTTCTGCGGGAGAAGGATCGGGGTCCCCGGGCGCACCGCGCGACCGAGCGCGGTGGCCGCCCGCTCGAGGTCGAACGTCTTGACCGTGAGGAGGACCGCGTCCGGCGCGGGACCGGGGCGCAGCTCGGCAGCGGCGTCCACCCGGAACGTCCCTTCGAGGCGACCGGTGACCCGGAGCCCGTTGGCCCGGACCGCCGTGACGTGCTCGGGGGTGCCGATCAAGAGCACCGAGTGGCCGGCCCGGTCGAGGTAGGCCCCGAACAGGCTCCCGACGGCCCCGGCGCCGAACACCACGACCCGCACGGTTCGGGTCGCCTATCCGAGGCGGCGGACGAGTTCGGAGAGGCCCGGTCCCTTGCCCCAGTCCCGCTTCAGCAACCGGAGGAGCCCCTCGTAGTACCGGACCTGGTCGCGCGCCTGACGGATCTTGAGGAGGACGTACCGCTCCTCCCGTCGCAGGTGTTCGACCTCCGCGCGCAGGTCGCGCTCGACCGCGCGCAGGGTCTCCATCCTACCGGTAAGTGAGTGGGATCCTCTGCGTGGCATCGGACCTCCCGGGGTTCCCCTGAGCACGGGCGGCGTCGAGGATCGCGTCCAGGGCGCTCTGCAGGCGAGCCATCTCCTTGCGGACGCGTCGGAGCTGGGCCTCCCCGCGGACCCGTCGGGCGTGGAGGTCCTCGAGCGTGCTCTCAAGGACCGCCATCCGGCGGGTCCACTTGTCCCGCTCCTGGACGTTGAGCAGTACCGAATCAGCGTCGACCATTCGGGGCGGGAGCGGCCCGGTCGAGAATCAACCTTTCGCTCTACCGGGAGGGCGCACGGAGCGGCGGGCGGGCGCGAGGCTTTATTGTCGCCTCGGGTCCCGGCGGCGGTCGTGGGACCCATGACGGACATCTCCAAGGTCGTCGTGCTGGGTGCCGGGAACATCGGCGGCTCGCTCGCCCAACGGCTGGCGGAGATGGACCTCGCGCGCGAGGTCGCCCTGGTCGACATCATCGAGGGGCTTCCCCAGGGGAAGGCGCTGGACATCCAGGAGTCTGCCCCCATCCTCGGCTTCTCCACGCGCGTCACCGGCGCCACCTCGCTGGACGCGCTCTCGGGTGCGGACGTCGTCATCGAGACCGCCGGCCTGGCCCGCAAGCCGGGGATGAGCCGCTCCGACCTGTTGACCAAGAACGCGGCGATCGTGAAGGCCCACGCCGAGGCCGTCCGCGGCTACGCCCCGAACGCCGTGGTCCTGGTCGTAACCAACCCGGTCGACGTCATGACCTACTGGTTCCGCAAGGTCACCAACTTCCCCGCCGCCCGGGTCTTCGGGGAATCCGGTACTCTCGACACCGCCCGGTTCCGCTGGTTCGTCGCCGAGGCGCTCGGGGTCGCGCCGCGGGACGTCACGGGGTTCGTCCTCGGCTCCCACGGGGACACGATGGTGCCGGTCCTGTCGCTGACGAGCGTCTCGGGCGTTCCGCTGACCCGACTCCTGGCCACCGACCGCCTCGCGGCGATCGTCGAGCGCACGAAGGGGGGAGGGGGGGAGATCGTCAACCTGCTCAAGACCGGCAGCGCGTTCTACGCCCCGACCGCCTCCCAGGCCGAGCTCGTCCGCTCGGTCGCGCACGACGAGCACCGCCTCCTGTCCGCGAGCGCCCACCTCGACGGCGAGTTCGGGGAGCGGGAGGTCTACATCGGGGCGCCGGTGGTCGTCGGGCGTCACGGCGTGGAGCGGGTCGTCGAGGTCGAGCTGACCCCGGCCGAGCGTCAAGCGTTCACGGCCAGCGTGGCGGCCGTCCGGGCCGACCTCGACGTGCTCGCCCAGCTCCCCGGGTAGGACGGTCGTTGAGATGGCCGAGCCGAGCGGGCCGAACGCTTCCTCGGGACTGATCGAGATCAAGCGGCGTCTCGGCACGCTCCGCTACACGACCGACTCGAAGGAGCACGCGCACATCACGGTCAAGCCCGAGATCTGCGCCCGGTGTCCCCACTCGTTCTGCACGTTCGTCTGTCCCGCCAAGTGCTACGAGCGAATCGAGGGACGGTTGGTCTTCCGCTACGAGGACTGCGTCGAGTGCGGCGCCTGCGACATCGCCTGCGACCAGGGCTCGGTGACCTGGACGCTGCCCCGCGGGCCGTACGGCGTCCGGTACGCCTACGGCTGACCGGAGGCCCGCGGGCGGGGCCGGACCCGCGTCGGAGGACCGACCACCTTCCAGTCAAAGCGCAGCTTAAAACCCAGAAGTTCGGCTGCCCCGGCCGGAGTCCACTCTACGTCGACCACCGCACCCGCCGGCGGGACATCGTCCCTCTTCCCCTACCGCCTCCGCCCCGGACAGGAATCCCTTCTCGCCGCCGTGGCCGAGGCCGCCCGACGGGGAGGTCCTCTCCTGGTCAACGCCCCGACGGGGAGCGGGAAGACGGTCGCGACCCTCGCTCCGCTGTTGGAGCACGCGGTGGCGGCCGACCACAAGATCCTCTACCTGGTCCGGACCCACTCGCAGGAGGCCCAGGTGCTCCAGGAGGCCCGGGTGATCGGCCATCGCCTCGAGCGCCCGATCCTGGCGGTCGGCCTCCAGGGGCGGGCGCGCCGATGCTTCCTGCTCGAGAACGTCGCGGAGGTCAAGGGAGCGACGGCGGAGGAGCACGGCAAGTTGTGCGCGGACCGCAAGCGAGCCACCGAGCGGGCAATGGCCGGAGAGGCCCCGCTCGTACCCTCCCCGGAGCTTCCGGAGGGCGGGGAGATCGACCTCACGGACCTGGACGGCTGCCCGTACTACGCCCGGGTGCTCCAGACCGACGTCGACGAGCTGGTCGAGCGGCTCGGCGCGAAGCTCCCGAGCCCGAGCGAGTTCGACAAGCTGAGCCGGGACGAGAACCTGTGCGCCTACGAGCTCGCGAAGAAGCTCGTCCCCCGCTCGCGGCTGGTCACCGCCCCCTACGCGTTCTTCTTCCACCCGCACATCCGCCGCTCGCTCTACGCCTGGATGGGGATCCCGCCCGAGCGGGTCGACCTCGTGATCGATGAGGCGCACAACCTTCCGGGCCAGCTGCGGGACCTCGCGAGCGTGGCGTTGCCGCAGGAGTCGGTCCGCCGGGCGCGCAGCGAGGTCGCCGAGCGGGGTGACTTCCAGCTGCCGGACGGCCCGAGCGCCACCCGCTTCTTCGACATCGTCGGGGCGGCGGTCGAGGAGCTTGTGCACGCGCTCGCCCGGGAGGACGACGCGGTCCTGCCCCCGGCGGTGTTCGAGGACGCGCTCCTCACCGCGCTCGGCGGAACGAGCCACCGCCTCGACACCTGGCTCGGGGCGCTCGCGACCTGGGGAGAGAACCTGAGGGACGAGCGGCGACGGGAGCGTCACCTCCCCCGCTCCTGGGTCCACACGGTCGCCCTGACGCTCCTCTCCTGGCCGCAGCTCGAGTCCCCCGGGTACGTCAAGGTCGCGACCCGGACCCCCCGGGCCGCGCTCGAGGCCTACTCGCTCGACGCGTCGGTCCCCGCACGGCCGATCCTCGAGTGCCACACCTCGGTGCATCTCTCGGGGACCCTCGGCCCGCTCGAGGAGTACCGGGACACCCTGGGCCTCGGGGCGACCGCCCGTCTGCTCGACATCCCCTCCCACTTCCCGCCCGAGCACCGTCGTCTCCTCTACGACGCGTCCATCACGACCCGGTTCGAGGACCTTCGCCAGGACCCCCACGCCGTCGCCCGGATCGCCGACCGATTGGTCGAGGTCCTGGCGTGCCTTCCGGTCAAGACCGCGGTCTTCTTCCCGAGCTTCGACCTCCTCCACAAGGTCCTCGAGGCCGGCCTCCAGTCGAGTCTCCCCGGCAACGTCTTCATCGAGTACTCGAAGATGCCCACCGGCGACCTCTGGCGCTCGATCGAGGGCTGGAAGCGCGACCCGGAGGGGACGGTCCTGCTCGGGGTTACGGGCGGACGCCTCGCGGAAGGGATCGACTACCCGGACGAGGAGCTGGAGGCGGTGGTGATCGTAGGGATCCCCTACCCGAAACCGACCGCGAAGAACGAGGCGCTCCGGCGCTTCCTGGACGCCTCCACGGGCCGCGGGTGGGAGTACACCGTCGAGGCCCCGGCGGCCCGGTCGATCGTCCAGGCATGCGGCCGGCTCATCCGCTCCGAGCACGACCGCGGGCTCGCCATCATCCTCGACCGGCGGGCCCCCACGTTCGCCCGCTGGCTCCCCGGCCTCGAACCGATCGGGGACCTCGCGGCGACGACCCGTTCGTTCTACGGCGGCCGCAGGGCCCGTTGGTCGCCGAGCAAGCGGCCGGCGTCCACCGACCTCTCCAGCGACGCGACCCTCCCCCCATAACCGATAATAGGCGGCCCGACGCACCCCGACCCGTGATCATCACCCGGACCCCGCTGCGCATCAGCTTCGCCGGCGGCGGCACGGACCTCCCCTCTTTCTACCGGAACCACGGAGGCGGCGCCGTCACGAGCGCCGCGATCGACCGCTACATCCACGTCCTCGTGAACGAGAAGTTCGACAAGTCGATCCGCATCGCCTACTCGCGGACCGAGAACGTCGACCGGCTCGAGGACGTCGAGCACGGTATCGTTCGGGAGGCGATGCGAGCGACCGGGGTCTCCGAGGCGCTCGAGATCCACACGATCGCCGACATCCCCGGCGAGGGAACGGGGCTCGGCTCCTCGTCCGCGCTCACGGTCGGTCTCCTCAACGCGCTCTATGCCTACCGGGGCCGCCTGCAGGACCCGGCCGAGCTCGCCGCCGAGGCGTGCCGGATCGAGATCGACGCCCTCGGCGGTGCCCTCGGCAAGCAGGACCAGTACATCGCGGCGTTCGGGGGGGTTCAGCACTTCGAGTTTCGGGCGGACGACACCGTCCGGACGGCCCCGATCCCCCTCTCGCGCGAGGGACGCGAGGAGTTCTCGGACCACCTCTCCCTGTTCTACACCGGGATCACTCGCAAGGCCGAGGGGATCCTCAAGACCCAGAGCGACCAGGCCGAGGCGCACGTCGAGGCCTACCTCCGGATGCGGGAGCTCGCCACCGAGACCCGGACCGCGATCATCCGCAACGACTGGGCCTCGCTGGGGGGCCTGATGGACGAGGGGTGGGAGCTCAAGCGCCAGCTCGCCGAGGGGATCTCGAACCCGGAGATCGACCGCCTGTACGCCCGGGCAAAGGGCGCGGGCGCCTTCGGAGGGAAGATCACCGGGGCCGGCGGCGGCGGGTTCCTCCTCCTGCTCCACCCACCGGCGCGCAGCCATCAAATAGCGGCCGCCCTCTCGCCGATGCGGCGACTGCCCGTCCGGATCACGCCGGAGGGTTCGCGGATCCTGTTCGTGGGGCGATGACCGAGCTCAAGGGCCTCGAGCCGTACGTCCGGACGTATCTCGCGGACACGAAGACCGCCCTCGCGGACGCCTACCTGCTCGAGGCGATGCGCCGCATCGTCCCCCTGCTGCTCGGCGCCCGTACCGAGGGGCGGACGATCTTCTTCTTCGGCAACGGGGGGAGCGCCTCGACCGCCTCCCACTTCGTCGTCGACATCGGCAAGGCGACGATCCGGGGCGACGGTCGGCGGTTCCGGTGCGTCGCGCTCGTGGACAACGTCGAGTCGGTGACGGCGTGGGCGAACGACACGGAGTACTCGCGGGTCTTCTCCGAGCAGCTCCGCACCCTCTGCCAGCCGGGCGACGTCGCCGTCGGGATCTCCGGCAGCGGCAACTCGCCCAACGTCCTGGAGGCGGTCAAGCTGGCCCGTGCCCTCGGCCTTTCCACGGTGGGGCTCACGGGGATGGGGGGAGGGAAGCTGAAGGACCTGGTGGACGTCCCGGTGGTCGTCCCGTCGAACAGCATGCAGCACATCGAGGACGTCCACCTGCTCCTCTGCCACCTTCTGACGGCCTACCTGCGGGACGAGCAGCCCTCCTCGGGGCGATGACGGTCCGCATCCGCGACTACATGGTGCTCGAGGTCGAGCACTTCCGGACCACGACCTCGGTGCGGGAGGCGGTGGCCCGCCTGACGAGAAGCCGGCACCACGGGTTTCCCGTGACGGACGAGAGCGGCAAGCTGGTCGGCTTCGTCAGCGCGAAGGAACTCCTCCGCCACGCGGGGGAGGGCGACACCCCGCTCTCCCGGATCATCCGGCCCGGGACCTACACCGCCCACCCCGAGACGGCCCTGGACGACGCGGCGCGGATCATGTTCCGCTTCGGGCTGAGGGACCTGCCGATCATCGACGACCAGGGGCGGCTCTGCGGGGTCCTCTCGAACCTGGACGTCGTGCGGTCCCACTTCGAGCGGGCTTCCCCGACGAAGGCGGACATGCTCAAGCAGCTGCTGAGCGAGCGGTACCACCTCCCCTTCGAGATCCGACGCGGTCTCGTCCCGATCTCGGCCCTCCGCCCGACCCAATGGAAGGTCTTCGAGGACGAGCTCGAGGGCCGGCGGTACGAGCTCGAGCGCGGCTTCGCCGAGCCCGTCCTCGTCCTCCAGAAGGGGAACGAGTGGATCCTGGTCGACGGCCACCACCGGGCGCTGGCGGCCCGGGAGATGGGGCTCGCCCAGCTCCAGGCGTTCATCCTGACATGCGAGCGCCCCGAGGAGTTCGCCCGGCAGGTCACCGGCTTCGAGAAGATCGCCGAGGACCACCGGCTGCACACCGTCGGGGACATCGAGATCGACCAGAGCAGCCACCACCCCCTGCTCGAGGTGACGACCCAGCTGCTCCGCCGGGTCGAGGGCTCCGAGAAGGGTTCCTCCTCTCCCTGAGCCGCGGTCCGGCCCGGTCGAGTTCGGACCGGGGCCATAAGAGACGGGAGTCGGTGGTCGAGGCAAGCCCGCATGACGTTGCCGCTCCCCCCGCTCGACCTCACGACCGCGTTCCTTCCGTTCGCGGCGGTCGCGGTCTCGATGATCGGCGTGACGATCTTCGTGCTCGCGATGCTGCTCCCGAGGGACCGCTCCGAGACCTCCCTCACGACCATGACGATCGCACTCGCCGCTCTGTTCGGGGGCAGTGTCCTCCTGCTCGCGCTCCTGTTCGTCTTCATCACGCCGAACGGCACGACGTCGTGGACCTGGGTCCTGGTCGCCTTCAACTTCATGATGATGTTCCCGGCCGGCCTCTGGTTCGTCAGCCTCATCCTCTTCCGGGACCGCAAGGTCGACTGGCACAGCTGGATGTGGCCGGCCTCCGTGGCGGTCGTCGTCGTCGGCTCGGAGGTGATGATGGGGATCCTCTTCGCCGTCGGCGGCGGGGACGCGCCCGCCTCGCTGACCGCGGCGGTGGCGCTCGGGCTCTCCTCGGTCTGGTTCGACTGGTCGATGGGCGCGGTCATGCTGGCGCTCCTGGTCTGGCTGCCGCTGCGGGGGCTCGTGCGGGGCTCGCTCGCGTCCCTCACCGCCGCGGCGTTCCTGGCCCCGTGGGTCGTCGCGACGCCCCTGGTCGGGGCCGCTGGCATGGCCGCGCTGATGACCGTCACCTTCCTCCTGCTGTACCAGTACCTCGCCCGGCGGTCCTCGCTGAGCTCGGGGGACCTCGGGGTCGTGCTGGGCCTCGCCACGGCCTTCGCCTTCATGGTCGCCGCCCAGGTCGCCGTGGTCGTGATGGCCGGGTCCTACGCCGCGGCGCTTGTCTTCGGCGGGACGATGGCGCTCGTCATGGCCGGGGAGGTCGCCTTCGTGGTCCGTCAGAGCGAGGATTCGTACTACACCGATATCAAGCGGGTCCAGGTCGGCTCGCCGTCCGGAGCCTTGTGAGCGAGCCGTCCCCTCACCGTCCGACCCGACCGCTCCGCAAGGCCCTTCCGTGGGTCCTGGCCGCCGTCCTCCTCGCGGGGGTCGGCCTGCCCGCGGTGGGCGGAGCCTTCGGGCACGTGCCCTCCATCCCCCCGATCGGGGTCGCCCGCCCCGACGCCTCCTCGAGCCAGACGATCAACATGACCGACCAGCCCCGGTACTCGCCCGCGTTCGTGTCCGTCGCGGCCGGGACGTCCGTCACGTTCCACCTGGTGAACCTGGGGGCCTATCCGCACACGTTCACCCTGCTGGCCCACCCGAACGTGGTGCTGAACACCAGCTGGACACCGACCCAGGTCGACCAGTACGTCCAGCAGAACGGCTCGCTGGCCAACGTCAGCGTGCCCTCGGGCACCGCCGCGAACGCGACGGTGGCGTTCAACAGCTCGACCGGGTTCGACTCGTTCGAGTTCCTGTCGGTCGTCCCCTACCAGTTCCAGGCCGGGATGCTCGGTTTCGTCAACATCACATCGACCGCGGCCGGTCTCACCACCTCCGACAACACGACCGACTCGTACTCGTTCGTACCGGACGTACTGGAGGCGTCGGTGACCCACTACCCGTTCAACCTCGACGTGCTGGTGACGAACACGGGGAACCTCGGTCACACGTTCACCGTGGCCGCCCAGTCGAACTACACGCTGTCGCCGGCCAACTTCACCCAGTTCTTCCAGTCGCATCCCCCGTTGGTCAGCGCGGTCGTGCCGGGCGGGGCCGGCTCGAGCGTGTGGGCGAACTTCACGGTCCCCGGCCCCGGCATCTACCAGTACATCTGCGAGGTGCCCGGCCACTTCGCGAGCGGGATGACCGGCGACCTGTACGTCGGCATCACCCCCCCGCCCCCGCCGGCCGCGCCCAGCACCGCGGTCATCCAGGGATGGATCCTGGTCGGCTCGGGGGTCCTGCTCGGCATCGGGATTACCCTCGCCGCGGTCACCGCCTACATGGGCCGGTTCCCGCCCCCGAGGGACGCCTCCCATCACTGACGGCGTCGCACGGGGGGCCGGCGGGGCCCGGAGCCTACGTCACGACCAGGAACGAGCGCATCGTGCCGTGGAACGTCCCGCAGAACTCGGTGCACTGGATCAGGTACTCGGTTCCGGGCGCGACGTTCGGGACCGCGAAGGCAAAGTGGTTGGTCCGGCCAGGGATGGCGTCGATGCGCACCCCCAGCTGAGGGATGTTGAAGGAGTGGACCACGTCCGCCCCCGTGACGTTGATCTCGAGCTCGGCGCCCGGGGTCGCCCATAACGCGCCCCCGCTCACCGTGTCGGTCGTGGGGTCGTAGGTGGAGTTGACGCACGGCGGGGTCCGGTTCGTGTAGCAGAACTCCCACTCCCACTGGTGGCCGACGACCGTCACGTACTCGGTCGGGTCCCCGGGAAGGCTGTCAACCTGGTAGAGCAGGACGGTCGAGTAGGCGGCGACCCCCGCGAGCAGGGCGACGACGGCGAGCGTCCAGGCGACCTCGAGCTTGTTAACCATACTTCCGCCGGTTCGCGACGGGGTCGCGCCACTTCCAGACCGAGTAGACGAGGAAGGCGAACGTCACGATCGCCCCCGCTACGCTGATCCCGAGCATCACCCAGACGAGCGAGCTGGTCTCCTGGAGGTTCGTCTGGCCCGCCCCGAGCCAGGCGAGGAGGCTGCCGGCCGTCCACGCGAACGTGCTTCCTCCGTGCGCCGCGGCCAGGAGCCGCGCTCAGCGACTGCTGGGGGTAGAGGTACATATGAGCCGCGTACGAACAGGCAGCGAGGCGGCCCGGTTCCCGGTCGGAGCGGGCGGTTCGTACGGAGGGCGTTTTAACCCGACCGGACCTGCTCCGCTCGCGTGCAGGGTCCCGGAGCTCACTCGATGGTACGACGAGGGATTCGTCGCCGCGCGCTCGCGCTGGTGATCGTCTCGCTCCTTCTCGCCGGGGGACTGTCGTTCTCCGTCCATCAGGCGTCGGGGAGCTCGGACATCGTGCAGGCGGCCGGCTCGGCGACCGTCTCGGTGACCGCCTCCTCCGGGTTCATGTTCACGCCGAACGGGTTCAACGACGTCGCGACCAACACGACCGTCTCGGTGACGTTCGTCGACGGCGACACGCTGTCCCACACCTTCTCGATCTGGGGCCGTGAAGGGGTGGTCATCCCCAACCCGGCCTCGATCTCCCCCGACCAGCTGGTCCAGTTGTTCACCGAGTACCCCCCGCTGGTCTCGCTCCAGGGAACCTCGGGCCAGACGAACTCCTCCACGTTCACCTCCCCGCCCACGGGCTGGTACGAGTTCGTCTGCCTCGAGTCCGGCCACTTCCAGTCCGGGATGTACGGCTTCATCGCGTTCGGGGAAGCGCTCCCCTCGAACCTGACCGTCAGCACTCCGTACGACGGCCCCGGTGCGGCGGTCTTTATCATCATCGGCACGATCGTGTCGCTGACGGTGATCGCGGTCGTCCTCGGGTTCGTGATCGGTCGCCGCCGGGGGTCCTCGGACGAGATGCCTCCCGAGCGGCTCGGATACCCTGAACCCGAGGCGCCTCCCGGCCCGGAGCCGCTCCCCGAATCGAACCCTCCGCCGAAGTCGTAAGCTCCGAAACGCTCAAGAGGGACCTGCCGCATAACCTACGGACCTCGTAGTAGGTTAGGCAGTCCGAATGGCATGGAACGCGCCGAGCCGTGAGCGCCGGGTACTGAGGGCCGGACACTCGTCGATCGCGGTCACGCTCCCGAAGCCGTGGGCCGAGGCGATGAACCTCCGCCCGGGGGACCTGATCGTGTTCGACCAGAACGACGACGGGACGCTCTTCCTCAAGCCGGCACCGGTCCCCGGGGTCGTCACCGAGGGGACGCCCTTCCTGGTCCAGGCCCGCTCCTTCGACACGCCGGGGGTGCTCCACCGGCTGATCGTGGGAGCCTACCGCGTCGGCCACGACGCGATCGAGATCCGCACCGACGTCCCGCTGACCCCCGAGCGTCTCGAGGAGCTGGTCGACGCGACCCGCGGACTGCTCGGGGTCTCGGTCGTCTCGCAGGAGCCGACCCGGGTGGTCCTCCAGAATTTCATCGACCCGTCGAAGTACGGGCTTCCGCAGCTCGTCCAGCGGATGAAGATGATCCTGGTCGCCTTCCTCGAGGAGATGGAGGAGGTGCTGCGACGGCGGGGAAAGAGCCGGCGCGCGCCCAACCTCGACGAGGAGGGGGGCAAGGTCCTCTCGTTGCTGGTGCGCCAGCTGTTCCTCGCGAGCCGGGACTGGTCGCTCGCCCGGCGGATCGGGAGCCCGGACCCCCGCCAGCTGCTCGAGTGGCGCGTCGTGGTGCACGCGCTCGAGGAGCTCACGACCCTGTTCGGGGACGCGCTGCGGATCCTGAGCGCCAACGTCCCGCCGAAGAACGACCCGTCCGCCGAGGAGCTGGGGGCCTACATGGCCGAGCTCAAGGCCCAGTTGAAGAGCGTCGTGGACGCCTTCATGCATCCGTCGCTCGACCACGCCTGCGAGGTCTACCACGCGGGCGGCGTGCTCGATGCCACGACCCTCCGGCCCCTGAGCCCGCGAGGTCCCCTCCCGCGCGGGGCCGCGCGCCCCGCGACGCTCCTCCTCCAGCGGGGGGCGGCGTGTCTCTCCCTCCTCGCGGAGCTCGCGATCGACCGCGCCGTGGCCGCCGGCAGCGAGACGATCCTCGTCGAGGCGGCGTAGGGCCGCTTATCTGCCCCGAGTCCGGACTACCCATACGAGTTGGGTCGCCCGTTACGAACGCCATATCGCCCCTCCTCGGGTCCAACCGCGAGGGAGACGATGTTCGACTCAATCGACGACTGGCTGATCATCGCCGTGGTCGCGGGGATCCTGTTCTACGGGTCCTCGAAGATCCCCCAGCTCGCCCACAGCCTGGGGCGCTCGATGGGCGAGTTCAAGCGGGGACGCCTGGAAGTGGAGCGGGAGCTGAAGGCCGAGCAGGCCGCCGCGAGCGCGAACCCCCCGGTCCCGACGGCCGGACGCAGCCCCTAGGTCGCCCCTGAGGCATGCGGGACCGACCGAGGGCGAGTCGCCGAACGCTCCGTAAGCCCCCACCGGCGGGGCTCCGAGGGAAGGTGGTCGGGTGACCTATGAGCGACCTCGACCGGATCCTCGGGGTCCTCGCGGAGGTCCGTCTCCGCTTGGTCCGCATCGCCTGGGTGCTCCTGCCCCTGTTCGGGTTCCTGCTCTTCTTCGAGATCGTACCGGTCCGGCTCTCGGTCGTCGGGGTCTCGGTCCCGTTCGGCTACCCGTGGCCGAACCCGTTCTACAACGTCACCGCCCAGGTGTTCCGCGGGATGGTCCGATGGATGCTCCCGCCCGGCGTCGAGCTGCTGAACGTCGGCGTCGGCGACTCGATCCTAGTGCAGATGGAGATCGGGCTCCTTCTCACCCTGATCCTCGGGATGCCGTGGGTCGTCCACGAGGTCGGTGCCTTCCTCGTGCCGGCGCTGCGGAAGAACGAGCGGGCCCTGATCCGTCAGATCGGGATCCCGGCGACGGCGCTCTTCGCCCTCGGGACCGCGATCGGCCTGTTCCTGATCACCCCGTTCACCTTCCTGCTGCTGTTCAAGTACGTCGCGGCGATGGGCCTCGCCCCCGTCTTGGGAGTGCAGGACTTCGTCACCTTCGCGCTCCTCTACTCGATCGCCTTCGGGGTGGTGTTCGAGCTTCCGGTCTTCATCTACGCCCTCACCCGCCTCGGCGTCGTCCGCGCCGCGGCCTGGAAGCGGCACTGGCGGGGGGCCGTGCTTGGCTCACTCGTCTTCGGGATGGTGATCACTCCCGACAACTCCGGGATCACGATGCTCCTGATCGCGAGCCCGATGATCGCCCTCTACTTCGGGGGAGCCTACTTCGCCAACCGTTGGGAGCACCGCGAGGAGCGGCGGGAGCGTCCGCCCGCGGCCGCGGGGGCGGGGTGAGGTAGCTCCGTGGCGCTCTTCTCCGACATCGACTGGGTGATCGTCCTGGTCGCCGCCGTTTTCCTCCTGTTCGGTCAGCAGAACGGCGAGACGCTCCGCACCCTCGGTCGCTGGTACGGGCGGGCCGGACGTCTCAAGCAGGAGCTCCTGGGCGAGTTCACCCGGGCCGCGGACCTCCCTCCACCGGGCGGCAACCTCACGATTCGCGGCGCCCTCCTGGGCCTCGACCCGCCGGCCCCACCGACCCGGGGAGTCCCGGCCGCCGTCGCCCGGCCCGCGCCGAGCCCCCCGCTCGTGGGGTATCCGGCCGTCTGGGAGCCGTCCACCGGGGGATACGCGACCCCGACCTGGTCGAGCACCGTGACCCCCATCCCCGTCCAGGAGGAGGTCGTCCGGTGAGCCTGACCCCCGACCAGATCGTGACCCTGACCGAGGTCCTCGTCGTGCTGATGGGCATCGGCGTCACCTGGGCGGTCTACCACGGCAGCGAGCGCGCGGAGCTCCCCGGCGAGGCGACGATCCCCGACCCGCACCAGTCCGACGACGCCCTGCCCGACACTAGCGGGAGGACCCTCTGATGCGCGCGGGCTTCGACTGCGAGACGTCGTGTCCGCTCAACCTCCAGCGACCGGCGGCCCTCGACTTCCCCGTCGGTCAGGTCCGGCGGATCGCCGGCGGGGGCGAGGACGGCGACGTGGACGAGACCCGCCGCAACATCCTGAAGCTCGCCGGGGTCGGGGCGCTCGTCCTGGCCGGCGGGGGCCTGGGCGCGGCCGCCCTGCAGTACGCCCAGCCGCCCACGGTGGGGCTCACGAGCTACCCCAGGGTCCAGCTGATCGACGCGAGCGGCAAGCCGCTGACCGTCGACACCGTCCTGGCCGAGTACAACGTCGGGACGAGCGACCTGTTCCTCTTCAACTACCCGCTGCGGAACGAGCCGAACTTTTTCCTGAACCTGATGCCGGCGAACGGCCAAGCGCCCTCCCCCACGAACCCCGGGTACTACGGCGCCCCGCACGGGGTCGGGCCGAACAAGACGATCGTAGCCTACAGCGCGATCTGCCAGCACTTGGGCTGTCCGGCCCCGGCGATCGCCTACTATCCCCCCGGTACCTGCCCGAAGACGTTCGGCGTCCACGGTCAGACGCTGGCGTTCTACATCCACTGCTCCTGCCACGGGTCGACCTACGACGTCACGAACTCGGCCGCGAACCTGACGGGTCCGGCGGTGCTGCCGCTCCCCCAGGTCGTCCTCGACGAGGACTCGGCCGGCAACCTCTACGCCACGGGGTTGAACGGGCCCCCCGTCAACGGCCACCTCAACTCCCTCCAGGGCGACTACGGGGTCGGCTCGACCAGCCAGCTGAGCCGCGAGTCGCCGGTCATCCTGTGCAGCTTCCCGAGCTAGAGGGGGTGGGGAGTGTCGTTCTCGGGCTGGTACAATCGGACCCTCAACAAGATCTGGGGGTTCGTCGAGGACCGGACCGCGATGAAGCGGTGGGCCCTCCGGCCCCAGCCCGCCTTCACCTTCCGGCCGTCGTACTGGACGGGCGCCTTCGTCGCGGTCGCCCTGGTCTACCAGATCATCTCGGGGGCGCTCCTGCTGCTCTACTACCAGCCGAGCACGAACCCCACGCTGACCGCCTGCGGTCAGGTCGTCGGCTCGTTGTCGAGCTCCCCGGCCGCCTGGTGCTCGACGTACTACATCATCCACTCGGTCCCGATGGGCTCGCTCCTCCTCTCGAGCCACCTCTACGGCGCCTACGCGATGATCTTCCTGATGTTCCTGCACTTCTTCCGCGGCTACTACGTCGGGGTGTACAAGTCCCCACGCGAGTTCTCCTGGATGGTCGGCACCCTCCTGATGGTCGTCACCCTCGGGATGGGCTTCACCGGCTACCTCCTGCCGTACACCCAGCTCGCCTACAACGCGACCAACGTCGGCGTGGTCCTCGCGCTCCGCCTACCGACGTTCGGGCCCTTGCTCGGCCCGTTCGTGCTGGGCGACGGAACGACCCAGGGTCTGTTAAGTCGGATGTTCGACGCGCACGTGATCCTGTTACCGCTCGCGCTCGCGGGCCTCTTCTACGCCCATCTCTCCCTCTTCGAGTCGCACGGGATCGCCCCGCCCGCGACCTCCGACCCGACCCAGCGTCGTCGGTTCACCGACAAGGAGGAGAAGGACCACGTCCCGTTCATCCCGCACATCTTCTTCTACACGCTCAAGTGGGGGCTCCTCTACCTCGGGATCCTCTTCGGGATCGCCGCCCTCTGGCCGTGGAACCTGCCCACCTACGTGGGGAACACCGCGGCGGCGGCGGTCGTGACCGAGCCCGATTGGTACTTCCTCTGGCTGTTCAAGTTCGTCGACTTCCAGGGCGTCACGCCGGTGATCGCCATCGGTGGCTCGACGGCGATCCTGCTGTACATCCTGTTCCTGCCGTTCCTCGACCGCTCGAAGCGGACGCACCCGCGCGACCGCCCGGTGTTCATCTACATCGGGACGTGCCTGCTCGAGTTCTTCATCCTAATGACGGTCTGGGGCGGCGAGACCCCGGGAGTCCAGATCACCTACCCGAGTATCGCGATGACCCTCGGCCCGATCTTCGGGGTGACGGCCCTCGCCGTCGGTCTCTTCCACTGGCGGTACCGGGCCAGCTATCGGCGCCGGCTGGCGGCCCGCCAGATGACCTACGCCGGCTCCTACCCGCGCGGCCGCGTGGCGCCGGGCACCCCCCGCCCGTCCTCGTCCGTCTCGGAGGTGAGCTCCTCTGACTGAAGGGAGTGAGACCTCCGCACCCCAGTGGCGCACCGGCGCGCTCTGGGGGATCCTGTCGATCTTCCTCGTCTTCGGGGCGACCGGCCTCGCGACGATCGTCTACGGAGTGACCGGACTGCTCGCCGGCCAGCCGCTGGACGCGATCGCCCTCGGGGTCGGCGTCCTGGTCGCGCTGCTCTCGTTCCTGTTCATGGCGGGCATCCTCTACCGGGTCGACCGGTACCGGGGGACCACCGGGCGGAGGGTCGAGCTCTTTGAGTAGCCTTGAGATGAGCCCGGAAGAGTTCCACCGCCTGCGCGAGCGCGTCCTCAACCTATACACCGCGACGATCGTCCTGATGCTCCTCGGGATCGGGGTCCTGCTCGTCTACACCGTGGTCCTGGTCGGGCCCCTGACCTCCCCCGGGGCGCAGGAGTCGTTCGGCCTCGCGCTCGCCCTCGGCTTCCTGATGGCCGCGGTCGCGGGCCACCTGGTCGACCGGATGTACCGCGTCTGGCCCCTCGGTCGCCGTATTCATCCGGCACCGCCCGGACCCGTCACGCCGGCGGCGGAGGTCCGGTTCTTCCAGGTGGTGGTCGTCGTCTGCGCCGCCGCCGGGATCGCCTACCTCCTGGGAGCGCTGATCGTCGGATGAGCGGAGGTCGCTAGCATGGACATCGAGACGACCGCGATCGTCGCCGTCCTGATCGCGGCGTTCGCCGGGTTCCTCCTGTGGGCGTTCAGCGCCCACGGACCCTGGCTCGTCTACCAGATCCGAAAGTGGCTGTTCACGACCGACCACCGGAAGATCGGCTTGATGTACATCGCGGTCGGGATCCTATTCTTCTTCATCGGCGGGATCTACGCGACCCTCATCCGCACCGACCTCGGGCTCGTCCAGGGGCTCGGCATGGACCCGCAGACGACCCTCGGGATCACGCCGGACGTCTACTCGACCCTGTTCACGATGCACGGGGTCCTGATGATCTTCATGTTCATCATGCCGACCCTGGCCGGGTTCGGCAACTTCCTCGTGCCGTCGATGATCGGCGCGAAGGAGATGGCGCTCCCCCGGATCAATGCGATCGCCTTCTGGATGCTCCCGCCGGCGGGGGTGATCCTGATCCTCTCGAACGCCTACGCCGGTTGGACCGGCTACGTCCCGCTCTCGCTCGAGACGCTCCCCGGCAACCCGTACGGGCTCGACCTGTGGATCCTGGGGCTGCACATCCTCACGATCTCCTCGATGATGGGGGCCGTCAACTTCCTCGTCACGATCCTCAAGCACCGGGCGCCGGGCGTCCACTACTGGAACATGCCCCTGTTCGTCTGGTCGATCCTGATCAACTCGGTCCTCCTGATCTTCGCCCTCCCCTCGCTCTCGATCGCCCTGACGTTCGTCCTCTCCGACCGGACCTTCGGCACCCACATCCTCGCCTCGGTGAACGGGACCCCGCTCGGCGGCGCGCTGCTCTACCAGAACATCTTCTGGTTCTTCGCGCACCCCGAGGTCTACATCATGGTGCTGCCGGCGTTCGGGGTGATCTCGACCATCTTACCGAAGCTGGCCCGCAAGGACATCTTCGGGTACGGCGCGATGGCGATCTCCCTCGGGGTCTTCGCGGTCCTCTCCTTCGCCGTCTGGGAGCACCACATGTTCGTCACCGGGGTCGACGTGAACATCCAGTTCGTCTTCATGCTCTCCACGATGGCGATCGCGGTCCCCTCCGCGGTCAAGACGTTCAACTGGGTCGCCACGCTCTGGGGCGGGAGGATCTGGATGGCCGTCCCGATGTGGTTCTGTCTTGCGTTCATCACCGGGTTCGTCATCGGCGGGCTGTCGGGCCTCTTCCTCGCGTCGGTGCCGATCGACTACCTCTACCACGGGACGTACTTCGTCGTCGCCCACTTCCACTACATCCTCCTCGGCGGGACGTTGATGGCGATCTTCGCGGGGATCTACTTCTACTACCCGATCCTCGTCAAGCGCTGGTACGACCAGAAGCTCGGGCAGATCCACTTCGCGCTCACCTACGTGGGAGTGAACCTCCTCCTCTTCCCGATGTTCATCCTCGGGGCCGAGGGGATGCCCCGGCGGGTCTACACCTACCTGTGGGCCGGCAACTTCCAGGCGCTCAACTTCCTCTCCACGATGGGCGCCTTCATCCTCGGGATCGGCCAGCTCGTCTTCCTGTTCAACATGGTCTACAGCTACTTCGCCGGGGAGCCGGTGACGGCGGCCGACCCGTGGGGCGAGGAGCTCGCGGTCAAGATGACCGGGCCGGTCTCGACCCCCGCGCCGACCCCGCTCCGCCGCCCGGTGCCGACCGTCTCGTCGACCTCCGAGGTCGAGTAGGGGGCGCGATGCGGGGCCACGACCTGTTCCGGTGCGCCGCGATCTTCGCGGTCGTCCTCTGCTACTCCACGATCCTCCTCGGGGGCAACGTGGTCACGAGCGGGAACGGGCTCGCCTGCCCGGCCTGGCCCTCGTGCTTCGGGAACGGGAACTACCTGCCCGCCTTCCAGGGCGGGGTCATTGCCGAGTGGAGCCATCGGGTCCTCGCCTTCTTCCTGTCGACGTGCGTCCTCGTCCTCGCGGTGCTGGCGGTCGCCTTCGAGCGCCACCGACGCGTCCTGCTGCGCCTCTCCTTCGGCGCGCTCGCGCTCGTCGTGACCGAGGCGCTGCTGGGCGCGCTCGTGGTCGAGAACCAGCTCTCGGGCGAGCTCGTCATCGCCCACCTGGGCATCGCGACCGTCCTCTTCGGCCTCCTGCTGCTGATCGCCGCGCTCTCGAACCTGCGCGAGCTGCCGCGGCGCTGGGTCCGCTGGGCCCAGGAAGCGGCGGAAGGAACCCCCGCCCCGCCCACCCGGAGCGACGTGTCGGAACGCGACCCCGCCCCGCCCGACCCGGCCCGGACCGGCGTCGCCCCCCGGGAAGCCTAAACCGCCCCCGGCGGTCGACTCGCACGGCCCATGGAACCGCCCCCACCCCCTCCCGCCACCGCCCCCGTCCGCGGGGGGAGCGTCCAGGATTGGTTCTCGCTCACCAAGCCCGGGATCACGGCGCTGATCTGCCTCGTGGCCGTCGGGGGGTTCCTGCTCGCCTCGCCGGGTTCGGTCGACCTCCTCCGTCTCGGCCTCGTGGTCGGGACGGGGGCGCTCGCCTCGGGGGGGTCGGCGATGCTGAACCACTACCTCGAGCGCGAGAGCGACCGCCGGATGAAGCGGACCCGGGAGCGCCCGCTCGCGGCCGAACGGATCGGGTCGAGCACCGCCGCCGCCCTGGTCGGCCTCCTGCTCGTCGGTCTCGGGGTCGGCGCGGCGACCTGGCTGCTGAACCCCCTGACCGGGGTGTCGATCCTCCTCGGGGCCGTCACGTACGTGGTCGTCTACACCGCCTGGCTCAAGCCACGCTCGAGCTGGAACATCGTGATCGGTGGGTTCGCGGGGAGCGCCCCTGCGCTCGCCGGGGGCGCGGCGGCCGTCGGCAGCTGGACGCCCGGGGTCCTGGCGCTCGCCCTCCTCGTCTTCCTCTGGACGCCGCCGCACTTCTGGAGCCTCGCCCTCCTCCTGAAGGAGGACTACGCGCGCGCCGGCCTCCCGATGCTTCCCCGGATGGACGACCTTGCCTACTCGGGCCGGGTCGTGGTCGTCTCCGCGGCGCTGCTGGTCCCCGCGGCGGCCCTCGTGGGGTACTGGGGCGCGGTGGTCCTTCCGGTCGCGCTCACCCTGGTCGCGTTGGGGCTGGTGTTCGTCGCCCTGACGGCCCCGCTCTGGACAGAGGTCTCGCGGAGGACCGCCCGTCGGGGTTTCATCTTCTCCGGACCGTACCTGCTCGGGGTGGTGGCGGCGCTCGCGGTCAACGTTCCTCTCGTTCACCTTGGGCTCGCCACCGGATTCTAGCGTCGAGCGGCGTTCGGTGAGCTTATCTCGCCCCCCGAGCCTATCGTAGCCGATGTCAGACTCCGGCCGGGTCGGAGCGTCGGGCGACCGCCTTCAGGACGCGGAAAAAGTGCTGCGCCGCTTCGGGTACTCCCGCGTGGACCCGGCGCGCCGGGAACCTGCCGTCGACCCCTCGTTCTGGGTGCAGGAGGCCGGCGTCCCCCGGCGCACCTTTCCGGTCTACCTTCCCGGCCAGCGGGGCGAGGTCGAGGAACGGATCGACCGGTGGATCGACTGGACGCGCACGGAGCCGAGGAGCCACCGGGCGATCTTCATCGTCCCTAGCGACACCGACGCCGAGGAGGCATGGCGCCGCCTCGCCAAGACCCCCGGCTCGACCATCGACAACGAGGTCTCCATCCTAGTCGTCCCTCCCACCGCGCGGGCCGAGAGCGCCGCGCATTTCGCCTTGAGAGTCCTCGCCCCGAAGGACGTCCTGCGCCTCGGGACCGGGATCGTGGTCGGGCTGTTCCGCCGCGCCCAGGACAGCGAGGGTGCTTCCCCGGTGGACTTCGAGGAGATGCTCGGGATCCTGCGGAACCGCTTCGGGATCGACGTCCACCGCTCGCTCGGGGTCACGTCCGACGAGGACGCGCTGTTCCTGCTCTACCAGCTCGCGCTCCGCGACTCTTATGCGCCGGGCGACCCGGGGTCGAACCTTCACCTGCTCGTGCTCAAACCGACCGGGCCGGCCGCCCGCCTCCCCTGGTTCGCGGCCTGAAGTCGACGAACCGAACCGATAAGAACCGGCCGCCGCGTGCTCCCTCCGATGCCCGAGTCGCGCTCGTCCTTCCGGACGCCGTACACCCCGACGCCGGGGAGCTCGACCACCGCGCCCAGCGTCTCCCCCGAGGAGGGGAAGGCTGACCTGTGGGGGTACTTCTGGCTCGCGCTGCTCAACACCCTGGTCATCGCGGTCGTCGGGATCGCGGCCTGGCTGTACGTTCACCACCAGCTGTAGGCGGGTCCGGACCTGCCGCCCGAGCAACCATTATCTAACACGGCCGGGTCCTCGCGCCGCCGGCGCGGGGCCGTGGGGTAGCTTGGTCCATCCTTCTTGCTTGGGGTGCAAGAGACTCCGATTCAAATTCGGACGGCCCCACCGGCCCCCGGGGGCCCTCGGGATCGTTCGGGGCAGCCTCGCCGCCCGCTAAGTAGATGCTCCGGCTCGCACGCACGTGCCGCGACGCTTCGTCGAGCAACGGCGACGCGACCCGTACTACCGGGCCGCGCAAGAGGAAGGGCTCCGCTCCCGGGCCGCCTACAAGCTCGGCTACCTGGACGACAAGTTCCACGTCCTGCCCCGCGGCGCCCGGGTCCTGGACCTCGGGGCGGCTCCGGGGGGCTGGTCGGTCGTGGCCCGGGCCCGGGTCGGAGCGAGCGGCTCGGTCGTTGCCGTCGACCCCCGCCCGGTCGAGCCGATCGACGGCGTGCAGTATATCCGGGGCCGGGTCGGGGACCCCCGGTTGGCCGAGCGCCTCGGGTTCGAGTCGTTCGACGTGGTCCTTTCCGACATGTCGCCCCGGATCAGCGGGGCCTACGCCACGGACCACGCGCGGTCCGTCGGGCTCGTCCACGACGCGCTGGCGCTCGCTCGAGCGGTGCTCGCCACCGGCGGTGGGTTCGTGGCGAAGGTGTTCGACGGGGACCTGGTCGGCGAGCTGGAAGGCGAGCTCGGTCGCTCGTTCGACCGCGTCCGGCGAACCAAACCGCCGGCCTCGCGCGAGGGTTCGTCGGAGTTGTACCTGATCGCGACGGGGTTCCGTCCCGCGCCCACCCGCGGCCCCGGAGCCGTGCCGGGCCCGCGGCCGGCCCCCGCTAAATAGTTTCGGGATTTACCCCGCATTCGCCCTTTTCGAGGTTTGGTCACTCGTGATCCGGTTCGGACCAGCGGGGATCCCTCTCTCCTGCAAAGGCCGCACGCTGCGCGACGGCATCGCCGACGTCCACCACCTCGGCCTGACCGCGATGGAGGTCCAGTTCATCAAGGTCAATCCCCTCACTCGGCTCGCGCTGGACGAGGAGGTCGGCAAGCTGCCGCGCGAGCTCGTGCAGCAGCTTCCCGTCAGCGTCGGGCCGGCGGACCACCAGGGCGGCTCCCCCCTCCCCGCCGCGTTCACGACGCCGATCAAGCGACGCGACTCGCTCACCACGCTCACGTGGAGTCTAGCCAAGGACCACGCGGACCTCGAGCAGACGAAGGCGCTGGCGCGCGCGCTCGATGTCGACCTCACGCTGCACGCTCCGTACTACGTCGACTTCTTCGGGTCCTCGGATGCACGGGAACAGTCGACGCGGCAGATCCAGTGGGCGGGGGTGCTGGCGCACGGGCTCGGAGGACGCCTGACGGTCACGCACCTCGGCTTCTACGGGGGCGGCCCGCGCGCCGACTCCGTCCAGGAGCTGACGCAGATCGTGACCGACCTGGCGGCGTGGCTGCAGAAGTTCTCCCACGGGTCGGTCCGTCTCGCGATCGAGCCGAGCGGCCACCCGGACGTCTTCGGCTCGCGCGAGGAGGTCCTCGAGCTCTGTCGCCGGGTCAAGGGGACGGTCCCCGTCCTCAACGTGCCGCATCTCGCCGCGCGCGAGCGCACGACGTTCGACACTCCCGAGGCGCTCGAGCCGGTCGTCAAGGAGTTCGTTGCGGCGACCAGCGGTCCCCTGTACCTGCACTTCTCCGGGGTCGAGTTCTACGGGCCGGGGGAGTTCCGACTGACCCCGATCAAGCGCGGCCAGGTGCGGTTCGACCCCCTCGCCGAGCTCTTGGCCGAGCGCGAGTATGACGTGACCGTGATCTCGAGCTCCCCGCTCCTCGAGCACGACGCGATGTACATGAAGCTCCTCTACGAGCGCGCGCTCACCCGGCGCTGGACCCGCCAGCACGCTCCTCCTCCCGCGCCGCGGCCCGTCGCTCCGAAAGCACCGACCGCCCGGCCCGTGGCCGCGGTGAAGGGCCGGCCCGCGCCGAAGGCCCACGGGGGCAAGGCCGGCGGCGCGCGGGCGAAGCCCGCTCCCCCGAAATCGAAACCCGGACGACCGGAGGCACGCCGTCATGGCCGGTCCCACTAACGGCAGCCCGGCGGTCTACCTCCGCGCGCAGCGGTACGTCGCCGACCGCGTCACGGCCGCCCTCGAGGGGATCCACGTCGCCGACGTGGAGCGGACGCTCGAGGTCCTCAACCACGCCCCCCAGATCTTCGTCTACGGAGCGGGCCGGAGCGGGATCATCGGGCGCGCGTTCGCGATGCGCCTCGTCCAGACCGGCTTGCGTGCGTTCGTCATCGGCGAGAGCGTGACCCCGATCGTCAAGAAGGGCGACGCGGTGTTCATCTTCTCGAGCCAAGGCGAGAGCTACTCCAGCATCCAGACCGCGAACATCGTCCGCCGAGAGGGGGCGGACCTGATCGTCCTGACCGCGAAGTGGAACTCGAAGCTCGCGCACGCGGCGACCGTCCTCCTCTCCCTCGACTTTCCCGAGGACTCCGACCGGGCCCGCTACGCCCCGCTCGGCACGCTGTTCGAGGCGGCAAGCCTCCGGCTCACGGACGGGATCATCGCTCAGCTGCTCGCGATGCGGGGCGAGACGGAAGACTCGATGCGCCGACGCCACGCGATCATGGTCTGACGCCTCTCGCTCGGCGGCCCTCCACCGTAATAGCCGAACCCGCGATAGGTCGGCCATGAAGAGCCGAACCCTCGGGGCCAAGGGCCCTCGGGTCTCCGCGATCGGACTCGGCTGCATGGGAATGTCCCAGTCGTACGGCGGCGCGTTCGACCCGGAGGAGTCGCTCGCGACGATCCGTCGCGCCCTCGAGCTGGGGGTCAACTTCCTCGACACCGCCGACGTCTACGGGCCCTACGTCAACGAGGAGCTGGTCGGCCGCGCGATCCAGGGGCGGCGGGACGAGGTGTTCCTCGCCAGCAAGTGCGGGCTCGTCCCGGGAGCAAGCGCGCCGGACCAGCGGAACGGCTCGCCCGAGTACATCCGCACGGCGTGCGACGCGAGCCTGCGTCGACTCGGCGTCTCCACGATCGACCTGTACTACCTCCACCGGGTCGACCCGAAGACGCCGATCGAGGAGAGCGTCGGGGCGATGGCCGCGCTCGTCCGAGCCGGCAAGGTGCGGTTCCTCGGACTCTCCGAGGTCTCCCCCGCCACCCTGCGCCGCGCCCAGGCGGTCCACCCGATCACCGCGGTCCAGAGCGAGTACTCGCTCTGGACCCGGGACCCGGAACAGGGGATCCTGGCCACCTGCCGCGAGCTCGGCGTCGGGTTTGTTCCGTTCAGCCCGCTCGGGCGGGGCTTCCTCTCGGGGAACGTTCGCTCGCTCGACCCGCTCCCGCCCACGGACTTCCGTCGAGGACTCCCCCGGTTCCAGGGCGAGAACCTCGCGCGGAACCTAGAGCTGGTCGACCGCCTGGCGGAAGTCGCCCAACAGAAGGGGTGCACCCCGGCCCAGCTCGCGCTCGGCTGGGTGCTGAGCCGAGGCCCCGACGTCGTCCCGATCCCGGGGACCAAGCGGCGCCGCTACCTCGAGGAGAACGCGGCGGCGGTCGACCTCGTCCTGAGCCCGTCGGACCTCGCGGCCATCGAGAACGCCGTGCCTCCCTCCGAGGTGGCGGGCGCGCGGTACTCCGCCGAGCGGATGGCGACGGTCAACCGGTAGGGACGGGCGCGGAACGCGCCGAGCGAGCCCGGTCCCCGCGCCACCGGCTCCGGTCGCCGGCCAACCTTTAAGGAGAAAGTACGCTCACTCGGGCCGTGCCACGCCGCGAGAAGGGAACCGACGCGACCCTGATCCCGATCCCGACCCGATTCTTCGTGACCAGCGGGAAGGGGATCAACAAGACAAGCGAGCTGAACGCCTTCGACCTCGCGCTCCTGCAGGCGGGGATCGGGGACCAGAACCTCGTCAGCGTCTCCTCCGTACTCCCGATCGGGATCCGCCAGGTCGAGCGGACCCGCATCGACCGGGGAGCGATCACGCACACGGTGCTCTCCCGCTACGGCGGCGGGGAGGGCGAGGTGATCAGCGCCGGCATCGCCTACGGCTTCCGCACCGACGGACAGGGCGGCTACGTCGCCGAAGGCCACCTGCACGGGACCCAGCGCTCCCTGAAGGAGTTCCTGAAGTGGCGGATGGAAGAGATCGCCCACTTCCGGGGGGTCGAGCTCCGCCGGATCCACTACCGGACCGAGGAGCTCTCGATCCCGATGGACCACTACGGCGTCTGCATCGCCGCGTGCGTCTTCCTGCCGTAATCGCGCGCCGCGCGACCGACGGGTGGCTACAGCAGCTTGCGGAAGAGGAGCTTGTCCTCGAGGCTCCCCTCGATCGAGAGCTTCCGTGTCACGAGGGCCTTCATCGGGCCGATCTCCTTCGCGACCAGGCCCTGGAACGTCGCGGTGTCGGTCGTGATCTTCACGTCGGAGGCGGCGGGGGCTCCCGTGCGGAGGTTGGTGAGCCGACCCCCCCGGAGGTCGACCGAGTACGTACCTTCGTCCGTGAGATGGACGGCGATCGTCCGCTCGAGCCCTTGGAGCTCCTCCGTCGTGGCGGGGTTCCGGGCCGCGTGCCGGTTGAACCGGTCGACGAGCGAGGAGAGGGTTTCTTCGACGGTCATCTCACGTACCGGTCGAGGGTGACAGCCGGTGGACCCAGCTTAACCCTTCGCATCGTCGCCCAGGAAGCGCGCAGCCAGGGGGGGTGCTCGGAGTGCGTCGACAGCCACCCCCGCACGAACTCCACGGTCTCGGTGTCGGAGGGGTAGCCGCTGCCGACCGCCTGGCCCAGCTCCCCGGCCAGCCGGGCGATCGCCCGGTCCCGGCGCACCTTCGCCACGATGGAGGCGGCCCCGACCACCGGGTCGTCGCGGTCCGCGTGGTGCCGGGCGATCACCTTGACCGGCAGGGCCGCGTGCTGGGCGACCCGGGCGGCGAACCGCCGTTCGCTCGGGTCGCACGCATCGACCCGTGCCTCCTCCGCGCGGAGCCCGCGGATGAGGTGGCCGAAGGCCGTCGCCTCGAGCTCGTTCAGCTGCCGGTGTCGGACGGCCCGGTCCACCGCCACCGGCGGGAGGGCGACCGAGCGCATCTCGCCGACCGCACGCAGGCGTGCGTAGGCGGCCTCCCGGGCGCTCGGCGACAGCTCCTTGGAGTCGCGGGCACCGGCCTCCCGGAGGTCGGCGATGCGGCGCAAGTCGACCGCGAACGCGCCGACGACCAGCGGTCCAAGGAAGCTTCCTCGGCCCGCCTCGTCCACGCCGACGATCCGGGTCCGTTCCGTGAGAATCCCCGGCCCCGGCGAGGGCGGTGGAGAAATTAAGGGCCGCCCGAACGTGGGGGAGCCATGAAACCGTCCGGTCTATCGGTCCCCATCCCGACCCTCTTCGCCGACGATGGGGCGCTCGACACGGGAAAGAACGCAAAGTTCGCCCGCACGCTCTCGGAGGCGAAGGTCGACCACCTCTTCGCCCTCGGCTCCTTGGGCGAGTTCCCGCTGGTCGACGACCCCGAGCGCGCGCGCCTCCTGGAGAACGTCATCGAGAGCGCCATTGGACCGACCGACGTGTGGGTCGGATGCGGCGCCCCGTCGACCCGCCGTGCGGTCGCTTACGCCGAGGAGGCGGAGGGACTGGGCGCGGGGGCCGTCGTGGCCGTTCCCCCGTACTACCTCCATCCGACCCTTCCCGCGATCGAGCGATACTACCGCGCGATCCGGGCGGCGGTCTCCGTGCCGGTGCTGGCCTACAACATCCCCTCCCTCGTCGGCTACGCCCTCCCGCCGGCGCTCGTGCACCGACTGGGACAGGAGGGAGTCGTCGCGGGCGTGAAGGACACGGCCGGCAGCATCGACAGTGTCGCGGGGTTCCTCTCGGGGGCGCCGACCGACTTTGCCGTGATGCCCGGGGACGACGCCCTCGTCGCCGAGGCGATCCGTCGAGGCGCCTCGGGCGGAGTGATGGGGATGGCGAACCTCGTGCCCCGCCTGTGTGTCGAGCTCGTTCGGGCGGCGAGGGCCGGGGAGACCGAGCGGGCCACCGAGTGCCAGACGCTCGTCAACGAGCTGGTCGCGGTCTCGCACGCCGCTCCGTTCCCTTCCGTGGACAAGTTCCTCGCGGCCGAGCTCTGGGGCGCCGACGTGGGCTACCGGTCTCCCTACGACCCGTTGTCGCCCGAGGAGGCCGACGCCGTGCGCACCCGGCTCGAACCGCTGAAACCGCGACTCGCCCCGTTCCTGAGGAAGTGACCGTGCGAGCCGTCTGCGTACGACCCCCGACCCCCGGCGCCACGCTCGAGGACGTCCCCGCCCCACCCCTGACCGATGGGGGCGTTCTCGTGGACGTGCTCGAATGCGGGGTGTGCGGGACCGACCGCGACATCGTGGGGGGCCGCTACGGGAGCGGTCCTTCCGGTGCCCCGTACCTGATCCTGGGTCACGAGAATCTGGGCGTCGTCCGCTCGCTCGCTCCGGGGGTCACCGGCTTCTCGCCGGGCGACCTGGTGGTCGCGACCGTCCGGCGGGGGTGCGGCAAGGACCGCTTCTGCCGGGCCAACAAGTCCGACGAGTGCGAGACCGGCGAGTTCACCGAACGCGGGATCGGCGGGGCCCACGGGTTCATGGCCGACCAGTACGTCGAGGTCCCCGAGTACCTCGTCCGGGTCCCGGCCTCCCTGCGCGGCGTCGCGGTGCTGCTCGAGCCTCTGTCGGTCGTCGAGAAGGCCGCGTTCATGGGCCAGCGGGTCCTCGACCGGCGGGGCAACACGCCCGGCGACCCGCCGAGCGGCCCACCGGCGGCTCTGGTCGCCGGCACCGGCGCGGTGGGGATGCTCGCGGCCTTCCTCCTCCGGGTCCGGGGCTACGAGGTGACCGCGATCGACCGGCGCGGCGCCGGGACGCCCGCGGCGGCCCTGCTCGCTCGGATCGGCGCGACCCACCGCTCGGTCCTGGACGGGCTAGGGTCCCTCGCCGGCCAGCGGTTCGAGCTCGTGATCGAGGCGACCGGCTCCACCAGCCTCGACTTCGGTCTGGTCGACCTGCTCCACCGTAACGGGGTGCTCGTCCTGACGGGGATCCCGGACGCGAGCGAGCCGCCCACGTCGGTCGAGGCGGGCCGGCTCCTCCGGAACGTCGTCCTCGAGAACCAGGCGGTCATCGGCTCGGTGAACGCGAACCGGACCTACTTCGAGGCGGGGCTAAGGGACATGGCGATGTTCGAGGAGAAGTGGCCGGGGGCGATCGCGGCGGTGATCACCGCACGACGACCGCTCTCCGAGTTCCTGGAGGCGATCACCGAGCGCGTCTCCGGCTCGATGAAGACGGTCCTCACCCTCGGACCGTCCGGCCCCGCCGGCGCCTGAGAAACGTCTTATAGGATACCCCGGTCCGACCGACCTCCTCGGGGGACCCATGGGAATCTGGCAGGGTCGGTCGCGTCGCAAGCGGACGGGCGGACGCCTCCGACCGATCCGCAAGAAGCGCCGGCACGAGATCGCGCGCGAGCTCCAGACCGCGGTCCTCGGGCCCGGGACTTCCAAGAAGTACCGCGTCCGGGGCGGCAACCGCAAGATGCGGATCCTCACCTCCAACTCGATCAACGTCTACGACCCGGCGACGAAGACCACGAAGGCCGCGAAGGTCGTCACCGTCCGCGAGAACCCGGCGAACCCGAACTACGTTCAGCGGAACATCATCACGAAGGGGGCCATCCTCGAGACCGACCTCGGCCTCGTTCGCGTCCGATCTCGCCCGGGCCAGGACGGGGTCCTGAACGGGGTCCGGCTCCCCGCCCCGTCGGCGTGAGCCGGAGATCGGGCCGATGCCCGACCATTTCTACGTGTACCCGTCGTACCTCAGCCGGGGACGTTCCCGGGAGGAGGGCCGACGCGTCCCGGTCGACCTCACGGTCCCGGACCTCACCGCGGAAGAGGTACTGGCGGCCGCCCAGCACCTCGGGTACAAGGCGACGCTCGAAGCGGACAAGCAGTACCCCCGGGCCGCGGCGCTCTTCCTCGGCCGGATCAAGGTGACGAAGCGCGGGACCACGACCAAGACCGCCTTCCTTCGCGCGCTCGCGACCGAGCTGCACCGCCGGCGCGCCGCGGGGGGCAAGAAGTAGATGGAGGAACCGGGGACCGTCTACTTCACCGGCACCGCCGGGGCCGGAAAGACGACGTTCGTCCGCGCGTTCGCGGAGTGGATGCGCGCTTCCGGCTACGACGCCACGGTCGTCAACCTGGACCCCGGGCTCGAGGACTCCTCGTTCGAACCGGACGTGGACGTGCGGGAGTGGGTCCGCCTCGCGGACATCCAGGACGAGTACGGTCTGGGGCCCAACGGGGCCCAGGTGGCGGCGGCCGACATGATCGCGCTCAAGATCTTCGACATCAAGCAGGCGGTCACGGAGCTGAAGACCGACTACGTCCTCGTCGACACCCCGGGCCAGATCGAGCTGTTCGCGTTCCGGGAGGCCTCCAAGGCGATCGTCGATGCCCTCAGCGGAGACCGCTCGACGATCGCCTTCCTGTTCGACCCGGCGCTCGCTCGCCACCCGGGCGGGTTCATCTCCCTCGCCATGCTGAGCGCCACCGTCGAGTTCCGCTTCCGCCTCCCGATGGTGAACCTGCTGGCGAAGTCGGACGTCCTCACCCCGGCCCAGCTCGAGGAGATCACCGGATGGTCGGAGGACCGGGAGAGCCTGTACGCGGCCGTCACCCGGGACAGCCCGACCCCGGACGTCCAGCTCTCGACCGAGCTGTTCCGGGCGATCGAGAGCATGGGGCCGCTGTTGGGCCTGGTCGCCACGTCGGCGAAGGAAGGCACGGGCCTGGACGCCTTCTACCAGTCCTGCCAGCGAGTGTTCGGCGGCGGCGAGGACCTCGAGCCCTCCCACGCCCCGTCGAACGAGTAGGGCCCTAGCCCTCCGTGAAGAAGAGGCCCATGCCGCTGGAGGCAGCCTCCTCCTCGTCCTTGAACCGCTGGTGGAGGGCCGCGCCCTCCGTCGCGGGGAGCTTCTCGCCGACCGCGGCGATGAGCGACTCGGCTCGCTGCACGCCGTCCGCCGACCCCTCGATGAGTACGTACAGCCGGTCCGACGGGCCACCCATCGCGGCCGCGTCCCGGACCTTCTGGCTCTGGCGCGAGACCACGTCGTCCTTGAGGACCGCCTCGAGCTCGGAGCGTTTCGAGGACGGGACGGAGTAGATCGTCCACGGCATACGGCCGCGGCACCGAGCGCATCTATTTGGGGGTTGTCGGCGCCGGGGCGCAAAGGGCCTTACCCAGTGGCCGGCTCGTAGAGGGGATGTACGCTCGGACGACCGAGGCCCCGGTGCTGCTCCTCGGCGCCGCGCACGTGGTCGACCTCGAGCGGGCCCTGAGGACGGTGCTCGGGGGCCGGGTCCTGGACGGGGTGGCGGTGGAGCTGGACCCGGAGCGGGCCGCCGGCCTCCTCCACCCGCCGCCCGGCGGTCGGAAGCCCGCGTCGGGTCTCCCGTTCGTCACGCGCCTGTGGGGGGTGCTCCAGCGACGCCTGGGCGCCGACATCGGCTCGGGCGAGGCCGGCGCCGAGATGAAGGTCGCCGCGATGGTCGCCCAGGAGCGCCAGCTGCCCCTCTTCCTGATCGACGACCCTCTCCGGTTCACCGTGCTGCGGCTGATCCAGTCGATGCCGTTCAAGGAGCGGGTCCAGCTGCTCGTGGGTGCGGTCGTCGCGCTGTTCGTCCCGAGCCGCTTCGTGCAGCGGGAGGTCGACCGGTACGCCGCCGCCCCCGAGGAGTACACGAGCGCGCTGCGCCAGGCGAGCCCGACCATGGCCCGCGTGCTGCTGGACGAGAGGAACGAGCACATGGCGGACCGCCTGACCCAGCTGCGGGTCCAGGGGTACGGCCGGATCGCGGCCGTGGTGGGGGATGCGCACCTTCCCGGGCTCGCCGCCGCGCTCGGACGGCGGGGGGTCGCCGTCGAGTCGATCCCGTTCTCTCGCCTGCGCGAGGTTACAGGACCGTCGACGCGCCCGACGTGACGTCGGCGACGGCCTTCTCGAACGCCGCCCCCAGGGCGGTGACGATCGGTGAGGTGTGCTCGTCGACGTGCCCCGCGTCGCTGAGCTCGCTCACCGCGGGAACGATCGGCAGCCGGCCGAGGACGGGGATGCCGTACTCTTCCGCGATCTTCGCCACCCGTCCCGGCCCGAAGAGGTCGATCTGCTGGCCGCAGTGCGGACACGTGACCCAGGACATGTTCTCCACGAGCCCGAGCAGGGGAACGTGGAGCTCCCGGGCCATGTTCATCGCCTTCTTGACGATCAGCGCGGCGAGGTCCTGCGGGGTCAGCACGAACAGCATCCCGTCGATCGGGATGGTCTGGAAGACCGTCAGCGGCACGTCGCTGGTCCCCGGCGGCATATCGATGAGGAGGTAGTCCAGCGTTCCCCAGTGCACGCTCCCGAAGAACTGCGTGATCAGCCGCGTGACGAGCGGCCCCCTCCAGATGACGGGCGTCTGCTCGTCCTCCACCATGAACTGGGAGGAGACGACGGAGATCCCGGCGCGCGACTTTGCCGGCTCGATCCCCTCGCCGCGGTCGACGAGCGGCCCGGGGAGCCCGAGCAGCTTCGGGATCGAGGGGCCCGTGATGTCGGCGTCCAGGATCCCCACCGAACGCCCCTGGCGCACGAGCTCGGCCGCGAGGAGGGCCGTCACCGTGGACTTCCCGACCCCGCCCTTGCCGCTGCCGACGGCGACCACGTGTCGGATCCCCCCCTTGTCCATCCGTTGGAGCACGCTTCCGGGCGGGCCACGACGCGGTCCCGCCTGGGGAGGGGAAGAGACGGGTCGACCGCCGGGAGCCGGGGGTTCGGACGTCATGGGCCGTCCACGCGGAGGGGTCTATATTATGGGCGTGGCACCGGTCGGCCCTCCGTCACGGGGCAGGACGGATGACTCTGGGAAGGTCCACGGAGTTGGACGAGCTGTTCGCCCCGCGTTCGGTGGCCGTCATCGGCGCCTCGAACCGACCGGCGAGCGTCGGGACGACCCTCTTCCGGAACATCGTGCAGGCCGGCTTCAAGGGCGTTGTCTATCCGGTGAACCCGACCTGGCCGAGCGTCTCGGGCGTCCACTGCTACCCCGACGTCGCCTCCCTTCCCGACGTGCCGGACCTTGCGGTGGTGATCGTTCCCGCCGCCCTGGTCCCCGAGGTGGTCGAAGAGGTCGGTCGCGCGGGGACCCGCGGGGTCATCGTGATCTCCTCGGGATTCCGCGAGGTCGGCGGCGCGGGGATCGCGCTCGAGGAGCAGCTCGTCCGGATCGTCACCAAGTACCGGATGTCCCTCGTCGGGCCGAACTGCTTCGGTATCCTGAACACGGACCCCGCCGTGAGCCTCAACTCCACGTTCAGTTCGAGCCTCCCCCCGCGGGGCAACATCGCCTTCGTCTCGCAGAGCGGAGCTCTCGGCGCGGGGATTATCCAGTACGGGATCGCCGAGCGGATCGGCTTCTCCCGCTTCGTTTCGGTCGGCAACCGGGCGGGCGTGGACGAGAACGACCTGCTGCGCTCCCTCGCCCAGGACCCGGCGACCCGGGTGATCCTGCTCTACGTCGAGAGCCTGGCGGACGGGCGACGGTTCCTTCAGGCCGCCCGGGACGTCACCGAGGAGAAGCCGGTCCTGGTCATCAAGAGCGGACGGACGCCGGAGGGCGAGCGGGCCGTGCGCAGCCACACCGGCTCCCTCGCCCAATCCGGGCGGGACCAGCTCTACGACTCCCTGTTCGCCCAGGCGGGCGTGATCCGCGCCGAGACCATCGGCGACCTGTTCCGCACCGCGAAGGTCTTCTCCTCGGGTCTCCAGCTGCACGGGCCTCGTCTCGCGATCCTCACGAACTCGGGCGGACCCGGGATCGTCGCCGCCGACGCGGCTTCCCGACATGGACTCCAGCTCTCGAGCATCACCGAGCACGAGCGCACGGGCTTCGCCCGGATCCTCTCGCCCTCCGCCTCGCTCGGCAACCCGATCGACATGACCGCGGACACGAGCCTGAGCCAGGTGCGCACGGTGATGCGCACCTTGCTCCGCTCCCCTCGCGTGGACGGCACCCTCGTGATCATGACCCCCGCCGCCGCCTTCACCAGCGAGGCAGCCGCGCGCGCGATCCTGGAGGGACGAGGCGAGAGCCCGAAGGCCGTCGCCGCCTGCCTCTTCGGAGTGACGGACGTCTCGGACGCGGTCCGTCTGCTCGAGGAGCGGGGGGTCCCGACGTTCACGTTCCCGGAGGAGGCCGTCCAGGGACTCGGGAGCCTCGCGCAGTACCAGGCCTGGAGGACCCGTCCCCGGACCGAAGTGCGCCACTTTCCGGTCGACCGCAGCGCGGTACGCGCGGTCCTGGCCGAGAGCCAGCGGGCGGGGCTAACCGTGCTGTCGGCGCCGGACGCGCGCGAGATCCTTGCGGCCTACGGGTTCCGATTCCCGGACGTCCGGACCGCCCGGAGTGAGGAGGAAGCCCTCCGTGCCGCCGAGGAGGTCGGCTTCCCACTGGTCCTGAAGGTCAGCTCTCCCGACATCTCCCACAAGACCGAGGTCGGGGGAGTCCTGCTGAACATCCGGGACCGCAACGAACTAAGGGAGGCGCTGCACCGGATGACGGCCACGGTCCACCAGCGCGCACCGAAGGCCCGCATCGAGGGCTTCGAGGTCGAATCCCAGATTCAGGGTGGGAAGGAGGTACTGATCGGCCTTCAGAGGGACCCCGGGTTCGGACCGGTGATCGCCTTCGGGCTGGGCGGGGTCTACGTCGAGGTCCTGCAGGACGTCACGTTCCGGCTGGCGCCCGTTCGGACGCTCTCCGCCCGCCACATGATCGAGTCCGTGAAGGCGTTCCCGCTCCTGCAGGGGGTGCGTGGCGAGCCGCCGAGTGACCTCGACGCCCTGGCCGAGGCGATCGAGCGGGTCTCCCAGCTGTCCGTCGACCTTCCCGAGATCGCCGAGCTGGACATCAACCCGCTCCTCGTCCGCCCGAAGGGCCAGGGTGTCGTCGCGGTCGACGCGCGCGTCGTGCTCGGACCTCCTTCCACACCGGAACGGACCGCTTCAGCTCGTCGATCAGGAACTCGGCCGCCGCGAACGCCGCGCGGCGGTGGGAGCACGCGGCGCCGACGATAACCGCCGGCTCGCCGACCCGCACCCGTCCCACCCGGTGCCAGGCGACGGTGCGCACTGCCCCGAATCGTCGCTTCGCGTCGACCTCCAGTTGGGTGAGCGCGCGGAGCGCCGGCGCCCGGTGACTCTCGTACTCGAGCGCGACCACGGCACCCTCCCGGGTCCGGTCCGGTCGCACGCGGCCGACGAAGACGACCACGCCGCCGAGGGTCGGTCCCTCGAGCTCGCGGAGCGCGGCCGCCGGCGATAGGGGACGACGGGTCAAGCGGACCGACACGGCTAGCCTCCTCCGTACGGCGGGTGGACCGCGAGCTCGTCCCCCGGCCGGACCCGCTCGGAGCTGCGGCGCAGCGGGACCCCATTTCGAAACACCCGGCTGGTCCGGAGCACCGGGCCCAGCCCCGGAAACCGGGCCGCCAGCTCCCGAAGGAGCTCGCTCGCGGGGACACCGCCCGCCGGGACGGTCCGGTCGATCCGGGCCTGCCCGACCGCGGTCCGCGCGGTCGCGAAGAGCAGCACCCGCGCCGGAGGCCCTCGGCGCTCCTGGTCCCGTGACGTCGGAGATCCCCTCGGGTTCCCCAGCCCGCAAACCGATTAATACGCACGCCCCCTCGAAGAGTTCCATGTCCGAGCTCACCGTTCTCATCGGAGGTCAGGCCGGGGACGGCATCGCCTCGGTCGGCGAGACGGTCGCCCGGACCTTCTCCCGGCTCGGTCTCCACGTCTTCGGGATGAACGCCTACCAGTCGGTCATCCGTGGGGGCCACGTCTATTATCGGGCCCGGACCTCGACCGAGCGGCCGTACTCCCAGGGGGACGGGATCGACATCCTCTACGCGCTGGACCGGCAGACCGTGGACGTTCACGCTCCCGGGATCCGCCCGGGCGGCTACGTCGTCTTCGACGCCGAGAAGTTCCCGGTGGCCGCGAACGAGCTACCGGCCGGCGTCACCCCGCTCGCGGTCCCGACGCTCGAGATCGCGCGCAAGTACACGAGCCAGTCGATCCTGCAGAACGCGGGAGGGGTCGGCGCCGTCGCCTTCCTGGCCGGTGTCCCGCTGGACCTCCTGCACCAGGTCCTTTCCGACTCCTTCGGCAAGAAGAAGGGGGAGATCGTCGACTGGAACCTGGGGGCGAGCTCGGCCGGCTACCAGTTCGCGGAGGCCCACGCGAAGCCCCACCCCTCGGCGGTCCACCAAGCCGGCCCCCCCAAACTTCTGATGACCGGCAACCAGGCGATCGCCCTCGGCGCGGCCGCGGCCGGGCTCAAGTTCCTCGCCCAGTACCCGATGACCCCCGCGTCGTCCATCATGCACTGGCTGGCCGAGCACTCGCACTCGCTCGGCATCGTCGTCAAGCAGGCCGAGGACGAGCTCGCGTCGATCAACATGGCGATCGGCGCCTCCTTCGGGGGCGTGCGGTCGATGACCGCCACCAGCGGGGGCGGTTTCTCGCTGATGGTGGAGGCGCTCGGCATGGCCGGGATGACCGAGACGCCGGTCGTGGTCGTCGACTCCCAGCGAGCGGGGCCCTCGACCGGCCTTCCGACGAAGACGGAGCAAGGCGACCTGAACCTCATGCTCGGGGCCGGCCAGGGGGAGTTCCCCCGGGCGATCCTCGCCGCCACCCACCCGAGCGATGCCTACCCTCTGATGATCCGTGCCTTCCAGCTGGCCGAGAAGTGGCAGACCCCCGTGCTGGTCGCGAGCGACCTCCACCTCTCGGAGAACCACGCGACGGTCGACCGCAGCGAGGTCCCGTTCGATTTCGACCCCGAGCCGCTGATCACGGTGGAGCCGAACGGGCACGACTACAAGCGCTACCAGTACACGGAGAGCGGGGTCTCCCCGCGCGCGGTCCCGGGGCAGGCGGGCCTCCAGTTCATCGCCGGCTCGGACGAGCACGACGAGAAGGGCCATCTCGTCTCCGACGTCAAGAGCGGGATCCCGCACTGGGTCGCGGAGCGGACGCGCATGATGGACAAGCGCATGCACAAGCTCGAGGGGCTCCGGCACGATGCCCCGCCCCCGGTCCTGGAAGGCCCCCCGGACGCACCCCTGACGTTCGTCGCCTGGGGGTCGACGGTCGGGGCGATCCGCGACGCCATGCGCGTGCTGGCGGCCCAGGGACACCCGACCAACCTTCTCCACTTCCCGACGGTCTTCCCGGTGGACGTGGAGGCGGTCCGAGCGGCGGTCGGCCGCGCTCGGCGCACCCTGCTGGTCGAGGCGAACTACACCGGCCAGCTCGGGCGACTGTTGCGGGCGGAGGCCGGGGTCGAGTTCCCGGAACGCCTCCTTAAGTACGACGGCGAGCCGTTCTCCCCCCACGAGGTCGTCGCCCGGGCGCTCGAGGTGCTGAACCATGGCGGAAAGTAGCGCGACCCCCACCCCGACCCCGAGCGGTCCGGCCCTGCCGCTCATCGGAAAGTCGGACACGAAGCCGACGTGGTGCCCGGGGTGCGGGGACTTCGGGGTCGTCGCCGCGGTGGAGATGGCGGTCAAACGCCTGCAGATTCCCAGCCAGAATGTCGTGATCGTCTCGGGGATCGGCTGCTCGTCCAACCTCCCCCACTTCCTCAACTCCTACGGGTTCCACGCGATCCATGGCCGGGCGGTGCCCGTCGCGGAGGGGATCCGCTGGGCGAACCATGGGCTCACCGTGATCGGAACCGGAGGCGACGGAGACGGGTTCGGGATCGGGGTGGGTCACTTCATCCACGCGATGCGGCGGAACGTCGACCTGACGTACGTCACGATGGACAACCAGATCTACGGGCTCACGACCGGTCAGGCGAGCCCGACGTCTCGGATGGGTCAGAAGACCAAGTCGACCCCGACCGGCGTCATCGAGGAACCTATCGACCCGATCTCGCTCGCGCTCGCGAGCGGGGCGACGTACGTCGCCCGCGGGTTCTCGGGGGACGTCAAGCAGCTCGCGGACCTCATCGCGGGGGGCATCCAGCACAAGGGGTTCGCGTTCGTGGACGTCTTCAGCCCGTGCGTGACGTACAACAAGATCAACACGTTCGACTTCTTCCGGCAGCGGGTCTACAAGCTCGAGAGCGCGGGCCACGACCCGACGAACCTCGTGGACGCGTTCGCGCGCTCGGTCGAGTGGGGGGACAAGATCCCGATCGGCCTGTTCTACCGGACGGAGAAGCCGACCTACGAGGACCTCGAGGAGGTCCTGGCCGCCGGACCGCTCCTTCACCAGAGGGTCGGCCTCAAGGGGCGCGAATCGCTCCTGGACGAGTTCGTCTGACCCCGCGCTCAGGACAGTTCGTCGCCGAACACGTACGCCGCGCCCTGGTGGAACAGGACCGGGAAGTCGGCCGAGTCGTTCAGCAGCGGGCCCGGCCGGAACGGTGGCCAGAGGGTGGTGCTGTTGCCCGTGACCGCGATGTACCCGACGTCGAGGGAGCGGAGGGCGGCGGACCCCGCGCCGTCGAGCGTGTCGTTCGTCAGTTCCCGCACGACCAGGGTGTACGACGCGTTCACCCCGGGCCACCCCGGGACCATCGGGTAGAGGATCGCCACGTTCGGGTCGTAGGCCGGGACGAACTCGGCGGCGCTCCCCGGCGCGACCAGGAGACGGGCCCCCGGGGGCAGGTGACCTCCCAGGTAGGAGAGCAGGGCGAAGTCCTCCGCCGTCACGTTCCCGAAGTCCGTGTAGAGCGTCGTCACCGAGGAGGCGAGCTGCGCCGGCGTGAGGGCGACCCCGGGCAGCACGATGAGCAGCGCGACCGCGAGCGGCACCAGGGCCGCCGTGCGCGCCCGACCGCGACGGGTCGGGCGGCTCGGGGAGGGGGGGGCCGGTGGAGCGGCGGTCGGGGTCGCCCGGCTCAACGAGGCGAGCCACTCGAGGGCGAGGACCAGCGGGAGCGCCGCGACGAACCCGTACCACGCGAAGAGCCAGATCGAGAGTTCGGCGGCGCTCGTGAGGTTCGTCAGGTCGAGCGCGGGTCCCCATCCGGTGGAGGCCGCGAGCTCGACGCCGAGCAGTGCGAGCACGACGACGAAGGACGAGAGGAAGAACGTCCGGAATCCCCCGAGGTACCTCGCGAGGGGCCCGCGGTGGACCAGCACCACGAGGGCCGCGCCGACGGTCAGCAGGATCGCCAGCTCGAGCCGCAGCGCCGGGACCGGGGAGAGCCAGACGTCGGTCGGCCGGAACAGGTACGGGTCGACGAGGCCGACGAACTGGGAGGAGGTGATCCCCCCGTGAATCCCCGTGGGAGCGGCCCCGCTCCCGGGGACGAATCCGGGGCTGTGCACACCGTGAGCGAGAACGTACCAGGTCGGTGTGAGGATGGCGAGCGCGATCGCGAGCGCGGCCGCCCATCGGCCCACCCAGCGGAGGCCCGCCCCCGCCAGCCGGGGGGAGGCGAGGAGACCGGCGAGGAGCATCGACGGCAGAAGCCACTCCGCACCCACCGGGTTCATCGCGGCGGAGTACCCCACGAGAACCCCGAAGCCGAGCGCGTCAGCGACCGTGGGCAGCGATCGGACCCACCCGGCGGCCTGCGCGGTGAGCAGGAGGACCAGCGGGAACGCCATCACGAAGTCGTTGCTGCCCCCGACGAGGACCCGCGTCCAGCTGGCGATGAACGCGAGCGTGAGGGCGAACGCCGCCCCCGCCCGAGCACTCCCCAGGAGGCGGCGTCCGAGAACGTACCCTCCCAGGGGGGCGAGCGCGAAGAACAGCGGCGTCACGAGCAGGCTGGTCCGGGCCGCGGGGAGCCCGAGGAAGAGCTGGGCGGCGCCGAGCCACACGGTCGCCCCCTGGGGGTAGAGGATCCCGACGTTCGCATACGGCAGGAAGGAGAGGGGGATCTGGTGCGCCGTGAGCAGGCGCGCGGTGTAGAGGGTCAACAAGCTGGAGTCGTAGGTATTCCCGGTACCGACCGGCACGGCGAGCGCCACCTCGAACGCCAGGAGTCCGAGGGCCGACAGCAGGGTGAGCAGGGGCCAGGGCCTCCCGAGCGGGCGCAGAAGGGCAACGGGGTCTTGCCCCAACCCCCGTCGCCGCCGAACGACCGCACGGGCCAGGACCGCACCGGCCGCGACCCCCACCAGACCGGCGAGGGGCGCCGCACCGAACATGGCCAACGGGAGTGCGGCGAGGAGGTAGAAGACGGCCCCCCCCAGGAAGAAGTCGAGCAGGACCCGCTCGAGCGCCTCGAGGCTCTTCCAGGAGTCGACCCAGCGCGCGAGCAGGACGCGGCCCGCCTCGCCCACGACGACCACGGCCGCCGCGAACAGCAGCAGGTACACCAGGAGCTCTGGAGCCGACGGGCCGGGGGGCATGTCCGGGGGACGAGCCGTCTCCTCCTACAAGACCGTGCGTGCGGAACGGTGGCTTTTTACCGTCAGAGCCACCCTCGGCGGGTGGGCGAATGGCGTGGATGACTCTTCAACCCGGGTCCGCGACGGGCTGACGAGCGTCACGCGGGGAACCCTCTTCCTCCTCGTCGCCACCTTCCTCTTCGTCGCGCTCAGCTTCGTCTCGCGGGTCATCATCGTACGCAACATCTCGACGGCGGAGTGGGACGACTTCTCCTGGGGTCTCACCCTCGCCGGCCTGCTCTCCGCCTTCGGGACGCTCGGTCTCCCGAGCGCGATCGCCCGCAGCATCCCGTTCGCGCACTCGCAGGAGGAACGACGGGCGATGGTCCGGGGCACCCTCCTGGTCGGGGTCGGGATGGGCACCCTGGTCGGAGCGGTGATGTGGTCCATCGGGCCGTACGTCGGCGCCCGGCTCGGCAACAGCGACATCGGCCTCGGGCTCCAGTTCTTCTCGGTCGCGGTCGGGACCTCGATCGTCTCGAACCTGATCGCCGCGGTCTTCCAGGGCTACGAGGACGTCACGCCGAACGCCCTGTTCGCGCAGATCCTCAACCCCCTGCTCTTCGTCGTCTTCCTCGGGGTCGCCTTCCTTCCGTCGCCCGGGCTGTCGTTCGTCGAGGCGCTCGTCGCCTACGCGGCGGCCTGCAGTGCGACCCTCGCCCTGGTCGCCGTGTACGCCTGGAGGCGCCTGCCTCGCCACCTCCCGGCGGGGCCCCGGGCCGCGGGGGCGTTCCCGAAGCTCCTCCGGTTCGCGGTACCCCTCTTCGTCGCTGGGATCCTCGGGAGTCTCACCGGGACCGGGGACACGCTGATCCTGGGGGCGTACCACCTGCCCGCGGTCGGTGCCTACACGGCCTCCCTGACGCTGGCGCGCCTCTTGCAGGTCGGGATTGGGGCCGCGGCCTACATCTTCCTGCCGGTTTCGACCAAGTTCTTCCGTCTCGGGGAGACCCGCTCGGTCGCGATGATCTACACGACCGTGACGAAGTGGATGCTCCTGTTCTCCCTCCCGCTCTTCCTCGTCTTCTTCTTCCTCCCGAGCGGCTCGCTGGGGTTCGTCTTCGGGGCCCGGTACACCGCCGTGATCGCCCCGCTCCAGATCATCGTGCTGGGAGCGTTCGTCAGCACGGTGTTCGGTCCGGGGTCATCGGCCCAGGTCGCGTTTGGCCAGACCAGCTTCGTCGCCTTCAACTCGTTCGCGGCCGCGGTGGGAGATGTCGGCCTCTCCTTGTGGCTGGTCCCCACCTACGGGGCGGTCGGGGCCGCCATCGCGTGGGCCTCGGCGACCGTCATCTCCTCCGGCCTGGCGGTGCTCGAGCTGGGAATCCTCGCCGGAGTGCATCCGTTCCAGTCCCACGCCCTCATCCCCCTGGCGGTTACGGGGGTCCCCGTGGCGGTGGTGCTCGGCCTGCTGCACCCCGCGTTGCCTCTGTGGGCCCTGCCGGCCCTCACGCTCGGGCTTGCCGCCCTATTCGTGGTAGTCATCATCGCGACCCGAAGCATCGACCGGGGCGACGAGCTGTTCCTTCAGGCCGTGGAGGGATTGCTCGGACGACCGATCCCCCTCGTCCGTCGGCTCGGTCGGGGGGCCCTCCGTCGTCGGCCCCTCCCCTGAGTCGCCGGCGGGTGCGGACGAGCCTCCGGGGGAGCGAACGTGCTCGACCAGGAGGAGCAGGACCCCGCCGGCGAGCAGGCAGAAGACGTACTCCGCGAGCGTGTTCGCTAGGTCGACCGCGTTCGCGGCGTCCGCGACGGCCGCGACCACCAGCAGCACCAGGGCCGCACCGATCGGATATCGCGCGTCGAGCCGGACCATCGCCGAGTACACGAGGTAGACCGCGAACAGACCGAGGAAGAGATCGAGGTACGGAAAGGCCACGGCCCCTCGAGCGCCCTCCCCCTTCAAAATGGCTCGGGCAGCGTCATGGCGGCGCCGGCACGGGACCGAGCGGCCGTCGTGGGCGAGTTATTCGCCCGTCGGCGCCTCTAGTCAGGGTTACATAGGGCCAGCCCCATGGAGCTCATAGATTCCCGCAGCTCGACCATGCCGACCTCAACCTGGAAGCAGCGTCTGATCCCCCTCGGACTGGGGGTCGCCATGCTCGGCACCCTGGTGGCGGCCGCTCTCTCCCCGAACGTCGGGCTGGTCCAGGCCCAGGCCACGTCCCAGTACGGCACCCCGGCGGGTACGAGCTCTCCGTTCCCGTGGTGGATCGTCGGAGTGATCATCGCCATCGTCGCCGCCCTGATCCTCGCCTACCTCATCGTCGGTCGCCGCCGCCGCCCGCCCCAGGGGCGCGCACCTCGCGGCGGGCCGGCAGTGCCCCCCTCGGGCGCCGCGACCGGCGCTCCGGTCCCTCCGGGCCCGTCCCACCCCTACATCGAGTCCCCTGAGGACGTCGGCGCCGCGATGCCGGCCGTGGGCATGGGCGCGGCCGCGGGGGCGGGTGCCGGTGCCGGCGCAGCCGCCGCCGGCGGAGCGGAAGAGGAGCCGGACATCGATGCGCTGATGGCCGAGCTCGACAAGATCAGCGGCGAGATCCTGAAGAAGCCCCCGAAGGGAGGCTCCGGCGCCACGACGGACGCGGGCACCGGTCAGACGACCCAGAAGTAGGCCGCCCCCCTCCGGTCTCCGTTAAGAGCCCCGGCACGATTTGAAGGACGATGGTACCGGAGTCCCCGACCGCGCCGGAGGAGGAGCCCCTCGTCGCGGAGCTCCGCCGGGCGATCGCCGGCGCTCCCGCGCGGCCGACCGAGATCGAGGTCGGCATCTCCCTGTCGATCGCCCTCGGACGGACCCGTCCGTCCGTGGCGTGCGGGGGTTGCTCTACTCCGCTCGAATTCGAGGGGATCCCCGCGCGGACGAACGCGCATCTCCGCGTCCCGTTCCGCCTCCTCTACACCCCCCCGCAACCTCCCGAGGCCCCCGGCTCGTAGCCTCGGGAGGCGGGCGCCGGGATGTTCACCCTCATCGGGGAAGTCGCCACCATCATCATCACCATCCTCACCGCCGTCGGCCTGGCCGGCCTGTTCGGGTTGATGGTCGTGGAGAGCTTCGGGATCCCCCCGCTCCCGAGCGAGGTGATCCTCCCCTTCGCCGGGTATCTGGTCGCCACCGGGGTCTTTCCGTTGTGGCCGACGGTCATCCTGGCCGTCGGGGGGGCCCTGGTCGGGTCGTTCATCGCCTACGCGGTGGGCCGGTGGTGGCGCGGCCGCGTGACCCGCATCGGGTTCGGGCCCATCCGGCTGGAGGAGCGGCACCTCGCCCGCATGGACGCCTGGTTCACGCGGCACGGCGAAGCGACCGTGGCGCTCGCCCGCCTGGTGCCGATCGTCCGGGCCTACATCAGCTACCCCGCCGGCAGCGCCCGGATGAAACCGGCGCGGTTCGGCGTGTTCACCTTGCTCGGAATGATCCCGTTCACGCTGGCGTTCATCTACGCCGGCATTCTCCTCGGCCATCGATGGAGGGAGGTCACGGCCTTCTTCGTGTACATTGACTACCTGTTCTTGGCGCTCCTCATCGCCGCCGTCGCCTATCTGCTCGTGGTCTACCTCACCCGGATCCGCTCGCAGACGCGCGGGTCCCCGACGGTTCCTCCTCCCCCGGCGCCCGCCCCGGGCAGCGCGGCCCCGCCGTCCCCCTCCCGGGAGGAGAGCCGCCGCTAACGGTCGGGCAGCGCGTCCTGCCCGGGCGCGAACTCCGGTCGGACGACCTCTCCGCGCGCTCCGCCCGAGAACTCCCCGGCGGCGACGATTCGCTCGCCCCGGAAGTAGACCTCGCGCGGGAATATCGCTTCGAACCCATCGAACGGCGTCCAGCCGCACGGGGCATGCAGCCGTGCGGCCGCGACGGTCGAGCGCTGTCGAAAGTCCACCACGAGAAGGTTGGCCCGATGGCCGGGGGCGATCCGGCCCTGAGGCTGCCCGAGCCAGCGGGCCGGGCGGTCGCACGCGGCGGCGAGGAGGACCCCGAGCGAGAGTTCCGCCGAACGAACCCGGGCGAGCATCAGCGGGAGCATCGTCTCCACTCCGGGTACCCCGCTCGGTGCCCGCTCGAACGATCGCTCCTTGTCGGCCGGGAGGTGGGGGGCATGGTCGCTGGCCAGGACCGGGACCTCTCCCCGCACAAACGCCTCCCACAGCCCGCGCCGGTCGCTTTCGGCACGCAGCGGCGGGTTGACCTTCGAGTAGGCCGAGCGACCGGATCGCTCGCTCAGGAGGAGGTGGTGCGGGGTCGCCTCGAACGAGGCACCGGCCTCGCGCAGACGCGCGGCCGAGCTCGGGGTCGTGACGTGGGCCACATGGAGCCGCAGCGCCGGGGGCGGGGGAAGCAGCCGATCGACGGCCGCCTCCTCCGCCGACGGAGGCCGGTGGGCGTTCCACCCGACCGGGTCGAGCACCGACTGGGCCGCCGAGAATCGGCTCGGGTCCTCCGCGTGCACGGTGAGAGGGAGCCCGAGAGTGGCTAGCTCCGCGAGCAGCGTAGGTACCTCCCCCGCCGGCGGGGGGTCCGGGACCCCGGTGGTGGGGCTGAGGAAGAGCTTGAACCCCCCGGCCCGAGAGGCCAGGTTCGCAAGTCGGGGCGAGGGCCGGGCCAGGGCGTAGAGGAGGATGTCGACGGCGGCTCGTCCCCTCGCCCGGGCCGCCTTCTCCTCGAGGGAGGGAACGTCGGTCACGGGGGGCCGAGTGTTGGGCATCTCCCCGACCAGCGCAACGCCCCCCAGCGCGGCCTGCATCGTGCCCGTGGGGATGCTCTCGACCCCCGGCGCGCCTCCGGGCTCTCGGAAGTGGACGTGAAGGTCCGTCGCCGCCGGAAGAAGCACCGAATCTCCGACGTCGTGCCGCGGGGCCCCGGTGAGATGCTTGCCAAGGGCCACGATCCAACCCTCCTCGGAGATCGCGACCTCGATCGGCTGCAACCTTCCTCGGAGGAGCGCCCGCCCGGCCAGGATGAGCGAAGGGGAGGCCGGTGGGGCCTGCTCGGTCCGGTCCCGACGTCGCACCGGGGGAGGCATCGCCGGGGGACACGGACCTGCCTATAGAACCCGTGCCTCCGGGGGACACAGGACGTTATCTCCGCACGCCCCCCTGCGCCGCGGGGGGCGGGCCGTACGGGGAACGAGACAGGCTGGACCTACGCGCGCAGCGGAGTGGACCGGCGGAAAATCTCCCGCGCTCTGGCCGGCCTGATCCGCGCCGCCCGCTACCGACCTCCCGTCGACCACGGTCGGCCGATCGACGCCCCCGGGGCCTACGCCGGCTTCGTCCGGATCGGGAGGGAAACCATCGCGGTCACCACCGACACGGTCGGCACGAAGGTCCTCCTCGCGGAGGAGCTGGGCCGCTGGGAAGAGGTCGGGGAGGACATCGTCGGGGTCAACGTGAACGACCTCGCCTCCGTGGGCGCCCGGACCGCCGGCCTGGTCGACGTGATCCTGACCGAGCGCCCGGAGCCGCGCGCCTTCGAGGCGATCGGGCGGGGGCTTTCGCGCGGCCTCCGAAAGGCCGAGTGCGGGCTGCTGGGAGGCGAGACGGCCGTGGTGCCGTCGATCGTTCGTGGGACGGACCTCGGGGGAACTGCGATCGGGTTCTTCCCGGGTGCACGCCGTCCGGTCACGGGGGAGCGCATCCGTCCCGGCGACATCGTGCTCGGGATTCCGTCGGACGGGGTCCACGCGAACGGATTCACCCTCGTCCGGCGCCTGCTGAAGGACCGGGCGGTCGACCTCCGGCGTCCGAGGCCCGGTGGTCGGGGTCCGGTAGGGCGCGAGCTGCTGCGCCCCACGCGGATCTACACCCGAGCGGCGGACGCGATCGCCGATGACCCCGGGGTCCACGGGCTCGCCCACATCTCGGGGGGCGGGGTCCGGAACCTGGTCCGGTTGCAACGAAGCGCGCGATTCGTGCTGGGCGCCTGGCCGAGCATCCCGGGGGTCTTCGGCTGGGTCCAAACACTGGGACGGGTGAGCGACGAGGAGATGTTCCAGACGTTCAACATGGGCGTCGGCTTCATGGTCGTTGTCGCCCCGCGACGGGTCGACGCCATCCGCCGCGCGCTGGCGGCGGCCGGTGCCCGCGACACGACGGTCCTCGGTCGGGTGGAGCGGGGTAGCGGGATCGAGCTGCCTAGCCTCGGCCTGAGGTACGACGGCTACAGCTGAGGCACGGCTCGACTCGGCCCGCAAACCCTAACGTCCGAGGGCGGTCTCGCGGCCGTGGTGTCGATGCCCGCCGCCCACCGCCGGGCGGTGCTCCTCTCCCTCCTGGCGGCGTTCCTGTGGGCGCTGTACTACTTGTTCGTGCTCGAGGCCAAACCGGGGGCCAGTCCCTCGGCCACCATGGTGTATCCGTTCGTCTTCGGTGGAGTGGCCTATGCGGTGTACGCCGAAGTCCGCCACCAGGGGCCGGCATTCCGTAGGTTGTGGACGCGGTCCTCCGCGTGGCTCCGTACCGGCGTCCTGGTCGCGATGCAGCTCTCCGTGCTCGCGACCACCTACCTGGCCGGGCCGGTCGACTCGTCGCTCCTCTCGCTCATCGGGGACGTCGTGCTGACCCCGGTGATCGTGGCGTTGCTGTGGGCCAGCCACCGCGGGAACATCGGCACGGGCTGGTTCACGGTCGGGTGCGCGCTCTCGCTCGTGGGAGGCGGGCTCACGATCGTCGGGGGGCAGTCCCTCGGCCGGGTGGAGGGATGGGCCTGGCTCGTGGTGCCGGCCGTCCCGCTCACCGTCGCGCTCTACTTCCTGCTCTCGGCCCAGGAGAACGAGCGGACCTCGGAACTGGCCGTGGTCGGCCAGTCGATGGCGGCGGCCGCCCTCCTGACCGTCGTCCTCTCCCCGCTCATCCCGGGAGGCTTCGGAACCCTCGCGACGGTGACCCCCGAGGCCCTGGTCCTGCTCGCACTCTGCGGCGTGACCTCGTTCTTCCTCGCGCCCCTGCTGTACTTCCGGGCCATCGCGGAGGCCGGGATCGTCATCCCTCCGATGATGATGACCGGCATCCCCGTGTTCACGCTCCTGCTGAGCGCCTTCGTCCTCGGGCTGGGGTTGCCGCTGGTGGCCGTGCTCGGCATTCCGATTGCGGTCGCCGGGGCGCTGCTCACCTTGCAGGGCGAGTCGAGCCCGGGGGCGCCGCCGCCCCGCGCCCCGTCCGGTCCGGGGGCGGGCTAGTCCGAGCCCAAGAGGCTCCGCTGGGTGGTCTTGCGCCGCGGACGGGTCCCCACCTCGCCGATCGGTGTGTCGAGGGAAGCGGGAGCCGCCGCCGGGGACGCGGGAAGCGACTCGGGCTCGTGACCTCCCAGGCGCTGCTGGTGGCTTCCCCGCAAAAGGGCGGCCGCATCCCAGTCGAACACCTCGGTCACTCGGGCTAGGGTTTGGGCCACCCGGTCCGCGTAGTACTCCCAGTCGGGGGCCTTCGTGAACTTGCGACCCTCGATCCACGGCTCGACCTCCTGGGGGGTGCGCCGCGAGTCGGTGACGACCCAGGAAACCCTCATCCCGGGGATGACGTCGTACCCCTCCTCGCGGAGCGTTCGGTAGACCCGGAGGAACGGTAGCGAGTCCCGCGTCGACTCGTTGTACTCGCTCTCGGGCCGGACCGACCGCGAGATCACGAGGCTCTCGACCGGCACCTGCTTGTCGCGCACCGCCCGGACGAGCTCGCGGGAGCGGGCGATCGCCCCGTCCGTGTCGCCCTTGAGGACGAGGTCGAAGACCTCGAGCAGCGCCTGGGACTGGTAGTCGAAGGCGTCGGTGCGGCGGGTCTCGTACCCGCGGACGACCAGCTCGCTCTTCGGCCAGGCCGTCTGACCCACGTACCGCTTCTTCGCGCCGTGGGAGAAGAACGCCTCGTAGACCGACTGGAACTCGAAGGTCGCCCCGGCGCTCGTGAACCGACGGGCAATCGACTCCCCGAACGCACGCGCCCCCTCGAGCGAGGGAGTCGGCGAGCGGACGAAGACGCTGTCCGTGTCGGAGTAGACGACCTCGTGGCCGTCGGACTCGAGGTCGCGGATGATCGAGGTGATCGCCTCGCGCGCGAACGCCGTGATCGAGGCCCCGATCTCCTTGTTGGTGAACCGGTAGAAGCTCGACGCGAGCACGCCGTAGAACGAGTTCATCAGGATCTTGACCGCGTTCTGGAGCCCGTCGTAGTAGGCCGCGAGGTCCGGGGAGGTCGCCGACCGGCCCAGGGCGCGGAACTGCTCGCGGTTGGCGAGGAGCTCCGTGAGGATCTCCGGAATGAGGCCCCGTCGTACCGACGCCGGAAGGAACCGGGCCCCGGACGGAGCTACGGTCGTCCCCTCGGGAGATAGGGTCGTGAAGCAGAGGTTCTTGCTGATGATGATCGAGGGGTACATCGACTTGAAGTCGAGCACGACGACCCAGTGGTAGATCCCCGGACGGATCGAGTGGACGTACCCGCCCTCGATGGGATTCTCGCGGCCCGCGTAATGGTTCATCGGGACCCCGACGCCCCGCTGGTCGGCCCGCGGGACCAGCATCGCATCGATGAATAGCGAGGTACGACCGTTCAGGCCCTCCTCGAGCGGGAGGCGGGCGACCGTCGCCATCGCCGCCGCCTTCTCGAGGGTCCGCAGGCGCTGGAGAATGCGGAGCGCGAGGTCCGCGTCGTGCTCGCAGTACTCCATCACCCGCTGCGGGTCCTTGGCCCACTCCTCGTCGATGTTGCGGCGGTCGACGTCGAGCTTGGAATCGTTGAGGAGGGTCCGGGCGACGAACTGGAGGGTCTCCTGCTTGGGATGGAGTTCCTGGCGAGCCGACCACCACGCGTCGGCCACGACGCGGCCGTGGATCTTCCACAGGCGGTCGCCGAACGGGCTCGGAGGGGTCCGGTCCCTCCCGAGGACCAAGTCGCCGAGGCCGGTCGCCTTGGCCCGCTCGATCAGGAGGGGGAAGTCGTAGCCGCCGATGTTGTAACCGGTCAGCACGTCGGGGTCGTCGTCGGCAACCACGGCCGCGAATTGCTCCAGGATCTCCCGTTCCGACGGTCCGCTCAGCCGGAAGGTCCGGCGCTCCCTCCCCGCTCCCTCGGAGACCCCGCAGATCGTGAAGATCGTCCGGGCCCGGATGGCGTTCTCGATGTCGAAGGAGAGGACCCGCAGCGAGGGGCGGAACCCCTCGGCGGGCCGGACGCCGTGCCCGTCCCCCGTGACGACCCGGACGACCACCGGAACGGTGTAGCGGGAGCGGACCTCCTCGGGCTCGTCCTCGGCCTCGAAGGCGATCGTCAGCCCGAGGCCCTGGTCGTAGAGGAAGCGGTGGACGAACGGGATGTCGCACGCCAGCACGCTCGTCTCGTCCTTCGGCTTGCGGTACCGGTCCCGGTACTCCGGGACCCTCCAGGGATGACGGATGGTCACGTGGACCGCCGGCCGGTCCCTCCCGTCGACCCAGGTCGTGATGTCCCGTACCTCGACGACCTCCGTGTCCTTCTGGAGGCTGGTACGGGTCTCGGCCGTCGGCTCGGTGAGGACAAAGTAGGGACGGAAGCCGTAGTAGCGGGCCACCATCGCCTGGCCTTCCTGCGTCCGGCCGAACAGCTCGACGACGACCCCGTCCTCGAACGAAACGTAGGAACCCTCGAGGAGGAACATCTGGACGGGGCGCATGCCCCGGCGACCCCACCCTCGATTAAAGCCCTACCGCGCGCCCCGGCGCTCCGCTCCCGAGAGCCACCGGTCGAGGGCCCGGAGGTCATGGTCCCACCGCCGGGAGAGCGCGGTCGAGCGCAGGGCGGCCGCGGGGTGGATGAGGGGGAAGAGCTCTCGCCCGGCCGAGCGGCGGGGGCGCCCAGCGCAGCGGAGGATGCGGGGCGCCTCCGGGTCGAGCGCGGCGAGGGCGTGCGCTCCGAGGGTCACGAGGAACCTCGGGCGGAGGAGGTCGAGCTGTCGGTCGAGGTACGGTCGACACGTCCGCGCCGCCGCCGGGTCAAACCGGTTGCGCGGGGGACGGCACTTGATGAGGTTGAGGACCCCGTAGGCCTCGGCGTCGAGCTCCAGGGAGGCGACCGCGGCATCCAGCCGCCGGCCCGAGCGCCCCACGAACGGGAGGCCGACTCGGTCCTCCTCGGCGCCGGGGGCTTCCCCCACGAAGACCACCCGAGGGTTCCGGCCCCCTCGATACACCACGGCATGGGTCCGGCTCGCGTGAAGTGGGCACTTCGTGCAGGTGACGATCTCGGCCCGCAATGCCTCCCAAGGATCCGCGTCGCCTCGAGGGTCCGGTCCCGAGCCCGGCGAGGCTGCGGTGCCGGCCCCCGCGCGTCTCCGGCCGTCCTGAAATCTCATGCGGCGCCTCGACACGGGACCACCTTAAATAGCGGGGGCCTGTGGCTCGGCTCTCCCGCCTGCGTATGCCTCCACCCTCCGGTCTCAACACTGCGGGTCGCCTCGAGACCCTCCGCCAGCGGCGACGCTGGTCGGACCGGTACTACAAGCGCCGCACGCTGCACCTGAAGGAGCGCTCCGACCCGCTCGAGGGAGCCCCGCAGGCCCGCGGCATCGTCATCGAGAAGGTGGGCGTGGAGGCCAAGCAGCCGAACTCGGCGATCCGCAAGTGCGTCAAGGTTCAGCTGATCAAGAACGGCCGTCAGGTCACGGCCTTCGCCGTCGGGGACGGGGCCATCAACTTTATTGACGAGCACGACGAGGTGCTGGTCGAGGGGATCGGAGGACGCATGGGGCGGTCGTACGGCGATATCCCGGGCGTCCGGTACAAGGTGATTCAGGTGAACGGCACCTCGCTCGACGAGCTGGTCCGGGGACGGAAGGAGAAGCCGGCCCGATGAGCGGCTCGCGTGACCCCAACGCCAGCTATCCCGCCGAGGGACAGGCCGACGACGCCGGTCCGGTGGTCGTGCGACCGGTCGCCGCTCCCCCTCCCCCGTTCCCGCTCCCGCCCCTGTTCGGAAAGTACCCGTTCGAAGGCGTGGAGGTCCACGACCCCGGGCTCCTGCCGTACCTCTACCTGCATCCGGTCTACGCGCCCCACACCGAGGGCCGGCTCGCGGGCCGCCCCTTCCTCAAGACCCACATGCACCTCGTGGAACGCCTCGCGAACAGCCTGATGAAGGGGTCGAAGTTCACGGGCAAGAAGTCGAAGGCGCTGGCGACCGTCCGGCGGGCGTTCGACGAACTGGCCCAGAAGGAGCCGGGGAAGAACCCGCTGCAGCTCCTGGTCGACGCGGTCGAGAACGCCGCGCCCCGGGAGGAGGTCACGCGGCTGCAGTTCGGTGGGATCTCGGTCCCCCGAGCCGTCGATGCTTCCCCGGCCCGGCGCCTCAACGTGGCGATCCGCAACCTCGCCCTCGGCGCCATCCAGGCCTCGCACAAGTCCACGAAGGCGATCCACACCTGCCTAGCCGATGAGATCCGCCTCGCCGCGAAGGCGGACCAGACGTCGTTCGCGGTCGGGCGCAAGGAAGAGGTCGAGCGCGTCGCTCAGTCGGCGCGTTAGGGCGCCAGCACGGAGGTTCGTTCATGACCCACATCCGAGCGGAGTTGGCGAAGGCCATCCCCGACATGATGCACAACCTCGACCAGATCCGCAACATCGGCATCATCGCCCACATCCACCACGGCAAGACGACCCTCTCCGACAACCTGCTGGCCGCTGCCGGGATGATCTCGAACGAGCTCGCGGGCAAGCAGCTGTACCTCAATTTCGACGAGCAGGAGCAGGCGCGCCTGCTGACGATCAACAACGCCGACGTCACGATCGTCCACGACTACGGCGACCAGCGCTACTTGATCAACCTCATCGACACCCCGGGCCACGTCGACTTCGGCGGGGACGTCACGCGCGCGATGCGAGCGGTCGACGGCGCCGTCGTGGTCGTCTGCGCGGTCGAAGGGGTCATGGCGCAGACCGAGACGGTGCTGCGTCAGGCTCTGCGGGAGAAGGTCAAGCCGGTCCTCTTCATCAACAAGGTCGACCGGGCGATCAAGGAGCTCCAGCTCACGGCCGACGCGCTCCAGAAGCGGTTCACCGGGATCATCACCGAGGTCAACGAGCTGATCCGCAAGATGGCCCCGGAGGAGTTCGTGGACGAGTGGAGCGTCGACCCGAGGGACGGCTCGGTGGCGTTCGGCTCGGGGTACGACAACTGGGCGATCAGTGTCCCCTACATGCAGAAGACGGGGGTCAAGTTCCCCGACATTATCGACTACGTGAAGAGCGGCCGGACGAAGGAGATCGCGCAGCGGGCCAAGATCAACGACGTGATCTTCGACATGGTCGTCCGCCACCTCCCGAGCCCGAAGGTCGCCCAGAAGTACCGCATCCCGAACATCTGGAAGGGCGACACCGCCTCCGCCGTGGGGCAGGCGATGGTGGCGACCGACGCGGAGGGTCCGACCTCCTTCATGGTCACCGACATCACGATGGACCCGGCCGCCGGCGAGATCGCCACCGGCCGCGTGTTCTCCGGGAAGCTCCAGAAAGGGATGGAGCTCGCCGTGGTCGGCACCAAGATCCGGGACCGCGTGCAGCACGTTTCGCTGTTCATGGGCCCCGAACGCCTGATGGTCGAGGAGGTCACCGCCGGGAACATCGCGGCGGTCATCGGTCTCAGCGACGCGTTCGCCGGCACGACGATGTCGACCGACCCCCAGATGTCCCCGTTCGAGGAGATCCGGCACGTCTCCGAGCCGGTCGTCACGGTCGCCATCGAACCGAAGCGGATGGCCGACCTCCCGAAGCTGATCGAAGTGATGCGAAAGGTCGGCAAGGAGGACGCGAGCCTCCGGGTCGAGATCAACCAGGAGACGGGCGAGCACCTCCTCTCGGGGATGGGCGAGCTCCACCTCGAGATCACCCAGTTCCGCATCGTCAACGACTACAAGGTCGAGATCGAGGCGTCCAAGCCGATCGTCGTCTACCGGGAGTGCGTGGAGCACCCCGGCGGGCCCTTCGAGGGGAAGAGCCCGAACAAGCACAACAAGTTCTACTTCGAGGTGGAGGCGCTTCCCGCGGCGGTCGTCCAGGCGATCAAGGACGGGGAGATCCCGCAGGGCAAGTCGTTCAAGGACATCAAGACCCTCGTGACCAAGCTCGACGGTCTCGGCATCTCGCGCGACGAGGGCCGGGGGATCGTCGCGGTGGAGGGGACGAACATCCTCTTCGACGTCACGAAGGGGATCCAGTACCTGAACGAGACCATGGACCTCATCGTCGACGCGTTCAAGGAGGCGATGAACCGGGGGCCGCTCGCGAACGAGAAGGTCTACGGACTCAAGGCGCGCCTGGTCGACGCCAAGCTCCACGAGGACTCGATCCACCGCGGTCCCGCCCAGACGATCCCGGCGGCCCGCAGCGGGATCTACGGCGCGATGTGCCTCGGCGACCGGATGCTCCTCGAGCCGTTCCAGAAGGTCACGGTCAACGTCCCGCAGGACATCCTGGCGAGCGCGACCCGGGAGCTCCAGCGACGCCGCGGCGAGATCCTCGACATGACGAGCGTCGGCGACCTGCAGACGATCACCGCCAAAGTCCCGGTCGCGGAGATGTTCGGGTTCGCCTCCGACATCCGCAGCGCCACCGCCGGCAAGGTGCTGTGGAGCACCGAGTCGCTCGGCTTCGAGCCGGTGCCGCACGAGCTCCAGCCCAAGGTCGTCGCGGAGATCCGCCAGCGGCGCGGACTGAAGCCCGAGCCGTACGACGCAAGCTACTATTCCGGGTAGTAGCTTAGGGGTCCTCGCGACCTAACCCCACGAGCGCCGCATGGACGAGCGACGGTATCGCATCCGGGGACCCGAGCCCTGCGACCGCGAACCCGAGGCCTGCATCTGGAACCGGGTGTTCCCGGGCGAGCCCCGCACCGCGGAGGAGCTGGAGCAGGAGGAGCGGGTCCTCGCGGTCCCGCCCATGCTCCAGGTCAAGCTGGTGGCCGAGGACCGGCGCTCCGGCGAGGCGGTCGGGTTCGGCTACCTGAACACCGACCCCGAGACCTTCGACCCCCGCACCTTCTGGGTCGGAGTGATGGTCGACCCCGACCACCAGCGCCGGGGCGTGGGACTCGCGCTGGCCGCCGCGGTCGAGCGGGAGGCGAAGCTCCGGCGCGCGACCTCCATGCTGGCGAGCGCCCGGCTCGAGGATGCGCGAGGGTCCCGGTTCCTCGCCCGGCAGGGGTTCGTGGAGGTGCGCCGCCGGTGGCGGTCCCGGCTGGACGTCGACTCCTCCCCGCCGCTCCCGGACCGGAGCGCCGAGCTCGCGCGGATCGGGGTCACCCTCACGACCCTGGCCGAGGAGGGCCCCGAGCGCCCCGACGTGCTCCGCAAGGTGTGGGAGCTCGTCCGGACGGCCGCCGCGGACGAGCCGCGCATCGGCCGGTACACGCCCCTGTCGTTCGACCTCTTCCTCGAGTGGAACCGCCGGTGCATCGCGACCATGCCGGAGGCGTTCTTCCTCGCGCGGGCGGGGGATCGGTACGTCGGGGTGTGCCACCTCGACCGCTTCGAGGCCGAGCCGGAGTCGGTCCATCAACTGTTCACCGGGACCCATCCGGACTGGAGAGGACGCGGAATTGCGACCGCCCTCAAGCAGCGGACCGTCGAGTTCGCCCGGGCGCACGGCTACCGATCGATCCGGACCTCGAACGACTCGCTGAACGGCCGGATGTGGGCCATCAACGAGAAGATGGGCTTCCGCAGGGAGCGGGAGCAGGTCGAAGCCGAGAAGCATCTGCCGGGCGACGAGCCCGGTGGTTCGGACGTCGGGACCAGAGTCTAACCTACTACGTCTCACGTAGGAAATGCGCGCAGGAAGTGCGCCCTAACCTACTACAAACCTCGGAGGAACCTCGGTTCACTCGGCGGCGATCGGGGCCGGCTTCGCGCCGGTCCGATGACCGGTGGATTCCCCCCAGGGACCGTCCAGTGTCTTCTGCGAGCGGCCGCGGGGACCCTCGGCCGAGCGGGAGCGGATCGGCCAGGCCCCTTCGTGGTCGAGGAGCCAGCGCTTCCTCCACAGCCCCATGCCGAACCCCGTGATCGAGCCGTTCGCCCCGACGCACCGGTGGCAGGGGATGATGATCGGGATGGGGTTCCGGGCCATCGCACCGCCGACGGCCCTCGCGCAGCCCGAGAAGCCGGAGCGACGGGCGAGCTCCCCGTAGGTCACGGTGCGTCCCGCGGGCACCTCCACGAGGTGCGACCAGACCTTTCGGTCGAACGCCGAGGAGGTGTCCGGCTCGACCTGGAGATCGAAGCGGGAGCGTTTCCCTCGGAAGTACTCGGACAGCTGGCGCGGAGGCGTGCCCGGGCGGAACGGCGGTTTCCGACGGAGCGCTCCCGGGGGTACCCCGGTCTGCGCGACCCCGTTCTCGAGCAGGTCCACGACCCGGACGGTCAGGCCCTGGTAGGCCACCCGGAACGTCCCGATGGGGGTCGGGACGTCGGCGACCTCGAGAGGGTCCGTCATGCCGACGGCCACGTCATTCGACCTTATGGCCTTTCAACCGCCGCCCACCGAGTCGAGCCCGGTGTTCGTGATCCGGAACTTCGCCGACCCCTCGGGGCGGTCCCGGTGCTTGACGAGGAGCACCCGCCGCTCCGCGCCCGGCAGGCGCTCGAAGGAGAGGATCGTCTTGGCGGCGTGGTTGAGGAACGAGCCGCCGAGCGGCTCGAGGCGATTGTCCCGCATGCTGCGCCAGACCTGGTTCGTGAACAAGACCGCGACATGGGCCTCGAGGGCGGTCCGGACCAGCTCGGCGATCGCGAGGGAGAGGGCCTGGCGCGCGTCATCCTCCTCGGGGCCGGAGAGGGAGAGCCGGTAGAAGGCCGTGGCCGAGTCCACGACCAGCAAGCCGACCGGCCGCTTTCCTTCGCGGGCGAGGGCGCAGGCGGTCCGGACGGCCGCCGACTCTTCGGCGAGGTCCTTCGGGGTCGAGAGCAGGAACCGCTTGAGCAGCTTATCCAGGCCGTCCCCCGCAATCGCCCGGAGCCGGTCGACGCTGACTCCCTCAGTATCGATGTAGAAGACCCACTTGCCGTCGCGGGCGACCCGGTAGGCGACCTGGAGGCAGAAGAGGGTCTTGCCGCTCCCGCCCTCCCCGTACAGCTCGGTGACCGAGTCGGTCTCCAACCCTCCTCCGAGAAGCCGGTCGACGGAGTCGATCCCGGTGGAGAGTCGGTCGGGAGCCACGGACCGCAAGAAGAGTCCGGGGAGATAGCACCTCGCGGCGCCGCCGGAGCGCCCGGCCGAGGGCTCAGGCGCCCGGGGCGATGGGGTAGGCGCGTCCCAGCTCGGGGGAGCGGACGCTCGGCCCCGCCGCGGAGAACGCCTCCGGGTGTTCGGTGTGGATGGGGTAGACGGCGCGCGCCCGCGTGCTTCGCACCAGGTCCAGCAGCTCGGGGCCCGAGGCATGCCCGCTCGCGTGCATCTGGTGGAAGACCAGTCCGAAGTGGTCGAGCCAGTTGTGCATGACCTGGTCCGACACGTCCTCCTCGCTGAACGGCTCGCTCATCGAGTGGATGAACGGGCTCCCCGCCCCGGGCCGCAGGTCGATCAGCTCCGCGAAGTGCGCGAAGTCGAGCGCGAGGAGGTACCGGCGCCCGCGCGCTCGAACCTCCTCCGCCGTGAGGGCCGTGTCCAGGAACGGACGCTCCCAGACGAACGCCTTGAGCTTCCGGCGTGCGTAGACTCGAAGTCCGGGCGTTTGCCCGGGGACGGGAACGACCCCGGGCGCAAAGCGGGGGGCCACCTGGGTGAGCAAATGGGCCGTGCGGACCGAGACCACGAGCTCGCGGTCCGCGGCCACGGCCGCTCGGTGGAGGGTCGTCAGGCGGTCGACGTCCCGAGGATACGTGCAGGCGAGGGCGAGCTCCTTGTGGCCGTCGAGCACCCGGTCGACGCTCGAGCGCACCCCGTCCTCCGTCAGGTTGCGACGGGGGTCCGGCCCGGCCCGTGTCCCTTCGATCAGAAGGGAGTCGACGCCCTCGTGGGCCACCGCCTCGAAGAACCGGTGTGTGTCGGCGGCGCGGGGCCCGTGGTGCCGGAAATCCCCCGTGTAGACGAGCGTCCCTTCGCTGGTCCGAACGAGGAACCCGTAGGCGAACGGGATCGAATGGTCCACCGGGAAGGGGACGACCTCGATCCGGCCCACCCGCACCGGCGTCGCGTCCGGGAAGACCCTCCACGGGTGATCGCCGTACTTCATCTGGGTCGACGTCGCGATCGCCTCGAGCAACGTCCGGGTCCCCGCCCCGACGTACACTGGGATCTCCGGGTCCAGGAGCCGAAGGTATCCGGCGTGGTCGGCGTGGGCGTGGCTCACGAAGACTCCGTGGACCTCGGGCGGGGCGTAGGCGAGGTCGGCGTCGCCGAGCGCCTCCCTCGAGTACAGCCCCGAGACCCTAGGCAACAGGTCGAACTCCAGGAGGTCCTTGGCCGGGCAGCTCGAACGCGGCTGGAGGTAGTCCACGTAGTACTCCTCCATCCGAGGGGAGAAGGAGGGGCCGAAGTCGAAGAGGACCCGGTCCGGTCCGTCCTCGACGAGGATCTTGTTCCCGCCGATCTCGCGGACGCCTCCCAGGAACCGGACGCTCGGGCCCTTCACGGACGTCGGAGGGGTGGAATCCCAAAAACGGTTTGCTGCGGTGGGTTCGGAATCGCTTATCGCCCGAGGGCCCTCGGGGAGCTCCATGCCTGCTCCCCGGGTCCGCCGCCGTCGCAACCCCCCGGCCAAGCCGGCCGACTACCGAGAGGTCTTCCGCATCGCCACCGAGGTGATGGAGGAGATGGACCCGCACAGGCGGGCGGCGGTGCTCCTCGCCGGCAGCTGGGTCCGAGGCGATGCCCACGAAGCTTCGGACATCGACATGTGGGTGGTCGGGAAGGCCGGCCGGCCGAGGGTCCTCGAGCGCGCGGGCCGCCTCGTGTGCGTCCGCTTCACCACACCCGCGAGCGAGCGGGCCGAGATGCGGAACCCGGGTCGCCTGGACGGTGCAATACCGGGCTGGCGTCAGGTCCGCATCCTCCGGGACCCCCGGGGAGTGGCCGCCCGGCTCAAGGCCGAGGCCCGTCGGTTCCGCTGGGGCCCGGTCCGTCGGGCGCGCCGGCTGTACGCCGCCGGTCAGCTCGCCAGCTTGGCCGAGGAGGTCGCCAAGCTCCTTCGCGCCCTCGACACCGGCGAACGGGAGACGGCGTCGGTGCAGCGGAACCTCCTCGCGAACGAGATGGCATTCCTCCGCCTGCTCGCCCTCGAACGCCTGTGGGACACGGAGAACGGCCTCTGGGAACGCGCCGGGGGATGGGCGGGCCCGTCGTTCCGGACCGCCCAGCGGGCAGCGCTCGGCACCGATGGAGGAAGCTGGGAGGAGAGCTGCGAGGGCGCGCTCCGCCTGTACGCGCTCACGGCCCGGGCGAACCTCGAGGCGCTCCGCGGGGAAGAGCGCCGGATCGTTCTCGCGGCGTGCCGTCGGGCGGGCTATCCGATCGACGGACCGGTGGGTCGCTAGCGCGCCTTCAGCACCTTCTTCACGTTGGGGTGTTCCTTCGTGAAGATCTTCCCGCCGCAGTTGTCGCACCGGACGCCGAAGAGGTTGGCGTCGGAGGGGAGCGCCTCCTGACAGCGAATGCACCGGAACATGGAAAATCCACCGGGACGGGCCGCTTAAGCGTTGCCCGTCGCGGACTCCTTCTCGGTGCGAGTGATCGGCGGTGGGGCTTCGAACACGTAGGCGTTGGAAGCGTACCGGGTCCCGCAGCGGCGGCACTCGTAGATCCCGCTCGCGACCCGCTGGAGGGTCATGGTCGAGCACCGCGGGCACCCCGCGGGAGCGAGCTTCGCCCGGTCGATGTCCAGGACGCGCCGCCGGATCCGGATGCCGTAGCGCGGACCCATCCATCCGGTCGAGCCGACCTTCTTCGTCCGCTTGCTCATGCCTTCCCTCCCTGCACCATCTTCCGCAGGCGCTCGCCGTGCGCCAGCGCGCGACGGACGACGTCCCGGACGTCGTCAGGGGAGAACGCCCCCACGAGGCCCTTCTGCATCGCGACGACCCGTCCGAGCTCGTCGGTCGCCACCGTGAGGCGCCCCTGCGCCGCCTGCTCCTCCTCAAAGGAGGGGTCGACGACGATCGAGTCGCCGAGGCGGACGAAGGTGCACTCGACCGGGAAGTGCTGGACCTCGAGCGGGTAATCGGCCTCCGCGAGCTCGAACCGCTTGGCCGGGACCGTGGCGTGGGCCAGCGCGGCGATCCCCGCCAGCATCGCGGCATCGATCAGGTTGCCCGAGTGGTCCAGGACGTGGATGTCGACGTAGCAGACCCACGTCTTCTCGCCCGGGGTCACGCAGAGCCGGGTCAGGTCGATCGCCTCGGCCGCTCGAATCGCCCGGTCGACCACCCGCGAGACCTCGATCGCCCCGGGCTGCGGGGGACCGGGTTCGAAGGTCGGGGAGGAGAGCGGGACGAGCTCCGCGTTCGTGGTGAGCACACCGGCGTTCGGAGTGTCCGGGAACGGCTTGCCCGGTTCGAGCTTGACGCCCGCGACGACGACGGTCTCGCCGACCCGGACGAGCGCCGAGCCGTCGGCGGTGACCACGAACCCGGGCTCGATGGTCACGGGGCGGTAGTCGTCGGGCCCGCGGCCGTCCAGGCGCTTGCCCGCGGCCGCCAGGTCGAGGATATGGGTCGTCAGGATCTCGGCCGCGACCGCGCCGGTCATGGGCCCTCCGCCGGGAGGCGGGCGGTCGTGTACCGGTCGCGCAGCGCCTGCTTCATCTTTTCGTAGATCGCCCGGCATCCCGTCACGCCGAGGTCGAGCGACTGGGAGAGCTCCTCGGGGGTCATGTGCCCCTCCATCTGCAGCAGGACGAGCCGACCGGACTGGGGGACGAGGGCCATCGGAAGGTCCGCCTCACCGAAGTTGTCCTCTTCCTTCTTCAGGTCGAGGGCGATCTGGCCGGCGACCTTGCCGACCGCGACGGCGGGCAGCAAGTCGACCATGGGGATCCCGGCGTCGGCGAGGGCCACCGAGGCGGCGACCAGGCCGGCGCAGCGGGTCCCGGCGTTCGCCTGCAGGACCTCGATGTAGACGTCGATGCTCGTCCGGGGGAACTCCTCGGCGAAGACCACCGACTCGAACGCCTCCGCGATGACCTTGGAGATCTCCTGCGAGCGGCGGTCGAGCCCGGGCCGCTTCCGCTCGTCAACGGAGAACGCCGCCATGTTGTACTTGCACTGGATGACGGCCTTGTTGTTCTGCTGCAGGTGGCGCGGGTGGACCTCCCGAGGCCCGTAGACCGCCGCCATCACCTTGTTCGCGCCCCACTCGACGAACGCAGAACCGTCGGCCTGATGCAACGGGCCGGCCTGGATCCGGATCGGTCGAAGTTCGTCCAGTCGTCGTCCGTCGATCCGCAGCCCTTCCGGGCTCAGCAGGACCGGGACGTCCTTTGCTCCCACACTTCCCATGTTTGCTCCTTGGAATGTCAGTAGTCCTCGTCGTTCGTCTCGGGCGGCTCCGCCTCGAGGTCGCCCTCCGTCTCGGCCGGCGGCGGCAGCTCGTGCGGGATCGCGTCCCGATGGGCGGTCTCCGCGGTGGGCCGCGTCGGGCCCCGGTCGTCGGTCGTATCGGTCGAGACGAGGTAGCTCTCCACCCGGTCGCTGAGGCCGGCCCGCTGGCCGTGCTCCTCGATCATCTCGAGCGCCTCGCGCGCGCGCTGGATCGCCTCGGGGCTCCCGCCGATCCAGATCCGGCCGTTCTGGCCGACCGCGACCTGGGCGCCGGTGTGCGAGGTGATCGTCTGGATCATCGACCCGTTGCGGCCCACGACGCGGGGGATGCGGGCCGGGGAGACGGTGACGATCGTCCCGTCCTCGAGCTTCCCGAGGCCCTCGCCGAGCATCGTGACGCCGATCCGCCCGGTCGCCTCGAGGCTCTCCACCCGCACGACGACCGCATCGCCGACATGGAGGTAGCGGTCGGTCTCGCCGACCTCGACCTTCCAGGGGGAGCCGGTCACGTGGAGGGGGGCCCACCGAGGGGCGCCGATGTCGAGCAGCCAGAAGGTGGTCTGGCAGTCCGTCACGGTCCCGATGACCGTGTCGCCCGCCTTGGGGATGTACCGGCCGGAGAGCGGGACCACGGAGAGGAACGGCGGTCGCGGGGAGAGGAGGCCCAGGACGCTGGCGTACAGCTTGCCGCCGACGCGGTAGGTGCCCGTGCCGGGCTTGAGGCCCTGGCTCGGGAGCTCCTCCCCGGGGAGAACTAGTATGCGATCCCCGGAGGGATGCGAGGACGAATCCCCGCGGCCACGCCGATGGTGGCCCGGTCGATGACCTGGAGGCATTGTGTGTGCTGCACCGGCCCGCTCGACCGGGGGGGCCTATTTAACCAAAGCGGTCTCGGCGGCGCCGCGCGTGCGGGCGTTGAGCTTCTCGTACAGTTCGGTCTGCACGCCGGCGGGGATCTCGATCACGCCGCTCCAGGAGCCGTCGCCCATCCACTGCTCCTCGAGGAGCCGGCCCATCCCCTTGAGCTCGCCGATGACGCGGGGATAGTGCTGGGCCGGCAGGCGGATCCGGACCTTCACGACGTCCAGGCGGATCGGCAGCAACGGCCGGAGCTTCGCGAGGACCTCCTGGACCTGCGCGTCGACCGGCCGGAACGGGTCGATGTGCACCTTCGCCTCGGTCATCGCCGCCTCGATGCGGGCGGCCGGGTGCGGGGCCCCCGTCTGCGGGTTCATTGCGTTCCGGGCGATCGTCTGGACGATCTGCTTGAGCTTCTCGGCCTGGAGCTGGTGCCGCTGCTCGGTCGTGACCTGGACCTCGCCCTTCAGGACGATCTGTTTGGCGATCGTCGCGAGGTCTCGGGTGTGGAACGTCTTCTCGAGGAACTCCTCGGAGATCTTGTCCCCCTTCTTCGCATCCTTGAAGACCTGGTCGAGCGCCAGCTTGTCGGAGAGGTCGACGTCCTTGCCGTCCTTCAGGTCCTGAACGGCCTTCGGGTCGACCAGGACCTCGAACCGGTTCCCCCCGGTCTCCCATCGGGCGATGACCGCGTCCTCGACCTTGACCATCGGGGCCGGACCCCCTCGGGGTTACGGGCGGCCCGAGCGCGCGGGCGAAGAAGCCGGAGGGAGTCGAGCGGCGAACTTCTGGACCTCGTCCGGTCCAAGTCGGGTCATCCCCTTGCCGACGTCCACGGTGCACACCTCGACCTGGGTGAGTGTGCCGCCCTCGTCCAGGCCCGCGCGGAGCCCCTCGAGCGCCAGCAGGATCGCCGCGTCCCGGTCGAGGCCGGGGCGGTACTTCTGCTCGAACAGGTCCATGACGGGGCCCTTGTTGCCGCCGGTGCTCGCCGCCTTGAAGCTGGTGAGAGAGCCCGACGGTTCGGTCTCGAAGAGGCGCACGCCCGAATCGTCGTACCCCCCCACGAGCAGGGCGGTGCCGAACGGACGGACCCCGCCGAACTGGGTGTACTGCTGCTTGTAATCGCAGATCCGCCGGACCAGGAGCTCCACCGACATCGGCTCGGAGTAGGTGACCCGGTTGACCTGGGCGGCGAGCCGGGCGTAGTCGACGAGCACCCGGGCATCCGCGACCAGGCCGGCGGTCGCGCAGGCGATGTTCTCGTCGATCTGGTGGATCTTCTCGAGGCTCGCGGCCTCGGCGAGCTTGGGGTTCGGGATCCGTCGGTCCGCGATGAGGGCGACCCCGCCGGTGTAGACGACGCCGGCGGTCGTTGCGCCGCGACGCACGGCCTCGCGCGCGTACTCGACCTGGAAGAGCCGCCCGTCCGGAGAAAAGACGGTGATGGCCCGGTCGTAGGCCATCTGGCCCGGTTGCATCTCCATCGCGAACTCCTCGGTCCGGCACTCGGGCGGCCTTTATAACGAGCGCCGGGGCGGTAACGCCCTCGACAGCCGGTTACGCATCGACGCTCGGCTGCGGCGGGTCTCCGTCCCTCCCCGACAAACGTAAGAGGGCCCGGGCCGGACACCCGACGTGGGCGAGGAAGCCGGGTCCGCGAAAGGAAAGCGCCTGGCCACCTCCACGTCGAGCTACCTCCGATCGGCCGCCGAACAGCCGATCGACTGGTACCCGTGGGGCCCGGAACCGTTCGAGCTCGCCCGACGGACCGGCCGCCCGATCCTTCTGGACGTCGGGGCGTCCTGGTGCCACTGGTGCCACGTGATGGACGAGGGTACGTACGCCGACCCGAAGGTCGCTCAGCTCCTCGGGGAGAGCTTCGTCGCGGTCAAGGTCGACCGGGACGAGAACCCCGAGGTCGACCGGCGCTTCCAGCGCCAGGTCGGCGCGCTCACCGGTGAGGGGGGCTGGCCGCTCACCGCCTTCCTCACGCCCCAGGGCGAGGTGTTCCTCGGGGGCACCTACTTTCCCCCGACGGACGGCCACGGTCGGCCCGGCATGCGACGGGTCCTCCAGGAGGTCGCCCGGCTCTGGAAAGAGGAGCCGGAGCGGATCCGGGAGAACACCCAAGCGATCCAGGGAGCGCTCGAGCGGATGCGCTCCGTGCGCGCCGGGGGAAGCCGGGAGGCGCACGCCCTGTTGGCGGCGGTGCTCGCCGACGTCCACTCGAGCTACGACCCGGCCCATGGGGGGTTCGGGACCGCCCCCAAGTTCCCCCACCCGACCGCCATCTCGCTCCTCCTGTGGGACGCCCGTGCCAACCGGAGGGCGCTCAGCGACGAGCGGGCGCGGGAGACCCTCGTCCGGATGGCGGACGGGGGCATGTACGACCAGGTCGGGGGAGGGTTCCATCGGTACTCGGTCGACGAAGGGTGGCACATCCCTCACTTCGAGAAGATGGGCTCGGACAACGGGGCCTTGCTGGCGGTCTACACGGAAGGGGCGCAGCGGTTCGGCGACCCACGGTTCGACGACGTGATCCGCGGCACGGTCGGTTGGGTCCGGGGCGTGCTGGGGGACCCGGCGGGCGGGTTCGGGTCGAGCCAGGACGCCGACAACGCCCCCGGCGACGACGGCGGTTACTTCACCTGGAGTCGCGCCGAGCTGAAGGGACTCCTGCCGGCCGATGAGTACCGCTTCGCGAGCCGGTTCTTCGGGGTCGGCACGGACGGTCGGATGCCGCACGACCCCGACCAGAACGTCCTCTTCCGCATGCTCCCCCCGCGCGAGGCGGCGGAAGGTCTGCCGTTCGCGAAGGACCCGGCCCCGGTGCTCGCCCGCATCGTCGAGCAGTTGAGAGCGGCCCGCAGCCTTCGGCCCGCCCCCGCGGTCGACCGCGCCCTCTACGCCGACATCAACGGCCGCTTCATCGGCGCGTTCGCTCGGGCCGGCGTGGTGGTGGACGACCCGACGGTGGTCGCCGATGCGCGACACGCCGCGGACCGGTTCCTGGCCCAGGGGTACTCGGAGGAGACGGGGGTCGCGCACCGTCTCGAGGGCGGCGAGGGGCGCGGACGAGGGCATCTCGAAGACCAGGTGGCGTTCGCGGCCGGACTCCTCGAACTCGCCGTGGCGCTGCCCGACCCGAAATATCTCGCGCCGGCCGTTCGCCTCCTGACCCTCGTCGACCGGGAGTATCGAGGGGAGGACGGGCTGCTTCGCGACCTCGCCCCTCGCTTCTACGACGGGCCCACGGTCGGTGGGCTCGGCGAGCCGAGCTACCCTCTCGAGGACAGTCCCCATCTCGCGGCGAACTCGGGGGCCGCGCTGGCGTTCCTCCGCCTCGCGGGCCTGGTCCACGAGGAGAGCTGGCGGGAGAAGGCCGCGGCGCTGCTCGCCCCGATCGGCTCCCGCGTGGGCCACAGCGGGTTGTTCGCCTCCGGGGCCGCGTTGGCCGCGGGCTGGTGCGCGACCGAGCCGGTCACCGTGGTCGTCGAGGGGGAGGGCGCCGCCGCCCACGCGCTGCTGCGGGTCGCCCAGACGACCTGGGTGCCGTTGTGCGCCGTGTTCGCCGGTCGACCCCCGCCCCCGTTCTCGTTCCCCGACGACACCGGGGGTGCCGCACCCTCGACCGCGCGGGCCCTGGTCTGCTTCGGGAACCGGTGCCTTCCGCCCGTCACCGACCCTTCGAGTCTGCGGGCCCTGCTCGTGCGGGGGGCGCCGACGTCGTGAGGGGACCGAGGTCGGTGCCGTCCAGCAGGTAGGCCCGAGCCGTTCCCCGGGCAAGCAACCGGTGGTAGAGGAAGGAACGCCCCCGGGCGGGGCGCTGTCGGTTGAGGGCTTCCGTCCCGGCCAGGGGATTGTAGGCCGGTAGGACGATCATCTCGCGGGCACGAACCAGGTGCGGATCTCGGCCTCGCGTCCGTGCGGGCAGCGGGGGCGGGAACTCCACCCGGACCCAGCAGCGTCGCTTGCCGACCGGGTCGTCCGGGCTCGGGGCGAGGCGGAACCCCGGATGCAAGTGCCCCACGACCAGCGTGTGCGCGCGCAGGACGGCCGTCGAAGGCCAGGAGTGCCCGTGGAAGACCCCGACGGGGCCGACGACCGTTCCCGTGGCGGGGTGGACCTGGACCTCCCGAGGGAGGTACCGTGTGAGCCCCACGTCGTGGTTCCCGAGCACGACCTCCGCCTCGAGGCCGGCGGAGAGGAGGTCGGAGAAGAAGTCGAACACCACCGCGCGCAACGGCCCCGGGGTTCCGACGATCGGGTGCTTCACGTCGCCCGCGACCACGACGCGTCGTGCCCCCTCGGACGCCGCGGTCGCCCGAAGGGCCTCGGCCAAGCCCCGTCCGTCGGCTTCCGGCGGTCCCCCCGGTCGCTCCCGGCTCGCGCCGAGGCCGAGGTGGAGGTCGGCGAGGAGGAGGGTGCGCGGCCCCGGGGGATCCGGCTCGACCAGGAGGGTCGGCGTGCCCGTCACCGGGCGCACGCGCGGAGGCACGAGGGCCGCAACCAGCCCCTCCGCAAGAGGGTTCCCTGCCCGGGTCGCCCTCCGGTTCGAGAGAGTCGACCTCGCGCTGCTTTATACGAGCGATAGTCGTATTGCACTGGGGGAAGATGCCTCGATTGCGCCAGCGCCGGATCGACCGGATCCGCGAGATGCTCGAGCGTGCCGGCTTCTACGTAGCGGACACGCACGGGGTCCGGCCGTCGAGCTTCGACCTCGCGGGCCGGCGGGACGCGACCCTCTTCCTCATCAAGGTCCTCAAGAACATCGACGCGCTCGGCGCCGACGAGGCCGCCCGCCTCCTCGAGCTCGGGCACCTCTTCCCGGCCACGGTTCTGATCGTCGGGGAGTCCTCCGGTGCGGCGGAGCTCGACGCGGGAGTCGTCTACACCCGCTACGGTGTCCCGATCGTGACGGAGGAGACGCTGGGGGAGTACCTCGAGAAGGGCCTGCCGCCGTTCCTGTACGCGAGCCCCGGGGGCATCTTCGCGCGCGTCGCCGGCGACCGCCTCCGGGCGCTGAGGGATGCCCGCGCCCTCTCCCTGGGAGCGCTCGCTTCGGTCGCCGGCGTCTCCCGTCGGGCGATCCAGCTCTACGAGGAAGGCGCCGGGGCCGAGGTCGACATCGTCGAGCGCCTCGAGGCGTTCCTGGGGGAGCCGATCGTCTCCCCGATCGGACTGTTCGACGGCCCGCGCCCGGCACCACGCCCGTCCGCGTCTCGGGTCGACGGAACGGAGAGGGAAGCCCCTGCGCGACCGACGCCCGATCGTCCGCGCCCCCGGACCGGTGACCCGCTGCGGGACGGCGTCCTGGACCAGCTCGACGGGCTCGGGCTCGAGGTGACCGTGACCGTGCGGGCCCCGTTCGACGCGTTCGCCCGCGCGCCGGAGATCCTCCTCACCGGCGTCGGGAGCCTGAGGACGGCCCAGCACCGGGCCGAGATACTCCGCGGGCTGGCGCACGTCGCCGAGGGCCACGCGATGTTCGTGGTCGCCGAGACGATCCATCGGACCTCGATCGGAGGGCTTCCCATCCTCAACGTCCGGGACCTGCGCCGCCAGCGCGACCCGGACGAGCTGTTGGAAGAGCTGTCGGAGCGCGAAGGATCGTGATCTCGGCCCGGCTCCCCGGCGGCGGAGAGGTCTGGCTGCTCGGTGCGGTGCGGGGACTCGCCGCGGAGCTCGCCCCGCTATCCGACGCGCTCGCGACCCATCCTCCCGCCGCCGTCGGGCTCGGGACCTCCCCCGAGGAGCTGAAGTCGCTCGTAGAATACTTCGTCCTCGCCCCGGCCGAGCCGGTGGTCTCCCTCACGACCGCCGAGCGCAGCGAGGTTCGCGGCCTCGTCCGGTTCGGGGAGGTCCGGGTGCCGAACCCCGCGTTCGTCCAGGTGCTGCGATGGGCCCACGAGCGGGGGATCCAAGTAGAGGGGCTCGACCCGAGCGAGGACCGCACCGCCGCGATGTTCACGGACCACATCGGCTACGTCGAGCTTGTGCGCCGCACGGTCCGCGAACGGCGGGTCTCCCGCAGCCCTCCCGCCCCGGCGACCGCCGACCAGTACGCCCTCGAGTGGGACCGTACGGTGGCCGGTGGCCGGGGGTCGCGGGAGTTCGCCGCTGCGCGGGACCGCCATCTCGTGCAGGATGCCCGACGTCTTGCGGCGGCCCTGGGGCGTCTGACGGTCGTCGTGGACCGGGAGCGGTTCGAGCGCGTGCGCGCCCTCTACGAGGCTCCCGAACCGGACCGGCTCGCGCCGGGGTAGCCCTCAGTCGTCCTTCCGGGCGAGGATCCGCTCGAGCTCGGTCCGGGCGTTCTTGCGGAACTGATCGAGAGGGCCCTCGTTGATCAGCATGCCGTCGGCGAGGGCAAAGGCGTTGCCGATCCCCCACTTGAGCTCCCGGCGGTCGCGGTCGAAGAACTCCTGCAAGCCAGGTCCGTCATCGTTCCGGGCCCGCGCGCTCATGCGGTCGTACCGGGTCTCGGGGGAGGCGAAGATCCCGAGGACGAACAGGTCGCCGAAGTTGTGGCGGAAGACCGTGACCTCGGTATCGGAGCGGCAGCCGTCGACCAGCATCCGCGTCTCGGTGAGCTTTGGGAGGGCCCGCTGCGCCCAGATGCCGCCCCCGTGCTTGTCCCGCTCCTCCGAGGCGACCCGGCCCACGTTCGAGCTGGTCAGCGGGAGGCCCCGGCGACGGGTCTCGTCCCGGACCAGGTCCCCCATCTTGAGCGTCGCGAGCCCGATCGAGCGGGCGATCTCGAGGAGCTCGTCCTTCCCGGAGCCCGGCATCCCGACCGTGACGATCAGTTTCATGGCGGGGGGCCCGGCGCGTCGGGGGGGCTCTTCGGGGGCACCGCGGTCGCCTCGAGGTGCGACGCCACGTCCTGCTCGGTGACCATCTGCAGCCGGTCGGCCCGTTGGCGGAACGCCGCCGCCTCCTGCTCCTCGAGGCGGGCCGCTTCGGTGTAGCGATCGACCTTGACCTTCAGCTCGGCCGTCTTCTGGGTCTTCTGGGCCGCCCGCAGCTCGAGGTGACGCGCCTTCTGCTGCTTGTCGACGACCTTCTGCTGGAGCTTCCGTACCCGGTAGTGCAGGCTCGTGACGTCGCTCGTCACCGCCACGCCGGGCTTGCCGCCGGTGGCCGCCTTGATGTTCCGGTCGTGCTGGGCCATCTCCTGCTCGACCTCGGGGATCTCCGCCAGCACCTTCTGGCTCTTCTCGCGCAGGAGGGTCGCCTGGTGCCGGAGCTTTTCGATCCGGGTGTTGAGGCGGGCGACCCGCTGCTGAGCGCGCGCCGCGGCCCGGTCGTGCCGGGCCGCCATCTCGCGCAGCTTGGTGATGTCGGCGTACTGCATCCCCATCCATCGGGAGTGACGGGCGGCTAGAGGGGTCGAGGGACTCGGGGTCTCGGGCGGGGGAGCGCCACCGGTCGCCATCGAAACAAAGTTACCGGCCCTCGCGATATAGCGGTTGTCGTCAGCCGGAAACCCTCGTCCGCGGGCCGGGGTGAGCGCCCCCTCGATGGCGCGGGAATCCTACGCCCGGCTCGGTCGGGGAGGCGCGAGCGACGGGAGGATGCGTGCCGTCAGCTCGGTCGCGGCCACCCGCTCCTGCGACTTCGAGTCCCGGGAGCGCAGCGTGACGGTGCCCCGCGAGGGTCCCTCGGCGAGGGTCTCGTTGTCGACCGTGACGCAGAACGGTGCGCCCGCCTCGTCCATCCGTGCGTAGCGCTTGCCGATCGAGCTGCTCTCGTCGTACTGGACCGCGAGCCCGGAGCGGGCCAGTTCGTCCGCGAGGCGGAGGGCGAACGGTCCGTGCTCCTTGGCGATGAGCGGGAAGACCCCGACCGCCACCGGGGCGAGGAAGGGCGGAAGCTTCCAGACGGTCCGCTCCCCCTCCTTCGTCAGGTGGAGGTCCGCGAGGGCCCAGAGGTTCCGGTCGACCCCGAACGTCATCTCGAGGACGTGCGGAAGGACCGGCGCCCGCCCGGTGGGGTGGACCGACAGGTCCTTGCCGGAGCCCTGGCTGTGACGGGAGAGGTCGTAGTCGCCGCGGTAGTGCAGGGCGCCCAGCTCCTTGTACCCCCCGAGGCTCTCGAGATGGACCTCGAAGTCGAACTGGATCTTGTTGTAGAACGCCCGCTCGGTCTCGGACTTCTCGAAGAGCCGGATGCGCTCGAGCGGGTGACCGAGCACATCGCGATAGAACCGGAGCATGTGGACGAGGTGGTAGACGTAGAACTCGGGGAGGTCACCGGCCCGGACCAGCGCGTCGGCGCTCACCAGCTCGGGGGTCTCCTCGCCATTCTGTCGCCGCGCGACGCGCAGCACAGGGAGGCGTTCCTCCCGGACCCGCTCGAACGGGACCGGGAACCCCGCCGGGTCGAAGAAGACCTGGAGCTCCGCCTGCGTGAACGCCCGCATCCGGAACAGCACCTGGCGCGGTGCGATCTCGTTGCGGTAGGCCTTGCCGATGACGGCGATCCCGAGCGGGAGCGCGTGACGGCCGACATCCCACATGCGGGCGAAGGCCAGGTAGCTCCCCTGCGCGGTCTCCGGGCGGAGGTAGACGCGCTCCTTGCCCGTCACCCCGAAGTTGAGACCGAACATCATGTTGAACGCGACCGGCACGCTCAGCTCGGCCGAGCCGCAGTTCGGGCACCTCAGCTGGTGGGCCCGGACGACCTCCCCGATCTGGGCCGGCGTCATGCCGTCGACCCCTTCCGGACGCACCTTCTCCAGGATCGTCTCCGCCCGGAACGCCGCGTGGCACGATTCGCAGCTGACCTCGGGGTCGGTGAAGTTCTCGAGGTGGCCGGAGGCCCGTACGACCGCCTCGGGGAGGATCTCGGCGGGTTCGACCAGGTAGTAGTCGCGCGACAGTCCGACGAACCAGGCGGCCCACGCCTCCTCCAGGCGCCGCTTGAGCGCCGTCCCGAGCGGCCCGTAGTCGTAGAGGCCTTGCGCGCCCCCGTAGATCTCCGCCGACGGCCACAGGACCCCCCGCCGTCGGAGCAGTGCGTACAGCTCGTCGTGCTTCATGGGGGCCGGTCGGTGCGGCGGGAGCGAACCGGGCGGAGGATAAGATGTTCGGCTGTGCGGGTCACGACCTGGTACTCCGGGTCGTCCGCGGGCAGGCGCAGCACCAGGGGCCGGCACGGCGCGTCGACCGCGACCGAGGCCGCCTCGGGCGTGCCGAGCCACCGGTACGGCTCCACGAGGGCGGCGCGGGCCAGGTAGCCGGCCGAGACCGGGCGCCCCTTGAGCCGGGTCGCCACGTAGGCGAACTCGAGCTCGCGCCACAGCGAGGGGGCGTGGAACATCGCGTTGTCCGTCCCGAGCAGCAGCGAGACCCCCGCCCTCTCCATCCCCGCCAGGTTGGGCTGCCGTCCGAACAGCGCGTTGGAACGCGGGCAGACCGCCACGGTCACCCGGTCGGCGGCGACCTCCAACAGGTCCTCCTCGGTCGCCTTGGCGAGATGGACCAAGAGGTCCGGCTTCGGGTCGAGGAACGTCTCGGGCCGCTCGCGAACCGCCTCGCTCGCGTGGAGGGCGAACCGCTTCCCCGCCGCCCGGCACGCGCGGGCGATGCTGCGCCGGGCCGTGGCCGTCTCGTCGCGCGCGCTCGACAGGCCGATCCCGTCCGCCTCGGCGAGGATCTCCCCAACCTCGGCCGGGTCGACCGGGCGGGCGAGCGGCCGTCCCAGGATCAGGACCCGGACCGGCTGGTTGCGCGCCGCCCGCCGGAGGAGGCGCACCCCGTCCAGGCCCTCCTCCCGGAAGTCGACGACCGCTTCGATGCCTTCCTCGTTCATCCGGGAGAGGGCCGCCCGGACCGCCTTGACCTTCGCAGCGCGGGTGCTGCTGGCGAGGAGCCGGAACTTGTACCCGTGCGGCCCGCCGACCAGGTCCTCCACGGGCCCGTCGGGAGGCTCTCGGACCGAGACGGCGTCGCCGAGATGCGTGTGCGAGTTCACGGGCGAGGGGATCACGATGCCGCGCAGCCGGTGCTCGTCCGGATGGGGTCGGAGAGTACCACGCTGCCCGACCTCCACGACCGCTCCGGCCCGGATGCGGACCGCCGCCGGACGAGGCCCGTCCCGGTCCAGGATTGCCCCTTCGACGAGCATCGACCTGGGCGCGAGAGGGCGGCCGCCGTTTAAGGGCAAGCCCGCGGACCGCCCCGAACCGCTAAGGCCCCCCGCGGCTCGTCCCCGCCGCCGCGATGGAGGACCCGACGCGCGACCGGCCCCGCGACCTCCTCGTCGCCGGACACATCAACGTCGACCGGTTCCTGCGCGTCGCGGAGTTCCCGGAGGAGGACCGGACGGTCCCGGTCCTCGCGGACCGCTCCGAGCTCGGAGGAACGGCGGCGAACGTCGCTCTGGTGGCGAGCCGCTACGGGGTGGCGTGCGGCCTGTACGCCCGCGTCGGGGAGGGGTTCACCGACGAGCTCGAGGCCCCTCTTCGCCGGGCCGCGGTCGACCTTCGAGCGGTGGAGCGCGTTCCCGGCCAGTCGACGCCGACGTGCTTCATCGTGGAGGATGCCCGCGGCCGGCAGCGCACGCTGATCCAGCAGGGACCGATGGGCGACCGGCCCGTTCGGGGGTTCCGGGTCCCGCCCTTCCTTACCGAGTACTCGTGGCTCCACCTCACCACCGGGCCCCCAGCGATCCACCTGCGGCTGATGACCGAGGCCCGAGCGCGGGGCCTGCATGTCGCCGCCGACCCCGCGCAGGAGATCCATTATCAGTGGCGCGGCCCGGAACTTCGGCGTCTGCTCCAGGGCTCGGAGGTCTTCTTCGGGAACCGTAGCGAGGTGGCGCGGGCGCTCCGACTCCTGGGGCTTGGCCGCGTCCACGACCTGCTGGCCCTCGTCCCTCTGGTCGTCCGAACCGAGGGCGCCGGCGGTGTCTCTGCCTTTTCTCGGGCGGGGACCGTGCGAGCCCCGGCGCACCGGCCCCGCCGGCACCGAACGATCGTCGGCGCGGGCGATGCGTTCCGGGGAGGCTTTTATGCCGGCTGGTTCGAGGGGGCACCGCTTCGGGGTTGCCTCGAGGCGGGGACCCGAGCAGCGGCACGGTGGATCGAGGGAGAGCGGTAGGGGGAGATCGGATGCACATGCATGCCTTTGGCCACCTGCTCCCGATGCGGGAGGCGCAGCGCCGACTGCTTGCCGTCGCCCGACCGATCGAGCGGGTCGAGCGGGTCGCGGTCCACGAGGCGTTCGGCCGTATCGCCGCCCGGACGGTCTCGGCCCCGCGGAACGTCCCCTCGTTCCCGCGCGCGACGTGGGACGGCTACGCGGTCCGGAGCGTCGACACCTTCTCGGCGCAAAGCTCCCGGCCGGTCCGCCTGCGCGTCGTCGGGGAGGTGTTCGCCGAGGGCCACTTTCCCCGGACCCTGCGGAAGGGCGAGGCGGTCGCGGTCGCCACCGGGGCCGCCCTGCCCCGTGGCGCCGACGGGCTGGCCATCTTCGAGGCCATCCGTCGACGGGGGACCACGCTCCTGGTCCCACACCCGGTCCGTCCGGGCGACCGCATCGCCCCGCCGGGGGATGACTTTCCGGTCGGCACCCCTCTCGTGGCCGAGGGCGATGAACTTGCGCCGGCCGAGCTCGGCGCGCTGGCCGCCTGCGGGTTAGCGAAGGTCCCGTGCTTCGCACGACCGATCGTCTCGATCGTCCCGAACGGGAACGAACTGCTGGTACCCGGAGCCCGGAGCCGTCCCGGTTTGATCTACGAGAGCAACAATGTCACGCTCTCGGCGATCGTCGCCGCGGCCGGCGGCATCCCGCGCATCTTCCCCCCGGTTCCGGACGACCCGCGCCGGATCGAGAACGCCCTCCGCGACGCGATGCGCCGCTCCGATCTCGTCCTCGCGACGGGCGGCAGCTCGGTCGGCGAGCGGGACCACCTTCCGCGCGTCCTTCCGAGGCTGGGGCGCCTGCTCTTCCACGGGATCGCGGTCCGGCCCGGCAAACCGACCCTCGCCGCGGTCGCGGGACGGAAGCTCGTGATCGGCCTCCCCGGCCACCCCTCCTCGTGCCTCGCGAACAGCTTCTGGATGGTCCTGCCGGTACTGCGGAAGATCGCCCGGCGCCCTGGCCCGCCGTGGGTCGACGCCCCCGTGCAACTCGGTCGGGGTGTCCTCGCCCCCACCCCCGGGCTCGCGACCGTCGTTCCGCTGGTCCTGCGGGACGGCCGCGCCTACTCGACCTACCACGGGTCCGCCTCGATCTCGAGCATGAAGGGGGCGCGCGGCTTCGCGGTGCTGCCTCCGGGTCGACGTGCGGTCCGGGCCGGCGAGCGGCTCCGGGTGCACTGGCTCCTCCCGCCCCTCGGGCCGGGAGGCGGCCCGCTCGCCGGGAACGGTTAAGGCTCCGGACCCCATTTCCGTGCGTGGCCCGGCGGAAACTGCGCGCAGCGATCCTCTCCATCGAGGGTACGAACTGCGACGAAGAGCTCCGCGTCGCCCTCGACCACCTCGGGGCGGAGGCCGAGGTCGTCCACCTCAAGCAGCTCGAAGGCCGGGAGGTTCCCGCCCGGGACCGCCGCCGGCTCTCGGACTACGCCACCCTGTTCGTGCCCGGCGGCTTCTCCTCCGGGGACTACGTCCGGGCCGGCGCCATCTTCGCCGCCCGCGTGCGGGCGTCGATCGGCCCCGAGCTCGAGGAGTTCATCCGGGACGGGCGCATCGTCGCGGGGGTCTGCAACGGGTTCCAGGTCCTAACCGAGCTCGGCCTTTTGCCGGGGGAGCGCGGGGGCCGCCTTCGACGGCCGGACGCGGTCCTGATGACGAACGACTCGGGTCACTTCGAGTGCCGTCCGACGTTCGTCGCCTGGCAAGGCGGCGTGTTCGGCTCGCTCGCCCACCTCGAGAAGGGGGCCCGGTTCCTCTTCCCCTCGGCGCACGCCGAGGGCAAGCTCGTGCTCGGCGGGGACTCCGCGGCGCGCCTGCGCGAGCTCGACGCGAGCGGGCAGGTCCTCTTCCGCTGGGTCGCTCCCGACGGAGGCCCGCCCGTGTATCCGTGGAACCCGAACGGGTCGGAGGGGGATGTGGCCGGTCTCACCAACCCGGAGGGGAACGTCTTCGGTCTGATGCCCCACCCCGAGCGCTCGTTCTTCCGGGCCCAGGCTCCGGACTGGACACGGACCGGCGGGCCGGTCGGGTTCGGGGACGGCCGGACCTTCCTGGGGGCGGTCCTCGAGCACGCGCGAGCGCGGGCCTAAGCGGGCCCGGATTCCGTTCGGGCGCCGATCAGGCGCCATACCTCGAGCCGCTCCCCCTCGAGCGGCTGCGATGCGACGACCTCTGCCCGGCCACCGCCGGCCCACCAGGAGCTCCACAGACGCTTGAGGGAGGCCTGCGACTGCTGCGTCGAGGTCAGCAGGAACCCCTCGCCTCCCGGCACGAGGTGGTTGGGCAGGTCCGAGACCCACCGCGCGGTCACGGCCGTCCCGTCCGCTCCCCCGTCCAGGGCGAGGTTGTGCCAGGGGTCGGGGTCCCGTTCCTCCGGTCGCGTCGGGAGGTAGGGCGGGTTGAACACCGCGCGGTCGAACCGACCGAGCCCTCGGGCGAGGTCGGTCCGGACGAGCGCGAGGGGAAGACGCTCCGTGCGCGCTCGCGCCGCCAGGGCGCGGAGCGCGTGGGGGTTGAGGTCGGTCGCGACCACGCGCGCCCCCGAGCGGGCGGCCGCGAGCGCGACCTCCCCGTTGCCCGCTCCCACCTCCAGGAAGGTCGAGCCGGTGGGAACGCGGGCGAACGGGAGCAGGAGGAGGGTGTCCGCGCGCGCCGGGTAGTACGGGGTCTCCGGCCGACCCGCCGGACCGGCGGGTCGGGGCGGGGTGCCAGTGTGAGGCACGGTCGGCATGGTTTCTTATTCGCCCGGGCCCTAGATGAGTTCGCCCTCGGAGTTCTTGTCAATGGCCCGTCGCTTGTCGGCACCGGTGAAGATCGGCATCACCGGCCTCCCCGGCTCGGGAAAGACCCAGACCCTCCTGCGGATCATCCACCTCCTCGAGGAGGAGGGGGTCAACGTCGGGGGGATGGTCACCGAGCCGATCGTCGAGAAGCAGCGTCGTACCGGCTTCCAGATCACCGACTGGATGACGAAGGAGCACGAGGTCTTCGCGCACGAGTCGCTCAAGTCGCGGGTCCGCTCCGGTCGCTACGGCGTGAACCTGACGGCGCTGGAGGGCCTCGGGATCCGCGCTCTCGCCGAGGCACGGGAGAACGCCGACGTCATCGTCATCGACGAGGTCGGCAAGATGGAGGTCGAGAGCGACCTGTTCACCCAGGCGGTCGTCGCGACCCTGGACGCGAAGAAGTCGATCATCATGACCCTCCACAAGAAGTCCCGCAACCCGCTCCTCCAGGACATTCGGCGGAGGGATGAACTACGGCTCCTCGAGGTCACGCCGATCAACAAGAACCTGCTCGCGTTCAAGATCGTCCACTTGATCACGGGGCGGTCCCACTAGCCGCCGCCCGGGAGGGCGGCACCGAGCTCCGCCTCCCGGTCGTCCTCGCCGGTCGCGGTCCCCGCGCGCGCGCCCCGGTGTTCTACAACCCGGCGATGGCCGGCGACCGCGACCTCGCCGTGGCGTTCGCCCGGGCGCGATTCCCCGCCGCCTCGGCCTCGGGATGGGACATGCTCGCCGCCACCGGGGTCCGCGGGCTCCGGCTCTTCCACGAGAGCGGGGGGTTCCGCTCGATGCTCCTCACCGAGGCCAACCCGACCGCCGCGCTCGTGCTCGCCGAGAACGCTCGAGGGTACGCCGGATGCCGGGCGGTGACCGCGGACGCCCACGAGCCCCCGGCCGAGGCTCCGTTCGACTACGTCGACCTGGACCCCTACGGGTCTCCCCTGCCCCTGCTCGAGACGGCCGTTGCCGCCGTGCGTCCGGGGGGGGTGCTGGCAGTGACCGCGACGGACCTGATGGTCCTCGCGGGAGTACAACCCGGAGCGTCCGAACGGCTCTACGGCGCCAGGGCCGTCCGGGGCCGGCTGGGCCCGGAGGGGGGACTGCGGATCCTGCTCGCTCGAGTGGCCCGGACCGCCCGAGCGGCCCACCGAACGATCCGACCGCTGCTGGCCTACTGCCGCGGACACCACCTTCGAGCCTACCTCGAGGTCGTCGAGGTGGATGCCGGTGAGGGCGGCGATCCGGTCGGGACCATCGACCCGGCGACCTGGGAGGGACCCTCCCTCGGCCCCGGGGGCCCGTTCGGCCCGATGTGGCTCGGTGGGCTCTTCGCCCCGGCTCTCGTATCCGCCTTGGAGGTGCCGGCCACCGCCGCCTGCCCGCGCGAGACGTCGTCCTTCCTCGAACGTCTTCGCGGAGAGGCGACGATCGACCGTCCCTTCTACTACGAGGCCAACGTGCTCGCTCGGGCCCTCGGGCTTTCCTCGCCCCCGGCACGGAAACCGTTCCTCGCCGCCCTGGCGGCCGAGGGGTTTCGGGCCGCGCCCACGCACGCCCGTGCGGAAGGGATCCGGACCGACGCGCCCCGGTCGGTGGTCGAGGGGGTCGCCCGCCGCCTCGGCCGGACCTAGTCCCAGAACGCCCGGGTCTTCGCGTAGCTCCGCTCGGCGCGGAGGATCTCCGTGAAGAAGGCGTCGTCGTCGCGGTAGAGGCGCGCGAGGAGCCGTCGGGCGGTCTCGGGCCCGATGCCGCGGGCGGCGAGCGCGTAGAGTGCCCGGTCTCCGTAGTGCGCCACGAGCTCTGCGGACGTGTAGCCGGCCCGGACCAGCGCCTCCAGCTCGGGACTCGGGGCCCGCTCCCGACGGGCTCCGCGCTTCGGGGCGTGACCGGCGGGTCGCCACTTGGCCTTCGCGTACCTCAACAGACGCTCGATGTCCTTCTCCCGTCGGGGAGAGAGGACGGCGGAGAGCGAGCCGTGGCACAGCAGGCACCGGCTCCCTCCCTCCTCCTGGTACCGGGCGGGCGTCGTCTGGCGTGTGAACCCGCAGCGCAGGCACACGAGGACGAGCGGCTCCTTCGAGAGGCGCTCGCGCACCGCTTTGAGGAGGGTGGGCGGGGGGATGTCCGAGACCGCCCGCCAGCTCAGTCGCTCGAGAGGACCGTCCGTTAAGGCCGACGGAGCGGTCGCGACGACCTCGATGGAACCCTCGCGGACTCGTCGGAGGACCTCGCGCGCATGGTCGACGTCGAACCGGTCGTGGAGCGTCTTATCGAGCACCTCCTCCCCCAACGGGTTCACCCGGCTCTGCTCGAGCAGCGGCTGCAGGGTGCGGAGGTCCCGAGGGTCCGCGGAGGCGGGGATGACCCCGAGCTTCCGCCCCACGGCGAGGAAGACCCACCGGTAGTCGAGACCGCTCGGGACCAGGCGCTCGACGAGCGGGAGGAGCGCCTCCGGGTCGACGGAGAAGGCGTCGACGAGGGTCGGTCCGTCCACCGCGACCGGCAGTTCCAGGACGAACCACGTCGGCTCGACCGAGGCGACCTCCGTACGAGCCCCGAGCCGCGCGGTGAGTAGGCCCGCGACGGCAAGCGCCAGGGTCTCGTTCGTCCGGGTCCCGAAGCAGGCCCCGTAGACCACGACCCGCCCGCGGGCGGTGACCGTGACCCGGCGGTCGGTGGGAAGCCCGGCCGCGGCCAGAGCCGCCTCGCGTCGGCCGGCGAGCCGGTGCCGGTCGACCGGCCCGATGGGGTATCCCTCGAGGTCCCCCTCCCGGCGCAGCCGGCCGATCTCCTGGGCCACGTCGAACGGGACGGGGAGGTCCTCCCCCGCCCAGCGCGGTTCGGCACCGATCTCCTGGACGGTCTCCACCAGCAGTTCGCCGTCCCGGTACTCGACCACCTTCCAGGTCCGCCCGTGGAGCAGGAAGATCTCCTCGGGCTGCGCGAGGATCTGCGTCAGCACGAACCGCTCGTCCAGCGTCCCGATGAGCCGCCGGGTGGCGATGTCGCGGAGGCGGTACGTCCGCTCGTCCGGGATGAGGGAGAGGGCCGCGTAGAACCGGGGGAGGGTCCCGCGGCCGGGGGCGATCCGTCCGTCGTCCAGGCGCTTGGCCAACCGCAGGGCCACGAGGTAGTCGAAGAGCGCCTCCCAGTCGCTCCGGGAGAGGTCCCTGGCCGCGGCGGCGCGACCGAGCACCTCGACCAGCCGGGCCGGGGCGACCGCGCCCTCGGCACGGAGCGCCCCGATCACCTGCTGGGCCGCGGCGAGCCGATTCCGAGTGCGCCATGACGCCGGCTCCACCAACCCCTCGTCTGCGCGTCGCGCGAGGACGGCGGCCTCCTCCAGGTCGTCATCGTCCAGCGCGAGGACCGTCCCGTGGATGACCCGGTCCTGCCGGTGGCCCGAGCGACCGACCCGCTGGACGAGCCGGCCGACCTGGTGGGGAGAGCCGAACTGGATCACGTGGTCGACGCTGCCGATGTCGATCCCGAGCTCGAGCGAGGAGGTGGCCACCAGGGCGCGGAGCCGTCCCTCGCGGAACGCCCGCTCGGCCTCCTCCCGCATCTCCCGGGAGAGCGAGCCGTGGTGGACCGCGACCGACAGGTCGGGAGCGAGCCGGCTCAGGCGGGCCGCGAGCCCCTCGGCGGTGGGCCGCGTGTTGACGAAGATGAGGGTCGTCACGTGGGCCCGGACCTCCTCTTCGACGGCCCGCAGCGCCGCCAACAGCGGTGCGTCGGCCTTCAGGTCCCGAAGGAGCTCCGGGTCGAGGGGAGGATAGCTCTCGCTCGGGCGACGTGCGGAGAGCTCCAGCAGCCGACGCTGGACCGCCGAACGGACCTCCACCGCCCGCGGCTCGGGCGAGAGGAACCGGGCGACGTCGGCGGGGTTGCCGACCGTCGCCGAGAGGCCGATCCGCCGGACCTTGCGTCCCGCGAGCTCGTCCAACCGCTCGAGGGTGAGACCGAGCTGCGCTCCCCGGTCCGAACCGACCAGCTCGTGGATCTCGTCCACGACGACCGTGCGGACGTTCCGCAGCGACTCGCGCAGCTTGCGGCCGACCAACAGCACCTGCAGCGTCTCGGGGGTCGTGAGCAACAGGTCCGGAGGGTGGCGCGACTGGGCGAGGCGGGCCGACGCGGTCGTGTCCCCGTGTCGCACCGCCGCGGTGAGGCCGACCTCTTCGACGAGGGAGACCAGGCGGTGCTCGAGGTCCCGGTTTAGGGCCCGCAGCGGCGTCACGTAGAGGATCGAGACCGCGGGAGTCGAGTCGGCGAGGCGGCGCGAGAGGAGCGGCAACAGGACCGCCTCGGTCTTCCCGGTCCCGGTCGGTGAGAGGAGGAGCGCATCCGCCCCTCCTTCGAGCAGGGGCAGCGCCAGGCGCTGGATCTCGGTAGGCTCCCGAATCCCGCGTCGCGCCATCGCCTCCGCGAGGCGTCCGTCGATGCCGGGGAGGAGAGCCGCCGCGGGGTCGGTCATGAGGGGGTCGGGCGCAAGCCGGGTCGAGCGGAAAGGGGTGTCGGGCGGAGGTCAGGGGTGGGGCCCGGGCTCCAGGTCGAGCATCCGGAGGCCCTGGCTCTCGACCAAGGGCCGGCCGAAGGTGTGGGACGGGAAGGTTTCCACGACGACCTCCTGGAGCATCCCGACCGTAGCTCGGAGGAGGTGACCGCCGACCAGGCGGTGGTCCGGGCCGGCGGCGGCGGCATGGAGGTGGATCGACGGATGGTCGTCCGCGCGAGCGATCGTGCCGTGGAGCGCCACGACCTCGTGCGGCACCGTGAGCTCGTGGGGCTGGTATTGCTGGCCGTCCCAGTAGCCGATCGTGGCGCGGCGGAACATCCCGATGCCGAACAGGACCGCTCCTGCCCTGACCTGCTCGCGTTCGGCGAACTCCGTCAGGGCGTCGAAAAGGTCCTGCCCGTCGTCGAGCCGCAGGACCCATCGATTACCCTCCCGCACCGCCTGCATTCTCGGCCCCCGGGCCCCAGAGGGGGGGCAGCGAGAGATACTGTTTTCCCTCTCCCCCGGCGTAAGATGAGAACCATGGCCCCGCCGACACTTTCTCCCGGCTCGGCCCGCTCCGGGGCCGAGATCGTCGAGCGGATCCGCCACGGTGGCGCCGCCCTCGTCGCGCTCTCGGGGGGAGTCGACTCGGGAGTGGTCGCCGCCCTCGCCTTCGAGGCCCTTGGGGCCCAGGCGATGGCCGTGACGCTCACCGGGCCCTCCGTCTCCCGGGCGGAAGTGGACCGGGCCGTGGAGGTGGCCCGACGGGTCGGCATCGACCACCACCTCGTGGCGGCCAACCCCCTCGAACGCGCCGAGTATCGGGCGAACCCCGCCGACCGATGCTACTTCTGTCGGTCGGTGGAGGGGGGCCGGCTGCGCGAGTTCGGGGAGGCGCACGGAGTGCGTCGCTACCTGGACGGGGTGCACCTGGACGACCTGTCGGACGACCGGCCGGGGTTGCGCGCGATGGAGGAGGCGGGCTTCGAGCACCCTCTCCTCTGGGGAGGGTGGACGAAGGCGGACGTCCGGCGGGAGGCCCGGGCCCGCCGGCTTCCGAACGCGGAGCAGCCTTCCGATGCCTGCCTCGCCTCCCGGGTAGCGCACGGGGATCCTATCGACGCGGAGCTGCTGGCGCGCATCGAGGCCGCCGAGTCGGTTCTTCTCGACCGGGGGTTCCGGCGGGTTCGGGTTCGGGTCCGGGCCGGCTCGGCGCGCATCGAGGTCGACCCGAACGAGGTCTTGCGTCTCACAACGCCGGAGATGTCGGCGGAGGTACTGACCCAGGTGGCGGACCTCGGCTTCTCGCCGGTTTCGATCGACCCGGTCGGTTACGGAGGGGCGCGACGAGCCCCTCGGGAGGGCCCGTGAGCCCGAAGTCAACCTCCCCGGCGGTCGCGCCGACCCTCGGGGGCCGGTTCGAGCTCGAGACGGACATGGTGCCCCAGGGGGACCAGCCGAAGGCGATCGACGAGATCGTGGCCCGCCTCGGGCGCCGAGAGAAGTACGTAACCCTCCTCGGGGTCACGGGCAGCGGCAAGACCTTCACGATGGCGCACGCCGTGCAGCGGCTCCAGCGCCCGACGCTGGTCGTGAGTCCCAACAAGACCCTCGCGGCGCAGCTCGTGAGCGAGTTCCGCGCGCTCTTTCCGCGGAACGCCGTCGAGTACTTCGTCAGCTACTACGACTACTACCAGCCCGAGGCCTACGTGCCCCAGATCGACCTGTACGTGGAGAAGGACATGTCGATCAACGAGGAGATTGACCGCCTCCGGCACCGCGCGACCCAGGCCCTCCTCACCCGCCGGGACGTCCTGATCGTCGCCTCGGTCAGCTGCATCTACGGGCTCGGCTCGCCCGAGGACTACCGCTCCTCGGTGGTCGGGGTGCGATTGGGCCAGGAGATCGGCCGTCAGGAGCTGCTCGAACAGCTGATCCGGATGAAGTACCAGCGCAACGACGTCGAGCTCAAGCGGGGACGGTTCCAGGTCCGGGGCGGGACCATCGACATCATGGGCGCCGGCGAGACCGTCCACCGGATCGTGCTCGACGGCCGGACGGTCTCCGCGATCGTGGAGCTCGACCCTGTCACGCGGGAAGAGCGACGCGAGCTCGACCAGTTGACGGTGTTCCCGGCGACCCACTTCATGACGGTCGACGAGCGGATGCGGGGCATCCTCTCCGAGATCGAGAAGGAGCGCGACGAGCGGGTCGCCGAGCTGATGCGGCAGGAGAAGGTCGTCGAGGCCCGGCGGCTGCGGGGCCGAGTCAACTACGACCTCGAGATGCTTCGCGAGACCGGCTACTGCAACGGCGTCGAGAACTACGCCCGGTACTTCGCCGGCCGCAAGGCCGGCGAGCCGCCGTACACGCTCCTCGACTTCTTCCCGAACGACCTGCTCGTCTTTCTGGACGAGTCCCACGTGACCATCCCGCAGCTCCAGGGGATGCACAAGGGCGACCGGAGCCGCAAGGACAACCTGGTCGAGTTCGGGTGGCGGCTTCCCTCCGCCCGCGACAACCGCCCCCTGACGTTTCCCGAGTTCCTCACCCGCGTCCCCCAGGCCGTCTTCGTGTCGGCCACCCCCGGCCCGTTCGAGCGCAAGGTCTCCAAGGGGATCGTGGAGCAGGTGATCCGTCCCACCGGCCTGGTCGACCCGCCGATCGAGGTCCGCCCGCTCAAGGGACACATCGAGGACCTGGTCCGGGAGCTGCGGGCCTGCGTCGAGCGGCAGGACCGCGCGCTCGTCACCACCCTCACGAAGCGAACCAGCGAGGAGCTCGCGAGCTACCTCGGCAAGCTCGGCCTGCGGGTTCGCTACCTCCACTCCGAGGTCGAGACCCTGAAGCGCGTCGAGGTGCTGCGCGACCTCCGCCTCGGCCAGTTCGACATCCTCGTCGGGATCAACCTGCTGCGGGAGGGGCTCGACCTCCCCGAGGTGAGCTTCGTCGCGATCCTCGACGCCGACAAGGAGGGGTACCTCCGCAGCGAGACGTCGATCGTCCAGACGGCGGGGCGCGCCAGCCGGAACGAGCGGGGGATGGTCGTCCTCTACGCCGACCGGGTCACGGGCTCGATGAAGCGGGCGGTCGACGAGATGAGCCGCCGACGCGACGCCCAGCTCGAGTACAACCGCGTGCACGGGATCGTCCCCGAGAGCGTGCAGAAGGAGGTACGCTCCCTGCTGGCGCCGGCGGAGGGAGCCCCCTCGGGAGAGCTCTCGACCTCGGGCCTCGGGAAGAAGTGGAAGGAGAAGCTGCCCTTGCTGCTCGCGAACCTCGAGGAGGAGATGCGGCTCGCGGCCGAGCGCCTCGACTTCGAGGAGGCGGCGCGCATCCGCGACCGGATCCGCGAGATCAAGCGCGAGCACGCCGCCGCGCCCGACCGGCGCCCGGCCGCCGCCGTCTGAGCCGTCCCAACTCTCCGGCCCGCGCGCTCTTGTACCTCCCGATATGTGAGCCGGCGATGCCCCCCCGGTCGCCCTCGAAGTCCCTGCATCGCGGGGGACTCTCCACCCTCCGCCGGCTCGGCGCCGTGAGCGACCTCCTCTTCCTCTACGAGGCCGAGACCCGGGAGGTGAACCAGCTCCGGACGATCGCCGAACGCCTCGGCCTGTCGGTGCAGGCCGTCTCGCACTCCTTCCGGAGCCTGCGCGCCCGCGGGCTCGCCGAGCTCCGGGACGGGCGCTACCGCCCGACGGTCCGCGGGGTCGACTGGTTGCATTCGGCGCTCGGGAGCGTGCGGGATGACCTGGCCGAGCGGCTCGACCGGTTGCACATCGTCCGAACGACCCGTGCGGTCGCCGCGGGCCCGATCCGACCGGGGGACCCGGTGACCCTCGAGATCGTCGGAGGGACCCTCACCGCCCGGCCCGGGACGGGAACCGCGTCCCGGGGGCGAGCGCACTCCGGCGCGCGCACCGGCGAGCTGGTCGACGTCGGGGAGCTCGAGGGGATCGTCCCGCTCCCTCACGGACGCCTCTGGGTCGTGGCGCTCCCGGCCGAGCGGGTCCACGACCCCCGGCTCCTCCCCGAGGTCCGGAGCGCGGTCGTCGGATCGCCTCCCGGACTCTTGCTGGCCTCCGGCCTCGAGGCCTACCATGTCCTGCACCGTGCGAACTCGAAGCGACCCCTGATCCGTTTCGGCGTGGCCGCGGCGATCCTGGAGGCGACCCGTCTCGGGCTGGACTGTACTCTGGTGGTCGCCGACCGGGACCTGCCCCGACTGTTCGAGCAGTTCCCCGGGCCGGACGTTCCCCCGATCGAGTTCCTAGCCCTGGGAGCCGGCCGCCCTAGGGCTCGTCGGGTGGCCCGGCGTCGATAACGCCGACCGGACCGCGAGGAGAGCCGCCACCGCGTCGGGGACGAACGTCGCCCCCTCCGCCCGCAGCGCCTCCCGCGCCGCCGTGGCCCGGCCTCCGGTGAAGTCGAGCGAACCGTCCCGGGGGGCCTCGATCACGATCGTCGGAACACGGTGCACGAAGGCGCGCACGTCCTCTAGATTGGCCAGGTTCGATGGCCCGACGGCGAACGGGGCTACCACCACGACCTTCGCCTCCTCGAGCAGGAGTCGGTGGCGCTGCCGCGTGAGGTCGCTCAGCGGCGCGAACGGGCCCTCGACCGCCGCGACCACGCCGAGCGCCTCGGCGGTCTCCGCGTCCGTGTCCAGGAGGTGCAACGCTCCCGCCGTCACGCGGTATCCCTCGTCCGTGAGCGACCGGAGGATCGGGGCGGCGGACCCTCCACCCCCGACCACGTGGACCGGCCCGGGGGAGAGGCTGGCGGGCGCGGCGGGTTTCTCCTCGATCAGGCGACGAGGAAGGAGGTAGGGAAGGCCCGTCCGGGCGTCCACGGCGAGGTCGGCCGCCACCCCCCAGACGCGGGCCAGCAGGTCCTCCGAGAGGACCCCACGAGGGGTCCCGTCGGCCACTCGGCGTCCCCGCGACAGCACCACGATTCGGTCGGCGTAGCGAGCGGCCAAGTTGAGGTCGTGGAGGGCGGCAATCACGGTCACCCCGCGGTCCCGGGACAAGGCCCGGACCCGGGATAACAGGTCCAGCTGGTGGGCGATGTCGAGGTGGGTCGTCGGCTCGTCCAGCAGGAGGAGAGGAGTTTCCTGGGCGAGGGCCCGCGCCAGGATCGCTCGCTGCCGCTCCCCTCCGCTGATCGAGAGGACGCCGTCGTCCGCCCGGTCGGATAGACCGACCTCGCTCAGGACGCGCGTCGCGACCTCCCGATCCTCCTCGGAGTCCCGGTCGAGGGGGCCGTGGAAGGGGTAGCGGCCGTAGAGAACGTACTGCCGTAACGGGACATCGTCCCGCTGAGGCTCCGACTGAGGAACCCACGCCACGCGTCGTGCGCGGTCTCGGACCGACAGCTCCTCGACCCGGCGGCCAAAGACCTCGACAATCCCCTCGTCCGGGTCCTGGAATCCGAGCAGGGTCCGAAGGAGCGTGGTCTTGCCGGAGCCGTTGGGGCCGGTGAGCGCCACGAACTCGCCCCGGTCCACCCGGAGGTCGACCGCGTGGAGCGCGACCCGCTCCCCGAAGCGCACGCTGACGTGGGCGATGTTCACCGCGGGAACCCCGTCCGTCATCCGGACCCCATCGTGGTGGTGCGGCGCTGTCGGTACAGGAGGAAGAGGAAGAACGGCACCCCCGCGAACGCGGTGAAGATCCCGAGCGGGAGCAGGGACCCGGGGAACGCGAGGTACGAGACGTCGCTGGCGGAGAGCAGGAAGAGGGCCCCGACCAGCGCGGCGCCCGGAAGCACGAGGCGATAGTCGCTTCCCAGCAGCCGGCGCACGATGTGCGGCGAGACGAGTCCCACGAACCCGATAACCCCGGTGAAGGCGACCGCGACGGCGGTCACGAGCGAGGAGAGCAGCAGGACGCGAAGACGGACCCGGGGCGCATCGACCCCGGCGCTCTGCGCGACGTCCGAGCCGAGCTGGAGCAGGTTGAGCTCTCGTCCGTAGAGGCACAGCAGGGTTCCGAACACCAGGACCGCGCCGAAGGCGATGCCGTCGACCTGCCAATCGGCTAGCTGCAGACCGCCGAGGAGCCAGAAGGTGACCTGCTCGCTGCCGACCAGGTTGTAGAGGAGGACGAGGGAGAGGACGGCCGAGAGGAGGTTCGCGAGCGCGACCCCCGTCAAAAGGAGGGTCTCGACGGAGCCGTAGCGACCGCGCGCGACCACGAGGATGACGAGCCCCGTTCCCACCGCCCCGACGAAGGCGAACAGCGGGAGGAACAGGTCGGCGCTGGCCTCCCCGATGTGGTAGACGTAGAGGAGGGCCGCCCCGAGGGTCCCGCCGCTCGAGATCCCCAGGAGGAAGGGGTCGGCGAGCGGGTTCCGGAAGACCCCCTGCAGGGCCCCGCCGGCGAGACCGAGCGCCGCGCCTACGGTCAGCGCGAGGAGGACCTCGGGGAGGTAGAGGTCCCAGACGAGGAACGTGTACTTCGGACAGTCCCCCGGGGAGGTGCCGGTGCCCGCGCACGCGGCCGGAAAGAGCCGGCCGCCCGACAGCTGGTGAGCGAGGATCTGGAACCCCAGACGGGGGGCGATGTCGGGGAGGCCGATCAAGGTCGAGAGGAACACGAGCACGATCCCTCCCCCGACAAGGCCGAGCCCCAGGAGCCAGCGCCGCCGAGGTGCGGTCGAGGTAGGTCGATTCGGCACGGCCGCCGCCCGAAGGTTACGTCGAGCCACCGTACAGCGCGCTCTGCAACGCCGGCAGCCCGTCCAGGATCATCGTCGGGTCGGGCTCGGTCAGCCAGTTGGAATCGATTCCGGTGACGTTGCCCGCCTGGACCGCGGGCAGCATCGACCAGTCCGGGCCCGACGCGTAGCTGCTCTCATCGAGCCCGTAGCCGGTACCGTAGACGATCCGCTGAGGGTTGTCGACGAGGACCTGCGAGGCCGAGAGCTCAGGGTACGGCGTGCTGGCCGACGCACTGATGCTCGCACCGCCCGCGACCTCGATAAGCGACGTACCGAACGTCCCGGGCCCGAACGTCCAGTAGCCGGAGGCGTCCACGGAGTAGGTGACCAGGACGGTCGGGAGCGTGAACTGGGAGGCGGTGAAGTTGGTGGCGTTGTAGAGCTCGGCGGAGAGCCCGGCGTTGAGGGCGTTCGCGGCCGGGGTCACCCCGAAAACCTCGCCCACAAGGTTGTCGTCCACGAGGATCCCGCTGAGCGTCGGTGGCTGGAGCATGACGACGGGGATGTGCAGGTTGTTCGAGATCTCCTGCACCGCCCCGACCGACACGACGATCGTGGCGGCGAGTACCAGCTGCGGAGTGAGCGCCGCCAGCGTCGACGGGGCGAAGGTGGGAAGCGACTGCACGCACATCGAGGAGCTCAGGTTCCACTCCGCGATCTGGTCGGCCGAGTAGTCCCCGGACAGCCCCCCGTCCAACGCGGCGGAGCAGTCAACGCCGACCACGTGGCTGCGCAGCCCGAGACGGAACATGACGTCCATGATGCTGGGGCCGAGGACCACGACCCGTTGGGGGTCGTAGGGCGCGGTCACCGAGCGGCCGAGGTCGTCGGTAAGGTGGATGGAGCCGGGGGTCGAGGAGGGCTGCAGCGCGTAGTAGGCGGCCGTCGCGGCCACCGCCCCTCCCACCCCGACGAGCAGCAGGACGGCGACCCAGGCCAGCGAGACAGTACCGGCCGAGGGCGAGCGAGGAGGCGGAGACGCGTTAAATGACATGAGCCTCCGGACAAATGGTCTTTCAGATAAAGGTTGCGAGCGAGAAGACTCCCCGCTCCCGCCGCCCCGAAGCGGTTCCCCGTCTACACAACAAAGGATATCTCTCCCGAGTCTCCCGGGGAGGGCGGAGGGAGCATAGGCTAACTTGGCAGACCAGCGGGCTCCAGTCAGGGTGACCGACCGGTCCTCTGTGAGTTAATCGGGTCTGCGGAGGGGCGCTTCGCGCCCCCGTGACGATTGACTGGAGCGCGCGGAGAGACCCGCATATGGGGGTTCAAATCCCCCTGCTCCCATCGAAACTGCCAGCGGGTCTCTCTTTCCGGCGGTTGAGGGGGAATCGTCGACGCACTCATCGCGGTCCGCCCGCTTGCGTCGCCGATCCAGCCCGCGTGCTTTGACCACGAATGGTAGCCCCTGGGTCCGGTACAGGATGCGATAGCTTTCGCTGGTGAGGATCCGCGGACATCCCCCGCCCGCGTGGGCGGGGTGAGAGGTCCGCGCAAGCAATCCCCTTGGCGAGAACCGATAACGGCCTAGCCCAGCCGCTATCGCTTCTTCTTCTTCTTCCCGCCCTTCTTCGGCATGTCATCTTCGGTAGGCACACCGACTACTTCAGGCCCCGCAATCCGTCGACTTGGAACGGCCCTCGCTGGGGCCCGACCCCGCCGCGGGGTCGTCGCTGCCCGCACCCATAACGAGGTCCTCTGGTCCTCCGCGCGAGCCCTGCACGAATCCGCCGCGCTCGCGGTCGTGGGCGTCGCCGTGATGAGGTCACGGGTTCGCGTCCCGCTCGGTCCGCCCGCCGCGAGCCCTGCTCCCTCTCTTAGCGCCGATGACCGCAGTCGGTCCCGCGGGCGCACCGGAGAGACGCGCGACCAACCACCCGGAATCCGACCCAGCAGCGAGTGGTGCGCCGGGGCATCTTGCGCTGGTGCGGATTAGGCCAAAGCTGGGAAGGATGAGTCGCTCGCCCTCGGTTCCAGACACCTGAGTCCGATCCGCTCTTGACCGCTCAAGTAGCCCTGTTTGCGTGGGTGATTCGGATGAGCGGCGTGCCGCTACGATTCCGACCAGCGGTCGACCAGGATGTTCCGGAGATCGCGACCCTGTTGACCGAGGCTGCGGAGTACGCGAAGCGTCGGGAGGGATTCGAGGGGTGGCCGATCCCGTTTCCCGCCGAAGAAGTTCGCGATGCTATCCGGCGCGACGAGAACTATGTCATCGACGTGGGAACTCGTATCGCTGCCACCTTCTGCCTTTCCTGGAGTGATCGCGCGTTCTGGGGCGACCAACCTCCCATCGCCGGCTACGTCCACAAACTGGCCGTCCGTCGCGCGTTTGCTCACCAAGGCTTGGGCAGAAAGGCCCTGGAATGGGTGGTGGATAGGGCTCGTGCCGCCGGACGAACTCGGGTCCGTTTGGATTGCCACGCCGGCAACCGGTATTTGGTGGCCTTCTACGAGTCGCTGGGGTTCAGACCCGTAAGGACCGTGGAGTTGGCGACATCCGGAAGGCTTCGACCCTACCTTCTCATGGAGCGAGACCTCGGGTAAGTTGCCTCTCGAGCCGCGAAGTCTTTCGATAGACGGTCGCCCCCCGCTTTCGGGTGCCCCTTCCCAACGGACGCCCGCTCGCGCCCGGAATGGGGTCAGGCCATCGGCCGCCCGCATGGCGGATGGGGGCCAAGCCCCCCGCACGGAGGGGCTACTCCAACTCCTTCGCCATCCGATGGCTGGTCATTTGATACCCGAGCTTCGAGTAGAGGGCGATCGCCCCGGTGTTCCCCGCGAGGACATGGAGTCCGATACGACCGGCACCTCTCGCTCTCGCCATCTCCTCAAGCAGCCGGAGGAGGTCGCCTCCGTAGCCCTTCCTCCGGGAGGAAGGTCGGATCCAGATCCAGTCGACCCAGAACTGGACCCTCCCGCCCTTCATTCGCACGCTGAACCAGGTTTCACCCACCGAAGTCCCGGTGCTCGAATCTAGGACCCGGCAGAATCGGTAGCTCGGGGTCCCTCGCCCCTTGGGCAGAAGCTGGGCAAAGTCGCGCCGGCTCTCTCCTTGGGCATGCTGCGAAGCCCAGACCCCCGCGTGCACTTGCTCCTGGGCATGTCGCGCTATGCCGCGGTCCCGGGAAGCGCGAAACTCCGCCTCGCTCATGGGAACGAGTCGCAATCGGCTCTCGGTCACGCGATCGCCCCGTCGACGGTGGATCCTCGGGTGGACTTGTCTCGCACTCATCTCGGCCGCGTCCTCGACCGCGAGGGTCGCTGATAAGGTCCGCGCGGCGCCGCGACCGACCTAGGTGTGCGGCAATGCCCTGCTTCGATCAGCTAACTCTTTCGCCGCACGGAGAACACTACTGCAACGGCAAATAGGCCGGCGAGCGAAAACCCCAGTACTGGTCCGTAGGGGAATCCCGGGGAGAGCGGCGATCCCGAGTTCGGCGGGGGTCCCACTGTACTGCACTCGCAGCTCGCATTGAGAAAGTACGGACCGCTCAGTACATTGGTCCAAACATCGCCGGTCCAATACTCCTCGTAGCTGCAGCCACCGAAGCGGTACGCGGAGTTGTTGTTGCACCACCCGGGCTGATAGAGGATGTTAAAGTCTGCGTAGAGCCCCTGAGGGGACCCCGAGCTCCCCGCGGAGAAGTTCTGGGCCGCCCAGTACGATAGGTTGGCCCCGGAGTCAGGGTACGCCAGGTAGAAGGGTCCCCCCCACGCATCGATCCACGACGAGAACACTTGTTGGACGCAGAGTTCGTTCCAGAGCAAGGTAACGTTGGCATCGTACCCCGGCAGACCAGGCGCCGAGCCGGGGTTCGGACCAAGGAGCCCGCAGTAACTCAGGTTGGACGGCACAGGATATCCCGAGGCCGAAACGCCCTGCGGCCCCGCCGCTGCCTCCCAGGGACCGGTATGACCCGCGACCCGTGGTGGCGGACCCCGACTCCCGAGAATCGGGCTCAGAGCGACGAGAAGTACGGCTGCTAGAACCGCGAGCTGAATGATGCTGCCGGCCTTGGGCCGCCAAGATGACCGTTGCACCCACACGGGCTGTTGCCAGCCCCTGCGTGCCCAGTCGGCGTGCCTGTCGGCCGACATGCCAGAAAACTAGAACTCAGCCCCGTAAGTACCCTAAGTGCAGCCCGCTTCACTTCCCATTGTTCGTCGCCGCGCGCTGCCCGTAAGCAACTCTTGGGGTTGTAGGGGAACCTACCGCTCCGGAGCAGCTTTCTCGTGGAGAAAGGGTGTTGGATGTCTCCAACAGCGGGCGGTATCTCCTGCTCCCACTGACCTACAGCGCGGCGCTCTCTTCCCTAAACTTGTGTGCCCTGCCGCCCTTGACACAGGGATGGCTGAGGCAACTGGTCGGGGGGGGTCGGGTAGCGTTTCCACGGGCGCGGGGTGGAGGAGGCTACTTTGGTTCCTCGGATGCGGGTTCGGTCCACTCATGGATCGTTCCCCGTCGAATCCCAGCAGCCCGCGCCAGCGCATTCTTCGCCCCTTCTTTGGCTACGTGGGGCGCGTCGGCCACATCCAGCTCGACGTCCTTGCCGATTCCACCCAGTGCCTCCCGCATCTCGTGGAGGTGCTCTCGGAATCGCGGTCGCTCAATCTCGTCGGTCATAGGCTCGGTGCTGGGAAGCCGAGCTCCCGGTCCAAAAACCTTGAGGTGGACCGGAAATCGGCCGAGGGTGGATCGTGGACCTCCGAACGGACGGGTCTCCCTGCCCGCTTGGACTCGGTCGGTGCGCTCTTCGCAGGCAAGTGCCATCGAACTCGCGCACCCGCCATGAACGGCGTGCGGCTACACTCCACCGCGCCCACGATAGTTAAGTCCCGGAAAACGTTCCCCCGGTCTCAGAGACTACGACCGCCCTCGATGACTTTCTCAAGTCGCAGCACCTCTCCGAGCTCCTCCGGGAGGCGTCGGCCGCGCGAGCTGTGGCGGGGGAGCTTCCCCTCGCTTTTGCGGATCGGGTCGCTCGACACCCGGCCGCTCTATCCGCGCTGTCTTCCTGGCTCAGGGTGCACCACCGGCCCGAGCTAGCCGACCAGGTCGAAATCGCCTCGAGCTTCGGCGCGGGCTGGAGGGAGCGACTCACCCGGGTCCTGAACGAGTGCGCTCGCAGACCCTGACCGGGTCGTTTCACCGTGTCTCCCACCAAACGCAGCCCCGCCACCGGTCGCGTGGTTCATCGCCTATTGCCCCGTTCCTAGGATTGCTTCTGAACCGATCTTCCCGGAGCCGTCTTCTGACTGGGAGATAGCGTTGAGGCCGGCCCTAACCGGTGGTATCCCCTGCTTCCCCTCCGCTCGAGAGCGGGTCCCTTCCCATTCGGGGTTAGGGCGGATCTACGTGCTCCTCGCGACCCGCCTTGGAGGGGCGCCAGCCAATCGTACTGCCCCAAAGTCTGGGTCCACCCGGTCGAGCCGGTAGCAATCTGTTTAAATATATGTTGTGCTATGCTGTGTCAATTACAGGAAACCATGAGGATCGAGCTAGGGTCGGACGGCAAGATCATCGGCAGTCGGAGGGTATCGCCCAACGGCCAGGTGAGTGGCCTGACGGAGTTCGCCGGGCGCGAGGTGTTGGTCATCCTGCCCGGAGCCACCCACACAGATTCCGCCACCGGTTGGGCGGCGCCGGACTCGATTACCCAGGCCGTGGAGGAACAGATGCGCCAAGCGTACGAGCGGTACGAGATCCTCCAGAAGATCTACGCTACGCCGTGGGAGGCTACCCGGTCGTTCGTGCGAAACGCCTTCGGAATCTCGGCCCCCGACATCGCGGCCGAGGTGGACCGTTGGGTGAAGTCGCACCTGGAGAACCCCTCAGCCCCTCTCGTCGCACTGCCGGGCTCCCCCCGGGGGGCCACTGGACCGGTCGGTACCCGCCGGCGCTCCCGCGCGAGCCGGAAGCGGACCGACGCGAGTGATGGATTCATCTAGGGTGAACCGGAAGGATAGGTATGAAAGAGAACAAAGGAGAGGCCAAGCAGACGAACGAGGGTTGGGACCAGGTCACGAAGGCGGTGAACCAGGCGACAGAGCTCTACCTCAAGGAGTTCGAGACGTACCTCGGGTGGGTTCAGAACGTCCGCAAGGAAATGCTGGAGCAGACGTTCGCCACGACCCAACGGCTGTCGGAGATGGGAGAGGCCCAGCTCGCGTTCTTCGCCCGGATGCAGAAGGACTTCCCTCTCTTCGGGTCGATCCCGAAGTGGACGGAGATGCTGGGTTCCGCCAGCGGGGCAACCGAAAAGCGACCGGAGCACGCGACCTAGGCCGGTCGATCGGCTGAGGAGTTCCCGTCCGTAGGAGAAACGATGCCGAAGCGACAGGGACATGCGCGCACCAGCCCGGGGACCAAGCGTCCGACCCGCGACGAGTCCACCGACCGGGCTCCGTCGTTCGGAACGACGGCTACCCCGATCGAGGAGGGACTCGACCTGTGGAGTCGGTACGCTCGGGAGACCGGAGAGACGGTTACGGACTTCCTGCGCCGCTTCGGCGAAGAGCAGCGGAAGAGCTACGACGCATGGGCTTCGACCCTGTCGGAGGCCATGCGCCCCAAGCTCGCCCCGACGGGGGCCCCGGCGGTCCAGGCCCGTTTCGATCAATGGAACCGGCAGGCCGCCGAGGTCGGAGAACAGGTCCGCGAGGTGTTGGAGAAGAGCCTCGCCCCGCAGCGGGAACTCCTCGAGTTATGGGTAAAGCCGTTCCTTCCGGCCGACGCGACGCTCGCCGAACGGAACCGGGAGGTCATGGCGCTCGCCCAGAAGCTCTGGTCGGGGCTGACGGTCGACCTGACGCGCCGGCTCGCGGACGCGATGCAGCCGGAGAAGGGATTCGACGAGTTCGTGCGGGCGCAGGACGAGGTGACGAAGCAGTTCACGGAGAACTTCCAGAAGCTCACTCGGATCTACTTCACCAGTCCGGCGTTCGTGAGCGCGTTCGGAAAGTCGCTCGACAGCTCGCTCGACCTCCAGAAGAACCTGAAGGACTCCGACGAGTTCTTCCGGCGGGTCACCGGCCTGCCCACGCGACGCGAGATCGGCGAGCTCAACCAATCGGTCCGCGAGCTCTCAGAGCAGGTTTCCCGACTCAACCGGAAACGGCCCTAGGACCCTCGCGCTTTCGCCGGGGCTTTAAGGTGCCGGGGGTCCTCCGGGCGGGCGCATGGTCGCAGCCAACGTGTCGCGCTCCCCGGCCTCGGACGAGGCTCCTCCCGATTTAGACGGATTCCGGGGGTTCGCCGACTTCGCGGTCAAGTTGCGGCGGGCCTGGGAGCTCGCCCTCTTCCCTCCCGCCGTGAAGGTCGGACAGACCCCAAGCGACGTGCTGTACCGGCAGGGCCGGATGCGGGTCCTCCACTATCGCAAGCCACCGGGCGTATCGGCGAGCCGCCGCCCGCCCATCCTGTGCGTCTACGCGCTCATCAACCGGTCGTACATCATGGACCTCCAACCCGGCCTCTCGGTCGTCGAGGACCTTCTCGCCAGGGGGCTCGACGTGTACCTGATCGACTGGGGGACTCCGAACGTGCTCGACCAGGACCTCCGGATCCACGACTACGTCAACGGGTACGTCGACGCCGCGGTCCGCGCAACGCAGCGCGAGGCCGGGGTCGACAAGATCCACATCCTGGGCTACTGCATGGGCGGGGCGTTCTCCACCATGTACACAGCCCGCCACCCGGAGAACGTACAGACGCTGTCGCTCATGGCCGCCCCGCTCGACTTCGATACGCAGTCGAGCTTCCTGAACGTCTGGGCCCACGCACCGGGGTTCGACGCGTGGAAGATCGCCCGCACCTATCGGCTGATCCCGCCCGACTTCTTCAATTCGGCCTTCTCCCTTCTGGACCCGCTGCGGACGAACTACCTCAAGTTTCAGACCCTTCTCGAGCGGCTGGACGACCGGCCCTTCGTCGAGAACTTCCTGCGGATGGAGCTGTGGAACATGGACGGCATCCCGATGGCCGGCCCGACCTACGCCGAGTTCATCGACAAGGGGTATCAGCGAAACCTGCTCGTCAAGGGCGAGTGGACCCTCGACGGGGACGACCAGGTGGTCGACCTTCGCCGGATCACCATGCCCGTCGCAACCATCGTCGGGCTCAAGGACAACCTGGTTCCGCCCGAGTCCACCGAGCGCGTCCTTCCACACCTGGGGACCAAAGACGTCCGGAGGTTCGAGCACCCCTCCGGTCACATCGGCCTCTCGACGAGCCGTCGGGCCCACGAGGAACTGTGGCCCCACTTCGCCGATTGGGTGCTGGCCCACGATGCCGCCCGGCAGGGCCGTCGTCCGCCGCGTGCTCGTCGCTCGCGCAGCGCAGCCCGACCGGGGTCGCCCCGACGGGCTCGGCCGTGAGGGGAGCCATGGCAGCCGCAGGAAGGGGCCCACCCGAAGGCACCTCCACGGTTTCGCCCGTCTCGGCGGCCGCCTCCGCCCCGCTGACCCTGCTCGACTGGCACGGACCGGTCGCCCTGCTCACTCTGAACAACCCTCCGGTGAACGTCCTCACGACCCCGCTGCTCGACGAACTGGAGCGGCGCGTCGTCGAGCTGGCGAAGGACCCCCGGGTCCGGGCCCTCGTGATCACCGGCTCGGGAGACCGAGCGTTCTCGGGGGGAGCGAGCGTACGCGAAATGGTCTCGATGTCGCGGGCGGAAGCGACGCGCCACTCGGCGAAGGGCCAGGCACTGTACAACCTCCTCGAGGACGCGCCGTTTCCTGTGATCGCAGCCGTTCGCGGGTTCTGCGTCGGCGGCGGGTGCGAGATGGTACAGGCCTGCGACTTCATCATCGCGAGCGAGGACGCCTCCTTTGGGCAGCCCGAGATCAACATCGGGGAGATCCCCGGGTGGGGCGGGTCGACCCGGTTGCCGCGCCGGATCGGTCCCGTCCGGGCCCGACGTTGGATCATGACCGGGGAGAAGGTCGGAGCCGCCCAAGCGCTACAGGACGGCTTCCTCGATCGAGTGGTCCCGGCGGCCGACCTGCTCCCGACCGCGATCGGCCTCGGGACCACGCTCGCGGGCAAGCCGGCCGAGGCGATCGCGGCGGCCAAGTACCTCATCAATCGGGCCGTGGACCCGAACCGCACCGCCGGCCTCGACTACGAGCGAACGATGTGGGAGCTCCTGTTCGAGACTCCCGGGCAACGGGAAGGGATGCAGGCGTTCCTCGAAAAGCGCCCGGCGGTCTTCGCGGCCGAGCGGCGGTCTTCCGGGAGGAAGGCTCCGTTCCCGTGGGAGAGGTCGACGGCCCCAAAGCGAGGCGCTCGTCGCCGCGGGAGCTCTCGAGCGCGGGCGCGGCTCGCCCGGAAGCGCTAGCCCGGCCTCGACCCAGTTTCGTCGCGGAGGGCGCCCTGGGAACTTTTAGGGCTCCATCCTCTCGTTGAGAGGCACTCCGGACCCTCCAGCGCCCACCCCGGACGGTTTGACGTGCCTCGGGTCACTCTCGCAGACCCCCGGGCGAGATCGCGACCGTCGCACAGGGGTTCCAACCACTCTACGGACTCGTCCTTCAACCGTAACTGCGAAGGGGCGCCTTCCGCACGACGCACGCCCTGACGGAGGTCGGGCCAAGGGGGAATCCCGACGGGGCGTCCCGTCAGTACTGCTTGACGGAGACATCTTAGTCCAGCTGACTGCCTCCGGTTCGATGGCGCCTTCAACGCCTGCCCCAGCTCTGCCACAGACCCCACGGTGCACTATCTGCGATCACGCACCCCACTGCAGCCGCGCCTTTCGTTCCGACGCGAGCACGGACCCCGGCTTCGTGGGAGAGGTGTGCTTTGGATGTCTCGAATGTGACCGCCTCTTTGGGTTGGTCGGCGACATCTTCGAGCCCTTGGCCGGCGAACCCGAACCACTCCTCGCCTGAGGGATCCTGCCTCCCCACCTCCGCCCGGGCCCGCGAGGGGAGGGTCGACCTGCTCGAGCGACCAGTTCCCGAGCGAGTTCACCGGAGCGGCGCCTTCCCGGAGTGAGGGCATTGAGCAGCCGCAGGGTGGGTCGTATCCCCTGATCTAGCTCTTCTCCGCTCACGTGTGGGCCGTCGGGCCGACCGGCCGGTAATTCCTCGCCTCGGCGCGGTCCGACCGAGGGGATAAGAGGGGGCCACCGTCATTCGAGACCGAGTTTCCTTGGCGTCATCGGGTCCCGTGCCGGCGTCCGCCCCGTCTCCGGTCGAGGTCCCGAAGCAGGCCTTCTCGCTCACCCTCAGCTCGGGGGCGGTCTTCGGGATCAGCCTCCTCGTCCAGATCATCGGGCTCGCGGGGAGCACCCTGCTCTACCACTTCGTCGGCATCCTCCCCGGCGGGATCGCGCTCATCGGCACGGCCCAGTTCTTCCTGCTGATCGCCTCCTCAATCAACGGCGTCGGAGACCTGCGGGTCGGGACGGCCTACACGTACTTCCTCGCTCGGGGCAAGTCGGCGAAGGACAACACCGGGACGTACCTGGTCGTTCGGACCGCGATGGTCGGCGCGGTCGGGCTGGTCCTCTTCGTCATCGCACCCCTCTCGCTGGGGGTCGGCCAGCTCGCCCCGCCGGGCGTCGAGCTCGAGACGTTCGGGATCGCCCTGCTCCTGCCCCTCCTGTGGTCGGTCTCGACGGTCTACAACGCGATGTACATCGGGCAAGGCAACTCCCTGAAGGCCCAGTACCCCTCACTGGTCGAGGCGTGCGCCCGCCTGTTCGCGCTCTACTACGTCGCCTTCCGGGCCCCGTCGATCGAGGGGATCGTGCTCGCCTACGTCTTCGGGGCGGCCTGCTCCACGGTCTACAGTCTCCCGGCGATCGCGCGGCACCTGTCGACGTTCCGGCTCGTGGAAGCCATCCGGATGTACCGGTTCGCCTGGCCGCTGATGGCGAGCCTGATGCTGAACTACCTGGTCACCAACACTGTCCCTCTCCTGATCAAGGTCGGAGTGAGCGCAGAGGCATTCTCCGTCTTCCTGGTCGCCAACGGCTGGCGGGTCCTCGTGCTCTCGCTACCGGCGGCCATCACCACCCCGCTGTTCCCGTACCTCGCCGGCCTCCACAAACAGGAGCGGTACGAGGGGATCCGCGTCGGGACTTGGCAGGCGCTCCGGTACGCGGCCATGCTGCTCGTGCCCGGCGTGGTCGCGCTGGTCGTCTATCGGACCAACTTCCTCGCGGAGTTCGGCAACGGGACCTACGCGAGCCTCGGTGCGGTCTCGCTCGCGGTCCTTGCGGTCGGGGCGCTTCCGCTCGCGCTCAGCCAGATCATCCAGTCGAGCATCAACGCGATCGGGCGCCAGCGGCTGGAGCTGTACATCACGAGCACCCAGATCGGGGTCCTCCTGGTCGGGATCGCCGTGCTGATGCCGCCGTGGGGGATTGTACAGATCCACCCCGGCATCGTCGCCGGGTCCGTGGCGATCCTGCTCTCCTCGATGGCCGCGCTCGCGCTGAACACCTACTTCATGGAGACCCTGATCCGCGTGCACATCGACCCCTGGTCGATCGTGACCATCACCTTCAGCGCGGCCGTGGCCTTCTCGGCCCTCGCCGGCCTCAATCGCGTCCACCTCTTCCCCGTCAGCACGATCCCGGAGCTGCTCGCGGCGGTGGTCATCGGGTTCACGGTGTACTTCTTTGTGCTCGCCGGGGTCGGGGAGCTGACCCGGGAGGATGTCCGGCGGATCGGTCACTCCATGGGTCTCCCGCAGGGGCTCGTGGAGACGTTCGCACGGATCCCGTGGCGTGCGAGCCGTCCGTTCCTCGCACCGGTGGACCTCGCCCGGGCCCCCGGCCTACGGTCCACCGAGCTGCCCGAGGCGTTCACGGGAGTCCGTGAACACCCCGAGGTCGTCATCTCGGAGGAGCCCCCGCTGGACGACAACTCAGGGGGAACTCCCCCGGACCGGTGAGGCACTGGGTTCGGAGGTCTCCCGTTTGTATCCCAGTGCGCTACCGTGACACTGCGGCGGAGAATCAGGCTCAGCAGCCGACTTTGTCGCTTCCGGCGCTTCACAGAACTTATGCCCCAGGATGCGCTAGTCGCAACGAGAACCCGACGATGATCCACGTAGAAGTTCGCCCGGCTGCCTCGCAGCAGGTCAAGACCCTCATCCGCGGACAGAACCCCGAGATCGGGGTGCGGGTGTACGCCCAGCCCGGTGGCGGCGGCTGTTGCGGCGGCGGCTCGGCCGTCCAGTTCGGTCTGGCATTCGCCAAGCCCCGCTCCGACGACGAGGTCATTGCCGGGGACGGCTTCCGCCTCCTGGTCGACCCGACCAGCACGAAGTTCGTGGACGGTGCGGTCATCGACTACGTCGAGGGGCTCCAGGAGTCCGGCTTCAAGATCACGAATCCCACCCTGCCCGAGCCCGACGCCGCGGGCCTGGCGGGGGGTTGCAGCTCGTGCGGCAGCAACGCGGAGAACGGCGGCGGCTGCGGCTGCGGGCACTGAGCGACCTGTCGAGTCGGCCGCCGTTATCTGCCCCTCTCGTTCCCGGGGTCCCGGGGGCCCGCAGGCTCCCGCTACGGCCCTCATGAGCGCAGAGCCTCTCTGGAGCGAGAACCTCCGCAAGGTCTACCCCGTCAAGGGGGGCCCCGCGGTCGAGGCCCTCGCCGGGGTCTCGATGAACGTGCGTCCCGGCGAGCGGGTCGCCCTGCTCGGACGCAACGGGGCCGGTAAGACGACCTTCCTCCGCATCGCCTCGACCCTGCTGCGGCCGACGTCGGGGTCGATCCGGGTCTTCGGGTACGACGTCGACTCGACGCCCGAGAAGGCCCGACCGTACATCGCAGTCGTCCCGCAGGAAGGTAAGCCGTTCTTCCACCTCTGCCCCCGCGAGCAGGTCTACACCTACCTCCGGGCCCGGGGGCTGAGCCGCGAGACGGCGCAGAGCCGGACCGAGGAGGCGCTCACCCGCATGGGGCTCAACGAGGTCGCCGACCGGCTCGCGATCACGCTCTCCGGCGGACAGCGGCAACGGACGATGGTGGCGACGGTCATCGCCACCCAGGCGCCCCTCCTGTTCCTGGACGAGCCGACGATCGGCATGGACCCGTTCGCCCGCCGCGAGGTGTGGGCCTCCCTGCGTGACCTGACGGCCAAGGGGTCGACCATCCTGCTCACGACCCATTACCTGGACGAGGCCGAGGCGCTCAGCCACCGTCTGTACATCGTCGAGCAGGGCCGGGTCATCGTCAGCGGGACGGCGGACGACCTCAAGCGCTCGGTCGGTGGCACGGTCAAGGTCTCCCTGCCGACCGCCCCCGGACGCGCCGAACTGTTCCGTTCGTTCGGGGAGGTGGTGACCGACGGGGAGGGCCTCACGGTGATCGTCACGCCCGAGCGGCTTCGGGAGGTCATGGAGATCACGGAGAAGAGCCACCTCACCCCGACCGTGGGGCCGGTCTCGCTCGAGGAAGCGTTCCTGCGGGTGGTCGGGCGGAAGATCGATGAGGATTGAGACGACCGAGGGGAGCGCCCGGGCGTTCCGCGGCACGGGCGCCTTCCTCTGGACCGAGGTCCTCGTGCAGGCCCACGAGGAGCTGGCGATGGCGACCGCGATGGTCACCCAGACGGTCCTGCTCGTCTTCGTCTACATCCTGAACCCGGCGCTGATCGGGGTCGCGCTGGTCGGCTCGGTCCTCTTCTCCACCTTCACCCTGGGCCAGCGGGTCCTCAACGAGGCCGCGTACATCCGGATCGACCACAAGGCCAACGACCTCTACCTCGCCGGGCCGATGAGCCCGGAAGGGTACTTCCTCGGGATGGCCGCGGGGGTCCTGGTCGTCTACCTGCCGCCGGTCGCCCTCCTCGGCACCCTCGCGGTGGTCGTGGCGCACCTCACGGTCGAGACCAGCCTCGCCCTCCTCGGGCTCGCGGCCGTGGTCTGGCTGTTCGCCGCGTCGATCGGCTACATCTTCTCGACGTTCTTCCGGGACAACCGCGCGATCTGGGCCTACGCGAGCCTGTTCTTCAACGTCTTCGGCGTGCTGCCCCCGGTCTTCTACCCGTTCGGGTTCTTCCCCGCCTACCTCCAGCCGGTGGCGCTCCTGATGCCCCCGAGCGCCGCCGCCGCGCTCATTCAGACCCGGATAGGGGCCACGGCGCTCAGCACCGGACAGACGTGGCTCGCGCTCCTTGGCCTCGCGGGCGAGACGACCTTCGCCTTCTTCTTCGCGGTCTACTGGGCGCGACGCACGGTCCGGGGGTCGTAGATGGCGACCGTGGAGGCCGAGTTCCCCAACGTCCCGACGGAGGGGCGGGCTCTCCCGGCCTTCGCCGTGGTGGGGTGGCGCTGGATCAGCCGCAACCCGGCGGTGACGATCACCCCGGTCCTCCTGCCGTTCATCTTCCTCTACTTCCTCTCGCTGATCTCGCCCCCGTCCCTCCTCCCCCTCGAGATCGTCGGGGCGATGCTGTTCACGATGCAGAACATCGGCAGCTGGGTCCTCGGCGACAGCGCCACGTGGCGGATCGAGTGCTCGCTCCAGGACATGTTCGTCGCGAGCCCGCTCGGGCGGCTACGGTACCTGTTCGGGATCGCCTTCTCGAACCTCATCGCGATGCTCCCGGCGCTCGCGATCCTCACGGTCCTGCTCGCATGGAAGGGCGGCCAGGAGGGGTACCCGCTCACCGGGTTCGCCGCGCTGGCGCTCCTCGGCAGCCTGTTCACCCTCTGGATCCTCTTCTCGTCGGTCGGGATGGCGATTTCAAGCCGGGTCCGTACGCAGCGGGAGATCTGGCCCGTCGGCAACCTGACGTTCACCCTGCTCGGGATGCTCTCCCCGCTGTACTACCCGCTCTCCCGCCTCCCGCCGGTCTGGCAGGAGGCCGCCCGCTTCCTCCCCACGACGTACGCCGCCCTCCTCGTGCAGGGGGCGCTCGGCATCACCCCGGCCTCCCCGGGGCAGCTCGCCCTGTACGCCGCCCTCCTCTCCGCCTCGGCGCTGGTGGGCGTCGTCCTCTGCCTCCGGCTCTACCGATGGGGCGAACTGTGAGCCCCGGAGCTCGGAACGTTCATACGGGGTGGGGCCATAGAGCGCTCGGTGCCTACCCGACACGAGCCGCTCCTAGGGTCCCCGCTGGGCCAGGCGGCCCGGTTCCTTTCTCGTCCCGGTCCCCGACTCCTCCGTTCCGGGGCTGGATGTTGAGAAGCTAACGATGCCCAACGACGAGTTCGATGAGATCCTGTCGGCCCTCGACCGAGAGACCGCGCGCATCCGCGTCCGAGCCGAACCGCGCCGCTACAACAAGCCGGCGACCGTGATCTCGGGGTTCCCTCCCGGCGTCGACCTCGAGGAGACCACCCGGACGCTGAAGAACCGGCTCGCCACCGGCGGCTCGGTGGTCGACGGCGAGGTCTACCTCCAAGGGGACCACCGCGCCCGGATCCGGGACGAGCTCGCCAAGCTCGGCTTCGACCCCGAGACGATCGAGATCTCCGACACCGCCCTCCCGAAGCGCGGCCGTCGCGGCTGAATACGCGGAGCCCGCGTCCAAATCTCGGAGATCTCGGTCGAATCCGCGCTGGAACAGCGCAGTTCGCCGCTGATTGCGGTGGTCGCACACCGTATAAGGGTCGGTGCCCCGAGGGGAGCGAGCAGGGCCATGGCGAATTACGCACACCCCGAGACCCTCGTCGAGAACGACTGGCTGGCCGCCCACCTGAACGACCCGAAGGTCCGGGTCGCCGAGGTCGACTACGACCCGGCCGCGAACTACGACCTCGGACACATCCCGGGCTCGGTCCTGTTCGACTGGCGGAAGGACATCAACGACCCGGTCGCCCGCGACATCCTCTCGCAGGAGGCGTTCCAGCAGCTGTTCCAGCGCGCGGGGGTCAATCCGGACACCACGGTCGTCCTGTACGGGGACTTCAACAACTGGTTCGCCGCCTTCGCCTACTGGGTCTTCACCTACTACGGCGCGAAGAACCTCAAGCTCCTGAACGGGGGCCGCAAGAAGTGGATCGCGGAGGACCGGCCGCTGAACAAGGAGGTCCCCCACCACGCCGCGGGGAAGTTCACCGCCTCCGCGCCGGACGCCAAGCTGCGCGCCTACCTCGACGACGTCCGCAAGGCGCTCCCGCAGGTCAAGGCGGCGAAGCTGCACTTGGTCGACGTGCGGGGCCCGAAGGAGTTCTCCGGGGAGATCACCGCGCCGCCCGAGTACCCGACCGAGCACGCCCAGCGCGGCGGCCACATCCCCGGGGCGAAGAACATCCCCTGGGCCCAGGCGGTCAAGGACGACGGGACGTTCAAGTCCCGCGAGGAGCTCGAGGCGATCTACGGCGGCAAGGGAGTCACCCCGGGGTCGCCGGTGATCACCTACTGCCGGATCGGCGAGCGGTCGAGCCACACCTGGTTCGTCCTGAAGTACCTCCTCGGATACCCCGACGTCCGGAACTACGACGGCTCGTGGACGGAGTGGGGGAACCTCGTCCGGACCCCGATCGAGAAACCCTAGCGCGAGCCGGACCCCCACGCCTCCCCACCCTCTCCGGGTCCCCGGGCGGGGCCCGGACTAGGGAAGATTCCCCGACTGTCGTCGGCGCGGCCGGGGCTCGGCCTCCTTACGGACGAGGAACTGGTGGAGGTTGCCCTCCACGCGGTGCGCCAGCACCGGGTGGCCCGTCTGGTCGGACCATCGGACGGTCTCGATCGGGCTGGTCGGGTCGTCGGTGACCAACAGGACGTGGGTGCCCGCGGGGCGGCGGGCGAGCTCTTCGTTGAGGACGGTGAGGACGGCCGAGCACTCGACCCCGATCTCGTAGAGCTCGAGGTCCGGGGGGGCGGGCCAGCACCGGATCCTCTGGGTCCGGATCCGCTCTTCGAGCCGGGCGGCGACCTGCCCTGCGGTCTCGAGGTAGCGCTCGACCTCCTCGGGGTGGGTCGGTCGGACCCGGACGACCCATCCTGCCCCATACGGCGCGTCGTTCAGGAGGCGGGGACGGCCGGGAAGGGCCTCGTTCCGCTCGACCACGACCGCCTCCACGGGGAGGCGGACGGCCCCGGTGTAGCGGGCGCTCTCGACCGTCGCGACGCTCCGGCCCCGGGAGACCGGCCCTTCCACCGGGCGGAAGGAGGCCGAGACGAACGGTCCGGCGAAGGCGGCGAGGGTGCCCAAGAGCCCCAGTCGGGCCTCCGGGCCTTCCGGCGACCACCAGACGTCGTGCTCCAGGTCGTAGAGCCGGTCCTCCGGAAGGAGGCAGCCGAGGATCTCCACGTTCCGGTAACTCCTCCCAGTGCCTATAGGGCTGACCGGAGGAATTCGAGGGGGTCGGCCGGCCCCGCTTTCACCGGGCGAATCCGGTTTGCATCCCCCCCGTCTCGCAAGGGTTAAACCCGCCCCCGTCTCGGCCGACCCCGAGGTCCCCATGCCCCGAAATGTCCACGTGGAGCCGCTGCGCACCGTTCACATCGAAGACCAAGCCGTCGAACTGGTCGAGCGGAAGGGACTGGGCCATCCCGATTCGATCGCGGACGGGGTCTCCGAGTCCGTCAGCCGGGCCCTCTGCCGTCTCTACCTGGACGAGTTCGGGAGGATCCTCCACCACAACACGGACGAGACCCAGGTCGTCGGGGGGGCCTCCGAGCCGAAGTTCGGCGGGGGGAAGGTCACGAAGCCGATCTACATGCTGCTGGTCGGCCGCGCCACGACCGAGGTGAACCAGGACCGCCTGCCGATCCACGAGACCGCGATCGAGGCGGCCAAGAAGTACGTCGGCTCGGTCTGCTCCCACATCGACCTCGACCACGACGTGGAGTTCGACTCCAAGATCGGGTCGGGGTCGGTCGACCTGCGCGGGGTCTTCGAGCAGAAGACCGTGCTGTCCAACGACACCTCCTTCGGCGTCGGGTTCGCCCCGCTGTCCGACACGGAGCGACTCGTGCTGGAGAGCGAGCGGTTCCTCACGCTCAAGCTCAAGAAGAAGATGCCCGCGCTCGGCGAGGACGTCAAGGTCATGGGGTTCCGCGACGGCGAGAAGGTCCGCCTGACCGTGGCGGCGGCCCTCGTCGACCGGGAGATCCGGGACGGGGATGCCTACCAGAGCGTCTGCGACGAGGTCAAGCAGAAGCTGGCCGACCAGGCCGCCAAACTGACGCACCGGGAGGTCGAGATCAACGTCAACACCGCCGACGACCCCGAGCTCGGCCGCTACTACCTCACGGTCACCGGCTGCTCGATGGAGGCCGGGGACGACGGGTCGGTCGGGCGCGGGAACCGGGCGAACGGCCTCATCACCCCGTGCCGCCCGATGAGCCTCGAGGCCTCGGCCGGCAAGAACCCGGTGAACCACGTCGGCAAGATCTACAACCTGCTCGGGAACCTGATCGCCGCCGACATCGTCAAGGAGACCGGCGGGAACGTCAAGGAGGTCCACGTCCGCATCCTCTCCCAGATCGGCAAGCCCGTGGACGAGCCGCAGGTCGCCAGCGTGCAGATCCTTCCCGCGGAGGGCGTCAAGCTCGCCCAGGTCAAGACGACCGCCGAGTCGGTCGCCAACTCCTGGTTCGAGCGGGTCGACACGATCCCGAAGCTCCTCCTCACCGGAAAGCTGTCGGTCTTCTAGACCCCCGGTCCCTCGTCCGGGGACCGAACCTCTTCGGCAAAGCCCCGCCCCCCTCGCGGGCGGGTGTCTCCCTCTAAATAGGGGGCCCACGCAGTATCTTCCTCGAGGCGGCCCCCCGGCGGGTGGGGGTACGGTCGGATGGCGTTCGGACTCACGGGCACGGAGCTGACGGCCCTGGTGATCATCGTCATCCTGATCATCTTCATCATCGGGATCTTCCTCTACCTCGCCCGGCGCCTGCGCGCCCGCCGCGACCAGCTCGTGACCGAGCTCAAGGCCCGCCCGGAGCTCGTGCAGGACCGAGCGTTCAACCGGCTCGCCATGGCCCGACGGGAGGCCGACATCCTCGGACGCACCGGGACCGACATCTCCTCGGCGCAGACCGTGATCGCCCAGTCGCAGGCGGCGTTCGACCTGCACGACTACCCCCGCGCCTACGAGCTCGCCCAGTCGGCCCACGAGTCCCTCGTGAACGCGCGGGGAAAGGCCGGGTACGCCTCGCTGCCCACGGCTCCGGGCCCGACCGCCCGGCCGTTGCGGAGCGGCGCGGGCGGTCCGGCAGCCGGGGGAGCGGGTGCCGCGCCCGCCCCCGCCGCGCTCCCGAAGAACCGAGCCGAGTCCCACTTCCTCCTCGGGCTCCTGAGCCAGGAGGTCGCCGCCGCCCCCGCGAAAGCCGGACCGACGCTCGAGGCGTCGTCCCTCCGAGACCAGTCGCAGGCGGCCTTCGACCGGCAGGACTACTCCGAGTCGTTCCGGCTCGCCCTGCGGGGACGCCGCGCGCTCGGCGGCCACATCGAGTCGCTCCCGCCGACCCCGGGGGTCGGGACCGGCCCTTCCCTGACGACGGGGGCGGACCCGAACGGCACGGCCGAGGCGGTGGCCGGGTCGACCCGGTGCCCGGACTGCGGGCACCCCACCCTGTCGAACGACCTCTTCTGCCGGGGGTGCGGCCGGCCCCTCGTTCCCTCCACGTGCCCGTCGTGCGGGGCGGCCCGTGCTCCGACGGATGTCTTCTGCGGAAAGTGCGGGGCGACGTTCACGCACTAGCCAGCGCAACCCACCCACTCGTCCAGGCGTCGTTGCGTGCGGGCCTCGTGGAGTACCGCGCTCTGTCGGAGCCAGCGCTCGAGCGGGATGGCGAAGGTCGCACGAAGAAGTCCGTTCAGCTCCTCGAGGGAGGCGGGTCGCTGGGCCGGCTGCTGGAGCGCGGCCCGGACGTGCTCCCGGACGTTCCAGACCCCGAGCGGGAGGATCTCGCCCGGGTGCACCTCCCGTAGGACGACCACCGCGGCCTGCCGGCCCAGGCGCAGGAGCGCTTCCGACACCGCGAGGCGCGCCGCGTAGTAGCATCCGCCGATCGAGGCGTAGGTGGTCCGGCCCTGGTGGCCCTCGTGGTCTCCCATCATCACAACCTCGGTCGTGCTCGGGTTCCAGAGGGTCTCGGGGTACCAGGTCTCGATCGACTCGTAGCGCCAGATCCCGGGGAGGAAGGCGATCACCCACCGGTTGTCGAGCGCGGTCAGCCGGTGGACCCGGATCTCGCCGAGCTCGGGGAGGTCCCGAATGACCTCCAGGTTCTGCTTGGAGAGGACGTCGTCGACCGCGGTGATGCTCCAGCGGGTCGGCACGAGCTTGCGTCGGCCCCGACGGCCGAGGGTCCCGATGCTGAACGCCCGCTGGATCCGGCTCACCCGGACCCCTCGCTGGTAGAGCTCCGTGACGGCGGTGCGGGCGTTCGCGGCCGTATCGGAGGAGAGGCGGTCGAGGTGGGGGTCCAGCCGCCGGACGTCGAGCCGGAGCCGTTCGATCGGGGCCGAGGGCCCGAACGGGGGGGCCGTGTCCGAGAGCGCGATGTGGCCCCGGGGGGGTCGACGGAACTGGGTCTCGCTCTCGACCGACTCGGCGGAGAGCCCGAGCAACTGGAGCTCCTCGAGGAGGGGGATCGGTTTCTCGGCATCGGTCACCCGGATCGGGCTGGTTCCTCGCACGAGGCCGGTGCGGAAACCGACGACCTCGGCCACGGAGCGCCCGACCCACTCTTCCGGCGTGTCGAGCATCTCGGTGGAGCCGTGCTCCGGGCTGAGGAGGGGGCCGAAGGAGACCTTCGGGTAGCCGAACCGGCCGACGAAGACCGCGGGTGGGGAGGAGCCGGAAAGCTCCGTGCCCTGCACCATCGGAAGGGTCCGCTCGAACGCATGGTACCGGAGGAGCAGCGGACAGACCGGCTTGCCGCAGAGGAGCTGGGCGGACCGGCAGCGCAGGCACATCGTCGGGTCCTCCTTCAGTCCGGGGATGCTCCAGGAGAGGCCCGGAGAGGGGTCGACCCCCGGAAACGGAGGGGCGCTCGGGCTGGTCGTCACGGCCCCGGTCCTTAGGCGTCCGGGGGTATATGCGTCGGGCAGAGGGCATGGAACGGTGCGGAGGGACCCCGTGAGGGCACCGGTCCCGGTCCCGAAGGGACGCGTGAATTGGACTTGACGATGGAACTTACCTTCCCGCGCGCGCTGGGACGCTCGTAGGGCCATGGATTCCGGGGCGTGGGCGATTCCCCGGCTCCCGAATCGTCGGGAGGCCGGGCGGAGGCTAGCCGAGCGGCTGCTCAAGTACCAGGCCGACAAGCCACTCGTGCTCGCGCTGCCGCGCGGAGGGGTCCCGATCGCCTACGAGATCGCCCAGCGACTCCACGCCCCGATGGACGTGCTGATCGTTCGGAAGATCGGATCCCCCGACAACCCGGAATACGGGCTCGGGGCGGTCGTCGAGGGGGGCCACCAGTACCTCGACGTGGCCCGGGTCCGGGAAGCCGGCACGACGGTCGCCTACCTCCGGCCGGCGGTCGCCGAGGAGTCCCGAGAGCTCGACCGGCGCTGCCGCCTCTACCGCAGCGGCCAGCCGCGCACCGCCCTCAAGGACCGGCTCGTCATCGTCGTGGACGACGGGGTCGCCACCGGCGGAACCATGCTCGCCGCCATCCAGGCCCTGCGCTCTTCCCTGGTCCGCAAGGTCGTGGTCGCGCTCGGGGTCTGCCCGCCGACCGCGATGTGGACGATCTCCCAGCACGCCGACGACGTGGTCGCCCTGCTCGTGCCCGAGCCGTTCGTCGCGGTGGGGCAGTGGTACGATGACTTCGCCCAGGTGACCGACGACGAGGTCATCCGGATGCTTCGCCATACCCATCGTCCGTCGGTAACGGTTGGACCGAGGACCCATGCGACCGGCTGACCTCGGGGCCGCCGAGTCGAGCGCGCCACCCGACGAAGTCCCGGCCGCGCACGGGCTGAAGGACCGCGCGGTGCGGATCCGGATCGGGGACGACGTCCTGGAGGCCGACCTCCACCGACCCGGTCCGTCGCGCGGCACCGTGATCTTCGCGCACGGCAGCGGGAGCGGCCGCTCCAGTCCGCGCAATCGCCACGTGGCCGAGGTCCTCGAGGCCTCGGGTGTCGGTGGGCTCCTGCTCGACCTGCTGACCCCGTCGGAAGAGGAGACCGACCTTCAGACGACCGAGTACCGGTTCAACATTCCCCTGCTCACCGAGCGGCTCCTGAAGGCGACCGACTGGTTGCTGGCCCAGCCGTGGGGCAAGGGCCGGCCGGTGGGGTACTTCGGAGCGAGCACGGGGGGCGCCGTCGCGCTCGCCGCCGCCGCCGAGCAGGCCGCCCACGTCTCCGCGATCGTGCTCCGAGGAGCCCGGACGGACCTCGCGGCGGCCGCGGTGGGCCGCGTGCACTGCCCCACGCTCATCCTGGTCGGGGAGAACGACCCGACGATCCGGGCGATCAATCAGGAGACAATGCACCATCTCCGCAGTACGAAGCGGCTGGTCGTGCTCCCCGGCGCCTCCCACCTGTTCGAGGAGCCCGGCACGCTCGAATTCGTCGCCGTAGAGTCGCGGAAGTGGTTCGACCACTACCTCGTGCACCCGCGGCGGGTCTAGGCGAGCGGTCGTCGCCCGCGCCCGCCGACCGTCTCAGGCGGTTTCCTTCTCCATCCGGAGGAGGTGCTCCCAGGCGAGGCGGACCTCGGTCTGGAGCGCCTGGACATCCTCCGGGGTGAAATGGCGGAACCGGCCCTGGGCCCGGACGTACTCGTCCACGGGCTTGAGCGCGCCCCCCTTCCGCGTGATCCGGTAGCGGCCGTTCTCGACCTCGAAGAGGGGGAAGATCCCCGCGTCGGTCGCCAGCCGTCCGAGCTCGATCGACTCCTCGGAAGAGTACTTCCATCCCGGCGGGCAGGGAGCGAAGGTGTGGAGGAACCTCGGGCCGGTGAGGTCGCGCGCCTTCTCGACCTTTCGAAGGAGGTCCTCCGGGAAGGCCGGATTCAGCGTCGCCGCGTACGTCGGTCGATGGGCGAGCACGATCCCCATGATGTCCTTCTTGCCCTCCGGCTTGCCGCGCGAGGTCCCCTCGACCGGGGTCGTCGTGGTCCAGGCCCCCTGCGGGGTCGCCCCGCTGCGCTGCACGCCGGTGTTCATGTACCCCTCGTTGTCGTACATCACGTAGATCGCGTTGGTCCGGCGCTCGAGCATCCCGCTCAGCGCCTGGAGCCCGATGTCGGCGGTGCCGCCGTCCCCGGCAAACCCGACGACGTTGAGGTCCTTGTACCCGAGCGCGTCCGCCGCCGCCCGCAGGCCCGAGAGCGAGGCGCCCGTCGCCTCGATCGGGTTGTCGAGGACCGAGACGCCGAGGGCGCTGGTCGGGTAGGGGGTCGCGATGACCGTCCAGCAGCAGGCGGGGATGGAGAGGACCGTCCGGGGGCCGAGCCCCTTCAGCACGAGGCGCATCGCGAGCGCGGCCCCGCAGCCGGGGCACGCGGCGTGGCCCGAGTACATCAGCTCCGGGGCGGGGATCGTGAGCTTAGCCATCGATCTTCAACTCCTGTTGTTCTTCGAGGTCGATCCATCGGATCTCCGTCGGTTCGCCCGCGAGGAGGGCCCCGAACATCCGTCGGACCTCCCCGGGGGTCACGTCGCGGCCCCCGATCCCCGCGAGGAACCCCGAGACCGTGGGGTGGTGCGGGCTCGTGTAGAGCGCGGCCGTGACCTCGGTGGCCGCCGGTCCGGAGGCCCCGAACGTGTAGGACCGGTCCATGACCCCAAGGCGGTCGACCCTCGACGCGAGGTCGCGGACCGCTCGGGTCGGGAACGGCCGGAACATCCGCAGCTTGGCAAGGCCGACCTTCTTTCCCTCCGCCCGGAGCTCGTCCACGACCCCGCGCGCGGTCGTGGCCGCGGTGCCCATCGTCACGAGGACCGCGTCGGCGCCCTCGGTGCGGTAGGTGGACAGCGGCCCACCGTGGCAACGTCCCGTCAGGCGCTCGTACTCCGCCTCGACCGAGGCGAACGTCGCCGGGACGTTGTCCATCGCCCGCGCGACCTCCCGGCGGAACTCGACGTAGTGGTCCGGGCCGGTGAACGAGCCGAGCCGCGAGGCGACCCCGGGGAACAGCACGGCCCGCGCGTCCCGCGGAGGGAGGAACCGGTCGACGACCTCCCCGCTGGGGACGTCCACCGGTTCGACGGTGTGGGAGAGGTAGAACGCATCCTCCGTGACCATCACGGGGAGGCGGACCATCGGGTCCTCGGCGAGCCGGTAGGCCTGGAGCACGGTGTCGAGGACCTCCTGGTTGCTCTCGGCGTAGATCTGGACCCACCCCGTGTCCCGCTGCGACATCGTGTCCGTGTGGTCGGCCCCGATGTTCCACGGGGGGGCCACGGCCCGGTTGACGACGCCCATCACGATCGGCGCCCGCATCCCCGAGGCCCAGTGGAGGAGCTCGTGCATCAGCAGCAGGCCCTGGCTCGAGGTCGCCGTGTACGTCCGAGCTCCGAGCCCGGCCGCGCTCACGCACACCTGGAGGGCGCTGTGCTCCGACTCGACCTTGATGTACTCGGCCTTCAGCTTCCCCGTCGCGACAAAGTCGGCCAGCTTCTCCACGATGCTCGTCTGGGGCGTGATCGGGTAGGCCGAGACGACCTGGACCTTCGCGAGCAGGGCGGCGTAAGATTGGGCGTAGGCCCCCGACATCACCAACCGCGTCATCTTCCTCCCCCTAGCCCTCCGCGACCATCTCGATCGTCCGGGGTGGGCACTCCTCGGCGCAGATCCCGCATCCCTTGCAGTAGTCGAGGCGGACCACCGGGAATCCGTTCGTGTCGAACTCGATGGCGTCGTCCGGGCAGAACTTCCAGCAGAAGTTGCACCGGGTGCACTTCTCGAGGTGGATGACCGGAGTGAGGGTTCGCCAGGCGGCGGTGTGGAGGGCGCTGCTCGGCTCGCTGGCGAGCGGGCCGTCCGGGAGGGTGATCAGGGGGGTCGGGTGATGGGGCGGGACCGGGGCGCCGTGCTCCATCGGAGGGGCGAGGCGTACCGACTCGAAGCCGTCGGAGCTGGCCTTCCGATTGTCGTCGCGGTGGCCCGGGACGAACTGGTCGATGGCGCGCTGGAGCGCCTCGAGGCTGACCACGCCGGCCGCCTTGGCGAGCGCGCCCAGGACCGCGGTGTTGACGATCGGGGTCGACGGGGTGCCGAGGTCGTGGGCGAGAGCGATCCGGGTCGCGTCGACCGTGGCGCGCCGCACCGAGGCGGGGGCGACGAGCTCCCCGGGCGGAAGCTTGGAGTTGACGAGCAGGAGACCGCCCTCCTTGAGGCCGTCGGTCACCCGAGTGGTCCGGAGGAGTCCCGGGTCGAGCACGACCACGATGTCCGGGTGCTCGATCGAGGTACGGAGCTGGATCGGCCGGTCGTCGATCCGGGCGAAGGCGGTGACGGGCGCACCGCGCCGCTCGACCCCGAAGAACGGGAAGCTCTGGGGCTCTCGCCCGTCCAGGAACGCGGCCTGGGCAAGCAGCTCCGAGGCGATCACCGCGCCCTGGCCTCCCCGACCGTGGAACCGGATCTCGATCATCGTCTGTCGCCGGTCGAGAGAGCGTCCCTGGAATGGATTAAGGGCAAGTCAACTCGACCTGACGCGCCAGATTAATGTCGAGCGCCCGATGCTGGAGTGCTATGGTGGGAATACGTGCCCTCAAGAAGATCTGGCTCGACGGAAAGCTCGTCGACTGGGACGCCGCCCAGGTCCACGTACTGACCCACGGGCTCCACTACGGCTACGCGGTCTTCGAAGGGATCCGATGCCACCGTACTCCCCACGGCTCGGCGATCTTCCGGCTGGACGAGCACCTCGACCGTTTCGTGAACAGCGCCAAGGTCTACCGCATGGCCTTGCCGTACGATGTGCGCGTCATCAAGCAGGCGTGCATCGACCTCGTCCGGGCCAACGAGATCCCCGAGGCCTACCTCCGGCCGATCGCGTTCTCGGGGTATGGCGAGATGGGACTCGACCCGACCAAGAGTCCCGTTCAGGTCGCGGTCGCGATGTGGGAGTGGGGCGCCTATCTCGGCGCGGCCGGCGTCCAGCACGGGGTCCGGGCGACGGTGTCGAGCTGGGTGCGGATGGACTCCCGCTCGCTTCCCCCGCAGGCCAAGTGCGCGGCCAACTACGCCAACTCGGCGCTCGCGAAGATGGAGGCGGTCAGCGGCGGATACGACGAGGCCATCCTGCTCAACGCCGCCGGGATGGTGGCCGAGGGTCCCGGCGAGAACATCTTCCGGGTCAAGAAGGGGGTCGTCAGCACGCCGCCGGCGAGCTCCGGGATCCTCCGAGGAGTGACCCGGGACGCGGTCATCCGGTTCCTGGCCGACGAACACCTCGTCTTCCAGCGGACCGACTTTACTCGCGAGGAGCTGTTCTCCGCCGACGAGCTGTTCTACACGGGGACCGCGGCCGGGATCACCCCGATCCGTGAGGTCGACGGACGGCCGATCGGCACCGGCGACTACCCCATCACGCGCCGACTCCAGGAGCGGTACGAGGATGCCATCCACGGCCGCTCGGAACGGTACTCCTCCTGGCTCACGTACGTGGACGAGGCCCATGCCGCTCGACCGTAGTCGGGGGCCCAAGCGAGGGGCCTAGCATGGCCGCCTCGTACTCCCCCGTCCACGAGGGCCTGCTGCCGTTGCCCCACCTGCGGGGAATGGACCTCCTCGACACCCCGCTCCTGAACAAGGGGACCGCCTTCACCAACGAGGAGCGTACCGCGCTCAACCTCCACGGGCTCCTGCCTCCCCAGGTCGAGTCGCTGAAGGAGCAGGTCGGTCGGGCCTACCGGGCGTTCCAGCGGAAGAACGACGACCTCGAGCGCCACATCTTCCTGCGGGCCCTCCAGGACACGAACGAGGTACTGTTCTACCGACTCCTCCTCGACCACATGGAGGAGATGATGCCGGTGGTCTACACGCCGGTCGTCGCCCTGGGGTGCGAGGAGTTCAGCCACATCTACCGCCGACCCCGGGGTCTCTTCCTACCCTACCCGCTGCGGGACAAGATCCCCCAGCTGCTCCAGAACCGCCCGAACCCCGAGGTCGACGTGATCGTCGTGACCGACGGCGAGCGCATCCTCGGGATCGGGGACCAGGGCGCCGGGGGGCTCGGGATCCCGATCGGCAAGCTCTCGCTCTACACCCTGATCGGCGGGATCCGCCCCGAACGGACGCTGCCGATCGCGCTCGACGTCGGGACGAACAACACCCAGCGCCTGCGCGACCCGGAGTACCTCGGCTGGAGGCACGAGCGGGTCAAGGGACCGGAGTACTACGAGTTCATCGAACGGTTCGTCGAGGCGGTCAAGGAGGTCCTCCCCAACACCTGCCTCCAGTGGGAGGACTTCGCCGCCGCCCACGCTCGCCCGATCCTCGAGCGGTACCGGGACCAGTTGCTCACGTTCAACGACGACATCCAGGGGACCGCGGCGGTCGTGCTCGGCGTGATCCGGGGCGCGGTGCTCGTCTCCCACGGGGCCCTCAAGGACCAGACGGTCGTCATCCTCGGCGCCGGCTCGGCCGGGGTCGGGGTCGCCGACTACCTCCGGACCGCCATGGTCGGCGACGGGCTCCCCGACGAGGAGGCCCGGCGGCGGTTCTGGCTGCTCAACTCGAAAGGTCTCCTCCACACCGGACGCACCGACCTCAACGACGCGCAGCGCGTCTACGCCCAGCCGTCCGAGGCCGTCGCGGACTGGCCGCGGGGAGCGGGGGACCTGATCGGTCTGGCCGAGGTCGTGCACGAGGTCCACCCGACGATCCTCATCGGGCTCTCGACCCTGGGCGGCTCGTTCACCCAGGCGATCGTCCGCGACATGGCCAGTCATGTCCAGCGACCCATCATCCTCCCGCTCTCGAACCCCACGGCCCGCTCCGAGGCGCGCCCGGAGGACCTCGTGTCGTGGACGGAGGGCCATGCGCTCATCGCGACCGGCTCGCCGTTCCCGCCGGTGTACTTCGGGAACCGGACCTACCACATCGCCCAGTGCAACAACGTCTACGTCTTCCCGGCCCTTGGCCTCGGCGTGATCGCCAGCCGGGCCCGTCGGGTGACCGACGGGATGATCCTGGCCGCGGCCAAGACCCTCGGAGAGCACGCGCCGGCCACCAAGGACCCGGAGGCCCCGCTCCTTCCGCTCGTCCACGACCTCCGGTCCGTCGCGGTCGAGATCGGCGTCTCCGTGGGACTGGCCGCCCAGCGCGAGGGGGTCGCCCCCCCGACCCTCCCGGAGGAGCTCCGCGCGAGGATCCTCGCCACCCAGTGGACCCCGACGTACCCGAGGTACACCCGGGAGTAGCCCCGAGCCCGTACGAGCTCGACGCCGCGGCCGTCGGGAGGAGGGCAGCCGCTCAGCCCGGGAGCTTCCGCTGGGGGATCGGGCCGCCGAGGAACTTCCGAACCTCGGTCTCGACCCGGCCGCGGATCTCGTCGGCGGCCGCGACCTCCTTGCGGAGCCGCGCCTCCTCCTCCGCCGAGACCCGCTCGTTGAGGTACTTCTGGACGAACTCCTCCTCGTACTTCCCCCAGGCCCGGTCGGAGAAGGCGCCGCTGCGCAGGAGGGAGGCGAGCATCTGCGGGGAGTAGTATTCCCCCCGGCGGTATCCCTCGGCCAACCCCTTCAACGCCAGAAGACGCTCGGCCATCCGAACCTGGGTCCCGCGGATCTCGTTGTACTTGTCGAGACTCGTCTCCTCGCGAGCCGCCGGCTTCTTCTCGGCCCGGAAGCGGGAACCCCGTCGGTGAGTCGCTTCGCCCGCGGCCGCCGGAAGCTGGAGGATGTCCTGGAAGACCCCGTAGAGCCGCTCGACCCGATGCAGGTGCACCTCGTTGACGTACCGGCTCCACAGGCGGAGCCCTTCGTCGATGTAGTCCGGGTCGACCGCCAGTCCCTGTCCGAGTGCTTCCGCGACCTCGTTCATGCGGGTCATCAGCGGGTAGAGGAGCCGCTGGTCCTCGCGCTGGAGCTCGTCCGAAACCGCCCGGAGAAGGCCGACCGGGCCCGGGGGCGTGACCGTCATCGCATTCTCGGGAGGCATGCTCTTCATTGGGATTCCCCGGGCCTTAGGTCACCCGTCAAGTAAGGTTGACCCGCGGAGGAGCTCGGAGCGGGCCCGGGGCCGTCGCTGGACGGCAGCCGGTCCCGAGCGGTAGGTCGGGCTGGGCGCGAGGTTGATAGGCGTCCGGGCCGTGCCCCGAACCATGGCCGCCCGAAGGAAAGCCGCACGGAAACCGTCCGCTCGCCGCCGTCGGGCCCCGCGCCGCTCGCCGGCCCCTCCGAGGAAGGTCGACCTCCCGCTGGCCTACAACGTGCGGGTCGGGGACGTAGTCAGCTCCCCCGCGATCCTGATCGGGACCGAGGGGACCCTGCTCGATGCGGTGATGTTGATGCGGACCCACAACGTCTCGGGACTCCCCGTGATCGACGCCGAGGGAGCGGTCGTGGGGGTGCTGAGTCAGAAGGACGTCGCGCGGATCGTCGCCGGCTCGTCGCTGTTCCCGGAGATCCAAGGGCTGCTCGACGTCCTCATGATCGAGATGACCAGCCAGCCCGCGGTCACCCTGCAGAAGATGCGGACCGAGCTCGAGCGGACCCGGGTCAAGGAGGTCATGTCGAGCCCCCCGTTCGTCATCCGCCCGGATGCCCCGCTCGAGTTCGCTGCCGAGGTGATGCGGGACAACTCGATCAACCGCCTCCCCGTCGTGGAGGACCGCCGGCTCGTCGGGGTCGTCACGCGCACGGACCTGGTCCGGGCCCTGATCCGCTCCCCCGCTCCGAGAGCGGGTCGCTGATCGCTCGGCGCCCTCACCGGGGGCGTCGGCTCACCCGGTCCCGGAGGGGGCCGGCGGTCCGAAGACGCCGAGCGCGGGGAGCGCCTCGTTCGCCGCCGCCAGGCTGAGCTCCGTGTATCGACGGAGCGCGGCGAGCTGGTGCGCCGCGGCTCGGAGGGCGAGAGTACGCCAGTGGACGACGACCGGCTCGCCGACCTTCAGGTCCGGGATCACCTTCGGGTCGTAGGGAAGGGCCTCCGTCCTGGTCCCCGAGAGGCTCAGGCGTCCCCGTTCCACGCGGAGGGCCGGGGACTCGACCGTGACGGACGACGAGTCGAGCGCGACGACCGTCGCCCACGCCGGGCGGCACGATTCCATGTTGGCGAGCGTGGTCGGGACGTGGCCCGTGACGTTCCCCACCCCCACGAACCCGACGTGGAACATGTGGTGCGGGATCGGGCGGCCGGGCAGGTGCTGGGCGAGCCGGGTGGCCAGGGAGCGAGGAAGGCCCCGGCGAACGAGCCGGTCCAGCAGGCCGAGGAAATCGCTCCGCTCGAAGGAGTCAAGCAGGTCGTTCCCGAGCCAGTAGGCCTCCACGACCCGCTCGTCGAACGGGTCCAGCTGGTGCTTGCGGCCGATCGTCTCGAGGTACGGCACCAGCGCCTCGAACCGGCTCAGGGCCCGGCGGGCCGCCGGGAGGTCCGTGCCTTCGGTGATGGCCCGGTAGAGGGCCGTCTCCGCGCCGTCCGGTCCGCAGTACTGGAGCCGGTTCGTGGCGATGCTGAACCGGGCGCCGAGCGCTACGCCGTCCATGCCCGGTCAGGCGGTCGGCCGGGTGAGGGTCGCGCTGGTCAAGTACTGCCAGGTCGCCCGGAACTGGGAGCGGCCGACGGCCAGGACGACGCCCGCCACCACCACGGCCGCGCCGGCGAGCTGGGCGAACGTGAAGGCGCTCCCCTGCAGGGTGATGCTGAGCAGGAAGGTGATCGGGAACCCGAGCACGAGCACCGAGGTGGCGACCCCGACCTCGACCCGCTGGAGGCCGGCGTACCAGACCCCGACGAACGCGGTCAGGAGGACCGCGCTGATGAGGAGCCACTCCCACTGGGCTCCCGAGAACGCCGCGACCGAGCCCACCTGGGAGGTCAGCACGAGGTACCCCACGAGGAAGCAGGCCCCGAACCCCATCCGTCCGAGGGCCACGGTCCCCGAGGGGACGTCGCGCATCACGCGCCGGGAGAGCGTGTACTCCGCCGCCCAGAGAACAGTGGCCGCGAGGACGTAGGCCGTGCCGTTCGTCCAGAGCGGGGAGACGAGGGAGAGCAGGAGGAGGTTCCCGCCGAGGATCAGCGCGGCCGCGACCGTGACCCGCCACTGAAAGCGCTCGCGGAGGAACACGACGCCGAAGACGCTCGCCATGATGAACAGGGTCCGGTAGGCGAACGTGGCGGTCGCGGCCCCGCCGGCCTGGGTCGCGAGCTCGATCCCGCGGAAGAAGAGGAGGAACGGGATCGCTCCACCGATGAGACCGATGAGGGCGAGCCGGCCCCAGTCCACGCGGCGCAAGCGAGAGCCGAACGTGCGGGCCCCGACGAGAGCCACCGGCACGAGGAAGGCGGCGGTCACGACGTTCCGGACGGTGACGAACGCGTCCGAGTTGGTCCCCTGCACCGCGTAGAAGTTCACGAACGTCGAGACGCCGCTGACCAGCGCGGTGACGAAGACGAGGGTCACGCCGAGGCCGACGAGTCGGCTCGAGGTCTGCTCGGTTGCCTGCATGGTTGGATCCTCCCGGTGGATGCCCCCCGGTCGCTCACCCCTCCGGGAGCGGGACGGCCTCGCCCGCCTCGCGCGACGCCGCCTCCTGCGCGGCGACCTCGCTCAGCTGGCGGGAGTACTCGATGGCCTCGAGAGCCTCGGACTCCGGGATCACCTGGGTGGCGAACCCGGCGTGAACGATCACGAAACTCCCGACCCCCGCCTCCGGGGTGTAGATCAGGCTCACCGGCTTGACGGCCACGCCGAAGTCGACCTGGGCCACGGGGGCGTCGGGGTCGCTCGTGTCGACACGGACGATGCGACCGGGTACCGTGAGACACATGGCCGGGCCGGTCAAACCCCCTGGGCCATATCAATCCCCCGTCATCCCGGGTGGACGGATGGGGGCCCCAACGTCCAGGCTCGTGAGCACCACGCTCTGGGCCCTTGGGTCGTCCGGGTCGCTCGAGACCTGCACCTCGAGGGCCGCCCCCTCGGCCACCGTTCCTCGGGTCACGTCGGGCCACTGGGCCAGCAGCTGGGGTTCGGTGAGGTGGGAGAGCGCGCCGACCCAGAGCCGGACCCGCGTGACCCGCCCGGCCCGCTCGTCTCGGGCTACTTCCGTGACCTTCCGCAGGAGGTCGCGGTACATCGCCTGCTCATGCATGCGCGCGTGGCTCCCGGGGGGCGCGGAGTTCGAGCTCGACCCGCGCGACCACCTCGTCGACCCCGCGCGAGACGGCCGGGGTCATCCCGCTCCCCATCTCGAGGTCCCCGGCTTCGATCCCGTAGATGACCAGGCGCCTCGGGAACCGCCCCAGCGAGCGTCCGAGCGCCACCCCCTGGGCTAGCGAGAGGCCGTGGGTCGAGGTCGCTCCCAGCGGAGCGGGGAGCGGTTCCGTGCCGACCTCGATGCGTTGCACGGTGCCCGGCGGATTCCCGGACTGCAGGGCGTCGACGACCACGACCAGCCCCCGGCCGTCCCAGAGGTCGATGAGGCGCGTCGCCTCGCCGTCGCACTCCAGCACGCGCGCACGTCCTTCGAGGACCGGCCGGAGTAAACGCGCGGCGGCCAGGCCGCAGGCATCGTCCCGCCGGTGCTCGTTCCCGCACCCGATCACGACCGGCACGGTCTCCGGTCGCGCGTCCGCGACCGGGGGAGCGGTGGGGGGCATGGCCGCTAGTCCCGCACCACGTCCAGCTTCAGGAAGTGGGTCGCGCACGAGATGCACGGGTCGTGGTTGCGGATGGCGCGTTCGCACGCGTAGCCGAGGGTCTCATCGTCCAGGTGCACCGAGCGGGTCACGAGGTGCCGGACGTCGTCCTCGATCCGCTTCTGGTTCTGGGAGGTCGGAGCGACGATCTTGGCGTCCTCGATGAGTCCCTGGCCGTTCAGTCGGTAGCGATGGTAGAGGATGCCCCGGGGGGCCTCGGTGACCGCGCTCCCCTCCGAGGGCCCCTTCAGCTCCGGCGGGGAAACCCAGGGGGACTCGGGGGGTTCGTACTGGTCGATGATGCGGAGCGCTTCCTCGCACGCGAAGACGACCTCCACGGCGCGCACGAGGACGCTGCGGTACGGGTTGCGGACCGGCGGGGTCAGGTCGACTTCCCGGGCGAGGGACGTCGCGCGGGGGGGTAGCCGGTCGGAATTGAGCGCGTAGCGAGCGAGGGGGCCGACGAGGTAGGAGCCGCCGCCCTTGCGGACGGAGTGCAGGGCGTTGGAGTGCCGTACGTGGAGTTCCTGGAACTCCTCCTCGAAGCGGCTCGCCGGGACCTCGAGCCCGGTGCTCGAGACGACGTCCCCCTCGTTCAACGGATACTCGCTCGGGTGCCGCAGGGCGACAAAGTCGTAGTCCTCGCGGACGTCCGGGAACTTGAACGTGTTCGCGAAATGGACGGTCTCCTCGGCGAGCTCGAGCGCCGCCTCGACCTGGGGCCGGAAGGAAAGGAGCTCCTCCTTCGAGGGGACCCGGTAGAACCCGCCCACCCGCACGTTGATCGGGTGGATCTCCCGACCCCCGAGGATCGACATGAGCGCGTTGCCGGTCTTCTTGAGCTGGAGTCCCTTCTTGACGGCGAGCGGGTGGTCCTTCGCCAGCCGGATCGCGTCCGGGTAGCCCAGGAAGTCGGGCGCATGAAGCAGGTAGATGTGCAGGGCGTGGCTCTCGATCCACTCCCCGCAGTAGAGCAGGCGGCGAAGTTCCCTCAATTGACCGCCGACCGAGATGCCGAGGGCCTGCTCCATCGCGTGGCACGAGCTCATCTGGTAGGCGACCGGGCAGATGCCGCAGATCCGCGCGGTGATGTCCGGGGCTTCGGCGTACCCTCGGCCCCGCAGGAACGCCTCGAAGAAGCGCGGGGGCTCGAAGATCTTGAGCTCGACCTCCTCGACGTTCCACCCGTGGATGCGGACCTTGAGCGCGCCCTCGCCCTCGACGCGCGCGAGGTAGTCGACGGAGATCGTCCGGTCGGTCACGGGGCCCCCTTGCGGTCCTTCACGGAGTCGGCCGCCGCCCGGAACGGCGGGGCCGCCGCGTTGAAGGTCCGGAACACCCGGAGGATCGCCGACGGCTCAATGCCGAGCCCGCTCAGGTTCCCGATCAGCGAGGGGGTGTTCGGGGAGTCCATCGGGCCGAAGCACCCGTAGCAGCCCCGGTGGAACGCGGGACAGATCGCCCCGCAGCCGGTCTGGGTCACGGGCCCGAGGCACGGGGTCCCGTGGGCGACCATGACGCAAACGTTCCCTCGGCGTTTGCACTCGATGCAGACGCTCTCGGTGGGCACGTTGGGCGCCCGGTCGTCCAGGAACGCCGAGATGACCTCGAGGAGCTGCGCCTTGTTGATCGGGCAACCGCGGAGCTGGAAGTCCACCGGGACGTGGTCGCTGATCGCCGTCGAGGTGGCAAGGGTCGCGATGTACTCGGGGTGCGCGTAGACGAGCCGGCGGTACTCGTCGACATCCGCGAAGTTCCGGAGCGCCTGGATCCCCCCGGCCGTCGCGCAGGCCCCGATCGTGACGAGCACCCGGGACTCCGCGCGCACCTCCCGGATCTTTCGCGCATCCTCCGGGGTCGTGATCGACCCTTCGACCAGGGAGAGGTCGTACGGTCCGGCGACGACGGCGCGGGAGGCCTCGTGGAAGTTCGCGACCTCGACCGCGTCGGCCACCGCGAGGAGCTCGTCCTCGCAGTCGAGCATCGTCAGCTGGCAGCCGTCGCACGAGGCGAACTTCCAGACGGCGAGACGCGGTCGACCCTTTCGCGCCATGCTACAGCTCCCGTACGGCGAACATCCGTTTCACGTCGCGGTAGCAGAAGACGGGCCCGTCGCGGCAGACGAACGACGGGCCCCACTGGCAGTGCCCGCAGAGCCCCACCGCGCACTTCATGTTCCGTTCCATGGAGAGCCAGACCGACTCCTCGGGGACGCCGAGCGTCGTGAGGGCCTGGGCGGTGAGCCGCATCATGATCTCGGGGCCGCACAGGAAGGCGACGGTCCGCGTCGGCTCGAACCGGGCGTCCGGGATCCGCGCGGTGACGAGTCCCACGTCGCCGTACCAGTCCCGCCCGGCCGCGTCGACCGTCACCTGAAGGCGGAGGTCGCCCCGGGAGCGCCACTTCTGGACCTCGTCGTAGTGGACGAGGTCCTTGGGCGAACGCGCCCCGTAGATGATCTCGACCCGCTCGTACCGCTCGCGGTGCGCGAGGAGCTCGTACAGCAGCGGGCGGATCGGTGGCAGACCGAGCCCGCCGGCGATGATCACGACGTCCCGGTGCTCCGCGCGCGCGAGGGGCCAGCCGACGCCGTACGGCCCGCGGACCCCGAGGCTCTCCCCGGGCATGGTCTTGGTCAGCGCGTCGCTGATCTTCCCGGCCGAGCGGACCGTGTGGACCAGCTCGTCCGGGCGGTTGGGGTCCCCGCTGATCGAGATCGGGACCTCGCCGACCCCGAATCGGTAGACCATGTTGAACTGGCCGGGCAGGAACGAGGGCACTCCTCGCCCCTCGGTGGGCTTGAGGACGATCGTGACCGTATCGGCGGTCTCCACGACCCGGCGCTCGACGACGTAGGGGGCCGGGGTGAACGGGCTCTCTGCGGCCGAGCCCGGGCGGGAGGCGGGGTGGGACTCAGACGCCATGGATGTCCAGGACCTGGATCCACGCGTTCTCGAGCCGGTCCCCGATCACCGGCAGCAGGCGCAGGAGGAATCGGTACCCGTCCTCCGGGTGGGCCTCGAAGGCATCCTTCAGGACCTTCGCATCGATCGCGAGCGTTCGGGTCGCTTTCACCGCCCGGGCATCGAACCGCCAGCGGTGCGGTGGGACGAGCCACGACCAACCGAGCACGTCGCCGGAGCCGACGGTCTGGATGGTGAGGTGGGGCCGGTCGGGGGCCGCGATCTCGAGGGCGACCTTACCGTGGAAGACGAGCCAGAACTCGCCCGCGATGTCCCCCTCCTGGAAGAGGATCTCCCCGACCTCGAACGACCGTTCGGTCGCCCCGGAGCTGGCGAGCTGGACGAACCGCTCGTCCAGGCCGTGGAAGAACGGATGGTCCGCGACGCGCAGCGCGGGAAGGGCGTGCGCCGACCCGCCGCTCATCGGGGACCTCCCCCGGCCGCAGGTTTCGCCGGAGGCACCCGAAGGGCGGCGACCTCCTCCGTGAGGTCGATCCCGACCGGACACCAGGTGATGCATCGGCCGCAGCCGATGCAGCCGGAGGTTCCGAACTGGTCCTGCCAGCTCGCGAGCTTGTGGGTGAGCCACTGACGGTACCGCGAGAGTGGGCTCTTGCGGACGCTGGCCGCGTGGAGCGCCGTGAACTCGAGGTTGAAGCACGAGTCCCATCGCCGCCACCGCTCGACCGTGTCGCCGTTGAGGTCCGGCACCTCCTCGGTCGTGCTGCAGAAGCACGTCGGGCAGACCATCGTGCAGTTCGTGCAGGACAGGCAGCGTCGGGCCACGATCTCCCAGCGGGGGTGCTCGGGTTGGGTGAGGAGCAGGTCGTGGATCCCTGCGGTGTCGAGCGTTCGTCCCATCGACGCGGCCGTCTGCGCTACGATCGAGTTTGCCATCTCCGAATCCTCCTTCGCTGCCGGCTTCAGGGGCACGTGGGCCAACACCGCGGCCCCCGCGGGCGAGCCCACGTCCACGAGGAAGTAGTGCCGCGGGGGGCCCAGGATCTCGGTCAGGGCGATGTCGTGCCCCCGCCGCACTCCGGGGCCCGTTCCCATCGAGACGCAGAAGCAGGTGCCCCCGGCCTGGCCGCACTGCACCGCGATCCGCAGGGCACGGGACCGGCGCGCATGGTAGCCGGGGTCGTGGACCACCCCATCGAAGACCTTGTCGCTCACGTCCATGCCGGCCAGTTCGCAGGCCCGGACCCCAAGGAAGGCCAACGGCGGGCCGTCGTCCTTCTGGGGCACGACCGTGAACGACGTGCCGGTTCGGGTCGCGGTCCAGAGGCGCTCGCGAGAGGGGAACAGGAACTTCTTCCAGCTGTGCGGCCCGACGTTGTAGCCGAAGACGGCCTGGTCGGTCCGGCGCTCGAGGCGGTACTTCCCTGCCTCCTGGTGGTCGGTCCAGCCGATGGGGAGGTCCTGCTCGCCACGGATCTCCCCGTAGACAATCGCGCCGTCCCGTACGGTCGGGCCGACGACGCGGTACCCGGCGCTCTGGAGGGCCTTGAGGAACCGCGGAAGGTCCGCCCGATCCAGCACCCGCTGGGCCCCGACGCTCAGCTCCTCCATCGTCAACCTCGGTCAGGCCCCCCGACCGCGGCAGGGAATGCCAGCGGGTGGGTAAGCTCTTGCCGTGAAGTCAAAATTACCTGTTCGACGGAACACGCCGGGTCGGTTCCTATAAGCCGGTCGCACCTGCATCCCGAGACCCATGAAGACACCTCAGGAACTCGCTCAGGCGCTCGGTATCGACCCCGCCACGATCCACCCGGCGGGGGAGTCGGTCGGAAAGGTCCCGGTCTCGGTGGTGCGCGAGCTCACCGCCCGTCGACCCCGCGGCAGGCTGGTCCTGGTCACCGGCATGACCCCGACCCGTCACGGTGAGGGAAAGACGGTCACCGCGATCGGGCTGGCGGACGGGCTCACGGCCGCCGGCCAGCGGGCCGTGGTCTGCCTCCGACAGCCGTCGCTCGGGCCGGTCTTCGGGATCAAGGGTGGGGCAACCGGCGGCGGCCGGGCGACGGTCGAACCCGCGACCCACATCAACCTCGGGTTTACGGGGGACATCAACGCGGTGGCGAACGCGCACAACCTCCTGGCGGCCCTGATCGACAACCACATCTTCCACGGCAACAGCCTGGACCTCCAGCGAGACCGCCTCATCTTCCCCCGGACCCTCGACATGGAGGACCGGGCGCTCCGGCACATCGTGACGGTCTCCCCCAAGGAGCCCCGCCTTCCCGCCGCTCAGAGCTCGTTCGTCATCGCCGCCGCCTCCGAGGTGATGGCGGTGCTCGCGCTAGCGAAGGACTACTCGGACCTCAAGGCACGGCTGGGGAGGATCCTCATCGGCTTCCAGGGCGACGGGGCGGCGGTGCGAGCCTCGGCGCTGCATGCGGAGGGAGCGATGGCGGCCGTCCTGCGCGACGCGCTCGAACCGAACCTCGTGCAGACCGCGGGCGGCACGCCGGCGCTCATCCACACGGGTCCGTTCGGGAACATCGCCCACGGGACGTGCAGCCGGCTCTCCATCGAGCTCGGGCTGGCGACCGCTGATTACTGCGTGGTCGAGGCCGGCTTCGCGACCGAGCTCGGCGCGGAGAAGTTCGTCGACATCGTCACGCCCGTGCTCGGCGTGGGCGTCGACGCGGCGGTGATGGTCGTCACGCTGCGGGGCCTGCGGTTCCAGGGAGGGGCCACCGACGAAGCCTCCACGCGACCCGACCTGGCGGCGACGACGCGCGGTCTCGCCAACATCGAGCAGCATCTGGCCAACCTCGCGACCCTCGGACTCGCCGCGGCGGTCGCCCTGAACCGCTTCCCCGGGGACGGTCCCGAAGAGCTGGCGGCGGTCCGGGCGTTCTGCGAGGCTCGCGGGGTCGAGATGGTGGAGTCCCGGGGGTTCGAGGAGGGCGGCGCGGGGTGCGTCGAGCTCGCTCGGACCGTGGAGCGGCTCGCCGCCCTCGGGCAGCGGAGCCACCCGTTGTGCTCGCCCGACATGGGTCCGGCAGAGCAGGTACGGACGATCGTCACCCGGCTGTACGGCGGAGCGGGGATCTCATCGACCCCGGAGGCCGACCGGGACCTCGAGGAGCTCGGTCGCATCGGCGAGCTCGGAGGCCCGGTCTGCGTCGCGAAGACCCCGCTCTCGCTCTCGGACGACCCCCATCATGTGGGCCGGCCCCGGGGGTTCGTCTCCCAGGTGCACCGATACACTCGCTCGGCGGGAGCCGGGTTCACGGTCGCCCACCTCGGGACCATCGAGACCATGCCCGGGCTGCCGACGCACCCGGCCTCGGACCGGATCGACGTCTCGCCGGACGGTCGGATCCTCGGGCTATCCTGAGGCGCGAGCGGGGGGCGCGCCGGGTCCCGGTGGTGGGCGCATCGACTCGGGGAGCTCCATGCAGACGACCTCACCGCGGACCGTGGTCTCGCCCAGCGTGACGATCGAGGCCTGGACCACCACCTTTCGACCCGAGACCGAGGTCGCGCGACCGCGGATCGTCAGTTCCGGTCCGATCGGCGTGGGTCGGAGGTAGTCGACCCGAAGCGAGCCGGTGACGAACCGGTGGGCGGGGGCGGTGTCCATCTCGCGTCCCTCGGCCCGATAGGCGGCGGCCGCCGCCGTGCCCGTCGCGTGACAATCGATCAACGAGGCGAGCAATCCGCCGTTCACGAACCCGGGGAGGGCGGTGTGGAACGCCCTCGGGGTGAACCGGGCAACGGTCTCCTCGCCCTCCCAGAAGCTCTTGAGCTGGTAGCCGTGCTCGTTCAGCCGCCCGCACCCGAAGCAGTGTGCGAGGTCGTCGGGATAGTAATCCTGGAACGCCTTCATCGTCCGGAACGAGGAGTCGGACCGCCCCATGAGCTGTTCCCCTGGGCGAGGGGTGGTCTGGCCGGACCGTTGCGCCTCCCTCGGCCGCCGTGTGACCCCGCGAGACTCTCCTCCCCCCAGCAACGCTCATCCCTACGGCGGCCTTGGCGCTCCCGAGGGACGGGCGCCCTCCGCCGAGGGGAACGTGCGAGCGACCCACGGAGGCAGATCGCGACTCGAGCTAGTGACGGTGGTGCTGGCCATCCTCCTCGCCGCGGTCATGATCTCAAGCCTCGGGTGGGCGTCCGTGGAGGCCGGCTCGAGCGTCGTCTCGCCCGCCGCCTCCGCGGCCGGCACGGTCCACTCGGTGACGAGCCCCGCGCTCTCGACCGAGTTGAACCTCCTGAACGGGAGCACGTACGTAGCGCCCAACCTGATCTACGACGGGGTCTACAACACGACGAACACGACCTTCCCCGCGCTGCTGACGGGAAGCTCGACCTCCAAATTCTGGTCGACGGGCCACCCGGTCATGGTCATGGCCCCGCGCGTGAGCTACCGTTACGGTCACGACAGCGGGTTGCTGATGTTCCCCGGGGGGAACGGCGGGGCCTGGGACGTTGGCGAGGTCGGGGTCGCCTCACCGGTGTTCTACGGCGACGGGTTCTCCAACTACTTCCTGTTGAACCCGGTCGCGACATCCAACTGGAGCTCCGACTACTACGCGACGAACCCCGAGGGGCCGTACGTGTCGACCCCCGTCTGCTCGGGGTCGGTGATCTTTCCCGACTCGACCTCCCCGTACATCGTGGTGCAGTGGGACCCATCGTATACGGTCGCCTACTGCGGGATGGGAAGTACCGGCGCCTTCAACGTCTACATCGTGGACCCAGGGGCCGGGGGAGTGGTCACGGAGAGTAACGTAACGCCCGTGGGGCCGGTCGGCTCGTTCAACGGCCCGATCGCCGGCAACAACGACTCCTTTGCGGACAGCTCCAGCTACTCCGCATCCACCAACGTGCTGAGCGTGACGGTCCTCGACGAGGAGGATCCTACGGTGGACTACCAGCTCCAGCTCAACCTGGGGACGTTGGGGTTCCGGCCGCCGGCGAACCTATCCGACTCGTACCTCGGCGTGGCCGCGGGTGGCTTTGACGGAACCGGTTGGGGATTGCTCTACGCCGGCGCCTATACAACGAACGGATCGGTCGGGGCGCTCCCCTCGCCCACGACGGGGACCGCCCCGACCTCTTCGAACTCCGGCCTCCTGGCGCAGGAGGCGGTGCTAGAGTACTCACTGGTGGCTGCCCTGGCGGTGATTGCGGCCCTGGCGGTCCTGCTGGTCTGGCAACGCCGACCCCCGGCCCGGCCCACTGCGTGGGTCCCCCCCGAGCCGCCGCGTTGAACGCGGTCCAGCCCGAGCGTGCCGACCGCGTTCCCATCACTTGAGACGGAGGAATTGCCCCATGGCGGCCACGAGCTGCTTCCGGCACGTGAACACCAGGTCGTCGTGCGTGCCGGGGACATGCAGGACCTTGACGTCGTGCAACTCCCGTCGGACCCTTTCCTCGGCAGCGGCACGCAGCGGGGCGACGTACCGCTGATTCCACTCGAGGGTCGCGGCGACCTCGGCCGGGTCACCGTGGTGGGTGTTCCCAAAGGACGCGGAATACACGACGAGCGCGGGCGCCCGGACCCGGGTGTAATCCCGCGGTTCGGTGAGCGCCGCCATGAAGGCCGGGGAAACGCCCTCGAACTCCTTCAATCGTACGGTCCCGTCGGGTCGGGCCTCCACGTCTTCCCGGATCCAGGCTTCGAAGCCCCCGGTGTCGCGCACCCCCGGGAGCTGGGCGGCGCACCTCGCCCGGTAGGCATCCAGCGACACGAGGGCGCTGGCCGGCGTCCCGGCCCTCATGAACGACGGCATCGGCCGCATGGCCGTCAGAAAGGCGGGGTCGCCCATGTCGTAGGCCGCGTCCAGGTACACCAACCGGTCCACGCGGTCCGGATAGGTTCCCGCGAAACGAGTGATCTCGTTACCACCCATCGAGTGGCCGGCGAGATGTGCCTTGGAAATCCCCACGGCGTCCATCAGGCCCCGGAGGTCCTCCGTCAGCGTGGCGGTGTCGTACGGCCCCTTCGCCTCCGATCGCGCGTGGCCGCGTCGTGCGTACGCTAGGACCCGGAAGCGTCCGGTGAACGCCGGTGCGAGGTCGTCGAAGTAGTGGGGGTTGCTGCCGGCACCGTGAAGGAAGATCAGCGCCGGGCCCGATCCCCCCCAATCGAGGTAGTTGAGTCGGACCCCGTTGACATGCACAAAGCGATTCTCGTGGGCGGCGGGGTCGGACCACGCGTCTGCGCGGCCCGCAGACGGGGCCGCGCTCCGGGGTGCCATGACCACGTGAACGCGCCGGTGGATAGGACCATATCGTAGTGGCCCTCGGGCCGTCGTGATCGGCAATCGGTCCCGTGGGCTCGGGGCACCCCGTCATCGGCGCACGGGTCGCCCGGTCGGGCGACGGTCGAAATGGACTGGTCGGAATCCGCACCCCCGGGGGTCCAAATCCGTCATAAATCCGTCGTGATGAGATCGTCGAAAGTTCCCGCCCGTCTCATTCGAAGGCCCGCTGGAACCTAGCCCAAGATCCCACGTTTTCGCCCCACGTCTCAGCCGAAGTGTAGGAGGGAGAGTGTCACGCCAAGTGCGGAGCCCAGCGTGCGAAGCGCGGAGGGACCTTAGGGGAGGGAGCTTAATCTAACGGAATCGGTCTCCGTTCCGTGGCCTCGGTCCGTCGACTCTCGGCGATCATGTTCACCGACATGGTCGGCTCCACCGCCGCGGCCCAGACCAACGAAGCGAACGCTCTCAAGCTCCGGGATGAGCAGGCCGACCTCGTACGACCTCTCTTCGCCGCACATCAGGGACGCGAGATCAAGTCCATGGGCGATGGATTCCTTGCGGAATTCGATAGCGCCTTGCGGGCCGTCCAATGCGCGCTTGACATTCAGCAACATCTCCACGAGCGGAATTCGCAACCGGGCGTCGCATCCATCCAACTGCGTATTGGCGTCCATCTTGGGGACGTCGAACAGAAGGAGACCGACATCTTTGGAGACGCCGTGAACATCGCCTCCCGCATTGAGCCCCTGGCGTCCCCAGGGGGAGTTTGCATCTCGGGCGAGGTATACAGTCAGGTTCGAAACAAGGTTCCGAACAAGCTCGAAAAGCTACCCACGACCGCGCTCAAGGGTCTGCAGGTATCGATCGACGTGTACCGAATTGTCTTGCCTTGGGCCGCGGGGGAAACAGCTCTCGGGGGCTCGGGGTCGACGGGGATTGCGATCCTTCCCTTTTCCAACATCAGCCCGGACCCGAAGGACGAGTACTTTGCGGACGGTCTGACCGAGGAGCTCATCACCGTCCTCTCCCAACTCCGAGACCTCCGGGTCATCTCTCGTACGTCGGTGATGCAGTACAAGTCCACCACCAAGACGGCCTCTCTGATTGGCGTGGAGTTGGGTGTCGTCTCCATCCTTGAAGGGAGCGTGCGAAAGGCCGGGAATCGGATCCGGGTGACCGCGCAGCTAATCGACGCCGGGTCCGACCGACATCTGTGGGCCAAGACGTACGACCGCGAGCTGGACGACATTTTCGCCGTCCAGACGGAGATCGCCCGCCAGGTCGCGGAGGCGCTGCAGGTCGAGTTGCGCGCGACCGAGGACGCCCGGCTGGGAGCGAGAGGGAGCGTCCGACCCGATTCTTACCTCGCCTACCTTAAGGGTCGAACGCGCCTTCACGACCGGTCCGAGACGTCGCTCACCGAGGCGAAGGAGCAGTTCGAGCGCGCGATCTCACTCGACCCTAAGAACGCGGCCGCCTATTCGGGCCTGGCGGACGTCATCCGCCTGTTGGGATGGCGCACGCACGACATCCCCCGAACGTCTTGGGAGGAGACAACTCGACGTTTGGTCGCCCAGGCGATCGAGCTGGACCCGAACTTGGCCGAGGCCCATACCTCTCTAGGTCTGATCCTGTGGGAAGCCTACGATTACGCCGGGGCGGAGAAGCAGTACCAGCTGTCCCTCGCGCTCAACCCGAGCTATTCCGCGGCCCATCACTGGTACGCCACGCTCCTGGAGGACGAAGGTCGTCTCGACGAGGCGCTCCGGGAGGCGCAGCTGGCCGAGGGCGCCGACCCCCTCGCGCCAGAATTTGTCTCCTTCGTAGCGATGTTGCTGATCGACCTCAAGAGGTTCGACGAGGCGTTCCTGGAGATCCAGCGGTTGGGGGTGCTCGAGCCCGACTCCCACCGGTACTACGACACCCTCCAGGGTTTTCATCGGAACCGGTCCGAGCTCGCCGAGTGCCTGGTCGCCTGCCGCCGAGCCTGGGAACTTGAGACGAATCCAGCCTGGAAGCGAATGTGGCACGTGTACTATCTCGTGACGGCCGGGGAGCAGCAGCCGGCGAGGGCGCTGCTCAAGGCCGAAGAGGAGTCACCGGAGTTCCCCGGAGGGGCATGGGCCGTCGGGTGGGCTTACGCGTTGCTCGGCGATCTCGACAGTTGTTTCCGCTGCTTGGAGGTCGCAGTTGAAACGCATAACATTGCGCTCCAGCCGTTCCGGACGCGCTCGGAACTCGAGAATGTGCGCCGCGATCCGAGATTCCAACTTTTGTTGAAGAAGATGAACCTCGCGTGACCGCCGTCTCACCAGTGGTCATGGACTGGTCGGGATTTGAACCCGAGGCCTCCGGTTTGCAAAACCGGCGATCTTCCGAACTGATCTACCAGCCCGCCGGGTCCCGAGGGCTGCCTCAGGGTCTTAGGGTTTCCCCCGCGCGGACCTCTGCAATCGCTGCCGGGCTTCGGGGAGCGTCGGTACTGGGGCGGCTGGGTAGGTGAAGAACCACGGCTTACGAACCGGGCGCGCCACCGCCGGCCGAGCCGCGGAGAGCATTTCGGGTCGTTTGGGGCGGGCACCAAAGCCCTTGTAGCCCCCCCGGGTCGCGGGGCCGTGAAGCTCTCGGCCTTTACGGTCGTGGACGACCTCGGACCCGCACGGGACCGATACGGGGAGGTCCTCGACCTGGCCACGACGGCTGAGTCCGCCGGCCTGGCGGGGATCTGGGTGGCGGAGCACCACTTCAACCCGAGCGGGCTCTGCCCGTCGCCCCCGGTCCTGCTGGCGGCGTGCGCGGGACGGACCCGGCGAATCCGTCTGGGGGCCCTGGTCTCCGTCCTTCCGTTCCATCGCGCCGTGGACGTCGCGGAGGAGTACTCCCTGCTCGACCGGCTGTCGGGGGGCCGGGTGAACCTCGGGCTCGGGAGCGGGTACATCTCGACCGAGTTCGAGGGGTTCGGCGTCGACCCCGGCTCGCGGCACGAGCGGTTCGACCGGGCCTACTCGACCGTGCTCGACGCGATGGCGGGCCGTGAGGTCGTGCTGGGGGAGGCGGGGTCCCGGCCGGTGCGCCTCAACGTGCTCCCGGTCCAAGCCCCGCATCCCCCCCTCTGGATCGCGGTGCAGCGGCGGGAGGCGATCCCGTTCGTCGCCCGGCGGGGGACCTCGATCGCGCTCATCCCCTACGCGACCGTCACGGACCGAGCCGAGCTCGCGGAGGAGGTTCGCGAGTACCGCGCCGCTCTCCCGGCCGGGTCCCGTGCCGAGGTCGCGGTGGCCCTCCACCTCTACGTCGGCCCCGAGCCCGAACGAGCCCGTCGGGCCTACCACGACTACCTCCAAGCACGCCTGAGCACCCAGAGCACCCACTACCAGGCCAAGACCGCGCGGGACCCCCATCATGCCAGTGCCGAGGCCCTCGAGCGGGCGGGGTTCGCCCTCTTCGGCCCCGCGGAGGACGTCGTCCCCCGCCTGCGACGGTTCGGTGAGATCGGGGTGGACGAGGTCCTGGGGATCTTCGATTTCGGCGGCCTGTCCCCCGACGACGCCCTCGGATCCGTGCGGGCGCTGGGGCCTGCCTTCGCCGCAAGCGCCCGGTAGGGATCCCTCGCTTCGAGCGGGAGAAGAGAAAGGAAGGGGTTGGTCCCGGTACCGCTGCGCCTACCTCACTGGGCTCCGGAGGGAGGGTTCGGCATCGGGGGTTGGTTCCCCCCGGGCTGGCCGGGTTCCTTCCACTCGGGCGGTGCCCCGCCGCTCGGCGCGGGGGCCGGCGGGGACATCGGGGTCGTCATGCTGGTGCCCGGAGTCGCCTGGGCCGGTGGCGAGCGGCGGCGCCGGATCATCACCGCGAGCACGAGCGCGACCACGATGATCACAACCAGCAGGATGGTCCAGCCGACCGTGACCCCCGAGTTCGGCGAGAGCTCCTCGTCCAGCACCGACGGGTGCGGGTTGACGTTGAACAGGACGAAGTTGTAGCAGTAGTCGGTGTCGCAGTTCGGTCCGTGCAGTCCGAGGCCGTCGACCTCCATCTCGACCTCCATCGTTCCGGCGGGCTGGCCCGACGGGATCGTGAGCTGGAAGGACCCGGAGTTACCCGACCCTTCGTGTTCGAAGCCGACGACCGTGTCGTAGAGGTAGGCGTAGTAGTCGTAGACCGTCGGGATGCTGGTCGGGCCGTAGGCGGAGAGCGAGTAGTCGAAGGTGAGCGTCTCGCCCGGTTGGTAGCTCCCGTCGGAGTACATCGAGTTCGTCGCGATCGACAGCACGAGCGAGTAGCCGCTCAGCTCGTCGATCTCGTAGTAGGAGGTGGCGAGGGTGGCTCCGTTCGACGAGCTCAGCCACGCTTCGATCTCGTAGTAGGCCGGCGAGTCCGCGTTCGGGACCGCGATCGTGAACGAGCTGCCGTTGAGCAGAGAGCCGGACTGGACCACTCCCTCGTTCTGGTAGTCGTCGGACGCGTCGTAGTAGTAGGCCTCCACCGTGTAGTGGATGACGAGCCCCGTGGCGCCGCCGGTGCCGGTGGTCGAGACCGCGACCGAGACCGTCGAGCCGGGAAGGTAGGTTTCCGAGCTCGGGTTGATGAGGAGCTCCGGGCTCGTGACCGTGCCGTAGGCCCAGCCAGCGAACACCTGCGAGGAGTTCTCGGCGAACACCCCGTAGGCGAACTCCCCGACGTAACCGGCGGGGAGGGTCACCGTCTCCGTGCCCGTCGAGCCTCCGCCCGTGATCGCCCCTTGGCCGAGGATCTGGCCCTGGTCGTTCTCGGTCTCCCAGTAGACGGGGGTGAGCGTGCCGATGGCCGACGAGTTCGAGGATCCCAGCGTCCAGGTGGCGCTGATCGTCTGGCCGGGGAAGTACACGGCCTGGTTGAGCACGACCGCCACATCCCCGGTTGCCGCGGCGGGGGCCAGGTAGAAGTCGTAGACGTACCAGTACGCGAAGTGGGTCTCGGCCCAGGCGGTCGCCGCCGGGTCCACCGGGGTGTAGTTGATGCTGTTCGCATACGGGTAGCCGAAGTACTCCCAGGTGAACGGCGGGGACGAGGCCGTGAACGAGAAGGAGATCTCGCCTTGGGCGTTGGACGTCTGACTGGTCGGGGCGCCCGGTGCGGTGACCGTGCCGCTCTCGTTGGTGTAGTGGATGTTGACCGCCACGCCTCCGACCGGCGAGAAGTCGTCTCCGTAGCCCGCCCCCACGATCGCACAGGCGAAGACGGTCTGGCCGGCACTGAACTCGTCGTAGTTCTCGTTGCAGCCGGTGGTCGGCTGGTAGTAGGCGTAGGCGTAGTCGATCGTCGGGTAGCCGACCAGGAAGTAGAACGCCCCCGACTGGTTCTCCACGATGTTGCCGTCGAGGTAGACGGTCGCGTACAGCTCGATCGACACGTAGTAGCCCGGTGTCGCGTTGTCCGGTATGGTCAGGGCCATCTCCCCGAGCGGGTTGACCGTCAGGGAGGTCCACTCGTGGGCGAGGAGCGGCATCGACTCGTTGACAGTCCCGTTGAAGCCGACGTACGTCGCCAGCATCGTCAGGTTGGTCACGTAGTTGTACGGGCCCGCGTAGTCGCTGTCCACGTACTGGTCGGAGACGATCTGCCAGAACAGGGTCACCGGCTCTCCGGGGAGCACGACGCTGTCCGAGTACGGGGTCGCGGTGGTGGATAGGTAGTAGGTCTCTACGGTGAAGGGCTGGGTGGTGTTTCCGCCCAGGGGCGCCGAGGCGGTGAAGTTCCAGACCCCTCCGTAAATGAGGGCGGCGGGGATGTCGTAGTGGACGTCCGTGAGCCAGGACTCGTAGACATGGGTGGTCGTGTTCACGGGGACGTTGAGGTGGAAGGCGGGCGAGCCGACCCCGTCCCGGGTCGCGTTCGCGTCGGTGATCGTGATGTTGACGTTGAGGTCGGCGCCGGTGTCGAGGATCTCAAAGTACAGCTGGGAGTACGGGGAGGTGCCGGAGTAGAAGACGTCCGTTTCGTACCCGTACCCTTCGAAGAGCGCGATGTCGATGACCCCGGCCGCGGGGCGGACCCCCGAGTTCCCGTTCGAGACAGCGCCCGAGGGGGCGCCCGCGTGGGCCGCAGCGGGGATCGCTGCGACGGCGGATCCAATCATCAGTACGGCGAGCGCCAAGACCCAAAGTCGGCGGGACATGCTCCCTTCGTGGCGGGTTCCTCTATAAGGATGTGACGGTGGCCCGGAACGGTACTCGAGAGGGCCCTGGCGTGCCCTCGCACCGGTCGGGCCGTCCCGAACCGCCTTTTAGGCCCGTCGGATGGCGCAGCGGACCCCTATGACCGAGATCCTCCCCGGAGTGCACCTGATCGACGGGATCGACCCCGACCCGAACTTCACGACCCACGTCTACCTCGTCAAGGACAAGGGTTCGAGCTGGACCCTGATCGACACGGGCCTGCCCGGCGCCTACGAAAAGGTAGAGGCCTACCTCGCCAAGCAGCACATCGAACCCAGTGCGATCAAGAAGATCCTGATCACCCACCTGCACCGCGACCATACCGGCTCCCTCAAGCACCTGGCCCAGAAGACCGGGGCGCGTACGTTCGCGCACTGGATCGAGGCCGACTATATCGCCGAGCGGCCGAAGTACCTCGGGCCCGGCGTCCCTCCGGCCGAGCCGTTCCGGGTCGATGAGGTCCTGAGGGACGGCGAGACGGTCGATGCGGCCGGTGGGCTCATCGCCTACCATACCCCCGGTCACACCCCCGGGCACACCTCCTTCTACCAGCCCGAACGCAAGATCCTCTTCTCCGGCGACCTGTTCTTCGGGGCGGGAGAGGGGGCCATCCTCACCACTCCCGAGTACACCCACGACACCCCAACCGCCCAGATCTCGGCCCGGCGGATGAGCCAGCTCTCGATCGACTCGCTCATGAGCTACCACGGCGGCCCCATCCTGAAGAACGGAGGGGGCGCGGTGCGCAAACTGGTGGAGAAGTTCTAGCCGAGCCGCCCCATCCGGGTTCGGGGGAACCCCCCGGGGGCCGTCAGCGAAGGCAGTGGGACTGGCCAGATTTGAACTGGCGTCTCGGAGTCCCGAACCCCGAAGGATGGACCAAGCTACCCCACAGTCCCAGACGAGGGTCGCCCACTGTCCCTCGCTATATGAACGTGCCCCCGGCGGGGTGGTCGCTCGCCCGCCGGTGCCGCATAGTGGTGGCCCGAAGGAACGGTCGATCGGGCGGCCACTCACCTCTTGAGGTGTCGGACCGTCGCCCCCCGCAGGCGTGAGATGACCCGACAGCGCGTCTCGAGCGGTGCCCCTTGGGAGTCCCGGTTCGGCTACTCCCGGGCGGTGCGAGTGGGTCGTCAGGTCTTCGTCGCCGGCACGACGGCGGTCGGGCCGGACGGCGTCGTGATCGGCCGCGGCGACCCCCACCGGCAGACGCTGGAGGCGCTCCGGATCATCGAGCGCGCGCTGGCCGATGCTGGGGGCACGATGGAGGACGTCGTCCGGACGCGGATGTTCGTCACGGACATCTCGCGCGCGGAGGAGTACGGTCGGGCGCACGGCGAGTTCTTCGGGTCCGCTCGCCCGGCCGCGACGATGGTCGAGGTCCCCCGGTTGATCGACCCCGACATGATGGTCGAGGTGGAGGTCGACGCCCTCCTCCCGCCCCGACGGACCGGCCGGGCCTCGGGCGCCCGTCGCTGGCCTCCCGCGGAAAGCCTATAGTCCCGGATGCCCGGGCGGCAGACCGTGGACGAGACCCTCGATCCGATCCTGATCCAGGTCACGGTGCCCCTTCCCATCCCGATGATCTACGCTGCGTTCACCGACCCGGCCCAGCTGTCGGGGTGGTTGTGCGACACCGCCGAGGTAGAACCCCGGGTCGGAGGGGTCTACCGGCTGGGATGGAAGACGCCGGTGGCGTTCGAGAGCCGGGGGCTGATCCGGGAGATGACCGCCGACCTCGACCTCGGGTTCACCTGGCAGGCTCCGCCCGAGTTTGATGCGCTCATGAACCGTCCGTCCCTCAAGACGCGGGTGTACATCCGGCTGCAGGAGTCCCCCGAGGGGATCGACATCACGCTCGAGCACGCGGGGTGGGAGAGCGGGCCCGACTGGGAATCGGCCCGCTCCTGGCACTTCCATTTGTGGGACGAGCGGCTGCACCAGCTGAAGGACTACTTGCTCAAGGCCGCCTACGGCTGAGGCGAACGCCGTCGCTCACGGCGGACCGGGGTTGAACTTGCGGCAGCCGCTCTCCCCGCAGACGGCGCACGGGCCCGACGGGTCGAGACGGAAGTTGCCGGAGGCCCCGACCGGTAGGACGACCATGTGGTCGGTCGGAAAGTGCCCGCAGCGACAGCGGTGACGGTTCGGAGGCGATGGCTCGGGCTCTCCCCCGGTCCGCTGGCTCATCGGCTCCCCCCGGGGCGCCGGGTCCCTAAAGGGTTGCTGCGCGGGGCGGGCCGTCGTCATCCGCCGACCGCCCCCGTTCGAAGGGGCTTCGACACGTGCGGACCGTCCGGCCGGTAGCCGAGCCGACGGTAGTACTCTCGGGTGCCGACGGCGCTCGTCACGAACAACCGGTCGAATCCCGCGTCGCGGGCCGTTAGCTCGGCCCGGGCCAGAAGGGCCCGGCCGAAGCCGCGGTGCTGGTACTCCACCGCGCCGCCTCCGGGCGTCCCCACCGGAACCTCGCGACCCAGTACCTTCAGCTCCCGGACGACCGGGTCCGATAGCCCTCCCGGGGTGCGGCCGGACGGGAACCGCAGCCGCAGGAAGCCGGCGACCGAGTCGGTCTCGGGTTCCTCGAACGACAGGAACACCTCGCGTCCGTCGGACGCGTCGTACTCCCGCTCGAACGGCCGGAACTCTTCGGGCGGGGGGGAGGCCCGCCGCCCCACCTCTCGGCATCGCAGGCAGCGGCACGACCCGCCCTGCTCCGCCAGGCGAAGCAGCGCCAATTCGCGTACGTTGCTCGTCCGGACCCCGTCGGCGATCAGGCGAGAGGGGATGTCCCGCTGGATCCGCTGGATCCGGACCCACGGGGGAAGGGCGGCCTTCATCCGGGCCAGGAGCTCGGCGGCGGTGTCGGTGTCGTACGGGCGATAGCGTCCGGCCTTCCAGTCGTCGAACAGGGGGGTTCCGGGGAGGACGAGCGTAGGGTAGATCTTGAGGAAGTCCGGCCGGAACCCCGGCTCGGCGAACAGTCGGAGAAAGTCACCGAGGTCCCGCTCGGGGTCCATTCCGGGGAGACCCAGCATCAGATGGTATCCGACCTTGAGACCCCGGTCGCGGGTCTCCCGGCTCGCCCGCTCGACGTCCCCGACGGCGTGCGCCCGGCCCACCGCCGCGAGCACGTCGTCGTGGAGGCACTCGACCCCGACCTCCACCCGGGTGACCCCCGCGTCGAGGAGGAAGGGGAGCACCCGTCCGTCGCACCAGTCGGGTCGGGTCTCCACCGTGAGGCCGACCATCCGGTGGGCGGCGTGCTCGTTCGCGCGGATCGCCTCCGCCAGGTCCGAGGAGGACGACCCGTTCAACCCGTCGTAGATCCCGCGGAGCACCCCCTCCTGGAAGGTCCGGGGTCGGGCCGGGAACGTCCCGCCCATCACGATGACCTCGACCTTGCTCGTCGGGTGGCCGATCGCCTCGAGCGTCTCGATCCGGCTGCGGGTGATCGCCTCCGAGTCCCAGTGGAACTGGGCCCCCCGCAGGGCGCTCGGCTCTTCGCCCGTGTAGCTCTGCGGGCTCGAGTTCTCGACCCCGCCGGGGCAGTAGGTGCAGCGGCCGTGGGGGCAGCGGGAAGGGGCGGTCATCACGGCGACCACCGCGACGCCCGAGAGGCTGCGGGACGGCCTCCTCCGCACTACCCCGACGTAGCGGGCCTGCTCCTCGCTGGGGAGTGAACGGATCCAATCGGCGTTCGTCGGCATCGGGCCCGACCCGGCGGCCCGTATCGCGTCGAGCTTGGTCCGGTGGATCTCCTCGGGGGTCGGGACCGGTCCGGGGCTCACGGAAGCCATTGGCGGCTCTCCCCCGTGACCACGTGGGGTGCGCGCTGCAGCTCGGCCACGGTCCGCGAGCCGGTGAGGAACATCGCGACCTTGAGCTCGTAGACGAGGTGCTCGAGCTCGCTGCGGGTCTGGTCGTACCCCTCGGAGGCGGCCCGAAGGACCCCCGCGGCGGTCCCGGCGGCCGAGGCGCCGAGCGCGATCGCCCGCGCGACGTCCAGTCCGGAGCGGACCCCGCCGCTCGCGATCACCGGGAGCCCGAGAGGGACCAGCTGGATCACGGACACGGGGGAAGGGATGCCCCAGTCCCAGAACGTCTTCCCCACGCGGGCCTCCCGCACCGCCCCCTGCTCGAGGGCGCGGTAGTGCTCAACGGCCGCGAACGAGGTGCCGCCGGTACCGCTCACGTCGAACGCGCGGACCTTGCGGTCGCGCAGTTCCTCCGCCACATCGCGGGAGATCCCCGCCCCGGTCTCCTTGACGAGGACCGGGAACTGGGTGGCGAGGCTCCCGATCCGGTCGAGGACCCCGCGCGCCCGGCGGTCGCCCTCGGGCTGCACCATCTCCTGCAGGAAGTTGAGGTGGATCGCGAGTACGTCCGCGTGGATCAGCTCCATCGCGCGTCGGACCTCGTCAGCCCCGATGACCGGGTCGCCGGGGCGCTGGGGGATGATTTGGGGGGCGCCGATGTTCGCGAACTTCAGCGGAACAGGGTACTGGGCGACGACCGAGTAGCTCTCCGGGTACTGTCCCTTCACGACCCCCGCTCGCTCGCTCCCGACCCCCATCGCTACACCGACCTCGGCGGCCGCGCGCGCTAGGTTCCCGTTGATCTTCTTCGCACCCGGGAACCCCCCGGTCATGCCGGTGATCACGATCGGCGCGGCGAGCCGGTGGCCGAGGAGGGTCGTGGACGGGTCGACCTCGTCGAAGTCGATGTTCGGGAGCGCACGGTGCAGGAGCTGGACGTCGTCCCAGTACCGGTACCGTCCCTCAACCTTCTGGCCCAGCACGACCTTGACGTGCTCGGCCTTCCGGTGGCTCAGGTCAATCCCCGACGCGTCCGGCGGGGTCGTGGGGTTGTCCGTGGGCCCAGCTCCCATAGACGAATTCCCCCCGCACGGCGCGCGAGAGTTCTCCATCTTTGAGTCCGCTAATAAGACCTGCGTCCACGCCGCCCTGGGCGATGGCGAGCATCGCCTCGACCTTCCCCCGGATCCCGCCGGTGACGTCCGGGCCCGCGTCCCGGGGGCGGAGTCGTTCGAGGAGCGCGGAGGTCACCTCGGGGAGGACCTCGGGGCGGCCCGAGCGCCCGTCGGCCAGCACTCCGGGCACATCGCTCACGAAGATCACGCGCTCGGCGCCGAGGGCGGCGGCGAGCGACACGGCGATCGTGTCCGCGCTGAGGATGGACCACCCCCAGGAGGCATCGGGCACCACGTCGCCAAAGGAGACCGGGGCGTGGCCGGAGCTGAGCAGGGTCGTGAACGGATCCGGGTCCAGGCGCTGGAGCTGCCCCTCTCGATTGAGCGCGTGGGTGGAGGGTGGGAGGGAACCGACCGAGAGGCCGGCCCGGACGAGCTCTTGGAGCACGGCGACGTGGAGCCGACGGACCTCTGCCGCGACGATGGAGGCCCCCCGGGCACGGCTCGAGGGCGGCTCGCCGGGCGCCGGGGCGGCAGCCAGCCCGAATTTCCGGGCCCCCGGGTGACCGAACGAGCCGGCGCCGTGCAGGATCACGAGGGGCAGTTCCCCGACCGACCCCAGCTCCGCGCAGAGGCGACGCAGGACCTTCGGCCGCAGGCGCTCGACCTCCCGCTTCCGGGTGATGACGCTGCCGCCGAGCTTGACGATCACCGGCCCACGGCTCCCGGGGGAGGCCGACATCGAAGGGCCCGGGCTCACGCGCGGTCGGCGCCGGCCCGGGGGTGGAAGAGCATCAGGCAGCCGGCGAGGACGAGGAGGGTCCCGGGGAGGAGTTCGACGCTGAGGTAGTAGAGCATGTAGGCGGTGATCGTGAGGCCGACCCCGATGAGCAGCCCCGCGAGAATCACCCACGGGACCGAGATCGGGCCCCCCGCGTGCTTGGCATGCGTTCCGTGCGCTGCCGCGCCGTACCCGGACATCCCCCTCGGCGAGGAGACTCTCCTTCAAATGGCTTCGGTCAGAGTCCCGGGTGCGGACCGGACGACCGGTTTCGTCGCGCGACGTCACTCGCCGACAAAATCTTGGCAAAGGTAGATATGCGCCCCCCACCTGCAACTGCCGCCCGAGGCCCGGGCAGGCATCGACGGTGTCACCTGCTCCCGAAAATCGGTCCACCGACATCTCGGACCGGAACGACCCAGCACCCCTCGCATCGACGGCGGTCGCCCCCGTCAACGACCGCCCGGCCGGTGGAGGTCCGGCGACCGCGCCCGTGATCGGGAGCGCCGCCCCTCCGCCGACCCCCTCGACCACCGCCGGGGAGTTCCTCGACTCGATCCTGGAGACCAGGAGCGAGCTCTACCGGGGAAGCCGAGACGTCCTGCGCGACACGCACGTCCCGAGCCGCCTGCCCCACCGGGAGCAGCAGATCCGGCAGGTCGCCGAGATCCTCGCGCCCGCGCTCCGAGGCGACGTCCCGTCGAACCTCCTGATCTACGGCAAGATCGGGACCGGCAAGACCGCGGTGGTCGCCCAGGTCCGTCAGGACATCCTTCGGCGCACCGAGCTCGCGAGCCACATCACGTTCGTGACGATCAACTGCGGGAACATCGACACGCCCTACAGCCTGCTCCAGAACATCGGCAACCCCTTCGCGAAGAACGAATCCGACCGGATCCCGACCGGCTGGTCGCTCGACCGGGTCCAGGCGGCGATGCGCCGGCTGATGGACTCCAAGGGCGGGACCGTGATCCTGGTCCTGGACGAGATCGACCGACTCGTGGCCCGCTCGGGGGACGGCGTGCTCTACACCCTCAGCCAGATCAACACCGAGCTCGAACAGGCCCGCATGGTGCTGGTGGGGATCTCGAACGACCTCAAGTTCACGAACCACCTCGACGCCCGCGTCCGGAGCCGGCTCAACGAGGAGAAGATCCTCTTCCCCCCGTACGATGCGCTCCAGCTCCAGGACATCCTACGCGACCGGGCGAAGGAAGCGTTCCGGGAAGGGGTCGTGGACCCCGGCGTCGTCGACCGGTGCGCCGCCTACGCCGCCCTGGAGAACGGGGATGCCCGTCGGGCGCTCGCGCTCCTGCGCCTCGCCGCCGAGATGGCCGAACGGGACCGGGCCAAGCGCATCACCCCGGACCACGTCGTCAAGGCGAAGAACCGGCTCGAGCAGGACATCATCCTCGACTGCTGCCGGACCCTGCCCCCGCACTGCAAGGTCCTACTGTACGCGATCCTGCAGGCCTGCGAGCGCCGGCGCAACGGCGTGCTGACGGGAGAGGTGTACGATGCCTACCGCCGCCTGGCCGAGCGCCTTGGCCTCCAGCCGTTGCACGCGCGCTCGATCTCGAACTACGTCTCCGAGCTCGAGTCCCTCGGGCTCATCCGGGCGACGATCGTCTCGCGAGGGCGGGGGGGCCGGACGCGGGAGATCCTCGTGGACGTTCCGATCTCCGACACCATGCCCGCGCTCGAGGAGGACCCGCTGATCGCGCCGGTCGGCCGGCCGCGCTCGCGCGGCCAGTTGCTGCTCACCAACTTCGACAACCCCGGGCGGACCGGCCCGTTCTAGAGCCCGACCGACGCTCAGGGCAGCGCGAGGGGCGCGGTGGTGCCGCTGTAATTACCGGTCCCCGCTGCGATGAAGTACAGATTATCACCGGCCGGGTTGGCGGTCCCCATGTCGATCTCGATCGTGTCCAGCGAGGTGAGGGGCGTCCCCGAGGACGCGGGGGGATTGTACGTGCTCCAGGGGGCCAACATCTCTAGCTCGGTGCTGGGCGACGACTGGGCGACCACCAGGCCGATGACGTTCACAATGGAGAACCCGCCCTCCGTGGAGATGGAGTAGACCCCCCCGTTCGAGGTCGTGACCTCGAAGAGCACGCTGCTCAGGTTGAGCGTCGACGCTTCGACCGTGAGCGTGTAGGTGTAATCCCCGGCGGTGCAGCCTTCCAAGGCGTACGTGTCGCCGGTGGGGCAGAGCGAGCCGACCGGGTTGCCCGCGGCGAAGGCGGTTCCGAGGGGGATTTCCGTCGGCTGCGACCCGCTGCCCGCACAGGGGAAGGATGCCTGGTACGCAACGGAGGAGATGACCCCGGTCGTTGCGTTCACCGTGGCCTGGACGATCCCGCCCCGGGTCCCGGAGGGCGACTGGGGGACTCCCAGCACGTTGAGCCCGCACACCGTGTACTCCACCCCCCACGACGCCCCCACGTTCCCTCCGCGAGGATTGAGGAGCGTGTAGCTGGCGTTGGCCGACGTGTAGTCGTGGAGGAAAGCTTCCACCTCGGAGTCGCCGAGGAGGATCTTGGCTACCTGAGTACTGTCGAGCGCGCCCGTCGGGACTGGGAGGAGGGCGGACGGGGAGCCGCATGAGGCCCCCCGGGCCACCCCGAGTTCCGTGGCGTGCGAGCCGGTGACCTCGATGGCGAGCTGCGCATCGTTGGTCGTACTGACGTAAGCGAAGATCCAAGCCGAGAGGTCGCCGTCGGAGTAGTTGCCGGACGTCGCGGGGAGGGAAAGGACGTCCGTCCCTCCAGTTACCTTGCAGCCGCTCGACGCCCCGAGGCTGCTGTTCGTGTAGGCTTGGCGATCGTCGGCCCCAATCACGGCGTACAGGGACCAGGGCCCGGGATAGACCTGCGCCGCGGTCGAGCTAGCAATCGACTCCGCGCTCGCGTAGGAGGTAGAGGCACCCGTCCCGGTGCCCGAAGTGGAGAAGGAGAGCCAGCCGCTCGCAACCGCCCCCAGCAGGGCCGCGACCACCACGACAACGGCCACGACCACGACGAGGACCCCCCGCGAGGTCCCGGTGGGTCGACCAGCGGAAGGAGGGGAGGGCGGGGCGGTCGCGCCGGCGGGGGCGGTCGGGCCGGGGGTCGCCATGCTAGGCTCCGGCAGGGAGCAACGGCCGGGCCCTACTTCAAGGCGTGGTCAAGCTCAGCCCACCCCGACCCCGGGCGCTCAGGCGAGTTCCGCGGTGGCTGTGTCCTGGGGCGCAGGCTCCGCCTCCAAGGCCCGCCGACGCGTGCGTTCCCGTCGCAGTTCCCTCAGGTCCCGGTCGACCTCCCGCAGCTCCGCGGCGACGCGTCGGACGCGCACCCGGGCGATCCCTTCGAGGGCGGCAATCTCGCGCTCGAGCTGCTCGTCCGAGCCGCGGAACCCGGTCATGCCACGGATTCGGAATCGATCTGCGCCTTCTGAAGCTTGTCCGAGAAGTCGACGAAGACCGTCTTGACCTCGGTGAACTCCTCGATCGCCGCCGAGCCGGCCTCCCGGCCCCCGTTCCCGGTGTTCTTGATCCCTCCGAACGGCAACTGGACCTCGGCGCCGATCGTGGGGGCGTTGACGTAGGTGATCCCGGCCTCGAGATCCTCGACCGCCCGGAACGCCCGGTTCACGTCCCGGGTGTAGATCGCGGAAGAGAGGCCGTAGTCGACGTCGTTCGCGACCCGGACCGCATCCCCGTAGTCGGGGACCTTGATCACGGAGAGGACCGGACCGAAGATCTCCTCCTTGGAGATCCGGGTCCCGTGCCGGGTCTCGAAGATGGTCGGCGCGATGTAGTACCCCCGGTCGTAGACCCCGCCCTTGAGCTTCTCGCCGCCGCAGACGAGCTTGCCCTCCTTCTTTCCGACCGCGATGTACTCGAGGATCTTCTTCTCCTGGTCCGCCGACGCGACCGGGCCCATCCCGGTCGTCGGGTCGAGGGGGTCACCGACCGTGAAGGTCTGGAGGCGGCGGGTGAGCATCGAGAGGAACTCGTCGTACACCTTCTCGTGGAGGATCAGGCGGCTGGTCGCGGTGCACCGCTGACCGCTGGTCCCGAAGGCCCCGAAGAGGACCCCCTCGAGCGCGAGGGGAAGGTTCGCGTCGTCCATCACGATGACCGGGTTCTTGCCGCCGAGCTCGAGGTGGACCATCTTAAGTTGGTGGGCCCCCCGTACGTAGACGTCCCGCCCCGCGTCGACGCCCCCGGTGAACGAGACGGCCCGTACCCGCGGGTCCTCGACCAGGGCCTCCCCGACGACCCCTCCGGAGCCGGTCACGAGGTTCAGCACCCCGGGAGGGAGCCCCGCGGCCTCGTACACCTTGACGACCTCCACGGCGCAGCGGGCCGTGTTGGACGCGGGCTTGAAGACGACCGTGTTGCCGGTGATGAGGGCGGCCGCGATCTTCCAGTTCGGGATCGCGGTCGGGAAGTTCCACGGCGTGATGCACGCCACGACCCCCTTGGCCTGTCGGACGGTCAGGCAAAACTTCGACCGGAGCTCCGACGGGACCGTCTCCCCGAAGAGCCGGCGCCCCTCGCCGGCCATGTACTCGATGAAGTCGATCGCCTCCTGAACGTCCCCGAGGCCCTCGGAGATGACCTTGCCCATCTCCTGGGTCACGATCCGGCCGACGGCGGGCTTGCGCTCCTTCAGGATGCGCGCAGCGTTCAGCAGGATCTCCCCCCGCATCGGGGCTGGGGTCTCCCGCCACGAGGGGAAGGAGAGCTGCGCCGCATCGATCGCGCGGGTCACGTCGGCCGGCGTCGCGGAGACGAACGAGCCGACCGGCTCCTTGGTCGCGGGGTTGATGGTCTCAAACCGGGCGGCCTTCGGGGGCGTGACCCACTTCCCGTTGATGAACAGCCCGAACCCCTCGACCTTGGATGCCATGACCCGAATTCCTCCGGCGGCCGAATCCCCCTCGTGGGTACATAGGAGTTTGCGGGGGTGACCCCCGCGGGCCGCATCCGGCCGCGGGCGGGGCGGTCGCGGTCCGGCAGGCAAAGACTTTTGGACGGAGTGCCTGGCGCTGGGGCCGTGATCGACATCGAACTGATCCGCCGGGAACCGGAGAAGGTGGAGGCGAACCTCGCCCGCCGCCGGAACCCGGAGCACCTGCGCCTCCTCGCCGAGGTTCGCGCAGCGGACGCCCAGTGGCGGGCGGCCCTGCGGATCGCGGACAAACTGCGACGCCGTCGCAACGAGCTCAGCCGAAAGATGGCCGACGCCCGAGGGAAGGGGGACCCGCCTCCGGACCTCGTGGCCGAGGCGAAGTCGATCCCGGACCAGCTGAAGGCGACCGAGGCCGAGGAGGGAGACCTCCTGAAGAGTCGGGACACGCTGCTGCGACGCCTGCCGAACCTCCTGGACGGCAGCGTACCGTTCGGCAAGGACGACTCGGAGAACGTCGTGCTGACCACGTGGGGAACCCCCTCTCCCGGAGGTCCGGAGCTCAAGTCCCACAGCGAGGTGCTCGAGGGCCTCGGTATGGCCGACTTCGACCGGGCCCACGGCGTGAGCGGGAGCGGGTTCTACTACCTCTCGGGAGCCTTCGTGCTGCTCGACCTCGCGCTCCAGCGGTTCGCCCTCGACCTTCTCATCTCTCGTGGGTTCACCCCCGTCGTCCCTCCGTACATGCTCCGGCGGGAGCCGTACGAGGGGGTGACCGACCTCGCCGACTTCGAGAACGTGATGTACAAGATCGAGGGGGAGGACCTGTACCTCATCGCTACCAGCGAGCACCCCCTGGCGGCGCTCCACCAGGGCGAGATCCTCGACGAGCGGGACCTGCCGATCCGCCTGGCGGGCCTGAGCATGAACTTCCGCAAGGAGATCGGCGGGCACGGGGTCGACCAGAAGGGGATCTTCCGGGTGCACCAGTTCGAGAAGGTCGAGCAGTTCGTGTACTGCCGCCCCGAGCAGTCTCCCGAGATCCTGGAGGAGCTGCGCGGCAACGCCGAGGAGGTGTTCCGGCGGCTCGAGGTCCCCTACCGGGTGGTCAACGTCTGCACCGGCGACCTCGGCTCGGTCGCCGCGAAGAAGTACGACATCGAAGCCTGGTTCCCCCGCCAGCAGGCCTATCGGGAGGTGGTCAGCTGCTCGAACTGCACGGACTACCAGGCGCGTCGGCTCGGGATCCGCCTCGGCCGGGCCGGGCGACCGGGAAAGCTCGTGCCCCACACGCTCAACTCGACCGCGGTCGCCACCTCCCGCGGGCTCGCGGTCCTCCTCGAGCAGTATCAGCGACCGGACGGGTCGGTCACGATCCCGGACGTGCTCCGTCCGTACCTCGCGGGAATGAAGGCCCTGACCCCGCCCGAGGGCAAGTAGCGGGAGCCTGGGCGCGCCCGCCTCCTCGGGACCGCGCCCCCGCTCGGGGGAAGCGACTAAGCGCCGGCCCGGGTTGCGGTCGCCGGAATGGCCGGAACTCAGCGCCGGCTCGAGGAGTTCGTCGGGTCGGGGGAGCCCGCCCCGCCGCCAGCGGCCCCCGCGCGCCGGGCGCGGCCGCCGGGGTTTCCCGAGGTGTGGCGGGTGGCGGAGGGACTGGTCGAGCATCCGTTGCTCCGGCCGTGCGTCATACGGGCCCTGCCGTTCCAGATCGAGCTGGCCCGGACGGGCCTGGACGAGGACCTTCTGGTCGTGCTGCCGACGGGCCTCGGGAAGACGGTCATCGCGGCCCTGGTGGCCGCCGAACTCCTCCGCCGCGAGGAGGGGAAGGTCCTCGTGCTGGCCCCGACGCGCCCCCTCGTCCAGCAGCACGCCGAGTCATTCCGCCAGTGGCTCGTGCCGCTGCGGACCGCGAGGTTCACCGGGACGGTTCGGCGTCCGATCCGGGATGGAAGCTGGGCCGACGCGGACATCGTCTTCGCGACGCCCGAGATCGTCCAGAACGACCTCGCGGCCGGGCGGTACGACCTCCGCGAGGTGGCGCTGGTGGTCTTCGACGAGGCCCACCACGCGGTCGGCAAGTACGTCTACGTCCCGATCGCGGAGCGGTACCGGCTCGAGAGGCCGGTGGGGGGCCGGATCCTCGGTCTCACCGCCTCCCCGGGCGGCAAGGACGAACGGATCGAGGAGGTCGTCGCTCACCTCGGTGTCTCTCGGATCGAGGCCCGGAGCCGGGAGGACCCGGGTGTCGCCGAGTACGTCCATCCGATCGACGTCGACTACGAGTGGGTGGAGCTCCCGCCCGTCGCCCAGCGGATCCGCGCGGCGCTCGAGGAAGCGGCCCGTGAATCGGCGCGCAAGCTCCAGAAGATGGGCTACTTACGAAAGAAGCCGATCGCTTCGATCTCCGTGAAGGACCTGATCGCCCTCCGAGCGGAGATCTTTGCCCGACCGGGACCGATGGTCCGCCGGTTCGGGCCCCTCTTCCACCAGCTGGTCCTCCTCCACCTCCATCACGCCCAGGAGCGGCTCGAGACCCAGGGGCTCGCCCCCTTCGTCCAGTACCTCGAGCGCGTGGGCGCCAAGCCCAAACCCTCCCGCGGGGACCTCGCCTTCCTGAAGCTCCCGCAGGTCGTCCGGTCGCGGCAGGAGGCGGCGGAGTACCTTCGCACCTCCAAGGAGTCCTCGCATCCCAAGCTGGACGCACTGGTCACCCTCGTCCGGGAGGTCCTGGACAAGGCCGATGGGCGCAAGGTACGGATCCTCGTCTTCGCCCAGTACCGCGACACGATCCAGACGATCCAGTCGATCCTCGAGCGGCAGGAGTGGAAGGTCGGCCGGTTCGTCGGCCAGGCGACTCGGGACGCCGACGACCCCGGGATGAACCAGAAGGAGCAGGGGCGGGTCCTCGCCGGCTTTCGGGCG
>DATJWA010000021.1:0-21662 GCA_035501555.1 Thermoplasmata archaeon | reverse complement strand
TACCGGATCGTCTGCGTCACGAACCAGTCGGGGATCGAACGGGGGTTCTACACGTCGGCCGACGTCGACGCGATCCACGCCCGCTTGAACGCGCTCCTCGCCCCGTACCGGGCCCACATCGACGCATTCTACTACTGCCCCCACGCCCCCGAGACGGGGTGCGACTGCCGAAAGCCCGGGGTCGCCCTCTTCGAGCGGGCGGCCCAGGACCACGACCTCGACTTGGCGACCAGCGCGATCGTGGGCGACCGCGCGCTGGACGTTCAGGCCGGGGACCGCCTTGGACTGTTGACGGCGCTCGCGGTACCTCCCGGGCACGAGGAGTCGCTGCGTGCGGAGGTCGCCCGGGAGGGGGTCCGGCCCGCCATCGAGGCCAGCGGCTTCCGCCTGGCCGTCCTCCGGGTGCTCGCCCGGGGTTGAAGCCCCCCGGGGCGGTAGTCGGGAAGGGTTAAACCCCCCATCCGCTCGGCCCCGCGGTTCGCCGTGGTGCTCTCGTTACTTCCGGCGTTCGTCGCGTCGATGGGCACGGTGGCCCTCGCGCTCGGTGCCATCTTCGCCCGCGCGCTCACCCCCACCGCCGGGGCGGTCGCCGCGGCGTTCGGGATCGTCATCGTCGTGACGGTCGGCTACCCGTTCCTCATCCTGCTCATCCTCTTCGTGGTCGCGAGCGTGCTTGCGACCCAGTACCGGATCGACGAGAAGAGCAAGAAGCACCTCCAGGAGGGGGCGGTCGGGGAACGCGGGGTCTCCAACGTGCTGGCGCACATCATCGTCCCGACCGGGCTCGCGGTCGCGATGTTCGCTTCCCCTTCGTTCTTCTCCGCGGGCGCGGTCCTCTACGCAAGCGCACTGGCCTTCGGTGCGTCGGACACGTTCGCGAGCGAGCTGGGGGTCCTGGCGGGCCGTGCGCGCAGCATCCTGACCCTTCGCCCGGTGCCTCCCGGAACGAACGGAGGGGTCTCCCTCGCCGGTCACCTGTGGGGCTTCCTCGGGGCCCTGACGACCGGCGTCCTCAGCGCCCTCCTCTTCTGGGCGTTCGGCACGGTCACCGTCTCCCCCCTCGTCGTGGTCGGGGTGGCGACGGCGGCCGGCTTCCTGGCCTGTCAGGTCGACTCGGTGCTCGGGGAGACCCTCGAGAACCGCGGCTACCTCACGAAGGGGACCACCAACCTAGCGGCGATGCTCGCGTCGGTGGCTCTCGCCGCCGGATTCCTGGAGCTGGGTGGGTGGGTCCGGTGAGCCGCCCGCGCGCTCCGCGTGGCAGCGTGGTCCTCCTCTCCGGAGGGATGGATTCCGCGACCTGCCTCGCCTGGGCCGCGAACCGGGCCCGACCGGTCCACGCGCTCACGGTCGTCTACGGACAACGCCACGCGCGTGAGGTCCGCGCGGCGCGGGCTCTCGCCCGACGGTACCGCGTGGCGAACCACGTCGTCGTCCGTCTCCCCCTCGGAGGCCTGCTCGGGTCCTCGCTCACCGACCGGCACCGCCCGATCCCGTCGCGGCCGAGCCGTCGGGGACGGATCCCGTCGACCTACGTGCCGGCTCGGAACACGATCCTCTTGGCCGTCGCGCTCGGCTACGCCGAGACCCACCGGCTCGACACGATCGTGATCGGGGCCAACGCCGTCGACTACTCGGGGTACCCGGATTGCCGACCCGCGTTCCTCCGGCAGTTCGAACGACTCGCCCAACTCGCCACCAAGGCCGGCGTGGAGGGGACGTCCCGCCTTCGGGTCCGGGCCCCCCTGATCCGCAAATCCAAGGCGGAGATCGTGCGGTGGGGCGAGCGGCTGGGGGTCCCTTGGGCGATGACCTGGAGCTGTTATGCGGGCGGCCGGACGCCGTGCGGCCGGTGCGACTCCTGCCGGCTTCGCGCTCGCGGGTTCCGCGGTGCCGGGGTACCCGACCCCTTGGTCCGCCCGCGCTAGGCCGAAGCGGCCGCCGGGGCGGCCGGCGTCACCACCGAGGTGCAGAACGAGCACCGGCGGGCCGCTAGCGGGATCTGGGACAGGCACTCCGGGCATGCCCGGGTCGTCGGCGCCGCGGCCGGCTTCTTCGCGGCCTGTCGGTCCGACCAGCGCTGGTAGGGCAGGGCGATCACGAAGAAGACGACCAGCGAGATCGTGATGAACGCGATCAGGGAGTTGAGGAAGGCGCCCTGCATGATCGTGCTCCCGTTGATCGTCAGGACCCAGGAGGCGAAGTTGAACTTCCCGGCCACCCCGATCAGCGGGGTGAAGATGTCCGCCACCAGGGCGGTCACGAGGGCGGAGAACGCCGCGCCCATGACGAAGGCGACCGCGAGCTGGATCAGGTTCCCCTTGCTGATGAACGCGACAAAGTCGGCCTTGATCGATGCCATGTTCGACCTCGAGCGACGCGACGACCGGGGCCTATTTGGACGTTCCGTGAGGGAACGTTCACATCGATTCGAGCCGGGTGACCCCCAGGAGGTCGAGGGCGTTGCCCAGGGTTTGGCGGACCGCCGCGACGAGCGCGACCCGGCTCGCCTTCTCCTCGCCGGACCGGAGCACGGGAACGGCGTGGTAGAACCGGTTGAACAGCTCCGCGAGGTCGTGGGCGTAGCCGGCGATCGAGTGGACGTGGGCCCGGTGGGCGGACTGCTCGACGACCCGGGGGAACCGGGCCATGAGGCGCACCAGCGCGGCCTCGTCCGGCTCGTTCAGCCGGTCGGCCTCGAACGTGTAGGGGGGAGCGCCGGCCTCGGGCTTGCGGAGGACGCTGGAGGCGCGCGCGTAGGAGTACTGGCAGAACGGGCCACTCCGCCCCTCGAAGGAGAGGGCGTCCTCCCACCGGAAGACGACCGGCTTCTCCGGGGCGACCCGCAGGACGTGGTAGCGGACCGCGCCGGTCGCCACGGCCTCGGCGATGCGTCCCACCTCCTCCGTAGAGAGCCCCTCGCGTCGGGCCAGGACCTCTTTGCGCGCCCGCTCCACGGCCTCCGCGAGCAGCTGGTCGAGCCAGACCGCGGAGCCGCCGCGCGTCGACATGCGGCCCCCCTCGGGGACCGTGATGTCCTGGTAGATCACGAACTCCGGCCGGCGGGGCTCCCCGAGCTCGGCCAGGAGGGCGCTCAGCGTCCGCGCGTGGAGCTGGTGGTCCTGCCCGAGGACGTCGATCACCCAGCTGTACCGCGCGAACTTGGATAGATGGTAGGCGACGTCCCGGGAGACGTAGAGACTTGTGCCGTCCCCCCGCTGGAAGACGACGTGCGTCTGCTCCTTCGGCAAGCCGTACATCGCGGTATCGATCGCCCAGGCCCCGTTCTCCTCCATGCGCGCATGCGGCGCGTGCTGCAGCCGGCGCAGGACGTGGTCGACCGCGCCGTTCCGCACGAAGTCGGACTCCCAGACGAACTCATCGAACGCGACCCCCAGCCGAGCGAGGGAGCCCACCATTCCGGTGAGGATCTCCTGCGCCAGGGCCCGGTGCTCGGGGGGAGCCTTGCCGGTTTCCAGGTTGTGGACGAGGTCGGCGACCTCCTTCGCCTCGATCGGGTGGGTCTTGAGGTAGGCACTGACCGCGGGGTACGGCCGCCCCCGGTAATGGTCGGGCTTCTCGTCGGGAGAGGCCCCCTCCATCGTCGCCCGGATCTCCGCCGGCCACTGGTCCATCGGCTTCGTCCAGATCCAGGTGATCATGGCGGCCTGTCGGCCCATGTCGTCGACATAGTAGTGGGTCGTGAGCGGGGTCCCCGCGGCCCGGAGCGCCCGCGCGAGGGTGTCGCCGATGAGTGCGTTGCGGACCCGGCCGATGTGGAAAGGACCGGTGGGGTTCGCGCTCGTGTGCTCGACGCAGGTGGTCTCCGTGGTCGGAGGGCGGTGCCCGTAATGGTCTCCGAGCGCGAAGACCGCCCTAAGGGTCCGGTTCGTGAGGCGCAGGGAGTCGGCGCCGAAGTTGAGGTAGGCGCCCCGCGCCGAGACCGACTCGACGTTCCCGCGCGGCTGGAAGGCGGCGAGCACCGCGTCGGCGAATTCGGCGGGAGGGACCTTGGCGGCCGCCGCCAGTCGATGGACGGGCAACGCCGCATCCCCCTGCGGTCCGCCCTCGAAGCTCAGGAGGGCGCGGATCACCTCCGGGTCGGCGGGCTCACCGAGCGTGGTGAGCGCGGCGACGACCTGGTTGAGGAGGTCGGTCTCGAACGGTCGCCACGGGTCCGGGTCGGGAGGTTCGGTGCCTGCTGCCACTGGGGGACCCGTCCGGATACCGCTTTACAGGGCTGTTCGTCTTAACGGTTCTCATGACGACGTTGCTGCTCGTCCGGTACGGCGAGCTCGCGCTGAAGTCGGCGCCCGTCCGACGCGAGTTCGAGGGGACGCTACGGCGCAACCTCCTCGACCAGTTGGCCGATGCCGGCCTGGACGGGAGGGTCCGGGCCGACCACGGGCACCTGTACGTCGAGGCCGACGAGGCCGAGTCGGCCGTGCGGCTGGTCTCCCGCGTCTTTGGCGTCACGTCCGTGAGCGTCGTGCACGAGCTTCCGACCGAGCGGGCCGCCATCACCGCACGCCTCCTCGAGCTGGCCGAGCCGCGTCTACGCCCTGGGTCGAGCTTTGCGGTCCGCGCCCGCCGGACCGGCCAGCATCCGTTCACGAGCCAGGAGCTGGCCCGGGACCTGGGGGGCGACATCCTCGAGCGGTTCGCCGACCGGCATCTTCGGGTGGACCTCGAGCACCCGGAGGTCGAGCTGTTCGTCGAGGTACGCGGCCCCCGCACCTACCTGTACTTCGACCGGGTCTCAGGACCGGGCGGACTCCCGCTCGGCGTCGCGGGCCGTCTCGTCGCCCTGGTCGACGGTCCGCGCGGCGCGCTCGGGGCGTGGTTGATGATGAAGCGCGGGTGCCGGGTCGGGATGATCGTCCCCCCGGGGGGCGAGCCGTTCGTGCGCGAGGTGCTCACCCGGTACGACCCGGGGGTCCGTTCCCGACCCTCGTCCGCTTCGACCGCCGACTGGTCGGCGGCCGTCTCGACGATGGCCGACGAGCTCCATGCCGACGGGGTCGTGATCCCGCTCAAGGTGGAGGAGTACCCTGATGTCCTCGGGAAGTGGGGCGACCGCGTGATCTTCTCCCCGACGGTCGGCCTGACGGACTCCGAGGTGGAGGAGCGATGGCGAGGCATCGCGGCGAGGGCCTCGTGAGCCAGCGCACCCTGGCAGTAGACTCGGAGACCGGGCCCCCTCCGCCGGTGGAGCCCCCTCCCGCCGAGCCGCCGGAGCCCGCTCCCGTGGAGGCTCCGACGGAGACTCCCCCTCGCGTCTACCCACCGGTGGTCTCGAGCAGCGAGGGACTGTGGGAGCGGAAGGTGCGCTGGTGGCGCACGCGCGAGAGGGTCGAGGCGGCTCGCGGTCGCGGCTCGGCGCCGGACTCTCGGGAGTGAGCGACCGTGCCGCCGCCGCCCGGTAGGGTTAAGAAGTGGGCCCGGGTGGCCGCGTCGCCGAGGTGAGCCATTCCGCTGTACAAGGTCCGCGGCTCCTTCTACGCCCGTCGGGATTATTGGCAGCCGTTCACGATGGAGCACGAGGCCGACACCAAGGAGACCGCGGTGCACTGGGCGCTCTCCGAGATCGGGGGTTGCCACGGCGTCAAGCGTCATCTAATCCACATCGACGCGGTCGACGAGGAGGCCACGGCGTGAGCGCGTCGTCCTCCGAACCACCGGTCTCGGACGAGCAGGTCCAGGAGGACCTGATGCGCCTGGAGGCCTACCGCAACCAGCTCCAGGCGGTCGTCCAGCAACACGAGATCCTCTCGAACTCCCGGACCGAGCACCTCCGGGCCCGGGAAAGCCTCGAGGGGGTGGACCGGGCCGCATCCGGGACCGAGTTCGTCCTCCCGCTCGGCGGGGAGACGTTCGTCCGAGGCTCGGTCGTCAAGGAGGCCCCGGTGATGCTCGGCATCGGCTCGGGGGTCGTCGTCGAGATGGACCGGGCCAAGGCCATGGAACTGCTGGCCGAACGGACCGCGAAGATCGGGCAGGCGATCCGCGACCTGGAGGGCCAGGCCGCGTCGATCGACGAGCGCATCCAGCTGCTCTCCCGACGGTTGGACGCAGTCTCCCGCGGAGGCGGGGGGGCGTCGCGTGTGGGCGGCACTTAAGGCCCGACTTCGCCGGTCGGACCGAACGACCGAGGAGTCCCCCGCTCCCCCGCCGGCGCCCACCTCAAAGACCGCTCCCGGACCTTCAACCCCCGTCCCGGTCCAGGGGGCCCCCCCGACGGCCCCAAGGCCCGCGCCCACCGAGGGTCTCTTCGCGGAGGGGTTCTTCGGCAAGCGACTCCAGGAGGCGACGGTCGACGAGGTCTTCGACGACCTCGAGGTCGTCCTGCTGCAATCGGACGTGGCGCTCCCGGTGGTCGAGCGGATGCGGCGGGACCTCCGCAAGCAGCTCGCCGGGCGGAAGCTTCGCTACGGGGTCGACGCGGAGGAGGCGATCCGGACCTGCCTCGAGGGCACGGTCCGCTCGATCCTCGCGCGCCCTCCGATCGACCTGGCAGCGGCCATCCGCTCGGCTCCGACCAAGCCGTACATCATCCTCTTCGTCGGCGTGAACGGCACGGGCAAGACCACCACGCTCGCCAAGCTCGCGGGCTGGCTCCGAAAGAACACGTTCTCCGTCGTGATCGCCGCGAGCGACACCTTCCGGGCCGGGGCGATCGAGCAGCTCCTCGTCCACGGGGAGCGGATCGGGGTCCGCGTGGTACGTCAGCAGGAGGGGAGCGACCCGGCGGCCGTCGCGTTCGACGCGGTGGACCACGCCCGCTCCAAGGGGGTGGACGTCGTGCTGGTCGACACCGCCGGCCGCCAGCACACCAACGAGAACCTCATCGAGGAGGCGAAGAAGATCCGTCGCGTCGTCAACCCGCAGCTCACCGTGTTCGTCGGCGACGCGCTGAGCGGGCACGACGTCGTCGAGCAGGCGAAGATGTTCGACAAGGCGCTCGGGATCGACGCGCTCGTGGTCACGAAGCTCGACGCCGACACGAAGGGCGGCGCGGCCCTGAGCCTCGCCTTCGTCACGAAGAAGCCGATCCTGTTCGTCGGGACCGGTCAGGGGTACGGCGACCTGGTGCCGTTCAACCCGGACTGGATGGTACGCCGCCTCTTCGCGGAGGCGACCGCCGGGTGACGGCCCACCTCGACGTCGTCCTCGTGCGCCCGAAGGAGGACGGCAACGTCGGCGCGGTCGCGCGCGTTGCCCGGAACTTCGGGGCGGACGGGCTCGCGCTCGTGAGCCCGCGGGCGAAGCTCGGCGCCGAGGCGAACCGCCGCGCGATGGGCGGCCTCGCCCTGCTCAAGAAGGCTCCGAGATACCGTTCGTTCGAGGAGGCGGTGGCGGGAGCCGACCTCGTGGTCGGCACGACCGACACCTCGACCGGCCGGTCGAACACCTACCTGCGCCGGTCGGTGAGTCCCGAGCGGTTCGGCGAGCTGTTGCGGACGCTGAACGGGCGGGTGGCCCTCGTCCTGGGTCCCGAGGACAACGGCCTGTCGCGGACGGAACTCGCCCGATGCGACCTCCTGGTTCATATCCCGGCGCGTCGGGAGTTTCCCACGTTGAACCTTTCTCACGCGGCCGCGATCGTCCTCTACGCCACCCACCGGGCCCGGGGCCCGGCCGACCCGGAGACGACCCCCGCGCCCGAGGAGCTCGAGCTGAACGGCACCGAAAAGGAGCTGTTCCTCGCCCGGGTGGGCGAGCTACTCGTTCGCACGGGGTACCCCGCCCACAAACGACGGAGTTTAATCCTCCTGGTTCGTCGAGTGCTCGGCCGGTCGACGCCCACCGAGGCGGAGTACCGGATGCTGCTCGGGCTCTTCAAGAGCTTCGAGCGCGCCCTGGACAGGAAGACGCATGGCTGAAGCAAACGGCGACTGGCTCCGAGCCCGCGGCATCGGCCGCGAGCGGTTCGCGGGATACCTCGCCGACTACCTCGGGTCGATCGGCTACCAGGTCGAGCGGGTCGAGACGACGGAGCCCGCGGGCACGCGCGTGAAGTGTCAGCTCAGCCGGATGAGCCCTTCCGTCCCCCCGGCGGCCAACGCCCTCGAGTTCCGACTCTACCCGACCAGCGGCGGGGCGGCCGTCGTCTGGGAGGCTCCCCGCGAGGTCCCCTCGGACCAGCGCCCGCGCATGGACCGGCTCGTCCGGGAGATGGAGAGCCATCTCGAGCGCGCGGTGCACACGGAGAGCCACGCGACGGCCAAGGTCGTGCGCCCCCCGACCCCGCACCTGCCGTGGAGCTCCTCCACCGCGGGCGAAGCGCCCCCCGGCGGCGCCTCGACGGCAGCTTTATAATCCGCACCCGGGTCCCCCGCGCCGCCCGATGACGGAATCTGCCTATCGCTACATGGCCACCTCGTTCCAGGCGACCCTCGGCGACGAGGGGGCGGAACGACGGCACGAGCGGCTCCTCGCCTGGCGCCAGGAGCACACCGTGACCCGGTTGGAGCACCCGACCCGGCTCGACCGGGCCCGCGCCGTCGGGTTCCGGGCCAAGGGTGGCTACTTCGTCGTCCGGGTCCGCGTCCGGCGCGGCGGCCAACGCAAGCGGGCGATCATCGCCGGCCGCCGTCCGAAGCACAAGGGGATCCTGCGGATGACGCTCGCCAAGAGCCTGAAGCGGATCGCGGAAGAGCGGGCCGCCAAGCACTACCCGAACCTCGAGGTGCTGAACTCCTACTGGGTCGGGGAGGACGGGAAGCAGAAGTTCTACGAGGTCATCCTGGTCGACCCGGTCCACCCGGAGATCCTGGCCGACCCGAAGATCAACTGGATCGCGGCGCCCTCCCAGAAGGGACGCGCCTACCGGGGTCTCACGAGCTCGGGACGGGAGGGTCGGGGCCTGCGCTGGAAGGGCAAGGGCGCCGAGCGGTTCCGTCCGTCGCGCGCCGCCAACCGCCGGCCGACCCGACGCACCCAGGCCAAGGTCATCCCGTAGGGGACTCGTCGCCGTCGTCCAGGCGCTGCTCGATCGACTCGCCCGCGCTCTCGGCGAGCCGACGGGCCCATCCGTACAGCCCCTCGACGTGGACGAGCTCCCCGCGGAGGATCAGCGCGAGCCGCCGGCGGGTGTCGAGGTCGAGCTCGAGGCGCTCGGCCTTGAGGAAGTCGCCGATCCGGTGGGCGAGGTGACCCCCCTCGTTGTCCCAGTCGGTGAGCACCACGATGCGGCGGCCGTGGCGGACGAGCGCGTGCGCCGTCTCCGAGAGCGACCGTCCCGCATGCAGCGTCTCGACCGCGCCGGGGAGGCCGAGGCGACGGACGGCCCGGCGGTCCCGCTCCCCCTCCACGAGGACCACGGTCCCCGGCTGCGCGCTCGCCGAGCGCAGACGCTGCCACTGCTCGACGAACCGCTCCAGCGTCGCGGTCGAGCCGTTCCCTGGGCGCATGGACCTCTCGGGGCGAGCGGAGGGCCGCCCCGCCCGGCTACGACCTCCCAAGACCGCACACCTCCTATAGTCCTTCGGCGGTGGGGGCCTCCCCCAGGAACCGATGCCCGACCACTTCTCCCTCCTCCTCGAGTGGCGCCGGAACGAGGCGGCGACGCGCGGGCTCGCCAAGCTCCCGCACGACTTCTACGCCGCGACGACCGCCTACCTCGCCGAGGTCCGCCACTCCTACGAAGCGGACCTGCGCGAGAACCCTTCAGGCCGCAAGGGGGACATGTCGCGGCAGACGTACCAGCGGGCGAGCCAGGTCGCCCGCGACATCGTGGAGGGTCGGGCCCAGAAGGTCCTCGCCGCCGCCTTCCAGGCGAGCATCGGCGGGAGCCGCGAGCTCCCGAACTCCCTGCCCGAGGAGCGGGCGATGTACGACCGGATGCTCGCTGCGCTCCTCGACCATCGCGGGCGGACCAGCCCGTATCTCGAGACTCCCGGGACGTCTACCGGAACTGCCCCTGCCTCCTCCGTCGCCGCCTCGCCAACCTCCGTCTCGACCGGCCCGTCGCCCCAGGCGCCCGCCCCCCGCGCAGCGGCCTCCAAGCCCCCGGTCGCTCCGCCGACCGCCTACGTTCGCGTCGTGAAAGATGGGCGGCCCATCGAGGTCGGCAACGAGACGATCGACCTTCGGGCCGAGGACATCCTCTCGCTGCCGGAGGAGAAGGCGCGCCTGCTGGTCTCGGCCAAGGTCGCCGAGCGGATCGAGCCTAGCTCGACCGGCCGACCTGCCACCTAGGCGGGGCCGCGCGCGCCGCCTCGGACGCCGGGGCGAACTCGAGGATCCGGAACCGCTCGAACCCGAAGAGCAGGTTCTTGACCGCCAGGCGGAGCCGCACCTCGGCCTCGGGGCTCGTTGCGGCCACGAGCGCACGGTCGAACAACTCCTGGAACCCCCACGCCCCCAACGCTTCCGCCTGCGTTCGGTCGGAGAGCAACGTGAGCCCCGAGACGGAGGCGGCGGCGCGCAGGCGGGTGAAGTTCACGAACGTGGAGAGGTCGACCGACCCCGGAGCTTCGAGGGGGTCCCAACCCGCCCGATGGGCTCGCACGCCATCGAGCGTTCCGTGAGGGTGCCCCGCCAGGAGCTCCTTCTCCTCCATCCCGAAGTCGTCGACGACGAGGGCGCCCCGCGTGAGATGGTCCGCAGCCTCCCGGATCAGGGACTCTGCTGCCGGCGAGACCTCGACGATCGTCCCCTCGGCGGCTCCGGAAGGGAGCGGCGAACCCGGGACAGGCTCTGCGAGCGGGGCCTCTGCCGGCTCGAGCCGGCCGTTTCGGTCCCGGACCCCGAGCTCGACCCATCCCTCTCCCTGCCGCCGAAGTCGTCGGACCGGCTGGGCGTCGAGGAGCTCGTTCGCGAGGACCATCCCCTCGAACGGGCCGATCGAGCCGAGCGCCTGGCTGGTTCGAACCTCGACCCCCAAGGTCCCGGCCGTCGGCCGGACCCGCTCGAGCGACCGGGCCCTCAGCGAGGAGGACCGCTCCACCAGGACGACCTCGAGCCCCTCCAATTCCGGGGAACCGGGAGGGATCGAGGTGAGGAGACCCTCCATGAGGGCCCCGTCACCCGGTCCAAGCTCGACCAGCCGGAAGGCTTCGCCCGGTCCCATCTTCCCTCGCACCTCCCTCAGGCGCGCGCCGAACGTCGCGGCGAAGAGCGGGCTGACGTGCGCGGCGGTGTAGAAATCCCCGGCGGTCCCGACCGGGGGCCGGGGAGAGGTGTAGTACCCTCCCGGTTCGGCGTAGAGCGCGACCTCCATGAACCGGTCGAACCGGACGAACCCGTCCGGCCCGGCCTGCTCGGAGACGCGTTTCAGGAGCGGGGCGGGCGCACGTTCGTCCGAGGTCCCGGCCGTCCCCATCCTTCGGAGCCCGGAGGGTCGCTCAGCCGATGTACCCGAGGTCGTCGCGCGGCGCCGACGGTCCGCTCGGCCCGCCCTCGGAGGAGCGCTGCTCGGCCTCCTGGACCTTGTGGGCGATCCGGTCGATCTCCTGGGCCTTGGCCTCGAGCGCGGTGAAGTCGATGTCGATCTGCAGGGCCTGGACGAGGACCTTGAGGACCGCTTCCGCGCTCCTCGGGTCGACAAAGTACCCGCTCGTCTCGCCCATGAGGCAGACGCCCTCCATCTGGAACATCCGACCGAGCCCGAGGAACAGGCCGCTCGCCCCGATCAGGCCGCCGCCGGGGTCGTTGCGCGAGAAGACCACGCCGTGCTTCTTCATCGCCTCGACCCGGGCCGGGCTCGTCGCGGCGCCGAGGACGCGGGGCGACTCGACGACCTTGCCCTGGGCGAACCCGGCGAGGGTGAACACCTCCCTCACGCCGAGCTTGGAGCTGAAGTCGAGGACCCGTTCCGTGATCTCGTACTGTCCCTCCGGCGAGATCCCCTGGTAATCCCCGCCGAGGACCAGGATGTCCCGGCCGCCCGGCTTCGGCGACTTCCAGTAGGAGATCTCGTTGGAGACGAGACGGATGATCCCCTCCTCGCTGACGTACACCTGCGGGGGGAAGAACTTCGAGAAGATCGTCGCGAGCGGCTTGGCCGGCAGCTGGTCCCGCAGGTAGTCGGCGGCCAGCTTCCCGACGTTCCCTACGCCCGGAAGCCCTTCGACCAGGACCGGGTTCTTCAGCTCGACCTTCTCGAGCTGCCGGACGACGACGTCCTCCATGGGGTACCCTCCCCCCGTGGCAGTCGGGTGGGGGCGATAAGGTTGCGGTTACGGCGGAGTAGGCGGGTGTACGGAGGAGGGCTCCTCCCGCTCGTCGACCTGCCAGCCCTGCTCGGTCACTCGGGCCCGTGCGATCCGCTGGAGGTCCGGGCGGTTCCGCACCTTCTCGACGTACAGGGTGTGTTCGTACCCGCGGCCGCGGGGGGTCGCCCGAAGGTCGACCACGACGTCCGCGAGGTCCTCGAGGGCCCCGATGATCCGCGGGTCGTGGGCCCGGGAGTGCACCGAGAGGAGCGCGTGCCCACCGATCGTCTGGCACCGGTAGCGGATCTGGCGCGCGACCGTGGTGACGTCCGCCGGGTTGAGCACCTCGAAGAAGAAGTCGACCGAGTCGAGCACGAGGCGGAACGGGGTGTCGATCGCGGCCAGGTCGCTCAGCATCCGGCTCGTGAGGCTGAACGCCGAGCCGGCGTGCCCCGTCGGCGACTCGCTCGTCAGCTGGCTGAGCGAGAGGCCGCGCTCCCGGGCCGTGGCGACCTCCAGGCCGCGGACGAGGACCCGCTCGTAGTACTCGTCGGCCAGGTTGACGATCTGGATCGCGGAGGGGTCCCACCCGAAGTCCTCGAAGACCCGCTTCACGTCGGTCGTGCGCTCGTACGTCGTGTAGAACAGCACGGGCACGCTGCCGACCCCGGCGTGGGCGAACTGCTTGGCGAGGAGGGGGGCCCCCGACGCGGAGGAGCCGGTCAGGAGGGAGAACCACCCGGGCGGCAGCGCGGTGGCGATCGGCTCGTCGATCTCCGGAATGCCGAAGAGCAGGTCCGACTCGCCCATCCTCAGTTCCCCGCGCGGGCGACGTCGATCGTCTCGTCCACGACGAGGTTGAGCATCGCCTCGACCCCCGAGGCCTCCTCGTCCGAGGTCTCGAGGACCACGGTCAGCACCTGCCGCGTCTTCAGGGTGTTGATGAGGATGTGGAAGAACTCGGAGAGGAGGTCGGGCGGGTTGTGGATCGCGAGCGAGTTCACGCTGTCGATCACGACGATCGAACGCGGGTGCGGATACTTCCTCAGGAGGTACTCCACCCGGAGCATGATCCCCTCGAGCGCCCGGGGGCTCTCGATGTACGTCGCGTTCGGCAGCGGGTTGCCGTAGTTCATCATGATGTGGCTGATCGCGTCCACGAACGAGATCCGGTCCTCGGGAACGTCCAGCGCCTGGGCCAGCCCCCAGACGAACGACGCGGGGTTGGTGACCGCGACGTAGATCGTGTGCGCGTCGGTCTCGCTCCCGACATCGCGCAGGGTCGCGTTCAGCACCGCGAAGTAGTGGTCGGCGTACTCCCGCGGGTCGAGCTTCAGGGTGATGGCACTGCCTCCCGGCAGCGCGCGCAGTCGCTCCCCGATGTCGATCGGCACGGCCTACGTCCCGCCCTCGGAGCGGCCGCCCTTCAGGTGGGGGGCGAGCAGCATCCCGATCGGTGTCAGCTCGACCACGTACTGGGCCTGGGAGTGGGACGTCCCCCGCATCTTGATGATCTGGAGGACCCGCAGGATGTCCCCCTGGCGGCGGGCGTTCCAGAGGAGGAGCACCCCGTCCACGATCGCCTCCTCCACGCCGTGGAGGGAGTACCGTCCGGGGGTCGGTCCGATCTCCGAGACGAGCAGGGAGGTGCACCCGACCTCGTTGAGCTCCTGCCCGAGCCGCAGCATGAAGTCGCGGATCCGCTCGTCGCGCCGGATCCGGTAGCAGACCGAGGTGAGGCTGTCGAGGACGAGTCGCTTGACCCCGAGGTTCCGCACGAGGTCCCGGATCGTCCGGATCAGGATGGCGATCTCGTCCGGGGTCAGCTCCTCGTGCTCGAGGCCGAGACGATCGTACAGCACCGGGAGGTCGACGAAGACGAGCGAGCCGTTCGTGACCAGGTCGGTTCGGAAGAATTCGAACGTGGAGAGGTTTTGGATGAGCTTGTCGGACGACTCGGTGACGGAGATGAACAGCGAGCGCTCCCCGCGCTCGGCACCCCGCACCAGGAACTCGAGGCAGAGCGTGGTCTTCCCGGTGCCGACGCTGCCGGCGACGAGGACCATGTTCCCCCGGGGGATCCCCCCGTAGAGCACGTTGTCCAGCCCCTCGATCCCGGTCGGACAGCGACCGAGCACGGTCGCGGGGGCCATCAGACCCCCTCCGGAGGGGACCGTGGGCACGGGGCCGGCCTCCGGACCGGCCTCCGGCGGAGCTTCCATCGGTAGAAACAGCTCCGCCGAGACTAAGAGGGTTGTGGCACGCGAGAAGCCGCGGACGGGCGGGCACCGCCCAGCCGGCACAGCTCGTCGCGGTGTTCCGCAGCGACCACCCAGCACGGTCCGGCCGGACCCGAGTCGACCCGCGACACGATCCCCTGTCTTCCGAGTAGGGATCCGACCCGGCGGACCCCCTCCCCGCTCGGGTCGACCCTCTCCCGAAGCCCTTGGAGCGGGACGACGAGCGACTCGCCGGGCCCGAGCTGGGCCGCTCGGCGGACCAGCTCCGTGAGCACCTCCTGCGTTCGGTCCGCAGCCCGAACGGCCGGAGCCGGCGGATCCTCCGGCGCGCCGGGGCAGGGATCCATCGGGCGCCCGCCCGAGCGCGCGGCCTCGGAGGGGGAAGCGACGGAGGGGGGCGCCGGACGCCGAACCGTACGCACCCAGCGGACCAGGTGGCCCTTCCCCAGGAGCACGGCCGCGCTGCCGCGGGGCAGGGCGAGGAGCTCCTCGGTCGAGACACTGCGGCTGGCGCGGGAGAACTCGCGGGCCTCGTCGGGGGAGCCGCGGAAGGCGACGAAGTCCGAGACATTCGTCCAGACCGCCTCGGCGACCGTGGCCGGCAGGGAGGCGACCGCCTGGGTCGCCAGCACCACGTGCACGTTCCGCCGGCGACCGAGGCGGAGCATCTCACCTAGGCTCTCGTGGGAGAACCACTGCGCCTCGTCCAGCACGACGAACGTCTTCGGCTCCCCCTCTCGAGCCAACAGCTCGGACCAGACGAGCGCGAGGTAGACTGAGAGAAGATAGCGGGCCGTCGCCTCCCCCACCGCCGCCGCATCCCCCGAGATCAGGACGACCGTCCCCGGGGTAACCAGGTCGCGAGTGCTCCGGCGGGGTTGTCGTTCACAGACCATGCGCACGAGCACGGGGCTGCGCACCACCTCGTGGAGGAGGCGACGGGCCCCGTCGGCGTCCTCCGGCCGGTCGCGGATCCGGTCGGCGAGCTCCCGCACCGGCTCGATCGCGGGGCCGGGAACGGGCCGGCCGAGCCGGGCGCCGGTCGACAGCAGGGTGTGCGCATCCACCAGGGTTCCCTCGGGGAACGCCGCAGCCGCCCGCACCGCCCGGGTGACCATCTCCTCGAGGCGGGGCCCCCAGTAGGACGACTCCTCGTACCGACCGGACCGCACTCTTCGGAGGGCATGGACCAGGTCGTTCAGGCGGCGCTCGGAGCGGATTGGATCGCACTCAGGGCCCCCTCCGACCCCTTCCAGCGCGTTGAGGCCCAAAGCTCCCGGTTCGGGGGCGATCCAGATGAGACGTTCTTGGACGTCCGGGGGAAGTGCCGCTCTCAGCGAGCGGACCGTGTCTCCCAGCGGGTCGAACACCACACCGCCCCCATGGCGGAAGGCACGGTGGGCGACCGCCACCAGAAGGGAGCTCTTGCCCATCCCCGTCTCCCCGAGCACGGCCAGGTGACGACCCTGGGAGGGCTCCATCGTGGGTCCGACCACCGCGCCGGTCGTGGTTCGGCCGAGGGGGAGCATCCAAGTACCCCCCACCGAGGTCCCGCCTCCGCCCGGCGCGGGGCACCACGGCCGGGGCCACATCCGCTCCCACTCCTCGACCGAGAGCCAGAACCCGGCCTGTCGCCAGAGCGGGCCACCGAACCCCCCCTGGAGGGGGTCGAAGACCAGCCGATTCCCTCGTTCGGAGCTCGTGACGGCTTCGAGCGCGGTGCGGATCCGGGGCGCTTGGAGGCGCGCCGTGCTGCTCGGGTCGAAGGCAAGCGTGACGGAAAGGCGCCCGAACAGCGGACGCTGAGTTGGGGGAGGGACGGGGTCGATCCGCCGGTCGGGCCGAAGGGGGAAGCCGGATCGGCCCACCGCGACGGGCGGGGGGATCGTCGCGGGCAGGCTCTCCCACCGGGGCACCCGCCCGAGCGGACCTGGCCGCCACGACCACGTGAGGCGCGCCCCCGAGGGCACGGCCCCGAGCGCCTCGGCCACGGAATCGAGCACGCCGGCGGAGGGCGCCGGTGCGCCGAATGGTTCGGGCCACTGGCGCGCCCGGCGTGCGGTCGCCCAGGGGGCGCTACCGTCTCCCGGCGTCCCATGTGTCCGGTCGGGAGCCCATTGATGCGGGCCGTACACCGGAGCGAGCACGCGTGTCATCCACCGGGCCGACTCGGGGTTGGGGACAGTGACGGAAACGGAGGGTTCGGCCCCGGACCCGACCGTGAGGTCAACCTCCACTCCGAGCCCTTGGCCGGCTCGAAGGGCGCTCACGAGATTCGAACGGAACCCGAGCTCCTCGGCGGCCGATACGTCCCGCACGGGACGGGGGATGAACTGCCACCGGGCGAGGGCCGGTCCCGGGGTCCGGGCCTTCAGTCCCACACACCCAAAGCCGAGCGAGCCCCTTCGCGTGTTTCGGCGGGACCGGGCGGTGAAACTTGCCTCCACGTCAGGTTCAAGTACGGGGGTGCCCCCCAACGGGCGTCGGACCGGTAGTCGATGTCGTCCCTCGAAGAGCAGATCACGGAGGTCGAGGACGAGATCCGCCGGACCAGCTACAACAAGGCGACCCAGCTCCACATCGGGCGCCTCAAGGCGAAGCTGGCGGTCCTCCGCCTCGAGCGGGAGACCCGAGCGAAGGGGAAGGGCGGCGGTCTCGGCTACGGGGTCCGCAAGAGCGGGCACGCGACCGTCGGTCTCGTCGGCTACCCCTCGGTCGGGAAGTCGACCTTGCTCAACTCCCTCACCGCGGCCGACAGCGAGACGGCGGCCTACGACTTCACGACGCTCACGATCATCCCCGGGATGCTGCGCTGGTCCGGGGCGTCGATCCAGATCCTCGACATGCCCGGGCTCGTGCCGGGCGCCTCGAAGGGACGCGGGCGAGGGCGCGAGGTGCTCTCGGTCGTCCGGTCCGTCGACCTGATCCTCTTCCTGATCGACCCGGAGCACACCAACCTGCGGGCGCTGCAGGGCGAGCTCGAGGGGGCGGGGGTTCGGATCAACCAACGACCACCGCGGGTCGTGGTCCAACGGTCCGAGCGGGGCGGGCTGTCGGTCTCGAGCACCGTGAAGCTGACCCACCTCGCGGGGGGCCTGGCGACCCAGATCGCCCGGGAGTTCGGCGTCCACAACGGTTCGATCGTCTTCCGGGAGGACGCCACCGCCGACCAGCTGATCGACGTACTGGCGGGAAATCGCGTCTACGTTCCCGCCATCGCGGCGGTCAACAAGGCCGAGTTGCTGAGCGCGGCGGACCGGGCTCGGCTGGTGGCCGAGCTCCGGCCCACCGTGCCCACCTTCATCTCGGCCAAGAACCGGATCGGGCTCGAGGAGCTCGTCGAGCGGATCGGGCGGTCGCTCCGGTTCATCCGGGTGTACATGAAGCCGCCCGGGAAGGCGCCCGACAAGGAGGAACCGCTGATCCTCCGCCAGGGCGACACGGTCGACGGGCTACTGGCCCGGCTCCCGGGGGAGCTCGGCCGCACGTTCCGGGCGGCCCAGATCTGGGGACCGAGCGCCCGCTTTCCCGGTCAGACGGTCGGCCGCGACCACGTGCTCGAGGACGAGGACATCGTCACAGTCGTGATCGCTCGGGGGAGCGCGCGCGTCGCGGCGTAGGACGCGGGCCGGCCGGCTCCTCGAACAGCGCGCCGCGGGCCCTCCCGCCCACCAGGTAGTGGCCCCGATGGAACGGGTCGAGCCGGACGCTGGGCTCGAGGTCGACGGACGGCGCGAGCATCTCCTCGGCCCGCCGTACATGCTGGGGGGCCGAGGCGTCCCGGCCCATGCTCGCGGTCTTGAGGGCCATCACGAGGGCCCCGCCCGGCCCGCGCAGGAAGAGGGCCGCATTCGCGAGAACGATCTCCACCTGGTCGGCCTGGGCGATGTCAGCGTACACTCCGTCCACGGGCGGGACCAGGCCCGAGTACGCCCTCGGTTCGCGCGCGTCCCCGAGGACCGGGTCGAGGCTGGGCCAGCGGAGGGCCAGCTCGAGTAGGCGGTGGAACGGTCGCAGGCTCCGCTCCAAGGCGAAGACCCGGCCGGCGGGCCCGACCAGGTCGGCGACGTGGGAGGCGGTCGTTCCGCTCGCCGCCCCGAGGTACAACCATCGCTCCCCCTCGGACGGCACGGGCCCGCGCCAGTCACGGACCAGTCCCGCCGAGAGCTTGGAGCGGGCCGGCTCGAACGACCGGAACGAGCGGCTCCCGGAGTAGGCCCACCGTTCCCCATAGACCGACGGTTCGGTGCCGACCGTCTCTGTCCAGAGCTCGACGCGATCCGCGGAGCGCACCTGGAGCAGGCGCGGGCTGTCGGGAGTCGGGCGGAACGTGCGGGGCGGCCTCACCGACCCCTCCGGCGGAGCGCCTCGACACGGCGGTCCCGGCGTGCCACCAGGAGGCCGCTCAAGTCGGAGCGAGTCGTCGCGTCCGCGCGGGCCGCGATGGCGGCGAGCGCCGCGAGGCTCCGGGCGTACTCCCCCCGGCGGGCGACCGGCAGGTCGTTCATCCGCACCGCCCGGAAGATGACCCCGTAGCGCGGACCACGCTCGGGAGACGGACGACGGCGGGAGCCGAGGAGCTGGATGCGGGATGCGCTCATCCTTGCGAGCGGGGCGACCCCTCCCGCCGCCGCGACCATCCGGCCGGCGACCCGTTCGCCGACGAGGATGGCCAGGTTGGGCACGACCTCATGGGCGGCCCGCTCCAGCAAAGAGACGAGATGGGCGTGGTGGTGCGCGAGAGAGCCTCGAGCCTCGGCCCATGCAGGGGCGTACTCCGCTAACAGCGTACCCTCCACGGCGACGAAGGCGTCGGCCGCGCGCTCCTCCCGACCGAGCGCCCGCTCGAGCCGCTCCTCCTCGCGGGCCAGGGAGACCAGGACCTCCTCGGGGGATGCCAGCGCGCGTTCCAGACCCAGGCGGGCCACCGCGAGGAGGAACGCGCGGTCATCTGGGGGTCCCCGCCGGGCGACCAGGGCCCGAGCGCTTCGGAGCTCCTCGAGCGACGCGAGACGCACCGGTCGACCGGTCCCTCGGGAGAGGCTCGCGAGCCAGCGGGGGTCGCTCGAGGTGAGGGAGGTCGTCGGTGGTAGCTCACGCAGAGCTGAGAGGACCCCGGGAGGGAGCTCCCCCCCGGCCAGTGCCAGGTACCGCTGGGCGGCCGCTACCGGTGCGGGCCCGAGGGAGGTCGACCCCTCGGCCCGAACGGACGGGAGCTCGACCCAGCTCAGTCGGGGACCGTCGGCGAGCAGGACGGCGGTCCCCACGCCCTAGTGCTCCACCGGCGATTCAAAGGAAATGGTCAGTCCCCCGGGCCGGTTCGGGGTCATGCTTGGGGAAAAGCAACCGGGGGGAACTTAACGGTTCGGCCCCCGGGCGCGCCGTTAGCCAGCGTCCCCGACACCTCGGAGACCCACTCCCCTGCTCGAGGGAGCTCTGCTTCCCCCCCGCGTTAGAACGTGGTGCGAACGGTCGACCCGGGCGCCATCGACCACAGGACGGGGCCGAAACGCTCTCGTGCAGTTCGATCCGGCGTTGATCCCGAGCGCTATGGGGGGGACGGCGGCGGTTGCGAGGGCGGTGGACTAGACGCCGGTGGTGCAGGAGCACCGTCGCCCGTCCGTCCGCCCCCTTTGCGCCGTAATGAGAGGAGGACCACCGCGCCCACGACGATTACTGCAAGTGCCACGACAATCTCGACCCACGTCCCGTTGGAGAGCCCCGAAGGAAGCACCTCGAAGTGGACCCCCACGACGTTGGACTCCGGTAGACCCTGAACGAAGACGGTCCCGTTTTGTGCCTGGTATCCGGGCGCGGTGGCGTTCCACGAGGACGTGCCGTTCGGGATCATGATGAAGTAGTAGCCGCCTCCGGTGCCGGTCACCGTTTCGTTGGGTATCTGCAGGGTCACCGGAACGCTGGCCCGAACTCCCTCTACGTCGAAGAGGAACGGATAGGAGAAGCGGTACGTCAGGTGGATGAGGACACTCGACCCGTTTAGGACCACCGTCCCGCTGGACGGGAACGGATAGTACGTGGGGATCGGCCACTCCGGTACGCTGGGGTGGAACGCGGTCCAGGCGAATGTTCCGTTCACGCCTCCGCTGATCCCGGTCGCGGGAGTGTGGGTCGGGCCGGCGAAGATCACGCCGAATCCACCCGCTGGGGCACCGTTGATGACAGCAGAAAGCTCGACCTGCCAAGAGATGTTGAAGGGCAGCCCGGACTGGACGAAGGTCACGAAGTAGGTGCCGGCTGTGGGCGGGGTGTAATACACCGTGACGTCGATCGGATCGCCGCTGACGTTGAGAGTCGTCACATTTGCGTAACTCAGGTAGCCCTTCACGTCCCAAGTGTAGAGTTGGTAGCTTCCGTTCGGCTCCTGGAAGGTGAGCGTTGACGACGCTGAGCTCCGGGTCGCCTCGTCGAGGCTCACCGACCAGTTCGTGCCCGATGGCAACCCGTTCTCCGTAAACGTTACCGGGAACTTGGGCGGGAGTGTCGCGGGACCGACGGGGCCGGTTCGATCACGTGTTTCGAGAGACCCTGCCGCCATCGCGTGTCCCACCGCGACAGCTACTAGGACGAGTAGAGCCGCGGCGCAGAGGCCCAAGGCGACAGTGAGCCCCTTCCGCGCCTCCCGTCCGCGGTCCACGTGCGTCCCCAAGTCCGGTAGGGGCATTTCTCTGATACGCTTGCCTGCCACGACCCGCCAGCCCGACATCTTCCAAACCGGGCGAAACCCGCCGTTCTACTGACCGCAACGAACGGGCCGGCCGCTAAGGGGGGCAGCCGGTTCAGTACTCCGCGAGCGATTCCGAGGTGACCGAAAGTCCCCAGCCCCCAATCGGGGTGATGATTGGGGGAAGGGGCCCGGGAGGAACTCAACGGTTCGGCCAGCGAAGAATTCGTCGGCCAATCGCTTCGATACCGGAGTGAGAACGCTCGACCTCGCGGGACCTTCAGTGCGGGACCCCTTCGTTAGAATGCGGGGCGAGCAATCGACTCGATGGGCGCCGAGTCTCTCCCGGGACCCGCGACAGACTAATCCGAAGGGTCAGCTGTCCGCCGTCCGCGAATGACCCGCCGACTTGCCGCCATCATGTTCGCCGATATGGTGGGATCGACGCAACTCGCGCAGCGGGACGAGAAAGCGGCCCTCCAACTCCTCCGCGAGCTGGATGGGTTGGCGCGACCGACACTCGAAGGTCATCGGGGCCGACTCGTCAAGTCCACCGGGGACGGGCTGCTGGCGGAGTTCGGG
>DATJWA010000020.1:0-11761 GCA_035501555.1 Thermoplasmata archaeon | reverse complement strand
ACGACATCGCCCATGGAGTCGACGAGCATCTTGTCGAGGCCCCGCGGGCCGAGCGTCGAACGGACCGCATCCGCGATCGCCTTGGCGAGCTTCTCCATGTCGGACTTCTTGACCCGGCGGACCCCGTAGATCCCTTCCTTCGCGAGGAAGTGCTGGGCGAGGTCGTCGATCCCCTTCTGGCAGAGGACGACGTTCGCGCCGGACTTCTTGACCTGGTCGACCATCCGCCGCAGCATGTTCTCCTCCTCCTGGAGGAAGGCGTTCAGCTGGTTGGGGTCGTTGATCTCGATCTTGGCGTCGATCTCGGTCTTCTTGATCTCGAGCGCGGCATCCAGGAGGGCGATCTTCGGGTTCTCGACTCGGTTCGGCATCCCGGAGTGGACCTTCTCCTTGTCCACGATGACACCCTCGATGAGGGAGGTGTCGGTCATCGCGCCGCCCTGCTTCTTGATGATCTGGATGTTGTCCAGGTCGACGGTGTAGGTCTCACCGGACTTCTGCGCGACCGCGCTGACCGCCTTGACGGCGATGTCGGCCAGCTGCTCGCGGTTGTAGGAGACGGCCTTCGAGGCCATCGAGGTGACCGCGATGCGCCGCAGCGTCTCGTGGTCGGAGGCCGGCACGGGCAGCGAGATCTGCTGGAGGATCGCGAGGGCCTTGGTCGCGGCCAGACGGTACCCCTGGGAGATGATCGTGGGATGGATGTTCTGCTCGATGAGCGCCTCCGCCCGCTTGAGCAGCTCGCCCGCGAGGACGACCGCCGTGGTCGTGCCGTCGCCGGCTTCCTGGTCCTGGGTCTTGGCGACCTCGACCAGCATCTTGGCGGCCGGGTGCTCGACGTCCATCTCCTTCAGGATGGTGACCCCGTCGTTCGTCACGACGACATCGCCCATGGAGTCGACGAGCATCTTGTCGAGGCCCCGCGGGCCGAGCGTCGAACGGACCGCATCCGCGATCGCCTTGGCGGCCTGGATGTTGTTGGCGAGCGCTCCGCGTCCCTTCTCTCGGCGAGTCCCTTCTCTCAGCACCAGGATCGGTGTCTGTCCGGTTAGCATGGTTCTAGCCTCCGAGATTCCTCTCGGCAGTCGAGTTTGGTAGAAATGCGGTTCTATTTAATACTACCTTGAACGACCGGTGGCGTTCTCTCCCTCTTCTCGCGGGGGCTGGTCCCTCGGTGCCGGCGGGCCCCTTGGCTAGCGTGCGTAAATCCCGCCCCCGGTTGGGCGGGCAATGGCCCTACGGGTCCCGACCTTCGAGCTTCCCGGCCACCAGCTCGGGGTCAAGGCAGGACTCCCCGGGCGGCCGGGGGTCCGGTTCGCGCTGGATACCGGGGTCGGGATCACCGCCTTCTCGGCCGACCTGCTCGCGGGGACCGGCGGCTCCCCGAGCGGGACCACCTTCACCGGTAGGCGGATGTCTGGCCAGGCGCTCACCGTCCCCTTGGCCGAAGTGCCCTGGGTCGAGGTCGGGGGCAGGCGATTCGAGCGAGTACCCGTGGGCATGATCGACCTGGCCCCCTTCGTCGTGCACCTTGGCCCGCTCGCGGGGATCCTCTCCCTCCCCTTCTTCCAAGGGGCGCCGATCACGCTCGACGCCGCGGCCCAAGCCCTGACGATCGAGGACGAGGTTTCCCTCGCCGAGAGGGAGCGCGAAGGGTGGTCGGCAGGGGTAGAAGTCGAGCGGGACGGGCCGTCGGAAGTGCTCTTCCTGCGTCTCATGTTGCCCCGCGTCGGCCCCGTCCGCGTGGAGGTCGACACGGGGAGCTACTCGCTGATCCTCGATCGAAGGTTCATGTCGCCGCTCGGCATGGCCGAGGACGACCCGGCCCTGCGCACGCGCCAAGGCGCGGACGAGACCGGACACCTCTATACCCGATACTCGACCCGACTCTCCGGCGCGATCTACCCCGACGGCCTCCCGGAGGTCCGCCAGGTCGACCCGGAGGTGACCTTCCAGGAGATCATTTACGATGGGCTCGTCGGACGCGAGTTCCTGGACCGGCAGCCGGTGACGTACGACCCCGCTCGTTCCCGGATACTCTTCGGGCGTCGTTCCCAGCCCTCGGCGGCCGGACCTCCCGTGTAGGGAGGGATAGTTAACACCGGGATAGCTCGCCCCCCGCGCACGAATGTCGACGGCCACCAGCTCCTATCGCCGCCTCCTCCGGGAAGTGGGCTACCTCCGGGTCTTCGTCGCAGGTCTCGGTTCGGTCGGCGGTTCCGCGGTGGCGGGGGTCTGTACGATCTGGATCGTCGCGGTCGAGACGGGGTCGACCCTGGACGTGGCGGTCCTCGGCACCGTCCAGCTCGCGGCCGGGATCCTCTTCAGCCTCGTGGGGGGGACGCTCGTCGACCGGTACGACCGGCGCCGGCTGATGGTCCTCTCCGACTTCGTTCGTGCCGCGACGATCGCGGTCCTGGTGGTCGACCTGGAGGTGTGGGGATTCAACCTCTGGGGGTTCCTGGCGGCGATGTTCGTTGTCTCCGCCTTCAGCACGGTGTTCAACCCCGCCGAGCAGGCGGTCGTGCCCTCCCTCGTGGGGCCCGAGCTGGTCCCCGACGCCAACGGCTTGATCCGCTCGACCCGTTCGGCCGTGGGGTTCGCCGGGGCTGCGGTCGCGGGGGCCCTGATCGTGACCGTCGGGCCGGTGGCCGGCCTCGCGACGAACATCGGTACCTTCGTCTTCTCCGGCAGCCTGCTCACCGGCCTCGTGGTCGCCTCCCCGCGACGGGCGTCCGCCCCCGTGGGGGCGCGCTCGAGCTACATGGCGGACCTGGTCGACGGGTTCCGGTGGCTGCGGAGGGCCCGTGGTCTCCTCGACCTGACGCTGTCGGCCGGGGTCTTCAACTTCTGCTACACGGTCATCGGCACCTTCCTCGTGTTCTTCGCCACCGAGGTCCTGCACGGCTCCGCCCTCCTCTTCGCCTCGCTGCTGGCGGTCGAGGTCGCCGGGACGGCGATCGGCTCCCTCCTGGTCGGCCGGGTGGACGCCGTTCGATGGGCCGGGAAGGCTTGGGTCGTGCCCTACGGAATCGTCTCGGGGGCCGTCGCCGTCCTGCTGGCCGTCCTGCCGGTCCCGCTTGTCTCCCTCGCGGCGCTATTCGCCCTCGGACTCTTCGGCGGGTTCGCCGGGACCGCGTGGCTCACGGCCGCTCAGCTCCTCGTCCCCACCGAGATGCAGGGGCGCTACTTCGGGATCGACTCCCTTGGCAGCTGGGCGATCATTCCCGTCGGTCAGATCGGGGGGGCCGTGCTGATCGCGGAGTACGGCCTCGACCGGACGTACCTTCTCGCGGGGGTCCTGTGGGTCGTCGCGGGCATCGCGTTCCTCGTCTCGCGCCCGCTCTGGCGGCTCAGCTTCCCGCCGGCCCCCGAGGACGAAGCTAGCTACCGTGCCGTCGACGGCGCTTCTGGTAGGCCTGGATCGCCCGGAGAAAGTCGGCCCGAGTGAGCCCGGGCCAGAGGACGTCGGAGAAGTACAGCTCGCTGTAGGCCGACTGCCACAACAGGAAGTTCGAGATCCGCTCTTCGCCGCTCGTACGGAAGATCAGGTCCGGGTCCGGAAGGTCGGCGGTGTAGAGGCGGCGGGAGACCGCCTCGGAATCGATCTGGCTCGGCTCGAGTCGCCCCTCCCGTACCTCTTGGGCGAGCGAACGGATCGCCTGCAGGATCTCGTCCCGGCCGCCGTAGGCCAGCGCGACGTTGTACCGGTAGGCCGAGTAGTTCTCCGTCGCCTTCTCGGCGATGTCGATCGCCTCCTGGATGCGGGGCGGGAGCAGCTTTCGGTTCCCGAGCACCCGCACCCGGATCTGGTGGCGGTGGACCCGCTCGTCGACGGCGATGTCCCGCAGCGCCTTGTCGAAGAGGTTCATCAGCCCCTCCAGCTCCTCCGGGGCCCGGCTGAAGTTCTCGGTCGAGAGTGCGTAGACCGTCAGGACCCGGACGCCGATGTCCAGGCACCAGTCGAGGAGCTTCTCTAGCGTGTCCCGACCGGCCGCGTGCCCGTCCGTGACCGCCATCCCGTGCTCGCCGGCGAAGCGGCGGTTGCCGTCCATGATGATCGCGAGGTGGTGGGGCACCGGCTCGGCCCGGACGCGCTCGAGGAGCATGCGCTCCTGGGCGTCGCGCAAGGCGTCGCCGACGATGTGCGATAGGTAAGGGGAGGACTTTCGAGCCTCCTCCTTCTCCTCCTCGGCCACGAGGGGCTAACCCCTGCCGGGCATAAGTGGTCACGCGGGGGGGAGGCGCCCTGGTCGGGAGTTCCGGGCGGCGGGGGGAGGCCCCGTCGCTCCTTCGAACCCGAGTCCCAGCCTCGACAGAGCTAGATCCTAGACCACTAGACTACCAGGGCAGCCTCGTCCGCCTATTCGCGCCATGCTATGAACCTTACGCGATGGGGCGGGGCCGTTTTTCCCTCGGTGGGTCCGTCGGCCCGAACCTTCCGTGCCAGTGGAGGCCTCGATTTATCTACCGGATGGCCAGAATTCGCGAGTTACCTGCGAGGGATCGATCATGGCGCTGAACACTGCCGAAGCGTGGGGCGTGGCTATTGCGGGAATCCTGGGACTTGTCCTGGCGCTGAACCAACTGGGAGTCGATGTACCTTCGGCGATCAGCTCGGCGATACACGGCACCGAGCAGCTCCTCAATCATCCCCTGCTCTGATCCGCAGAATCCCGGATTGCCCTTCGTAGCGCGTTGAGCACGACAAAGGAACGCAAGCTCGCCCGGTCCCCTCCGCTGACATAGGCCGAGCGACCTCGGGTCGCGGGTCGGGGAGACCTCAGCGCCGGGTACCGGCGCCCCGGGAGGGCTTCTCCCCGTCGAGCGTCGCCCGCTCCGCCCGCGCGTGCCGGGCGAGCACCCGCGAAAGGTCGCGGGGACGGACCACCCCCGCCGGGGTGATGAACGCCGTCACGAAGCGTGCGGGCGTCACGTCGAACGCCGGGTTGCGGGCCCGGCTCGCCCGGGGGGTCATTCGGCGCCCGCCAACCTCGGCGACCTCCTCCTCGCCCCGCTCCTCGACGGGGATGGTGGCGCCGGTCGCCCGTCGGGGGTCGAAGGTGCTCCAGGGAGCCGCGACGTAGAACGGGATGCCGTTCTCCCGGGCCACGACCGCCTTCTCGTACGTCCCGATCTTGTTGGCCACGTCGCCGTTCCGCGCGATCCGGTCGGCGCCGACGATGACCGCGTCGACCTCGCCCGTCGACAGGAAGTGCCCCGCGGCGTTGTCGGCGATCACGGCGTGGGGGATGTGCTCCCGGGCGAGCTCCCAGGCGGTGAGCCGGGCCCCTTGCAAGAGAGGACGCGTCTCGTCGACCCAGACGAACAGTCGGGCGCCCCGGGAGCGGGCGACCCGGAGGGGGGCGAGCGCGGTGCCCCACTCGACGGTGGCCAGGGCGCCGGCGTTGCAGTGGGTGAGGACCTTCCGCGACCGAGCGAACAGGGGGGCCCCCGCGAGACCGATCGCGTGGCACTCTTCGACGACGGCCCGCCGATACCGGTCCGCCGCCCGCTCCACGTCCTCGCCCGCGACCCAGGCCGCCCGGATCGTTTCGATCCCGACGAACAGGTCGTGCGCCGTCGGCCGGGTCGCCGCGAGGAGCCGGGCGGCAGCGGCGGGTGTGCGGTCCCCCTGGCGTTGGGCGAGCACCATCCCGTAAGCGCCCGCGACCCCGATGGACGGTGCGCCCCGGACCGTGAGGGTACGGATCGCCTCGGCCACTTCCTCAACAGTTCGCAGGCGGAGCACGACGGTCCGGCCGGGCAGGGCCCGCTGGTCCAGGACGTGGAGGACACCGCGGCGGTACCAGAGAGCGCGGACGGCCACGAGCGCCCCCTACGGCTCGAAGGTGTGGAGGAGGTCGAGCCAGTCGGGGGTGACGACCTTGGTCGACCCGACGGCCTCGTCCAGCGGGATCCCGACGATCTTCGGCCCCCGCAGGACCGCCACCTCACCGAAACGACCGGCGAGCGCTAGGTCCACCGCGGCGGAGCCGAGGCGGGTCGCGAGGATGCGGTCGAACAGCTCCGGCGGGCCGCCGCGCTGGATGTGCCCGATCTGGGCGCTGCGGCTCTCGATGCCCGTCGCCTCCTGGATGCGGCGGGCGAGCTCGGCACCCACCTCTCGCTCCGCGAGGAGCTCGTGGCCGAAGTCGTCCTTGCTGCCGGCCGAGCCGCGGCGCGGGCCGAGGTCGACCCCCTCGCTCGCGACGACCAGGGCGAACCCGCGGGCCTTCGCGGCCGCCCGCACCCGTCCGAGCAGGGCCGCCTCGTCGTACGGCTCCTCGGGAACGAGGGTCGCGTCGGCCCCCGCGGCGATCCCGGTGGCGAGGGCCACCCAGCCGGCGTGCCGCCCCATGACCTCGAGCACGACCGCGCGGTGATGGCTCCAGGCGGTGTCGCGCAGCCGCTCGGCGGCGTCGACCGCGACCGCGACGGAGGAGTGGAAGCCGAACGTCCAGTCGGTCCCCGAGACGTCGTTGTCCATCGTCTTCGGGACGCCGACGACCTTGCCGCCCCTCCGGAACAGCTCGCGGGCCGCGGTGAGCGTGTCGTCTCCCCCGATGGCGATCAACGCCCCGACCCCGTCAGTCCCGAGCCGCTCCACGACCTTGGCCGCGTCCGCCTCCTTGGCGAACGGGTTCGTCCGCGAGCTCCCGAGGATCGTCCCGCCCCGGTTGAGCAGTCCCTGGACGTCGGCGACCGCGAGGGGACGGCTCAGGCCGTCGCGCACGCCCTTCCAGCCGTCCAGGTAGCCGAGGGTCTCGTGGCCGGAGGCCGCGGCCCGGTAGACGACCGCGCGGATCGCCGGATTGAGCCCGGGGCAGTCGCCCCCGCCGGTCAGGACCCCGAACTTCACGCCGGGACCTCGAGGTATCCCCTCGGCGCGGTCGTGAGGAACTCGTAGCCGGACTTCGTGATCACGACGTCGTCCTCGATCCGGACCCCGCCCTTTCCCGGGAGGTAGATCCCCGGCTCGACCGTGACGACCATCCCGACCTCGAGCGGGTCGTCGACGCTCGGGGCGAGCCCACCGCCCCCGTCGTGAACGGCGAGGCCGAGCGAGTGACCGAGCCCGTGGTTGAACCGTCCCTTCCACGGCGTGGCCGCGACGACCGCCTCCGCGGCCGCGTGGACCTCCTTGCCCGGGATCCCCGGCCGCAGTATGGCGAGGGCCGCGTTCTGGGCCGCCTCGACGCACTCGTGGACGGCCTTCATCTCGGGGTCGCGCCGACCGAAGTGGAAGGAGCGCGTGATATCGCAGGCGTAACGGCGGTGCCAGGCTCCGAAGTCGCAGACGATCGAGTCGCCCGCTCTCAGCTTCGTCTTGTCGGGCTGGTAGTGCGGCTCGGCGCTGTGCGCCCCGAACCCCACGATCGTCGCGAAGGAGCGGCCGTTGGCCCCGAGCTGGTTCATCCGGTACTCCATCTCCGCGGCGAGCTCGAGCTCGGTGCGTCCGGCCTTCAGCATCGACGGGATCTCGGTCGCGACCTTCGAGCCGACCTTGGCCGCCGCCCGGATCCGCTCGACCTCGGCCGGCTCCTTGGTGATCCGGGCGCGCTGAAGCCCGACGGTCGAGTCAACGAACTTCGCATTCGGGAGCATCTCGGTCAGCTTGACGTACATCTCGTGGGTGAGCTCGCGGAAGTTGAGGCCGACCGTCGCGGAGGCCGGAACGAGCTTCTGGACGGCCGCGGCGGTCTCTCCCCGTCCGACCACATGGACCGTCACGTCCGGGTCGTGCTTGGCGGCCAGCTCCGCGCTCTCCGCCTCCAGCGGGGAGGAGGTGATGTCCAGGGCGCCGTCCGGGTGGGCGATGGCCATCGACCCTTCGAAGAGACCGCTGGCGACGTCGAACAGGTAGAAGAAGCTCAGGTCGATGTGCGGGTCGGTCGAGTTCGCCAGCAGCACGACGTCCGGCTTGGTCGGGAGGTTCGCGAAGACCTTCAGCACCCGCGACTTCATGAGGGCGCCAAGACCGATGGGGGCGTTTCAGCTTTTGGGACGCCGGCCCGCAGGTCCTTCCACGAGAGGAGGGGGACCCGTGCGGCCCGGACCTCGTCGATGCGCCCGACCGAGAGGTTGCGCGGGGCGGCGTGCAGGTTCTCCGGCGTGTCCTTGACCGCCCGCTCGAAAGCCGCCGCGAACTCGTCGAGCTCCCGCTTGCTCTCCGTCTCGGGCAGCTCGATCATCAGCGCCTCGTCGACGAGCGCCGGGAAGTAGACGGTCGGCGCGTGGACCCCTTCGTCCAGGAGGCGCTTGGCGAGGTCGAGCGTGCGGACCCCCCGCTCCTTGAGCGGGGTTCCCGAGAGCAGGAACTCGTGCTTGACGAGCGGGCGGAAGGGACGCGGCAGGAGGGTGCCGAGCTTCTGGCCGAGGTAGTTCGAGTTCAGCACCGCGCGGCGCGCGACGTGCTTGAGCCCCTCCTCGCCGTGGGAGATCGCGAAGGCGTAGGCGCGCACGTCCAGGCCGAAGTTCCCGTAGCCGGACTTGATCTTCCCGATCGACTTCGGGCGGTCGTAGTCGAGGTGGAACTTCCGTCCCGTCTTGGCGATCCGCGGCACCGGAAGGTAGGGGGCGAGCCGCTCGCCGGCCGCGAGAACCCCCGCGCCGGGACCGCCGCCGCCGTGCGGGGTGGCGAAGGTCTTGTGGAGGTTCAGGTGGGCGACGTCGAACCCCATGCGCCCTGGGTGGGTGACTCCCAGGATGGCGTTGAGGTTCGCGCCGTCGTAGTAGAGCATCCCACCGGCCCGGTGGACCGTCTCGGCGATCTCGAGGATGTCCGACTCGAAGAGGCCCGCGGTGTTCGGGTTCGTGAGCATGAAGCATGCGGTCCGGTCGGAGACCGCGCCCCGCAGCGCGTCGAGGTCCACGCACCCGTTCTTGGAGGGGATCTCCCGCGTGGTGAACCCCGCCATCGACGCGGAGGCCGGGTTGGTCCCGTGGGCGGTGTCGGGCAGGAGCACCTCGGTCCGCTGCTCGCTGAGCCCCTGGTCCCGGAAGTAGGCCCGGACCATCATGAGCGCCGCCCACTCGCCGTGAGCCCCCGCCGCCGGCTGGAGGGAGACCTCCGGGAAGCCGGTGACCTTGCACAGGAGGCGTTCGAGCCGCCAGAAGAGCTCGAGGGCGCCCTGGACGGTCGACTCCGGCTGGGCTGGGTGGAGCTCCGCCGCGCCCTTGCGTCGGGCGAGCATCTCGGAGACCTTGGGGTTGTACTTCATCGTGCACGAACCGAGCGGGTACGGCGCGGTGTCGATCCCGAAGTTCATCTGCGAGAGGCGCGAGTAGTGACGGACCACCTCGAGCTCGGAGAGCTCGGGCCACCGAACCGGGACGCTTCGGCGGAGCCGGTCCGGCAGGCCCGGAACCGCGGGCACCGGATCGGCGGCGCGCTCCGGGGCGAGGTCCCAGATGTTCGGCTCCTCCCAGCGGGCTTGACGGAACGTCATCGCCCACCCCCGGCGGCCATCGCCGCACGCGCGGCCTTGCCGTACTTCTGGACGTCCTTCTCCGTCGTGGCGTCGGTCGCGGCGACCAGGAGCCGCGCGGGGGAGGGGGCGGCGCCGGGGCGCGGGTCGGCGAGCGGAACCCCGCCGAGGATCTTGCGCCGGCGCAGGCGCTCGAGGAACTGGTCCACCGTGCCGTGGGTGAGCTCGACCGTGAACTCGCCGAGGTAGGGCGCTTCGAACCGCGGGGACTGGATCCCTTCCACCCCGCCGAGCGCGCTCGCCAGGGTCCGTGCCTTCTCGGCGATGGAGGTCTGCAGGCGGGCGAGTCCGCGGGGGCCCACGAGGCTGGCGTAGACGACGAACGCGAGAGCCATCAACGACTGGTTCGTGCAGATGTTCGAGGTCGCGCGGGAGCGTCGGATGTGCTGCTCGCGGGTCTGGATCGTGAGCGCGTAGGCGGGGCGGCCCTCGGCCTCGACCGTCGCACCGACGATCCGGCCGGGCGCCGACCGCAGGTGCTCCTTGCGGCAGGCGAAGAGGCCCAGGAGGGGGCCGCCGAAGGAGGGAGCGATGCCGAACCCTTGGCCCTCGCCCACCACGACGTCGGCACCGTACGAGCCGGGCGGCTCGAGGACGCTGAGCGCGAGCGGGTCCGCCGAGACGACCAGGGGGACGTCCCCGAGGATCGACTTGAGGTCCCAGAGCCCCTCGTCCACGTGCCCGAAGCCGTTGGGGACATCGGCGAGCATCCCGAAGACGTCGTGCCCGGCCAGGGCCCGACGGACGTAGTCGAGGTCGAGGCGACCGGTTCGGGGGTCGTACGGGACCTCGTCCAGGGTCAAGCCAGCGCCCCCGGCGTAGTTCGCCAGCACGCTCTTCTCCTCCCAGGGGAGGCTCGCGGGCAGGAGGAACCGCTTGCCCTCGTGGACGCGTCGGCAGAGGAGCAGGGCCTCCCCGGCCGCGGTCGCGCCGTCGTAGAGGGAGGCGTTCGCGACGTCGAGGCCGGTGAGCTCCACCCAGAGGCTCTGGAACTCGAACAGGGCCCGCAGCATCCCCTGGCTCGCTTCGGGCTGGTACGGGGTGTACGACGTGAAGAACTCGCTGCGGGAGAGGATCGAGTCGACCGCGGCCGGGCTGTACCGCGCGGAGATCCGGCCCCCGAGGAAGCTCGAGAACTTCGACAGGGGGCGGTTCCGGTCGAGGATCTTGTCGATGTGGGCGACCACCTCGGGCTCCTCCAGGCCCGCGGCGATCCCGATCCGTCCGATTCGGGCCTTCTTCGGGACGTCGGCAAACAGGGCGTCCGCGGACGGGATGCCGAGGGCGTCCAACAGGGCCTGCTCCTCCCCGGGTTCGTCCGGTATCCATCGAGGCAAGGTGATCCCCGGCAGGGCGAGCGGTCCGAACCATAAATCCTAGGGGGACCCCGACGGCCCGTCGCCCCTCGCAAAGGTATTCGGGGGTCGGGGCTCGGGGCCGCCGTACGACCCATGTGCCCTCAGGTACCGGCGCGACGAAAGCATCGCGGCAGCCCTCCCCCCGCGCCGCCCTCGGTCGAGATCCTTGACGTGGCGTTCCACCGGGCCTCGCTGGCGACCCCCCACGGGGAGACGAAGGCCGAGCGCGACCGGCGGCGGGCCGAGCTCAAGGTCGTCCGCGCGGGGGCGACGGTCGTCCGGCACCTCCGCCTGGAGACCCGACGGTTCCTCCGGCCGCCCCTCACCCCGTTCGAGCGGGTCCTTGTCGCCGAGCGGTTCGGGGAGGGCTCGCTCGACCGGTCCGTCACCCGGATCCGCCGGGCCGAGGAGCGGATCCGTGGCCTCCAGCGGGAGACCGAGCGGGAGGCCCGTCGGCTCCACGGTCCGGAGATGCTGGGCGAGGCGGTCCGTGCCTACTACGGCCGGCTCTCGAGCTTCGTCCGCGAAGTCGACCCGGACATCGCACGACTGAGGGAGGTCGACCGGTTCCTGGCCGAGCGACCGAAGGTCGACCCCTCGAAGCCGACGCTCGTCATCGCGGGGTTCCCCAACGTCGGGAAGTCGTCCCTCGTGGCCCGGATGTCCAGCGCCCACCCGAAGGTCGCCGACTACCCGTTCACCACGCTCTCGATCGCCCTGGGCCACGCCGACCTCGGGTTCGACCGCCTGCAGGTCCTCGACACGCCCGGCGTGCTCGGTCGTGCTCGGCGGGCCAACCCCGCAGAGGCGGAGGCCGAGGCGGCGGTGCGCGGGGCGGCGACGGTCGTCCTCTTCCTCCTCGACCCGACCGGGACAGGGGGATACACCCTCGAGGAGCAGGAGGCCCTCCTC
>DATJWA010000019.1:0-28814 GCA_035501555.1 Thermoplasmata archaeon | reverse complement strand
GAGGATCTGGAGCGCCCCCTTCCACGACTCACCCTCCACCATGTGGAGGAACCTCAGTCGGACCGAGTCCGCACGGTGGCTGCGTCCGTAGTAGGCGGCCAGGCGGAGGTGCGCGGCGTGTTCCTGACCAGGCCGGATCTGGTTCATGATCGCCGCCCGGACGACCTGAAGCATCTCGATCTGACCCTGCTGGGTCCGCTGGAGGATCCCCATTCGGACCAGCTCCTGAAGTCGGGCCGGGCCCAGGGACTCGCTCTCGGCCAGGAAGCTGGCCGGAAGGGGTTCGTTCGCGATTGCGAGCGGGAGGATGGCTTCAAGTTCGGCGGGGGGGAGCTGGCGGAGGACCCCCGCGGGAAGGGCCGAGGCGGGGCCGATGACCCCGGGGTTCTGGACCGCCAGGTTGAGCAGGAGAGGAGAGCCGAGCGTGGATTGGTAGACCGCCTCGAACCGGTCCGAGAGGCCCCCGGCCCGGTCCGTGAGGTCGTGAGCCGAGGCACGGTCCAGGCCCCCGACCGTCAGGTGGCTGGAGAAGGAGTCCGAGATCTCGGGAAGCGCTGCCGCCTGGGAGACGAAGTAGAGCCGGTGCCCGTCGTTCCGCATCAGACCCCGGGCGAATTCCCGGAGGAAGCGTCGCAACTCGGGTCCGGCCAAGTGAGCGTCGTCGATCACTGCGACCAGCTGCCGCCTGCCGAGGGCCCGACTGGTCAGGTCGGCGACCTCTTTCGCCGTGGGAGGTCGTGGGAGCTGGGAGTAGTAGGCGAGCTGCTGCGCGCCCAGTACCTGGAGGGAGTGGGAGAGGGCGCTGACGAAGTGAAGGGGGGAGCTCGAGGAGCGCACCGTGAACCAGAACGGGATGCGGCCCCGGCGGGTGTCTCGAAGATGGCGGCTCACGAGGGCGGTCTTCCCCATCCCGGGGGGTCCGTCGACCAGGATCGTGGCGTCGGTACCTCCCCGGACGAAGTCCGCGAGCATCTGGAGCTCCTCCTTCCGTCCCAGGAACGGGTGCGGAGGGGCCGGGATCTCCCCGGAGAGGATGGGAACCTCTTTCGTTTCCCGCCGAAGGCGGGTCCGTCCGGCCTCCGTGAGTCGGTAGGTGAGCTGCTTGCGCTGGCCCTCCCGGACCCGGCGACGCTGCTCGCTGAGGAGCCCCTCCCGGACCAGGGCGTCCAAAGGACGTGACATCGAGGAAGGGTGGTACCCCAGGGCGCCGGCGAGCTCCCGCTGGTTGATCCCGAACGGGGACTCTTCGGGGGGAGCGTGCGTCTGCACGTAGTCGAGGATCTCGATGGGGAGGTAGGTCTGGCCCGCCACTGACCACCTTCAGTGCGAGGGTACTACTTAGAATTATTTTGTACAAAATAATGCTTGAGGTTTATAACCCGGATTCGCCCAATGAGTCTCTGCAATGACGCGAGCGCGGGAAAGCGGCGCCTACCTCGGGGGCATCGGAACGATGCTCGGGGAGACCCACTCCTGCAAAGCCTGCGGGGGGGTTCATGAGAGCCACCCGTTCGGCTTCCAACACGGCACGGCGGGCGCCTGCCCGGCCCTGGTTGTGAAGGATTTCGCGGTCGTCAGCCTGCTCGACGGATCGGTCAACGACCCGGATGCTCCGCTGGAAGAGCTCCAGGGCGCCCTCCCCCGGTCCGACCTGCCAGTGGCCTTCGGCGGCGTCGCGATCCCCTCCCAGCACCCCCGCCAGCAGGGCCAGCTCGAGGTCCCCTGGCTTCGCCCGCCTGACCTCTCGGAGGTCGTCTGATGCTGCGCGGCGGACGGGCCCCCCCGATGGGCTATCTCGCCGACTCGATCCGAGGCGCCCCGTTGGTGCCCTCCCGCGAGCTCCTCCTGGCCATGGCCCCGATCCCTCGAGGGGAGGCCTTCCGGGTCGCCGGGTGGCCCAACTGGCTGCTTCCCTCCGAGATGTCGATGTCGCGCTCCATTCGAACGAAGGACAACGAACGAGAAACTCACTGAATCACGATGCTGTTGACCCCGGCGGGATACCCGGTCCCGCCGGGGTCGTGTTTTCTTCTCCCAACCAAGAACCCTCCCCTCACCCTTCCGTCCGCCACAAACCAAAGATACCCGGTCGGAGTGGGTCCCCCGGTAAGTCGCGATGTCCGGAGCCACGTGCAAGACGTGCGGAGGGCCCCTGGAAGCCGGTTTCGTATCGAGCACGAACGGCTCGGGGCTCTTCTGGTCCCACGAGACCGCCAACGCGCGGCTTCGCCCGAAAGGCCTCGAGGTGCTCGTCCCGACGGGATTCGGAGGGACGTTCTCCGCCAACCTGCCCGGTCTGCGGTGCGCCGCGTGCCGGACGATCCTGCTGCAGCTTCCCAAATAGCCGAGCTCAGGCACCCGCGACGCTGAGCGACCTCACGAGGACGCTCGGTCCGTGGTAGCCTTCCGCGAGCACCGGCCGCGAGCCCACGGCTCGGATGTTGGCGAGCAGGGACGGCTCTCCCGGAGGGGCCATGACGACGCCCCCCACGGTCCCGCCGCGGAGCGGCTCGGCCAGCTTGCCGTTGCGTATCCGGTAGCCGATCCGCATCTCGCCTCCGAACGCCCCGGAGAGCGCGTCCGGGACCGCCCATCCGAGCTGCTGAAGCCAGATCCCGTCGCCGGCGGTCTCCACGAGCTCCGTGTCCGAGCCTGCGTCGCCCGCCGGTAGCGCGATCGTGGTCGGCCCGAGCCCGATGTCGTGCGAGAACCTCAACCAGTCGCGCCCGACGACCGCGCCGCCCCTGAAACCGTTTCCGGTAGCCGGCAGGTCGAACGCCCCCGCGTGAAGGAGGTCGTACAGCAATTGGGAGGTCGCCCCTTTCTCGACCAGTGCGAGGCGCCCCGTCGGGGTTCCCTCGTCGTCCACCGGAGCCGACCCCGGGGCCCAGGGGATCGTGCCGTCGTCGTACAGGGAGACCCCGGGGGCCGCGACCATCGACCCTTCGGCGGGGGATATCTTTCGAAGCCGCGCGAGCCCACTGAACCGGTAGCCCAGTACGGAGGGCAGGATCCCGCTGAGTACGTCCGGGGGGAGGACCACGGCCAGGTCCCCCGTCGGGGGGCTCTCGGCGACTCGGGCGTCCCTTGCGAACTGCGCCCACTGGGGGACCTGTTCGCCGGCATGGGTTGGGTCCAGGCGGCGGACCTCGTCGTTGAGCCAGTACTCCCCCGGCGGGCGGCCTTCCGGTCCGCCGAACGCCTTCAGGGCCAGCTCGAGCCCGACCGTGGTGTGCGAGTAGTGCGCCCGGAGACCCGCCGAGTTGGCGACCGAGGTCTCGGCGAGGGTCGCCCGGAGCGACCCGAAGCTCGGGACCACGTCGTGGAGGGCGTCGAACGGGGCCAGGAGGGCGGACATGTACTCCTGCAGCCGCTCCTCCGGGGCATCCCAGAGCGCCGTGTCGAGGACGTCGGGTGCGCCCCGCGTCGGGCCGCCGATGGGGAGGTCGACGTGGCGGGTCGGGAACGAGGATCGGGCGGCGACCTCCTCGGCGTCTCGAACGGATTGGGAGACCCCCGCGGACGAAGAGTCGGTGGAGGCTTGGAAGCCGGTGCCCGTCACCTCCCCCCGCGTTCGGAATACCCGCACCCCGTAGCCTTCGACCGTCAAAGGGCCGCGCAGCACCTCCAGCTCACGCCCGTTGTAGTGCGCCTCGAAGCGGTGCAATCGCTCGGCAAAGACCTCCCACGGCCCCTCGGAACGCAGTCGGTCGGCCACGCGGAAGGCGAGCGGGTCCTCGGCCGGAGCGCTCATGCAGGCCCCACCACGGCGGTAGAGAGGAGGTAGGCCCCGCCCGTCCCGGCCGGGATGGGGTCGGAGTGGCCCTTCCCGCAGAACCCGGGCTCGATCTCGAACTCCGTCCCGTCCCCTACCCCCCGAATCGCTCGGAGAAAGTCGAGGACCCGGCCGGACAGGGCCATGGAGGAGACGAGCCCCGTGACCTTCCCGTGCTCGATCCGGTGGCCCTTGCGCACCTTCAGTTGCATCTGGCCGCCGAGCGGGTCCTCGATTCCGGACGTTCCCCGCTCAAGGATGATCCCCTCCTCGGCCTCCTGGATGAGCTCCTCCTTGGTCCAGTCGCCCGGCTCGACGTAGGTGTTCGTCATCCGGACGAACGGGCGGCTGAGGAAGTCCGAGCGCCGGGTGTTGCCGGTCGGCTGGGCGTGGAGCTTGGCCGCGGTCTCCCGGTCGTGGAGCGCACCGACAAACCGACCGTGGTCCACGAGGACCGTCCGCTGCCCGGGGTTCCCCTCGTCGTCGAAGTAGATCGAGCCCCACCCGCCCGGATAGGCCCCGTTGTCCACAATCGTCAGGAACTCCGGGCCGACCGGCTCCCCGAGGATCGGCTTCAGGTACGAACGGTCCCGCACGAACTGGTCGGCTTCGGTTCCGTGGCCGAACGATTCGTGCGCGAACATCCCAGCGACCCCGGGGTCGAGGAGCACGGTGGTCTCCCCGGTGGGTGGGGTCTCGGCCGTCAGCAGGGCTCGGGCACCCTCGGCGACCTCCTGGACCCTGGGCTCGGTCAGGCGCTCCAGGATCTCGGCCCCGCCGATCCCCCCTTCCCCGTGGAAGTCCAGCTGGATCTTGCCCTCATCGAACGCGACCGCCACGACCCCCGCATGCACCCGCGAGGTCGTTTGATCGCATCGCGCGCCGGCAGAATTGAGGTAGAATCGCTCCTCGTCACTCCACGCCAAGCTGACCTGGGTCTCCCGGATGGAGGGCACCTGGGCCGCCCACCCACGGATCTCGGTCGCGCGCCGGATCAGCTCCTCGAGTCCCATCGCCGATACCGGGCGAGCCGGGTTGGTGGCCGACGAGGCGACGGTGGTCGCCGACGGTCCGGGAGGCTGAGAGCGAAGTGCGTCCGGCCCCAGGGACCCTTCGAGCCCTTCGGCGGCCGCCTCGACCCCCCGGGTGCTCAGGTCGGACGTCGCGCACTCGGCCCAGCGGGTACCGGCCCACACCCGGACGGCCGTCCCCTGGAATCGCGGCTCGGAGGAAGGGTTCGTGCGCTGACGGTCCAAGCGGACCCGCTGGCCCCGCGATGTCTCCGCCATGACCTCGACAAACGAGGTCCTACGCGCGAGCCGGTTCACCAGGTGCTCGAGCTCGACCTCGTGGTCACGGAGGGAGGACATACGGGGTGGACATCAGGCCCGACTTGCCTTAACCGTAACCCACTTCGCGTGACCGGGCGCCCACGGACAGGCGAGAGAGACCGCGCGTTAGCCCGGGGAAGCCCGGGTGCGGGCTTATACGCGGGAGAGCGTGCCCCCCGGCGTCCGCACGTATTTCGACGGGGAAGGAATGAAGGCGCCGCCGCGGGATTTCGGGATCGTCGGGTTCGACCACGTCGACTTCCGCGTCCTCAACCGACCCAAGCTCGTCCGTTTCTTCACGGAGCAGCTCGGCATGGACGTGATCGGCTCGGGGGACGACCACACCTACCTGCTGTTCGGGGACCAGGTGCTCGGACTCCACGATGCGAAGGAAGGCGACAAACCGACCGGTCTCGACCACATCGCACTCCGCGTCAGCGAATGGACCGGCTTGAAGAGTCGGGTCGCGCGCTCTCGGGTCGTGATCACGGGGGAGAAGGAACGGGAGGACTCCCGATCCCTGTATCTCCGGGGTCCCGACGGGATCCGACTGGAGCTCGTGTGGCGGCCCGACCCGCACGCGCACAACTGTCGCCACGCGCCGACCCCGCCGGCCGTGCCGGCGGACCGCGACGAATAGGCCGCCTACTTGCGCGCCCGCGGCATCGGCTGAGCGAGCGGTGGGACGAGCGTCAGCCAGTGGGCGTACTTCGGGTCCTCGCCGTGGATGACCTTCTGGAACGTGGCGACGATCTCACGGGTGACCGGACCCGGGGCTTGCTTGCCGATGGCGAAGTGACTGATCTCCTTGATCGGGGCGATCTCGGCGTACGTGCCGGTGAAGAACGCCTCGTCCGCGGTGAGCAGCTCGTTCACGGAGATCAGCTTCTCCACCACGGGGTAGCCGAGGTCGGAGGCGATCTGGAGGATCGACTTGCGCGTGATCCCGAGCAGGATGTCCGACTCGAGGCCGGGGGTGTAGACCTTCTCGTCCCGGACGAGGAAGATGTTCTCGCCGGTCCCCTCGGAAACGTAGCCGTTCTGGTCGAGCAGGATCGCTTCCTCGTAACCGTCCTTCAGCGCATCGACACCGGCGAGATAGCTCGAGATGTAGTTTCCGGAGGTCTTGGCGAAGGTCGGCAGGGCGTCCGAGTGCGGCTTGCGGAAGGGCGAGATCTTCGCCCGCACTCCGCTCTCCGAACCTTCCCCGAGGTACTTCTTCGCAGGGATCGCCGCGACCGACAGCGAGACCTTCCCCGCGAGGTTCTTCACGCCCAGCGACGGCTCTCCCCGGTAGACGATCGGCCGGATGTACGAGGGAAGGATGTCGTTGGCCGCCTGGGTGTCGACGATCGCCTTTTCGATCTGCTCCGAGGTGTAGGGAATCTCCATGTGGTACATGCGGGCCGAGGTGATCAGCCGGCTGACGTGCTCAGCTAGCCGGAAGATCGCGCCTCCTTGACGCGTCGGATACGCGCGGATTCCTTCGAAGACCCCCACCCCGTAGTGGAGGGTGTGGTTGAGCACATGGACGCGGGCGTCCGCGAAGTCGACCAGTCGGCCATCCATCCAGACCTTGCGACCGTCCGCTGCCATCATACGGGGATCCCCGAGGCACCTCAACTGGGCTCTAACGAGCGCTCCGTTAAATCCTTGCACCCTCGGAGCGCCGGAGTTCGTCATCCAACGTTGGGGGGGCTCGGCACGGCGGACCCGTGGTCGGGCTCGGGCGCGAGCCGGGGCCCCTCGCCGACCGGCGGCGACGCCGGCACCGGTCGCGTCAAGTATCGAGGCGGCTAGGGAGACGAACCAGCCGTGCCCGAGAATTCCCCCGAGAAGGCCCCCGAGCCACCCCTGCGTCCCCGGCCGAGGATCGAGAGCCTGTCCGACCTCATCTTCGGGCTGGCGCTCTCCGTCGGCTCGCTGGCGCTGGTCTCGAGCCTCCCGACGAACGAGGGTGCGCTCATCCAGGACATCGGCACCTTCGCGTTCACGTTCCTGATCCTGATCTCGGTCTGGTTCGACTATACCCGGATCATGTCCGTGATGCCGATCAACGAGCAACGGACGGTCACCCTCAACACCGTGCTCCTGTTCACCGTCTCGCTCGAGCCGTTCCTCTTCATCCTCCTGAAGTCGCCCAGCAACTCGAGCCCGTTCTTCCTCTTCGTCAGCCAGGTCTACGCCGTCGACCTCGGGACGATGATGGCCGTGCTCGCGAGCTTCGCGGGCACCCTAGCGGTGGACCTCAAGATCCGGTTGGACCCCAAGGTGCGCGCGTCCTTCCGTCGGGAGTCGTTGCTCCGGTTCGTCTCGGCCGGGGTGTTCCTGCTCAGCGTGGCCCCCGTGTTCGGTACCACGGTCGTGACCATCGGCGCTTTCCAAGAACCTCTACGGATCATCATGTGGTTCGTTCCCCTCGCGTTCGCGGTCAGCACCCGCAGGAGGAGGGCGATCGGGACTGATGCCGAGACCGTCTAGTGCCGATCGCCCGTCGCGGCGCACGAGGCGGCGAGCCCCCCCGGGCGCGGAGGGCCTCGGGGAGGTCGAGCGAGAGCTTCATCGAGCCGTGCGGGCGGTCGGCCCCGCCCTGCGTACCGAACGCAAGTGGGGGAACGACTGGTACGCCGGGACCGACCTGATCCTCTGCATCGGGGCCTTCTCGAAACACGTCGGGGTCGAGTTCTGGCGCGGCGCGACTCTCGCACCGAGTCACCCGGTCCTCGAAGGAACGGGGAAGAACCTCCGCCACCTCAAGATCCGTACCCGGAGCGAGGCCCGGTCCGTCGCGGTCCTCGCTGTGATCCGGGCCGCTGTGCGGCTTGACCGGTCGGCTCCGAAACGCTCCCGCTAAGCCGTGCCACGGCGGGCAGTCGTGCCTCGAGAGTACGACGTGAGCGGGCGAGGTCCACCCGGACAAGGCGCCCGACCGACCGAACCACGGCCGCCGACCCTCCGACCTGCGTCGAAGCAGAAGTTGCGCGTGTCGCGTGTGACGAGGCCGCGCCCCGACCCCGCCTAGAACGCGCGGGGATGAGCGCAGTTCCGGTCCTCGGACGGAATTTAAATATCGACTCCAGTTCGCGGGCCGACCATGTCTAGCCGACGGTCTATTCTGTTGGGTGCCGCGCTCGTCACGCTGATCATGCTGGTCTCCTCGATGGGGCTCCTCTCCGGGCTCTTGGGGGCGCGACCGGGTCCGTCCGACGGGTCGTTGCCGTCGGCGGTCCACAGTACCGCTGCATCACTCACAGGCGGCAGCGGGCCTTCCCTACTCGCCGGCTCCGGCAAGGACGTCGCTCCATCCCCCCTCTCCTCCCGCTCCCCCGAAAACGGACCCGCATCCGCCTCCGTGGGCGGTCCGGCGACCTCCACGACCCTTCCCTACGGGATTTCTCAGGTCGAGCACAGCATCGCTGCGGGCCAAGTGAACCGGTCCGCCGCACTTTTCCCTCGCTCCCCGACGCCCGGGGCTCCGATCCACCCCGACGGACCCATCACCGGCCCCTCCTACGCCACGACCCCCGCTCCCATGGGGCTCGCGGACATCGGAGAGGGCGCCAGCGGTCCCTACGAGTACAACACCTCCAGCTTCGCCGCGACCATGACCATCGACTCCTTCCAGGATTACAACCCGGGCTACTCGGCGTGGGAAGTGGCTCCGGACTGGATGACCTTCCAGCTCAACACGGTCACCGACAACACCTCGTACCCCGGGGCCGACAACGGCTCGTTCTGGATCCAGAACGTCGTCCACTTCAACGGCACCGAGCTTCAGTTCGAGGACAACATCTGGAACTTCTCGAGCCCAGCGGGGTGCCTGGAGACCGGGACGCTGCTGAGCTACGAGGGCCAGCAGGACGGGTGCTTCTACTACGTGTACGGCCCGACGTACACCGTCAGCTACCCCTTTACGATCACCCTCTACAACAACGTCACCTCGTACTTCGACGGGGTAGAGGACATCCCCCTCGTGACATTTGGCTATCTCCTAACGAACGCCACCGCGTCGGTCGGTGGGTACTTTGACGAGGTCACCTGGAACGGAGCGGTCGTCAACACCCCGCAGTTCCAGGTGAACGGGTACAACTACAACCCGCTCGGCTACCTCACTTACGACGCCGAGATCATCCTCGGCGGCAACGGCGGGGGTTCCAACGCGGTCATCCAGGAGATGGACGCGACTACGCAGCTCCAGTACGTGAACGGGTCTGGCGACTACGTCAACATCCCGTCGGCCTACGACTACGGAGCGGACACCGGAGAGACTTCGATCGGTGTCTCGGCGACGTACGCCGGTGCGACCGAGACGTTGAGGCAGGGCCCCTCGTCGCTCTACGGGCTCTGGAACACGACGAACAGCCTCTTCGGGCCTGCGGTGCCGGCGGTGACGCAGACCGTGACCGGGGTCTCGGGCCTGCCGAACTACAGCTTCGCGTTTGCCGAGAACCTCACCGCCTACGACGCGGGAGCCCAGAACTGGTCGTACTGGCCCGCGGCGTCCACCGGAACCATCTCGGGCCTGCTTCCCTGGCTGCCCGGTGGGAACGGCTGGTGCGTGGAGGTCTTCGCCAACGGGTTCGACTCGGGCGTTGACTGCTTGTCGGGCAACGGGTCCAGCACCTTCGCGCTCACCGCGGACACCTCGGTCATCGACACTCCGGTCTACCTCAACACCATCGGCCAAGCCTTCGCGTTCGGCTCCTCCGGGCTCTCGGGTGTCAAGGTTCTGGCCGGGAACCTCTGGATCAACGACACGGTCTCAACGCTCGCTTCGCCCTTCCTGCGGCTGAACGACTGGGACTACCCGAGCTTCGTGCTGTTCGCGGCCCACAACCTGAGCTTCGGGGTCACGGTGAACGACTTCACCCAGGGCCCGACCAGCTTCAACTACACGGACGTCTACAGCCAGACCCTCGACCTCCCATGGTACTCCCAGGGATACTACTTCAATTTCGGACTCGGTGGCTTCACCGTCACCAACGTAACGACCTCCGGCAACCAGAGCCTGGCCTACGCGACCGGCTTTGGTAGCTATCCCATCCAGGCGGTCGAGTTCTACGGCACCTTCTACTCGGTCGCCTCGAACATCGTGAACAGCCAGGATGACTTCGGCGTGGACGTGATGTACAGCTACGCGCCTACCCTGGACAACATCTCCTCGCAGAGCGGCGCGAACGCCTTCGTGGCCCTCGACACCGGGAACGTGACCGCTGTCGACATCTCGACCAACGGGACCGACATCGGCGGGGTCCCATCGTACGGTGCGATCTACGAGGGCACCTTCCTCGGCATCCTGGACGGTCTTACGGCGACCAACGGCAGTCTCGGGGGCTACTTCGACCAGGCGGTGGCGAGCGAGGTCGACCACGTATCGGCCTCCACCTTCAGCGAAGCCCTCTACCTCTACGAGTTCTACGATTCCGATGTCAACTCGGTCAATGTGACCTCGGGCGCGTATGGGATCTCGGCCGACGTGCTGTCGGGCGACGAGTTCACGGACGTGACACTCTCCGGCGGCGCGACGGGAGGCATCGTTGACGACGCCTACGAGACCAGCTTTGCGAACTTCGACACCAACCAGTCGACGGGGGTGGAAGTCTACAATTCCCTCCTCCCCACGATCTCGGGTGTGGAGGCTTGGGGACCCTCGGCCGTCGGCCTAGTGGTGTTCGACGACGAGCTCGGAGCGGTATCGAACGTCTCCGCCTACGCGGGAGCGGTGTACGGACTGTTGGCCGAGGAGATCCTGGACTTCACGGTGACCGGCGTGTCCGCGAACAACTCGACGGTCGGCGCGCTCGTCGAGGACGCCGAGAGCGTGACCGTCTCCAACGTGTCGGCCACGAACGGTTCCGTCGGGGTCGGCGTGCTCGACACGCTGTTCGGCCTCGTCGAGAACACCAGCATCGGGTCGGGTTCGGCGGGCGTGGTTCTCGAGGAGGACGCGTGGGTGAACGTCACCAACTTCAACGCTACCGAAACCGCGCTCTCCTCCAACTACTTCTACACCGCCTTCGGGTTCGGCCCCTTCGCGACCTCGGCGGTCTCCGACCTGCTCGACGAGAACATCACCATCCTCGACGGGACTTCGGTCGACTACAACTATGCGGTCGTGTCGAACGACTCGAACTACGTCCGGGTGCAGCAGGTCAGCGAGTGGAACGGGGTCTGGGGGATCGCCCTCAACGGCACCCAGAACGCCACTCTCATCGCCGACTTCCTCTACGGCGACCAGGTCGGGATCTGGGCGAGCGACACCGCCAACCTCCTGGTCCTGCTGTGCACGGTCGAGGGCTCGGCCGGCTACGGGATCTGGCTTGACGGGGGAACCAACGCGCTCGTCGTCGAGAACAACTTCGTCGCCAACAACGGGGCCTCGGTCGACGGGGTCTACAGTGCGGCCAGCGTGCAGGCGGGTCTCGCCGATGGTGTGAGCGCCCTCTTCACGATGCCGGGGCTCGGCGGCTCCCAGGTCGGGAACTACTGGTCCGACTGGAACGCGGAGAGCGGTCCGTACGTGATCAACGCCACCGTCTCGGACACGGCGCCCCTTGCGGCGTTCGCCGAGTTCAGCTGGCTCCTCTTCGAGGGGACCGGCCTGCCGAGCGGCGGGGCCTGGGGGCTCACGCTGGACGGGGTCACCTACTCCGCGACGGCGTCCCTGGTCATCATCCCGTCCTGGGTGCTGGGGGACCCGCTCCTGAGCTATCTCGTGACCCCCCCCACCGGCTACGTGGTGACGCCGAACTCCGGGACCGTCGACTATACGGGGGCGGACCAGATCATCCAGCTCGCGTTCTCGCCCACGCCCGAGACGGTAACGTTCTCGGAGACCGGCTTGGCGACCGGCGCATCCTGGAACGCGACGCTCAACGGCGTCACGCTCACGAGCACCGGCTCGACGATCGTGTTCAGCATTGGCGCGGGTACCTACGGCTGGTCGGTGGACGCCGCGGGCTACACGACCGAAACGCCCAGCGGCTCGGTCACGGTGACCTCGAGCGGCGCGACGGTCGACGTGACCTTCACGGCGATCCCCGTCTACGCCGTCACGTTCACGGAGAGCGGGCTGCCGACCGGCACCAGCTGGTCGGTCATCCTGGGCGGCGTCCCCGAGACGTCGACCGGCAGCAGCATCGTCTTCGAGGAGACTGCGGGCACCTACAGCTACTCGGTCGGCTCGGTCTCCGGCTACGGGGTCTCGAGCCCCGCCTCGGGAAGCGTGACGGTCTCGAACGCCGCCGTGAACGTGGGAGTGACGTATGTCGCACTCCCCGCGACCACGTACTCGGTGACCTTCACCGAGTCGGGGCTGGCGACGGGCACGGTTTGGTCGGTCACCCTGAACGGGGTGACCGAGTATTCGGGCACGACGACGGTCGTCTTTTCGGAGGCGCCGGGCTCCTTCACCTACACGGTCGGGGCGGTCACGGGCTATACCGCCCCGGTCGGGGGTAGCGTGATGGTGACCGACGCTTCCGTGGGTGTCTCCTTGACCTACACCGCCCTGCCGGCGCCCGCGACGTACACGTTGACGTTCACCCAGAGCGGCCTCACCAGCGGGACAACCTGGTCCGTGACGGTCAACGGGGTCACCTATACCTCCACGGCCGGCTCGATCGCCGTCTCCGGGTTGAACGGGACGTACACCTACACGGTGAGCGCGGTCTCGGGTTACTCGGTCTCCCCGGTGAGCGGAACGGAAGACGTGACGTCGGGCGACCAGACCGTGGCGGTGACCTTCACGCCGGTCACGACCCCGACGACCTACACGATCACCTTCACCGAGACCGGCCTACCCAGCGGGACGAGCTGGTCGGTGACCGTCAACGGCGAGGTCTACACGGAGAGCACCGCGACGATCCAGGTGAGCGGCGGCGCCGGCGGCTACACCTACAGCGTCGGGGCGGTCAGCGGCTACACGGCGACCCCCGGGGCCGGCACGGTGACGCTCACGACCGGCGACCAGTCGGTGCCGATCGCGTTCGCCTCCCCGAGCTCGACCTCGAGCAGCGGCCTCTCGACGACCGACTGGACGATCATCGGCCTCGTGATCGGGCTGGTCATCGGCGCGCTCGTCGTGGCGCTGATCATGCGAGGCCGCGGCGGCCGAGGGCCCCCGGCAGAGTACGAGCAGCCAGAACAGGAGCCGGCCCAGTCCTGGGAAGAGGGCCAGGAGTCCCCGCAGGAGGGGTCGGCCGAGACTCCTCCGGACGACCAGGGGTCCACCTAGTGACGGCCCAGTCGAGAAGGTCCAACCCTTTCCCCAGGTTACTTTCCAATCTCCCGCAGGGACGATTGCGACGCGCGCTCGAGGTAGATTAGGCGGTGACGGCGGACCAGGCCGTCTCATGGAGAGGAGCACCGGTCGTCTCGGTCCCACTCCCTCGGACGGAGAGCTCGGAAGGGTGGGAGGCGACGGCACCAGCTCCGACCGAGAGTCGCGCGGAAGTGGTGCGTGCGCGTCACCCTCGTCCCGCAATTCGCGCAGGTTCGGGACTCACCGGGCCTTCCGTCGCGTCGGAAATTGCATGGTAGTTAAATATCGAGGCTAGTTCGACTCGAGGACCATGTCTAGCCGACACACGAACTTGGCGGGCGTCTTGGCGATTGTGCTGATCATGGTAATCTCCGCAATGGGGCTCATCCTCGTGGCGGCCCCGTCCCCTGCGGGTCATGGAGCGCCGGCTGCCGTGGGCTCCACCGCCGCGCGACCCACGGGGGGCGCCGGTTCGACCAGCCCTCCGGCACGAACCCTGCCCACGCAGCCCTCCCCCCTTACCGTTCCTTCGTCCACGGTCTCGGCGAGCGCGATGGCCGATAACGCCCTCGCCGCGAGCGCGGCGGCCGGCGTTCCGAGCCGGGACGTCTTCGTTCCTCGCGCGGGCGCCACACCGACCGAACTCGCGCAGGCGGCCCGAACCGGCCAGGTCACCCCACTCTATGGGCAATACTCGCCCGCTCCGATCGGCCTCGCGTACTACGGCCTCTCCGCCAACCCCAACGGCAACGGAAGCGTCGTGGCGACCATCCTGAACGCATCGAGCCTGTATGCAACGTTCGACCCGAACGCGACAGGCGTTCTACCGGCCTATCCGTTCTCGAGCTCTCCGGACGCCTACGGCGTCCAGGTCAACGCCGTCTCGACCTCGATCAACCTGTTCGGCAACTCGACCTACTCCTTCTGGACCCAGAACGTGGTGGAGTACTACGCCCAGCTCCACGTCATGTACCTCGTCACCAACGTCTGGAACTTCTCCGGTGGAGCCCTCTCGTCGAACGCTTTCTATTCGACAACGCTCGCCGACGGGGCGGTCGACGACTTCTCCGACTACGGCGCCCTCGGGTACTACTACTCGGAGGACGTCATATCGAACGTGGTCTACCCGTTCAACCTCGGGTTGTGGATGAACAACTCGCTGGTCGGCGGCCGCAACGCGGTCAACTTTACGATCTCGCTCTCGGACCCCAGCTCGCCCGGGGTCTCGGGGGTCTACGCCTACGACGCGGTCACCTTCAACTCGACGGCGGCCGCCCCGTCGAACTATACCGCGGACGGGGAGAACTATAACCCGATCGGACTGACCAACGACTTCGAGGTCATCCTGGGTGGCCCCGGCGGCGGGTCGACCGCGGACCTGTTTGCGGCCTACGCCAACTTGACCCTGCAGTACTGGAACTCGACCACCGGTTCCTACCAGAGCGTTCCCGCGGCCTACTCCTACGGTGGGGAGACCGGGGAGACCGTGACCGGCGGCTACGTCGGTTGGGAGAACAACACCACCACCGGCGCTCCGTACGGTGTCCTCACCACGGGGCCATCGATCCTGGACGGGTTGTGGAACGCCACGGGCGCCGCGGGCCTCGAGCCGGTGACGTTCGACGTCACCCCGACGAACGCGTTCTACTTCGTCGCCCCGAACTGGACGAGCAACTTCACCTACGAGGGCGACCCCTACTGGGCCCCGCAGGAGCTCGGCGGGGGCACGTTCTGGCTCGCGCCCGGCAACTACAACGTGACCATCGCACTGAGCTACTTCGACGAGGCCGACCTCTCGTTCGTCGTAGCGTCCTCGCCGGTCCTGATCTCCGGGTCGTTGACCCCGGACGCCTCGTTGGGGATCTACACGCCGCTCTACTTCTGGGAGAACAGCCAGTTCGCCCCGTTGTCGTCGGGCGGTTCGGGAACGCCGAACAGTCCCTACCAGATCAACAACACGCAGACGTACCTGTTCCCGAGCGTGTTCGGCCTGTTCAACGACTACACCTTCCCGGTGTTTACGGGCGTCCTGGTCTGGGGCACCGACGCGTCGGTCTCGTTCTCGGGGATGCCGGCCCTCGAGACCGGCTCGCCGTACCTCTACTTCCCGTCCACCAACGACCTGGGCTACACGTTCTATGACGCGAGCAACATCTCGCTCGTGAACTCGACCCAGATCAGCGGCTGGTTCACGGACTACCTGTACTACGGGATCGGCTACGGCTTTGATGCGAACTACTACGGCACCTTCAGCGTCCTCGAGTGGAACGCGACGAACGTCCTGATCGCGAACGACACGTTCCTGACCATGACCGCCGGTCTCTCCCTGTCGCTCGGAACGAACAACACGGTCTGGGGCAACACGTTCGTCATGGTGCCGATCCCCACGTTCGCTGCGTGTTCGCTCTCCCCTCCCGTCTGCCCGCTCAACCTCAGCCTCGGGCTTCAGGCCGCCGAGGGCGGCGACACGATCTACAACAACGCCTTCTTCACGAGCGTGACCGCGTCGGAACCGCCGTTCAACCTGTACACGGGCAACCTCGACTTCTGGACGAACACCTGGAACATCCCCCCCACCCCGGCTGCGACCGTCAACTTCGCCCCCAACTGGCCGGACTTCCCGCTGACGGGGACGATCATCGGCAACGCGACCCAGGGCGGGAACTACTGGTGGGACTACGGCAACGCCTACAACCCGATGGGGATCCTCCCGTACGACGAATTCGAGCAAGGGATTCTGCTCCCCCAGATCTACGATGGCGGGGACTTCTACCCGCTTGTCTACTCGATCGTCTTCACGGAGACGGGCCTGCCGGCGGGCACCAGTTGGCCCGTGCTCCTGGACTCCGAGGTCAACTCGTCCACGACCTCGAGCATCGGGTTCTTCGCGACCAACGGGGAGTACAACTACTCGGTCGGGGGCGTGGCGGGATATTCCGTGACGTCCAACGGCGCGGGGAACGTGACGCTGGACAACGCCTTCGTCTTCGTGGCGGTGACGTACGCCGCGATCCCCCCGAAGACCTACACGGTGACGTTCACCGAGGCTGGTCTCGCGAGCGGCGCGGTCTGGTCGATCACCCTCAACGGACTGACGGAGTTCTCGGGCACGACGACCGTCGCGTTTGTCGAGCCCGCCGGAACCTACAGCTACACGGTGGGCGCGGTCCTCGGCTACGCCACCCCCTCCGGCGGGAGCGTGAAGGTCACGAACGCCAACGTCGGCGTCTCGGTGACCTACACGGCGCTGCCGCCGCCCCCGACCTACGCGCTCGCGTTCAGCGAGTCCGGCCTACCGAGCGGGACGAGCTGGACGGTGACCGTCAACGGGGCGTCGTACACGTCGACCACCAGCACGATCAACGTGACCGCCCTGGCCACAGGGACGTACACCTACTCGGTGGAAGCGGTTACCGGGTACACCGCCTCTCCGGACGGCGGGACCGTGGACATCAGCACCTCGGACCAGTCGGTCTCGGTGACGTTCACGGCAGTGCCCACTCCGCCGCCGACGTACACGATCACCTTCACCGAGTCGGGGCTCCCGAGCGGGACGAGCTGGTCGCTCATGGTCAACGGCCAGCCCTACTCGTCCTCTACCTCCTCGATCAGCGTGACGGGTGTGGTCGGCAGCTACACCTACGCGGTCGAGTCGGTCAGCGGATACTCCGCGACCCCTACGGGCGGCACGGTCTCGCTGACCAGCACGGGGGCGACCGTCACGATCGCCTTCGCGACCACCGGCTCTTCGACGTCGTCCGGCAGCAGCGGCCTGACCAGCACCGAGTGGGCGATCATCGGCCTCATCATCGGGCTGGTCATCGGAGGGCTGGTCGTGGCCCTGCTCATGCGCGGCCGCGGCGGCTCGGCAAAGCCCGCGCCGGCCCAGAACGCACCGGTTCAGTCCTGGAAGGAGGGCGACCAGGAGCCGCCCAAGACCGGGGGCGGGACGAGCTGAGCGGGAGCCCCGGTTCAACGGTTGCAACCCTTTCCTTCCCTTTCTTCTGCGCGCGTCCCGCCAGCCAGGCTTAATCGCTCCGGCGGGCCTGCCGTGGGGGGGGTTGTCGGATGGTGGATTATCACGACGAAGCCATGCTTCCGTTCCCGCGGCAACGCATCTGGCAGCTCATCGAAGCCCATCGCGACCCCGCGCAGATCGGGCGGATCCACCCGCTGGTCCGGAACCAGGAAGTCGAGAGCACGCGCGCTGACGAGACCGTAGTGCTGCGGACCATCGACGTGCGCGGCGAACTCCGGAGGTCCACTTGGAGGCTCACGAGCCAGCCTCCGGAAATGTTCCGGTGGGAGATCCTTGAGAGCGACGGCCCTTGGGCCGAGGGCACGTGGCTCGAAAACCGCTACTCCGAAGTCCCCGGAGGCACGCGGATTGAAAGCCGGGGAAAGTTGAAGGTCAGCGTGATCCCGTTCCTTATCCCCCAGGGGCCGGTGATCCGCCGGGTGCTCAGCGACCTGGACGTCGAGGACGCCGCCTACCTGAAGGGCTAATCCCTCCGGGTATTGCGGCAGGCTAAAGTGCTCCAGTCCATCCAAGGGGCTCCGGGGAGTCGTCGTGCGCGCTCTGGTGACCGGTGGGACCGGATTCCTAGGTTCCTACATGGCGACCCACCTGGCGGCTCAAGGCGACGAGGTCACGGCGACCTACCTCCCCCGGGCTACCCCGGGGCAGCCGGCCCCGGTCCCCGGTGTGAAACACGTTCCGTTGGACGTCACCGACCCGCTCCAGGTTGGGCGGGTGATGGCGGAGTCCCGTCCCGACGTGATCTACCACTTCGCGGGTCAGGCCTTCGTCATCCCTTCGTGGGAGGACCCGGCCGGCACGTTTGCCGTCAACCTCACAGGAACCCTCCACCTATTGGAAGAGCTCCGGCACCACTTCCCCAAAACCGACTTCGCCTTCGCTGGGAGCGGAACGGAGTACGGCGACCCTCCCAAGGTTCCGACTCCAGAGGACTCGCCCCTTCGACCCACGAGCCCGTACGCCTCGAGCAAGGCCGGCGCGGACCTTCTCTGCTACCAGTACTTTCGGAGCTTCGAGACGCAGGTATTCCGTTACCGCATCTTCGGGACCACCGGGCCGGGGAAGCGAGGGGACTCGACCAACGACTTCGCCAGCCAGATCGCCACCCTGGAGCGACAGGCAGGGCCCCGGGTGCTGCGAGTGGGCAACCTCGACAAGCGCAGGGACATCCAGGACGTCCGGGACGCGGTCCGGGCGATGGTCACCGTGGTGGAACGGGGTGAGCCCGGCGAGGCCTACAACATAGCGAGCGGGGTGCCGCGTCTCGTTCAGGACAACCTGCGCACGCTCCTGTCGTTCGCCCGGGTCCCCATCTCCGTGCAGACCGCCGCCGAGAAGATCCGGATCGTGGACGAGCCGGTCCACTTGGCCGACGTCTCCCGACTCCAGCACCTCGGGTGGTCGCCTCGGATCCCGTTCGAGGATACGCTGCGCGAGATCCTAGACAGCTGGCGCGAACCTCAGTGATCTCCTCCCGCTCATATGCATATTCATATGCACATATGACGCCGGGGCTCATCGGTTGGGGCCGGGTTCCCCCCGTGCCGCATCCCGTGGGGATCGGGTGAGCCAGCACGGTGGGACTCCGCCGGAAGTCGCAGGCTCCCCGTGGGCCGGAGCGTCGGCTGGGGAAGTGTAGTGTATTCAATCATCCCAAGGAACTACATTATTGCATCTAGCGTTCCGCCATCAATTGATATGCAAAAACGTACTGTCTGGGCGTTCTGGAAAGGCGGACTGCGCCGGGCGCGATCGGGGGGCCCCGGGTCGAGCTAGGTCGGTTTGGCCGCCCAACCCCCCCCTTAACGGGCAAAGTAAGGGGGTTCCAGCGGCGTATAACTCATGTTATACGCCCGCACGTCAGAGCAGCGAGTGGAGGCTGACGGCTCGCGAGCCCTGCGTTTGGAGATATCAGGACCTAAGTTACGTATTTTACGTTATTATATATCCGAATGCAGCGAAATCATAGAAATGGCCAAGGGGGGACGAGTTTGGCCGAAAAACCCCCCCCTCCGGCGCGCACTTGACTGGGATCGCCAGAGAGTCGGGTCCGTACCGGATGCCACGACCCTGCTGTTTTCATGAAATAGGCAGCTTAGCATCGATTGTATCGGTATTATGTTAACTAACGCTACTTTGCCCCGACCCTGTTGACGTTGAACCGCCACTTGCCGGGCGGGAGGATCCTCGAGCGGGTGTAGAGCTCGTCGCAGCCGTAGGCCTCCAGGGCGCCCCACTCCAACAGACGGAGGAGCTCCTCTCCTCGAAGTCTCACGGACCCGCGACGGGCGGCCTCCGTGACGGCCCGAGAGTCGATCGGGAGCACCGTGAGCTTCCGACGCAGCCGCTCGAGCGAGGCGCGCCGAGCCGACCTCCCCCTGGCGGAACCGACGTCCGCGAGGAGATAGAGCTCCAGCATGGAGACCTCCGTCGTAGCCACCTCCACCCCTCGGAGATGCTGGAGGAGCCTCTTGGCGGAGGGCTCGCCTTCGAGAATGGCGAGCAGGACCCAGGCGTCCAGTGCCTTCACGGTCGACCGCCCTCGCCGTGCTGGGCGCGACGCTTGGCTCGCCTCGGGCGTGGGGCACGCCGCCCTTCCCAGCTCCCGTGGAGCTCCTCGAGGCCCTCTCGCTGGTCGAGGAGCCGGCGAAAGAGCCCCGTGAAGCTCTCCCCCGGCCGCTTCTCTCGCAACAGCGACTCGTAAACCGCCTTCTGCACGGCGATGTTTCGCGAGGACATACATAGACATATGCATATGTGGTACTAGAAGCATGCGCTGCACGTTCCCCGTCTCCGGATTTCACCGTCCGACGCCCCGGGCCATTGGGTCGTGGCGCAGACCCTCCTCGCAGGCCCCCGCGGCCGGGCGGGAGCACTGGGCCCGTCCTCCGCAACCCCTTTCTTGCGGCAAGGGTCCCGGCGAAGGTGCAACGCCCCCGACTGGTCGTCATCGGACTGGATTCGGTCTCACCGGCGCTGCTCGAGCGCTTCCGTCCCGAGACCCCCAGGCTCCAGGAGCTCCTCTCGCACTCCACTCGGTCTACGCTCGTGAGCTGCGACCCCCCGATCACGGTCCCGGCCTGGGCGGTGATGTTCTCGGGGGCCGATCCGGGCTCGCTCGGCCTCTACGGCTTCCGGCACCGGCGTGCAGGAACCTACGACCAGATGTACACTCCCACCTCGACCACCCCCCGACGCCCGATGGTCTGGGAGGCACTGTCGCGCGCCGGCCTGCGGGTCGCCGTCATGGGGATGCCGCCCGGATACCCTCCGCCCACGGTCAACGGGGTATACGTGTCCGACTTCCTCACCCCGGATCGCGCCCGCGACTGGGCCAACCCATCCTCGCTGGTTCCCGAACTGAGCCAGGTGGCAGGAGGGCCTTTCTTCGACGTCCAGTTCCGTGTGGAGGACCGTCTGGACGTGGCCCGGAGCCTTCTGGAGATGACCCGCCGTCGATGGAGGGTCGTCCGCCACCTCTGGGGGAAGGAGGCCTGGAACTTCTTCGCGGTACACGACATCGGCCCGGACCGCCTTCATCACGCCTTCTGGAAGTATTTCGACAAGGACCATCCGCGGCACGTCGCCGACCCACAGCTCGAAAAGGTGGCCGGCGAATTCTACTCCCTCCTGGACGCCGAGGTCGGCAGATTCCTCGACATGCTCGGCGGGAGTGTACCGGTCCTGATCGTGTCGGACCACGGCAGCCAGGCGATGCAGGGCTGTTTCTGCATCAATGAGTGGTTGATCGACCACGGCTACCTGCGCCTTGCCAGTCCTCCCGCCCGCCCAGGGCTCCCGCTCGAGGAGGCGGACGTAGACTGGGCGCACACCCAGGTGTGGGGCGCCGGGGGCTACTATGCCCGACTCTCCCTAAACCTGGAGGGGCGGGAGCCCAGCGGAACGATCGCCCCCTCCGACCGGGACCGTGTGGTCGAGCGGCTCCGAGCGGACCTCGCGGGGGTCCGCCGACCGGACGGAGCCCCGCTCGGCGTTCGCCTCTTCGCTCCCTCGGAGGTCTACGACGAAGTCCTCGGTGATCCACCCGACCTGATGGCCTACTTCGGAGACCTCAAGTGGCGCTCGGCGGGAACGATCGGCCACGGCGCTTGGTTCACCTCCGAGAACGACACCGGGCCGGACGACGCTGTCCACTCCTTCGAGGGAGTGTTCTCGTTCTGGGACCCGGCCTCCCCGGTCGGACGGGAGGTTCCAGCTCGACCGATCCGCTCGATCGGACCCTCCATCTACTCCTATTTCGGGCTGCCCCTCCCGAAAGGTCTCCGAGGAGAGGCCTTCCCCTCCCGTCCCGGGGTCTGACCAGCGGGACGCGACCCACCCGCGGCTGGGGTAGCCGTCGCAGTTCGGGTCTCCCCTCAAGAGGCGCTAGGTCTCGGAGGCTCGCCCGCCCGAGGGATGGCCAGGCTCCCCGAGCAAGGGCCAGGGCTAGTTCGGGAGCTGGGCCGGCACGCCCCGACTTGGCGGATAAGCGGGTTTTATTACCCTTGACCCCGCCTACATTACGCGTTTCCTGCTCTCAGCAGGTGGCTATGTCGGCAGCTATTGCGTCCACTCGGGGTAAAACGTCGTTCTTTCCCCCGGAAGCGCCGCGAGTCCAGCGGCCGCGGTCGACCTCGGTCACTCACGTCCTGGACCGACTGAACCTCGTCACCTCCGAGGAGATCGCCGACCTCGCGCCGTACATCGACGTCGCGAAGATCGGCTGGGGCCTCCCGCTCTTGCTTCCCCGGGACCGCGTGCGCGCCCGGATCAAGCTGTACCAGGAGGAGGGCATCGAGGTCTCCACGGGAGGGACCCTCCTGGAGTACGCCTACGCCCAGAATCGAGTTTCGACGTTCTTGGACGAGGCCCGAGGGCTCGGATTCGACCTCATCGAGATCTCGAGCGGCATCCTGGAGCTGGCCCCCACCCAGATCGCGCGGCTCGCAGATGCGGTCCGTGAGCGCGGCCTTCCCTATTTCATCGAGGTCGGCAAGAAGGACACCCAGCACCAGCTCTCCCTCAAGGAGACGATCCTGCAGATCGCCCACGCCCGGACCCTCAACCCGCGCAAGGTGATCATCGAGAGTCGCGAGTCCGGCCGTGGGGTGGGCATCTACGATAGCGACGGGGCGATCAAGTGGGATTGGGTCCGGTCCATCCTCGCCGAACACCCGAGAGAGGAGCTGATCTTCGAGGCCCCCATGGAAAGCCAGCAGGTCCAACTGCTGCGGGAGCTCGGGGCGGACGTCAACCTCGGTAACGTAGCGCTCAACTCCGTGGCCCCGCTCGCCTCCGAGCGCCTGGGCCTACGGGGGGAGACCTTCGGGACGATCCGCACGTCGAAGTCGGTCAAGGGACCTCCGGCGGCCAAGTTCCTCTACTTCCTTCTCCAGACCTATCGCGGACTCGACCAGTCCCAGCTCGCCCAGATGTCCCGGCTGCCACGCCGGACCGTCCAGAGCGCGCTCGAGTCCCTCAGGCAGCAGGGGCTCGTGCAGGAGTCCATCTCGCTCCACGACTCGCGCCGACGGGAATACCGACTGACCTGAGCCCTACCGCGATTCCCTTCCCCGCGGGAAACGCCAAATCACCCTACGCCTTCCTCCCACCCTCGGCCATGGCCACTCCGTCCTCTATGCAGGGTCGCGTCGTCGTTATCACGGGGGCCAGCTCGGGTATCGGGCTGGAGACCGCCCGAGGGCTGGCGGCCCGGGGAGCCCACACGGTTATGGTCGGTCGGGGCGACGATCGGATCCGTGCGATCGCCGCGGAGGTCGCTCGTGCGAGCGGGAACCCCGCGGTGGACGGCATCGGCGTCACGGACCTCGCGCTTCGCGGCTCCTGGGCGTCGCTCTCGGACCAGCTGCACGCACGGTACCCGGCCATCCATGTCCTGATCAACAACGCGGGGGCCTACTTCGCCCGCCGCGAGGTCACGAGCGACGGGATCGAACGGACCTTCGCCTTGAACGTCCTCGCTCCCCTCGCCTTGATGACCCTGCTCGCCGACCGGCTCAAGAGCTCCTCCCCCGCGCGGGTCATCAACGTCGCGTCCGCGGCCCACGGCGGGAACGTGGTCGACCTGCAGGACCTGCAGGGGGCCCGCGCCTTCAGCGGCTTCCGGGCCTACGGCCGCTCGAAGCTTGAACTGATCCTGTTGACCCGGGAATTCGCGCGACGCTTTACGGGAACCGGCGTCACCGTGAACGCCCTGCATCCGGGGTTCATCCGCTCGGGGTTCGGCCAGAACAACGGGGGCTGGGTCGCCTTCGGGATCCGGCTGGCGGCCGTGCTCGGGGCCAAGAACGTGAAGACCGGCGCGCTGACCCCGCTGCGGGTCGCCTGCGACCCTGACCTCGCGAACGTCACGGGCGAGTACTTCTCCGATGGGAAGGCGATCCCCGGCTCCGCCGCCTCTCGGGACCTCGAGATGGCTCGGCGTCTCTACGCGGCCTGCCTTCCCTTCCTGGAGCTCCCGGCCGTCCCCGAGCCGCCGGACCTGCCACCGATCCGGCAGCCCCCGGGGCCGGTCGTCATCCCCTCGCCTGCTTGAGGGCCCCGGCGAAGCCTGCCTACGGTTTCCGCATCGGCAAGGTGGCCCGGTCGATCGCCCGGTCGCGGGCCATGGCGGCCACCCCGATCACCGACGCCTCCTCCGCGTACTTGGCTCGCACGATCCGGGCTCCCGCGGCCGGGGGCTGGCAGCGCGCGCGGACCGCGGCCTCCACCGCCGGGACGAACTCGGGCATCCCGGCGACCAGCCCCCCGCCGAGCACCAGCATCGACGGGTTGAACGCGTTGACGACGCTGACCGCGCCGTCGGTGAGGTACCGCTCGGTCTCTCGCACAAGCCTTCGCGCGAGCGCGTTGCCGGCGCGGTAGGACCGAAAGACCGTCTGAGCGGTGATCAGTTCGAGCGCCCCGGCCCGTCGGACCAGCTCCTCACCCGCCTCGAGGTCCCTCTGGACAGCCTCGCGGGCGCGTTCCCCGATCGCCCACCCTCCGACGTACGCCTCAAAACATCCCCAGTTCGGGCAGTGACAGCGGCGCCCACCCGAGACGATCGTGAGATGCCCTACCTCCCCCGCCGCGTGGCTCCCGCCCTCGACGAGCCGCCCGTCCAGCACGGCCGCACCCCCCACTCCCGTGCCGAGGGCGAGGCAGAACAGGTCAGTCGCACCCACGCCGGCACCGAATTGCCATTCGGCGTAAGTGGCGGCCCGGGCGTCGTTCACCACGAAGACGTCCATCCCGAGCTCGTCCGCGACCCGCCGCGCGAGCGGGACGTCCCGCCACCCCAGGTTGGGCGCGTGGACCACGGTGCCGGTGCGGGGGTCCACCTGAGCCGCCACCGCGACGCCCACCGCGCGCGGCCGTTCCGACAGGGCGTCGAGACAGCTGCGGGCCGAGCGGACCAGTGTCCCGATGACCCCTCCCGGCCCGTCGTTCGCGTGCAGATGACGGCCGCTCGTGTGGACGACCCGTCCGCGGGCGTCCACGAGCCCGCTGACGACCTTGGTCGCCCCGAGGTCGATCCCGAGGACCAGGTCGCCGGCGAGTCGGACCTTCGGCTTACTCCTCGGGGAGGCGGCCCGCTTCTTCGGATTCGGCATACTTGTGGACCACATCGACGAACGTCGAGTGCGACCAGGTTAGGGGGGTCGCGCTCTTGGGCTCTCCGGTGGTCCGGTCCAGCTGCTCCGGGAGGAGCTGGGTGGGAGTGGAATGCTCCGCGACCCACTCGATCAGCTCCCGGCAGCGGTTCCGGTCCCCGAGCCGAAGCCTCGCCTCCGCGAGCCACAGGGTGGCGATAATCCACGGGTTCTCGTGGCCGTAGTAGAGGTCGCCCTCATACCGGGCCAGTCCGCCCACCCCCGGCACCCACAGCCGCCGTTCGATCGCGTCGACCGCCGTCCGGGCTCGCGGGTCGGACCAGGGAACGAGACCGAGCTTGAGGGCCAGCAGGATCGACGCGTCCAGTCGGTCGTCCTCCGGGGTGACGGAGCGGAGGAACCGGCCGCGGGAAGGGTCCCAGAACCGATTCGCGGCGGCCTCCTGGATCTCCTCGCCGGCCTTGCGCCAGCGCCCGGCGTCCTTGCCGATCTCGTGGGCGATTCGGGCCGCTCGCTCGAGGGCATGCGCGACCGCGGCGGTCGAATAGGCGTGGATGGCCAGCCGCTCCTCCCACAGGTCGAAGCTGGGCGCGGGGAGCCCCGTAGCGGGGTCTCGGAACCCTTCGAGAAAGCCGGCGGCGCCCTTCACCATCGGCCAGAGGTCGACGAGGACGTCCGGATCGGCCCCCCGTTTGAAGTGGTGCCACACCGCGGCGATCACGGTCGCGGTCTGGTCGACCTGGAGGAACGGCGGAGGGTGCCAGGTGCTCCCCAGGGCGCCGTCGGGAAAGTGGCGGTGGAAGAACGAGCCGTCGGTGCTCTGGCAGGACCGAGCGAACTCGAGGAAACGCCCGGCGTTCTCGTAGAGCCCCGCCTCGTCCATCGCTTTCGAGACGTATCCCCCATCCCTCCACCAGCAGTAGTTGTAGGTGTCCCCGGCAGCGACCAGTGAGCGGGTGTCGGGGGAGGCGATGATCGAACCGTTGGTCCCGATCGACAGGCGCAGCAGGACGACGCTCGCTCGGTAGACGTCCTTCGCCCGGTCGCTCAGCTCCTTCGGGGGGTGGGGCAACCGGCGTTTCGACCAGGTCTCCCAGAAGCGCGCGGACTCCTCGACGAACCGGCCGTAGCCGCCCTTGCGGACGTAGTCCCGGACCTCGTGGATCGCCGGAAGGGAGCGACCGGCGACCATGAACAGCTGGATCTGGACGTCCGAGTCGGGACGCGCGTCGACGTCCCACTCCATCACGCTGTCCGCCGCCCCGTGAGCGACCTGACGACCCTCGAGATGCCCGTCCTCGGCGTCGACGTAGGTCCCGCGGAGCCCCTTCAGGGTGTGCTCGCCGCAGACGGCCCGGGAGTAGCCGGGGTCGCTGAAGAACTCGAAGAAGTAGCCTCGCTTGTAGTGGACGAGCGACGGCACGGTCGGGTCGACGTAGGCGGTGTCCTGGTACATCGACTCGGCGATCTGGAACGAGTGGTAGGCGAACAGGCGGAGCGAGCGGGCCGGGTCGGCCCGGATTCGGAAGACCCGGGAGACGAGGTCGTGGTTCGGGTGGGTCTGGTCCCGGATGGAGAGGGTAAGGCCGTGGCCCCGCCAGGTCGACTCGGGAAGGTGGCCTCCCCCGTGGGGAGCCTGCTGGATGTCGTAGCCGTTCCCTCGACGCAGCCAAGCGAACTTGCCGCCGCTGACATCGAAGACCCCGACCCGCTCTTCTCGCAGGTGCTGGAACTGCCCCGGATACGGGTAGAACAGCTCGTTCCAGTCCCCGTGCTCGTTGACCGTGAGCAGCATCCGGCCGTTGCCGGTGAGGCCCGTGATCACGGACCGCCCCAGCTCAGCATGCGCCCGGCGCCCGTCGTGTATCCCATCGCCGGGAGAGGACGTGAGGACCGGCTCGTATAACTCCTCGGTTCGAGTTGCGGGGGGTGCGCTGGCCTACTGCAGCGTCGGGACCCCGAGCTTCTGGAGGGCCCGACGACGCAGGTCGGTGAGGGCGTTCATGTAGTTCGCGTAGGCGTCGTAGGGGCTGTCGTAGCTCGAGAAGTACTCGTGGACGCCCTGGTCCGCCCCGTGGCCCCCGACGTACATGTAGTAGAAATGGTCCGAGGTCAGCAGCTTGCGCCAGTCGGTGAGCAGGACCGGGTCGGCCGTCCGGCGGACCGCGACCCCGACCTTCTTCGCCGCCTCGAACGCGGAGCGCTGCAGGTCGTTCCCGAGCCAGGCCCCTAGGTCGCGGTTCTGGTCGGCCCAGGTCATGGTATACGGGACCGAGAGCGGGGCATGGGGCGGGCCCTGGATGGCCTCCTCGACGGTCGCCCATCCGAGATGGGGGTACTGCCGGACCTTCTCCGGCAGCGCGCTCAGGAACTCGAGGATGCCGGTCCGGGCGGAGTGGTGCTCGCCGAACGTCTCGAAGTCCATGAACAGCCCGACGACCTCCCCGGGGGTCGACGCCAACCAGCTCGCATACTTCTCCGCGGTGAGCGGGTACTCGTTCCACCCCGTCGAGGAGAAACGGAAGCCGACGTCGTCGCTGAGCGGGTAGTGCCGGAGAAGGAGGCGCACGGTTGGGGCGGGGGCCGCGCAGTACCGCATCGTCGACGGCTCGCCTTTGAGCGCCCCTTCCCAACCCTCGGCGAGCATCCCCTGGAACCGCTCGGCCTCGGCGAACCGGGCCAGGTCATCGGAGTAGGCCAACTCGGTCATCCGGAGGACGTGAGGCGCGGCGCCGAACTCGGAGCGGAGCATCGCCCGGTGCATCTCCACCTCGTCGTGAAGCTCGGGAGGGGGCACGAGGAAGGCCAGCGAGTGGTAGTACGTCTCGGCGACCAGCGCGACCTGGCCGGTCCGGTACAGCTCCCGGACGCGGTCAAGGACCTCGGGGGCGGCCAGCCGGGCCTGCTCCAGGAAGGTGCCGGTGATCGACAGGCTGACGCGAAAGCCGGAGTCCTGCCGTGCGGCCCGCGTGAGCCGCTCGAGCGTCGGCAGGTAGCAGCGCTCCGCGATCCCCCGGAAGATCCCGAGGTTCCGCTCCTGGTCGAAGTACGGCCGACCGGACCCGAGGTCGAGGAACCGGAACCGCGCCAGCCGCCAGGGCTGGTGCATGTGCAGGTAGAGGACGATCTTCACGGGGCTCGCCGCGCGTCCATCGCCTCCAGGTAGACCGACACGACCTCGCGGGCTCGCTCGGGCCATCCCTCCCGGAGCGCTTCCCAGCGGCCCTGTTCGCCCATCGCCCGACGTAGGGTCGGGTACTCCAGGAGCTCGGCGATGCGGCTCGCGAACTCCTCGACGTCCCAGAAATCGACCTGGAAGACCCCCGAGGAGATCTCGGCGACCCCGCTGGTCTTCGATACGATCGTCGGGACCCCGGCCGCCATCGCCTCGAGCGCGGCGATGCCGAACGGTTCGACGACCGACGGAAGGACGAACACCGAGCTGCCCGCGAGCAGGAGCTCCCGCTCCTCCTCGGAGACCTTCCCGAGGAACATCACCCGCTCCCCGATCCCGAGGGCGGCGGTCAGATGGAGGAGGCGCGAGTACTCCGAGCCTTCGCCGGCGATGACGAAGAGCACGTCCGGGAACTGCGGGACCACCCGCGCCGCCGCCCGCAGGAAGGTGTCGACGCCTTTCATGGCCGCGAGCCGGCCCACGTAGAGGACGACGCGGCGGTTCGGTTCGATGTTGGCGAGCCGCTCGGAGGGCCGGACCGCGTTGTAGATCACCCGAAGCTTTCCGGGGTCGGCGCCGTACCGCTCGACCAGCTGGAGCCGCAGGTGCCGGCTA
>DATJWA010000018.1:0-3520 GCA_035501555.1 Thermoplasmata archaeon | reverse complement strand
CAGGCCGGCTTCGCCGTTCGGGTCCGTGACGTCGACGAACCCACCGTGCGGAGGGGTCGGGAGCGGGTCGAGAAGATGCTCGCGGGCGCGATCGAGCGGAAGAAGATGACCCCCGCGCGACGGGACGAGGTGCTCGCCCGGATCACGTTTACCACCGACCTCCCCTCGGCGGTCGCCGGCGCCGCGCTCGTCGTAGAGGCGGTCTTCGAGGAGCTCTCGGTCAAGCGGTCGGTCTTCGCCGAGATCGCCCCGCTCGTCGGGGCGGGAACGATCGTCGCGACGAACACTTCGTCCCTGCGCGTCGCCGAGCTCGGGGAAGGTCTTCCGCATCCCGAGCGGTTCGCGGGCTTGCACTTCTTCTATCCGGCGGCGATCAACAAGCTCGTCGAGGTGATCGCCGGCCCGCAGACCAACCCCGAGACCGTCCGCGAGCTCGTCCGGTTCTGCTACCTCCTGCGGAAGGTCCCCATCGAGACCGCCGACGCCGCCGGATTCTGCGTCAACCGTTACTTCGTCCCGTACCTGAACGAGGCGACCCGCTTGGCCGAGGAGGGGGTCGCCAGCCTCGCCACGATCGAGGAGGTCGGCCGGGAGCTTTTCGGTGCGACCCTCGGGCCGTTCGAGCTGATGAACGTCACCGGGATCCCGATCGCATTCCACGCCGAGAGCTCGCTCCACCGAGCCTTCGGACCGGCGTATGCTCCCACCACGCGGCTCGAGGCCCAGTTCCGGGGCGGCCAACCGTGGGCCTGGAAGGAGACCGCGGTCGAGCCGGAGCGCAAGGCAGCGGTGCGCGCCCGGCTGCTCGGCCTCACGATCGGGATCGCGACGCGCCTGGTCGAGGAAGGGGTCGCCACGGCCGAGGCGACCGACCGCGGGGCGACCGTGGGGCTTCGGCGACGCTGGGGACCGTTCGGCCAGCTGAACTCGGTCGGGGTCCCGGCAGGGCTCGAGCTGGTCGAGGCGTACGCGCGCTCCTGGTCGGGCTCGTTCCCGGTCGCCGAGGGACTGCGCGCGCGTGCCGCCCACGGGGAGACGAGCTGGCCGATCCGTCTGGTCCGGGTCGAGCGGGACGGGCCGGTCGCCTGGGTGCTGCTCGACCGCCCGGAGGTGCTCAACTCGCTGAACTCCGAGGTCCTCCTCCAGGTCGAGCGGGCGTTCGCCGGCCTCGAGCGAGAGCCGGGAGTCCGGGCGGTGGTCCTCGCCGGCTCCTCGCCGACGTTCGCGGCCGGGGCCGACATCGCCGAGATGGAGCAGAAGAGCCTCTCCGAGGGGGTCGAGTTCGGCTTCCTGGGCCAGCGCGTCGCCGAGCGGGTCGCCCGGTTCCCGGCGCCGGTGATCGCCCTGGTCGAGGGGTTCGCCCTCGGGGGCGGGCTGGAGCTCGCGCTCGCCGCCGACTTCATTGTGGCCGCCGAAGGGGCCCAGTTGGGCCTTCCCGAGGTGACCGTGGGGATCCACCCCGGGATGGGCGGGGCGACCCGGCTCACCCACCTGATCGGAAGGGCGCGGACGAAGCTTCTCACGTACACGGGCGTCCCTGTGTCGGCGGAGGAGGCCTACCGCCTCGGGTTCGTCGCCCGAGTGCTCCCGGCGGGCACCGCCCGGGAGGAGACGAAGGCGCTCGCCGAGCTCATCGCGAGCCGGGCCCCGCTCGGAGTTCAGTGGATCAAGCAGGTGATCGACCAGGGGTTCGACGCCCCGCTCGCCACCGGCCTCCGCCTCGAGGGCGAATCGGCCGGCCGCACGTTCGGCACCTCCGACCGGAGCGAGGGGATGCGCGCGTTCCTCGAACGGCGCAAGCCGAAGTTCGAGGGAAAGTAGCTTCCCGACCGCCCTAGGCTCCGCTCGCGACGAACGCGCGGTACCCCGCGGCGTCCAATAGGTCGGGCGACGGGGGCCCGCTCGTCCGGAGTCGGAACAGCCAGCCGCGCCCGTACGGGTCCTGGTTGACGAGCTCGGGGTGGTTCTTGAGCTCGGCGTTGACCTCGCTCACGCTGCCCGCCACCGGCGCGTAGATGTCCGAGACGGTCTTCACCGACTCGAGCGCGAGCACGACCCCGCCGACCGCGACCGTCTTGCCGGTCGGGGGGAGGTCGACGAAGACGATGTCGGTCAGCTCCGATTGCGCGTGGTCCGTGATCCCGACCGTGGCGGTATCGCCCTCGATGCGGACCCACTCGTGGCTCTTGGCGTAACGCAGCCCCTCGGGCACCTTCGATTCCTTCACGTTCCTCCCTCCCACTGGTTCATGTACGCGACCTGCTCCGGCGTCAGGCGGTCCAGCCCCACCCCGAGCGGGGCGAGGGCGGCCTCCGCGACCGCGCGGTCGAGCGAGGGCGGCACCGGGTGGACCCGGGCCTCCATCGTGAGGCCGTGCTGGACCAGGTGCTCGACGCTGAGCGCCTGGATCGCGAAGGAGAGGTCCATGATCTCCACGGGGTGGCCCTGCCCGGCGGCGAGGTTGATCAGACGACCCTCGCCGAGGAGATAGGCGCGTCGGCCGTCGGCAAAGCGGTACTCCTCCACCTGGGGGCGGACCGGCCGGTGGGATACCGCCATCCCCTCGAGGTCGGTCTTGGAGATCTCGACGTCGAAGTGGCCGGAGTTCGCGAGCAGGCATCCGTCCTTCAGCACCCGGAAGTGCTCGGCGCGGACCACCTGGGTGTTGCCCGTCACCGTGACGATGAGGTCAGCGAGCGGCGCGGCGTCCAGCATCGGCGCGACCCGGAAACCGTCCAACCGAGCGTCGATCGCCTTGACCGGGTCCACTTCCGTCACGATGACCTCGGCGCCCAGCCCGCGGAGACGGGAGGCGACCCCCTTGCCGCACCAGCCGTACCCCGCAACGACGCAGACGCGGCCGGCGACCAAGAGGTTCGTGGCCGAGAAGATCCCGTCCAGGGTCGACTGTCCGGTGCCGTAGCGGTTGTCGAAGAGATGCTTCATCTCGGCGTCGTTGGCGGCGATGGCGGGGAACATCAGCCGGCCGGATCGGGCCAGGGCATGCAGGCGGGTGATCCCCGTGGTGGTCTCTTCCGTGCAACCCCGGATCTTCCCTCGTTGCGTGCGCGTGGTGTGGATCAGCCCGACGAGGTCCATCCCGTCGTCGATGATCACGTCCGGGTCCGCCTCCATCATCGCTCGGAGGCCGTCCCGGTACGTGGCTATGGATTCGCCCTTCTCCGCCCGGGTCTCCGCACCGGCCTCCCGGACGACCGCAACTGCATCGTCGTCAGTGGAGAGGGGGTTCGCGGCGGCCATGTGGAGCTCGGCGCCCCCCGCCTGGAGCGCGAGCCCCAAAGCGGCGGTCTTGGACTCGAAGTGGAGGACGGCCGACACGACCATCCCTCGGAGGGGGCGCTCGGACTCGAACCGCCGCCGGATCCCTTCCAGGACCGGCATGTGGGCCCGAGCCCACTCGACCTTCTGACGTCCCCGCTCGAGGTCGCCCGGCATAGGAACTGGCTACCCGCTAGCCCGGGACGGGATAAGCCCTCGGGGCGGGGAAGTGGTTCGGACG
>DATJWA010000017.1:0-76288 GCA_035501555.1 Thermoplasmata archaeon | reverse complement strand
AACTAACGAGAATGTAGGAGCCACGAAAGACGGGTAGGCGGTCGGGGTGACGTAGCAGTTCGGCGCCGGGGCGACGGTCCCCTGGGCGTAGACACAGATCGAGTTCGGCTGGCCCTCGCAGAAGGTGTTCGGCGAGCCCGGAGTGTAGACGCAGTAGGGGGTCATCGAGGTCCACGGATACGGCTGGGTCGCGGCGTAGATGGCCACGAAGACGAGGAAGATGATCACCCCGAGACCGACCATCGCCAGGGTGTTCCGTCGGAGGAAGTACCAAGTCCGTTTCATCTGGGCGATCCGGGGGTTGGGACGGCGCTCCCAACGTCGCGTTCTCGTCGCAGCCGCGTCGCCCGACCCCCCGGTCCCTTCGCCCATTTCGACCCCCCCTTCAACGAGGCATGCTACATCGTAGCTTGGCTAGGACATGGCAATTAGAGTATATATATAGTGTCGGCGCGCACCGGGGGAGGGCGGAGTCACTGTATATCGGCTGGACCCGAGTTCTACGCTCGCCGCACGCGAGCTCGGACCCGGACCCTGTTCCGTCCGGCGCGGGGCAACCGCAGTTGAGGACTCAGAGGTCGTACTGGTCGCAGTCCTGGGCGACCGTCGAGTCCGGGAATGCTGCCTTGACCTCCCGGAGGATCTCGGCCTCCGAGCCTTCGCGGCTGCCGATGTGGGTGAGGAACAGTCGGCGGGCTCCCATCACCTTGGCCGCGCGGGCCGCTTGCGAGGCCGTGGAGTGCCCCATCTGCTGGGCGAGCGGCGCGTCCCGGTCGGCGTAGGTCGCCTCGTGGATGACAAAGTCGGCACGGAGGCCATTCGGCATCGTCGGCTCCCGGGTGTCCCCGGTGTAGAACAGCGTAGAGCGGTCCGAACGGAGAAGGTAGCCGAGGTTGTACACGGTGTGGTCCAGCGGAACTCCCTGAACGCGCCAGGCACCGACCTGCACTCCGGGCCTCGGGCTTTCGATCACCCGAAGGTCGTAGAGCTCCGCGGGGTCTCGGACCATGGCGCCGACGTTGTTCATAGCCCGCAGGATGGGGGAGAGGCCGGGGGGCGAGACGATCGTCAGCGGACGCTTCCGCCCGGTGATCAGGGTGTGCAGCAAGAAGTCGAAGAGTCCGGCGAAGTGGTCCGCATGGAGGTGGGAAATCAGGATGCCGTCCACGCGGTCGTACAGCTCCGCGTCGTACAGGCGTCCCGTCGTTCCGGCCCCGCAGTCGAGCAGGACCTCCTCGACGAGGGCGCTGGACATGTGGCGTCGCCCCCCGCGGAAATTTCCGGCCCCAGTACCGAGGAACGTGAGCTTCAAGGATCCGACCTCCACCGTGATGGTCGGGGGCTGAACCTGGCGCAAGTATTTCATCCCCTGCGCACGCCGCCGATTTCGACCGGGGAGCGGGTTGGTCCGGAGGGGAGGGCGTCGTCCCGCTCGTCCCTTTAAGAGCCCCCGGGGCCCGGTCGGGGGTCGCACCGCCCCGAAACGGGATGAACCCTGCCCGGCTCCCGCGTGGGGACGCGGGCCGCTGGCCCGCGGGAGTTCGATGGCACTTCCGGCACCGTTCCCTACACCGAAGCCCGTGCGGACCCCGACGCTCTACGACTACGGGGTCATCGGGAACCTGCACACCGCGGCGCTGGTCTCGCGGTTCGGCTCGGTGGACTGGTGCTGCCTTCCGCGCTTTGCCTCACCGAGCGTGTTCGCACGTATCCTCGACACGCGACGCGGAGGGTTCTTCGAGGTCGCCCCGACCGAGGCCTACGAGAGCGACCAGACCTACCTTCCCTCCTCGAACGTCCTTCTTACCCGGTTCTTCCTTCGGGGTGGCCGCCAGCTCGACCTGGTCGATTTCATGCCCGTAGGCCCCGGCCACCCCGCCGCGGAGCTGCCGATGCTCGAGCGGATGGTGGAGCTCCGGGGCGGTACCGCCCGCATCCGGCTGACCGTAGCTCCCCGGTTCCGCTACGCGACCGAGCCCGCCACGTGGCACCATCAGGACGGGGGGTTCCGGGCGCACGGCTCGAACGATCGACTGTGGGCGAAGGCCAGCGTCGAGCTGTCCATCGACGGAGAGGACCTCGGCGCAGAGCTCGCGCTGGGTTCCGGGGAACGCCTGTCGGTCGAGGTCGGCTGGGGGGAGGGTCCGCCCACCACCAAGTCGCCGGAGCAACTGCTCCGCACGACGCTGGGGTTTTGGCAGGCGTGGGTGCATCCCCCGACCACCCCCCTCCACCGCATCGCGGGGCTCTGGCACCCCTGGGTCGAGCGCTCCGAGCTCGCGCTGAAGCTGCTCTCCTCGGAGTCCACGGGACTGTTCGTCGCCGCGCCGACCACCTCGCTTCCCGAGTGGCCCGGGGGCGCGCGCAACTGGGACTATCGCTACGCCTGGGTGCGCGACGCCGCCTTCTCGGCCCAGTCGCTCCTGCTGCTAGGTCACGTGGTCGAGGCCGAGCGCTTCCTGATCCGTATCCTGGAACAGGTCCCCCTCGAGGACCAGTCGACCCCGCTGAGGGTCATGTACGGGGCCGATGGCGAGACCGACCTGGCCGAGCGAGAGCTCCCGCACCTGGAGGGTTTCCAGGGTTCCCGACCGGTGCGAGTGGGGAACGGGGCGGCCGAGCAGTTCCAACTGGATATCTACGGCGAGGTTCTTGACGCGGCACATCTGCTCGCCGAGCGACGGCCCGCCGCCGTCGCGACGAGCTATCCCCGGCTCGCCCACCTCGCCGACTCGGTGGTCACCCTCTGGTCCCGACCGGACCAAGGGATCTGGGAGGTCCGGGGTCCGCCGCGGCAGTACGTCCACTCGAAGCTGATGGCCTGGGTCGCCCTCGACCGCTCGGTAGACCTCGCGCAGCGATTTGGGCACGAGTCGGATGCCGGGCGGTGGGCCCCGGTGCGTGATGCGATCCGTGACTGGATCCTCACGCACGGATACGACGCAGCGTCCCGCTCCTTCGTCCAGGCGGCGGGGGCGACGGCGATCGACGCGGCGAACCTCCGCATCCCCCTCGTTGGGTTCCTCCCGTTCGAGGACCGGCGCGTGCGTGGGACCGTCGACCGGGTCCGGCGCGAGCTCTCGGTCGGGCCGTTCGTGTATCGGTACCGAGCACCGGATGGCCTGGCGGGACCCGAGGGGGCCTTCCTTCCCGCCGCCTTCTGGCTGGTGGAGTGTCTGGCTCGGATGGGGCAGCGACCGCGCGCCTTCTCCCGGTGGCGTCGGCTCCTCTTCGCCGCGAGCCCTCTCGGCCTCTACCCCGAGGAGTACGACCCGGTTCGGCGTCTGCCGCTCGGGAACTTCCCGCAGGCATTCACCCATATTGGGGTCCTCCGCGCCGCAGTGGCCCTCGGCGCGACGGAGACTCCTTCGTTCCTCGAGCCGCCCTTCGTCCGCTAGCCGGACCCATCGACGGCTGCCGAATCTTTTTGTCGCATCGACGCCTCGAGAGGTCGCGAGGGCGCTGACTCGTCCCGACACGGGGACCGCCGTACGAGGTCCCACCGAGGGTGGACGGGGGTAGGCGCGGCACGACATGATCCGCCTGTGCATCACCAGCCAGTCGCCTCCCACCCGTCCGCTGAGAGCCCGACCCTCCCGAGCCGCCTCCCCGTGGAAGCTCGGTCGGGACTACGTCCCCAACGTCGGGGGCGTCGTGCCGATGATGCGCGCGCTTCTCCGGGCGTCCCAGGGTCGATGGCTCGCGCCCAACTCTCGGTGGGTGGCGCTCGGGTCGGCCGGGCTTCCCGCCGAGTTCGCGGTCGACGAAGGATACACGGTGGAGACCGTGCCGCTGGACCCCACCCTCCTGGCCGGGTACCTGCGGTTCAAGGACGCGGTCTGGCGTTCCTTTCACGGCCCGTGGGGGCTCGAGCCGTTCGCATCGGACGACTACCGCGCCTACGTTCAGTACAATCACCAGACGGCGCAGCACCTGCTGCGGCACCGCGGGTCGTACGACATGTTCTACGTGAACGACTTTCAGCTCCTGCTGGTCGGGGGCCTGGTCGGTGCGGCCGCCCCGGCGATCCTTCGCTGGCACATCCCGCTCGAGTTCCGGGGGTATCCGGAGCCGGTCCGCCGGTTCTTCCTCCGGGCGATGGAGGGGTTCGACGCCGTGGTCGTCAGCACCCGGCGCTCGCTCGAAGAGTTGATCCGGCACGGGTTCCGGGGCCGTGCCTTCCAGCTGTACCCGTACGTCGACCCGGCGGAGCACCCCACGGCCTCCCCCGGCGCCCGGCGGCGGTTCCGGGAGTCCCAGGGACTCGGGGACCGGCCGTACCTCCTGTCGGTCGGCCGAATGGACCCGGTGAAGCGGCAGGACCTCCTCTTGAAGGCCTTTGCGACGGTTCACCGTCGGTTCCCCGAGCACCGGCTGGTCCTGGTCGGCGCGGGGAGCTTCACCAGCTCGCTCGCGCGGGTGACGGGCCGCCCCTCGGCGAACGACCTCTGGACCCGGCACTTGAGGTCGCTGTTGAAGAGCGAGCGGCTCGAAGGTTCGGTCATCCTGGCGGGACAGGTCGGCGAGGAGGAGCTGCGTGCGGCGTACGACGGGGCGGTCGGGTTGGTCCATTCTGCCCCGTGGGAAGGGTTCGGGCTGGTGGGCGTCGAGGCGTGGGTCCACGGCCTTCCGATCGTGGTGAGCCGGGGGGCGGGCGTGGCCGAGCTGGTGACCGACGGGGTGAATGGGTTCAGCGTCGCCCCCGGCTCGACCTCCGCGCTGGGCGCGAAGATGGCCTGGCTGCTGGCGCACCCGGACCGTGCCGAGCAGATGGGGGAGTCTGGCCGGCTCACCGCTCGCCGGTGCTTCGCCCAGCCGGCGTCCCGCCGGCTCCGAGAGGTGTTCGACCACACGATCCGGCTGTACGAGCGTCAGGGTCGATCCCCGCCCGCGCTGCTGGGCAGGTAGGAGGCGGCGTGGGCCCCCAGAACCGCTTGCCGCAGGCCCCTCGCGCGCACCCCGCTTTCATCACCGACCTGTGGTACACGCTCGTGTACTACCGGCCGAGCGACCAGGTTCGGGTCGAGGCTCGCCGCCGCGTCGCCTGGCTCCGCGCGACCGGGCAGGCGAACATCCCCGCCGCTCAGGCTCGCTCCCTTTTGCGACACCTGGACGAGGTCTGTCGTCGCGACGAAGCGCGCGGGCGGACACCTCCCCTCGAGGAACGTGCGCGCCAACTGGGTCGGTGGGCCGGTGCGAAGCTGGACGCCCGGGCCTTGGTCGATGAACTCGACCGGTGCGTCGAGGAACGACCGCCTCGTGTCGTCCCGCACGCACGTTCGATTCTTCGGCGACTCCGGCGGGAGGGGTTCCGAGTCGGGATCGTCTCCAACATCGTTCTCGAGAGCGCGGGCGGGGTCCGTCGACTCCTCGACCGGATGGCTCTGAGTCCGCTGCTGGACGCGGTCGCGCTATCGGCGGATGACGGGATCGCGAAGCCCGACCCGAGGCCGTTCCGTCGGTGCTTGCATCTCCTTGGGGTGCCCCCTTCCCAGGCATGGTACCTCGGGGACCAGCCCAGCGATGTCGCAGGAGCCTTGGCCGCAGGCATCGCGCCGATCCGCTACCTTGGTCTGGCTCGCTCCGGCCCCGGGCGCGGCCTCCGCGACCCCCCCGGGTCGTCGCCTGCGCTCGTGCGAGGCTGGGCGGAGGTCCCCGCGCTCCTTCGTGCTCGCTCTCAGTCCACCCGGTCTGCTCTGAGTCGGCCTCGGGCCGACCCCCGGGTTTGACGGAGACCGGCTCCCCATGAGCCCACGGAACCGCCCCCGCGCGTTCGGCCGGACGATTCCGGGCCCTCGGGAGCGAGGGGAGGGCCACGCCGGCCCCGCCGGAGTTTAAGCCTGATATCCCCGCGGCGGGTCTTGGGGCGCGATGGCCCGCTCGAATGCCATTCGTCTCGGGCACGTGAACCTCGAAGTCACCGACCTCAAGACCGCCCGCCGATTCTACGACCGTTTCTTTCCGGTTCTAGGCTTCTCCTTGATCCGACCGGTCGACCGATTCTGGGTGGGCTATCGGAGTGGCCACACCGCGATCTGGCTCACCGCAACCCAACCGAGTCGAGTCGTTCGACGCGCCCCGCACGTTCCGATCGACGGCAACCAGGACCCGATCTCCGACCACCTCGGGTTCCGGGCGCCGTCGGTACGTCGGGTCCTTGAGGTCGAACGCTCGCTCCGGCGCCTGGGGCTCCGGCCGGTCTACTCCACGGAAAGGCAGCGGACCAAGGGCCCGGCGTGGTACACGTCGAACGCGTGGCGAGATCCGGATAACAATGTCTTGGAAGTCTACGCGGTCACCCGACGCTGACCTCCGGGCGGCGCGGGACGAGCGGTTGCCGTCTCCACCTCAGGCTCTGGGGGCAACACCGGCGGTCCGACGGGCCCGAGCGGTATCAGCGGCCGAGAAACTGCCGAATGCCCTGCAGGAGGGTCGGGAGCGTGACCCCGACGCGGTCGAGAGCGAATGCCGTCAGGGCCAAGAAGACCAGGACCACCACGCCGTCCAGAAGGACCCCGCCGCGCTGCGAACGAATTCTCATCTTCAGAGCCCGAGGCGCGCCCCCTCACCACCCCTTAGGTCCCGACCGTACTTACTCCTTTGTCGTCTGCGATATACAACATGCTGCCTCCAAGGAGGGAGCAACCCGGTTCGGGCCGGGCCCCACACGACCCGGTGGGCTGGGTCGATGAACCAAGCCTGTCCTGGAGCGGGGATGGGGTAGCTCCCGGACGGGCTCCGCTCCAATCTCGCCGGCGAAACGCCCGGGAAAAGTCGGACCGGCAGTTCGACCACCCGAGCCGGTCCACGGGTTTGGCAACTGATATGGCGCTCCAAGACCCTCCCCCGCCTAAGAGGCGGAGCCGCTCCCATCCAGGGCCCGGACACGGCGAGCGAGCTTTGCCCCCAACCGCATCCCGAATGAGGTCCCGCGCTAGGAGGTTCGATCATCCATGGCGAGGCGTATCGTCCGCTCGACGCGCTCGTCCCATCCCGCTCGACGGCTGACCCGCCATGCCGCCAAGAACCGGCGGGATTGGAACCGGACGGCCGACCTGTATGAACGAGCGCACGGCCCAGGTCTGGCCGAGCACCAAGGAATGTCCTGGGGGTGCTTTCACGTCCCCGAGAAGGACCTCGGACTCCTTCGCGACACCCGAGGGAAGGATGTCCTGGAGCTTGGCTGCGGCGCGGCTCGGTGGTCGATCGCGCTCGCCCGGGGCGGCGCCCACGTGGTCGGGGTAGACCTCTCGCCCCGTCGACTGGTTCAAGCCCGCACACTGGCTCGCGAAGCCGGCGTGAGCCTCACGCTCGTCGAAGCGAGCGCCGAGTCGGTGCCGCTCCCGGACCAGAGCTTCGACCTGGTCTTCTGTGATTTTGGCGCCATGACCTTCGCCGACCCTTTTCGCACGGTCCCCGAAGCGGCGAGGTTGCTTCGACCCGGTGGCCAGCTGGTCTTCAACACGTGGAGCCCGATCCACACGGTGTACCTCGACGTGCGCAACGAGCGGGTGGCGTCTCGTCCTCAACGCGACTACTTTCGCATGCACAGGGTGGAGTGGAGCAAGTCGGTTGAGTTTCAACTTCCGTACGGAGCGTGGATCCAGCTCTTTCTCGACAACGGGTTCGAGCTCGAGCGCCTCGTCGAGCTTCCCGCGCCGGCCCACCTTCGCAGCTCGTACATGTCGGCCCGAGAAGCCCGGTGGGGTCGAACGCTCCCGTTGGAAGCGATATGGAGCCTCCGGAGGCGGTCGGCGAGCCGGGCGCCAAAACGACGGGCCCGGCCCGGCCGGTCGTAGGGAGGGTGGGGGCCCCCACTGGAGACCCCTCGGAAAGGAGTCCGCCCGCGGGACATTTCGGCGCCGAACCCGCGTGGAACAACGCACGAGAGTCAGCCGTTACCGTGCTCGGGATCCTGCAGGGCCCTTTCCATCGCTGGACGCAGGTTGGGGACGACCCGGAACCCTCTCAGGCCCCTTCGTGTCACCCAGGCAAACCCCGAGTGCTCCGAGGCGTCCAGCTGGGGAGAGCGTTGGGATCTCGTGGTACAACGGAAGCAGACGCGCACGCTCGGGAACGACGGCTCGCCTCGGACGCGGATCCGCTGCATCGACGCGTGGAGTATCGGTCCGACCCGAGCTCTGAATCCGGTCTCCTCCAGGATCTCTCGAACCAGCGTACTCTCGAGGGTCGCACCCTGTTCCACGCCTCCCCCGGGAAGGTCCCAGAACCCCGGGAGAATTTCCGAGTCACTCCGTCGACGCAGGAGCAGGAGCTGACCGTCCCTCAGGATCGCCCCCTTGACTCCTACCCGGACCCAAGCATACTCCGCCACGCGAGAGGCAACCCCTCCGCTCGGATAGAATCATCAGGTCAGGCTCTCCTGAAAGCTCCCTCCTGCGCCGGCCGGGCGGTAGGGAGGGCAGTCACAGCTGCGGCGCTCGGCTCGATTTCATGAAAGCCAACCCTGGAGAGACCTGAACGAACGGTTCAAGCCAGGCCGTGCAGGCGGGCTCTCTTTCTTGTTGGCTGGGGGGGAGATAGCTCGCAGGGGCTCTGCGCCCGCAGGAATCATGTGGTTCCCGAAACCTCGGGGCGAAAGCGGTCCGGGGTGTACGGTCTAAGGTGCCTCTCAGCTGAAAAGGGCGCTTGCAGGTGAGCAAGGTCGCGCGGGCTTTATCTGCGACCCGCGCGGTCGAGGGCGGACCGCGAGGAGCGCCCTGGTCGCGAGGGGATCGCGGGACGCGCCCTTTCGCGCGGAGGTCCCGCCTTTCTCAGGGTGACTTCACGTAGCGGCTGATGAACTCCTCGAAGGTGGTCATCCGGAAACCGAACTTTGTCTCCCACTGACCCACGTCCCACTCGTACTCCCGTCGCACGAGCGAAGGGTTGACCGGGAAATCGTCCTTCGTCGGGGGAACCTCCGCAAAAGTCAGAGGACGACCCCACATTTTAGACAACGTCTTGGCGATAGCCGGATAGGTTGTGAGTTCGCCGACCAACTCCCAGGCCTGACCCACAGAACGGTCAAAATGCTCGAACGCCCACGCCGCTGCCCTGCCAATATCGTAAGTGGCAATGTGCGGGAGAGGAGTATCTGCCTTCATCCCGCCGCTTGGGAATCCCATTTGGCCCGACTCGGGAAACGGTGTCGGAGTCTTCGTTACGACTCCCAGGACCCAATCCTCCATGAACCAAGGAGGCCGAAGAATTGTGCACGCAAGCCCGAGCTCCTCCGCCTCCTTTTCGATAGAAATTTTAGTCTTGTGAATCGGGTAACCGTGCTCGAGGGCCGCGATCGTCACCGAGCTGAGAACGACGTGAGGGACCTCCGCCTTGCGTGCCGCACGGAGTGCTTCCCGTCCCTGCCGGACCTCATCCTCCACCCACACGGCCTCGTCCTGAGTCTCGACATGCCTGGCAAACGGATCGGTGACTAGGTAGAAACCGTCGGCTCCGATGAGGTGAGGAATCAGGGCCGCAGCGTCGCGAAGGTCTGCGACTGCTGCCTCGATTCCCAGGTCCTTGACCTTAGCGACTTTTGAAGGCGTGTGGGTGATCCCAATCACCCGGTGTCCCGCCTTCTTGAGATGTCGAGCGGTAGCACCCCCTTGCCACCCCGTCACGCCAGCGACTACGAAGGTTTTCGTCGTGGCAACGCACCCCGCCCTTGGCTCCCCATCCCCGACCCGAGTAATAACCCGTCCGCGCAGGCTTCATGAAGGACGCGCGCGGCCAACGGCATGAGCGCAATCAGCGCGCGGGAGCGGGCTTCCGCGCAATCACCACGTCCATCGCCTTCCGATGCGGAACGCCGCTTGCGTCGGAAATGAACTCCACCTGCCCCGAGTCCAAGACTTGCCAATCCCAGTAGTAGCCCAGCAGCTCTCCCGAGCGGAACGGAGACGCAAACGGATTCGTCGTCTGGGGCGGGATGTAGGGTTTCGGTACGTCGGCGTTCATCGCGTTGATCCCCCCCGGCGCGGTGTTCGCCTTGAAGTGTTCGAATCGGGTCGCCCGAATTCGACGCGGGAGATTATTTAGGGCACCCGAGCAGAACACAACGTCCACCCGATGGCCCAGTCGGTAGGTCCGCAAGTCCCCGACCAGAAATCGAGCGCTGACCCCGAGCCGAGACGCCCGGCGCTCCGCCTTTCGGACTCCCACACTTGAGATGTCCACGCCCACGACCCGGTAGCCCCGCCGGGCAAAGTAGATCGAGTCTCGGCCCTCGCCGCAACCCAGGTCGACCAACGTCCGGGGCGGGCGCGGAAGTGAGTGCGCTAGGCGAACGACATCACGTGCCAGTTGGGTTGGCTTGCTCCCCCAGTACAGACCGGGCCGAGAGTAACGCTCATCGTAGATCGGCTCACTCAACGCCAGCGATCCTCCCCACCAGCGGCGCAACCACCTCGGCCCAACGCGAGAGGCCGCCGCTGCATAAGAACTCGACGAGATTGACCCGGGGTTGAGAGCGTATCTCCAGCTACCGGCGTGCCGAACGCGCGGTCCCAGCTCTTGTCGCACAACTACCCGGCATCGGCGAGTCATTCCGGAATACCGGATTATGGGGCTGGAATCAGAGCTTCAAGCTCCGATCGAGGGCTCACGGGGCGAGGGGCGCAGAGGCGAAGGGGGGACCCCGTTCACGCCAACCCCTTCAGTCCACCACCCGCAGCAAAGGCGAGGGAAAGGAGGGACGAGAGTGCGAGAAAGCCAGCCACTGGAGGGATTTGAACCCCCGACCTGCTGATTACGAATCAGCCGCTCTGCCGCTGAGCTACAGTGGCTCGGCGGGCGAGCAGGTGGGGCGGACTATAATGATGGCGTCACCCACCGCCGGAGGCTGCCAGTGCCTCGCTCAGGTCGCGCAGGAGGTCCTCGGGTTCCTCGAGGCCGAGAGAGACCCGGACGAGGCCCGGGTCGATGCCGCGCTCCGCGAGCTGGGCCGGTGTCAAGTGACGGTGGGAGGTCTCCGCAGGGACGCTCACCAGGCTCTCCACTCCCCCCAGGCTCGCCGCCACCTGGACGATCCGCAGGCTCCGAAGGAATCGAGGGACCGCGGCGGCGCCGCCTCGCAGAGAGATCGAGACCATCCCGCCGCGACCCCGCATCTGCCGGGCGGCGAGGGCCTCCTCCTCGCTTCCATGACTGCCCGGGTAGTGGACCCGAAGCACTTGGGGGTGGCGGGCCAAGCCGGCGGCCACCCGGGCGCCGGTCTCGTTGTGACGCGCCATCCGGACGCTGAGCGTCTTCAGGCTGCGGCCGAGAAGAAAGGCGGCGAACGGGTCGAGGGTCGAGCCGAGGTCGTACGTCGGGTCGATCCGACCGACCAGCGCGGACGGGCCGACGACCACCCCCGCGAGGAGGTCGGAGTGCCCGCCGAGGTACTTGGTCGCGCTGTGGACCACGAGGTCGGCCCCGAGCGCGAGCGGGTTCTGGTTGAGCGGCGTCGCGAACGTGTTGTCGACGACGACGGTCGCTCCGGCGTCGTGCGCCACTTCTGCCCAGCGCCGGAGGTCGACCAGTGTGAGGGTCGGGTTCGTCGGGCTCTCGAGCCAAACGAGCCGCGTCCCCCGCGGAACGACGGTCTCAGGGTCGGCCGACTCCGCCGGCGAGACCTCCCGCACCGGGACACCGAAACGGGGTCCGAGATCGGTGAGCAGGTCCGTCGTGCCTCCGTACAGTCCCTGAAGCGCCACGACCCGGTCGCCGGACTTGAGGAGCGACAGCACCACGGCACTGGTGGCGCCCATGCCCGAGGCGAACAGCCGGGCCTCCTCGCCCCCCTCGAGCTGGCGGAGGACCTCGGCCGGGCCGTCGAGCGTCGGGTTCGAGATGCGCGTGTAGAGGTGGACCGTCCCCTCCCGTGCCGCCTCGGAGTAGGGTGCCGGGTACCGGTACGTTGAGGTCTGGTAGATCGGGGCGGCGATCGCGCCGGCGTTGAGGTCGGGCAGACGGCCGCCGTGGATGAGGCGGGTCGCCGGTCCCACCCACTCCGGGAGCGTCTCGTACGGTCGGCGCCGGGGCACGCCGTGCGGCTCGCTCATGGAGTGTGCTCCTCCGGCGGGACCGGCCGCTTCGGTCGGAGCAGGGCGAGGCGGGCGGGGGCCCCGATCTCAGAGAGGTACTCGGCGACCGCCGGAGGCACGAGGGGGCGCCACCCGCGGTCGTCGGCGAGACACGCCCGCAGGTGGGAGCCCTCGAACCGGCGGCGCTGGACGAGCCGCGGGCTCTCGACCGAGTAGCCGGCCCGCTCGAAGAGGAGGCGGGTGAGCGGGTTGTTCGTGTAGGCCCGGTCGAACTGGGGCAGCATGGACTTCAGGTAGGCGACCCACTGGGCGTGGCGCTGGATGTCGGCGAGGGGGACGACTAGGGCGGGGCCCAGCGCGGCCTCGTGGAGGGCCCGGTCGATCATCTCGAACCGCTCGCCGGCGGTGAATGGGTTCTTCCAGGTGAACGACTCCTCGGCGGTACCGATCCCGAGGATCAGGGGCACGCCCGGGCGCCGGCGGAGGATCTCGCGGACCACCGCGAGGTGCCCGAGGTGGAACGGCTGGAACCGGCCCACGAGGAGCCCCCGAGGACGGGGTGGCTCACTCGGGGGAGAGGTCTTCGACATCCTCGAGGAACTCGTCGATGTGCGGGCACCGCGCCGTCAGGTAATGACGGCAGTGGCGGCAATGCCGGTCGTTGAACGACACCCCGAGCCGCCGGTCGAACTCGTAGCACGGCCGGTTGACGAACCTCTCCTCGTCATCCTCGTCGGTGTCGTCCGGGAACGGCAGGGGACTCGGCGGAGGAGGCGGATGGACGGGGACCCGGAACGACCCCTTCACGAGCCGGCCGGACGGCCCGTAGGAGCGGCCGCCACGGAGGAGGCGGGGGGAACGTCATCGCCGGAACGGCTGGTCGCCAGCACCATCGCGGCTAGGCGCTCCAGCAAGGAGTCCTTCTTGGCCCCGGTTCCGGCCAGGGCGTACTTCAGCACGTCCCGCAGGGTCCGGACCGGGATCACCTCGACCTTCCCCCGGTACCTGGATTCGAGCACGAGGTCCTCCATGTTCGCCTCGGGGATGAGCACCCGTCGGAGTCCGGAGTCGGCGGCTGCCTCGACCTTGGCGGTGACCCCGCCGACCGGGAGTACCTGGCCGCGCACCGAGAGCGAGCCCGTCATCGCCACCGACTGGTCCACCGGGACCCCTTCGAGGGCACTGATGACGGCCGTGGCGATCGAGACGGAGGCGCTGTCTCCCTCCACCCCGTCGGAGGTGCCGACGAACTGGATGTGAATGTCGTAGCGGGAGATGTCCTCGCCCGTGTACTTCTTGATCAGGGCGCTGACGTTCTGGACCGCCTCTTTGGCGATCTCGCCGAGCTTGCCGGTCGCCACGACGACCCCGCCGGCGCGGGTCTGCGCCGGGGTGACCTCCGCGACGATGGGCAGGACGATCCCGGAGAACTCGGACATGCCGGTCTGGGCGTTGATGGCGGCCAACCCGTTCACGACGCCGACCGCCGAGCCCTCGGTCGTGAACATGCGGTACTCCTTGCGGCGTTCGATGTACCGGTCCGCGATCTGTTGCTCGAGCGAGCGGCTCGCCCGCTTGGCCTTGACGACCTGCTCGGCGTGGACCATGGGAAGGCCCTCGGAGAGGGCGATGTCGCCCGCGACCCGAACGAGCCCCCCGAGCTCGCGCAGCCGCAGGGTCAGCTGGCCGGATCGGCCCGAGCGGCGCTGGGCCTCCCGGATGACCTCGATGATCGCCGCCCGGTCAAAGTGCGGGATCTTCTTGTCCTTCACGACCTCCTGCGCGACGAACCGGACGATCTTCAGGCGGTTCTCGGGCGTGTCGGGCATGGTCGTCTGGACGTAGAGCTCGTAGCCGTAGCCACGGATGCGCGAGCGGAGGGCCGGATGCATCGCCTGGACGCTGTCGATGTTGCCGGCCGCGACCAGGACGAAGTCGGCGGGGACCGGCTCGGTCTTCACCATCGCGCCGGCCGAGCGCTCGGACTGGCCGACGATCGAGAACTTCCGCTCCTGCAGCGCCGTGAGGAGCGAGTGCTGGCTCTCGATCTTGAGGAGGTTGATCTCGTCCAGGAACAGGACCCCGCCGTTCGCCTTGTGGATCGCCCCGACCTCGACCCGCTCGTGCGGGGGGGTCTCGAGGCCACCGGACTGGAAGGGGTCGTGCTTCACGTCGCCGAGCAGCGCGCCGGCGTGGGCCCCCGTGGCGTCGATGAACGGCGGCTTCTCGTCTTGGGTATGCCCCACCAACAGCTTCGCGACGTTGGCCCCTGACTCCGACCTCCCTCCGGAGAGCCGGACGAAGACGTAGAGGATCACGACGATGAACAGCCCGAGCAGGAGGTCCGTGAGGTTGCCCGTCGTGAAGACGATGTAGAGCGTGATCGCCATCACGGCGAGCGCGATGACGATGAACAGGATCGTGCGGGTCTCCTTCTTCTGGGCCGCCTCGAGCTTCTGGGCGGCGACGATCTCCTTGCCCTTCCCCGCCGGGACGACCCGGATCTTCGGCTCGTTGGGGTCCTCGTTGTTCGGGTAGGCGAGGATGTCCTGGAGGGGTTCCTTGGGCAGGAAGTCGACCATGGCGCGGGCGAGCATCGACTTGCCCGTCCCGGGCTCGCCGATCAGGATCATGTGGCGCTTCTGGGTCGCCGCCTTGCGCGCGACCTCGACCGCCTCGTCCTGACCGATCACCTGCTCCAGCAGGCGGGGAGGGACCTCGACCTGGGCCGTCGACTGGTAGGGAAGGTTGGCGCCCCAGGTGTCGAGTTCTTGCGGGGGCGGACCCGAGTCGGGGGGGTTGTCGGACGGTGTTTCCGCTCCCTCAGCCATGTAGGCGTCCCGACCCAACGGGTCCGTTGGGTCCGTTGCGCCGGTCAAACTAACGGGAGTCCATATAAACCCCTTTCCAGCCGCACAGGTAACTACCGCACTCCCCGCTCCACTTCGCGAGTGCTTGGTCACCTCCGGGTCGCTCGGGGGCCGTCCGTTATCTACGCGGCCCGGCTCGCACCGGCGTGGGCATCGTGACCCAGCGCCTCGAGGGAGCCCCGGTGGCGGCGTCGCTGGACGCGGTCACCCGCGCCGCCCTTGGGGCCCGGTCGCAGACCGAGGCTCCGCCGACCCTGGCGAGCGTGCACCGCGGCGTCGACTCTCCCTTCCAGTTCTACCGCCGCCGTCAGATGCGGGCGGCCGAGACCCTCGGGATCCGATTCCAGGACGAGCCGCTCGGGTCCACGGCGGGCCAAGCGGAGCTAGTCGAGCGCCTTCGACGGCTCGATGCCGACCCGGCGGTCCACGCGGTGCTCGTCGAGCACCCATTGCCCCGGCCGTTCGACTTCGGCGCGGCGATCTCGACCCTCCGGCCGGAGAAGGACGTCGACGGGGTCAGCGCGGCGAACCTCGGCCGCCTCCTGGGCCCGCACCCGGTGCACGTACCTGCCGTGGCGCTCGCAGCGATTGACATCGCGCGGCACTACCGGCTACCCTTCGAGGGGGCACCGGTGGCCGTGGTCGGCCGGTCGGAGACCGTGGGCCTGCCGCTGGCGATCCTCCTCGCGGCCCGGCCCCCGGGTCCGAGCGCGACGGTCACGATCGCCCACTCCAAGACGCCTGACCTTCGGCGCGCGCTCGCAGAGGCTCGAACGATCTTCTCGTGCGTCGGCCAGCCCGGCCTCTTGACCCGGGAGGTAGTCCCCGAGGGAGCCGCGGTCGTCGACGTGGGGATCTCGAGCGTCCCGGACCCGTCCCGGCCCGGCAGCTCTCGCTCCGTCGGAGACGCCGACGCACGGTCCCTGGACGGCTGGGCGAGCGCCCTTACCCCGGTCCCTGGCGGGGTCGGGCCCGTCACGGTCGCCGAGCTCATGCGGGGAACCGTCGAGGCCTGGGTGCGGCTTCACGCCGGGGGAGGGGAGCGGGGATGAGCCCACCGACCCGGGGCGCGCGTTCCCCTCCGGCGGTCGACCTGCATTGCCGGGATTGCCCTATGTGGTACGGGGGGGAGGACGATGGCTGGGGTCCGTGCTCGATCAAGCACCGTCGGGGGGACTTCCGCTACCTCACGTGGGGCGGCCACCTCTGTGACGAAGGTTACACGCCACCGACCGCGATCCCGAGCCGCTCGAGCGCGGCGCGGTTGAGCGGGGTCCGCTCGACCTCCAGCGCGTCCGCGGTCGGGTACACCTCGACCTCGAAGGCCGGCCAGGGCAGACGCCGCGCGGCCCGTCGCAGGCGCTCCGGGGCGAGTTCGACCCGACGCCGCCCCACGTCGACGCGGTAGTCGTCGGGGCCGAGGCCGGCGCGCCGGGCGACCCTCGACGCCCAACGGGGAAGGTCGGTCGGACCCGCCGCCTCGACGACCCCGAGGACCACCGTGCCGTCGTCCGTGCGGGCGGCGAACGCCGGGGCCGTGCGCTCGGCTTGCCGCAGGAAGCGCTGGCGCATCTGGACGCTGTCCTTGAACCGCGAGGAGCAGTAGTGGACAGGGACGGAGAGGCGGGACTCCCGCACGAGCCGCTCGGCGAGCTGCCGGCTCCCGCGGACCCCCCAGCCGGCCCCCGGGTCGAGGGCGTAGCCGCGCTCGTGCATCTTCTCCTCGTTCGTCTCCGAGAGCTCGAGCTCGTTCAGGTTGACGAAGTCGACGCCGATCTCGTCCAGGGTGCGGAGGAGTCGACGGAGCTCGGCCTCCTTCTCGGGAAGGACCGGGATCTCGACCCCCCGCCGGATCCCCCAGGAGGGCGCGCGCTCGAGGACCGCCCGGTAGGCGCCCCCGTCGGAGGCCAGCGGTCCCCACAGGTAGTGAGGGATGTGCAGGCGGAACTCGTCCAGGCCCGCGCGGGCCAACCGCTCGAGCTTCGCGGGGTTCGGCTCGTGCGTGTAGAGATGGATGTTGTGCGTGGGCCCGAACTCCGTCTTCAGGAGTTGGACGTAGTGGGCGACCCGGTCGACCACGCCCAGCGGGTCCCCACCGGTGATCCCGGTGCCCCCGGCCCCGATGCTCCGCGCCTCCTCCAGCACGTCCGCGTCGCAGAGGACCCGCCGCTCGTTGGCGTACACGACGTCCTTCTGGTTCCGCTGGGGAGAGACCGGACAATAGAAGCAGCGGAACCGACAGACCCCGGTCACGAAGAGGACCATCTTGCGACCCTCCGCGCACTGGGTGCAGGCGGGCGAGAGCGCGCCCCGGTGGCTCGAGGCCATCGGGAGGAGGTGCACGGAGCCGGCGTCCATCGGGAGGGGAAGGGGCGAGCCCGCCGTAATAGCGATTTCCGTGGCCCGCGCTCGGGACCTCTTGGGCGGAGGTGGCGCGACGCCACCAAGTGGGGTCCGGGGGAGGAGCGAGGCTTAGGCTAAAATCCCCCCCTCCACTGGTCGCCCGCGACTTCGGAGGGTTTGCCGGCGATGGAGATGCAACCGGGACAGATGGCCTACGACCGCGCCAGCACCGTCTTCTCGCCGGACGGGCGCCTCTTCCAGGTCGAGTACGCCCTGCAGGCGATCCAGATGGGCGGCACCGCGGTCGCGGTGACGTACGACACCGGGATCATCTTCGTCGCGTTCCGGAACCTACCGGCAAGCAGCCTCGCAGAGGCCGGATCCATCGAGAAGAGCTTCGCGGTCGACGCGGGGCTGGGATGCGTGACGGCCGGTCTCATCGCCGACTCCCGCGTGCTGGTCGAGTTCCTCCGGGTCGAGGCGCAGCGGCACCGGCTCACCTTCGGCGAATCCGCCCCCTACGCTCTTCTCGGCCACGCGCTCGGCACGCTCCTCCAGCAGTTCACTCAGTTCGGCGGGACCCGCCCGTTCGCCGTCTCCCTCCTGCTCGGCGGGTTCAACGGAACCTCGCCCGGGCTCATCGAGCTCGACCCGAGCGGCGCGACGATCGGCTGGAAGGCCTACGCGATCGGCCGCAACCGGCGCGCGGTGGCCGATTACCTCGAGGAGAAGGTCACCGAGCACCTGAACGAGGAGGCCGCGTTCAAGTTGGCGGTCCAGGCGGTCGCCGAGGGCTCGCCGACCCCGTTCCCCCCCGAGGCGCTCGATGTGGCGATCCTCGAGCCGAACTCCGAGCTCCGTCGCCTCGCTCCCGCCGAGGTCGCGCGACGCGTCCAGGGCATGCCGTTCATCGGCTCACCGGAACGCAAGCAGAACGGCCGCTGAGGGGGCCCCGTGCCCGACCGACCGAGCGGACGGGAACCGTTCCTCCTCACCCCGGTCCAGGCGCGCCAGCTCTACGCCTACAACTTCCGGGTCTTCGACCGGTTCGTCCGACGGGTCCACCGGCTGCCGCTTCGTGCGGCGCGGCGGGCCCGCGAGATCGGCCACCAGTCGCTGTTCAAGACGCTCGTCCACATCCTGAACGTCCAGGAGGTGTGGCTGGCCTTCATCGCGCAGCTCCCCGACTCCGAGCTCGACAAGCATATCGCCGACCCGGCCCGCCACCCCGACAACTGGCGCGACTTCAACGCCTACCACCGCCGGGTGCGAGCGGCCATCGAGGCCTACCTGGCCCGGCTCACCCCGCGGGAGCTCGCGCGACCGGTGAAGGCGTGGTGGATGCCCGGCGACTACACGGTGTCGGATGCGATCCTCCAGACGACGATCGAGGAGGCCCACCACTTGGGGGAGATCATCGGCGCGTTGTGGCAGGACGACATCCCGTCCCCGCCGATGACCTGGATCGAGCTCCAACGCCCGCCCGCCCGGCGCCGGTGAGGCGCGCCCCCCGACGGGCCGGGGCCCCGTCCGGTCAGGTCTTGGGGGACGGCGAGGCCGGGAGCGCATCGAACTCGTCGCGCAGCCGGATCCGTCGACGCGTCCGGTGGTAGGTCACCGCGAACCGATGGGCTTCGTCCCGGACGGCGCGCAGGAGGAGCATCGGCGGCACGTTGGGGTTCGGTCGGAGCGGCACCGACCGCTCGGGGAAGTACAGCTCCTCCTCGCGCTTGGCCAGGCCGACGACGGGGAACCGGTCCGGGGCCCCGATCTCCCCGAGCGCCGCCACCGCGGCGGCGACCTGACCGGCGCCGCCGTCGATCAGCAGGAGGTCGGGGAGGATCTCCTCCTCCGCGATGCGGCGGAGGTAGCGCCGTCGCACGACCTCGGCGACCATGGCGAAATCGTTCGTGCCCTCGACCCCCCGGATGCGGAACCGGCGGTACTCCGACTTCTTCGGCGCCCCCCGCTCGAAGACGACGAGCGAGCCGACGGCCTCGTACCCCTGGAAGAGGGAGATGTCGACCCCCTCGATCCGGTTGGGTATCGTCGGGAGCTCGAGGAGGCTCTGGAGGGCCCGGAGCACCTCGCGAGGGGCCGGTCCCGGGGTCACCTGGTCGACGGTCGCCCGCGCCAGCCGTTCGGCTAGCCGCGCCAACGAGGCGAAGCGACCGGTCGGGCGGAACTGCACCTCGACGCCCTTGGCGGCGAACAGCTCCTCGAGCGTCGTGTCCATCCCGGCGGGTCGCGGGCCGGCGAGGTAGATCCTCTCCGGCGGGCTCAGCTGGCCTCCGTAGTACTGGGCCAGGAACTGGCGGAGGACCTCCCCCGGCTCGGGCATGTCGTCCGCCGGGACCTGGAGGAGGTGCGGCTCGGTCCCCCGGACCTCCCCGTCCTCGAGGTGGAGGAGACCGACCGCGACCCGCAGGCTCTCGGCGTGCTGCGGGTAGGCGAGGGCGAGCACGTCGGCGCGGCCGGCCCCCCGGCCGACGACGTGCTGACGCTCGGTCAGGGCGTCGAGGCCGCGCAACGCATCGCGCAGGAGCGCCGCCCGCTCGAACTCCTCCCGTCCGGCGGCCGCCCGCATCTCGCCCTCGATCTCCGGCCGCAATGGGGCGGCGTTGCCGCGAAGGATCGTCACCGCGCGGTCGACCTGCGCTCGGTAGGCGGTCGGGTCGATCGCCCCGATGCACGGGGCGCTGCAGACCTTGAGGTGGTAGTACAGGCACGCCTCCTTCGGGAGGCGGACGCACCGGCGCAGCTGGAGGAGGTCCCCGAGGAGCTGCTCGACCGAGCGCGCCTCCCGGGCGCTGGTGTACGGCCCGAACAACAGCACCCCCGGGCGGCGTCGAGGACGACGGACGAGGAGGACCCGCGGGAACTCCTCGCCGACCGTGACGGCGAGATACGGGTAGCTGCGGTCGTCCTTCAGCAGGACGTTGTACGGAGGCTGGTACTGCTTGACGAGGCTCGCCTCGAGCAGGAGGGCCTCGCGCTCGTTCGCGGTCGGCACGAACTCGACGCTGGTGCTCTGGGCGAGGATCGTCCCGTCCTTCTCGATGCGGGCCCGCAGGTGGTCGAGGACCCGCCGCCGCAGGCTCCGCGCCTTCCCGACGTAGACGACCTCGCCCCGCGCCGACTTGAACAGGTAGACCCCGGGCGCGTCGGGCCCCGCACGGAACCCCTCGCCGGAGGCCGCCGCGAGCTGGCTCGCGGGGACGAACGACGGCAGCTCGCGCCCGCCCTCCCCGCTCATCGACGCGGGGTGCGGATCACGGGCGCCGGCATCCGGAGGAGGGGCGCGAGGAAGCGGGCGGTGTGCGAGCGGCTCTCCCGGGCGACCTCCTCGGGCGCGCCTTCGGCGATCAGCCGCCCGCCGGCCTCGCCGCCTTCCGGCCCGAGGTCGATCAGCCAGTCGGCCGACTTGAGGACGTCCAGGTTGTGCTCGATGACGACGACCGTGTTGCCGCCCGAGCGGAGCCGGAAGAGGATCTGCAGCAGCCGGTCGACGTCGGCAAAGTGCAGGCCGGTGGTCGGCTCGTCCAGGAGGTAGAGGGTCTTGCCCGTCGGGGCGCGGGCGAGCTCGAAGGCGATCTTGATCCGCTGGGCCTCCCCGCCCGAGAGCGTCGTGGCGCTCTGGCCGAGCTTGACGTAGCCGAGCCCGACGTCCTGGAGGAGCTGGAGCCGGCTCTCGATCCGGCGGTGGTTGCGGAAGAACTCGAGCGCCTCGTCGACCGTCATGTCGAGGACGTCGGCAATCGAGCGGTCCTTGAACCGCACCTCAAGGGTCTCGGAGTTGAACCGCTTGCCGCCGCACTCCTCGCACGCGACGTAGACGTCCGGCAGGAAGTGCATCTCGTAGCGGATCACCCCGTCGCCCTCGCACGCCTCGCAGCGGCCGCCGCGCACGTTGAAGCTGAAGCGGCCGGGGCGGAACCCTCGCGCCTTCGACTCCGGGAGGCTCGCGAACAGGTCCCGGATCGGGGACATCACGCCGGTGTAGGTCCCCGGGTTGCTGCGCGGCGTGCGGCCGATCGGCGACTGGTCGATGAGGAGCACCCGGTCGACCTCGTCGATCCCGTCGATGAAGTCGTGCTTGCCCGGGGTCTCGCGCCCGAGGCCCAGGTGGCGCCGCACGGCCTTGTACAGGATCTCCTCCAGTAGGGTCGACTTCCCGCTCCCCGAGACCCCCGAGAAGGCGACGAACAACCCGAGCGGGATCCGGATCGTGTCCCCCTTGAGGTTGTGCTCCCTCGGCCCGTGGACCGTGAGCCAGCGCCCGGTGGGCCGCGCCCTCCCCGGGGGCACCGCGATCGAGCGGCGCCCGGAGAGGAACTCGCCCGTGAGCGACCGCCGGGTCCCCGCGATCCGGTCCGGCGCCCCCGAGTAGAGGACCTCGCCCCCGTGGACGCCCGCGCCCGGCCCCAGGTCGACGAGCCAGTCCGACTCGCGCATCGTCATCTCGTCGTGCTCGACGACTAGGACGGTGTTGCCGAGGTCCCGCAGGGTCTTCAAGGTCGCGAGCAGGCGGGCGTGGTCCCGGGGATGCAACCCGATCGACGGCTCGTCCAGGATGTAGAGGACCCCCACGAGGCCCGAGCCGATCTGGGTCGCGAGCGCGATCCGCTCGGCCTCGCCGCCGGAGAGGGTCCCGGAGGCGCGGTCGAGGGTGATGTACGTGAGCCCGACGTTCTCGAGGAACCCGAGCCGCGCCCGGATCTCCTTGACGACCTGTCCGACAATCTGCTCCTCGCGCTCGGAGGGCCGGAAGTCCCGGAAGAAGTGGACCGCCTCCGACACGGTCATCCCGACGACGTCGGCGATCGACCTCCCCTCGACCGTCACGGCCAGGCTCGCCGGCTTGAGGCGCTTCCCGCGGCACGCGCGGCAGGGGACGAACGACATGAACCCGAGGTAGTACTCCTTCGCGCCCTCGCTCTTCGTCTGCTTCCAGCGCCGCTCGACCGCCGCCACGAGCCCCTCGCGGAGCCACCCGCTCCCCCACCAGGCGGAGGGCCCGTACCCCGAGAGCCCGACGCTGCGGCTCGTGCCCTCCATCAGGGCCTTCCAGCCGGCCTCGGGGAGCTCGCGGACCGGCCGCCGAGCGTCGTAGCCGAAGGCGCGGCCGAACCGGGCGAGCGCCTCCGAGGTCGGGGTCAGTCCCCAGACCGAGATCGCGCGACCGATCGGCTTGTCCTTGTCGGGGATGATCCGCTCGGGGTCGGCGTGGAGCGTTGCCCCGATCCCGAGGCACTCGGGGCAGGCACCGAACGGGTTGTTGAACGAGAACATCCGCGGGGCGAGCTCCTCGACCGAGAAGCCGCACTCCGGGCAGGCGCGACGGCTGGAGAAGGTCGCCCGCTCGCCCTTGGCCCGGCGCACGATCACGAGACCCTCCCCGAGCTGTCGGGCGAGCTCGACGGCCTCGGCAAGCCGCGTGCCTTCCGACTCGACCACCTCGAAGCTGTCGACGACGACCTCGATCGTGTGCTTCTTGTTCTTCTCGAGCCGCACGTCGGTCCCCGGCCGGCGCGCTTCGACCCCGTCGATGATGAGGCGGCGGTGGCCGGCCCGCCGGAGCCGTTCGAGCACGTCGCGGTGCTCCCCCTTCTGCGCCCGGACGACCGGGGCGATCAGGTCGACCCGCTCGCCGTGCGCCTGCGCCTCCACGGCCTGGACGATCCGGTCGACCGACTGGGGGGCGATCTCGTTCCCGTCGTTCGGGCAGTGCGGGACCCCCACGCGGGCGAAGAGGAGGCGAAGGAAGTCGTAGATCTCGGTGACGGTCCCGACGGTCGACCGGGGGTTCCGGCTCCCGGCCCGCTGCTGGATGGCGATGGCGGGCGAGAGCCCCTCGATCGAGTCGACGTCCGGCTTGTCCATCTGCCCGAGGAACTGCCGGGCGTAGGCCGAGAGGCTCTCGATGTAGCGCCGCTGCCCTTCGGCGTAGAGCGTGTCGAACGCGAGCGAGGACTTGCCGGAGCCGCTCACCCCGGTGATGACGATGAATCTCCCGCGGGGCAGGTCGATCGAGACGTTCTTCAGGTTGTGCTGGCGCGCGCCGCGGATACGAATGACGTCGGACGGCTCTGCCACGCGGCCTCCCTACACCGGCAACAGCGTCCGCGCCGTCTCTTCGATCCGTCGGAGCACGTGCTCCTGAACCCGACGGCCCAGCTCCGCGGTCGCCGGCCCCGGGTCCCCGATGACGCTCTCGGGCCACTCCTCGTCGGTCGGGGTCCCGGGCAGGAACGGGCTCCGACGATTCTCCCCCTTCGGGCGGAACGGGCCGACGGTCTTCGGGGCGAGCGCCATCACGCGGGAGGTCTCGAGGAGACCGGCGTGACCGTCCGTGGCAGGGGACTCCTTTCCCCGGAGCTCGTACACGAAGTCGTAGTCGGAGAGCACGGCGATGCGGGCGCTCGGGTAGGCGCGCATCGCCAGGTCCGCCGCCTCGCGGAGGGCGGCCATGTGGCCGCGCTCGGCGTGGCCGGAGAGGACGAGGATGCGTCGGACGCCGGAGCGAGCCAGCTCGCCGAGGACGCCCTCGGCGTGCGAGGTCAGCTGCGCGTTCGAGAGCGAGACCGTGCCCGGGAACTTCCGGGCGCCGGGGGCGCACCCGTACGGTAGCGTGGGGGCCACCAGCCCTTGGAGGCGGGAGGCCAGCTCGAGGGCGGTCTCCTCCGCCTGGATCTGGTCGCTCCCGAGCGGCAGGTGCGGGCCGTGGGCCTCGAGGGCCCCGACGGGGAGGATCACGAGCGGGTTCGAAGCGAGCCGTTGCGCAAAGCTGCGCGAGTCGAGCTCGGTCAAACGCAACGTCGAGGACATCGAGTAAACGACCGGCTCTCGGTATTTAACGCGGGCCGAGAGGTAACGGTACGGTCACCGACCGGCCGAGGGGAGCCGGACGCTCATAGGGGTTCGGTGCGTGAGTCTCCGGTTCGACCCCCCGCTACGGCGGGGCGGCCGTCGTGCCGGGCGCCTCGCCGGTGGTCACCGGCTCCGTCGGGCTCGCCGTCTTCCGGCGGGAGGTCGCGCGTCGAGCCGGCGTCGGAGGTGGGGTCGAGGCGGGGTCCGCCGCTTGCGTGCCGGCAACCGCCGGCGTATTGACGGCGGAGCCAGGGGCTGTGGCCTTCGCCCGTCGGGCGCGGGGGGCTTTCCGTTTCGACGTGCCCGGGGCCGCCGCCTTGGCGGCCCGCTTGGCCTGCGCGGCCGACGCCTTGGCCTGGGCCTCCTTCCGCGTCGGGCACTCCGGGTTGACGCAGAGGGTCCAGGGGGGCCTCCCGGCCTCGATGGCGGTGACGACGGGGGCCCGACAGACCGGGCAGGGAGGCTGGTCCTTCTCGAGCTTGCCGCGTTGCGGGAGCGGATAGCTGACCCGGCAGGTGGGGTAGCCCGAGCAGCCGACGAACCGGTTCCCCCGGAACGAGTACCGGATCTCCAGGGGGTTCCCGCAGCTCGGGCACGTTCCGATGCGGAATGCCTTGTGGTGCTCGGGGCACTCGGGATTGATGCAGTAGAGGTCGGGTCGCTGGCCCCGGAAGACGATCTTCACCCGCGGCGTCTTGCACGTCCCGCACAGGAACTCCGGGGCGGGCTCGATGAACCCGGCCGCCGGCAGGGAGTACGTCACGGGGCAGCTCGCCGGGTTGTTGCTGCACTGGACCCAGCGGGCCCCCTTCGGGCTCCGCGCGAGCCGCAGCGCGCCTCCGCACTTGGGACAGGGACCGACGAAGTGCTGCCGGTCGAGTGCCCCCGTGAGGGTCTCCTTCAACCCGACCGAGTTGGCCGCGAGCAACCCGTAGGCCTCGCGGAGCATCTCGCGCGACTCGTCGAGCACCTCGGACTTCGGTTTCTTCGACTCGGCGACGAGCCCCATGTCCTCCTCGAGCCGATGGGTCATCTCGGGACGAGTGATGACCGGGGCGTGCGCGCGGAGGGCCTCCGCGACCGCGATCCCGGTGGAGGTGGGCTCCAGCTGTCGTGGGGTCACGTAGTGCCGGTCGAACAGCTTCTGGACCACGTCGTGCCGGGTGCTCTTCGTGCCGAGGCCGAGACGCTCCATCTCCTGGATGAGCGAGCCCTGGGTGAATCGCCGGGGGGGGCGGGTCTGGTCCTGGACCAGCTCGACCTGGGCGATCGGCACCGACTGGCCGACGGTGAGGGCGGGGAGGAGGACCTCCTCGGGCTGAGAGTACGGGTAGACCCGGTACCATCCCGGGTCGGTGAGCGTCTGACCCTTGCCCTGGAACTTCTCGCCGCGGATCTCGACGGTGGTCGTGCGCGCCCGGCCGAGCGCGTCGGGGGCCAGGGTGGCAAGGAACCGGCGGACGACCAGCTCGTAGACCTTCGCGTGGTCGGGGCGGAGCTTCTTCGGGTCGACGGCGCCCGTTGGGTAGATCGGGGGGTGGTCGGTGGTCTCGGTCCGGCCGCGGCTCGGGCGGAAGCTCGGCTGCGCCAGCACGAACTCGGCCGCCTCGGCGAACGGTCCCTCCTTGAACTTCTCGGCCAGGGTCCGAAGTCCGAGCCCCCGCGGGTAGACCGTGTTGTCCGTCCTCGGGTAGCTGATCAGCCCCTGCGTGTACAGGTCCTCGGCGACGCGCATCACCATCGCGGCGCCGAGACCGAGGCGGGTGGCTTCCGCCACGAAGAGCGTGGTGGAGAAGGGGATCGGCGGCCGACGGCGGGTCTCCTCCTCGGAGAACTCGCGCACGGTCCCCTCCGTCGCTCCCTCCACCTTCCGGAGGACCGCCTGCGCGGCCTCGAGGTGGTCCCAGGTCCCGTGCTCGTGCCGGAGCAGGAAGGAGGTCTCACCGACCTGGCCGGTGGCCCGGAGCTCCCAGAACGGCGTGGCGACGAACTCCTTGATCGCCTGGTCCCGCTCGACGAGGAGGGCGAGCGTCGGGGTCTGGACACGGCCGACCGAGAGGAACCCCCGGCCGCGTTGGCCCGAGACGAGGGACAGGTACCGAGTGAGGAGCGCGCCCCAGACGAGGTCGATCTCTTGGCGCGCCTCGGCCGCCTCGGCAAGCGCGCGGTCGAGCTGCTCGAGGTGGGCGAAGCTCTGCTCGATCGCCTCCCGGGTGAGGGCGCTGTACCGAGCCCGACGGACCTCGATCGTGGGGTGGACCTTCTGCAGGAGCTCGAGGGCCTCGAGCCCGATCAACTCCCCCTCGCGGTCGAAGTCGGTGGCGATGATGACCCGGTCGAACCCTCGCACGATCGACTGAAGGGCACTGACGATCCCACCTTCGGTGACGCGCTTGAGCGGGGGGGTCTCGAGCAGCTTCGGCAGTCCGGAGAGGGTCCACTCGGAGAACTCGGAAGGGTAGTCGAGCTCGACGATGTGCCCCCGAAGGCCCGCCACGGTGTAGGAGCCGTCCGGCCGGTCGAACTCGAAGAGGTTGGTGCCCGCGACCCGCGAGCGCTTCATGCGCCCGTCGGAGAGGACTACCGCGATCCGAAGCGCGGTGTTGAACTTCTCCGCGACGACCAGGGTTCGACTCGACGCCACGACTTCACGAGGCCGGGTCGGCTAGATAAGTCCCGCCGCTCACCGGCGAGAAAACCGTCCTCTGAACGTGTACGCGCGCGTTCGGCCGGGCCCGATCCGGCCCGGGCTCAGAACTGGTCCACGAAGTCGGTCGGGTACCAGCCGACGCGCCCGTCCTCGTCCCGGCACCACAGCCACCCCGATTCCGTGTCGGAGCTGAGCACGGTCAGGGTCTCCCCCACCGACGGCTCGAGGCTCGTTGTGTCGTAGGCTCGGCGCACCCGGGTCCGTGGCCGCTCGGACCCGAGGTACCGCTCGGGCACCCAGCCCACCTCCCCTCCGGGGGTCCGCACCAGCACGAACGCCGGCCACTCGTCGGAGCGCTCGAGGACCGTGACGGTCCCCCTCGGTCGGATGCGGAGCGGCGGGTCGCTCACTCGGACCGAGCGCGGGAGGGCCCGCGTGACGCGGACGGTGCGCCCGGGGGCTCCCACCGTCCCACCTCGCCCGTCTCAACGGGAGAACTATAATAGACTGTACACACCCCTCGCGCGACCGTGCCGCGGTAACTCAGTTTGGGAGAGTGCAAGACTGAAGATCTTGAAGCCGCCGGTTCAAGCCCGGCCCGCGGCACCCCCCCACCCCTCCCCCGCGCAGTGAACCATACTGCGCCCGGCCGGTGCACCGACCCGGACCGGTCGTGGTGGAGGCGCACGCGTCGGACCGCCGCCGCGTCAGGGTACCTCCTACGGGGGTTCGAGGGTTTCGGAAGCCTTATCCCCTAGGCCCTCGGTGGCGCCGTGCCCCCCTTTGTCACGGCGGGCCTCGGTGGGCTCGTCGAGAGGGGGGAACAAGAAAGAGAACATGGAGAGAAGGAAGTGGGCGGGCCCCGGAGCTGGGCTCGTGGTCGTCGCGGCGGTAACGTGCCTGGTTGCGCTGAGCGGGTTGGCCTCCGCGTCGGGAAGCGGATACAATCTGTCGTTCACGCAGTCCGCGAACGGGTCGAACCCGAACTCCGACCTCGTCGCGGTCAGCTCGAGCTACTCGAGCGGACCGAACCTGTCGGCGCAGTTCACCGTTGCCGGGACGGTTGTCACGACCAGCGACGATTACGTTTACGAGGTGTGGTTCGGAGGCTCGGCGGCCGGCAACGCGACCGCCTACGCCATCTTCGAGAACAACACCACCTCCGGCTACTACTTTGGTGAGACCTCGAACGCGGGAAGCTTTGGGGTGCTCGGGTTCGCGCTGTCGAACGGGGGCGCCACGCTCTCCTTCTCGATCGCGACCGACCTCCTCCCCCCGTCCTCGAGCTTCACGCTCAACGCGGTGGCGATCTACGGGACCGAGACCTCCTACAGCTACAGCTGGCTGGGCAGTGACTACGGCCCGACCGGCAACGGGGGCGGCGGCAGCGGAACCTGCACCGCGACCTCCTGCACGAGTACTCCCGCCGGCTCCTCGGGCAGCGGCTCCTGGACCTACATCATCATCGGCGTGGTCGTGGTCGTCGTCGTGGTCGCCCTGGTCCTCGTCCTCGTGATGCGGAAGAAGAAGGGCACCCCCCCGCCGCCCCCGATGGGACAGCCCGGCCAGCCGGCCTGGGGTGCGCCGCCTCCCCCCGCCGGGGGCCCGCAGACCTGGCAGAACCCGCCTCCTCCGCCCCCTCCGGGAACCGGCTAGACGAGTCGAGCTCTACCGGCGACCGGACTGGTCGACCAACCCCTTCCCCCTTCGGGGGCGTTGCCCCTGCCTCTGGGGCGCCGGTTCCCGCTCGCGCCCGTCGCCGGTGGGATGCTTATTTGGGGACGAACCAGACGTCCGTGACCGAGTACTTCGGGTTCGGGTCGAACCGCGCCTCGACCGGCATCCCGACGTAGAGGTCGGACTCCTTGGCGTCCTTCACGCGGACGAGCAGGAGGCTGTCGACCCCCTCGAACTGTACGAGACCGAGGTTGTACGGGGTCTCCTTCAGGAACGCCTCGGAACCGAAGTGGCAGGTCGTCCAGGAGTGGAGCTTCCCCGTGCTCGGAAGGTCGAGCCACTCGGTCGCCGAGCCGCACTCCATGCAGTGGCTCCTCGGGGTGGCGTACACGCACCCGCAGCCCTTGCGGGTGCATCGGGAGCCGCGCAGCCGTCCCTCGGCGAGGCCGAGGAAGAACGGAGAGTCCTCCGCGTAGCTGTGGATGTACTCGATCGCGTAGGGGTAGCGGATCACGAGGCTCTCGACCCCGTCCGCGTCGCGGAAGAGCGCCGCCCCGCTCCGGGCGAGCTCGGCCTGGACGTCCCGGAACTTGGTGAAGGTCGGGGGACGCGCCTTCATCGGAACCCCCTCTCGAGGATCGAGACGGTCACGCTGGAGCCGGTCCCGGCGTGGCTGTGGATCGCCCCGCGCTTCGGGTCCTTCAGCTGGAGGGCCGGGTCCCCGAAGTGCCGGGCGATCGTCCCTTGCAGCTGCCAGAAGGCGAAGACCCCCTGCATGAGGCCGGTGGCGCCGACTGGGTGGCCGCAGGCAATGAGCCCTCCGGAGGGGTTCACCGGGATCGCCCCCGCGTTCGGGGTCGGGAACCCGTAGTCAATCCCGCGAAGGAACGGGTCGCCCCGCTCGACGAAGCCGTACCCCTCCCCGTACTTGCAGAGCCCGAGGTCCTCGTACGTCTGGATCTCGCTGGAGGCGTAGGCGTCGTGGAGCTCGATGAAGTCGAGCTCCCGGTTCGGGTCGGTGATGCCCGCCATGCGGTAGGCTTCGAGCCCCGCCGCCCGGCCGGCCCGGAAGGAGTGCACGCCCGGATACGGCAGGTGGGCGTAGTCCTTGGCCGACTCGCGCGGCATGAGCGGGACCTTCCCGAACGGGCGGTCGGCGAGACGCATAGTGTCGGTCCCGCATCCCACGCCCTTGATGAGCACCGGCTTATCGGTGAACTCGCGGGCGACCGACTCCGAGCAGAGGAACGCCACCGCCGCCCCGTCGCTCATCGTGCAGATCTGCTCGCGGGTGAGGGGGTAGCTGATCATCTCGGAGTTGAGGACATCCTGGACGGTGAGCCGCTTCGGGTACTGCGCGTAGGGGTTGTGGAGCGCGTTGAGGTGGTTCTTGACCGAGACCATGCTCATGATCCGGCACCCCTCCTGGATGGCCAGGCGCTGCGCCTCCCGCTCGTCGCGGACGTTGGCGAACCGGGTCAGGCGGAGGTACTCGTAGATGTGGCGCATGACCATCAACGCGTAGTAGCCCGTGTAGAAGCCCCCGAGCGGGAAGTCGAAGTTCGTGTCCGAGGCGAGGGCGATGAACTCGTTCCCCTTCCAGGTCGCGACCCGGCTCATGGTCTCGTAACCGGCCGCGAGGCAGACGTCCATCCGCCCGCTCGCGACGGCCTCGTAGGCGGCCTGGAAGCACTCGCCGCCGGTCGCCCCGCCCCACTCGATCCGGACCGAACCCTTCGGGTTCAGTCCCAGGTAGTCCTGGACCATGCTCGCCGCCTTGAGCTGGCGGGAGAAGTGGTCGGAGAAGTAGGAGATCCGAGTACCGTCGATCCGGTCCTTCGTCAGGTTGGGGATCCCGCGGACGGCGTAGTCGTAGGCCCGCTTGACCATCAGCCGAAAGTCCATCGCCGGATGGGCCTTCGCGAACTTCGTCACGCCCCCGGTGACCATGTAGACCCGGCGCCCCGTCGCGCGCCGCTGCCTCTCCTCTCCTCCGGTCCCGACCGACTTTCGCTGCATCGGCTTCTTCGCCCGGTTCGGCACTCTGAATCCCTCGCCGCGGCCCAGCCGGGCCGCGTTCTTAGCCCTGACCCTGGCGCCGGCGTCCGCGCTCCCCAGCAACGCCAAATGGCACGGCACCCTCGCCCTCCGAGGTCGATGGCGCGTCGGTTCGCCCGAATGAATCCGGGGTCGGCCCCGCTCGGCCCGGCCTATTCGGTCGTGCCCTCGGGCGGGATGTGCCTGAGTGCCTTCGTGGTCCTGAGCCCGCCCGGCGAGCCGAAGCGCGTGCTCGTCGGGCGGGTCGCACCGGACCCCCGCTGGGAGGAGATCGGCGCCCTCGACCCGGAACGGGCCGCGCGGTTCGCGAACCACTGGATGCTCCCCGCCACCCAGCTCCTCCTCTTCGAGTCCCCCGGCGAGGCGGCCCGTCGGATCGGACGCGAGCTGCTAGGACTCGAGCTGACCGACCTTTCGGGTCCCCAGGTCTTCTCCGAGGCCTACCGGCGGCCCGAGTCGACGGCGGAGGACCCGCACTGGGACCTGCACTTCGTCTTCCGCGGCACGGGCCCCCGGACCCCACCCGCCCACCCGCTCTGGAGGGAGCTCACCTACCTGTCGGTCGGAGAGACCGACCGCGCGGGGTTCGCCCGGAACCACGGCGACGTCCTCGAGCTCGCGGGGTGGGTTCCGAGGGACCCGCCCCACCGGTCGTAGGGTCGGTGCTCGTGCGGGATCCCTGGCGGTAACCCAATGACTTATCCGCCCGCGTTCTGCTCATACCGGCGGTACGATGGCTACCGGTAAGGACCTCCTCTCCATCTCCGACATCGCCGACCGGCTGCCCGCGATCCTGAGCCGGGCCGCCGCCCTGAAACGCCTTCGCGCCCGGGGCCAGAGCCCCACCCCGCTGAAGGGCCGGACCCTCGCACTGATCTTCGAGAAACCGTCGACCCGGACCCGGACCTCGTTCGAGGTCGGGATCCACGACCTCGGCGGGCACGCCCTCTTCCTCTCGCCCGAGGACCTGCAGCTCGGTCGCGGCGAGACGATCGGCGACACGGCTCGGGTGCTCTCCCGCTACGTGGACGGGATCGTCTACCGTGCGTTCCGGCACTCGGACGAGGTCGAGCTGGCGCGCCAAGCCACCGTCCCGGTGATCAACGCGTTGGACGACCTCGAGCACCCGTGCCAGGTCGTCGCCGACCTCCTCACCCTGCAGGAACGCTGGAAGGGCCGCTTCCGGGGCCACCGGCTCGCGTGGATCGGGGACGGGAACAACGTCCTGCACTCGCTGCTCCTCGGCGCGGCGGCCGTCGGACTCGACCTCACCGCGGCCACTCCCGCGGACTACCCGCCCCGCGCGGAGATCGTCGAGCGGGCCCACGCCCTGGCCCGGAGTTCCGGCAGCCGCATCCTCCTCACGCACGACCCCGCCAACGCGGCCGCGGGAGCGGACGCCCTGTACACCGACGTGTGGGTCTCGATGGGCGAGGAAGACGAGAAGGTGGCGCGCCACGCCGCCTTCCAGGGATACCAGGTCAACGCGGAGCTCCTCGCGAGGGCCGCGCCGCACGCCTTCGTCCTCCACGACCTCCCGGCTCACCGGGGCGAGGAGATCACCGACGAGGTCATGGACGGCCCCCGCGCGGCGATCTGGGACCAGGCCGAGAACCGCCTGCACGCCCAAAAGGCCCTCCTCGAGCTGTTCGTCAAGCGCCGCCGACGCTAGGGGGGACTCGCCCGTGGCATTCTCGCACCGCGACCGGAGGCTCCACCGGTTCCTGTGGCGCACGCTCGCGGTCGCCGCGGGCGGGTTCGCGCTGCTCGGCGCGCTGGTCCTCTACGGCCCCACCGAGGCGCTGGCCCTCGCCGGTCTCCTCGGTCTCGCGAGCCTCGGGGCGGCGACGATGGTCGTCGGCGAGCGGGCGGTGGCCGACTACGAGCGCGACCTGCGCACCGTCCGCGCCGGGGGCCCCTCGAGCGGGCTCGTGCGGGTCGAGGTCGCCAGCGAGGTGGGGCTCGAGCGGTCGGTGGGGCTCCCGTCGAGGAGCTCCCCCCACTCCCGGCGGGCTCGGAGCTCCGGAGAGGGGCTGGCCGGCCGCTCCACGCCGTGATCAGGCCGTCGGGGCCGGGTCGGCCCGCAACCGCGTCTTGAGGACCCGCTCGGTCTTCCGCACCAGCGCGTCCGGCGGGTGGATCCCGCCGCTCTCGAGCTTGAGGACGACCGACTTCTTCTCGTTCAGCTTCTTCCCGAGGTCCTCCGGGGACCAGCCCATCGCCTCGCGGGCCTTCCGCACCCGACTCGGCCAATCGGGGGCGAGCTCCAGCTCCCCGATCTCGGTGTACAGGTCGCGTTCCTCCATTCGCCGCCCGGAGAGGGTGGTCCGGGTCGCGGGGGTGCCGAACGGAACGGCCGCGCGGGCCGGGCTCGACGCCGCGGCGGGCGGGGGGTCGAGCCGCTGGCCGAACTTCTCGCAGTCGGGGCAGACCCCCAGGACGGTCCCCTCGACCCGGACCCGGCTCGTCAGCGCGACCTCCTTCCCGCACATCTCGCAGAGCATGACCCTCTCCTACCCGTGGCCCCCCTGTCGGGTCCGGCGACGGGCCTCCATCCGAGCACGCCCCGCCTCAAATCTCCGACGCTCCTCGTCGGTCTCGAGCAGGAGCGGTGGGACCGCCACCGGGCGGTTCTTCTCGTCCACCGCGACCATCGTGAGCAGGGCCTCCACCACCGACCGCGGAGGTCCGCCGGCGAGCGCCTCGGCGTTCACCCGGACCCAGACCTCCATCGAGGAATGACCGACGAACGTCAGCATCGCGTCGAACTCGACCAACTCGCCCACGTGCACGGGGGCGATGAAGTCGACCCGGTCGATCGAGGCGGTTACGCATTGGAAGTGGGCGTGGCGGGTCGCGGTGACGTAGGCGACCCGGTCGATCTCGGAGAGAATCGCCCCCCCGAAGACGTTCCCGATGAAGTTCGCGTCCGTCGGGACCATCAGTCGGACGACCGAGGCCCGGCTCTGCGAGACCGTGAGCCCTCGAGAAGTGGCCACCCGCAACACCACGAAACGCGACCACTCACCGCCCGACGCGGTAAAGCCGTTTCGAGCGCGCGCGGGCACCCCGCGGGGGACCGTTGCACCATCCCCCGAGCCGCCTTATCCGCCCCGATGGGCTCGCCCGGCCGAACGGCCATGCCGAAACGATCTACTCCGAAGAAGCGCGCGGCGAAGCGACCCGTGAGAGCGGCGAAGGGAGCTCCCCGATTCCTCAGCGTGGCGGTCGTGGTGTCGGACCGCACCCGGGCCGTGGCGTGGTACACCGAGAAGTTCGGGCTCGACCACGTCGACGACATGGACCACTGGCAAACCGTGGGTCGCAAGGGGGTCGGCGGCGTGCTCCACCTCTGCCAGGTCAGCGAGTTCGACAAGGACGGCCAGCTCGAGCCGGGCAACAGCGGCATCGCCTTCACGCTGCCCGGGGATTTCGTCGCGAGCTGCAAGGCCCTCGAGGAGCGCGGCGTCGAGTTCTCCTCCCCGGCGACCAAGTACGACTGGGGGTGGGGCGCGACGGTGCGGGACCCGGACGGCAACGAGATCTACCTCACCACGGGCGGCTGACCGGCCCGGAGCCCCGTTCGGGTCGTCGAGGGGGCGCCGTCGGCCGGCGCACGCCGCGTGACGCCCTCTCTCGGCGGTGCGCCGTAACAACGCCTAAATAGGGGCACCTTTTGGGCGCGCCCGGAGCCCCTCAATGGCGAACAAGCCCCACCTCAACATCGTCTTCATCGGCCATGTCGACCACGGCAAGTCCACGACGGTCGGACGCCTCCTCCTAGACACCGGGTACATCCGACAGGAGGAGATCGACAAGTACCGGGCCGAGGCGGAAGCGAAGGGCAAGGCGACGTTCGAGTTCGCCTGGGTCATGGACGACCTCAAGGAGGAGCGCGAGCGCGGCGTCACGATTGACATCGCGCACCGCCGCTTTGACACCCAGAAGTACTACTTCACGATCATCGACGCGCCGGGCCACCGCGACTTCGTCAAGAACATGATCACCGGGACGAGCCAGGCCGACGCGGCCGTGCTCGTGTGCTCGGCGGCCGAAGGGGTCCAGGAGCAGACGCGGGAGCACATCTTCCTCGCCCGGACGCTCGGCGTCTCCCAGCTGATCTGCGCGATCAACAAGATGGACCGCCAGGAGGTCAACTACTCCGAGGCGAAGTACAACGAGACCAAGGAGGAGCTGACCAAGCTGCTCAAGAACGTCGGGTTCAAGATCGACACCCAGGTCGTCTTCCTCCCGATCTCCGCCTTCAAGGACGACAACATCAACAAGGCGAGCCCCAACATGCCCTGGTTCAAGGGCGTCACCCTGCTCCAGGCGCTGGACAACCTCAAGGTCCCCGAGAAGCCGACCACCAAGCCGCTCCGCCTGCCGGTCCAGGACGTCTACACCATCACCGGCATCGGCACGGTGCCGGTCGGCCGCGTCGAGACGGGGATCCTGAAGGTCACCGACAAGATCATCTTCCTCCCGTCGGGGAAGTCCGGCGAGGTCAAGTCGATCGAGATGCACCACGAGGCGGTCCAGCAGGCCGAGCCCGGCGACAACGTCGGGTTCAACGTCCGGGGCATCGACAAGAACGACATCCGGCGCGGCGACGTCGCCGGGCCGGTCTCGAACCCCCCGACGGTGGTCGAGAGCTTCACGGCGAACATCCAGGTCCTGAACCACCCGAGCGTCATCACGGTCGGCTACACGCCGGTCTTCCACTGCCACACGGCGCAGGTCGCCTGCGAGTTCACGGAGCTCCTCAAGCGCCTCGACCCGAAGACCGGCCAGGTCGCCGAGGAGAACCCCCAGACCCTCAAGACGGGGGACGCCGCGGTCGTGAAGATCACGCCCAAGCGCCCGCTCGTGATCGAGAAGTACAAGGAGTTCCCCCAGCTCGGCCGCTTCGCGGTGCGCGACATGGGCCAGACGGTCGCGGCCGGGGTCGTCGTCGAAGTCAAGAAGCGCGAGTGAGCCCGGGACGGGCGAGGGACCGGACGAGGGGAGGGACCATCGACCATGCAAAAGGCTCGGATCTCTCTCAGCGGCCCCGACGCCCGCAAGGTCGACTCGATCTGCAAGATGATCAAGGAGATCTCCAGCAAGACGGGCGTGGAGATCGCCGGGCCGATCCCGCTCCCGACCAAGAAGCTCCGGGTCCCGGTGCGCAAGGGCCCCGACGGCGGGGGCACGAGCACCATCGACCACTGGGAGATGCGGATCCACAAGCGCCTCATCGACCTCGCTGCCGACGAGCGGGCCCTCCGCCAGGTGATGCGGATCCAGGTCCCCGACGGCGTGAACATCGAGATCGTCCTCACCGGGTAGGCGCGTGTTCGCGCCCCGCTCCGGGGGTCCGCTGCTCGTCACGGCGGCCGCGTTGCTGCTGGTCGGGGGACTCGGCGCCGTCGCGGTCCTTCCGTTCCCGCTCCCGGTCCTGGTCCTCTGGGTGGCGCTCTGCGCGGTGTGGACGTTCTCTGCCTGGTTCTTCCGGGATCCGGAACGCTCCCCCGGCGAGGGGATTGTCTCCGCGGCGGACGGCCGGGTCCGAGCGGTCGAGGAGCGCGGGGACGAGCTCCTCATCTCGGTGTTCATGAACGTCACCGACGTGCACGTCAACCGCCTCCCGCTCACGGGGACATTCGAGCGCGTGGGCGACGCGGGCGCCGGCCACCGCGCGGCGTACCGGCCGGACGCCGATCGCAACGTGGCGCGGACCTACGAGCTGTCCACGGCGCTCGGCCCGGTCCGGATCGTCCAGATCACGGGGGTCCTGGCGCGTCGCCTCGTCTCGTTCGTCGGCCCGGGCACGACCCGGCAGAAGGGCGAGCGGTTCGGGATGATCGTCCTCGGCTCGCGGGTCGACGTCTTCCTCCCCCGGAGCCGCGTCGTGCCGACGGTCCGGGCCGGCGACCGGGTCCTCGCCGGCTCGACCACCATCGCGCGGGAGCCCCGGTGACCGACCGCTGGCGGGTCGGGGCGAACCTCGCCACCCTCGCGAACGGCCTCCTCGGGGTCGGTGCCGTCCTGTACACGTTCGCCGGCAACAAGGCCTGGGCGATGCTCCTCATCGCCTGCGCCGTGGGGTTCGACGGACTGGACGGCCTCCTGTCGCGACGGAGCCCGGCCCCGCCGAGCGTCGTCGGGCGCGTCGCCGACTCCGTCGCCGACGCGGTCACGTTCGGGGTCGCCCCGGCGGTCCTGATCGCGGTCCACACCTCGAACACCTCCACCTGGGCCCCGTATGCCGTAGTCGCGGTCGCGCTCGGCGGTGCCTACCTCGCGGCCGCGCTCGCCCGGTTGACCTACTTCACGCTGCGCGCCTACGAGCGCAAGGACTTCCTCGGGGTCCCGACCCCGCAGAGCGCGCTCGCGGTGATCGTGGCGGTCCTCTTCCACGACACGCCGGCCTTCCAGTCCGTGCAGCCGGTCGGGGTCCTGGTGGGGGCGGCGGTCCTCGCGGTGCTGATGGTCGCCCCGATCCCCTACCCCAAGGTCCGACGTACCTCCCCGCTTCTCTGGCCGATGGTCGCGACCGCCGTCGCCGCCGCGTTCGTCCTCGTTCCGATCCAGTTCCGCCCGTCGGTCGGCTCGCCGCTCTACGACCTCGCCTACGCGGCCGGGTTCGTCATGCTCGTCGGTGTGGCCATCTACTACGTCCTTGGGCCCTTCACTCTCCGCCGACAACCGACAGCGACCGGTCCGGCGCCCTGAGTCCCTGCCTCACGACGGCGATGGACCGGGACGCGGGCGGGAGGGCTGGGGTAGAAGAGGCGGCGAGTCTCTAGCCCGCCCGGTCCATGGCCGCCCCGGTCGTCCATCGTGCACGCCTCTCGCGGCGGGAGGCGCTCCTGTTCGAAGCCGGCATCAAGCTCGGGGGGATCTTCCACCAGTACCTCGGGATTCCCGTCTCGCGTCGGACCGCGCGCGACCTCGCCCGGGCCATCGAGGACGCCGTCTCGCTGCAGCCGTACGTCGAGGCGATCGATGTCCGCATCGACCCGACTCGGGGAGGCCGCACGGGCGTCGGGCGATTCGCGTACCGGTACCTGACGCCCGAGATGCTCCACGTCCGGGTCCGTCTCCGGGACGGACCCACCGAGGTGGTGGCGCGACTCGAGCACCGCTCGGACCTTCGCTACCCCCTCATGAGCGTGGACCGCGCGACGCCCGGAGCCCGGCGGGGCGGTGCCGGGCCTAGTGCCGCTGGACGAGGGGGACGTAGGGCAGGTCGGTCGGGCCGACGTACCTCGCGCTCGGCCGGATGAGCCGCAGATCCTGGTACTCCTCCAGCACGTGGGCGGTCCACCCGACGACACGGCTCGCGGCGAAGAGCGGCGTGAACAGGTCGTGCGGGATCCCGACCAGCGAGTAGACCGAGCCGGAGTAGAGGTCGACGTTGGGGTAGAGGCCCTTCTCCCGGTGCACGACCTCCTCGACCGCCTGGAGGAGCTCGTAGTACCGGAGGTTCCCCGTGGCCTCGCCCATCCGGCGGGACCACTCCCGCAGGATTGTCGCACGCGGGTCCTCGACCTTGTACACCCGGTGGCCGAACCCGCTGATGCGTTCGTGTCGGGCGAGGCGCGCCTTGACGACCTCCTCCGCCCGGCCCGGGGAGCCGATCTCCTCGAGGAGCTCCATGACGCGCTCGTTCGCGCCCCCGTGCAGCGGGCCCTTCAGGGTGCCGACCGCGCTCGTCACCGCGCTGTACAGGTCGCTGAGCGTCGACGCGGTGACCCGGGCGGAGAACGTGGAGGCGTTCAGCTCGTGGTCCGCGTGGAGGATCAGCGCCACCTCCAGCGCCCGGGACTCGAGCTCGGTCGCCTCGCGGTCGAGCAGCGCGTAGATGAGGTAGGCCGCGGCGGAGAGCTCGGGACGGGATGTCAAGGGCGGTAGACCGGCGCGTCGCCGGTGGAATCGACCGAGGATGGAGGGGAGGACGGCGGTCAGCCGCTGGGCCCCTCCGATGGAGCTCGGTCCGGGGCGGGTCTCCTCGGGCTCGAAGAGGGCGAGGGCGCTGACCGACGTGCGCAGGACGTCCATCGGGTGGGCGGTCGCCGGTAAGGAGTCGATCAGCTCTCCCAGCCCCGCGGGCAGCTCGCGGAGCGCCCCGAGGCGGGCCGTCAACTCGGCCAGTTGCTCTTCGGTCGGCAGGCGTCCGTACCACAGCAGGTAGGCGACCTCCTCGAAGGTCGCGTTCTTCGCGAGGTCGCGGATGTCGTACCCCTCGTAGATCAGGCGGCCCTCTCGCCCGTCGATGAAACAGATCTTCGACTCAAGAGCGACCACGTCCTGAAGACCCCGCTGAACCCCCGCTGCTCCGGCCATCCGCCCACGTCCGGGCGCTGGCACCGACGGTCACTTAATGGGCTTTCGCGGCCACGCTCGCGGCCGGGCCGGGGGCCGGGAGCGCCGTCTCTCGGTCGTGCTTTCGACGGAGGAAGGCGACGGTCGCGGCGGACCAGAGCGGGAGCGAAACGAGCAGCGAGCCGGCGCTCACGAGGAACACGAGGCGGTAGCTGCCGAACGTGGCGAGGATCCCCGACAGGCCGGCTCCGGCCACGGCGGCGACCCCGCCGAGCGCACTGTTCACCCCGAGGAGGCTGCCCGCGTCCCGGCCCTCGAGGCCGCGGAAGAGCATGAGCGAGCTCGCGGTCGTGTAGACCGCGATCGCCGCCCCGAGGACCCCGAAGACGATGAGGTTCACGTCGAAGACCCCCTGCCGAGCGAAGAAGGCGAAGGTGAACCCGGCCGTGGCGAGGTAGCCGAGCGAGCGAAGGTAGGTCGCCCGCTGCACCAGCCGGTCCGGCCCGAAGCGACCGCTGAGACCGCCGGTGAACGGGTAGACGAGCGTCTGGGCGAAGTTGTTGGCGAGGTTCACGAGGAAGATCGACGAGGCGGCGAGGCCGGCCGAGTACAGGTACGGGGTGTAGGAGATGTTGTAGAGGTTGGCGGAGAGGTTGAACAGGAATCCGGCGAGGAAGATGAGCGGGAGCTCGTGGTGCAGCTCGGCGCGAGCCCAGACCCGGAACCGGGCCACCGCTCCGGGCCCCATCCGGGGACGGGTCGGGAAGAACGGGATGGGGATCCGCAACCCGGGGATCACCCGGAGGCGGTTGACCAGGCTCTCGGGGTGCTTGGCCTCGGTCGTGCTCCGGAACGAGCGCGCAGGGTCGGTGACCCCGAACCAGAAGGCCACCGCGCTCGCGAGCGCGAGCCCGGCGAGGACGTACAGCAGGGTGAACAGCGCGTCGTTGGCGGCCGTCCAGAAGTAGCCGATCAATAGACCGATGAGCGAACCGATCATGCTCATCTCCTGGAACGAAGCATACGCGTTCGGCCGCTCGTTCGACGAGAACTTCTCCAGGATCAGCAGGTTCGACGCGCTCGCTCCGGCGGGCGCGACCACCCCGATCACGGCGTACACCCCGTAGAGCACCGGGATCGAGGTCACGTGGGTCAGGGCGAGGTACAGCAGCCCGTACCCGGCGAAGTTGATCACGAGGAAGAGCCGGCGCAGGGGATACCGGTCCGAGAGGTGACCCCAGACGACCGAGGAGAGGATCACGGCGGAGTTGAACACGGTCGCCGCGAGCGCGACCTCGGTCCAGCTCCCGTGCAGGGGGATCAGGATCAGGAGGGGCAGCACCACCCCGAATCCGGTAGTGGCCGCGTTGATCGGCACGAAGGCCAGAAGCCAGCTCCGCGCGACCAGACGTCGCGGCCAGGTCCGCAGCGCGTGTTCCATCGTACGACCCCGCGCTTACGGGTCCGGGTTTAAGTCCCATCGACTCGAGTGGGCGTCGAACGGTCGGTCGGCCGGCCGAGGTGGCGCGCCCGCCGGCGGGAGGTCGCGCCTGACGGCCAACGCTTATAAGGGAAGGTCGTTCAATCCCCCACTCAAGAGGCGATTCCTCCGGTGGCGATCGGTTTCGTGTTGATCAGCACCGCCCCCGCCAAGGAGCACGAGGTGTACACCGAGCTCCTCCGCGTCAAGGGGATCGTGGAGCTGCACCCGCTGTTCGGGGAGTACGACCTCATCGCCAAGGTCGAGGCGGAGGACTTCAACGCCCTCGGCCAGCTCGTCGTCGACAAGATCCGCTCGGTGCCGGGCGTCATCGACACCAAGACCTTGACAGGCATCAAATTCTAAGGTGGAACCTAACATGATGGACCTTCTCGGGACCGCAGTGAGCATCGGCGTCTGGCAATTCCTGGCTATCCTGCTGCTCGTCTTCGCCCTCTTCCTCATCCTGGCCGGGATCTTCACCGCCTACTTCGGCAGCGGGAAGAGCCGGACGATCGGGATCGTCCTGCTGGTCGGCGGCCTCGTCGTCGGGGTGTTGATCGCCTGGCTGTACCACGCCGGCAACTTCGGCGCCTCGTCCAACCAGCTCGGTTCCCTCATCCTCGAGGCGTTCCTCGTGATGGTCGCCGCGGTCATCGGGGCCCTCGTCGCGATCGGGATCTTCCTGGTCGCGATCATGAAGTCCTAGACCGCCCGCCGGTCACCCCGTGTCGCCTCGCGCTCCGCGGCGGGGCCGTCCCCGTCTCGTCACGCTGACTAGTGACGTCGGCTGGGCCTACGCCGCCCAAATGCGGGCGGTCCTGCTCCACACCCTCCCCCCCAGTCACGTCGTGGAGCTGACGCACGACCTGCCGGCCCACGCGATCGGTGAAGCGGCGTGGGTCCTGCGATCGGTGGCCGAGCGGTTCCCGGCCGGCACGGTCCACCTCGTGGTGGTCGACCCGGGCGTCGGCGGCCGCCGGGCCCCGGTCGCGGTCCGATGCGGGGACGGCTCGCTCTTGGTTGGTCCCGACAACGGGGTCCTTGCCCCCCTCGCCCGTGCGCTCGGCGACCCCCGTGCCTACCGGATCGAGCCGGAACGCGTCGGAGTCGGGTCCCGGGTGGGGACGACCTTCGACGGGCGCGACCTGTTCGCCCCCGCCGCCGCTCGGCTGGCCTTCGGGACTCCGCCGGAGCGCCTCGGCCCGCTCCACCCCCTTCGGGACCTCGTGCTCCCGACGGCACGGCGTCGGGGCGCCGACATGACCGGGGAGGTAGTCCACGTCGACCGGTTCGGTAACCTGATCACGAACATCCCCACCGACTGGGTCGCCCCGGCCCCGACGGAGGTCACCGTCCGGCTGGGGTCCGGCGCCCCCCGCCGGGTCCCCTGGTCCTCCTCGTACGAGGCGATCGGGCGCGGTCGTCTGGGGGCGCTCGGTTCGAGCTTCGGGACCGTCGAGGTCGCGGTGGCCGAGGGACGGGCCGACCGGCGGTGTCGGGCGCGGGCAGGGACTCCCGTCCATGTCACCCGGCGGGCGCGCGCCGACGCGCGCGCCACTGAGACGGTAAATAGCGGGCGCATTCTTCGCGCCCGGGGACGGCCGCCCTCCTAAGGGCCCCGTCGTCACGATGGCGAAACGGGATTACTACGAGGTGCTGGGCGTGCCCCGCACCGCTTCCGGCGATGAGATCAAGCAGGCCTACCGGAAGCTCGCCCGCCAGTACCACCCGGACGTGGCCAAGGAGAACCCGAAGGTCGCGGAGGAGAAGTTCAAGGAGCTCTCCGAGGCCTACGAGGTGCTCGCCAACCCCGAGACCCGGCACCGGTACGACGTCGGAGGCCCCTCGGCCGTCGAGTCCGACTTCGGGCCGGGCGGCTTCGGTTGGCAGAACTTCACCCACGTCGGCGACCTCGAGGACCTTCTCGGGTCGAACCCGATCTTCCAGCAGCTGTTCGGCAGCTTCGGCGGGGGGCTGGGGATGGGCGGGCTCGGGGGCGGACGACGCGCCGGCCCCTCGCGCGGCGCCGACATCGAGATGTCGCTCCAGCTGCCCCTCCTCGCGGCCGTCACCGGTACCAAGCCGACGATCGAGGTACCGCGGGAGAGCCCGTGCGACGCCTGCCACGGTACGGGCGCCAAGGACGGCACCGCGCTCGAGGTGTGCTCGGAGTGCGGCGGGAGCGGCCAGGTGCGTCGGGTCCAGAACCGAGGCTACACGCAGCTGATCACGGTCGGCCAGTGTCCCCGGTGCCGGGGCTCCGGACGCCGGATCCTTCAACGGTGCCCGGTCTGCGACGGGGCGGGCCGCCTCCGCTCGACCGAAAAGATCGAGATCACCGTGCCGCCTGGGATGGAGGACGGTGCGGTGCTCCGGGTACCGGGCCACGGGCTGGCCGCGAGCGGCCGCGGGCCGGCGGGCGACCTGTACGTGCAGGTCGTCTTCGAGCCGCTGCCCCACATCCGGCGCGAGGGGGAGGATGCCTACACCGAGACGAGCGTGCCGCTCGGGGTCGCGCTCCTGGGCGGGGAGGTCACGGTCCCGACGATCGAGGGCCATGCGGTCCTGAAGATCCCGGCCGGAACTCAGCCGGAGACGCAGTTCCGGCTCCGGGGGAACGGGTTTCCTCGATTCCGCGGCTCGAGCCGGGGAGACCTGATCGTGACCGCCCACGTGGAGGTCCCCCGTTCGCTCTCCGGCCACGAGAAGGACCTGCTCCGGGAAGCGCTGCTGCCCGGGGGCCGGCCGATCGGCGCCCGGAAGGAGTCGCTGTTCCGACGGCGAAGCTCGTGACCGCCGAGGAGAGCGAACCGGACCCCGCGAGCGACCAGTACTTCGCCGAGCGGCCCCGCACGAGCTCGGCGCGCTCCGAGCTGCGGTTCCTCTACCGGGGCGATGTCCTGCACTTCCTGGTCGACCGCGGGGTCTTCGCCTCCCACGGCCTCGACCCGGGAACGGCGCTCCTGATTGAGAACCTGACCGTCCGGCCGACGGACCGGGTCCTCGACCTGGGCTGCGGGTGGGGTGCGGTCGGGGTCGCCGCCGCGCGCTCGGCGAGCCGGGGCCACGTCGTGATGACCGAGGTGAACCGTCGTGCCGCGCGGCTGGCCCGGCTGAACCTCGAGCGGAACCGGGTGGAGAACGCGGAGGTGCGCGTCGGCCCGACCTTCGAGCCCGTGAGGGAGGAGACGTTCGACGTGATCGCGACCAACCCGCCGTACCGGGCGGGGCGACCGGTCGTGCTCGAGATGCTCGAGGGAGCGCCCGCGCACCTCACCGCGCGCGGAAAGCTCGTCCTCGTCGGCAAGGGCTCGCAGGGGATCCGGTACTACCAGGACTGGCTGGACTCGCACTGGGAAGGCCCGGTCGAGGTCCTCGGGCGCGGCTCGGGCTACCGGGTGCTCGAGGCCCGCCGGGAGCCGAAAAGCCGCCATCCGTAGAGCCGCACGAGATGCAGGGCGTACTTCCCGACCTCCCCGCTCCCGAGCTTGCTCCGCCCGGCGACGCGGGGCCGGAAGACGATCGGGACCTCGACCACTGGCTCGGGCCGGCACTTCACCAGGATCTCGAGGCCGATCTTGTAGCCGATCGGGGTCAGCTGGCCGCGAGCGAGGATTGCCCGACGGAAGGCGAAGAACCCGCTCATCGGGTCGTGGACTCTGACCAGCGGCCGGGCGAGCACAGCGGCCCCGGCCGAGACGACCCGCCGTCCGCGGCTCAGCCCGGGGGCGCTCCCACCGCGGACCCATCGGCTCCCGAGGGCGAACTCCGCCTCACCCGAGCGGACCGCACGCACGAGAACCGGGACCGTCGAGGCGGGATGGCTGCCGTCCGCGTCCATCACGACGAGGACCTCGCCGGTCGCGGAGGCGAACCCGGCCTGCACGGCCGAGGCGAGTCCCCGCTTGCCCGGTCGCTCAAGGACGCGGGTGGGGAGAGGGTCCTGGAGTGATCGGGCGTAGGCGGCCGTGCCGTCCGGAGAGCCGTCGTCCACGACCACGAGCTCGGTGGAAAACTCCCGCACCGCGTCGGCGAGGGCGGGGTAGAGACGCTCGAGCGAGTCGCGCTCGTTGTAGGTCGGAAGGATGACCGAGACCTGCGGGCCGTTCGGCACTGCAGGGGACGAGACGGTCGCCTACCTAACCCCTTGCGCCGCACGCTCGCCCCGACGACCGAGGAGGCACCCACCGGGCCCGGGCGCCGGAGCGTGGGCCGGTCGCGACGCGATTCCCGCCGAAGCGCTTAAGAAGGGCGGCTTTCTCGGCGCCCGCACCCTCGGAACGAGGGGTCCGCCGGGAGCCGCGAGGCCCCCCGACCCTCGACCCGAACCCTCAGGGGAGTGAGTTCCGCGCCCAAGGAATCGAAGGAGACGAAGGCCGAACCGGCTGCGCCCGCCGAGCCCGCCGGGGAGGAGCCATCGTCCGATAAGGGCGGGAAGAAGGAACGGGCGGCCAAGGGCGGTAAGGAGCCCAAGGAAGGGAAGGAGCCCAAGGAGGGGAAGGGCAAAGGGAAGGGTCCCGGCGCCAAGACCCCCAAGTTCGTCTCCGACAACCCGAACTTCCGCTACATCGTCCGCGTCGCCAACACCGACCTCGACGGAACCCGACCGGCCGCCCTGGCCCTGACCGGGGTCGGGGGCGTCGGGCTTCGGCTGGCCGAGGTCGCGCTCCGCCTCGCGAACGTACCGGCCGAGGAGCTGATCGGCAACCTGAGCGAGCCGACGGTCGAGGGGATCGAGGCGACGCTCCAGTCGCTCCCCTCGAAGGTGCCGACGTGGATGGTCAACCATCCCCGCGAGCCGCTGATGGGCGAGACGCTCCACTACATCGGGCCCGACCTCGACACCCGGCGCCGGGACGACATCAACATCATGCGCATGGTCCGCAGCTACCGCGGCGTCCGCCACGAACGGGGTCAGAAGGTCCGAGGCCAACGCACCCGCTCGAACGGACGCACCGGGATGGCGGCGGGCGTGCTGAAGAAGGAGGCCAAGGCGGCCGCAGCGGCGGCCGCCGCCTCCGGCGAGGAGAAGGCCGCGACCCCCGCGGCACCGGCGGCCCCCAGCGCGAAGACGGCGGCCCCCGCGGCCAAGGCCGCGGCCCCGGCGCCGAAGGCGGCCCCGGCCAAGAAGGAGTGAGGCCGTGGGCGACCCGAAGTTCCTCCGCCGCACGTACGACACCCCGAAGCACCCGTGGGAGGCCGGCCGGATGGCGGAGGAGCGCAAGCTCCTCGACAAGTACGGCCTCAAGAACAAACGCGAGCTCTGGAAGGCCCAGTCGATCCTCCGAGGGTTCCGGGGACAGGCCCGGGAGCTCCAGGCCCGATTGCGCGCCGGCGAGCCCCAGGCCCAACGGGAGACCGCGAACCTGTTGGCCCGGCTGACGCGCCTCGGGGTCCTCCCCGTCGGGAACCCGACCATCGACGACGTGCTCGCCCTCACGACCGAGGACCTCTTGCGTCGCCGCTTCGAGTGGGTCGTCTTCCACCGCAACCTCGCGCCGACCGCGAACGGGGCGCGCCAGTGGATCGTCCACGGCCACTTCGCGATCGGGGACCACCGGGTGACCCGTCCGGGCTACCTCGTCCCCTCGGCCGAAGAGCCCCTGATCACCTACTCGCCCTCGAGCCCGCTCGCGGACGAGGACCACGCCGTCCGGGCGGCCCTGAGGGAGCGGCTGAACGCGCGCCCGGCGCCCGAGCCGGTCGCCCCGCCGACCGAGGAAGGGGGAGCGTAGGCCATGGTCAAGGTCGGGATCGCGCACATCTTCGCGAGCTACAACAACATCCACATCACCGTCACCGACATCACGGGCGCCGAGACCCTCGCCAAGGCGACCGGCGGGATGGTCGTCAAGGCCGCCCGGGACGAGTCGAGCCCGTATGCCGCGATGAAGGCGGCCGACCAGATCGCCGCCCTGATCAAGGAGAAAGGGTACGACACTCTCCACGTCCGGGTCCGCGCGCCCGGCGGGAACCGCTCCCGCTCGCCCGGCCCGGGAGCCCAGGCCGCGATCCGCGCGCTCGCGCGGGCCGGCGTGAAGATCCAGCGGATCGAGGACGTGACCCCGGTCCCGCACGACGGGACCAAGCCGAAGGGAGGCCGTCGGGGACGACGGGTCTAGTGCGATGGACGTCTCCATCCAGGAGCTGAAGCCCCGCTCGACGGTCGTCGAGCTCCAGGGCACGACCGCTTCGCAGGTGAACGCGATCCGACGCACGCTGCTGGCGGACGTGCCGAAGCTCGCGATCGAGGACGTCGAGTTCCACCTCGGGCCGATCCGGGACGAGGCGACCGGCAAGGACTACGATTCCTCCACCAGCATGTTCGACGAGGCGATCGCCCTCCGGCTCGGGCTGCTCCCGATCCCCACCGACCTCGGTGAGTTCCGGCGCAAGTCGGAGTGCACCTGCGGCGGGGCCGGCTGCCCGCACTGCCAGGTGATGTACTCGATCGACCGCAAGGGCCCGTGCACCGTCTACGCCAAGGACCTCGTCCCGCTCGGAGACACCACGCTGGCGATCCTCGAGCCCGAGGTGCCGATCGTGCGGCTCGGCGCCCGCCAGGCGCTGCTCGCCTACGCGACCGCGGTAGTGGGGACCGCGCGCGAGCACGCCAAATGGCAGGTCGCCCACGGGGTCGGGATGTTCCCCCGGCCGCACGTCAAGATCGCGAAGAAGCCCGACTGCACGGACGCCTGCCTCAAGCGCACGGCGGCCTCCTGCCCGGTCAACATCCTCGAGTTCGCGGGCGGGAAGCTCAGCGTCCACGACGAGCTGAAATGCATCGACTGCGGCGCGTGCGAGAAGACGTGCGAGCACGGGTCGATCAAGGTCTCACCGGACGAGGAGGACTTCTTCCTCCGCTTCGAGACCGACGGCTCGCTCACCGCCCGCGAGGCGCTCCGCTATTCCCTCAAGGACCTCAAGCGCCGCTTCGAGGAGCTGCGCGAGGCGATCCAGGCGATCCCGTAGTCCCTCGGCTCGGGCTCACCCAGTCGTAGCGCAGGATCGCGGCGAGCCCCCCGAGCCCGGTGAGCTTCGCGCCGTTCTCCCCGTCGTCCCGGACGATGAAGAGGCGGGCGCGCGCGGCCCGCGCGCGGTCGAGGAGCGGGACGACCTCCGGGTCGGTGAGCAGCGTCTCGAGGACGAGGAGCGTCTCCACCGCGCCGGCCTCGACCGCCTCGGCGACCTCCCTCCGACCGACCGCGGCGCGGCTGCCGCGGGCGAGCGAGCGTACGAGATGCTCGACGAACTGGGCCTCCTCGGCCGCCACGCTCCCGCGCAGCGTTTCCGTGGCCCGACCGGATTTCAGAAGCTCGTCGACCCCGACCCGACCGGACTCGGCGGTCGCGTAGACCTTGAGCTTTCCCGAGAGGGCCGGCTCGAGCTCGTGCAGCCGCCGGGCGACGTGTTCCTTGAGGAACCCCGGGCCGGCGACGACGACGGCCGTCGCGGCCGGGCCCTCCCGCCGGAGGAGCCCGACGAGCTCCTCGACGTAACCCTGGCGGTCCTTCTCGCCCTGGCCGCCGTCGTACCGCTTGCCCGAGATCGTCCGCTTGAGGTCGGCGACCGGTTCGATCGCCCGGCCCCGGAGGCGAACGATCGAGGAGTCCCCCCAGTCGACCGCCGCGAGCAGGATCGTCGGCTCGTCTTTGCCGGCGATGCCCTCGTCGAGCAGGACCCGGTCGCTCGCCGAGATCGCCTCCTTGAGCACGGTGAGCTCGTCCCCTTCTTGGAGATCAAGGGTGTGGTGCCGCCCGAGGTCGAACGGCCCTTCCCGGATCGGACCGGTCACCCGCACGTGCTTGGAGAACCCATGGAACTCGACCTGCTCGGCGAGCACGACGATCCAGACCCGCCGACGGGCGCGTTCGGCCCCGGGGACGTCCGCGGGCGCCTCGGGGTCCCGTCGGGTCGTCGAGCCCCCGACCAGGTCGCCGGGCCGCACGAACCGCGCGATCCGCCACAGGTCGCTCGGGCTCTCGAGCCGCAGGCGGAGGAGCCCCGTCGCCGTGTCGCGATGCAGAAGGCGCACGAGAAGCTCCGGGGCCGGCCGACGGGAGCCGGAGATAAGCGGGTTTCGGCCCTCGGCCTCATCCGCGATAGGTTTATCGCACTCGGCCGGGTCCCCCGCCCACCGGGTAGGGGGTACCCTCTGAACGGTCGCTACTCCGAGCTGTTCAACCAGCGTAGGTTCGGCTCGTTCCTGACGGCCGGAGCGCTGCAGTTCGCCGCCCCCGCGATGATCTCGGTGGTCCTGTTCTACTCGGTGACGGTCGCCTACCCGACCGTGGGCCTCCGGACGACGTTCGGGGCCCTCGCCCTCGCCCTCCTCGGTCTCTCCTCGACGGTCCCCACGCTGGTCGCGGCGTTCTTCTCGGGCGCGCTCGCCGACCGGAACGACCGGGCGCATCTGATGCGCGTCGTGAACCTCGTGGGCCTGCTCGGGACCGCGCTGTTGGTGGGCGTCCTCGTCCTCGCACCGACCGCGCACGTCGGGCTGCCCGGACCCTCCGGCTTCTACCTGCCGGAGTGGGTGCTGTTCGTCTACCCGGCGTGGGCGGCCGTCATCGTCTCCTCCACCCTCTTCCGTCCGGCCTTCAACACGAGCGTCCCGCGGGTCGTCCCGCGGTCGCTCCTGAGCCGCGCGAACGGGCTCATCTACGCCGCGGCCGGGGTCGTGACCGCCGCAGGCGTGCTGGCGTGCGGGATCCTGCTCACGGTGGAGCCGGCCGCCTACGCGCTGGCGCCGCCCTTCGCGCTGCTCTTCATCACCCAGGTCGCCCTCGCGGCGTTCGACGTCGACCTCACGCCGGGCATCCGCCCCGGTCCCCCGCGCTCCTTCGCCCAGGATGTCCGCGCCGGCTTTGCCTACATCGCGGGTCGGCGGGCGATCCTGCAGATCACGATCTCCGGCCTCGTGATCAACTTCCTGACCGCGCTCGCGACGGTCGAGCTGGCGCTCTACGTGACGACCTGGCTCGGGGCGACCCAAGGCTTCTGGTACGGCGCGATCGTCGCCACGATGACGATCGGCGCCTCCGTCGGGTTCCTCCTCATCGCGCGGGTGGCGTTCGAGCGGCGGGCCGGGATGACGATGATCCTGCTGACGGCCGCCTTGGGGGTGACCTTGGTCGCGCTGGCGCTCGTCCGCTCGGTCTGGCTCGCGATCCCGATCGCCTTCCTGTTCGGCGTCATTCCGGGGATGTTCAGCACCGTGTTCCTCTCGACGATCCAGTCCTCGGTTCCGGACGAGGTGATGGGCCGGGTCTTCTCCGCGGACGAGGTCGGCAGCTACGCCCTCGTGCCGGTCGGCCAGTCCGTCGGGGGGTCCCTCACCTACGACATCGGGGTCCAGGGGACGTACCTTGCCGCGGGAGGAACTCTCGTGCTCTTCGGCGTGATCATGCTCGTGGGCTTTGGGGCGCTCCGTCGTCTGTCGATCCGGACCTCCCCGGGCCCGGCACGGGGCTCGGACGGCTAGGGGAGCCGTCCGGCGCGACGGGAACCAGCTCGGTCGAGAACCACGACGCCTCGGGGCCGACCGAGCGTAGGAATCCGAGCCCCTCGTACAGCGCGATCGCACGACGGTTCCCTTCGGTGACGTTGAGCGCGATCACGGCCTCTCCGCGCTCCCGGAGGACCCGGAGCGAGGCGAGGGTCAGCGCTCGACCGACCCCACGTCCGTGCACCCGCGGGTCGACGGCGAGACTGATCAGCAGCGGGCCGTACGACGCCCGGACGAAGAGACAGACCCCGCTGGCCCGCCCGTCCTCGGCCTCTGCGAGGAAGGAGGCCCACGGAAGGAACTCCCCCCAGCGGCCCGCCATCACGTCGTGCACCTCGAGCTCGCTGTTCCGCCTCGGGTCCGTGGAGCGCTGAAAGAGATAGAAGTCGAAGTGGGCGCCGAACGCCGCGGCGTGGACCGCGGCCGCGGCCGGCTCGTCGTCGGCCCGCATCGACCGGACCCGTATCCCGGCGGGGACCGGGAGGTCGGGGAGCGGGGCCGACGGGGGAAGCCGCATCTCGGAGCGGGAGAAGGCGGCGAACCGTCGGGCGGTGACGACCCGCGCTTCCTGCTCGGGAGTGACCCCGCTCAGGCCCGCGGGGAGGAACACGATGGGACCTATCTCGGACCTCAGCCGGTCCAGGAACCGTCCATACTCCTCTTCCGAGGCGAACGGCCCCGCGAGGTGGAAGAGGTGGACGTGGTGCCCGGGCGCCGACGTCCCCTCGTCGTCCCACAGGACCAGGCCGACGGCCTTTCGACCGACTCGATAGAGGCGCCCGTCGACCGTGCCGGCCTGGATCCGGCCGGCCAAGTGCGCCGACCGAGGCCCGGGGTCCAGTGGGGGGACCGCCTGGCGAGCGCTCGCCTCGACGGCCTCGCGGGCGAGGCCGACCGCCGTCTCGACGTCGGAGGAGAGGGGAGCGAGGTCGACATGGGGGCCGCGGGGCGGCATCGACCTCCTACCGGCCTCCTTCTCTTGGCTTCATCGACGCCGGGCCGCGCGGGGAGGTGGCCCCTACAGCGGGACCCCGAGCCGGACCAACGCTACGGTGCACGCCAAGCCGGCGAGGATCCCCGAGGCAGGCCCCACGGCCCATCCGACCAGGATCCCGCGGAGCGTCGGCCAGTGGATCGTCCGCTCCCCGCGGGCCAGGCCGGCCCCGGCCATGCCGCCGATGAGGGCCTGGTTCATCGAGGTGAAGGCACCGACCAGGACGACGGCCACGAGGATGACGGTCGCCTGGGCCGCCTGGGCTGCGACGGCCATCCGCCGGTCGAGCCGGACGATGTCGAAGGAGACGGTGGAGAGGAGACGCCCTCCCCAGGAGACGACCCCGACGGCGAGCGCGAGTCCTCCGATGACCCCCGCGAGAAGGATGCTCGTCAACCCAGTGGAGACGAACACCGCGGTGGCGTTCGCGACGTCGTTGGCGCCCATCGCGAACGAGGCGGCCAACGCCATCACGACCAGGAGGGCGGCGGCCGGCGAGCTCCATCGGGACCCGGTGGCCGGGCGTTCGACGCCCGAGCGAAGCGAGAGGAGGCGGGTGAACAGGTACCCGAGCGCGACCGCCGCGAGCGGAGCGGTCGCCCAGATCTCCACCAACCCGACCACGTTTCCCCAGTGGACCGGGATCCCGGCTCCGAGTGAGACCCCGATGAGGCAAAACACGAAGATCTGGATCGTTGACGTGGGGACCTTGGCGTAGTTGTAGACGGTCGTCAACGCGAAGGCGGTTCCCACGACGGCCGCCGCCGAGACGGCCGAGAGCTCCGGGGCGTCCACGAGGTTGAGCCCGATGTTCCCGACGACCTTGCCGCTCGCGACCGCCGCCCCGACCGCGGTCAGGACGGCCATCCAGCCGAGGGCTTCGCGACGGGTGACGGCCCCGGCGGAGAAGGCCATCCCCATGCACGCCCCGGTGTAGTGGGCGCCGATGCTCCAGGCGAACGCCAGCGCGGCGACGATCAGCACCCCGTCGGCAACACTGAGGGCGACCATCCGTCCAGGAAGCGGCGCTCCTCAGGTCTCCCGCAGCTCGGGCTCGCCCTCGACGCGCCCGACCGTCATCTTCTCCGACCCGACTCCAACCGCCTCAAGGCGGTGGTCCCCCAAGAAGCCCCTGCCGCCCTCGGGCGACGCTCGGGCCGGTGGCCTCGATATCGCCCGAGCCGGAGGATGTGCGGTGTTCAAATACCACCGCCGGAATATGTCAATCGTCAGACAAAGATGGGGGTCTTGTCTGACGGGCATGGCCGACACATCCGAGCGGGTGACCGTCCGAATCCCGCAAGAGCTCATCGAGAAGCTCAAGCAGATCCAAGAGGTCCAGGGTTCGCCGACGATCTCCGACACGATCCGGGAGGCGCTCGAGCAGTACATCGAGCTCCACCTGCCGCCGCAGAACGTGCGCAAGGTCGTGGTGGAGCTCTCCCGCCAGGACAACAACCGGCTCGAGGCGTTCGTGCGCGAAGGGAACTCGGTCAGCGTCGACGACGCGGTCCGCTCCGCGGTCCGCGAGTACATTCGTGGCCGCCTCGAGCAGTTCGGTGCGACGCGACCGCACCGACGCGAGAGCGAGGCGCTCGCCGCCGAGGGCTCCCCCCCGCCCTAGCCGAGGGCCGGAGGAGCCGATGACTTCCGATCCGTCGACCGACGATTGGGCCTCCCTCGCCACGACCCCGTCGGTCGCCGTCGTCGGCCTCGGCGGGGCCGGGAGCGAAGCGGTCCAGGACCTCCTGACGCTCGGGATCCCGGGAGTGCACGCGCTGGTCGTCAACACCGACGCCAAGCACCTGATGGCGACGAGCGTCGAGGAGAAGATCCTCCTCGGCCAGCGCGAGCTCCGCGGTCGAGGGAGCGGTGGGGACCGGGAGGTCGTCCTCCGCGCCGCCGAGGACGGCAAGGAGGAACTGCTGCGTCGCCTGCGTCCCTTCGAGATCGTCTTCCTGCTCGCCGGGCTCGGGGGCGGGACCGGCAGCGCGCTCCTTCCGTTCCTCTCTCGGGAGCTCCGGGAGACCGAGGCGCTCGCCATCCCGGTCGTGTTTCTGCCGTTCCACGTCGAGCTCGAGACGAACCCGGGCCGCCGGGAGAATGTCGAAGCGACGGTCGAGGACCTCGAGGCGATGGGGGGCCTGTTGGTCGCCCTCGCGAACGAAAAGCTCCGGCGATTCGACTCGCTGCCGGTCCACCGGGTGTTCCAGGTCCGGAACGCCTACCTTCACTCGCTGGTCGCGAGCCTGGTCGACATGGTCGAGAACCCCTCGCAGATCTCCGTCGACCTCTCGAGCCTGAAGAACCATCTGCGCTCGTCCGGCCTCTCCACGCTGATCGTCGGGGAGCACCACATCTCCGAGCCGGAACGGCTCGTGCAGCGGGCCCTGAGCGAGAGCATGCTCGACTACCGCCTCTCCGCGCACGCGAGCGCGCTCCTCCACCTCGAGGGCGGAACGAACATGACGCTGCGGACCCTCGACCGGGTCCTCGCCTCGGTCCGCGAGCGCCTGGGGGAGCCCGAGCAGCTCGTCTTCGGTACCCGGGTGCGCCCCGAGCCGAGGGAGGTCCTGCGGCTCACGGCGGTCCTCGGGGGGCTCAAGTCCCGGACGATGCGCGACGCCCTGACGCACCGCCCGAAGAGCCTGACGCCGCTCACGGCGCGCTGACCGCGCCCGACGCCCTCGGCGGGGGTTCGCGGCGGTCGAGCTCGGCGTGCACAAGGTCGATCACCTGTGAGGTTCGGAGGCTGCGGGGCCCGACGGATAACCGGGGTACCCCGGAGCTCCGGAGCCGGGCGGTCTCCGCCTCGGTCGGGTCGAACGGGTCGGAGATCACGCCCGCGAACTCCCCCCCGCGCGGTGCCCCCTCGCCGAAGGGAACGCCCTCCTCCGTCAGCCAGACCGCTCCCGGCAGGGCCAGGAACGCGTCGAGCGCGGCCTCCGGGTCGACCGGGCCGACGCGCAGTCCGGGGGAGGACTCGAACTCGGTCGGGAAGGCGACGGCGCGGACGAGGGCGTTCTTCAGGAGCGCGGCGGTCGACCGCTCGTCCGGGTTCAGGTAGCGCACGCGGGCCCCGACCACGTCGATCCGTCGCGCCCGCGGCGGTGGCTCGGCGACGAACAGGACCGAGAACTCGACGTCCCGGCGCAGGTCGTTCGACAGGGTGAAGGCGGTCGAGACCGCCCGGGCGACCTCGTCCATCCGCCCGGCCCCCCCGGCGAGGTCGTTGAGGGTGAACGCGCCGCTGGGGGGGACCTTGTGGGCGAGCAGGAGGAAGCGTCGCACGGCCCGGTGCGAGGCGAGCCGCCGCTAAAGCTCTGGGTGGGGGCCTATTCGAGGGTCCCGGGGCGGCGCCGGCTCTTGGTCATCCGCGAGGGGGGAGCGGGCGGAGGCATCGGGTTCTGCTTGCGCTCGAGCCAGATCTCGTCCCCGAGCTCGTGGTAGACCGCGTGGGCCGCGAGTCCCGTGCCGCGCTCGCCGTGGGGGAGCAGGAAGGCGCCCGAGCGGTTGGCGTTCGAGGAGTAGACGACCTCGGTCTCGCCCGCGGCGGCCATCGCCTCGGTCTCCTCCCGGGCGAGGTCGAAGATGCGGTCCTTGCGGAACATCCAGTAGTGGATGCGCCACTCGCGCCCGTCGTAGAGGGTCGTCTCGTCGCGCTCGGTCTCGAGGATCCCCGTGTCCTCGAGCATGTAGAACGTGTCGCGGTCGTCCGGCTCCAGGACGTTGTCGATGATCCGCTGATTGAACCCGAAGAAGTTCAGGACGTGCGCAGCGATCGAACGAGCGTCCTCGGGACGCATCCCTTCGTGACCGACCGATCGACGGATCGCCTTCGCGAGGGAGTCGAAGTCGACCGGGCCAGCGACATCCTGCAACGTGACGTCGGTGGGGATCCCCGAGCGGGTCACGGAAACGTCCTCCGTGGTCCTCAGGGGCACGGGGTTTCGGAGCGTGTACCGCTTGCCGGGGCCGACGGCGTTGGGCCTAGCGGTTCCACGCATGCTATTCAATTCGAAGGCACTGTATAAATAAGTTAGGAAATCCGCCGACTTTTCCGTACGTTATACCACACCGTGCTAGGTTATGCACCGGCCCGCCGGGAGCGCCCCACGCGCTGCAGGAGGCGCACCGCCGGCTTCCATTCCTCCTCGATCTGCGCCTCGAGCTCCGCGAGGCCCGCGACCGCCTCCGGGAACGGGTAGAGGGACCGGGTCAGGTAGACGTGGGCGAACGGCCCGCTGGACGGCTGGGTCCAGGGGCGGCCTTCGTCGACGACCGCCCGGTACTCGTAGTACTCGGGGGCTGGGACGAACCAGACGATCCCGTCGTCTGAGCCCCGACCGGCCCGGGGGCCGTGCTGGGTCACTCTCAATCCGAGGTGGCCCACAAGCGCGGTGGGGAAGGCGAAGACATGGCGATCCCCCGGGCGGGCCGTGGCGAGGAGGCGGCTGCGCACCGTCTCGACCGCCAGGGCCTCTCGCGCCGGCGCGGTCGCGACGACCCGGGCGACCCCGGGGCCGCGGGAGAGGAAGGAGATGGTGCGGCTCGAGTCCCGCTGGACCCCGGCCTCGGGCCGGTATCCGATCAGCTCCGCGACGTCCCGGGGGAGCTGGAGGGTCATCCAGGAGGGGTGGGAGGCCCACACCACGACGTATTCCATCGGACGACCGGTTCGAGGGAGTCGTCGCTATAAGAACGCTGGGCCGAGCCCAGGGCACCGTTCACCGGCCGACGCCGGCCCCCAGGACCGCGTCGACGACGTCCTGGAAGTCGTGGGTGTGCAGCACCCGGTCCGCCGCCCGATCTACCTCGGGACGACGGGCGTTCAGCGCGATGCCTTCGCCGACGTGGGGGAATACCGCCGCGTCCGCCCCACCGTCCCCCACGTGGACGACCTCCGTCGGCCACACGCCCTGGCGGCGGCAGAGCGCCGCGAGACCGGCGAGCTTGTCGGGGCGGATCCCTTCCGGGGGACCGATGAGGATCCCCACGGACTGTCGCCCGAACAGGCCGTCGGCGTCGTCAAACCCGGCGAACCGGCGGTACCAGGCCGTTACGTAGGGCGGGTTGTGGGTCAGCAGGGCGACCCGCAGCCCCTCGGCGTGGAGCCGGGCCACCCCCTCGGGGATGTTGGCGAGCTTGGGCGTCCGAGCCAGCGCGGCGTGCACCTCGGCCAGGGTGCGTCCCTCCGCGAGCTCAAGAAGGCCCGTGATCGCCCCGAGCTCGTCGACCTGGCCCGAGCGGAACCGGCGCATGAGGTCCTGGTAGCCCTGCTCCCGCCCGAACTGCCGGGCGAGGACCAGCCAGCCGTGGACGGTCGTGAGGCTCCCATCGATGTCGACCGTGACCATGCGCCAGGGCGGGGAGGTCATGAGGCGGGGGTCCGGCTCCCGCTTCCCATCAGGATGCCCCCCACCCAGAGGAGGAGCATGCCGGCTCCGGCGACGGGCAGGATGACCCCGAACCTCCCCGGGGCGGTCGGCAGGAGGAGCGAGAGGAGGAACAGCCCGAGGAACGTGAAGAGGAGCCCGAGCCCGACCTTCGCGGACCGCGAGAGGGGTCGCCGAGGCGGGCGGGAGCGGGTCGGGCCGACTGGAGCCGCCATCGGAAGGGCGACCCGGCGGGACTCATAACCGTAATCCCGGGCCGCGGGCGCGCACCGGAACTCCCGTATAGCCCCCGACCTTCCCCACCGCATGGGCTGGCGAGAGGAGAGCCGCCGGCGCCCCCTTCCCGAGGACGACCCGTGGGCGGTCGCCGAGCGAAAGAGCCGCGCCCTGGAAGAGCCCCTGGACGTCCGCCTGGAGCGGGCGAGCCCCTTCCCGATCCTGGAGGTACGGAACCCCCTCCACCGGACCGTCTACCGGGTGATGCTCCCGCTCTTCCCGGACCGCTCGGTCGCCCTGTGCACCTGCACCGACTTCGCCCGGCGAGGGCTCGGCACGTGCAAGCACATCGAGGCGGGGGGCCGATGGCTCGAGCGCCATCACGACGCCGCGCCCCGATGGGCGAGCGGGCCCCCGGACCTCGGCGGGGTCTGGGAGGAGGTCGACCGGCGCCTCGCCGACCCCCGTTCCCGAGAGGAGCCCGCGAGCCGGTCCTGGCGACGGCCGGGGGCCGTCCTGGTCGAGCGGGCACCCCCGCCGTGGGTCGAGCCCGGAGAAGGAAAGGAAGAGGTTCGCCGCGGAGGCTCCCCGCGCCCTACGCGGAGGACATCCCGGGGGCGCCCTTGAGCGCCCGTACCTTGTAGTACTCGGGGTCGACGATGACCTCGCCGTTGACGCCCATCGTCTCGATGGTCTTCAGCATCGAGGCGCCGCCCTGCTTCTTGGCCGCCTGCCAGTCGGGGATCGGGATCGAGAACTTCTTCTCGACCTCCGTCCGGTAGATCGGGCCCGAGTTGTACGAGCAGAAGGGGATGACCCTCCCGTCGGGAACGGCGTAGTGGATGTCGCAGCGCATGAGGCGCTGGATATCGTAGTCGTAGGCGTCCTGGAAGTGCATGTTCCCGATGTAGAGGGTCCGCCAGGTGAACTTCGCGACCGCTTCCTTGTTCCCCTCGGTGAAGATCGAGGCGATCATGCGGACGCAGTTCTTCTCCGTGACCCCGTCCGGCGCCTTCGAGAAATCGAAGTACTTCGACACGTCGTGGAGGAGCTTGGCGCCCGCCACCGCCGTGCGGACCCGCGCGAAGCGCGCGTCCCGGTACTTCTCGATCATCGTCTCGACGTTCTCGAAGAACCCGTCGACGTCCATGAACCGGGGGAGCGGCGTGATCTTCTGGCCGTCCCGGGAGATGAACGCGAAGGTGGCGCACCCGCACCCGGGGTGGGTCGTCAGGGTCATCTTCTCCTCGCCGTGGATGATCGAGGCGAGCTCGGAGATCGGCGCGACCGACGGCACGGGGAAGAAGTCCGACTTCTCGAACGGTCCCTCCGTGCAGAGGATGCGGACGAGGTCCGACTGGGTGAACCGCATCTGGAAGCGGTCCTTGTCGGGGATACGGGCCGTGAGCGCGACCGGCTGGAAGTTGACGCCGCGGACGACGTCGATGTTGTCGATCGCGAACTTGACGGTCGGCCAGATCTCCTTCTCGTTGAACCCGCCGACGAGGGTCGGGACCAGCACGATCGACAGCGGCTTGTCGGGCTTGCCGGAGGCGAGGTCCGAGGCGGGCGAGTGGGTCTCCCGCGCGGCCTGGATCGCCTTCTGCTTTACCTTCAGCAGCGGGACGCCCCGCACCTTGCGGTAGATCTCGTCGTCCAGCCCGTCGAACTGGAGGTAGAGGGTGTGCAGGCCCGAGTCGCGGCACGCCTGGGCGAAGCCGGGCTCGTTGGCGACGCGGATCCCGTTCGTGGCGACCTGGATCTGCTTGAAGCCCAGGTCCCGCGCCATCGACACCGCGTCCAGGAACAGGGGCGAGAGCGTCGGTTCCCCGCCCGAGAACTGGACGGCGACCGTTCCGACCGGCTTCTGCTCCCGGAGCGTCTTGAGCATGAAGTGGATCTGCTCCCGGGTCGGTTCAAAGACGTACCCGGCCGCGTTGGCGTTCGCGAAGCAGACCGGGCACTTCAGGTTGCACCGGTTCGTCAGGTCGATCAGCGCAAGGCCCGTGTGGGACTTGTGGTGGCTGCACATCCCGCAGGTCGTCGGGCAGCCGATGAACTTGTCGTAGTAGGGGTTCTCGTAGCCAACCCCGTCGTGGGCATAGACCTCCATCCGGAGGTAGAAGTCGACGTCGTTCGAGATGATGTCCCAGAAGTAGCCGTGGGTACGGCAGGTCTTCTCCATGATGACCCGGCCATCCTTCTCGCGGACGACCGCGGGGATCACCTTGATGCATTCGGGGCAGACGGAAGCCGTCTTCCTGGGGAGGCCCCGCGGGGCCTGGAACTCCTTCATTACGCGCGCCGGCATTCCTGTTACCTCATTTCGGCCCGTCCTCTGCGGTTGGGCTTAGACCGCCCACCTACTCGGCCTTACTTAATCCAACTGTCGCCCACGTGACTACAAATCCGCTAGTCCGTGACGGAGATTGACATGGTATATCTCGCTACAACATCGCGATTTTCACCTCGGGGAACCGCGAATCCGAGCCCGGGGACTCCCCGGAGGATCCCCCGGGCGGCGGACAGCTTATCGGCCCCGTCGCCTCGGGGCTCTGCGATGCCGGTCCGAAAGAAAGCGAGCCGAAAGAAGGCGGCCCGGGGGCGTGCGACGGGCGGGTTCGTCGGCCGCGACGCCTCCCCTGTCCTAGACAAGTACCCCCCCAAGGACCCCTCCTTGAGCCCGGCCGGGCCCCCTCGACCCGCGCCGGCCGCCCCGAAAGCGGCCGAGCCGGTTCCCCCACCGCCGGCAGCCTCTGGTGCAGCTCCCGCACCCACCCCTGCGGCGCCGCTCATCACCCTCGAGCGTCCGTTCGACGTCGACGAGTTCGCGAGTCTCCTCGGGGAGACCTCGATCCGCGTGACCGTCCCCCGCGAGAACCTGGCGGACGTGCTCGCCCGCGCCACCGAGTTCATGGGCTTCGGGATCTACGTCTACGCCATCTCCGTCCGGCCGGCCCCCTCCGAACTTCTCAAGGCGTTCGTCGTCGAGCTGCAACGCGTGGACTACTCCTCGGCCCGGGGCGAGTGGGTCCCGTTCACCGACAAGGGGACGTCGGACTCGCCGTTCGGCCCGAGCGGGACCCGCACGTAGGGCTCTGCCGCCCGCGCACACCTAATCAAGGCCGGCGCCTCGAGGGCCCTGGGGAGTCGTTCATGGCCGGGTCATCGGGGGAGAGTCACTGGGAGGCGGAGCTTCGGGTGCTGCGCCAGGAGATCGAGGAGCTGCGCAGGGAGCAGCGCGAGATGGCGAACTCCCTCCAGCAGCTCGTGACGACGTTCAAGTCCCTGGCGACCCACCTCGGGATCGCCGCCGAGCCGTACGCCGGCAAGAAGAAGGCCGACCGCGACCTGCCCGGCTTCGCGTAGGTCGGTGAGCCGCGTGCCCATTCGGTACCGGGTGGACGTCACCGCGCGGGACGGCCACCGCGGGCACCTCTCGGTCGAGCTCGACGGGGTCGCCAGCCCGACGATCGACCTCGTGGTCCCCTCCTGGGTACCGGGGTCGTACTACCTGGTCAACTACGTGCGGGGGTTCCGGGACGTCGTCGCCCGGGCCGAGCCGGACGGGGTGGGCCTTGCCACCGAGCGGGTGGGCTCCTGCCGGTGGCGGGTCCGGACGGAGGGCCACGCCCGAATCCGGGTCGACTACACGGTCTACGGGCACGACGAGAAGAAGCTGGTCACCGAGGCGTTCGACCTCACGTCGGAGCACCTGTTCCTGAACCCCGCCCTGGCCCTGCCGTACGTCGACGGGCACCAGAACGAGCCGGTCGAGCTCGAGCTGCACCTCCCGCCCGAGTGGAGGGTCGTCACCGAGCTCGAGGAGGTCCGGAGCCGCCCCCCGACCTTCCGCGCCAAGGACTACGACGAGCTGGTCGACAGCCCGCTGGACGCGGGACGACCCGTCGTCCTCACCGTCCGGCCCCAGGGGATCCCCCACCGGATATCCCTCTGCGGCGACGGCGGCAACTACGAGGCCCACCGGCTGGAGGAGGACCTCACGAAGATCGCCGAGGCGTCGATGCGACTGCTCGGCGACTCCCCCCTCACCCGCTACACGTTCTTCGTCCACCTGAGCGACGTGGCGGACGGGGGCCTCGAGCACGCCACATCGAACTCCGGGGTCGTCTCGCGGAACGTCTTCCAGCCCCAGGAGCGGTACGAGCGCTTCCTCTCGCTCGAGGCCCACGAGTACTTCCACCTGTACAACGTGAAGCGGATCCGGCCGAAGGTCCTCATGCCCTTCGACTACACCCGGGAGCAGCCCACGCGGCTGCTCTGGTGGATGGAGGGGACGACCGATTACTTCTCCGACCTTATCCTCCGACGGGCCGGCCTCTACACCCCCGGTCGCTACCTCGAGGAGGAGGCGAAGATGGCCAAGTCCCTCCTCGACTCGCCCGGCCGTCGGTCGCTCTCGCTGGAGGAGCTCTCCCAGATCGCCTGGGTCGACCACTACCACCCATACGAGGAGACCCCGAACCAGTCCGTCTCCTACTACATCAAAGGCCACGTGGTCTCCCTCTGCCTCGACCTCGAGATCCGCCACCGGAGCGAGACGGCCGCCTCGCTCGAGACCGTGCTGCGAACGCTCTGGAACGAGTACGGGAAGACCGGCCGAGGGGTCGGGGAGGACGAGCTCGAGGGGATCGCCGAGCGGGCGACCGGCCTCGACCTCGGCGAGTTCTTTGCCCGGTACGTTCGCGGGACCGTGGAGGTCGACCTCGAGCGGTTCGGCCACTACGCGGGGCTCACGTTCCGGGCCAAGCCCAAGCCGTCGGACGACACGAGCGCCGTCCCGGGGTACCTCGGCATCCGGCACCAGGACAGCGGCGGGCTACCGCGGGTCCAGCACGTCCTGCTCGACACCCCGGCCCACCGGGCGGGGGTCAGCCCCGGCGACGAGATCGTCGCGATCAACGGCTCGAAGGTGACCGCGAGCTCGATCGCCAAGGACCTGGAGGGGTGCCCTCCGGGGACGCCGGTGGACCTTGCGGTGTTCCGACGCGGGTACCTCCGCCACATCGCCCTCACGACCGGTACCCCTCCCCCGGAAAAGTACCAGTTCGTCCCCGACGACAACCCGCCCGAGCTTGCGAAGAAGGTCTACGCCGCCTGGGTCGGTGCCCCGTGGGAGCCTCCAGCCCCCGGGGGCTCCTCTCCCGCCCGCTAAAGGAGCGGGAGCGCCTTGCGCCCGTACCGCCATTCCCCTTCCATCGGGTACAGGCGCCGAAGTCGGGTCGCGACGCGGGTCCCGATCCGGACCTCGCCCGGCGAGGCGTCCGTGACCTGGAGGGTCGAGACGACCCCCGGCGCCAGCTCGACGAGCGCGACCGCGTACTCCCCCAGCGCGGCGACCTGGAGGTCGAACTCCGTCGGCTGACCCCCCTGGCCGATGGTCGTGACCGCCGCCACCGTTCCGCCGTCCCGGGGGAGCGGGTGCGGGGAGAGCCCCTCCCGGGCGGAGCAGGAGCGGCAGACCCCGCGGGCGGGGAACGTCAGGGAGCCGCAATGCCCGCACCGCTCGGCCACGAGCCGCCAGCGGCTCGGCAGGTTCTCGAGGTAGCGGGCCCGAGGGACGTAGGCCCCCTCCGACACCGCGGTGACCGGAGCCTCCACGAACGGCCGGATCGAGCCGAGCGACAGCCCCCGGTGTCCCGTGGGCCCGGGGGGGTCGACACCGCGCGACGCGAGGACCACCTTCGCGGCGGAGACCACGTCCGGTCCCTCGCGCAGGAGCGAGCGCTCGGCCCTCGACAGGGACCCTGCCGCCGCGAACCGAAGGGCCACGGCCCCGGCACCGACCCCGAGGTCCGGCTCCGAGTCCGGGCCGGACCGCTCCGGTATCTGGACCCCCAGAAGGAGCTGCGGGGGCCCGTCGGGGCTCGCGGCTTCGACCTGGGCCAGCGCTTCGGAGAGACCGGGGAGGCCCGCCGGGTGGGCGACGAGCTCGACCGGGTGGCCGAGCAGCGCGGCGAACCCCCAGTCGACCATCCGCGGGAACGACCCGACCAGGTGGAGCGTCCGGGCCGACGGCGCGCCGGCCGGCAGCGGCGGGAGCCCCTCCCACGCGGTCGCGGCGAGCGTGAAGGCATCCTCGTCCGGACCGGCGACGGGCCGGCCCTCGCTGACGAACCCTGGAACGTAGACAGCCCCTGCCTCAACCCCGGGCACCCGTTCACCCCCTCCGGAACAGGGAGACGGTGGCGGTCGCCCCCGCCCCCCCGACGTTGTGCGCCAGCGCGGTCTCGGCCCCGGGGACCTGACGGTCGCCCGCGGCCGCCCGGAGCTGCAGGAAGATCTCGTAGACCTGGCTCACGCCGGTCGCCCCGATCGGATGGCCCTTGGCCTTGAGGCCGCCGTCCGGGTTGACGGGAAGGCGACCGCTCGGACGCGTCTCCCCGGAGAGCGTCATGGAGACCGCCCCTCCGGGGTCGGCGAACCCGAGGTCCTCGAGGGCGAGGAGCTCGGCGATCGTGAAACAGTCATGGACCTCGAGGAAGGAGACCTGGGAGCGGCCCATCCGCGAGTCGTCGAACGCGGCCTCCGCCGCCCGTCGCGTCGCCGCGAACCGGGTCACGTCCGGACGCTCCTGGACCGCCAAGCGGTCGCTCCCCGCCCCCAGCCCCTCGATGAAGACCGGGGTGTCCGTGAACTCCCTCGCCCGGTCCGGGCGGGCGAGCAGGACCGCGGCGGCCCCGTCGCTCACCGGACAGCAGTCGAGGAGCCCGAGCGGCTCGGCGACCCGCGGCGCGCGAAGTACCTCCTCCCGGGTCACCGCCTTCTGGAAGTGGGCGTTCGGGTTCCGGCGACCGTTCTCGTGGTTCTTGCTCGCGACCTCGGCCATCGCCTCGCGAGCCGAGCGGAAGCGGGCGGAGTAGGCCGACGCGATCAGGCCGTACACGCCGGCGAACGTGAGGCCGGCGAGGCGTTCCCATTCGGTGTCCCCGGACACCCCGAGCCAGTAGCGGCGTCGCGGGGCGCGGAGGTCGGTCATCTTCTCCAGGCCGGCGACCAGGACGAGGTCGCTCCGCCCCTCCTCCAGCGCGCGGACCCCGGCCCGGAGGGCGGACCCGCCGGAGGCGCACGCATTCTCTACCCGGGTCGTCGGAGCCCCCGCGAGGCCGGCCTCTTCTCCCAGCACGGCCGACGAGTTCCCGATCTGCCATCCGCCGAACCCGAGCGTCGCGAGGAACGCCTCCCCGACCTGCGCGCGTTCGGCGCCCCGGTCGACGCTCGCGAACGCCCCGTCGACCGCCGCCCGGAGCAGGGCGCGCGGCCCCTCGTCCAGGGCCCCGAAGCGGGTATGTCCGGCTCCCACGACCGCAGCCCGATGTCCCAACGTGCCCCACCCGAGAATCGTCTTAACAGCCGAGTCCCTCGAGGCAGATAACCCTGGGGCACCTGTGTCCGATTCGCCACCTATCGTCGTGGGAGTTTCGGGGGCGAGCGGGGCCCCGATCGCCGTCCGGGTCCTCCAGGCGCTGCGCTCGGCCGAGGTCCCGGTCGCCCTCGTGATCTCGGACGGGGCGACGGCCCTGCTGCGCGAGGAGTGCGACCTGAGCCCGTCGGACCTCGCCGGCTACGCGACCGTGACCTACTCCGACCACGAGCTCGGGGCCCCGATCGCCAGCGGCTCCCGGTCGACCCGCGGGATGGTCGTCGTGCCCTGCTCGGCCCACACGGTCGCCCAGATCGCGGTCGGCCTCTCGGGGACCCTCATCACCCGCGCCGCCCACGTCCACCTCAAGGAGCGGCGTCGGCTCGTGATCGTCCCCCGAGAGAGCCCCCTCCCGACCACGATGCTGCGCAACCTCACGACCCTGAGCGAGCTCGGGGTCGTCGTGCTCGATGCGGCGCCCCCCTACTACCTGCGCCCGCGCTCGGTGGACGACCTCACCGGGTTCCTGGCCGGCAAGGTCCTCGACCACCTCGGCGTGCCGCACCAGCTCTACCGGGGTTGGAAGGCGGGAGAGCCGTGAACCGGAAGGAGCAGATCGGCCGCCTGCTCCCCGCGCCGCTCGCGGCCATCGTCATCCTCCTCGTCGCCCTGATCCTGCTGACCCCGATCCTGCTCTCGAGCGGACAGCCGGCGCCCGGGATCCTGACCCAGGCCGAGCTGATCGTCGACCGGGTCCCCGGCTCCGACGTCACGCACTTCTACGTGCGGGGCGTCGGCACCACCACCCGGTACTCTGAGATGTCGATCGAGTGGGCAGCCAACTTCACCTGGTCGACCGCGTTCCCGACCGGGACCCTGAACTGGAGCGTGGGGGCGAACCTGAGCGACGTCCTGGCCGCGGTCTTTGCGACGTCGGCGAACCCGGTGGCCCTGAACGTCTCGGCCCTGTACCAGGTATCGGGAAGCAGCACCCTGTACATCGGCGTCCTCGCCTTTGAGGTGAGCGGCGGAGGGACGTCGGGGACGGACCTCCTGTCCAGCGTCACGGACACGCCGGGCCTCGCCGGGCCGGCGCCGGTCTCGCTTTCCAACCTTCCGTTGACGATCCCGCTCGTCAACGTCGGAGCGCCGCCGTGAAGACCTCCCGGCTCGTGCTCTTCGCCTGGTCGATCCTGATCGTCCTGCTGGTCGTGGTCGAGCTCGCCGAGCTGACCCACCTCTTCACGCTCCCGGTCGAGGCGGTCCTCGGCGACCCGCTCGCCTTCGTGCTCGCGCTCGTCTTCACCACGGTCGTTGCGCTGGTCGGCGCGATCTTCATCGGGATCTACATCTCCGCGCGGATCCTCTCGCCCTCCGGGTTCACTCCCTTCGAGGAGGAGATGCTCCGGATGCGGACCGACCTCCGGGACGTGAAGGCGGCGATTGAGGAGATGCGCCGCGGACCGAACACCCCGCCGCCCACCGAACCCCGGAAGGAGGAGCCCTGAGGGTCGTCGTCATCGACAACGGCGGGCAGTGGACCCATCGCGAGTGGCGCGTCCTTCGCGACCTGGACGTCGACTGCGCGATCCTCCCGAACACGACCCCCGCGTCCGAACTGAACGCCGCCGGCGTCGTTCTCTCGGGCGGGGCGCTCAGCCTCGAGGGGACCGACACCCCGCTTGGCCGAGTCTCCGAATGGGTCGACTCGGTGGAGGTGCCGGTACTCGGGATCTGTGTCGGCCACCAGTTCCTCGGCCGTCACTTCGGCGGGCGGGTCGTGCGCGGCACCCCCGAGTTCGGGGCCGCCGAGATCACCGTCGACCGGCCGGACCACCCGATCTTCGCCGGTCTGCCGACGCACCTGAAGGCCTGGTCGAACCACAACGACAGCGTCGTGGTCCCCCCGCCCGGGTGGAGCGTGCTGGCGCACTCCCCCGACTGCCCCGTGCAGGCGATGGCGCACCCGACCAAGGTCATCTGGGGGGTCCAGTTCCACCCCGAGGTCGAGCACACCGAGGGGGGACGGGAGATCTTCCGGCACTTCGTCGAGCAGTGCCGCCGGTAGACCTCGCTCCCCCCGCGGGAATATGTAGCCCTCTCCGCTCCCCACGACGGTCACGATGGCGCGAGTGCGACGAGCCTCCGGGGTTCGCGAGCACGACCTGGTCGCCCGGGCCAAGGTGCTCCGGGAGTCGGTCGACCCGCTCCTTCCCCGCCTGACGGGCGACGCGCCCCGGGAGAAGTTCGACCGGTTGCGTGCCGACCTCGAGGAGGTTCGGGAGGCCCGGGACGACGCGAAGCGCCTCGAGAAGATGTCGCGCTGGGGAGACCCGCTCGCCCGGGCCTACGCGGGTCTCCTCCGGTACAGCCTGGACCCGACCACCCCGACGGTGGTCACCTTCCCCATCGCGGGTGGGGAGGGGTCGTTCGCCACCCTCTCCCGCTCGACCCGCGAAGCCGAGCTTGCCGTCCAGCAGTCCGACGACCCGAGGCGGCTCCTGCTCGGCTACGTGGACTGGGCACGGAAGGGCCTGTACTTCTTCGCGGCCCGGAAGGTCGTCTGGTGCACCGGGCGCTCGTCCCGGCCCCCCGGCGAGGTCGTGACCGAACGCATCGAGGAGCTCCCGTACCGGACGGTCCCCGAGCCGGGGACGCGGAACCTCGTCTGCCCCCACCTCGCCGCGCACGAGGCCCGGCCGTACCTCGAGGTGGAATGGACGGGCGCGGAGCGCACGTTCCGGATCTGCCGCCGGTGCGCGAAGGACGACCGTCACCTGCTCGGCGCGATCTCCGAGGGCTCGGCCGTGCCCGACCCCGAGGCCGCTTTCCCGGTCCAGGTCGATCTGAACGTCCAGTGCCACGGGGGCCCCGAGTGCGTGCACGCGCGACTGCCGTCCCTGCCGCGCTCGCTGCGCCGGAACTACGAGCTCGGCCGCCTGTCGGACGCGGCGCTGATCGACGGGTACCGGGCCGAGATCCGACCGACGATCGAGGGGACCCGCCGGACGACCCTGGTCGCCGGCGGGGTCTGCTACGGCGACCGCGTGGCGGAGTTCCTCGACGCTCTCCACCCGACCCCGCTCGAGCGCCGGGCCCTCGAGGTCGCGCTCGACCCCCCGCCCGGCTACTTCGAGGTCGACGAAGCGAGCGCGAGCCGTGCGCTCGAACGGCTCTGGCCCCAGCACGCCGAAGAGATCGTCGGGGCGATCACCGAGGACGAGGACGAGGCGCGGCGCGCCCTGCAGGAGGCCCGCGATGCCCCGGGCCGCATCGGGGAGATCCTAAAGCGGGCCCAGCGCCGCGGCGAGGAGCGCGAGCTGCTCGAGGCCCTCCCGCACTACTCCCGCCTGACGGCGGAGGCGTCGTGGGTCGACCGGGTCGCCCGGGCCTACCGGACCCAACGCGAGGGCGGAGCGGAACGGACGCTCCTGCAGACTCTGCCGAGGGAAGGGAAGGAACGGGGGCTCGCCTACGCCTTCCTGCTCGCCCTGGGGCGGGCGGGCGCTCACGCCTGGCAGTTCACCCCCACCGAGCAGGAGTTCGGCACCTCGCTCGCCGCCCCGGCGCGAGGGCTTCTGGACGCGTCCGCGGCCGGCTACCACGACGCCATGGACCGCCTGCTGCGGGCCGCGGGGGTCGCCGACTGGGGAGCTCGCGAACCCCCAGCGCGATGAGGGAAAACTCCTCATCGCCGCTGGCCGCCGCAAGTCAAGAACTATGTATTCGAGGCAATAGTTAAGACTCCTAGACCCTGACCCGCACCTGGGTAAGAGGCTCGTCCCGGGGTCCCACAACTTGAACGCGCCCGAAGCTCCCCGATCCGCCACGGCCGTGGTGGTCGCGGGGGACGAGGAGACGCGGGTGCTCCTTCGCGGACTTCTCCGGCTCCACCACTTCCGTGTCGACGGCGAGGCGGACGGGGTCAGCCAGGCGCTCGAACTGCTGCGGCGCCATCACCCGAGCCTCGTGGTCGTCGACGTGAACCTCGCGGAGGGCACCGCGCATGCCCTGCTCGCCGAGGCCCGGAAGATAGTCCCTCTCGTTCGGATCATCCTCGTCGCCCCGGCCTCCCGCCCGCCCGCGGCCTCCGGGGGCCCGGAGCCGGACGTGACGCTGCTGCGGCCGTTCCGCATCCGTCAGTTCGCCGAGGCCCTGACGCCCAGCGTGGCCCATCCGTGACCCTGGACTAGCGGACCCGGTACCGCTCGAGCGCCGCCGCCTCCTCAAAGTGGAGGTCGGCGGGCACCACCACGACGTGCAGCGGGGGCCCGAAGTCCAGCGAGCGGAGCCGGGCGAGCGGGCCGAACCAGCCGGCGGCCGACTCGTGGCCGACCCGGGCGGCGACGGCCACGGGCGTCGACCCCTCGAGGCCCCGGACCTCCGGGGCGGGGGAGGTCAGCCATCGGAGCCCCTCCCCCGCGGAGAGGAACCGTCCTTCCTCGGGTCGCAGGTCGAGCAGCACGAGCGTGTGCAGCCCCCGGTCCCGGTTGGCCCGGACCTGTTCGAGGGGGGAGGTCGGCGTGAACCCCGGCGCCGGGAACGGCAGCGAGACCGTCCGCCCGAACCGGTAGTGCATCAGGCCGAGGAACCCGGCCGCGGCGGTGAGAATGCTGGCGTTGGGGACGTACTTCCAGGAGTGGCCGGCCCCCTCGGCGGCGAGCCGGAGGGCGACGTGGGTCGTGGCGGCGAACGGGTCCCCGACGACCAGCAGGGCCACCCGAGGGTGGGCCCCCAACGCGTCCAGGATCGGGCGCTCCGACTCGAGAAGGGGGCGGTCGAGCCGCTCGACCGGGCGGCCGAGCCGTTCCGCGAGGCGCTCAAGGGTCCCCGCAGGGGCGACGGCGGTGTACTCTTCGGCGAACACGCGGTCCGCCCGCCGCAGGGCATCGAGCGCGCGCTCGGAGAGCCCTAGCTCGTCCGAGAGGCCGAGCCCGACGAACCAGAGCTCTCCCACCGGTCACCTGGCCCGTCACGCACGAAGCGCGACGACGGGGCACGGAGCGGCCCGGAAGAGGTCCTCGACGATCCGGCGGGTGAGGATCAGCCCCTCGGTGCCGCTCTCCTCCCCGCTGACCACGAGGAGGCCGTACCGCTCCCGCTGCGCCGCCTGAAGGAGGAGCTCGGGCAGCCGCCGGCGCCGGCCGAGCAGCGACTCCGGGAACAGGGCGTGCTTGTGCCGGAGCGGGACCCCCCGCGGGCTGGTATCCTCCGCAGCCGGGCCGGACTCCCGGCCGGTCTCGCGTGGGCTGAGCTCGAGCGTGATCACCGGAACCCCGCCGGCCCGGATCGAGATCTCCTCCGCGAGGCGCATCGACTTCGGGGGCGCCGAGGGGCGGAAGGTCGGCAGGAGGATCCGGGGGATCCGGTCCCCCGCCAGCGCCAGCCGGTTCAGGATCAGGACGTCGCACGGAGCGTGGTGGAGGATCCCGCTCGCGGTGTGGCCGACGAACGGGTTCCGGCTGCGACGGTCCCCCCGGAGGGTCATGATGATCGCCTCGACGTCGGCGGTCTCGGCGCTCTCGAGGATCTCCCCCGAGACGTCGGTCGCCGCCTTCACCTCGGGCTCGACCCGGACGTCGAGCGAGGCACCGGTCTCGTGCGCCGGCACCACGATGTTGACCGAGCGCCGCCACTCCCGGGCGACCTCGGGCATGGTCGTGGTCGGGATGACGTGGAGGAGCCGGATCTCCCCTTCGGCCTCCAGGAGGTTGGCCGCGAACCGGATCAGCGGTTCGACCTCGGAGGGGACCTGAACCGGTACCAGGATGCGCTTGTACACGGCCTCACCGTCCGATCAGGGGGAGGAGGGCCAGGTCGAGCTCGAGCACGTCCACGTACGCGACGCCGACGAACGGCAGGTCCGGGTTGACGATGTGCGCGTTCACGAGCGCGGTCAGGTTCGCCTCGGTGAGGTTCGTGTTCAGGGCGACGCGGGGGACCTGCACGAGCACCGCCTCCGGGGTCAGGTCCGGGTCCACCGACGAGCCGGACGCCGACACGAGCCAGAAGGGCACGGAGGCATTCACCGTGTAGTACCCATACTGGGCCATGTACGATAGCGTTTCGTTGACGAGCGCCGGGTCGCTCGGGCCGGGGGGCGTGCTGGTACCCAGCGTCGTGTTGTAGTCGGTGAGCGACGGGCGCTCCCAGAACAGGTACGGGGCGTCCGTGTTCTGCGCCACCAGAGCCGAACCGGCCACGGTCCCGTTCGGGAAGTAGAGGAGCGACCCGTTCGCCGCGTACGGGTCGATCACCTGCGCCACTTCGGTGGTGACGACGGGGTAGACGAACCCGGTGAGGAGGATCGAGAGGACGAGGAGGAGGACGGTGGCGCGCACGTGCGTGGACCAGGAGTGGGCCGGAGGGACCCGGCCGCTCACCTCGGGCTCGCTCTTCCGCGGGGGCGGCGGCGCCGCGGCGCTCGTCTCGGTCGCTGCCGCGCTCACAGTCCCCCCAGCGGCAGGTAGTGCGCCACGATGACCCCGAGGGTGTGGACGAGCGGGAAGGTGATGAGCCAGGCGAGGAGGATGTAGAGCAGCTTGATCCCGACGAACGCGGTCACGAGGCCGCCGAACCCGTACAGGATCAGGTTCTTTCGCAGCAGGTCGATCGCGCTGCTGGGACGGAACGGGACGCCCGCGAGAGCGAGCGGGACCAGGATCGGGATGATGACGGCGTTGAACAGGAGCGCGGAGAGGACCGCGAGCTGGGGGTTCGTGAGGCCCATGACGTTCAGGATCGTGATGCCGGGCAGGGTCGCCGAACCGACCGCGATGAACAGGGCCGGGATGATGGCGAAGTACTTCGCGACGTCGTTGGTGATCGAGAAGGTCGTGAGCGCGCCCCGGGTGATGAGGAGCTGCTTGCCGATCGAGACGACCTCGATGAGCTTGGTCGGGTCGTTGTCGAGGTCGACCATGTTCCCGGCCTCCTTCGCCGCGCTCGTCCCGCTGTTCATGGCCAGGCCGACGTCCGCGCGGGCCAGCGCCGGGGCGTCGTTCGTTCCGTCTCCCGTCATCGCGACCAGCCGGCCCTCTCCCTTCTCCTGTTGAACTAGGGTGAGCTTGGTCTCGGGCTTCGCCTCCGCGACGAAGTCGTCGACCCCCGCCTCCTTGGCGATCGCCGCCGCGGTGAGACGGTTGTCGCCCGTACACATCACGGTACGGATCCCCATCGTGCGGAGTTCCCGGATCCGGTCCCGGATCCCGGGCTTGACGACGTCCTTGAGGATCACGAGCCCGACCGCCTGCTTGTTGAGCGAGATCGCCAGCGGGGTCATCCCCTGCTGGGCCGCCTCGGAGGCGGCCCGACGCAGCTCCGGCGCCAGGCTCGCCCCGTAGGCCTCGATCGCCTGGACCGAGCCCTTGTAGGCCTCGGTCCCGTCCGCGAGGGAGATCCCGCTCATCCGTCGTTCCGCGGTGAACGGCATGACCTTGTACGACCCGAGCTCGAGCCGGCGGGACTGAGCGTTCCGGCGCGCCGCGAGCCGGACGATCGACTTCCCCTCGGGGGTCTCGTCGATCGAGGAGCAGAGGAGCGCCGCCTCCATGAGCTTCTCCGGCGCGACGCCCGGGGCGGGAACGAACTGGACGGCGAGCCGGTTGCCGACCGTGATCGTCCCCGTCTTGTCCAGGATCAGCAGGTCGAGGTCGCCGGCGGCCTCGACCGCGCGGCCCGATTTCGCGATCACGTTGGCGCGCGCGACGCGGTTGATGCCCGAGATCCCGATCGCCGGCAGCAGGGCCCCGATCGTGGTCGGCATCAGGCACACGAACAGCGCGACCACGGTCGCGACCGAGACGTAGACGATGTTCGTGAAGTTGGCGAGGAAGATGAACGTCACGACGACCGTGAACAGCGTGATCGTGAACGCGTAGAGCAGGACCCCGAGGGCGAGCTCGTTGGGGGTCGGTTCGCGCCCCTGCCCCTCCACCAGGTAGATCAGGCGGTCGAGGAACGATTCCCCCCGGATCGCGGTGACCCGCACGCGGATCGTTCCCTGGAGGACGAGGGTCCCCCCGAGGACGCTCGTCTTGTCGCCCCCGCTCTCCCGGACGACCGCCTCCGACTCGCCGGTCATCATCGACTCGTCGATCAGGGCGGCCCCGGACGTGATGTCCCCGTCGATCGGGATCGGCTCGCCCGGCTGGACCTCGATCGAGTCGCCGATGTGGAGGATGTCGGAGGCGACCCAGTTCGTTTTGCCGTCCGGGAGGACCTGCCGGGCACGGACCCCGCTGCGGATCTCCCGGAGCGTGTCTGCCTGCGCCCGTCCTTGCGCCTCGGCGATCGCCTGGCTCAGGTTCGCGAACCAGACCGTCAGGAACAGGATGACAGTCACTGCGAGGTAGTACCCGGGGTTGTAGGAGTGGGCGATGTCCGGGAAGAGGGAGGGGACCAGCGTCAGCACGAGCAGGAAGAGGAACAGGACGTAGACACAGAACATCACGGGATGGCGGAACTGCCGGGACGGGGCGAACATCCGGAACGAGTCGCCCAGAACCCGCCGCCAGGAGGTGTGGGGGCGGCGGCGGACCGACACCCGCGCCCCGTGCGCCATGAATTCCGTCTCACTCATGATGCCCTCTCACAGGATCTGGGCGAGCGGCCCCATCGCCATCACCGGGAGGAAGAGGAGGGTGGTCACGATGATCAGGAACAGCGTGAGGTAGATCGTGAAGGTCCCGCTGGCGGTCCGAAGGGTGCCCGGGCCGGCGGGAAGGGTCCGCTGGCGGGCGAAGATCTCCCCCACCTTCAGCATCGCGTAGATCGGGGCGTACCGACCGACGAGCATCACGAACGCCCCGGCGACGTTGAAGAACGGGGTCGTGTCGTTGAACGCCGCCGTCGAGAGCGCGCTCCCGTTGTTCGCCGACTCGGAGGTGAACTCGTAGAGGACCGCGGTGAAGTTGTGGGAGGAGGCGCCGATGGTGCTCGCGTCGATCGGGACCTGGCCCGCGACCACCGCCACCACGAACGGGAGCAGGATCGCGGCCGGGTGGCTCAGCAGGGCGAGCGCGGCCCATCTCACCTGGGTGGTCTCGATCTTCTTCCCGAGGTACTCGGGCGTGCGGCCCACCATCAGGCCGCCGACGAAGATCGCGAGCACCGCGAAGAGCAGGAGCATCCCGAACCCGGTGCCCTCCCCGCCCGGGGTGCTCTGGGTGAACATCCCGAAGAGCAGGACCATCTGGGCCACGGGGCTCAGCGCGCCGATCATGATGTTGTTGGCTCCGACGTTCGAGTAGACGCTCACCACCTGGAACGTCGAGGCCTCGGGGAGGCTGAACCGTACCTCCGAGCCGACCGGGTAGCCGTTCGTCTGGACCAAGCCGGTGAACCCCGAGAGGGCCGGGTTCAGGGCCGCCTGGTAGGCGATGAAGAGGGCGATCGCGGTGACGAGCACGATGAGGACCGTGCCGACGTACGGCCACTCCTCGCCCTTGCGCCGGACCATCCGTCCGAACGCGAACGGGGCCGAGATGGGGATCAGGAGCATGACGAAGGTTCCGAAGAGGTTCGAGACGGCCGAAGGGTTGGCGAGCGGGGAGACCATGTTCGCGGAGTAGAACCCCCCGCCGTTCGTGCCGAGGAGGCTCGCGGCCTGGTAGCTCGCGACCGGGCCGAGGTAGATCGTCTGCGTCCCTCCCGTGATCGGGTGCGCGAGGACGGTCCAGTGGAACGTCTCGGGGACCCCCAGCAGGACCAGGATCAGGGCGGCGAGGAAGGAGATCGGCAGCAGGACCCGGGTCAGGCTGCGGACCACGTCGACGTAGAAGTTCCCGATCGTCCCGTCCCGGCGGATGAACCCGCGGACCATCGCGGCCGCGACCGCGAGCCCCGTTGCGGGGGAGATGAAGAGGGCCAGCTGCCAGGCGATCATGATCGCCCCCATGCTGATCTGGGACTCGTTCGTGAAGTGGGTGAAGTCGGTGTTCGTCGTGAAGCTCGAGGCCGAGTGGAACGCGAGGTCCCACGACATGTTCGGGATCCCGGTCGGGTCCAGCGGGAGCGTGGACTGGTCGAAGAAGTACCAGAACAGGAAGACCAGCACCGCCCCGTTCACGAGCAGGAGCGCCGCCATGTACTCCCGGGCCGGCATCGACTTGCGGGGCGACGTGCCGAGCAGCCGGTAGATCCCGCGCTCGATCGGGGCCAGCACCATGTCCCCGAACGCCGGCCGGTTCGTGTAGACCCGGGCCAGGTAGTCCCCGAAGAACGGCGCGACCGCGAGAGCGATCACGAACAGGGCGATGATGTCCCAGAGGGAGCGGATGTCGAACGTGGGCTACCTTCTCAGAATCTCTCGGGATGGAGCATGGCGTAGACCAGGTAAAGGGTCAGAGCCACCGAGACCAACGTGAGCACGGTCAGACCCAGGTTCTGAACGAACCAGTCCTGAGTAACCCAACCCGGGAGACTCATTGCAGCCTGAGGCGTTTGAACCCGGACTTCGGTATTTAAGGTGAGTCCGCGAGCGGCAGTCTATCACGCGAATTCAGAAGGTTTATACTTCGAGGTTCGCCGCCGGCGGCCCCTTCGACCGGCCGCGCCGCGCGGGTGCTCCGGCCTCGGCCGCTCGACGCGCGCGGCCCTGCGCCGAGAGCCTGCGGACGATGCGGCGCATCGCCCGTTCTCTTCGGACCTCCGCGGCCTGGTACTGCACGTCCCGTGTCTCCCGGGTGAGCAGCACGACGACGCGCCCCAGGGAACTTCTCCCCGTACGGCCCCTGCGCTGGATCGCCCGGATCTCGCTCGGGACCGACTCGAAGAACACGACGAGGTCGACGTCGGGAACGTCCAGCCCCTCTTCCGCTACGCTGCTCGCGACCATCACAGGAAAGCTCCCCGCACGGAAGCCGGCCAGGATGTGGGCCTGCTCCTTCTGGTTCATGCCCTTGTCCTCGGGGTCCCGGGTCGCCTGACCGACGAACCTCCCCACCCTCCACCCCTGCCGCTCCAGCATCTCCTGGATCGACTGGATCGTGTCGCGGTACTGGGCGAACACCAGCAGGCGCGCCGGGTGCTCCCGCGGCTGGTCCAGGGTCTCGCGCACCAGCGCGACCAGCGCATCGAGCTTCGGGTGCGAGGCCTCCTTGGTGGCCTCGAGGAAGGCGTTCGCCTCCGACCGGGCCTGGACGACGGCGGGGAGCTTGAGGAAGGCGAGGTCGCCCCGTCCCTTCTTCTCCTTCGCCTCGACCCGCTCGACGTACTGGAGGAACGGCCGGACCCCCTGGGTCTCGAGCCGTTCCTGCGCGTGATGGAGGTGGAGGAGGACCAGCTGGTGGAACAGGGGCCCGAACCGCCGGACCATCGGGCCCGGCCGGGCGAAGATCTCCGCGCGGAGCGCGATGAGGTCCTTGACCGAGAGGGAGGTGATCGGCTTCTTCCTCAGATAGCCCATCCGCTGGAGCTTGCGGGCCACCTCCCGTGCCGCCGACGCGAGGAGGTCCCGCAGGCGGGCGGTCGCCGGCGGCAGGTCGACCCACCGCTGTTCGACCTCCACGGGCTGGACGTGCTCGCGGACCCCCTCGTCCTCCCGGCTCCGAGCCTCGATGCGCTGCACCCCTAGGGCGCCGACGACCTCCTCGATCCGCTCGTCCTTGCCTCCCGGCGAGGCGGTGAGGCCGAGCACCCGGCCCGCCGCCGGCCGGTCGGCGCGGAAGCGCTCGGCGATCGCGACGTAGGCGTACTTTCCGACCGCGTGGTGGGCTTCGTCGAAGACGAGCAACGCCACGTCGTCGAGCCGGTACCGCCCCTCCTTCAGATCGTGGTCCACGATCTCGGGGGTCGCGAAGACCAGGTCGGCGTCCTCCCAGGCCCCTCGCCGGACCGGGTGGCGGACGGTCCCCGTGAACCGCGAGGTCCGCAGCGGAACGAGCCACCGCCCGAAGGCGTCCGCGTGCTGCTGGACGAGCGGCCGGGTCGGGGCGAGCAGGAGCACCTTCCCCGGCCCGCGGCGGAGGACCTCGGCGGCGATCAGCGCGGCGATGACCGTCTTGCCGAGGCCGGTGGGCAGCACGACCAGCAGGTCCTCCGTGAGGCCGATCCGCGCCAGATCGAGCTGGAACGGCAGCGCCCGGATCTCCCCGGGCCGCAGTAACGGGTGCTCGACGGTGCCGCCGTCGACCTTCCAGGTCCCCGGCAAGGGGTCGGCGGAGGGACGGCCGATTCGAGGCGGCGAAGCGGCGGGGCCCTCGCCGACGCCGAACTCCTCGAGCCGGTGCTGGCGCGGCATCGGCCTGCGAGCCCCCCGGCGGCGAAAGCGCTTCGGTCCGGGCCTACCCGCCGGAGCCCGCGCCGGCGGGCCGCGAGCCCCCGAGCGTCGCCTGCCCGTCCAGGTACGGCCGGAGGACGGCCGGTACTTCGATCGTCCCGTCGGCCTGCTGGTACTGTTCCACGAGCGCGACGAGGGCCCGGGTCGTGGCGACCGCGGTCGAGTTGAGGGTGTGCGGAACGACCTTCCCCGGCTTGCCCGCCCTGCCGAGACGGAT
>DATJWA010000016.1:0-120282 GCA_035501555.1 Thermoplasmata archaeon | reverse complement strand
AGGCAAAGGCCTCGACCCTGGAGCTCACGACGACCCGCCGGTTCGCCGAGTACTTCGGGATCGCCTCGACCCGTCCGGAGGAGATCCGCAAGTTCCTCGAGCAGCGGCTCGGGGTCCTGCCTCCCGCACCCGCGACGGGCGCTCCCCCGGCCCCCGCCCCAGCCGAGGGGTCCGTCGAGCCCCCGAGCGAACCGCTCGTGGGCGAGGACGCCCCTACGCCGCCGCCCGAGACAGCGGTCGACCCGCCCGCTCCGACTCCGTAGCCCGTTAGCGTCTACGAAGGCCCGAGCCCGTTGGGTCCCCCGAGCGGTCTATAGCGCACCGCAGTGCGGGCAGCGCACCGGCTCGGCCGGACGTGCCGAGCCGCAGTACGGGCAGAGGAAGGTCGCCGCCGAGGGTGGGGGCTGCGGGTACCCGGGGCCGACCGGAGCTGGCTGCCGATAGCCGGTCCCCGCCGGAGGAGGCTGGGGGTACTGGGGGGACGGCCAGGGGGGGGTCTGCTGGTAACCTGCGGTGGGCCCCCAGGGCGGTGGCTGGGCGTAGACGGGCCGCTTCGGTCGACCGAAGGCAACCACGAGGGCGATCGCGGCGGCGATGCCTAGGACGACGATTACGACCACCGCGGTCAACGGGAATCCCGCCGACGGAGCCGGGGCGGGGGGGGTCAGGCCGGGGGTCGGTCCGGTGTAGTTGTAGCCGGTGACGGTCGAGTTCTGGAGCGCGGTGTAGAACGGGAACGCAGCGAACCCTCCCCACCCGGTCGTGGCGTCCCAGCCCGTCCCCGCGCTGAAGACGTAGTTCGCCCCGATCGTGACGTCGAAGAAGGGGTCGGCCGCCGAGTTGGGGTTCGCGGCGAAGTAGCTGCCCATCCGGTAGAGGGCAGGGTCCAGGTACCCGAACGACGTGTTCAACACCGCGGCCTCATCCGCCAGGAGGCCGGCGAGGACCGGCGCGGCGATGCTCGTCCCCTCGAGGATGTCGAAGTAGAGATTCCCGAACCGGTCGGCGAGGACGTAGGCGAGGGTAGTGTTCGCGGGAAAGGCGAGGTCCGGCTCGGCCCGGCCCAAGAAGGAGGCTCCCTGGCGGTCGCCGGCCGCGGCGATCGCCGGTTGGGCCGCGGAGTTGAACTGCCAGGCGGGTTCGTCCGTGACCTCGCTGAGGCCCCCTTCGCTGCCGGCCCAGGTACCTTGCGGCCCGGTGTTGTCCCACCAAGCCGTCATGCCGGCGATCCCCGTGATGTTCGAGTCGTACGTGACGTTTAGGGAGGTCCCGTTCCAGACGGTCGTCGGAACCCCGTCCAAAGTGAGCGTGACCCCGCCGACCGCCAGCGCCCCGCTCGTGTTGAACGAGGCCGTCGCGGGCCAGGTGGGCCACTGCCCGTCGCCCCGGCCGGTGAGCGAGTTGGGCGCGTTGCCCTGGTCGCCGCTCGCGATCACGACCGTGACCCCGGTGGCGGCCGCCTCGACCAGGTCGGAGTTCCAGGCGGCGTCGCTCAGGTCCGGAAGCCCGAAGGAGCCGCTCACCACTCCGAGACGGAGGCCCCCGCCGTAGGCGTAGTTCAGCGCCGAGCCGAGGTCGGCCGCGAAGTCGTCGGCGAGGTCGGAGACCGTCGTGACCGCCACGATCACGCTCCCCGCGAAGTAGAAGTTGAAGAGGTGGGCCCCCGGGGCCAGGCTACCGGCCATCTCGAGGTCGAGCGAGTTCTCGAACTCGTCGCCCGTCGTGTCGTTGTAGGCGGCGAGCGAGCCGGGGAGCGGAGGGGTCACCCCGTTCACGGTCACGGGGACCCCGGTGAGCGTGGGGCGCGGCCACGCCGGGCTGGAGCTGTTGTTGAAGTACGTGTACACCACGTTGGGGTCCCACGGCGGCAGGTCCGAGTTCGTCGACTCGTTGTACGAGCTCGCGAGCAAGGTCGCGACGGCGATGTCCGTGGGGTACCGCCCCGCCGGACCGATCGTCCCCCCCGGGAAAAGGTCGGTGGCCCCGTAGGCCTGCGTGAAGTCCGCCCCGAGGAACCACTGCGTCGTCCCGTTGAGGACGAAGTCGGACGGGCCCCGAAGGTCGGAGAGCGGGCGGACCGGACCCTCCGACGCGGCGAGCCGGAGGTCGGGGTTGGCGGCGTCGGTCAGCCCGCCGACCCCCGTGACCAGTCCTTCGAGCGAGGACGGAAGGTGCGGGGCGCCGACCGAAGTATAGAGCGGCTCCGCGCCATCCTGTCCGAACTGGACGAGCTCGACTCCGAAGAGCGCGTGGACCTCCTCCGCAGTCAGGACGGCGCTGACCGTCGCCCGGTCGCTCCCGACGGCGAGGTCGGAGGCGCCGAAGGCGCGGAGCTCGCTCTCGACCTGGTCGACGGCCGCCGAGCTCGGGTCGAACTCTGCGTTGAACTCGGGGGCGGTGAGGAAGTGGTGGTAGAGGGGGGAGTACGGGTTCTCCACGGCGTTGAGGAGGGAGGTGAGGGCGGCGGAGTCTGCGAACGGAAGGGTTACCACGATCCCGACCCGGTCCGCGCCGTCGAGGGGGTGGCTCACGGCTCCCGCGGGCAGAGGGACCGCATCCGTCAGGAGCACGGTGGACGAGGAAGGCGGGGTCGTGGGCGAGCTGCGAGCTGCAGAGATACCGGGGAGAGCGACGAGGGCCGCCAAGGCAACCACCGCCAGAAGATGGGCCGACCGGGGACGCATCGTGCGGACCTAGCGAGGTACCCCTAATGAGCCTCGCGTAGGAGCCGGTCGCGGGGGCGCGCGCACGCAACGCTTTAGGGCCGCCCGACCCTCGCGCGGCCGATGTCGTCCGCCGAGGGGCGGGACCGGGCCCCGTGCGTCTTTTGCGAGATCGTGGCCCACCGCTCGCCGGCCTACGTGCTCTACGAGGACGCCGACACGATGGCGATCCTCGACATCTTTCCGTTCACCCGCGGCCACTTCCTGGTCATCCCGAAGGGGCACCACGAGCGGCTGACCGAGATGCCCGAGGGCGACCAGGTCGCCCTCGTCCGAACCCTGGACCGAATGCTCCGTCGGGTCCAGCGTCTCGCCCCGGACTACAACCTCGCCCTCAACGCGGGCCGCGCCGCCGGCCAGATCGTCTTCCACGTCCACTTCCACGTCATCCCGCGGTACGGGGAGGCGAACCCCTTCCAGTCGCGCCACCGGGTCCCGATCGAGGAGAAGGAGGCGAGCGCGGTGGTCGCCGAGCTCAGCCCCTCCTAGGGGACGATGACGCCCGCTCTTCGGCCGCCCGTGGTCGCGGGGCAGTTCTACGCAGCCGACGGTGCGGCCCTCGCCCGTCAGCTCGAGGCGAGCTTCCTTTCCGACCGGGGGCCGGGCGCGCTCCCGACGCGGCAGCGCGCCCCGACCCGCCGGATCCGGGCCGCGATCGTCCCCCACGCCGGCTACGAGTACTCCGGGCCCATCGCCGCGCTCGCTTACGCGGCGATCGCCGCGGAGCGGCCGCCGAGCACGGTCCTGGTCCTGGGCGTCGACCACCACGCGGCCAGCCGGGGAGCCGCTCTCTCCGACCAGGACTGGAGGACGCCGCTCGGGCCCTCCCCCTGCGACCGCGACCTCCTCGCGGCGCTCGACCATCCGCCGCTGGAGGTGGACGATGCCGCCCACGCGCTGGAGCATTCGATCGAGGTGCAGCTGCCGTTCCTCGAGTACGTGCTCCCGAGACCGAGGTTCGTCGCCCTCGAGGTCGGCTTCGACCGGTTCTCCTCGCTCGAGCGCATCGCCGCCGTCGTCCGGGCGGGGATCGCCGGCCGGGACGTCCTCCTGATCGCGTCCACCGATTTCTCCCACTACGTCCCCGTGGAGACCGCCCGAAGGCTCGACCGCCTCGCGATCGAGGCGATCCTCGCGCGCGACGCCCGCCGCCTCTACCAGACCGTCACGACCGAGGAGATCTCGATGTGCGGGATCGCCCCGACCACCGTGCTCCTCGCCGCGCTCGCGGAGGAGCCGCTCACGGCGCGTCTCCTGCGCTGGGGCCACTCGGGCGAGGCCGCCCGGATGGGCGAGGTCGTGGGGTACGCCTCGCTCCTGCTGGAATCTGATCGCCCGCTCGCGCCGCCCGTTAAATAGCGTCGCCGACTCGGCGCCGCCGGCCCGCATGATCCTCTCGGACGCGAAGATACGCGAAGAGATGGAGCGTGGCCGCATCGTCATCCGGCCGTTCCGCCGGGAGAACCTCGGAACGAACTCCTACGACGTGCACCTCGGACCGTACCTGGCGGTCTACCGGCGGGGGGCCCTGGATGCCCGTCGGGCGAACCCCGTCCGCGAGTTCCGGATCCCCCCAGAGGGGTTCGTGCTCGTGCCGGGCCAGCTCTACCTCGGCGTGACCGAGGAGTACACGGAGACCCACGGGTTCGTCCCGTTCCTCGAGGGGAAGTCCAGCGTCGGGCGCCTCGGGATCGACATCCACTCCACCGCGGGGAAGGGCGACGAGGGGTTCTGCAACTACTGGACGCTCGAGATGAGCGTCAAGGTCCCCGTTCGGGTCTACGCCGGGATGCCGGTGGGCCAGCTGATCTACTTCGAGATCTCGGGGCCGGTGGAGCGAAGCTACTCGGCCAAGCGCTCGGCGAAATACCGTCGGGTCTCCTCGCACCCGATGCCGTCCCGCATGCACTTGAACTTCGCGCGGGCCGCACGCCCGCGGCGCGCGCCCCGGAAGGCTCAGACCAGGTAGAAGGCGGGACGGCCCGGGCGGGCCCGCTCTCGACGACCCTTCGGGTCGTGCGGGGCCGCGTCGACCTCCGGATAGACGGTCACGGTGGCGAAGCCGAAGCGTCGCACCAGGTACCCCTCGGCCGACCGTAGGGCGTCCACCTCGTCCAGGCGTTCGGGCAGGGGAGAGCCCTCCGCGCGGAGCAGGGGCGCCACCCGCTGGACGTACTTCGGGACCTCGGCGCGGTGGGCGGCCATCTCGGGGTGAGAGGCCGTACGCGCCATGATCCCCCGCACGTCCGTCCCATCCGGGCGGTCCACGCCCTCGCGGAGCCACGTCTCCACGGTCCGTTTCCAGGGCGCCGCGACGTAGAAGATCACCTCGCGGGGAGACGGACCCTCGTGTCGCTCGCCGGCCCGCAGGACCGCCCGCAGGTCCTCTTCCACGCGCTCGAGGTAGGCCTCCCGTCCCTCGGCCTCGGGGGAGCGCGGGAACTCGTCGGGGGACGGGATGGGCTGGACCGCGACCAACCCCGGCTCCCGACCCTGGCCGAGCGCTTCCGCCAGGTGAGGGGTGATGGGGGAGAGGAACCGCAGCCAGGCCCGCCCGAGTCGGTCGGTCGCCGTCCCAGCGGTCCCGCCGCGGGCGTAGTACCGCCGAAGCAGGGTCGGAACCTCGACGTACAGGATCTCCGCCGCGTGCCGGAGGTCAAGGGCCTCGAACGCCTGGCGTGCCCGGCTCACCCAGTCGTGCGTCCGCGAGAGGAGCCATGCGTCGAGCTCCGGCGCGCCGGGGTCGGAACCGACTGTCTCTCGGACGAGGCGGCCGACCTCCTCCACTCGGGCGGCCGCCGCGTCAACGGCCGCCGGGTCGAACTCGATGTCCTGGGCGGAGGAGGCCGAGAGGACGTGGTAGAGCCGGATCGCGTCGGCGCCCCAGCGCTCGAGTCCCTGGTCGATCGGCGGGATCCGGCCGCCCTTGGAGGAGACCTCCTTCTTGGAGATCTTCGCTCCGCCGGGGCCGGTCGTCCAGCCATGGACGAAGATTCCCCGGGGTTGGAGCTCCTGAGGCAGCAGGCGTACGTGCGTGTACAGGAAGACCGGGAAGTGGACCCTCTTGTGCTCCTTCCCCCCGAGGTTGAGGTCGAGCGGGTACCAGTAGACGAACTCGTCCCGGACCTCCTGTAGGAGCGCCCGGTCGACCGTCGGCTCGCCGGCCCCCTTCCCGCGAAACACGAAATCGAAGAACGCGTCGGTGAGCTGTTCGAGCCGCACGCGCCCGCTGCTCACGAACCGGCGGACCACGAAGTAGGCCATGTAGAAGGTCGAGTCCGCGATCGGCTCGATCACCCACTCCGGGTCGAACGGGAACGGCGTACCCAGCCACCGTCCCTTCCGGGTGCAGGGCCGGTCCCCGAACCAGTCGAGGATGAGCGGGAGCTCCGCGCCGTAGGCCGCCGGAACCGTGGTCAGCCGCCCGACCAGCCCGAGCGTGTCGGCCTTCCAGGACGGGTCCCCGTAGTGAAGGAACCACTGGTTCGGCACCCGACGGATGATCACGGCGTGGCCGTTGCGGCAGACCACGGGGATCGAGAACTCCTGGAGCTCGAGCCCGCCGCCCGGCGCGCCCTTCAGCAAGGAGGCGACCCGTTCCCGGGCCTCGCGCACGGGGGTCCCGGCGAGCGCGGGTACCGTCATGCGGCCGTGCAGGAACTCGAGGCGGTACAGCCGCTCGGTCGCCTCGGTGAGCTTTTCCGCGTCGTCGATCCCGGGGTCCCCGACCGCCCGCAGCGCCCGCTCCGCGGGCAATCCGTCCCCGAGCGTCAGCTCTTCCTCGGATGCGGTGAGCGCCTCGGGTCCGAGCTCCAGCAGCACGACGGGCGCCGGAACCCGGGCTCGGGCCGGCTTCGAGAGGGCCCGGAGGGCCGCCGCGTCGGCCGGGGCGTGGGCCGGCACCGACATCACGACGCCCGTCCCGACCTCGGGGTCGACCAGCCGGCTTTCCAAGATCGGTACGGCGATCTCGCGCAGCGGTACTCGAACCTCCCTCCCGACCAGGTCGGAGGCGGGGACCTCGTGTCCCAGTCGGCCCCCGTGCTGCTCGACCATTCGCTCGGCCCCCGGTCGGGCCAATAGGAAGGTGTCGGCCCCAAGGTGCCATGCGACCAGCTTCTCGGACGGGGCGAGCCAGAGGTTCGTCACCCCGTAGACGGTCTCGGGGCGGAGGGTCGCGGCCAGGAGGACCCGGCCGTCGTCGAGGCGGAACGGCACCGTCGTGAAGTGGATGACCTCGGCAAGACCCCCGGCGGAGAGGTCGGTCTCCGAGGGGTCGACCGCCACCGGCCCGCAGACGGGACAGACGGAGGCGAAGTACGACCCTTGGACGAGGGCTCCGGCCTCCTGGAGCGCGCGGAACTGCCAGCGGATGAACGCCCGGTAGTCCTCGTCGACCGTGGTCAGGTAGCTCTGTTCGTCGACCAGGACTCCGAATCGGCCGAGCACCCGGAGGTACTCCTGCCCCAGAAACCGCGCCGCCTGCTCCGGGTCCTCCAGCCGCTGGATGGTTTCCGCGTCGACCCCTCGTTCGGCAAGCTGCGTCATCGTGGCCGGGTCCCGGTCGCGAACCTTCTGCGACCAGGTGACCGCGGGCAGGCCGGAGGCGTGGATGCCGAACGGCAGGAACACCTGAGCCCCCGACATCCGCTGGTAGCGGTGGATCGCGTCCAGGTAGGCAAACCCGCGCAGGTGCCCGACGTGCAGGAAGCCGCTCGTCCCGGGGTAGGCCGAGAGCCCGAAGTACTTCCGACGGCCGGCGACCCGCTGGGCCCGCCCTAGGCCGGCGCCGGCCCAGGCCTCCTGCCAGCGAGCGTCCTCCCGAGGGTCCATCGGGGACGTTCGACGGCGACACCCTATTTGAGGGATGCTCGGGAATCGCGGGAGCCTCCGGATCGGGGCCGAAGGCTAATTAGTCGAGGACCCGAGTGCGAGGCCGTGCGGATCATCGAGGTCTTCCACTCGATCCAGGGAGAGGGCCCCCTCACCGGCGAGCGCACGACATTCATCCGCACGGCCCGATGCAACCTCCGCTGTTCCTGGTGCGACACGACCTACTCCTTCGGCCCCGGCCGGGAACGCTCGATCGCCTCGCTCCTCCGCGAGGTCACCAAGAACCGGACCCGGAACGTCTGCCTCACGGGGGGAGAGCCGCTGCTCCAGCGGGAATCGGTCGAGCTCGTGTCCCGGCTCTCCCAACGGGGGGTGACCACGGTCATCGAGACCGGGGGCTCGCTCGACGTGAGCCCGTATCTCGGCTTCCCGCACGTCGTGCTCAGCGTTGACGTCAAGTGCCCGAGCTCCCGCATGGAGACCCGGAACCGGTGGGCCAACCTCCCGCTCCTGCGGGAGGGGGATGTGATCAAGTTCGTGATCGGGGACCGGAAGGATTACCAGTATGCCCGACGGGTGCTCCGAACCTACCGCGGGCCAGCCACGCCCCTCTTCCAACCCGTCTGGGGCTCGGACGCCGGGCGGCTCGCCGACTGGGTCCTTGCGGACCACCTCGACGTCCGGGTGATGCTCCAGGAGCACAAGGTGCTCTGGGGCGACGTGGCCGGCCGTTAGACTCCCCGCGCGCTTCGGAAGGCTAAAGAGGGCCCGTCCCTCCTCGGCGCTCTCGATGGTGTCGGGGGAGGGGACGCGCTCGCAGACCCTTCCGGCGGGTCACGACTTCCCGTTCGGCAAGGCCCGGGGGATGGTGTTCCCGCGGGTGGTGCTCGTCGGTCACGGGGTCATCACCGACCTGGGCTCGACGTGCCGCCAGTTCGGGTTCGCCGACCGGGGGGTCGTCGTTACCGGTCCGAGGACGGCCGAGCTCGCGGGGAACCGAGCGGCCGACATCCTGCGCGAGTCCAAGTTCGACGCCACCGTGGTCATCGCGCGGGAGGCGACGGAGGAGGAGGTCGCCCGCGTCGAGAAGGAGACCCGGCGCCTGGAGGCGCGCTTCTTGGTCGGCGTAGGCGGAGGGAGCAAGATCGACATCACGAAGGTCGTGGCGGCCCGGATGGGGATCCCCTTCGTCAGCCTCCCGACCTCGGCGGCCCACGACGGGATCTCCTCGCCTCGCGCCTCGCTGCACGGGAGCTCGACGACCACGAGCACGCAGGCGGCCGTCCCGGTGGGGGTGATCGCCGACACGGAGCTGATCGTCAAGGCTCCCTTCCGGCTCCTCGCCTCGGGCTGCGCGGACGTGATCTCGAACGTCACCGCGGTCCTCGACTGGCGGCTCGCCGTGCGCCTGCGGAACGAGGAGTTCTCGAGCACCGCTGCCACCCTCTCCGAGTATGCTGCCCAGGAGATCATCGACCATGCCTCGTCGATCAAGCCGAACCTCGAGGAGTCGGTCTGGATCGCGATCCGCCCGATCCTGGTCGCCGGGATCGCGATGAGCGTCGCCGGCTCCTCCCGGCCCTGCTCCGGCAGCGAGCACCTCTTCAGCCACGCGCTCGACCGGGTCAGCGAGCATCCGAGCCTCCACGGGGAGCAGTGCGGGGTCGGCGCGATCATGATGATGTACCTCCACGGCGGGGACTGGCGTCGGCTGAAGACGGCCCTGCACACGATCGGAGCGCCGACGACCGCCCGGGAGCTCGGGGTCAAGCCGGAGGAGGTCGTCAACGCGCTGGTGCAGGCGCACTCGATCCGTCCGGAGCGGTACACGATCCTCGGGGACGGGGGGCTCGCCCGCGAGGCGGCGGAGCGGCTCGCCAGCGTGACCGGGGTGGTCGGCTAGCATGGCGGACATCACGCTGATCGGCATCAACGAGGCGCGCGAGGGCTTTGAGTTCGTCTACGAGGGCGGGGCCGCCGTCTGCCGCACGTGCCCGTACCGGCACGCTTGCCTGACCCTCGACCCGGGACGGAAGTACACGGTCACCAAGGTCCGCTCCGTCAAGCATCCGTGTGCCCTCCAGGAGACCGACGCGCACGTCGTCGAGGTCCGGGCGGTCCCGCGCACGGTCCTGGTCGAGGCCCGGAGCGCGGTGGTCGGCAGCTCGGTCGATGTCGGCCGCTTTGCGTGCCGCCGGCTCGACTGCCCGAACTGGTGGGACTGCGCGGGCCCGAGCCTGCCCCCGAAGCAACGCTACCGGATCGAGCGGGTCGACCCGAGCCCAGCGGAGTGCCTCATCGGCCGAACGTTGAAACGGGTCGACGCCGTCTAGTCGCGGATGCGGGGCTGTGGGGTAGCTACGAGCCGAGGAACGAACCTCCGCTCGCTCTATTGGTCCATCCTTCGGGCTTTGGGAGCCCGGGACCCCGATTCAAATTCGGGCAGCCCCATCCGAACCTGAAGGGCGCGGAGCCAACCCGTCGGACGGCTCCGGCCCCCGGCGTCTAGTCCGGGGCTCCTCGCTCGCGGGGAGACCCCTTCCTTGGAGGGCGCACCCCCGGAGGTTGCGCCAAAGCCGGGGGGCTCTATCGCGCTCCGAAGAGCTGCCGCAGCGTCCCGTCCACGGTGTGAGTGCAGCGGGTCCCTAGCAGCCGCTCGGTCTCCACGCGGCTCACGGAGAATTCGGGGTCGATGAGCTCGATCGAAGCCCGGGGGTTCGGTACGATGTCGACCGACGGCGCCGGGACGCCCGGGTGGGCGGCCATCCAGGCACGAACCACCTTGTCGGCGACCTCGAGAACGGAGTAGGCCTCTTCGCTCGAGCAGTTGAAGAGGTGGTAGCTCGGGTCCGGGTGGTCACGGACGAAACGGACCGCGGCCAGCCAGTGGGCGAAGACGTCCTCGATGTGGATGAAGTTTCGCCGCTGCGTCCCCGGGGCGTTGACCCGGAGGCGCCCCTCGGCCGCCTGCTGGGCGAAGAGCGTGATGACGTTCCCCTTCTCGACCCTGCGAGGCCCCGAGTTGTAGCCTCCGTACACGTTGCTCATCCGAATGACTGCCCCCGCGGCCGCCCCGGCCCGCGGAAGGGTTGCGACGATCCTCTCTCCCTCGGCCTTCTGGCGTGCGTACTCGTGGGTCGGCCGGGCCGGGGTCAGCTCCGTGACGGGGAGATGGTCGGGCGAGCCCACCACGGCAAAGCTGCTGGCGAACAGGAGCGGGATCTTCCGCTCGATCGCCATTTCGACCAGGCGACGGGTCCCCTCGACGTTGACCCGCGCCGTGCCCACCGGGTCGTTGGCGCACATCACGACGCCGGAGGCGGCGCCGAGGTGGAGGAGGACGTCGGCCTCCGAAAGGAGGCCGAGCGCCCGGGGACTCGAGAAGTCCTCGTTCACGACGCCGGGCGAGGTCGGCTCGACCCGGACCGGTCCGGACCGGTTGTCGACGAGGGTCAGGTCGTAGCCGGCGGCCGCAAGACGGGGGACCAGACCGCCCCCGATGAACCCGGTCGCGCCGGTCAGGCCCACGCGGACCATGGCCCGAGCAGCGGCCTCGGGGTTTAAGCGCTACGACGCCGAGGATGCTACCCCAGGGCCCACCGACGGAGGCTCGAGCGGAACAGGAGGCGTCGGGCCCCGGCCGGGGTCACCAGCGCCACCATCGCCGTCCCCCACACCCCGCGGTCGGCGAGCCCGGGGCCGCGCCGGAGGGCCCTCAGGGCGGACCGTCGCGGTTGGGCGCCGGCCTCGAGGCACGCGAAGAACCGGTAGCCCTCCGCGCGCTGCGCCAGGTAACGGGTGACGGAGGCGGACGGTCCGGCCCGCTGCGCCGCGAGCTGGGCGAGGACTGCGGTCGAACGAGCGAACCGTTCGGACGTCTCCTGGTGGCGACGGCGGAACTCCTCCGGGGCGGCGCCGCGGGTCTGGGACATGTTCTGCTGGTGCAGTCGCAACAGCGTGAGTGGCTCGGCTCCGATCTCCATCGGCCGGCGGCTGAGCAGGGCGGCGACCAGCCAGAACATGTCCGCTGTCCAGCCGGCTTGCCGGAACGCAGGAAGCCACTCGACGGCCCAGGCCTTGCGAACCACGGTCGAGGAGTTGTTCCCCGGCCAGATGCGGTGGACGAACGTCTCGAAGTCCTGCCCGTCCCAGGCGGGGAACGCCCCAGGGTCCTTGCCCGCCAGCTCCCGATGTCGAGCGATGACGGGGTGACCGGACTCGTCCACGGGCCGGTGCCCGTGGTTATAGTAGACGAGCTCCGGGCGGCCGCCGAACAGCGTCCTCAGGTGCGCGACCTTGCTCGGCTCCCACAGGTCGTCGTCGTCGAGGAACCCCACGACCTCGCCGGTCGAGGCCTCGAGGCCGCGCGCCTGTTTCTCGTTCGTCTCGGGCGCCGCGCACTGGACGTCGCGGTACTGCCCCTCGCAGCCGGGGATCGGACCGGCAAAGTTCCGCACGACGACCACCTCGTCCGCGCCGCTTTCGAGCGCGGACTGTACGGCCGCCGAGAGGAACGTCGTTCGGGTGTGGGCGGTGACCACCGCGCTGACCCGGGGGGACGAACCGCTGTCTCCCATGCTCTCCGACCGCCGCTCGGTCCCGGGGGGAGAAGCGGCCCAATGCAGGGGTACTCCCCCACCTATAATCTCCTCGCTGCCGAGCGGCAGGCCCGCGCGCGGACCCCTCCCAGCGGGGGCTAAGGCTCAAGTCGGGCGCACGGCGTCCCCGGGACATGGCGGCCCCGCGCCCGGAGAGCTCCGCACCGTCCGCGCCGGACGGAGTTTCATTGCACTCGGCCCGGATCCGCTGCGAGGTATGCGGGGCGGAAACCCCCCATCGGATCCTGCACATCGAGCACGGGCGGCTCGGCCCGAGAGCGACGGTCGTTCGCGGGGTCGCCCGGTGCCGCGTCTGCGGTACCTCCCACCCGTTCGCTTCGGCGCTCCCCCAGACGGGAGAGGCACGGCTGATCGTCTCAGATGGTGCGCGTTCCGAGCGCCAACGGGTCACCCTCCCATCGGACCGAAAGGTCCAGGTCGGCTCGGGCCTCCCCGAGTCGACCGAGCCGCTCGTAGTGCGCCGGATCGAGGACCGTGCCGGACGCCCCATCTCCGTCGGCCGGATCCGGGACATCGCGACGATCTGGGCAGTCCGGGCCACGGGCCCCTTCGTGCTCTACTCCCTCATCGAGGGACGGTTCACCCGCGCCGGACGGCTCCCGGTGGGTCCGGAGACCGTGCTCGAGGTCGGGAGCACGGTCCGTCTGCCCACGACCTCGGCGACGATCGTCGGGTTGCGGGCCCGCAACCACACCTGGCGTCGGGAAGGGGACCGGTTCCCGGCCGCGGAGGTCCAGCGGGTCTACGCGCGGCGCACCGAGAGACCGCCCGCGGGGAGAAGGGACTGGAGCACCGAGCGGGAGACCCCCAGCTCGCGGGCCAGGTCGACCTCCACAGCCGCCCGGTCCCGGTCTTCCCCCGGCACCAGGAGGATGCGTACCGTCCCGCGGGCGCGGACCGCCGACTCGGGCGCCGCGGTCCACCGCTCCTCCTTCTCGTAGCGGACCGTCCCGAGCGCGAGCTCCAGGGGCAGGTCCTTCAGGAAGTGCTTCGTCCCGTGGACGACCCACGCGCCCCTCGGCACGAACTCACCGGAGGCGGCGGACTTGGAGACCTGGTCCGGGTTCACCCAGAACGCGGACGCGGAGGCGAGTCCGGCGCGCCACGCCTTCGAGAAGGCGACCGCCCACTGGCCGGCCTCCCGCAGGGTCACCTCCGTGACCTCGGGGCCTCCCGGCGGGGGGCGCTTGACGATCACGCTCGCCGCCCCGTGGAGGTCGGCGTGCAGGTAGACGTCGCCGTCCTTGAGGTTCCGCCGAACGACCAGGTCGTTCGAGGCGGCGTCCCGGCCGGCGATGACGACCGCGCCCTCCGAGCTGATGAACCAGCGGAACTTCTCGAACCAGAGCACCTTCCTCGGTGGCGTGACCCGAGCGCTCGGCGCGCCCGCCGCCCCTCCCGACAGCGGGGCCGCGGCGCGGGCCTCGGTCTCGGTCAGGGCGGCTCGGGCCCCCGCGAGCTTCGCCGCGCGTCGCTTGGACTCTTCGAACAGCTCTTGGGCGGACTCGCGGGCGCTCCGTCGGGGATGAAGTCGGACCGATCGGCCGCCGAGGTCGAGCTGCACGGGCTCCTCCTTCGCCCCCGCGGCCCGTGCTTTCGCGACCGCCTCCTCCGCCTCCGCGTAGTGCGCTAGGATGGTCTCCGCGTCCGTTCGGAGCTCCGCGACCTCTCCCTCGAGCGCCTCCACCGCAGCGCGCTGCTGGGCGAGCATCCGCTCGACCTCTCGACGCTCGGCGAGCGCCTGGGTCACCTCGGCCGTGGGCGCGGCGGGCACGACCGTGCGGAAGAACTCGTGGGCGGCCTCCGAGAACGTCGGTCGCGCCTCCTCCACCACTCCGTCGACGTCCGTCCAACGGACCGAGCGGTAGGGGGTCGCGTCCACGACGACCCCCTCGCGCAGGTAAAGGTGGCCGACCGGCTTCTCGCCGAGCTCGTCGAGCAGACGGGCTAGCGCGTCGTGCAGGGCGGCGGCCCGATGGCCCGCCTCCACCGAGGCCGGGCTCGTGCCGTCGCCCCCGAGCCGGGCGACGACCTCTTCCGCCAGGGGACCCCCGAGGCCCAGCCGGGCGGCCAGCGTGCTCGTGAGGTCGGTCCGCGAACGTTCCAGGACCTCCTCGATCCCTTCGGGGGACATCGACCACGGGTCGGCCTTCGACGGCGGGCGAGCGTACTCCGCGCCCACTCGCACCGAGCGGTGCGCCCATCGACGAGTGTGCGCCACCGCGACGATCTTCTCCCCCACTGCGACCGCGAGGTTGCCGGTCCCGAACAGCTCGAGGAGCAGCCGAAGCCCCCCCTCGGCATCCCCTCGGGTGAGCCCGAGTTCGAGGTACCGCTCGCCGGCGGGCTCGGTCACGCGTTCCAACACGGCACCGCTCAAGAGGCGACGGAGCTCGCGGGCGAACGGGGAGAGCTCTTCGGTCCGCTCGGCGCCGAACGGGAGGAGGGCGGCGTAGCGCCCCGGCACCAGCAACAGCTCGAGCCGACCCTCGCCCGGGACGCGGAGGACGACCGACCATCCTCCCTGGGGCAGGTCGAATGCCTTGTCGACGCGAGGGCGGGCCCGGGCCCGGAGCTCGCGGACCACGGCGAGGGTGTCGAGCGCCGTGAACCGGTCCTTCGGTGTCGGCAATCCCGGCATTCCCCCCTCCGGCGTGCGGTGCGGCCGACCCGCCGCCACGCATTAAGTGTGTGTGGTGCTGGCTGGGACGTGAACGGGACCGCGGACCCGGCCTCCGAAGCGGAGCGCTCCCGCGTCCGTGAGTTCGCGACCCGATCGGTCCGCCCCCGCGCCGTCGAGATCGACCGAGAGGACCGGCTCCCGCCCGAACTGTTGCGGCAGCTGGGGAGCGAGGGGTACCTCGCGCTCGGCCTGCCGACCGAATTCGGCGGAAGGCCCGCGTCGACCCGCGCGTTCTGTGCCGTGCTCGAGGAACTCGCGGCCGCCAGCGCGGCGGTGGCCGTCACGGTCGCCGTCCACCTCTCCGTCTGCGCACGGCCGATCGCCGAGCGAGGGACGCCGGCCCAGCGGGAACGATGGCTTCCCTCCCTCGCCCGGGGGGACCGGATCGGCGCCTTCGCCCTCACGGAGCCGGGGGCGGGCTCCGATACCGCCTCCCTGCGAACCCGCTACGAGCGCTCCACCGACGGGTTCGTTCTGACCGGGTCCAAGACGTTCATCTCGAACGCGGCGACCGGCGGGCTGCTGCTGGTCTTCGCGACCCGCGACCCGAACCTGAAATCCAAGGGGATCTCCGCGTTCCTGGTCCCGGCCCCGACCCCCGGATTCTCTGTCGCCCAGCGGTTCGAGAAGCTGGGCCTGCGGGGGAGCGAGACGACCGAGCTGCTCTTTGACGGGGTCCGCCTCCCGGCCGAGAGCCTCCTGGGCCGGGAGGGCGAGGGTCTCCACATCGCCCTGGGGGCGCTCACGGCGGGACGCGTCGGGATCGCGAGCTGCGCGCTCGGCGTCGCACGCGCCGCGTTCGAGGAGATGCAAAGGGCGGCCGCGCACGACGGCGACGAAGCGGAGTGGAAGCGCACGGCCCTCGCGCGGGCCTACTCGGAGCTCGCCGCGGCCCGCGCCCTCGTGGAGCAGGCGGCGGAGCGCAAGGACGCCGGGCTCTCCTTCGAGCGCGAGGCATCGGTGGCGAAGCTGGTCGCATCGCGCGCCGCGATGTCGATCGCCTCGGCGGGCGTCGACGTGGCCGGGCCCGAGGGGGTGCGGGGGTCGGCGGCGGCCGGTCGCTTGCTCCGCGACGCCCGGGTGTTCCCCATCGTGGAGGGGACGAGCGAGATCCAGGAGCTCATCCTCGGCCGGGGCCTTCTCTCCCCCAGTCCGTCGCAAACGGCATAGACTGCACCCTCCTGCCGGCCGTGTGCCCCGCCGTCATCGCTCGGCCCGCCCCGCTCCGTCGAGGCCTCCGCCCGTCCCGGAGCGGTCGGTTCCGCTCTCGGAGCTTCCCTTGGACGACGACCTTCGCCGAGTGCTGGAGCACGACGGGATCACGTCGCTGTTCCCGCCGCAGGCCGCCGCGCTCGGGCCGGTGATGGCGGGCGAGAACGTCGTGCTCGCCTGCCCGACCGCGAGCGGCAAGTCGCTCGTCGCCTACCTCGCCCTCCTCCGCGCCGTGCGGGCCGGTCGCACCGGCCTATACATGGTCCCCTTGCGCGCCCTGGCGCAGGAGAAGACCGAGGAGCTCGGGCAGTTCGAGGCGCTGGGTCTCAAGGTCGGCCAGTCCACGGGGGACTTCGACCTGTCGAACGAACAGCTCGACCGCTTGGACGTCCTGGTCGCGACCAGCGAGAAGGCCGACAGCCTCCTTCGCCGGGGCAGCCCGTGGCTCGACCGGCTGGGCGTCGTCGTCGCGGACGAGGTCCACCTGATGCGGGACCCCGAACGGGGGCCGACCCTCGAGGTGACCCTCACCCGGCTCCGGCGCTCCTATCCCGACCTCCAGCTGGTCGCTCTCTCCGCCACGGTGGGGAACTCCCGCGAGGTCGCCGAGTGGCTGGATGCCCGACACATCGCGAGCGACTTCCGACCCGTACCCCTCAAGCTGGGGGTCTACTCCGACGGCCGGATCCTGTTCACGGACCTCTCCCATCGGGAGATCGGACCGCCCGGGGAACCGGTGGCCCGCTTGGTCCGGACCATTGTGGAGGAGGGCGGCCAGGCCCTCGTCTTCGTGAACAGCCGGCGGGCGAGCGAACAGGTCGCCGAATCGCTGGTCGGGACCGTCCGGCCCCTCCTATCGGCCGAAGAGCGCGCGGCGGCGCTGGCCTGGACGAACGAGCTGAGCGCCGGCTCGGACGAGGACACGGCGGGAATGCGCCGGCTCCACGGTCTTCTTCCCTCGGGCGTCGCGTTCCACAACGCCTCCCTCACGACCCCCGAGCGGCGGGTGGTCGAGCGGGCGTTCCGGGAGCGGACCCTCAAGGCGCTCGTCGCGACCCCGACGCTGGCGGCGGGAATCAACCTGCCGGCCCGACGGGTGATCGTGCGGGACACGACCCGGTACGACGACCGTCTCGGGATGCAGGCCCCGATCTCCGCCGGGGAGGTGCACCAGATGCTGGGGCGTGCGGGTCGGCCCCGGTTCGACCCGATCGGGGAGGCCCTGCTCCTGGCCCGGACCCCGGAGGACATCGAGCGGCTGCTCGACGGATACCTGGCCGCCCCCCCGGAGGACGTGGTGAGCCGGCTCGCCGCGGAGCCTGCACTCCGGATGCACGTGCTGGCGCTGGCTGCGAGCGGGGCGGTCCGGAGCGACGAGGAGTTGACCTCGTTCTTCGCCGCGACGTTCTACGGCCGGACCCTGCCGCTGATCGAGCTCGAGACGAAGGTGCGGAACGTGCGTCGCTTCCTCGAGGAGAACGACCTCCTCGAGCGGGGGAGGCGTCTCCAGGCGACGCGGTTCGGCCTGCTCACGAGCGAGATGTACCTCGACCCCCTGAGCGCGGTCGTCCTCCGCCAGGTCCTGGAGCGCGCCCCGCTGGGGGTCTCTCCGTTCGCGCTGCTGGCGGCGATCGCCGCCACCCCCGACCTCCCGCCACTCTACTTGCGGCGGGGCGAGGAGGCCGACCTGCTATCCCGGTTCACGGACGAGGCCGAGGAGCTGTTGGTGAAACCCGACGAGGCACCGGTCCACCTCGACCTCGACGCCCTCCTCGCGACCCTGAAGGTCGCGACGATCCTCGAGGCGTGGATCGACGAGGTCCCCGTCCTCGAGCTCACGGAACGGTTCGGGATCGGAGCCGGGGACCTTCGGACGAAGGTCGAGGATGCGCAGTGGCTCCTCTTCGCCACGGGGCGCCTCGCCGCGGTGTTCCAGCGCCGCCTGGGTCGGGCGATCTCCGACCTCTCGCTCCGGGTGCAGTACGGAGCGCGCGAGGAGTTGCTCGACCTCGTGCGTCTCCGCGGGATCGGTCGGGTCCGGGCCCGGATGCTGTTCCGGGCCGGGTTCGCCGACCGGGAGGCCATTCGACAGGCCCCGCTCGAACGGGTCGCCCGGGCGCTGCGCTCACCCGTGCTGGCCCACAGTGTCCTCAGCCAGTTGGGCCGGAAGGAGGACGCATCGCTCCCGGCACCAGAGCCCCTTCCGGAGGCTCCGGCAGCGGGCCGGGCGACGGGCCGGTCCACGATCCGGCGACTCGACGAGTATCCCGGCGATGGGACGTCGTGACCCACTCGTCCACGGGAGTGACGAGCCGAAGGACGGAACGAGTGCCCCCCACCCCGCCGGGCCGGACCTCTCGGGTCACGTAACCGGCGTGCTCGAGCCGGACGATCCGGCGCCAGAGCGTGGTCGCGGGCAGCGGCGGAGACCCTTGGGCGACGGCGAGCTCTGCCTCGTGCCGGCGCACGTCCCCGATGCGGGCCTCGCGGTCCCGGGCGGCTGCTTCGATGGCCCGCACGACCCTCAACTCCACCTCGACGACCGCCGGCCGCTCGGTCGGGAACGCGTTCGTGCCCAGTCGGAACGTGGTCCCGAGGAGCTCGCGCCGCAAGAGGTCGAGCGCGCGCCGGGCACCGCCCCCGTCGCCGACGCTCCCATCGACCACCTTCCCCACGAGCCACTCGCTCGGCGGACGGCCGAGGGCTCGGGCCGCCCGGTCCCGCACGATCGACCTGAGTCCGTGGTCGGTGTAGGGCACGAGCCCCACCGGCCGCCCGAGCGCGGCGGGGTCGTCGGTCTGGCCGAGCGTGGAGGCCCAACCCTCCGGCGTCCCCGCCAAGAGCGTCCACGTCGAGGGAAGACCGTACTCCCCCTCAGGGAGGAACCGGTCGGGTGCGCCCAGCGCCTTGAGGAGCGGCCCCAGGTCGGGGCCGCCGACCCGCACGTCATCCAGGACCACGACCGCAGGCTGCCCCTCCCGCCGGAGCCGTCGCAGGAGGCCCGCGACGATCTCGGTCACCGAGAAGCCCCGGCCATCGAACCCCTCGTCCAGCTGGCGGAGCAGGCCGGCGGCGACCCCGTGGGTGCCGCGCAAGCCCGCGGTGCGCACCCACAGCGTCCGGGGATGCACCCGTTCGCCCTCCTGTCGGAGGCAGTCGGCAACCCCGCGGGCCGCCCGGCGGGCGATCGAGCTGGTACCGCTCCCCGGGGGTCCCACGACCCCGACGACCCAGGGCGGGGGGGACGTCGGGCGGGGCGGGTCGAGGCGCCGAAGCGCCTCCGCCACCTCCCGCTCGCGCCCCAAGACGACCGGCGGCAACCAGTCACGGGCCAGGACCTCGGGGTGGGGGGTGGGGTACATGACCTCTGTATTTCTTTTGAATATAAGAATACTGATTATTGTCAGAGACCGCGAATGAAAAGTGCTATCCTGCGGGGTGACTGCCGTGCTGCATGGCCACGCCGCCCGCCGAGCACGAGCCCCGTAGGCTCGGGCGGAACCTCCTGCTGGTGACGGTGCTCGCGGTCGGGCTCTACCTCTTGTTCACCGTCTACAACCATCGCCTCCTCTCTGGATTCACCGGCCCGGAGATCGTCCTGCTGGAGGCGGGGGCGATCGTGCTGGTCGCCTACGCCGCGGCGCGCTCGGTCACGGCCGCGACGTCCGCGGTCCTTCGGCAGCGCGGGCAGCACCAGCACGGGGCGACGCTGCGTCTGTTCCTGAACCTCGTCGTCGCCGTGGTCGCGATCCTCGCCCTCTCCGACCTCGCCGGGGTGTCGGCGGAGTCGATCTTCCTCGGGAGCGCGTTCGCGGGGATCGTCCTCGGTCTGGCGTCCCAAACGGTGCTCGCGAACGTCTTCGCTGGGCTCCTCCTCGTCGTCGCGAACCCGTTCCGGCCGGGGGACCGGGTGAGCCTCGTCAACTCGGCGTTCGGTGTGCTCGCCCCAAGTTACCCCCACGAGGCGATGATCCCGAGCTACTCGGGGGTTGTCGAGGACGTGGGTCTCGTGTACACCCTGATCGGCCTGGACTCCGGGGGTACGGCGAAGTTGCCGAACTCGGTCGTGCTCGGCTCGCTGATCGTCCAGCCCCGGCCGGGGGGAGCGCGCGCCTACCGGGTCCGCATGACGTTCCCTATCGCTACGACCCCGGGGTTGGTCGAGGCCTCCCTCGGCGCGGTCGGCCGCGCGTTCCCGTCGGGCAGTGCGCCGGCCATCGCGCCGCGGCTCGAGGTCACGGACCTCGCACCGACGACCTGGGACGGGGTCGTTACCGTCTGGACGACGCTCTCCGACGAGAGCCAGGTGCGCGACAAGGTGACCCGTGCGGTCCTCGAGCAGCTCCGTTCCCCGCCGTCCCCGGCGGCCGAGGGCGCGCGGTCCCGGCCGGCTCCTTAAATCTCGGCAACGCTCGGCCGAGCCGGGACGGTCATGGCGTATCGGGTCACCTTGATTCCGGGCGACGGCATCGGTCCGGAGGTCACGCAGGCCGCCCGGCTCGTCGCCGAGGCCACCGGGGTCTCCATCGACTGGGAGGTCGTAGAGGCCGGTGAGGCGGCGATCCGGGCCCACGGCACACCGTTGCCCCCCGAGGTTCTCGACTCGGTCCGCCGGAACCGCCTGGCCCTGAAGGGGCCGATCACGACGCCGATCGGGGGCGGGTTCCGTTCGGTCAACGTCGCCCTGCGCCAGGAGCTCGACCTGTTCGCCTCGGTTCGACCCGCGCGCTCGATCGCGGGCGAGGGGACCCGGTATCCCGAGACGGACCTGATCGTTGTCCGTGAGGCGACCGAGGGACTCTACTCAGGAGTGGAGCACTGGGTCGACCGGGACCATTCGGCCGGCGAGACCGTGAACGTCATCACGCGCAAGGCGTGCGACCGGATCTGCAAGTTCGGCTTCGAGATGGCCCGCCGGGAGCACCGGCACCACGTGACCGGCGTCCACAAGGCGAACATCATGAAGACGACTGGGGCGCTCTTCCAGACCGCCTACCGGGAGATGGCGGCGAAGTACCCGGACCTCACCTCCGACGAGCGGCTGATCGACAACATGTGCATGCAGCTCGTGAAGAAGCCGGCCGAGTACGACGTGATCATCACGACGAACCTCTTCGGCGACATCCTCTCGGACCTCTGCGCGGGGCTCGCCGGCGGTCTCGGGATCGCCCCGGGCGCTCTCTACGGCGACACGCTGGCCGTCTTCGAGCCGGTCCACGGCTCGGCTCCCAAGTACGCCGGCCAGGACAAGGCGGACCCGGTCGCCGAGATCCTCTGCGTCGAGCTCCTCCTGCGCCATCTCGGCGAGCGGGAGGCGGCCGAGCGGGTGTTCCGGGCCGTCTGGGAGACGGTCGCCGAGAAGAAGGTCGTCACCTACGACCTCGCTCTGCCAGGGTACACCGAGCACCCGGTCGCGGTCTCGACGTGCTCCGCGATGTCTCGGGAGATCGCCCGCAAGGTGCCGCTGGTCGACCCCTCCAAGCCCCTGCCCCGTCCGCAGCCGGGGGGGCCCGCGCATGTCGACGCGGCGCTCGAGGCCTAGGGCCCCGCCGCCGGTCCGCGACACCCTCCCGCCGCAACGGTGGGTTTATCCGACCCGTCCGACCCTCTTCAGCACGGCGTTCTCGTGAGCGGGTCCCGAGCCGTTCGCATCCCGCGCGACCGGGCCACCCCTGGCCCCGGGCCGGCCGCCGCCGCGCAACGCGCGCCCACCATTCGCCCGAACCGGGGCGGACGGGAGCGCTCCATCCGGATTGCCGCGGTCTACGCGGGCGCCGTGCTTGCCCTCACAGCGGTCCTCGCGGCCCTCGACCTCACGGGCGCGAACGCTTCACGGCCGGGCGACCAGCAGGGGCTCGAGCTGTTCCTGGGGGTCGCCTTTCTGATGGTGCTCGGGAGCGTGGTGTATGCCGTCTCCCCCGCGCCCCGCCGGGTGGAGGTGCGGGCCGAGTCGGTCGTCGTCGTCGGGCGATGGGGCCGGCGACGCTCCTTCCCCCCGCTCGGCTCGCTCGGGATCCAGGTCGTCCGGCACTTCCCGCCGGGACCGCTCACCCCCTACCCGGTCGACGTCGTCCGGGTCACGGACGCGCGGGACCGGATCGCTACCTACGAGGTGGAGAGCGGGCTGCTCGACCCCGACGGGGTCCGGGAGTAGGTCGCTCGCCGCCCCGCTCTACTCGAGCAGGTCCTCGAGCTCGCCTGCGACCAGGGTCAATAGCTGGTCCAGGGCCCGGTTCTTGAGCTCGGTGATGTGACCGGAGTCGGTCTCCATCCGGGCCAGGAACTCGTCCCCGTCGCGCACGAACGACAGCGAGAGGAGATGCCTCCGCCCGTCGGAGCGCCGCGCCGTGGGGACGGGGAGCGTCGGCGGGGCCCCTTGGGGTACGGCGGCGGCGGCGGGCTTGCCGGGCTTACCGGACCGAGGGGGCGCGGCCTTTTTCGGAGCCGGCCTGGCGGCCTTTCGGACCGGCTTCGCGTGCACCGGCTTCGAGGTTCGTGCCTTCGGTCGGGAGGCTCGCGAGGGCGACACGGGTCCGTTCCTTGGAGCGGGCGCACCAAGCCCCCCTATTTATCGATATGGCCGCGCCCGCCGCGTCTCGGGGTCGAGGGGGGTCCGCCGCCACGATTTTGGAGGAGGGGGACGTCCGTCCCACTACGACGCGAGCCTCCCCCGCCGCCGGCACCACCGTCGGGGACGGTGGCCCGGCCCGGTCCCTTCCACCGGTCCGACCCGAGGTCGCGGTCCTCCTCACCGGCGTCGCCGTTCTGCTGGTCTTCGTGGCGCTCGAACCGTACCTCTCCTTCGCCATGTTCGGGTCGGACTCGGGAGAGTACTACACGCTCACGGCCGCCCTCTTGGCCACCGGCCACATTCCGCACGGTGCGGCCTACGCGGGATGGGGCTCGGCGTACCCGGATTTCCCCGGGATCTACCTGCTCGCCGGAGCCGGGAGCGCCGCGCTCGGCATCAGCGCATTCTCCGGGTTGACGATCCTGGTGCCCACGGTCGCGGTCCTGTCGGTGTTCCCGCTGTTCCTCCTGTTCCGACGGCTGTACCCGCACGACCTGACCGCCCTCCTCGGGGCCTCGCTCGCCTCGGTGGCGATGCCCCGCCTCTTCACCCTCGCGCACGCGGCACCGGCCTCCCTCGGCGACCTCCTCGCGGTCGCCTCCCTCTGGATGTTCCTCGAGAGCCGCCGCGAGGTGCGCTGGTACCTCCCGCTGGCGCTCACCGGCGGGGCCCTGATCGTGACGCACCACCTCTCGACCTACTTCTTCGTCCTCGGGGCGCTCGGGGGCCTCCTCCTGCTCGAGCTGTGGCGGCCCGGGCTGTGGAGCCATCGCTTCCCGACCCGGGAGCTCGTCTTCCTCGGCTCGTTCGTGACCGCGACGCTCCTCTTCTGGTTCTACGGGACCTACTCTTTCGTCTCGAAGGTCCTTCTGCCCGGCCTGGCCCACAGCTCGCTCGTCGGGTTCGGCGCCCTCGAGGGGGCGGGCCTGCTCGCGGTCGTGGTCGCGGGGGTCCTGATCCACCTGCGCAGACGCCGGTTCGCCCCGCGGCGCGCATGGGTGCGCCTTCCGACGGACCGCAGCATCGTGCGGGACGCGGCCCTGCTCGCCGTCGGGATCTTCGGCGGGATCGCCGTCCTCCTGGTGGTCCCGCTACCGGGCACCACCCAGACCACCGCGCCGCTGGCGATCCTCTGGTTCGCCCCTGTCCTGCTGCTCGCGGTCCTCTGCGCGGGGAGCCGACGCCTGTTGACCACCTCGCGACTTGGCCCGTTCGCGCTCACGTGGCTCGGGATCCTGGCGATCTCGGCGGTCGGGACCTTGCTCGCCTCGGAGCTGGGGAGTTCGCTCCAGGGGTTCGTCGAGGCGATCCCGCCGTCCCGTCACGCCGAGTATCTCCTGATCCCGGTGGGGCTGCTCGGCGCGGTCGCAGCCGGGCGACTGGTCGCACGGATCGACCATCGCGCCGGACGACGCGCGGCGACGGCCGCGGTCCTGGGGCTAGTCGTCCTCGTCGCGGCGAATGCGGCGATCGTCTATCCCCCGCAGGCCTACCTCGGCGGGTTCCAGGAGGGACTGACCCACGGCGACGCGGCCCTCTGGATGTGGGTGGGCGTCGCGGCCCCGCCGACCTGGACGGTCGCGAGCGACCATCGGCTCTCGTCGGTCATCTTCGGGGTGGACGGCAATCCGACGACCTGGACGACGACCCCGGTGCTGTTCACCGGCAACGCGAGCCAGGCCGCCGAGGCGTACGCCGAGTTACGGAGCTCGGGCACGCCGTACACGCTCCGTCCGATCGACCTGGTGGCCGTCGACTCGGTCATGTACGCAGGCGTGGCGTTGAACCCCTCCGTGCTCGCGGCCCCGCTCTCCCCCGCGGCGATCGCCTGGCTGTCGGAAGCGCCCTTCGTCCCGCTCTACGAGGACGGACAGAACGTCGTCTACCTCGTGGACGCGCCCTTGATCCCCGCCGGATAAGGGGCGAGGGTCCCGTCGCGCTCCCACGTCAAGAGCGGGGTCCGACCCTCCGCCGCGAGCTCCTGGAGGGCGCGCCCGGCCCACACGAGCTTCCTCCGCTTCCGTTCCGCCGAGCGGGCGTCGGCCTCGACGACCCGCTCGAAGTCGAACCCCCACAACAGGATCCGAGCCGCGCCGACGTGGTCGGCGAGGAAGGCGGCGCGGTCCCCGTCCGTGAATCCCCCGACATCGATGATCCCGTCGCGGGGAGGACCGGCCCAGGAACCGGCCAGCTCTCCCGGGAATTGCGGGACCCACTCCGCGACCGCGTCCGCATTGTCTCCGTGCGCGTGCACGACCACCAGACTCCCTCGCTGGTTGGCCGAGAGCTCCGCGGGGATCGGTCCATCCAGGTCGGTGACGACCAGGTCAGGTACGAGACCCGCGGTGAGGCACGCGGTCGTCGCGCCGTCCGCCGCGACCACGGCGAGCCGTTCCGCCCCCGCCGGCCGGCGCCAGAGGGGAGGGGGTCCCGCGTCGGGCGCGAGCCCCACCACCACGACCTCGCGACCGGCCAAGCGGGGGGCGATCCGCTCGAGCGGTTGTTGTCGGGCGACGGCGGGAAGGAGCGCTCGGAGCTGCGCAAAGGCCTGCTCCTCCCGCGCGAACGGCAGGCCGAGCTCCTCGCCGATCCGTCGGTAGAGGGGGGCCCAGCGGGAGTACTCCACGACCCCCGATTCGCGACCAACGCTTTATAATGGGTCCCCTGCTCCTACCGCCGGAGAGACCTGTGATGCGACCGCTGGCGCAAGAGATCTTGGCGCACCTCCCCGGCGAGAGCCGTCGAGGCCAGGAGCCCCCGCCGCCGACGAACGATGACGCCGAACTGGAGGCGGTGCTCGCCTCCCTGAAGACGAACATCAAGGTGGTGGGGTGCGGGGGCGGCGGGTGCAACACGATCAACCGGCTCGCCGAGGAAGGGATCTCCGGGGTCGAGCTGGTCGCCTGCAACACGGACGCCCAGCACCTGCTCGCCATCCACGCGCCGCGGAAGATCCTGCTCGGCCGGCGCCTCACGCGCGGGCTCGGGGCGGGAGCGCTCCCCCAGGTGGGGGAGCAGGCCGCCCACGAGGCCGAGGACGACATCAAGAAGTCGCTGTCGAACTCCGACATGGTGTTCATCACCCTCGGGCTCGGCGGCGGGACGGGCACCGGCTCGGCGGGCGTCGTCGCCCAGTGCGCCAAGGACGCGAACGGCGGCAATCCCCTGACCATCGCGGTCTGCACGCTCCCGTTCGCTTCGGAAGGGCTCGTCCGCGCGGAGAACGCGATGTGGGGGCTCGAGAAGCTGCGTGCGACCATCGACACGGTCATCACGATCCCCAACGACCGGCTCCTCGAGCTCGTCCCCCGCCTCCCGATCCAGACCGCGTTCAAGGTCGCGGACTCGGTGCTCGCGCGAGCGATCCGCGGCATCACCGAGATCATCACCCGACCGGGGCTCGTCAACCTCGACTTCAACGACCTGCGCACGATCATGAAGGGCGGCGGGGTCGCCCTGATCGGGATCGGCGAGTCGGAGAGCGAGAACCGGGCCGAGGACGCCGTGATGGAGGCGATCAACTCCCCCCTCCTGCACGTCGACATCGCCGGGGCCTCGGGGGCGCTGATCAACGTCACCGGCGGACCGGACATGACCGTCAGCGAGGCCCAGAAGGCTGCCGAGGTTGTCCAGAAGACGATCAGCCCGACCGCCCGGATCATCTGGGGAGCGGCCGTCGACCCGACGATGCAGAGCACCATCCGCGTCATGCTGGTGGTGACCGGAGTTAAATCCCCGCAGATTTTCGGGGGGTCGGCGACCCCGTCGGGGCCGGTCCGCAGGTCGGGCCCCGAACTGGACGTCGTCCACTAGGGTACCATGGCATTCCTCGACCGCGCGCGCCGGGCTCAAGACGAGTTCGACGGGCGCCTGCGCACGTTCGGCCACGGAAAGTACGGCCGCATCCTGCGCATGGCCCGCCGGCCTACCCAGGAAGAGTACGTCCGGGTCCTCCAGGTGACGTTCATCGGGGCGGTGCTGATCGGCCTGACCGGCTTCGCGCTGTACATCTTCTTCAACCAGGTAGGCCCGTGGCTTTGGGGCAACCTCTTCTCGGGCCTGTAGCGCCCCGGGTGTCTCATGGCAGGTAGGGTCAACGAGGAGGAGATCGGGCTGCTCTCGGGCACCCCGGCCGCCGCCGAGGAGAAGAAGCCCGAGGGAAGCGGCCCGTCGATCCTCATGCCGGCGCCCGAGAGGGCGCCTACGCCCCCGACCCCCCGCCCCGACACGCGCGGGCTCCTGACCCTGCAGGCGGCCGACGACACCGTCCGCAACGTGACGGCCGGGATGGTCACGACCCTCTCGGCGGTCCTCTCGAGCAAGGCCCCGGGCCCCGCCGCCGTGAAGCTCACGATCGAGGTCGGCTACACCTCCGCCTACCTGGACGAGGGCGCCGAGTGGCCGGTCCGCTGGAACCCGCCGGGCAAGCGCGGGATGGTCGAGCTGTTCGCCCGGAAGGAGACGGTCTCCCTCTCGCTCACGCCCAACACCCCGGTCGGCCTCTCCTTCGAGGTGACCGCACCGGTCGGGGTCCGGTACGGCGACCGGGTCGAGGTGCGCCTCTCCGCCGACCTCGACGACTCCGGTACCCCGGTGAAGCTTACGCTCGCGTGCGTCGCCCGCCAGGCGGTGCTCGCGATCAAGACCTCCCGCGGCTACGAGCGCGAGGTCGCGGACACCCTGCTCGCGCGGACCGAGGAGAAACCGGACGTCGTCTTCGCCCTCCTCGTCCCGAGCTCCCTGCGCGGCTACGTGTTCGCCGAGGGGATGAGCTTCGAGGGGGTCCGCGAGATGCTCAAGGGGATCCGCAAGGCCCGCGGCCTCGTCGAGGGGGAGACGACCCTGAAGGAGGTCGAACCGCTCCTCGTCCCGAAGATCACCGTCGAAGGGTTCGTCGAGGGCGCGATCGTCGAGCTCATCAGCGGGCCGTTCAAGGGAGAGAAGGCCCGCGTCAAGAAGATCGACCAGGCCAAGGAGGAGATCACGGTGGAGCTCATCGAGGCGGTCGTGCCGATCCCGGTGACCGTCCGCGGGGACCACGTGCGCATGCTGGAGCGGGGAGGGTCGAAGAGTGGCAGTTGAAGTGAGCGTCCTCGTCGAGGGAGGCAAGGCCGCGGCCGGCGCGACGCTCGGCTCGGCGCTCGGCCCGCTCGGCGTCAACGTCGGGCAGGTCGTCGCGAAGATCAACGAGGAGACCAAGCAGTTCAGCGGCATGCGCGTGCCGGTCATCATTCGGGTCGACCCCAACACCCGCGCCTTCACGCTGGTCGTCGGCCGACCGCCGGTGGCGGCGCTCCTCCTGAAGGAGGCCAAGAAGGAGAAGGGCTCGGGCAAGCCGAAGACCGAGGTCGTCGGGGACGTCTCGATCGCGGCGGTCCGGCGCATCGCGGAGGCGAAGGGGGAGGACCTGGAGGGTCGCACCGACGAGGAGCGGGCGAACCAGGTCATCGGCACGTGCGTCTCGCTCGGCCTGACCGTCGACGGCCAGGACCCGCGCTCGCTCCTGAAGGAACGGGTCGCGGCCCGGGGCGCCCGATGATCGGCGGCCCGGGGGGACCCCCGCCCGACCTGTCGAACGCGGAGATCGTCGACTACACGACGCTCGAGGGCGACGGGAAGGTACGGCTCAAGCTGAAGGACGGCTCGGTCGTGGAGGTCCGCCTCGAGATCATGAACATCCTGCGAGCGGGGAACGACCCGAACACGGGCCTGCCGGCCTACATCGTCCAGTCGGCGCCTCTCGTCCGCCTGGTCGAGTGCCCGAAGGAGCTGCGCAAGCCCCCCCTGCGGCCGGGCGGTCCCCGGGACCCGAAGGCGATCACCGGGTTCGGCTGACCCGTCCCGCGGGACGACCGGCGTAGCCACGGCCTCCGGCGAAACTGCTTAATCGCGGACGGAGGTCGCTCCCCCGTGTCGAACCTCCAGGAGACCCCCGCCACGCCCGAGGAGCCGACGGGAGGCGACGAGCGGATCGGCTACTTCGCGGCAGGCGGCGTACTGGTCGCCCTCGGATGGGGTCTCGGAGTAGTGCTCAATCTCCTGCTCCACTGGGTCGCCCGGGGCGGGGCGTTCGTTCTCCTCGGGGTCCACTTCGGGGGGACGATGGGCGCTTACTCGTGGGCGGTCTTCGGCCTCGGCCTCGTCACCGGCGCCCTGGGGGTCGCGTTGCTGGCCCTCGCCCGCGCGACTCCGCGTGGGAAGTTCATCCTGCCCGGCGTCGACTACTAGGTCACACGCGGCCGGGCGCGGGCGGCGACCGATGGACGCGTCGCGAGGGGGGCGCTCGCGCTTCGACCGGGCTCTTGGCGCGCCGTTGGATCGTCACGCAGTCCGCGCAGAGGCGCTCGTCGGCGTCCAAGCACCCGCGGCAGAAGGTTCGGCCGCAGATCGTACAGCCCAATGTGGCGGGAATCCCGCACCGCGCGCACTGCCCGACGAACATCGTGGGTCGCTCCCGATGAGACCCGCTCAGGCGAGCACCCTGCTCGCTTTAAGGCCTTCGACAAAGCCGAGGGCATAGGGGGCCCGGGAGACGTACCGCGCGGCCGCCCGCGCCCGCGCGCTGGCCGACGGGAAGCTGACCCCGAAGCCGGAGGCCCTCAGCATGGCCACGTCGTTGTCTCCGTCGCCGAGCACGACCGCGTCGGCCACCGAGAGCCCCAGCCGGCCCAGCGCGCGTTGAAGCGTAGGGAGCTTCCCGACCCCGGCCTCCATCAGATGGATCGCGTAGCCCGTCGATTCGACGAGCACCGGGCGTCGGCCGAGCGCCCGACGGAGGCGGGCCACCGAAACGCCCGGCTCGAGGGCGACCTCGGACTCCCGCCACCGGTCCGTGAAGAGCCGACGGACCGGTAGCCCGGCTCGGACCAGCGCCCGGTAGGCCGCGAGGGCGACCTTCTGGTCCCCCATCCGCTCGACCCGACTCCCCTCCCCCATCCAGAGGAGCCCGCCGTTCTCCGCGACGATGGGGCCCGAGAGCCCGAGGGTCCGGTGGAGCGCGAGGGCGACGGGGAGGACGTTGCCGGTGGCGAGAACGACCGGGACCCCACGGTCCTCCAGCGCGCGGACCGCAAGGAGGGCCCGGACGTCCAGGCGTCTCGAACGGTCGGTCAACGTTCCATCCACGTCCGTGACAACGAGCCGGAACCTCCGGCCCCCCGCACTGGACGGTCCCCGATCTCGAGAGGACGGCAAGGGTCCTCCTCAGGCCGTCGAGGCCGACCCGTCGGCGCGGAGGCGTGCGATCGATCGACGCACTGCGGCGGCGACCTCCTTCCCGTCGCGGCGCCCGCGGACCTCCCGCATCACGTCGCCCATCAGAGGCGAGAGCGCGGCCTCCCCCCGCTCCTGGACGAGCCGCATGTTCGCGCGCACGACGCGGTCGGCGAGTGCGTCAAGGTCCTCCACGGCTCCGCCCGAGAAGCCCGCGCGCTGCGTGGCTGTCTCGAGGGTCGTGGCGCCGGCGACGAAGGCGGCCAACACCGCCGGAATCCCCTCCTTGGAGAAGAGCCCATTCGCCGCCCCGGCGAGGACGGAGTCCAGGGTATCAAGAGAGAACGGCGCGCTCCCGGGTGCGGTCAGGAGAGCGGCCGGCGCGTCCTGGGTGAGGAGCCGGGCGACTATCCCCGGAGCGTGGCCGCGCTGGACGAGCGCCTCGAACTCGTCGACGGCCTCGACCGCCTCAAGTTGTCGAACGACTTCCAGGGGAAGGGAATACACGCGGGTCAGGCGCTCGCGCCGGGCGGACGGGCGCTCAGGGAGCGCTCGGCGAAGTCTCTCGAGCCGTTCCTCGGAGATGGGGATCGGGGGCACGTCGGTCTCGGGGTACATTCGGTCCCGGCCCGGGAGAGGGCGCGAGAATCGCGTGCTGCCGTCGGGCAGGGGGTCGCGGGTCTCCTCGGGAACCCCCTCCAGGGCAGCCTGCGCGCGGGCCTCGATTCGATCGACCGCGGCCTCCGCGCGCTCGCGCGACGGAGCTACCACGAGAACGAACGCATCGGCGTCGGTGAGCGAAAGCGCTTGCCGAATCTCCGCGACGAGCCGCTCGTCGATCCCGTGGCCGGGCAACTCGTCCGAGTGCAGCAGGCCGCCGAGGCCCGCCGCTCGGGCCTGGGCCGCGAGCTCGCTGCCGAGCCGCACCTCCGTTCCGGTCGGGGAGCGAAGTCGGCCCGCAAACCCCGGGAGAGCGAGGACCAGAGCGACGGCGCCCGAGCGGTTCACCTCGGCCAAGGGCCCTGTGGGCACCCCCCGGACCAGATCGGTGACGTCGCCGAGCGATCCCGACGGGACATAAGCGCCGGCCCGCACCAGCCCGTCCCGGAGCTCGAGAAGCACCCTCTGGCGCTCGACCTCGCGGTCGACGTACTCCTGGATCATCCGCAGCTCCTGAACGCCCTTGATCTCGACGCGTCGGCCCCCCTCGGTCGAGACGTTCACGTCCTCCCGGATCGTCCCGATCCCCCGACGCACCCGTCCGGTTGCCCGGAGGAGGGCGCCGATCTCCTGCGCGACCTCCTTCGCCTCGACTCCGCTATGGATGTCCGGAGCGGTTGCGATCTCGATCAACGGGATTCCGAGGCGGTCCAGCCGGTAGGTCACCCCGTCGGGCGAGTCCCCGGTCCGGCGGGCGGCGTCTTCTTCGAGGCAGACGGTCTCGATGCGATGCGTTCGTCCCCTCACCTCGATGTGACCCCCGGTCGCGATGAGGGCCGTCCGTTGGAAGCCGGCGGTGGTCGAGCCGTCCACCACGATCTTTCGCATGACCTCCACTTCGTCGACCGGCCGAGCGTCGAGAAGGAGCGCGACGAGGAGGGCCGTCTCGAGGGCGTCCGCGTTGAGCGGGTGGGGCGGTTCATCGTCCATCTCGACCAGGCAGCTCGGTGGGACGACCTCGTAACGATAGAGGAGCCCTCGGGCCGCCTGGAGGGAAGCGGCCGCGTCGACGGCCCGGTTCTCCCCGCCCGCGGCCCGAAGCCGCCGGACGAAGGAGAACGAGACGTCCTCGGACAGCTCCGCGGGGCAAGCGCAGAACAGCTTTCCGGTGGCGAGCTGCTGGTGGATCTCAAGCCCGGCCTTCATGGCCCGCGGACCCCCGCGTGCCGGTCGAGGAACTCGCCCGCGCGCGGGATGGTCAGGAGCTCAGCGACGCCCTCCCGGGAAGCGGCGTGCCCGAGCGCCCACACCATCTTGGCGTAGGCCGTCTCCGGAAGGAGGTCGTCCAGGTAGAGGACGCCGGCCGCCATCAGGTCGCGGCCCGTCGCATAGACGAATGGGTCGGCACGACCTCCGAGACACTGCGTGGTCATCGCGACCAACGTGCCCCGACCGGTGGCCTCACGGATCCACTCGAGGTGCTCGGACGCGACGTGGCCGAGCCCGGTCCCGGCGAGCACGAGTCCTCGGACGTCCAGCGCGACGGCGCGGGCGGTCTTGGCAGAAAGGCCCGGGAAGGACCAGAGCAGGGCCGCATGGGCGTCGATGGGCCCATCCAGGCGGGCCGGGCCCGGCGTCGGCGGGCGGGCCAGCGGACCGAGGGAGACCCGGCCGTCCTGCACCCCACCGAGTTCGGGCCCATTCCGGCTCTCGAAGGCATCGCGCCGGCTCGAATGCATCTTGCGCACCCATGTGCCCCGATGGATCGCGAATCGAGTATCGGAGGGTCCGGCGTGCATCACGACCACGACCTCTCCCAGCCGGGCCTCCCGGGCTACTTGCACGCCTGCCTGCAGGTTCGAGGGGCCATCCGAAGAGGGCCGGTCGGGCGACCGCTGGGCCCCCACGACGACGACCGGCCCCGGGAGGTCGGCGAGCAGGAAGCTCAAGCCTGCCGCCGTGAAGCCGAGGGTGTCCGTGCCGTGAGCGATGACGACCCCCGTCGCCCCGTCCCGGAACGCGGTGACGACGTGCCCGCCGAGCGTGACCCAGTCGTCCGGTCGGAGGTCCTCGCTCAAACGGTCAAAGACGGGAACGATCCGCACCGGCCCGCTGCGCTCAAGCTCCGGGTAGAAGGCGAGGATCTCGGCCTCTCCCTTGACCGGTCGGACCCCTCCGGTCTCGTAGTCGACTCGGGAAGCGATGGTGCCACCCGTCGTCAGGAGAGCGACCCAGCCGCCCGCCGGTCCCGCGGGTCCCGGACGGGCGGGAGAGGGCTCCTCGGGGGCTTCCCGGGCCAAGTCCGGAAGCAGACGAAAGCTTGAACCGGGGTCGACCCGGATCCCAACGTTGTAGCCGCTGGAGAGCTTCAGCTGGAGGATCCGGTCGCCGAGAAACCCGTGGCGGGTAACGACGGTGCCCGTGTAGGTCTGGCCTCGCCCGTCCGTAAATTCCACCCGGCGGCCCATGGGCAGGTCGCGAAGTTCGGGCCATGGGTCGCTCGACTTCTCTTCGACCATAGCGGAAATCCGTTGTCCGGCGGGCCCGGGGAGCCCGGCCCGGTATAAAGTGTGGCTCGGGCCCGCCCGCCCTTCTCCCCGGGCTTTTATAGGCGACTCCGCTCGGCGGCGCCGGGACCGCTCCCGAACGATTGCCCGTGTGGGGTAGCTACGGAACCGGGGTCCTCCCCCGGTCCGCTGCAATGGATTATCCTAGAGGCCTGCGGAGCCTCAGACCTGGGTTCGAATCCCAGCACGGGCGAGTCCCTCCAACGCGGGAACCCGTTTCGCGTGACCGATGACCGACCGCGCTGATCGGGCCGTCCACACGAGGCCCCCGTCGTTCGACTCAGAGGAAGACGCATACGCTTCTGGGGCCTGTTTGTTTCCATGTGGGAGCCTTCGGGGGTCGCCCTCTCGGCCATCGTGATGGCGGCTCTGGTCGTCGTTGCGACCGTTGGGCTAGTTGCCATCGCGAACCATCCCACTGCTCCGACCAGTTCAGCCGTTAACTATGCTTCGGAGGTCGTACGCATCCCAGTCAATGGCGGCAACCTCTCCGGCCCCGAGTCGAATTTCAGCTTCGGTGGCATCCTGTTCCACCTCTGGCCGGAGTACATCGTAGGCACCAACTGGCTCACGGGCGCTGCTGTCGGGCCCAGCGGGATGGAACTCGCACTGATTGACACCAACAACGTATCGTGGGCAGTCCCACCAGGCTGCCGAGCATGCGGCGGCCTCAGCAACTTCACCGCGGCTGACAAGACTTTTGGCGTAACTTGGCTCTCCAGCTCGGCTCACTCCGATACGGTCCTGCTGCGGGCGGCCTGGCCCCAGCCGGAGTACGCTCTTTCGACCGTCACGTTTCCCCCAGGTGATAGAAAGCCGGACTGCCAGCTGGGGTTCTGTAACGTGACGTTTCAGGGAATCACCTTCCACTTTAGCGAGTTCCCGCCGAACCCCGCGGGATCCGGCTTCGACATCGTCGCGGTTGGCGCGAATGGCAGTACCTTGCTGCAGTCGGCACTCGGGGGACCTCCGGCGTATAATTGCGGCATCCGCCCTCCCGGCGTGAGCCTTCCGATCATGTGCGAGGAAACCATGTCCAACAATCTTCGGGTTGGAGTGGCCTGGGATGGAGACCAGAACGTGACGCTGATCATTCGGTCCGCTAGCCCGGAACTCTGATTGTCCACCGACCCGCGGGCTCGATGCCGGCCCCCCAAGGTCGATGACGGGACCGCGATGAGCGCGCAGGACCCGATTCCCAACTTCACAGAAGGAGACCCGCCGTGAGGTCAGTGGGAGCGAGTCAGGCAGGGGGTGGTCCGCGCGGGCTCTTCGATTCCCGGTATCGACGCCATCCGAACCATAGGAGACCGACCGCGCCCACTATTACGAGAACCAGTCCAGAGTACCACGCAAGCAAGGCCCAGGGGGAGACCGAAGTCTGTTCAGAAGGGGAGTTGAAAGGCGGGCACGAGTGCGATTGACAAGGCCAAGAGACCACCACAACCGGCGGAATCAAAAGCGCGACTAACAGGAGGGCGATACCGAGGACCGTCAGGATTGTCATCCCGATACCGAAGCGACGGCGTGGAAGGATCGCTCTTCGAGTTCTCATGCGTCCATCTTTGGGAGCGCGCCCAAAGTGACGACTCCGAAAGAGGCGTCAGTCGTCACCGGGACCCATGTCCTGGAAGGACAGCTCGATTGAATATATCATGGGAAAGCCGGTCCCGCGACCCCATGCACGATAGGCTCGCCGGCGAGGTCAATGGGAGCAGGGGATACCACCCACTAGTGTGGGCATCCAGTACCATATCTCTGTCAGAAAACGGCTTCGGAGAAATCGGACCACAGACGATTTCTTGGCCGGGTCGGGAGACCGGCCCCGCCCACCTTCCGTAGGGGCCGGGGCGGGTTAGGTGCAAGGCGATACTCCGTCCATAGGGCTTCTACGGCCCGACCGAGCGTTCGCCTGGCCCCCGTCGGGTGCACTCCCTCGCGCTGGATCATTAGCCCAGGCGAGGAGACTGCATCAGATGAGGGACTCGTTAAGCGACCGACGTCGCGGCCGTGCCTCGGGCAAACTGGATGATCAGCCAAGCTCCCACGAGAGAAGCTGGCGTAGAACCGGTGTAGGAGATCGAGAGTTCGTCCTGGGTCGTCACAACTGTGCCTGGACCAAATCCGGCTCCGTACGACCATCCTGTCCCGAAGGTGAAGGCCGCTTCAACCGATCCGGGAGGTACGATGACCGCAACCCCCGCCCCGGGGGGCAACGTTGCGTTTGCACCGGAGGGAAACCCGATCTGGAACGACAGAGGACCCAACGTGGCACAGGGAGTCGCCTCTTCGACCGAGAAGTTGTACCAATGGTTGGACCCTCGAGATGAGTTCGTGAGGTTACCCAGGGTCAGCGGCGGGGCCTGAATGGGCTGCGCGTCCAGTAGAACTTCGGAAGTTCCGGCTGCGCATTGAGGAAGCTGCGCCGGCTGGAGTCCCACTAAAATGTACGCTCCCAACGTCGCCGCGAGGATGACTGCGGCGATTGCAACGATCCCTGCTAGCCGTCGGAGATTCTTCAACAACCAGAAGAAGCGCGACTGGTATACAAGTCAAAATCGCTGGAGAGGGTAGGAGGGTCAGTTGACAGTAGGCACGAGGTTCTCAACTTTAGGAAGCGAGACCCGCCGACGAGGTCAATGGGAACGGGGGTTCCCGAACTCGAAACTGGTTTTGCCAAGCGCCTCCACTGACGGTGAAACGAGTCCTAAGTGCCCATCTATTTCTGCGCCTCCCAGCGCGGGCGAGTCCCTCTGGTACGGGAGCCCGTTTTGCGCGACCGATGACCAGACCGCGACGAGCGTGCCGAACGAATGGCCCCGTCGGCCGCTCGCATGTTGGGGCCGGCCACCGCGAAGTGAATGACTACACGGCGTCAACCGACATCGTAGCGGCCATCCAGATTCCGACTCCGGGGAGGGTCGCCGGCAGGGGGCTGGGTGCGACAAAGCTGATCGTCCACGCGCATCCAATTCCCGGCGGGAGCTCGAGGCCCAATGAGGATCGCTGCGTCGGGGGAGATGACTGGGCTACGCCGCAAACGGTTTGAGAGAGTGCAATGGGCGAGGAGATGGTGACATTGAGGAACATCTCGGAAATGCTGTGGCTGTCAAGATCATAGGGAACGAACAACTCGAAGATGGTGAAGTTGTACTCGGTTCCCGCCGTGAGGTTGTTCGGGCAGCTGGGACCGAGAGGTCCCTCGGGCGACAGAAGGGGTTCCTGGAGACAGGCGTTCTGGTGAACCGGACCGTAAATCCCCACAGAGCTCCCGACGTAGGTGATGGACAGGGCGACTCCGTTGAAGGCTTCCCGGCCTTGAGACCCGCTGGGGGCCAGCTCAAACAGGGCCAGGATCAGGACAGCGGCGATAACCACCGCCAGGCTGATCGCCAAGGCATACCGCCAGGCTGGCCGGTCCATTCCGATCGCGCTCCCGCGTCGACAACATCTTGTAAGCCCCAGAATCGATTAACAGCTTCTGAAGCGGCGACTGCTCGGGGCCGACAGTTCTCGAATGGGCGGCCGGCGACATCAGTGTCGGGCTACTTCAGCAAATCCTGGGAAGACGGGCGCGCCGGAGAGATCCATGGGAGCCGGGGTCCCCGAGCACAAAACACGTTTCTGCAAGCGCATCCACTGACGGTGAGACGAATCCTAAGTGCCCAATTATTTGGGCGCCTCCCAGCACGGGCGAGTTCATCCTCCCAGCCGCGAGGCTCATGGTCGGGGCAGTGCGTCCGCCTCAATCGGACGTGACCGAAGCTCCCCCAACGCTCCTACCCGAACCTCCACTCAGAACCGTCGGTGGAGGACCAGACTGCTCCTTTCGAGCTGGCCGGGGAAAGTCCCCCTGCAGGCGACTGTAACCTTCTAAGGCCGGTCTCTCTAGGACCCTTAGGCCCGACGATGGACGAACTTCTGATGGAGACCGCGGCTGCAGCTTCCAAGTACCTTGCGAGCCTCCGGACACGACGCGTGGCGCCCCTAGCTACAGAGGTGGACGGGCTCGACCGGTTCGCGTCTCCACTTCCGCAGGACGGTCTCGATCCGTCTCGCGTGATCGCCCTCCTCGATCACGCCGGGTCACCGGCGACGGTCGCTTCGGCCGGGGGGAGGTATTTCGGTTTCATCGTCGGGAGCGCGCTGCCTGCGGCACTGGCCGCAGATTGGTTGACCTCGACGTGGGACCAAAATGGTGCACTGACGGTGATGTCCCCCGTCGCAGCACGTCTCGAGCAGATCTCGGTCGAGTGGGTCCGTGAGATCTTCGGCCTACCGGTGGGCTGTCGGGGGGCGCTCGTCACGGGCGACACCATGGCCAACCTGACCTGCCTAGGATCCGCCCGTCAGGCCGTGCTGTCGAAGGCGGGATGGGACGTACGCCGTCAGGGATTCCAGGCGGCTCCGCCAGTCACCGTCGTGGTTGGCGAAGAGGTCCATGTCTCGGTCCTCAAGGCCCTCTCGATTCTAGGATTCGCCTTGGACGGCCTGGTACGCGTCCCGGTCGACGCGCAGGGCCGCATGAGAGCCGACCGGATCCCCCCGTTGCTCGGACCCACGATCGTGTGCACTCAAGCTGGGAACGTCAACTCGGGGGCCTTTGATCCGGTCGGCGAGGTATGCGACTTAGCCCACAACGCCGGTGCATGGGTCCACGTTGACGGTGCCTTTGGGCTCTGGGCGCGGGCTTCCCCCCGGCTGCGTTCGCTCGCCGATGGAACCGAACGAGCCGACTCCTGGGCGACCGACTGTCACAAGTGGCTGAATGTTCCCTACGATTGCGGCATCGCCTTCGTTCCAGAGCCGCACCCCCTCCGCGCCGCGATGTCGACTCCCGCGGCGGCCTACCTCGCCGGGACGAATTCGAGTGAGCCGATGGATGCCGTTCCCGAAATGTCGCGACGTGCGCGAGGGATTGCCTGCTGGGCTGGGCTTCGTTCGCTCGGCCGCACGGGGCTGGCGGCCCTTGTCGAGCGCACTTGTGGGTTCGCCCAGAGATTTGCTACCCGACTTCGTGCGGCCGGTTTCTCCATCCTCAACGATGTCGTGCTGAATCAGGTCTTGGTCTCCTTTGGGGACGACGCCCGGACTCTTCGAGTGGTTACCGAAGTTCAGAACGAGGGAACGCTCTGGGCCGGTTCAACCGTCTGGCACGGGACCACCGCCATGCGCATCAGCGTGAGCTCGTGGGCGACGACCGAGGAGGATGTCGATACATCTATCGAGGCAATCCTGCGAATCGCTCGTCGCTAGGTCGCCCGATCCACGATCCGAAGCGCGTCGGCTGTCAGGACGTGCGACCCACTCCGCAGGGGAGGAGCGACCGACTTCCTCATCGACGCCATGGGAAACGTTGGAAGACGGCGAATTCGGCCTTACCCGCGGAGCATGGGTCCCATGTCCCCATCGGACTGTGGATTCGAATAGGTAGTTGCTCGAATCCCAGCGCGGGCGAGTCGCGTTCGCGAGCTGCAAGGCTCGGAAGTCGTTAGTCCGAACCCTTCTAGACCAGAACGCATCCTCTGGCGGATCTGATGGCTCAAGAGGAGTGCCCTGAGGGGGATGGGTTCGAAACGCTTCCAGAGAGTCCCGCCCGGACCCAGCGGCGACGAGTCCCGACTTGGCCAACCCTTCTCCTGTCGTGAGATGCCCTACGGCGGTGGGGGCCGGGTCGTACGAACGCGGACAGCTACGAGGATGGCCATCGCGGCGGTGAGACCGCCCCCGGCTAGAAGGCCAACCCACGCGGCAATCGCTAGACCCCAGAGGGAGCTCACGGGTGCGGGGGAGGAGTGGGACGGGGGCGGGCCGCCAGCAGAGAATGAGTAAGAGATCGTGAGGTACGGACCGGTGTAGCTGGTACCGGGTAGGCTTGCCACCCAGACCTCGCTCCAGAGGCACGGGGGGCCCCCGCAGGTCGAGGTGACGTTTGGTGGAATGCTAGCCCAAGACAACCAAGTCACGGTGAAGTACGTCCAGTTCCCCCACGCGGATGGCGGCCCGCTCTCCTCGATGGGCATGCTGAGGTTCGACGCGATCCAGTAGCCAGGGGTCGTAGTTCCGTTGGCCGTAACGGGCGGGATCCAGTACCAACCTCCCCACTCGGCGAGGAGCGACTCGAAGGAAGTGTCGTTGCAAAGTTTCGCCCAGATGATCTCAGTGTCATTGGCGTAGCTGGAGGGCCAGCCGAACGACGACTCGGTGCCCGCGAAGTACGACGAGCTCAGCAACCCGCAGTCGGTGGCGTTCAGTGGGTGTAGCGACTGGGGAGCCGGGGCGAGCCCGACCGGAGGCCCCCCGGGCGAGGATGCCGCGCCTAGCCCTTGGAACGAAGGCACGGCCAAGGGGATCAGAACGACGATGGCTCCGATGGCGATGCCAAGTGCGGCGGTTAGCGCCGAGGGCCACATGGCGGCTAGCCAACGGCAGAAGTGCGTAAGAAGAGACCGTCAAACGGGGTCGACAGAGTTGACAGGTCCCGGACTCGGGTTGGCTGGGGAAGAGAGACCCGCTGGCGAGGTCAATGGGAGCAGGGGCTCCCGAACGCGAAACTCGTTTCGCCAAATGCATCCACTGACGGCAAAGCGAATTCTAAATGCCTAGTTAATTGGGCGCCTCCCAGCACGGGCGATTTCCTCGACTCTTCAGCCTAATCCCGGGACGGCCGAGCGCGCAACGACATCGCCGAGAGCTCCCCCTGAGCAACTCCTCGTGGGAGTTCCGGGGCTTCGGCGAGCCCCGGAACCGGATCGTCCTCGATCGAGTGTCCGACTACGTTCCACTGATGGTTGCTGTGCCCCCGGTGAAGTCGACCTCGGTGTAGAACGGGGCGACAGACGGGCCGACGATCGCCACGTGGGCTAGCACCACTGTCGTGTTGACGGAATATGCGGTCGCGGCAACGCCATAGGCTCCACCCACCACCAAGTTCTGGGAGAAGCCATAGCTCCCATCGACCCCCCAGAGCCCGTAGTCGAAGCTGTTCAGCAGGGTGTTGCCCTTCACCACGCACCCCGAGCATCCCTCCAGTAGCGCGATCCCGGCATCAGAGTCGAAGACGATGTTGCCCGCGATCGTGGTTCCGAGACCCGGATCGGACGCGTCGTAGATTCCGTTGAACTGGTACTGGGTCAAAAAGTCCGGACCGCAGAGCCCCGCGGCCACCAGGGACGCGTCGTATGTGCAACTGAACTGGCCGACTGAGTTGAACTCGACCAGTGCGCTGCTCTCGCTCAGCGCGATGTCGTAGCCGGTCACGGGCCCGGTGACCGAGTTGAACGTGATCGTCGATAGACCACTGGCGCCCAGCAGGAAAATTCCGATGTAAAAGTCGGTCGCGCCCGTACCGACAATCGAATTACCGGTGATCGTCGCCCAGCTGGACAGAGCCACCGTGATCCCATCCCCCCAGCCACCGCCCGTGATGGAATTCTGAGCGATGTACGCGTAGCTTCCGAACGATAGTACGATAGGGAAACCGGTGGTTTGCAGTGGCACCACCCCCAGAGCGTTTTGTATGATCTTTGCCGAGCTAGCGTTCCCTCCGCTCCCGACGGCGATGCCCGCGGCACAGGGGCAGGTTTCGAGGGGCAGCGTGGTTCCGGCCGTCGATATGCGGTTGTCCGAAATCAGCGCGTAACTGCCCGCGGGCGAGTTCGCTCCGCCGCCAACCGCAATGGCCGGTCCGCCATACCCGAATCCGGAGAACGTCACTCCGGAGACCGTCCCGAAGCCGACGAGCTGGTTCGCGGCGGGCTTACCGACCGTCAGATAGTCCAGGCCGAAATCAACCCCCGTACCGTAGGTCATGAAACCGGGCCCACTCGGGCACGAGCCTCCCTCCGTCGTTGCCCCGGCAGTGGTGACCACCGCGGACTGGAGGTTCAGGACTGCGCTGCCGCCGACTCCGATCCCGCCGCCCGCGTAGCCAAGCAGGCCGGTGGCTGGGAAAAGCCCCGAGACCTGGATGCACTGGAGAGTCACGACCAGGGTGAACCCCGAGAGGGTAACCGTGGCAGCGCTACCGAGCTCGATGGTCCACGGATTCCCAAATGCGTCCGGGGCGAGAGTCGCCGGACTCTGGATGATCGTCTTCCCCGCCCCGGCGCCCACGATGTTGATGGACTTGTCGACCGTCAACTGCTGGACGTAGGTGCACGGGGCGAGGGCGAGCGTGCTCCCAGGATGCGCCGCGTTGATGGCGGCTTGGATGCTGCCCCCGCAAGGAACCTTCACGACGCTTGAGCCGAGTGACGTCGGTGACGCCCGAGCTCCCGGTGCCAGCGCCAACGTAAGCGCGGTCGCGAGTATCAGCACCAGGCAGATCCCGATCACAGCCGGTGCAAGTCGTCGCGAGCGCCGCCGACCGTGGTTTCTCTCTCGACCTAGCCAGGAATCTCCACCGAATTCCGCGCCTCTTCCTTCGCTCATGGTTCTTCCTCTTCCCGCACCGATCCCGAGTTCGGGAAGGCCCCCGAAGCACGTGGCTACCCGGAGCACCTTCTCAACCGGAGAACGCCCTCGGGCTAGTAGAGCGCTTGTTCAGCGACACGCAACGATTCGGAAGTCGCGTATCGGGTCTTCGCCGTGGAGCGATTCGGCGGGGCACGACTCGCCGCGGGCGGGCGAAATTCGTATCCGACCCGACGGCCGTTGCAGAACGCGGCCTAGGCAGGCACGAGCGCGGGGCGCTCTTCCCGAACCCCGCGACCCGGCCCTCCGCTTCCAGGACCCACTGCGCTCGCGGGGGTGGCCGCCATCACGGTCACTGGGGGGCACAAACGTTGGGCGATTCGTGACGTGGCCCAAGCCGTGAACCCGCACCGGGCCCCCCACAGCTCGGGCAACACGGAAGTGACCCCGGGGAGCCGCGAGAGGTCGTGCACGAGGCTAGGCACCGCGTGCGGCGAGTGGGCCGGGACCAAGTAGCAGAAGCACTTCGGGGCCTTGAAATCGTGGCCGTTAAGGCCCTGGAACGAAACCGGGATCGAGTGGGGGAGACGGCTTTCGAGCGCGCGGACAGTTACATCCACGTCTTCGGGGGACCGGCAAAAGAAGGTGAGTGCGACACAACCGATCTTGGACCAGTCGAGCCTTGGTGTGGAGCAGACCACCCCGTCGTCAATGAGCAGGGATCGGTGATGGTCCAGGGTTTTGAGAGAGACCCCGACATCGCACGCGAGTCGGGCCGCTGATGCATTCGGATGGGCGACCATTGCGGAGAGGATCCGCCAATCCAGGGGGGTCATCGACCGGGAGCACGGGACGGGCTCGGTCGTGACGGGCCCGTCCACGACCCCCGATGGCGACAACCGGCGGAGGGCTCGCATGCGCCGCACTTGGTCGGCCCGTGTGTCGGCCAACATCGTCACCAATACATAGGTCACGTTCCGGGCGGCGAGCGAGTAGCCGGAGAGGAGGCTCGCCCACATCACACCCTGAATCGCGCCGGTCCGGTCCAGCAGTTCCCAGCCTTGCGCGGAATCCTCGACGTGGAACGACACCATCGACACACTGGCTCCGAAGATCCGGGGGTTCACTTGGGTCTCGAAACCGTCCCAGAACTCGACCTTACGCCACTTGCAAAGCCGGGCCCACACGGCCGTCCGAGTCAGGCCGACGTGGGAGGCGATATCGGCGATGGTGATTCGGGGATCGGTTCCCCAGGGCGACCAGACGCCTCCCGGATACATCCACCTCAGAACGTCGAGGTCAATGTCATCCATGCTTTCGCGTCACTCCTGGCGGCACCGGAGCTCCAGACGCGCGGTGAGAGGGCAAGTGCCGGCCCCGGCGACTCGGTCCCGGAACCTGAACGACGCCAAGGTCCCTGTCAAACGAGACCCCGCTGCGCCCCGTCGACCCGGGTGCGATACCGCACTCCGGACCGCTGCGCCCATGCGCTCTCCGCGCGCATGCATGACCTTCGACCTTAGGCTCACCCGGTACCCCGCTTGGTCACTATAAAGGCGGGGTCAATCACAACCCACGCGCTATTCGACCCGCAAGTAGTCCAGTTACCGGGAGGTCGGGAACCGGCGCTCGGGGGAAGAGGATACCGGCTCGGGTGCTCGCAGACGCGACCGGCACGCAGCGATGCAACTACTACTTAGGGGCCGAGACAGTCGGCAGGGGGCGATGACCTCGGCTCCGGTTCGTACCTCCCTCCGAACGGCTCGACGCCTCGCGGTCACCAAGCAGCATCTCGCGGGTAGGCGCCCGGCTCGAGCCACTGCCGAGCGTATCGTGGAGACCGTTCGCGACTTGCCGTACGTGCAGTGGGATCCGGTCAGCGTGGTCGCACCCTCCCACGTACTCTCTCTCTGGGCGCGGGTCGGGTCGTTCCGGCTGGCCGACCTGGATCGGCTGCTGTGGACCGACCGGCGACTCCTCCAGCATTGGATCCCCTTCGCCAGCGTCGTCGCGACCGAGGACTACCCTCTCTACGCCTCCCTGATGCGACGGTATCCCGAGTCCCTCTCCGACTCGTGGGGGTCGCAGCGCGCCGGCGCGCGAGCGTTCCTGGCCAAGCACGGAGAGCTTCGAAAGCGGGTCCTTGCTGACCTGCGGGGGGGTCCGTTGCAGCTGAACCAGTTCAAGGACCACGTCCGGACCAAGAGGGCCGCCGGAGATTGGGAGCCCTCGAGCGCGGTGTCCGAGATGCTCTGGCACCTGCTCATGTCCGGTCGAGTGATGGTCGTGGGTCACGAGGGGAACCAGAACCTCTGGGGACTGCCCGAGGCCTGCCTTCCGTCGTGGGTCAGCCGGAAGGTGCTCTCCGAAGAGGAGGCCGACTCGGAGGCCGCCCAGCGGGCTCTGCGGGGGCTCGGGGTGGCGACGGCGAGGGAGGTCAAGTACTACTTCATTCGGGGCTGCTATCACGACATCCAATCGACCCTGGAGCGCCTGGTGGCGGAGTCTCGAATCTACCGGGTGGAGATCGAGGGGCTGCGCGGCCAGGAGGAGTGCTTTGTCCAGGCGGACGACGTGGCCCTGCTCGACGACCTGAGCAGGGAGAGGTTCTCGCCCCGGGTCTCCGTACTTCCCCCGTTCGACAACATGATCTGCAGCCAGGCTCGGGGCAAACGGTTGTTCAACTTCGACTACGTCCGCGAGCAGTTTCTCCCGAAGGAGAAGCGTCGCTTCGGGATGTGGGTGCTTCCCATTCTACGCGGGGAGGAGTTCATCGGACGAATGGACGCAACCCTGGACGAGGAAAAGCGACGGCTCCAGGTCCTCGCGCTCTTCGCGGAGACGGACGCCCCGACGGCACGGGGGGTCGCCACCGAGATCCGAGAGGAGCTCGATCGCCTCGCGGCGTTCCTTGGAGCTGACTCGGTGGGATTCACGCCGCGGGTGCCCTCGTTCTGGAAGGCTGCCCTCAGCTAGCACGTCCGGCTCAAGATCGTGGACCGGCAGTCCCCACGTGCGACCTCGAGCGGGTCGGGCGCCTACGCGGAGCGCAGCGAAGGCCGTCCGCCGGCTCGACCGGGGGACTTGAACGGCCTCCGGTTTCCTCGGAAGTGACCGGAGAGCGACGGAGCGGGTCTTACCCCTCGGCCGAGGGGTCTCCGCCGGGGTCCCGCGAAACCGCGCAGGTCGCAGCGTGCTCGTCGAGCTGGGCTTGGGTCGGGAACGAAGCTCCGCAGGCGCAGGTTAAGCTCGCCGTCATGGCGGCGGTCGATAAACCGGTCACCCTTCAATGCTTCGGTGTCTTGCGCTCGACAACGTCGCGCGATAGCCTTACCATGGGGCCGCTGCCTCGCGAATTGGCCCCCGCCCTGACGTACACCAGGTCGGTCGCGCCGCCACCCGTCGGGCCAACTGGCGGTGCGGCCCCCAGGGTTGGCCCAGTCTATGGATTGTCGGCCTAGACCGAATCCTTCGGTCCCGAGGCGTGCTGGAGCTCGACCTGCCTTCGGAAAATGTCTTGGATCCGAGGGTCCGCCCGACCGGCCGCGAGCAGCGGGGAATAGAGCAGCTCGAGGAGCGGCAGCGCATGGTGACGTAAGGCCCCCTCCATGCCCGCGACGAATCCGTCCATCTCGCCGAGAGCGAAGTGCACGAACCCGATGTGGAAGGCGACCATCTCGCCCTGCTTCGCGCGCCCCTCGAGCGTCTCGATCATCCGTCGGGCCGTTGCGGGGTCCCCCTGGCGGGCCGCAAGGAAGCCGCGGTACGTCAGCGTCCACGGGCTCGCCGGTCGGACCCGCTCCATCTCGCGGAATGACTCCTCGGCCTTCGCGAGGTCGCCCTTTCCGAGGTAGTACTCGGTCAGGTTTGCGTTCGTCCGAAAGCGGATGCGCGACTTCGTCGCCTCCCAGAAGGCGAGGGCCTCCTCCTCCCGCCCGGCATACCACAGCGCACGACCGAGGAAGGCGAGGACGTTGATGTCGTCGGGGTCCACCTTCCGGGCCGCTTCCAGGAGCCGGACCGCCTCGTCGATGCGGTGGTCCCCGGCGGCGAGCTGGGCCAACCAGCGGTACGGGTCGGCAAGGCTCGGGTTCAGCTCCATCGCGCGTCGGGCCTCGCGTTCGCACTCGGCGGGTCGGTCGGCCCCGATGTGCAGTCCCGCGAGGACCGAGTGGGCCTCGGCGATCCCGTCGTTGATCTCGAGCGCGGTGCGGAGCTCGCGGGCGGCCCGGTCCTCGGCGTCCTGGAAGGGAGTCCCACCCTCGCCTTCGAGCCAGAGCAGGGTCTCGGCGACACCGACCCGGGCCCGCGCGAACCTCGGGTCCCGGGCGACCGCGCCTTCGAAGAGCGAGAGCGCGGTGCGGATCGACTCCACCGAGCCCCTCTCGCCGAGCAGCTTGCGTCCGTGGAGGAACAGCGAGTAGGCCTCCATGTCCGCCGTGTCCGGTGTGGCCGAGGGGGGCGGGGCAGGAGCCTCGGGACTCGGTCCAGTGAGGTGCGCCGCGATGGAGCGCGCGATGTTGCTTGCGATGTCGTCCTGGATCTCGAAGATATCGTCGAACGAGCGGTCGTACCGCATGGACCAGATGTGGGCCTCCGAGCGCACGTCCACCAGCTGGACCGCAATGCGGACTCGGTTGCCGGACTTGCGGATGCTTCCCTCGAGCGCGACTCGGACGTCCAGTTCCTCACCGACCTCGCGGATCGACTTCGACGAGCCCTTGTAGCGCTGGACCGACGTCCGCGCGATCACCCGGACCTGGGGTACCTGGGCCGTCCTCGAGATCAGCTCGTCCGTCAGGCCGTCCGCAAAGAATTCGTCCTCCGCCAGGGCGCTGAGATTGGCCAGTGGAAGCACCGCAATGCGGAGGTTCGACGAGGTTGGGGCGAGATGGGGAGGCGAGGTCGCTCGTGCGCCCCCAACGGCGACCCGGTAGATATCGACGGGTTCCTGGACGTTCTTGAGGTTCCGGGGACCGACCCTCTCGATGAGGATCGGGAGCTTGTTACGGACTTGCTCGTAGATCGGGGCCGTGAGGTAGATCCCCCCGGGGTCGGCGAGGGGCTCGATCCGGGAGGCGACGTTGACGGCGTCCCCGACCACGTCGCCCTCCTCCTCGACCACGTCTCCGAGGTGCAGGCCGATCCGCAGCTGGAGCATGTCGTCCGGGGCCACCGACGCGTTCCGCATCCCGATCGCCCGTTGGATCTCTACGGCGCATCGGACCGATTCGACCGCGCTCGCAAACTCGACCAGGAAGCCGTCCCCCAGCGTCTTCACCTCGCGGCCTGCGAATCGGGCAAAGATCGGGCGAAGGAGCACCTGGTGCTCTCGGCGCAGGCGCAGCGCGGCCTCCTCGTCTCGCTGGCCCAGCCTCGTGAAACCGACGAGGTCGGTGAACATGATGGCGGCCAGGCGGCGCGTCACGGCGCCGCGGGGACGCACTGGGAGCTCATTTGTCTTCGTCGCCCCGTCAAAGGCCCTGGCCGGGGCGGTCGGCTCCGTTCGAGCGCCGGCCCACTAAGTTCATCCGGCCCGAGCCAGGACCTTCAATGCCCGAAGGGTGATGATCTTGCTCGGGGCGCCGGCTTTCTCGAGCGCGACCACCTTGTCCTTGGCCGGGTGCATGACGTCCGGATGCACCGAGTCCAAGACCCAGCGCCCATCCGTTCGTCGCTTCTTCTCGAGCAGGGAGAGGGCGAACCGCATCCTCGGGTCCTGGCCATACCCCAGGCCGGTCATCATCTCCAAACCGACCAGGATGTCGTAGAAGTAGAATACCGGGTAGTGAAAGCGGTACCAGGGCTCGTACCGGGGCCCCTGCCGGTGGAGCTCCCGCTCGAGGAAGAACTCGGCCCCCAGCTCGGCGCTGCGCTGCATCGCGGCTGTGCGCTTCGACCGAGGAAGGCTCGCGAGCGCACCCAGCCCCTGCCACGCGTCGAGATTGCGTCCGCTCCCGAAGTGCGACCAACCTCCTTGAGGATGGCCCTTCTTCACGATCCACTCCAGGGACCGGCGAACCCGGGGGTCGTCCCCGTACCCCAGCCGGATCAGCGCCGCCGCCCCCATCCCGAGCGAGCAGTAGTGGGGCTCGACGGACGGGTGCACCACCGGACCGTAGCGCAGGGGCTTCATGCGCATCCACAGCTCGGCCGAGTGCCGAACCTCAGGGAGCTCCCGGGTCAGCCCGAGGTCGGAGAGCACGACCATCATCCAGGTCGTGGATGTGTAGCTCGGGCTGAAGTGGCTCCAATCTCGCACCCACCAACCGGCGGGGTTGCGGTCTGCGAGTATGGTCGCGGCCCAGCCCTCTCGGGGTATCCTACTCTTCGCCTCCTTGACCTCGGAGTCGCTCTCCTTCCTGCCGAGAAGTTGGGTCAGCGCGAGGTACTGGACCGAAGGTTGTTCCGGCTCGAGCAACCATTCCAGGACCGAGTCTCGGGACACGCTCGCGGTGAGGGTCCGTGCCCTTAATGGGAGTTTCGAGAGGAGTTCGGAGGGGGGATCGGACCCCGAGCTAGGACCCGCTTCCCGGATGCTTGCCGCGCGGAGGCCGTCTCATCGGGCGTAGGTCCGGTGCGACAGGCCCAGCGCAGAAGCGGCGGGGGGCCCGCGACGGGCCGACAACTAGTCGGGGCCTTCGTGGGCTGGTGCGGCCGCCGACGGAGCGGGGGGGAGCAGCTTGTGGAGAGCGACCCACGAGAGCGCACCGACCGCCACGAACAGCGCGGCCATGAGCAGGTAGGACAGGTTCGACTTGAGCCAGTCGAGGGCCACGAGGACCCGCGACAGCCCGTAAGAGACGAACAGCCCGTCCACGCCCATAACGAGTCGTCGGAAGAACTCGGGAGAGACCCTCACGAGGAGGAGGGTCCCGATCGGCACCCCGATCAGGACGGGTATGAAGAGGTATGGCAAGAGGTTCAGTGCGGGGAGGGACACGTACTTGGTGGAGAGGAATGCATCGAAGGCGAGGTACGTGCTCAGGGTCAGCGACGACTCGGCGACCCGGATTTGGGCGATCGTGCAGCGGAACTCGTTCTTCGAAAGTCCCTGGTTCCGGAGGAACAGGGCGAGCGGGGGTCCCGAGATGGTCGTGAGCGCGTAGAGGAACCCGATTCCGGAGCCGATCGCGGCCCCACCCCGCTGCTCGTTGCGCAACGGGCGGCTGATTCCCAGGAGCTGGAGGATGACGAGCGGGAGGAGCACTACGTAGACGATCAGCTTGACATCGTTCACGGCGAGGTAGGTCAGCCCCACCGTTCCCAGGATGACCCCGGGGAGGAGGGTGGAGATCACCGGGCGGGCCCGAGACCAAGTGGAGCGGATGTACCGACGTTCACGCGTCAAGAGCGCGACATTGACGACGACCTCCACGATCACCAACGCGGGGTTGAGGACCTTGTTCGAGTACCAGAGGATGGCGACCGGGGTGATGATCGAGGAAAATCCGTACCCGATCCCGCCGTTGATCAGCGCGGCGCCCAGCGCGAGGATCGAGAGCCAGAGGGAGTTTAGGTCCACCGGAGCTCACCGCCTCTTCGACCCGTGACGTACTCAGAGGATCAGCACGTCCCGCTCGACCTCCGGACTCTCGGAGGGGGGCCCCCGTCGGGCGGCGCGGTTCTCGGGAACGGAGTCGGTCGCGGAACGCGCTTCCCTCACGCTCTCGCTGCGCCGGCTGGGCGGCGATGGCACCGCTCCCGGCTCTCCCTGGGCACCCACGGTCCCGAGCGACGCGGCCTCCCATATAAGGCGGGGCATCTGACCCGTTAATCCACTACTTTATCTTCCCCGCGGCCCTCGGTGGCGGCGTGCGGGTCGCCCCTTCCGTCCGACTCCACCGGAAGGAATGGAGGGAGCTTCGGGCCCTCGCGGAGAACTCCGCGGCCCCGGGCCGGCTGCGCCTGCGGGCGAGGGTGGTCCTGCGCGCGGCGGAGGGAGTCCCTAACCAAAAGATCGCAGCGGAACTGGGCACCGACCCCGGGACCGTCGGACGGTGGCGACGGCGCTTCCTCCTCCACGGAACGCCCGGTGTCCTGCGTGACGCCCCACGGTCGGGGCGGCCGCCGTCCGTTCCAAACTCGAAGGTGGAACTCGTCATCCACAAGGCCCTCGACCGAGAGGACCCGACTGGCCGGCGCTGGTCCGTACGGCGTCTCGCCGAGGCGACGGGGGTGAGCAGGTCCACGGTCCAGCGGATCGTAAGGGCGAGAGGGGCGCCCCCCTCCCGGCGGCATCCGGTCTCCGAGGGCGGGCGGGGGATGGGCTTCCTGGACCAGGTCACCGACATGGTGGGGGTTTACCTGAACCCACCGGAGCGGGCCATCGCGTTCTCCACGGACGAGCGGGCGGGGGCCCCCCGGCTGGGCCGCGCGGGGCTGCGCTCCCTGGACGAACTCCGTCGCCGGGGCCAGGCCGAAGAGTTCCGGGCCTTCCTCCAGGTGATCGAGCGGGAGACCCCCTCGCCGCTCGACGTCCATCTGCTCCTCGACAGTCGTCTCGCACCCGCCCCGCCGGAACTGACGCGCTGGCTCACTCAGCATCCGAGGTTCCACCTCCACTACCTGCCCTCCGACCGCGCCGGCCTGACCCTCGTGGACCGCTTAGTCTCGGAGTTCTCTCGACGGCGGGTTCGGCCGGGAGAGTCGCCCAGCGCACAACGGCTCCGCCACGCCATCCGAGAGCACTTCCGCAGGGGCCGAGGCGTACCTGGGCCTTTTGTGTGGACGACCTCGGGCGAGGACATACGGACCCCATCCCCGCGGCCAGGAATACTGTACTGAATTAATGGGACCTCTGCTGTTCCCGCGGGCCCTCGCGCGCCCTGCCCACAGGTGGTGGCCAGCCGGCCGCCGCGCCCCCGCTACGGGCTTCCCGGGCGGGCAGGCACGGCGGCCCCTGCCTGGAAAGGGGAAGAGCCCCGAACCCTCGGGTGGGCCCATGCGGGTGCGGCCGTTGGCTTGGAGCGATTTCTCCGGATGGGTGGACCTGTACTACTCCCGTTACGACGAGGTCGGGAGGAACCCTGACCTCGGCGTCTACCTCCAGGAGAAGCGGCCCAGCGTGCCGGAGGAGGCCGCGCTGTTCGGACAGGTAATGAAGCAGGTGCTCGCCGGGGACATCGTGGCCAGTGTGGCGGAAGAGGAAGGGAAGGTGGTGGGCACGTGCACCGTGTTCCGCCGGGGCCACCATATTGAGGATCGCCACCTCGGCGAGCTGGGGATCGCGGTCCACCCCGAGTGGCGGGGGAAGGGGATCGGGGACGCACTACTGAGCGACGCCCTCCGAAGATGCCGGGGCGTCTTCGAGATCGTCGAGCTCAAGGTCGTCGCGGTCAACGAGCGTGCCCTCCGCCTGTACCGGAAGCACGGCTTCGAAGTTCACGGGCGGCAGCCCCGCGCGTTCAAGCGGGGCGACCGGTATCTGGACGACGTGTTGATGTGGCGAGCCATCGAGGCGGTTCCCTCGGACGCTCCGCCGACATGAGTCCGCCGACCCGAGGGAACGGATCGTGACCACGCTGCGCACTCTCGCGGTCCACGACATCGTCCAGCGGACGTTCCCGCGTCCGCCCCCGACGGAGCAGGACGAGGTGGCAATGGCGGTCGGCCGGGCGATCGACGGGGCCCTCTCGCATTTCGGGCACCTCGCCCGTCTCGGCCGCAAGCCCGGGGCGACCGCGATGCGGGAGCTGGCAGGCAGCCTCCTGGACGACGGTCTCGCCGAGGCGGCGGTGGAGGTCCCCGCGGCCGAGCGGGAGAAGATCCTGGCCCAGTTCCGGGCCGTCCTTCAGGCGTTCCGGCAGAGCGAAATCTTCGGCCTCGCGCGTCCCCGGACCCGGGTGATCCGGATTAACGGAGAGGTGGGGGTCTACGCCCAGCCGGACTACTGGGACGGGCGGGGCCGATTCTTCGAGATGAAGAGCTACGCGGCGATCCCCCCTCGGCCGGACACCGCGCTGCAGCTGCGCCTGTTCCAGCTCGCGTTCCCGAACTTCGAGGCGGTCCTCGTCTGCCTGAACCGCCACACTTCGCCGGTGACGGTCACCTCGGCGCTGGTCGAGCCGCCCTCGCCCGAGCAGGCCGCGACCGCCCTAAGGCTCGCCTACGACCTGGGGATGGAGTTCGGGGAGCCGAAGGTCGCCGAGTATGTGGAAGGCCCGTTCGTCGACTATACCCTGCGGATCGCGCCGGGGTAGGTCGGACCCCTCCACGCCCGTCAAGCGGAGGAGGGCGGGGAAGCGCCCGGGGTGAGCTTCTCGAGCCGGCCGGTGCGGCCCAGCGAGATCTGGGGTCGGCCCCGGAAGTCGGAGACCCACCCTTCCACGATCCGGATCCGGTCGCCGGCCTCGGCGAGGCCGACCTCCGAGCCCCAGAGGACGAGCGAGATCTCGCCCGTGGCATCCTTGAGCTTGCCGTTCCGGACCTTCTTGGTCGTGCCGTCCCGGGTCTCGATCTCGCGGACCTGCCCGAGCTCGGCCACCGTCCCTTCGACGGTCGCCACCCGCGACGGTCGGAGGTCCGAGACGTACGTCGCCGGGGGCTTGCTCTCGGGCATCGGACGACGGCAGGGGCCGCCGGCAGATAAGCGGTGGTCGCGCCTGCCGAGGTCCCAGGCTCCCGTCTCAGCCCTCGTCGCCAGGGGTCCTCGCGAGTCTGCCTGGTGGCAGAGGCTGGGCGCTCGCCCGGGGGCGAGTCATCCTTCCGAGGGTCCCGTGAGAAAGGGCGACCAGAGAGCTCCGGTCGGACGAAGCTAGCCGCGCCCCGATGGTTTAGGTCGAGGAACTGTGCGCGCTCGAGGGGGCAGGGGTCGACAGTCCCTGAAGGCTGACCAGCCCGAGGAACAGGCAGATGATCCCGAGGAACTCCGCGTAGTAGAGGGCGACCGGGAAGGAGGCGATGTACAGGGTCCCGCCCGCCCCCAGGATGAGTGCGCCCGCGATCATCAAGAGGGTCTGCCAGCGCCGGTCGCGGCGCAGGGAGACCGCCGAGGCGGTGAGCAGAACGATTGTCGCGGGGCCTGTGACGAGCGTAGAGAGGACGATGAGCAGCAGGGGCGGGTCTCCGGTGATGATGCCGCCCGTCACCATGTTCATCGGGAGGGGCGTGGCGAAGCTGAAGACCGCCACGACCGCGCAGGTGGCGGCGATGTACCACGTGTAGACTCGCTCGACCCGAGGACGCCGAAGGACCCGCGTCGCCCCGAGGGACAGCACCCCGACGATCGCGGCCGAGAAGAAGACGTAGGCCTGGAGGAGGAGGACCGAGACCACCCCGACGTACACCACCGCCTCGAGCGCCATCGCGGCGGCCGCGAACGCGAGGCCGAGGCCCCACATCAGTTGGGTCCGGACTCGGGACTGGTAGTACCGCCGCAGGCCCCGGACGCACAGGACGGCGAGCATCGCGGTCAGGACGAGCAGCGAAGAACCGATCGCGTAGGTGGTCGGGATCAAGGGAGCCTCCCCTCTCCTTCGCGGCGGGTGTCAGGCCACCTCGACCCGGTCACGGACAGTTGAGGGGGGTTGCCGCGGGACTTAATGCCCCCACGGTACGAACTAGTCGAACCTTGATCGTCTCGCTGTCGATCGTGTCGGCGCGCCGTCGGGAAGTTTAACTCCCACCCGGCAGGTGGGGGAACGATGTGCGATATCTCGGAGGAGGAGCAGCTCGAGTACCTCGCCTGGAAAGAGGCTGAGCGCACGCGCGCTATCGAGATCCCCCTTCGAACGAGGGCGCCCGGGCCGACCAGAGGGTGGTGGCGAGTGGTACCACCCGAGCCGGTCGTGGCTTGAGGCTCAGTCGAACGAGGCCGCCACCCGGCTCTGGATGGGGATCCCTTCCCGGACCGCGCCGCTTACCGTGCAGAAGTCCTCAAAGATCGCCACCGAGTGCTCAAAGCGGGGCCGGTCCTCCTCCCGGAGCGGCCGCGTGGCGATCTGAACGGAGAGCCGCCGAACCCGGAGCCGCCCCCTCTCGTTGCGACCCACTTCGGCCGAGACCGTGGTCCGAATGGGCGCGAACTCGACGTGGGCCCGCTCGAGGGTGTTGACCAGGGTCGAGCTCATGCAGTGCCCCACTGCCGTCGCGAGGATGCGGGTCGGGCTGGGGCCATGGTTCCCGCCCACCGGTGGCGCCTCGTCCACGACCCACGGTTCGAACGGCTGGCCCGGATACGTCGCACGGAATTCGTACCGCTCCACCTGCTCTAGCTCGGCGGCCACCTCGGGTTCGGTCACGGTCCTCTCCCGGAGGGAGGCCGCCCATCTATAGAAACGACGTGCGAGGAGGGGGTTGACCTACTCGCGGCGGGGCCGTCGCCGGGGCCGGTCCTCTTCGTCGTCTTCTCGCCCCTCGCGATGCTCCCGGCCACCGTAGTTGCCCCGGGACGGTCCCCCATACCGTCGCGGGGGTCCTCCTCGACCGAACCGTGGACCGGGCCCGCGGTCGAACCGTCGCCCGCCTCCGCCTCGACCGCCGCCCGCCTCCCTTCGCGGAGGGAGCGAAAAGCGATTGCCGCACTGGGCGCACTCGGCGGAGATGGTCCCGTCCGCCCCAGTCGAGAAGCGTAGCGGTCCGCCGCACTCCCGGCACGGTCGCGCTCGAGTGGCTGGATATCCTTCTCGACCTCCGCTGGGTCCCTCGAACCGGGGCTCCCGGCGCGGGCGAGACTCCGGCGGGGGGGTGCCTTCGGGCAGATACCCCGACGCGCGGCCGCAACCGGAGCAGACGCCTTGGACCCCCGGCCCCGCGAGGTGGAACGTGATCGGCGCGCCGCAACTCGTGCATGCGGGTCGGGGCCCGGACCAGCCCGACTCCGCGACGGTTCCCGCAGGCCCTCCCTCAGCGCCCGCCGCGAGGACCGCCCCGCCCGACGCGACGCCCGAGTGGCCCGGAGCGCCCTGGACCACCGTGATCACGTGGCCGCAGCCGCTGCACGATCCCTCCAGCACGACCGCCGTTCGGGAAGCGTAGTCCACCGGTGATCCGCAGTCGGGGCAGGTTCGGGTCATGTTCGACAGTCGGAGCCGGACGTCGCGCCCTCTTTAGCTGACCGCTTCGCACCCGCCCGCCCCCGGGGGACGTCGATTCGTCCCGAGCGCCCCGCTCACTAGGGCGAGCGCTTGCGTCTCGAAGGCGAAGCCTGCGGGAGGGGCGGGGAAGGAGTCAGCGTCTCGTGCGACTCTTTGCGGTGGGCCTCCAGCGCCTCCTCGGACCGAAAGACTCGGCCGCAGTCCGCACAGACGGCCTCCACCTCGTCGTACTCTACGTACGGCATCCTAAGCGGGAGAGCACTCGGGTTCAATTGGGTTCCGCGCTCAGGGCGGAGGGCCCGAAGAGCTCGTCCGAACGGCGCGAATGGCTCCCGGAGGCAGTCCGCGGGCCACGGTGGCGTGGGCCTCGAAGTAGGCCGCTAGCAGGAGGAAGTACGACACGAAGAGGTAGGAGATCAGGGAGCTCACCGGAGCCAGAAACGAAGGAACGGTGAAGCTCCGGGAGTCGACCAGCGCAAGGACCGTCGGGAGGTCGGCCGCGAGCGCGACCGTGATCACCACCGAGACGGCAAACGCCCAGACCACGGCGGCCGCGAGCGCCGCCTTGCTCGGGGTCGCGACCAGGTGGAAAACGAGGTAGGCATAGGTCACGAAAGTGCCGAAGAGGAGCGACGCCACCGCGGCACCGAAGAGGACCTCCGCCCACCCCGGTGTGCCCACCGACGGGTAGGCGACCAGGAGGGCGACCTCCGCGACCGCGACGAAGCCGCCGACCAGGCTCAGCTCGAAGATGGCGGTCGCCCTCCGGGTCCGCTGACGATGGAGTTCGGTCCATTCGTGGCGGCCGACCCAGACGAAGAGGAGGCCCACGACCGTGAGGGCGGTCGGGAGTAGGAAGAGGAAATTCACGCCGGCGTGGTTCGCGCCGGGGGTTGCAAAGCTGTACAGCTCGGAGGCCCCCTCGACCGCGAACCCCACGGACAGAACGGTGAGACAGATGCGCAGGTTGGTCGTCAGGGCTGCCTCGCGGGCATCCCTCCCAGGAGAGAACTCCTCTATCCTTCTTGCCGTCCAGGCGCGACCGTGGTCGGCCCCTCGGCCCGCAAAGGGCGCAGACCCTCAGTATCGCGACCCTTGGGAGCGACGGTAGCTCGGTCGCTCTTCCTTCCCGCTCGGGGGATTGGCGCGGGAGCGGTTCCCGTGGCGATAGGGCCTCGGGTCGCGCCCCCGGCCCCGACGGCGAAACCCGCGGCCGTCGCGCCCCGCTCGGGCTGGGGGTGGCGAGTGCCGAGGGGGCGCCGGGGGAGCGTCGTAGTCCCACCCCGGCATCCGTGCGCGGGGAATCCTCTCGCCGAGCACGCGCTCCACACGGCTCAGGTCCGGTTCTTCCTCGGGAGCCACCAGGGTGATCGCGTCCCCGCGCCGCTGGGCGCGCGCCGTTCGCCCCACCCGGTGCACGTACGTCTCGGGTTCATGGGGGACGTCGTAGTTGATGACGTGGGAGACCCCTTCGACATCGACCCCCCGCGCCGCGATGTCGGTCGCGACGAGCACCCGGTGGCTGCCGCTTCGGAATCCCTCCAGCGCGAGGACCCGCTGGTTCTGGCTCTTGTTGCCGTGGATGACGCCCGCCGAGATCCCGGCCTGCCGGAGGTCGCGCAGCAGGCGGTCGGCCCGTCGCTTGGTGCGGACGAAGACGAGGATGCTCGTCATGGTCGCGTCCTCGAGGAGCCGGACGAGCATCGCGGTCTTCTGCGCCGAGGGGGAAGGCACCGCAAGGTGGGAGACCCCGACCGCGGCGACAGTGTCCGCCGCTACGTGGACCATCCGGGGCTCTCGGAGGAAGTCGCGAGAGAGTTGGACGACCTCCGGTGGCATGGTGGCGGAGAACAGCATCGTCTGTCGGGCCCGGGGCAGCCGGGAGATGATCCGTCGGACGTCGGGGAGGAATCCCATGTCGAGCATCCGGTCGCCCTCGTCGAGGACAAGGATCTCAACGGCACGGAAGTCGACGTACCCCCGCTGCATGTGGTCGAGCAGGCGGCCGGGCGTCGCGATGATGATCTCCGCCCCGCCGCGCAGCGCCCGCTCTTGCGGTCCCATGCCAACTCCGCCGTAGACCGCGGTGCCCCGCAAGCCAGTGTGGCGGCCCAGCTGGTGGAGGAAGCCCTCCGCCTGCAATGCGAGCTCGCGCGTCGGAGTGAGTATGAGGGCATAGATCCGTCCACGGGGGCGGGTCATCAGCCGTTCGAGGATCGGAAGCAGGAAGGCCGCCGTCTTCCCGGTCCCCGTCTGGGCCGTTCCGATCAGGTCCCGTCCGAGGACGGCCTCCGGGATCGCACCCTGCTGGATCGCGGTCGGGGTCTCGTACCCCATCTCGCGAATCCCCGCGCGGAGTCGTTCGTTAAGGGGAAGGGAGTCGAAACTGGTCGGGTCCTGGCTAGCGCTTGTCGGTCGGCGGTCGGGGTCGCTCATGTTCGCTGCGGGCGCCCCGATCTGGGTAGGTCGATGGCGATTCCGTCGCTCAAACCCACCGCGGGGGCCTTATCACTCCTCCGGTCGGCGTGCCAGAGTGCCACGCCCCCCGGAAGAGACCGCCGAACGCAGCGGCCGGAAGACGCGTGACCTCGCCGCGGGGAGGGGGCAGTCGTGGCTGACCGGGGACCCGACCGCCCACGGGTCAACCCGCGAATCCGTCGGGTCGAAGAAGACGCCGCGCAGTCCGACCACCGCTGTGCTCTGTGGGCGAAGGTGGACCCGGTCGACGCGCGGGCGATGGACTTCCGCCCTCTCGTGGCGGCGCAGGCGGGCTCGTGCCGGGGGAGCCGGTTTCTCCTCCGCTCGTCGCGTATTTCTAGCCGATTCACGTGGGTCAATCGATGACGTCGGAGGAGCCGGGGGCCGGTTCCGGCTCCACGGACGAAATCGCCCCCCCGTCGTTTCGGACCCTCGTGCGGGAGCGTGGACGGACCCTCACCTTTGCGACGGCCGGGACTGGGTTTTTCCTCGTGATCATGGGATTCCTTTCGGCCATCCTGGTGACCCCGGATTTCTATCGCGACTCGCTCGCAGGGTACGACCCCCCGGTGGACGCGCTGATGGGGGTGCTGCTCCTTGCGTTGTCGTTCCGTATCGGGGAGCAGAGCATCGTCGCCTGGTTCTTCTCGCTGCTCGCCCCCATCCTGACGGTCCTCATCGCGGTGTTCAGCCCGAACGTCTTCTCGCTCGCCTCCGCGGTCGCGGCCACGGCTCTGGTGGCGCTGATCCTGCCCTACCGGGGGGGCCTCTACCGGGGGCCGATCACCGGGCCGGCCTCCACGCAACTGATGGTGATGGTCGCCGCGATTCTCTCGCTCCTCTTCGGGATGGTCGGGGCCCAGTATCTGGGGGACCAGTTCTCCCCGTCCGTCCACGGGTGGAGCACGTCGCTCTACTTCACCATCACCACCATCTCGACCAACGGGTCGGGGTTCTCGCCGACCTCGGATGGGGCCCGGTACTTCGTCGTCGTCCTGATCCTCCTCGGGGTGGGAACGTTCTTATCGGCCGTGGTCGTCCTGTTCCAACCGTTCCTTGAGCGCCGGTTGGAACGGATCGCCCAGCGACTGCAGCGAGCCCAGATGGAGGAACTCAACGACCACATCATCGTCTGCGGCGCGTCGACCACGGCACGCGCGGCCGCCGAAGCCCTGCGCGACAGCGGCGTCGCGGCGGTCATCCTCTCGCCCGACGCGCGCGCGGTCGAGCGGCTGAGGGCGGAGGGGTTTGCGACCGAGCTCGGGGAGAGCTCCTCCGAGGACGACCTGAGGGCGGTCGGGATCACACGGGCTCGGGCGCTGGTCGCGGCCGACGACTCAGACGCGGAGAACCTCCTCACGGTCATCACCGCCCGCGGGATCGAAGGCCGTCTTCGAATCGTGGCGGTCGCGACGATTCCCGGTAACGTCTCGAAGCTCCGCAAGGCCGGTGCGAACGAGGCGATCAGCGCGATCGCGGTCGCCGCCAAGCTCGTGAGCGCCGCTGCCCTCGGCCCGTCGGCACCTCGGGACCGAGCGGGCCTCATGCGCACGTGATCACCCACGAGTGACCGGCCCAACATGGGCGGTTCTACCGCCGGAGGTCTCGGCGGTTGCGCGCGTCAGGTCACGACGAGCGTCAGGACCCCGGTGTAGTCCGAACTGGGCACGTTCACGGTCAGCGTCCAGGTGACCGTCTCGGACGCCGGGATCACGCAGGGGAGCGGGCTAGCGCCCCCGATGCTGAATCCGGGGGTCGTGGTCGCGACCGTGTGGATGGTGCACTGGGCGGCCGAGGCGTTCGAATTGTTCATCGCAAACTCGAGGGAGACCGACGAACTCAGGCTCGCGTTGAAGCCGTAATACTCGATCCCGTCCAAGCCGCAGGTGTTGTCGGCGGACTGGAACGCGATGAGGGTCACGTCGACGGGACCGGCGGGCGAGGACGTGGGGAGGAGGAGGTAGGCGAGGATGGCGATCATCAGGACCACCACGATCACGATGGCGACGATGCGAAGGGCCGAGGGGCGGCGGCGGGGGGCTTGCGCACCGCCGCTGTAGCCGGAGGGTCCCCAGGAGGGCGGTGCGGCCGCTGGGATGGGTGGGGGAGTCGGGCCGCTCGGTGGGAGGGGGGCCGAAGCGGAGGTCGCCATCGCGCTCCCACAGTATTGACAGAACGCGGCCCCCGGGGGATTCTGTCCTCCGCAGTGGCTGCAGAACTGACCGGCCATCCACCCCACGAGAGTAGACCGATACTTATCCACCCCGGGTCTAGGCCCGGCCCGGGGGAGGGTGGCCCGGGGAGCATGCGTCTCGAAGGGATGCCGCTCGAACTCCGCGCCCACCCGGCCGAGAGCCAGACCAACCGGCAGTTCGCCTCCCACGCCCTGGGGTCGCTGGACGTGGTCTATCTGCCCCGCCCGGTCAGCCAGCTCCTCCCCGAGCCCCCGGTGCGGGTGGAACAGTTCATCGAGGACGACAACCGGGGCGCGATCCTCCCCGACCCGATCGCCACGCTCGACGGCCAGGCGTTCTACCTCTCGGTCAAGGGCATCGGCTCGGCAACGGACCCGTACTCCTGGCGGCCCCTCGACCGTTGGTATGGGGCCGAGCTCACTCCCGAGCCCGACGTCCAGAGGACTCTCCGTTCCGAGCCTCCCAGCCGCTCGGACCGGTTGATCACGGGCGAGCTCTGGCTCCGGGGCTCACCCTACGGGGGGCAGGGGCTCGAGCACGCCGCGACCGCGCTCGGCGTCTCCGCGCGGGCCGACCTCACGTCGTTGCACGGCTTCCTGATCGCCCCGGTCGTGAAGGTCTGCTTCCTGCCGAGGTCGCTGGAGGCGCACCTGCGGGAGCTCTACTGGTACCGGAGGTTCTCGGGGCGGATGGTCCAGGAGCTGCGACTGGTTCCCTCCAACCTACGGGTCTATTTTCACGCAAAGAACACCCTAGGGACCAACGTTCGGCACGTCTTCGACCGCTTCTCGGTGGACTCCGACCGCCGGGCGACCGCGTTCGAGACGAACTTCCTCCGAAGCACCGTGTCGATGCTCACCCTGTTCGCCCGGACGATGGAGGCGGGGCCTACCCCAGGGACCTTCCGCGGGCTCGACTTCTACGACGTCTGGCTCGACAAGGACGCGGTGCTGGCCCCGAACGGGTCGGTCTACTTCGTGGACCTCGAGGGGATCGAGAGCGTCGTCGTGCCCCGGGAGTCGGTCCGCGAGAAGCTGGAGGACCAGGTGTACCGTTCCCTCTACGAGATGACGTTCGGCTACGAGCAGATCGAGGGCGAGCGCCAGCGACGCTTTGGGCAGAGCGCCGATCGGAAGCAGCGCTTCGAGACCCTGCTGCGGGCCGCGCTGCGGGACGACCCGTTCGTACGGCTCCGCCGCGCCGGTAGCCGGCTCGACTTTGTGGTCCGGAACAAGGGTGAAGAGGAGGCGCTGTATCTGACCTTCCCGGCGGTCGAATCGTAACATGACGAACTCCCAGGCGGTCTACGATTTCCTGAGCGGGATCCGGAACCGGCAGGTCTCGGCCACGCTGGCCCCCGAGGACCTCGCGCTGCTTCAGCAGATGAACCTCGTGCAGACCCTCGCGGCCGACCAGTATGCCGCCGCGCAGAGCGAGGTCGCGAGCCTGGACGCGAGCCGCGCGGCGATCGCTCAGGAGGACCAGGAACGCGACCGCCTCTCGTACGTCGTCCAGCAGGAAGACGCCAAGACCCACTCGATCCGCTTCGCGTTCGAGGGGCACGACAAGAAGACCGCGGCGCTCCAGCAGGAGGCCCAGGACCGCGCCGCGCTCCAGGCCGCCACCGGGGAGGAGGCCACGCGCGAGCAGCAGTTCAACCAGTTGCTCGCCAAGAAGTCGTTCCTCGACACCCTCGTGCCGTCTGCCGGTGGCTACGTCGGTCTCACGGGTGCGGGTATGGTCGAGCTACGGGACATGACCGTGCGGATGTACCGCATCTCCGACGTTCCCTTCGCGACGTACATCCAGCAGAGCCAGCAGATCGACCGGGAGCTCAACGAGCTCTCCGACCGGGGCGCCCAGTACGCGGCGAGCCTGGCGGCCCCGCTGGTCGCCTACGACCGTTCCGAGGTGTGGGCGACCTCCCTCGGGCTAGCCAAATTGCAGCCGAACGTCGCCCAGGGCGCCCAGGCGCTCCTGGACGCGTGGAGCGCGCTCCATCACCTCACGTCGAACGAGGAGAACCGATTGATGTCGGCCGAGATCGTGACCGCCGTTCCGCAGGGGCTGGATGCCAGCATCCCCCAGCTCGAGGAGCTCGAGAAGGAGGTGCGACACCTCGGCGTGCCCAAGGAGTCCTCGCTGGGCGTCGCGTCGATGATGCTCCTCGGTCGGCGGCAGGACGGCACCTACGCCACCTCGACCCTCCCGAGCTTCCTCCAGATGACGAAGTCGTACGAGTCGGCGGCGCTGTTGGCGATCGTCAACCAGCCGATACAGGACCTCTGGCAGAAGTTCTCGACCCTGCGAGGCTTGTTCAACAGCTGGGGGTTCTCCGCGTCGGAGGACGTCGAGCTGGCGAGCGCCTTCCTCTCCCTCTCCGAGCTGCCCGTGCAGGGACTCGACACGAAGCTCGGGATCATCACCCGCGGCATGGGGACGTACCTTCAGTATCCCCTCGTCGCCTCCGCGATCCTCGCCGCGATCCCGACCCTGGAGGCGAACGAGACCCTCAGCCTGCTCGAGAAGGCCTACGAGGTCGTCGGGCGCCGGGCGATGCCGATGTCCGAGCCGGAGCTGATCTGCCTGGCGGTACGGGTGATCCACGGGATCCGAGACGAGACGATCGGCCAGCTCGACACGACGGCAGCGGCCCGCGCGGTGCCGCCCGCGCCGATGGGTTACATGTACGGCCCGCGGTTCTTCTTCGTACCGGTTATCGTGGCCCACGGCTCGTACTTCTCGACCTTCAGCGGGGTCGGGGGGGTCCATCCCGGCCATGCCCATGTGATGGGAGGGGGATTCGCGGGGTGAGGGCCGCCTACGGTCTTCTCGGCCTGGTCCTGCTGGTCTCGCTCGCCGCCCCGGCGGTCGCCGCGCCCGGCGGTCATTACGTTCCGCAGGCCGGCGACGGGTTCCACTATTCCGAGGAGATCACCGTCGGCGACGGCGTCGGGGACTATCAGGGGTACACCGAGGCGACGTTCATCAACGGCTCGGTCGGGGTGACCGCGGTCGCCCCGAACGGGACCGAGTCCGCGACCTTCGCGAACACGTGGACCTACTCCAACAACTCGGGGGGGTACCTCGCGGGAAGCACCCAGGGGACCTTCACCTTCTCCGCGGGGAGCTTTCTGTACGTCCAGGGAACCGACAACCAGACCGGGTACACCAACCCGACCGTCTGGTTCTACATCAACAGCTCCGCACCGACGGGAAGCACGGTCGAGCTGCTGAACACCTACTGCAGCGTGGTGTCGACCAACCAGACCTACCAGTTCCCGAACGACCCGTCCCGGTACGTGAAGACGATCTACACCGACGGGAGCAGCCAGTACGTCCGCGACGACAGCTACGGCGACTTCGATGCCTCCTACACCTGGCAGTCGTACTTCGACCCGTCGACCGGCTACATCGTCGGGTACCTGTACACCGAGCACGACTCGAACTCCTCCGGCGACGGGTTCACGTACACCGATGTTCTGTCGGTGACCTCGACTACGTACGCGCTCACGGCGGCCAGCCCCCCCTCCTCGGGCGGGTCGACAGGATCCGGCTCCGGCGATTCCTACCTGCTGATCCTGGCGGTCGTCCTCATCGTCATCGTCGTCATCGTGGTGGTGGTCGTCGCGGCCCTTCGAGCCCGTCGGCACTCCTCCCTGCCCCGTCACTCTGCGGGCGGGCGGGTCGAGTACGGGACCGACCCGGTGTACGCGCCGCCGCCCCCGTCGGGGCCGGCTCCCCCTCCCATCCACCTGACCGGGGTGCAGCAGCCCGCGGTCCAGCAGGTGGTGGTCCGGGAGACGGTGAAGGTCAACTGCCGCTACTGCGGCACCCTCATCGACTCCACCGCCACCGTCTGTCCGAACTGCGGAGCGCCCAGGACGTAGCCGGTCGGCGGGCCCTCACGGACGGTAGGCTCGGTACATCTGCCCGACCCGGCGCATCCCGCCGGCGGTCGCGATGGCTTGCGACGCGCGGTTGTTCTCGGAGACTTCCATCAGCGCCTTCTGGGCGCCCCGTGCCCGGGCATACTGCGCGCGTGCGTGCCAGAGGTCGGTCCCCACCCCGAGGCGCCGACACCGGGGGCGGACCGAGAGCGTGTGGAACCGAGCGTGCCCTCCGACCAGCGAGACCCATCCCGCGCCGGCGATCCGTCCGTCGACCTCGATCGCGAACCCCTTCTCGGGCGGGGCCGGGATCGGGCGGAACCACTCCTCATCCACCCGGCCGTACAGCTCGCGAAGGAGCGAGAGCAGCGGCGCGCGGTCCTCGGGACGGACCTCCCGTACGGTGTGGGCGAATCGATGGCTGGCCCCGCTCGCTCCGAGGTCGGCCTCGTAGACGTAGTAGACCTCTGCCCCGGGGCCAAGCGGGAGCTCGGAGAACACCTCCACTCGGCTCCTCCGCTCCAGCAACGACATCGCCACGGCCGGCCTTCGCGTGAACAGGGAGACCAGCTGCTCCGCCGGATGGTACAGCGAGCACCCCTCGACACCGGTCGGGCCACGCGCCACGACCACCTCTCCCCCGACCCGGCAGGTCGCCTCCATGAACGACCGGAGGAAGGGATTGAAGAAGTCCGATAGGTCGGGGAGCTCGACCGCCCGGACCGCCTCCACCGAGGGGATCAGTTGGAGGGTGGACGGCGACGCCCGTCCCGGGATCGGGTCGGTGACCATCGAGACCCCGCTCCGGAGTCCGACCGGCCCGCTTAAGGCCTCGTCCTTGGGCCGATCGAGGAGAGGCTCTCGCCCCGAAGCGACGCCGTTCCCCCGGCGGAGGCCCCGCTCGAGCGGGCGGGCACGCGGGTGAGTCCTTTTCCTCTCCCGTCCCTGACCCCGGTCATGTCCCCTCCCGTCCGGGCGCGCGGCGTGGTCCGCCAGCTCAACCTCAAGGCGAAGAGCTCCCAAGAGCGCGGATTGCCGAAGTCGTCGGTCCCGGAAGCCACGATCACCGCGACCGGACTGGCGGGCGATTTCAACCGGTATCGCCACGAGGAGAAGCACGACGATCCCGACATGGCCCTGCTCCTCATCCCGGTCGAGACGATCCAGCGGCTCGGCCGCGAAGGGTGGCCGGTCCGGCCCGGTGACCTTGGGGAGAACATCACTTCCGAAGGGTTGGACTACGAGGCGTTCGTCCCCGGTAGCCGATTCCGTATCGGCAGTGCCCGTGTGCAGATCTCCAAGGCGTGCACCCCGTGCGACAACCTGTACCTACTGCCCTACGTGGGGGCCGCTCGGGGCCCGGAGTTCATGAAGCTGATGATGGGTCGGCGGGGCTGGTATGCCCGTGTCCTGAAGGCCGGTCGGGTGCGGGTGGGCGACCCGATCGCGAGCGAGTCGCACGACGATCCCACGCCGTGAAACGCGCGACCCACCGATAGCGTTCCGTTGGGGGTGGCCCCAACTATATCTCTCGAGCACGGTTCCGAGCGGCGACGAGCGTTGCCCCCCTCGACCAGCGCCTCTGCAGCGGAACCCGGGAGCGGGAAAGCTCGCGCCCCGCGGCTTACTTCCTCCGATGTCGCGCTTCTGGCCCTGGTGGGTACCGTCTGGGGCTCGGCCTATGTGTTCATTCGAGAGGGAATCGTCTTCGGAGCATCTCCGCTCCTCTTCGCCGCGGTCCGGTACCTGTTGTCGGCGGTCGCCTTCGCCGCTCTGGCCGCGGTGCGTCGCGAGGCGATCCCTGCCGGCCGGGAGACCCTCGTCTCCGCGGGCATCGGGGGCGTGCTGATCATCGGGATGTACGGGGGGCTCCTCTACTGGGGGGAGCAGTATACGACCGGGGGCTACGCGGCGGTCCTCGCCGCGACGGCTCCGATCATCACCGTGGTGGTCGCCTTTTCTCTGCTCCCGTCGGAGAGATTCGGCGCGCTCGGCCTTGCCGGTCTTGGGCTGGGGTTTGCCGGTGCGGTCGTCCTGGTCGCCCCCTCGCTCTTCGGCAGCTCCATCGGGACGTGGCCCGGTCCGATCTTCGTCCTGGGGGCCTATCTAAGCACGGCCGTCGGCAGCGTACTGCTGCGTCGCCTCGGAAGGGGTCGCCAGGGGCTTTGGCAGATCGGGGTCCAGTTCGCGGTCGCCGGCCTCCTGCTGGCCGGCCTCGGCGCGCTGCTCCCGTTCCCCGAGGCCCTGCCGGCGACGCCGGGGGTCCTGTACTCGCTCGCGGCCCTCGTGCTCCTCGCCTCGGTCATCGGGTACTTCGGATACTTTGCGCTGCATCATCGGGTCGGCCCCGTTCGGGCGAACATCGTGGCCTACCTCGTCCCTCTCGCCGGAGTCGTCATTGGTTCCGGCGCTTTCGGAGAACCGCTCACGTTCTGGGAGGTGGGCGGCTTCTTGATCGTGATCGGGGGGCTGACCCTATTGTTCTGGGAGTCGGCCCATCGAACAGGTGGAGTGCGGACCTCGACCCCCAGCGCGACGGACTCGAAGTAGCGAACGGGAGATGCGGGCGACCCAAGGACCAGGCGCCGCACGGAGCCACGACACGACGCGGTTTCGGCAGGGTTGAAATATCAACGAGGCCTCGCCCATCTTCAGTGTCCGGAAGCCAACCGACCGGTAATCCCTCCAACCCATCGACTCCGACGGGGGCTGGAGGTCCTGCGCCGACTGGAACCCGCGGCCCCCAGCGTCGCAAGCGCAAGCTGAGCGGCGCGGTGATCGCGATCATCATCGTGGTCGTTGTGGTCGTTGCCGGCTCGCTCGCCTACCTCGGGATCAATCACAAGTTGCCGGGCCAGTCGACCGGCACCGCCGGGTGCAGCTCGTCCAAGAGCATCAACGTCTGGCAGGACTTCAGCGCCACCGAGTTTCCGGCGTTCCAGGCCGCCGTGACCCAATACGAGGCCGCCAACCCCGGGCAGAGCGTCACCTGGGTCAACGAGACGACCCCCTCCCCGTCGAACTACGTGGCGGCGGCCCTCGCCTGCCAGGCCCCCGACATTCTGATCGGCACCAGCGACTTTGCCGGAGGTCTCTACTTTGACGGATTCCTTGCTAACCTGAGCGAGTTCCTGCCCGCCTCGGCCTTCTCCCCCTTCATTCCGGGGGCGCTTTCGGACGTGACCCAGTCCGGCTCGATCTACGGGCTCCCGCTGAACGTCAACGGCGTCGCGATGATCTACAACAAACACCTGGTACCCGTGGCCCCGACGACCACGGACCAGATGCTCTCCGACGCGAAGAACATCACCGTGACGTCCGGCGGCAAGATCACCACCGCAGGCCTCATCTACGCGGTCGACTCCGATGGCGGGTACCGCTTCCCGGCCTGGCAATCGGGCTTCGGGAGCACCTTCTTCCAGTCGAACGGGCTCCCCAACCTGAACAACACGGCCTCGATCAACGCGCTCACGTTCGCCGCGAACTTCTCGACGGTCGATGCGGTCGAACCCCCGGGGATCACCTCCGAAACGACGTGGGAGGACCAGTTCGCCGAGGGGAACGTCGGGATGATCTTCGACGGACCGTGGGACATCCAGACCTACGTGAACGCTCTGGGCGCCACCAACGTCGGGGTGGCCCCGATCCCGATCGTCTCGCAGACCGGCCTGCACCCCGAGCCCTTCTGGGGGTCGATCGGGGCCTTCGTCAGCGCCCCGAACGCCTCGGGCGCCGGCTCCGTGCTGTTCAACGAGTCCATCAAGTTCGCGCAGTTCCTGGCGAGCCCGACCGTCGAAGGTGAGTTGTTCAACTCTTCCGGCGACATCCCCTCGCTGGCGAACACGTTCGGCTACGTTCAGTCGCTCAAGATCCCCTTCGAGGAAGGGTTCCTCGACCAGTTCTTCAACTACTCGCAGGCGTTCCCCAACACGCCCCAGATGACCTACTACTGGACCCCCTTCGGGGACGAGGTCTCCGACTACATTGCCGGCTCGATCACGGCCGCCCAGGCGATGTCGAGCATCCAGACCCAGATCATCTCGCAGATGCAGCAGAACCACATCCCGCCCGAGTAGGTGCGCACGGTTCCGTCGCGGAGCATGGGCCCGTGAGACGGTCGTAGCCGGTCGGGCTCCCTCCTCGGCGCCCTGGTCAACTCCGGCTGCGGGCTACGGCGCGGTGCGAAGGTCCAGCCTATCGCCCCCCTTCCCACGGCGAGCAGGCGGTCCCGCTGACCATGCGGGGCACCCTGGGCCCACAGCCCCGATCCGATGCCTCAAGGACGGGGCACGTGGGTCCGGCAGGGGTTCTCGGCACCCCGGCAAGGAGAGACGTGCCGCTTGCAGCGTAAGGATCGGGTCACCCGCGACGCGCCGTCGAGTCCTGGCCGCCGGCGTCGTGCCAGCCGTGCGGCTGGGCAACTACCGCGGGTCTCGAAGGGACAGGAGGGGGTGGACTTCGGCTCAGGTTCCCCCTCCCCCCTGAGGCGGCTGGTCGCCCGAGGGGGTGGTGGAGGTCGAGGTCGTGCTCTGAGGACCGGTACCCGGACCGGCGCCAGTGGTCGGCGGGGCGCCGCCCTGCTTGCGGCGCGACAGCGCCACGATCGCGCCGATGACGACCAGGATGATGGCCACGGCGATCGCGATCCAAACCCAGGTGGGCGTCGACGGGGAGGAGGACGTCGTCGGTGGCGTGGAGACCGTGCCGACCGCCGTCGGGATGAAGAAGACGTTCCCGCTGCCGCCGGCGTTCGTGAAGCCGACGTAGGCCGACCACGTGCCGCCCGACTCGCCGAGGACCACGGAGGGCGAGGAGTCCTGCCCGTCGCTGGTCAGCGCCTTCAGGGTCACGTTGCCCGTTCCCACCGCGAGGTAGATGTTCGAGCCGGTGGTGTTCTTCAGCGCGATCGCCACCGCCACGCCGCCCGACGGGTCGGCCGCCAACGCCAGGCTCTCGACCGTCGCCCCGCTCGGGATCGCCGCGGAAAGGACCGTTGACGCTCCGAACGTCACGGTCGCCCCGCTGAACGAGAGCGTCACCACGGAGAGGCCGGTCGCGGTCGCGTAGGCGAGATAGGTCGTCCCGCCCGAGGTCGACAGACCGACCGCGAGGGCGTTGAGGGTCGCAGAGCCCGAAGCGCCACCCCCGGCCGAGACGATCTGCACCGTGCCGCCGACGTCGAGCGCCAGTTCGTAGCCGACGCTCGCGTCGGTCACCGCGGCCGCCTCAATGGGGCCGGTGGCGGTGCCGCTGGTCACCACGGACGTCGTCAGGTCCTCGAAGGCGTACTGCGTCCCGTTCCAGGCCACGAGGCCCGGGTTCGAGCCTCCGCTGGCCGCGAGGCCCGCGGGGACGAACGACAGGTTCGCGCCCGCGACCGGGGTGCTCCAGGTGATCCCGTCCGTCGAGGACGAGGAGTAGAGCTGGCTGCCGAAGGCATAGTAGGCCTCGGGGTCGCCCGAGGTGTTCACGAAGGCGCTCGGCCCGAGGGTTGCGACCGTGACCTTCTTGGTCGCGAGCAGGGGCAGCTGGATGCCGTCCAACACGGCGAACTGGGTCTTGGTGAACGTGTTCAGCAGCGCCTGCTGGGTCTCGGTCGAGTCGGAGGAGTTCACGACCGCCGGGGCGATGTAGCCGTAGACGTTCGTGGACGTTCCGAGCTCGGTCGACGGCGCGCCGCCGCCCTGGTAGGCGGAGCTGACGTTGTCGACCGCGCGCCAGTCGTCCCCGACCCCTCCCTCCCCATCCTGGGAGCCGACCACGATGACGTAGGTGTCGGTCGTGATGGTGGTCCCGATGAGGGCGGTGGGGACCTGGATGCTGACGGTCGCGTTGTCCACGATCGTCCCGTCGGCGACGCCCGCCGGCAGGCCGGTGTTCGAGCTCACCAGGACGTCGGCCGGGTAGGAGGCGCCGGTGGCGCTCTGCACGAAGTTCGACGCCGGGAAGCCGGACGCCTGGATCGCCCACTGCCACGCCGCGCTCGACGTGACGTTGATGTTCGACCCGGGGATCCCCTCGATGCTCCCGCCGCTCGCCCCCGCCTCGTGGATGAGGATGTCGATGACCGGCTGGGAGAAGCCCCACGTGCTGCCGAAGGGGTTCGACAGCTGCGCGAACGTGACGTTGAACTGCACCGTGTAGGGGTTGTCCGACACGTTCACGTACGTCATCTGGAGCGAGTTCGGCGGGAAGTCGGGCAGCCCCGCCGAGAAGTCCTGCGTGGGCATCGTGTAGTAGCCGGGACCGTTGTCGGCGGCGGTGTTGTGGATGGTCGCAATCGGGGTCAGGACCGCGAGGGACGACGGGATCGTCACGATCATCGGCCCGGACCAGCTGATCGGGAGTCCGGTGGTGCCGTTGACGGCCGCCACGAAGAACTCGACCGATTGGCCCGGCGACATCCCGAGCGCGCTCGTCGGCACCTGCAGCTGCAGCTGGGTGCCGAGGAAGGCGTCACCCACGATCGGGGTGCCCGCGACCCACGTCCCTCCCGCCGCACTGTTGAAGACTCCCAGCGTCGCGCTCCCGCTCGGGGTCACGCTGCTCCCTTCGAGGGTCGCTTCCGTGGTCGCCGCGAACCCGAACGGAGTCGAGCCGACGGTGTAGACGCCGTTCGGCACGTTCAGGCTCTGGAGGTCCCCCGCCTGGGGGTCGACCGGCGAGAAGAACAGCTCGATCTGGTCGGTGGCCGGGGTGTAGAAGTTGGGGGCCTTGTAGGCCGCGGTCGCTCCGTTCACCTGGACCGAGAAGTACAGGTTGCTCACGTCGAACGCGTAGTACGTCGCCGCGATCTGACCCGCGCCGCTCGTGCTGTCGCCGGTCTGCTTGGCGTAGGCACCGGCCCAGCCATCGTTGTGGTTCACCGAGTAGCCGAGGCCGCCGGAGAACGACTCGGTCGTGTAGAGCGAGCCGCTCAGGACCGGCGAGACCGACGCGTTCGTGCCCCAGGTCGTCGGGGTCTGCGGCACGATGTACGAGCTCAGCAGGAACGGGGTCAGCGGCAGTCCCAGGAGCGTCAGCGCGCTCGAGAGGTCGCTGCGGAGGACCGACTCGAAGACGAGCGCGTTCTGCGCCGCCGGGTTCTGGTCGGTCGGGTCCCAAGCGAAGTAGGCGTCCGAGCCTTCGGCCCCGTAGATGTCGATCCACGCCTGCGTGTACTTGTCCTGGGCGCTGGTCGTGTTCCACTCGGTCAGGTGCGGGAAGTTGTTCGCCGCCTCGAACGCCGCGAGGGTCATCGGCTGGCTCAGGTCGTTGGCCGTCCCGTAGGCCTGGACCTCCGAGCGGACGAGCGCCAGCTGCTGCCACATGGCGTCCTGGAGGCCGTGGCCGGCCCACTGCCCGAGGTAGGAGTTGATCCCGTTCCCGGTCGGCTCGTTGTTCCACGAGCCGGTGGGCAGGTCCGTGATGGTCGGGAGGGTCGACGCAGGGTGGGTCACGAGATACTGCTGGGTGGTGGTCGTCTGGACCCACGAGGAGTTCGCCGACAGCGCGCCGTAGACGTCCTCGAGGAAGGGAATCCCGTCCTCCGGGAAGGGGCTCATGAACATCCAGTTCTCGCCATCCAGCGCCATCGTCACGAGCGTCGTGCCGTGGTCGACGCGCGGGACGGTCACGTAGATGTTCTTGAGGTAGGCCATGAACTGGTCGGCCGCCGCCCAGTTCCCGGAGGTGTTCGCGACGCCCCCGTAGTTGAAGCCCCAGTCGTTCGAGAGCCCATCGTCCCGGAAGACCATGACGGTCGACTGGGTCCCGTTCGACACCTTGTAGGGTGTGTACAGGGTCTCCATCTGCGTCGGTGTGACCGCCCCCGCGGAGCCGGAGGGTAGGAGGCCGAGCTCATCCAGGATCGCCTGGGACGACGACGTCCACTGGTAGCCCGTGGCGCCGATGAACGGGATCGTCGCGGCCGAGACCGCCTGCTCGGGGCTCCACAGCCCGAGCGGCGCCTGGCCGAAGACCTGCTGGTAGAGCTGCGCGCCGATGGTCAGTTGGGCGGTCGTGTCATTCGCCCAGACCCCCTTCGAGATCCCGACCCCGTTCTCGTCCGTCCAGTTCCCGAGGAGGAGGAGCGGGAGGATCGGGTGGTCGAAGGGGGTGGTGATCAGCTCGACGTTCCCGCCGGTGCCGTCATTCAGCATCCGGTCGTGGGAGAACGCGGAGATCACGAGCTGGGCCTCGACGGGATAGTAGGCCTGGATGGTGTTCAGGTCCGAGATGCTGAAGCTTGTCTGATTGTAGAGCGCCCACATGGTCGGGTCGATGTAGGTGCTCCCGAGCTGGCCGGTCTCGATCGGCCAACTGGTCGACCACAGGAAGAAGTCGACCAGGGCGTCCGTCAGGTTGGCGGTCGTGAGCGTCTTGCCGGCCTGGTACTGGAGGAAGAGCTGCCAGTAGAGCTTGCTCGCGTTGTTGTCCTCGTGGTAGGCCCAGGGCGGGGTGTTGAAGGCGAGGTCGAACTCCAGCAGGGAAGCAACGGTCGTCGTGTTGTACTGGTACGGGGCGACGAACGAACTGAGGAAGGTGTCCCCGTAGGTATTGACCTCGGTGTAGACCGTGTTGCCCCACTGGCTCGTGGGGATGTAGGCGGCCTCCAGGTAGCTGTTGTTGTAGTCGCCGACCGCCGCCGCCAGGATCTGGTACAGGAGCGAGCCGGAGAGCGAGTAGGTGATGTTGAGGTTGGGGTACAACCCGGCGATCAGCGCCTGCTCGGCATACTCCTCGAGGTGGACTACCGTCCAGGCGAGCGCGTACGGACCGCCGATGGAGGCGTAGAGCGGCTGGTGGTCGTTGAAGATGATGTTCAGCGAGATCGGCGCGCCGGTTAGCGAGATGGCCGGGGCGCCCGGAACGATCCCGGGCTCCGCGTACTCGTCCTTGTTCGGGTCGACACCCAGCGACACGAACGAGCTGATCGGGGCGAACGCCGTCCCGCTGCTGAACTGCTGGCCCTCCGGGATGGTGGGGCCGATGTAGGCGCCCGACCCTCCGTAGATCAGGGCCACCAGTTGCGGGGTGGCACCGGCCGGCACGGCGTCGACCCCGCCGGGCTGGTTGGGGTAGAGGAGCGTCCACGGAATGGCGAACTCGTCGCCGTCGGTTCCCGCCGGTATGCTAGCGACGAACGTGAACTGGGTCGATGTCGCGGTGGTACCGCTCAGGTCCACCTGGTACAGCGATCCGTTCGGTGCGCCGCCCGAGTAGTCGAACACCCAGTTGACGGGGGTACCGAACTCGAAGTTCCGGGTCAGGTTCGCGACGTTGGTGGTCGAGAAGTTTGTGGCGCCGACCCCCGTATTGTTCGAGATGGCGACCATGAACCAGTTGCCGCCGCCGACCGTCGAGTTGGTCCCGATGAACAGGTCGGTGTAGTTCCACGTCGCGTAGGTCGAGTTGATCAGGTTGCTGCTGCTCCAGCCCGTGTAGTTGCTCGTGCCGACGATCTCGGGCGAAACGAAGTCCTTCGTGGGGGTCCCCGTGAACTGGACCGAGTGGTAGGTGTGGCCGTAGGTGTAGACCGAGCTGATCTGCGCCGCCGGGACCCCGTCCCCGTACGGGTCGAGGTTCTGCGTGTAGAAGGTGTTCAGGTAGTCGTAGGCCCCCAGGAAGTGGTAGGGGTTGTAGCCGTTCGTGGAGGTCTGGCCCGCGGGCAGGGTGGGGCCGGTGTAGTTCCCCGTGCCCGACATGATCGCGGTGACCATGCTGAGGTTCGCGAACATCCCGAGCACCGGCCAAGCGGCCGAGCTCCCGTAGAGCAGGGTGAACGGAATGGCGAGCTCGACTCCCTGCGCGCTCACCGCGCTCCCCGCGAGCGCGCCGGTCTCGTTGACCACGGTCACCGAGGTGTTGCTGGTGGCGGCCGGGCTGGTCACTTTGAACAGCTCGACGGGCGACGACGGGAGGCTGCTGCCGCTGTAGTTGACCTCCGCGATGAAGTTGACCGCCTGGGAGAACGTGTTCCAGTGGTCAAGCCCCGGGTCGTTGTTCGCGGAGAGGTTGTAGGTGCCGAGTCCGGAGCCGGAGTCGTTGCTGATGAAGATCCCGAGGTGGTTCGCGGGAGAGACGCCTCCCTGGATGGTCACGTTGACGCCCAGGAAGAGGGTGGTCTGGTTCCACGTCATGTAGGAAGAGTTGAGCAGATTGGTGCTCCCCCAGCCGGTGTTGGTGTTGATCAGCGACTGCTCGCTGGGCAGGAAGTCGGTCGAGGGGGAACCGGTGAAGGTGACCGTGTGGAAGGTTTGACCCGCGACGTAGTTCGGGGTGATCCCGCTGTCCGGAGCTCCAAGGCCCTGCGGGTCGAGGTTAAGCTGGTAGAAGGTGTTCTCGAGGAGGTAGCCGTCGGCCAGGTCGTGCGCGGTGAGGTAGACCGGCTCGTAGTTGACGTCGTAGCTCTGGCCCGAGGGGATCGTCGGACCGACGTAGGAACCGCTGCCGCCAAAGACGCTGGCGTAGAGGCTCACGTTCGCGAAGTCGGGGAAACCCCCGGGGAAAATCGCGGAGAAGGCCAGCGCGACCTCGAGGTTGCCTCCGCTCGCGGTAAGGGTGTCGTCCTCGGCCGCCGGCGTGAGCGCGGCCACGGTGGTCGTTCCGTTACCGGCCTTCGACGTGACCGCGTACGAAGTGAGGATGTACGAACTGTTGACGACGAACAGGTAGTTCATCGGCTGCGTGAAGTCGATCGTCCGGTCCAGGAAGCTCGCTCCGGCCCCCGAGATGTTCGAAAGGTTGGTCGTGCCCCAGGACGAGTCGTTGGAGATGGCGAAGAGGAAACTGTTGCCCGAAACGTTGATGCCCGAGACGCCGAGATACAGGTTCGTTGCGTCCCACGTGCCGTACAGGCCCGTGATGTTGTTGGAGGCGCCCCAGGGCGTAAAGAGGTTAGTGTACAGAAGTGCGTCCGCCGGGAAGTCCGTCTGGGGCTGCCCGGTGAACGTGATCGTATTGGGCGTTTGGAGCGGACCCGGGGTCGCCGCCCGGACCCCCGACGTGCGTGCGGCGGTCGTCGCCAGCGCGGCCGAGAACGACGAGAACAGCATGACCACCACCACGAGGAGGGCGACAGCCACCGTAAATCGAATTAGCGGGTGCGACGAGTTCCCCAGCCAGCTCCGGGCGTAAGACATAGGGCCGGGCAGTGGGTCACCGTATTTACGACTTGAGGAAGGGCGGATTTGCGCTGGCGGCGGTGATGAAACCGCGCCGCCTCGGATTTCAGGTTCGTGTCGCGGGGCGCGGCGAAACGAGCTTATCCCGGGTGCCGTTACGCGAGCCTGAACGATTTCTTCATGGCGGACCTTCGGGACCAGACCCTGTCATTCCGGATTCGCCGCGAGTGGCCGGCCTACCTCTACCTGCTCCCGACGACGCTCGTCCTGCTGTTCCTGAACGCCTACCCGATCGCCTACACGATCTATGTCTCCCTCACCGACTTCGGGACGGGGGGCCGCTTCTCTCTGCTTACGTACCACTACGTCGGGCTCTCGAACTACGTCTACGCCTTCACGGTCAATTCGTCCGTCTCCTGGTCGCTGATCTTCAACAGTCTCTTCTGGGCCGGCGGGTCGGTCGCCTTCTTTCTCGCGATCGGCCTCGGTCTGGCCACCGTCCTGAACCAGGAGATTCGCGGGAAGACCGTCTACCGGACGCTGATCATGCTTCCGTGGGCGATGCCCGCGTTCATCACGATCCTGATCTGGGCGAACATGTGGCAGTACAACTACGGCATCATCAACGGGATGCTGTCGTACGTGGGGGTCGCGCCGGTCGACTGGCTCCAGCACACGGACACAGCCTGGGCCGCCCTCTTCATCACCAACATCTGGCTTTCGTTCCCGTTCTACACGGTTGTCTTCCTCTCGACCATGCAGTCGATCCCGAAGGACCTCTACGAGGCCGCGTCGATCGATGGCGCGGGGATGCTCTCGAAGTTCGGCCGGATCACGCTGCCCTACCTCATGCCCACGATCGTCTTCGTGGGCCTGATGGGGTTCCTCTTCACGTTCAACAACTTCTACCCCATCTATCTCATCACGAACGGCAACCCCGGGAGCACGACCGCGATCTTCATCACGCAGTCCTACAACGACGCGTTCGGTGGGAGCCCCGCGTTCTCGACCGCGGCGATGTACGCGGTCCTGGATTTCCTCATCATCGTCGCGATCACGGTGGTCGTCCTCTGGCGGACCAACATCACCCGGAACTGGCTTAAATGAGGCAGCGGCGAGGCGTCCGGGCGATCCGCATCGCGAAGCGGGTCGCCACCCACGCGATCCTGATCCTCACGTGCATCTTCGCGCTCTTCCCGATCTACTTCATGGTCGTCGCCTCGCTCTCGACGCTCCCCGTCGCCGCGATCACCGCCCACATCCTGGTCCCCCGACCGAGCTCGCTCACGCTCTCGAGTTACCACAGCATCCTGCTCGACCAGAACCCGAGCTTTCTCGCCGAGCTGACGAACTCGCTCATCTTCGCCTGCAGCGCGGCGGCGATCGGGCTCGCCCTCGCGGCGTTCACCGGGTTCGCTCTCTCCAAGTTCAACTTCCCGGGGCGGCGGACGTTCGTCTACTTCATCCTCCTGATCTCGCTCTTCCCGTCGTTCGTGATGATCCTGCCGTTCTACCTCATGTTCGCCAAGCTCGGCCTGATCGACACCTACATCGGCCTCATCATCCCGTACTCGGCGGGGGCGGTGGTGTTCAGCGGGATCCTCGTCAAGAACTTCATGGACTCCATCCCCGACGACATCGAGGAGGCCGCGCTGGTCGACGGGATGACCCGGACCCAGGCGTTCTTCAGCGTCCTGATCCCCCTGTGCCTTCCGGTCCTAGGCCTTGCCGCCTTCCTCGCGTTCGTGGGCCCCTACACCGACTACGCCTTCGCCCACGTCTTCATCGACTCGAACAACCTGTTCACGCTCGCCCTCGGCTTGTACCAGATCAATTCGGCGAACGGTGCCGGCGCGCAGGACTACGGCCTCGTCTGCGCCTTCGCCCTCGTGATGAGCCTGCCGATCGTGGCGTTCTACATGCTGTTCCAGCGGTACATCATCGGCGGACTGACGCTGGGGGCGGTCCGCGGCTGATGCCCGGACGAGGGGAGGGGAGATGACCGGTATCCGGGTCGAGCACCTGACGAAGCGGTTCAAGGAGCAGGTCGCGGTCGAGGACGTCACGGCTGAGATCCGCGACGGGGAGTTCGTCGTCATCCTCGGGGCCTCGGGCTCGGGCAAGACCACGATCCTGCGGATGATCGCCGGGCTCGAGGTCCAGACGAGCGGCCACGTCTACATCGGGGACATGCTGGTCGACGACTACGAGCCGCGCGACCGGAACATCGCGATGGTCTTCCAGACGTACGCGCTCTACCCCCATCTGTCCGTCCGCAAGAACATCGGCTTCGGTCTGAAGGTCCGCCATGTGGAGCGTGCGGAGATTGACCGTCGGGTGAACGCGGTCGCCGAGCAGCTCGGGATCAGCGAGACCCTCGACCGCCGTCCCGCCGAGCTCTCGGGAGGGCAGCGTCAGCGCGTCGCGCTCGGCCGGGCGATCGTCCGGGACCCCGAGGCGTTCCTCCTGGACGAGCCACTTTCCAACCTGGACGCGAAGATCCGTTCGAGCGCGCGGATCGAGCTCAAGCGGATCCACCAGCAGCTCGGCCAGACGTTCGTCTTCGTCACCCACGACCAGACGGAGGCGATGACACTCGGGGACCGCCTCGCGGTCATGAACCACGGGCGCCTGCTCCAGTACGACACCCCCGAGCGGATCCTCAGCCACCCGTTGAACCGGTACGTCGCGGCGTTCGTCGGCTCGCCGGAGATGGTCTTCTTGGAGGGTTCGGTCGAGTCGACCGCCGGAGGCGGGTACTCGTTTCTTTCGGGGGACGTTCGGATCCCAGTCCGCGGGGCCGGGACCGCCGGCCCCGTGACGGTCGGGCTTCGACCCTGGGATATCCAGGTCGCCAAGACCGCGGAGCCCGGATCGACCCCGGCCCGCGTCATCGGCGTGGAACGGCTCGGGTCCTCCGACCAGTTGTTCCTCGAAACCACCCCGGCAGCGCCCGGCGCTGGCGGGCTGCCGCCCGTGCCGCTGTCCCTGCGCGCCCTCGTCCGGTCGTACGACTTCGAGGTCGGTAACTCGGTGTTCCTGGGGTTCGACGCCGACCGGGCCCTGTTCTTCGCCTCGGATGGCAGTCGTATCGAATCGTTGAGCGCCCCGGCCCGGCTCGGGTAGCCCGCGGGCGGTCATGGTCGCGCGTCACCGCGGCAGAGGCACGGCGCCGTCCGACTCGCCGGACCGATTCCTTCGGGTCCGAGGACCCCTCCGTCTGGGGAGGGTCCGCCTCTCGGGGCGGACCCACTCCCTCTCCCTCGCCGTCCGGTCCGAGCGCCCTCGAGAGGTCGCTCTGAGGTTCGGAGCGGTCCGAGCCAGCGCGGGTCGGGGAGCCCCCGGTCGTCAGGTTCGCAGGGCCCGGTGGGGCGAGCTCGACGTGGAGCTCGGCGGGGACCCAGTACGCCTCACCGTTCGCCGCAACGGGGAGGTGGTCTTCGAGACCCCCACCGAGCTGCCCCCCGGAAAGCTTCCCGGCCCCGCCCCGTGGGGTACTCATGGGCCCGGGCTGACCCTTCCGCTTCGTTTCGCTCCCGGTGAACGGGTTTACGGCGCCGGCGAGTTCTTCGGTCCCCTCGACCGGGTCGGGCAGGAGCTTCGGACGAGCGTCGCCGACGTCTACGGCTTGCCGAACGACGGCACCTACGTCACCTACCCGTTCTTCTGGTCGACGCGCGGCTACGCGTTCCTGGCGGAGACGTGGGCACCCGTCCGCATCGACTTCGGTCGGCGATACCTGGGACTCGGTGAGGTCGAGCTGCCGCGTAGCCCGGTCACCGTCCGGCTGTTCTTCTCCCGTTCTCCCCGCGAGATCCTGCGTTGGTTCTGGGACCGGCGGGGGGCGCCGGCCCTCCCCCCGCTGTGGTCGTTCGGGGTATGGTACAGCCGATGCGCCTACCGGAGCCAGCGGGAACTCCTCGCCGTGGCCCGGCGGGTCCGCCGGCTCGGCCTGCCCGCGGACGTGATCCACCTCGACCCCCCTTGGCTCGACCAGCCGCTCCCGGACGCGCTGTACGCGGTCGGCCGCCGCCTCGGCTTCTCCCGCGCCCGGGTCGACAGCTCGGCGGAGAAGGACCCCGGGGACGTCCTGGCGGGACTGTCTCGCGCGGCGGCCCTGCGCGGCCTGCGCCTGCCGTTCTACGGCGTGGGCTGCACCTTCCGCTGGAACCTGCGCCGGTTCCCTGACCCGCCCCAGATGATCCGGCGACTGCACCGGGCAGGTTTCCATCTCTCCCTGTGGGTCAACCCGTACGTCCCCGCCCACACCCCCGAGTACCGCCATCTCCGCGCGGCCGGCCTCTTCACCCAGCTCGGGGACGGTCGCGTCGGACTCCGGTTCGACCAGCCGAGCATCGACTTCGGGGGAGTGGACTTCTCGCAGGCGGCGGGGCGGCGGTGGTTTGCCGACCGGATCGCCGCGCTGGTCCGGATGGGCGTCGACGTCATCAAGACGGACTTCGGGGAGGCGGTCCCGGAGGATGGCTTCGGTGCGAAGGTCGGAGCTCCCGAGATGCACAATCGGTACGCGACGCTGTATCCGGAGACCGTCTTCAACGCGGTCCGTGCGGCCGGCGGAGAGCCGATGGTCTGGGGCCGTTCCGGAGGTCTGGACATCCATCGATATCCAGTCCAGTGGGGCGGCGACCCCCGGACCCGGCCGCGCGACATGGCCGCCGCCTTGAGGGGGGCATTGAGCTACGCGGCCTCCGGTGGGGCGTTCTCGAGCTTCGACTCCGGCGGCTTCGGCGGCCGACCTTCGACCGAGCTCTACGTGCGCTGGATGCAGATGGGGATGCTCTTCTCGCACACACGACTCCACGGGACGACCCCGAGGGAGCCGTGGACGTTCGGTCCGGCGGCCCTTGCTATCTTCCGCAAGTTCTCGGCCTTGCGCTATCGACTGATCCCGTACCTGTACTCTCAATCGGTGGAGGGTATCCCGCTCGGGCGGCCACTGGCTCGACCGATCGCGATCGACTATCCGGAGGACCCGGCGGCCGTTCTTGAGGACGAGTACCTGCTGGGCGAGCACCTTCTGGTCGCCCCCGTCATTCCGGGGGGAGAGGCCGAGGTGGTCCTTCCTCGGGGCGAATGGTTCGACTTCTGGTCCGGTCGGCGGGTCGGCCCCGCTCCGATCCGGCGTCAGGGCGTGCCGTTGTCCTCTCTCCCGCTCTTTGTCCGTTCGGGGGCGGTGGTCCCGACCACCGCGCGCGACCACGACCGGACCTCCCCCGAGATGCTCCAGGACCTTCGCCTTCGGGTGTACGGTCGGGTCCGTTCGGCCCGGTTCGACTTCGGCCCGCACGGCCGACTGGCCGTCCGGGACCTTCGGCGGCCCTCCGGGAGGTCTGGCCCGTTCCGTTGGACCGTGGAGCAGGTCGGCCGGTGAGCGCGTCTCTCCCTTCGGACTCCCGGTGGCTCGGCGCGGTGCCCTCGCCGGACGGAGGGTTCCGGTTCCGGGTCTGGGCGCCGCGGGCCGAGCAGGTCGGCGTCTCGTTCCCCGAGGGGCACCGGAGGCGAGTGGCCCTGGCCCGGGGCGAGGACGGTTATTTCGAGGGGGCAGATCCCCTAGCCGCCCCGGGGGACCGCTACTGGGTCTCCGTCGGGCGACGCCGCCTCCCGGACCCGACCTCCCGCTCCCAGCCGGACGGCACCCGTGGAGCTTCCGCCCTCGTCGACTTTGGAGTATTGCCCGCCCCGACCCCCCTGCCCGGGCCCGTCGACCTCGCCCACTCCGTCCTTTACGAGTTGCACATCGGCACGTTCTCCCCCGAGGGAACATTCGACGGAGCAATCCCTCACCTCACTCACCTCGCCCGGCTTGGGGTGACCGCGGTCGAACTCCTCCCCGTCGAGGACGAGCGGGGGGAGCGAGGCTGGGGATACGGACCGGTCCACCAATTTGCCGTCCGTCGCGCCTACGGAGGTCCGGGAGGATTGCTCCGATTCGTCGCGGCCGCCCACCGGGAAGGGCTCGGGGTCCTGCTCGATGTGGTGTACAACCACTGGGGCCGTGACGCCCGTTTCCTCGAGCGGTTCGGCCCGTACTTCCACCCGAGAGCCTCCACCCCCTGGGGGCCGACACCGAACGTCGACGGGCCGGGGAGCGAGCACGTGCGACGGTACTTCCAGGAGAATGCCCGTCTGTGGCTCGAGACCTACGGGGTGGACGGGTTCCGCCTGGACGCCGTGCACGAGGTCTTCGACCGGTCCTCCCGTCCGTTCTGGCGAGAGATCGCCGGCTTCTGTCACGACCTCGGGGCGCCGCGTGGCCGCCGACCCATCCTGGTCGCGGAGAGCGACTTCAACGACGTGAGGATCCTACGGCCCCCCAGCGAGGGAGGCTGGGGACTGGATGCGCAGTGGTCGGACGACTTCCACCATGCCCTCCACGCCGCCCTCACCGGGGAGCGTGCCGGCTACTACGTGGACTACGGTCCCCTCCCGATGCTGGCGCGCGCCTTCGAGCGCCCGTTCCTGTTCGAGGGCGAGTACTCGAAGTACCACGACCGTCCCCACGGCGCTCCCGCGGGGGATACCTCCCCGCAGCAGTTCGTGGTCTTCGACCAGAACCACGACCAGGTGGGGAACCGTGGAGACGGGGCGCGACTCGCCCGACTCTTGCCCCCGGGCCTGGGCCGCGTGGCCCTCGGCCTCACCCTGTTCGCCCCGTACGTCCCGATGCTGTTCATGGGCGAGGAATACGGCGAGACCCGTCCGTTCTACTTCTTCACAGACCCCCCGCGGGCGTTCGCGCGTCGTGTCGCCGCCGGCCGTCTCCAGGGACTTCAGGACCACGGCTTCCCGGACCCTCCCCCGGACCCGTCCGACCCGGCAACGTTCGACCGCTCCCACCTCGACTGGGAACGGCCGACCACTCCAGAGGGGCGCGCGCACCTTGGGTTCGTCCGTGAGTTGCTCCGACTTCGCCGGGAGCTTCCCGCGCTCGCACCGGGCGGGAGCGTCCGGGCCTGGGCGTGCGAGGAGGAACGGCAGATCGTGGTCCGTCGAGAGCGGCGGGGGGCCTCCGCCCTGCTGCTGGCCAACCTGAGTCCGACCGCCCGTCCGCTCTCCTGCCCAGAGAGCCCGGGGGTGTGGCGCGAGCGGTTCCACTCGGAAGGACCCGCCCCCGCGAGGGCCGCGTCGGACCGGCCGGAGACATGGACGCTGACCGGGGGGAGCACGCCCGCGGCGGTCCGCGGGCACTCCTTCCTCGTCCTCGAGTTGGATCGGAGCGGGTAGTCGCGGCCGCGGGGGTCAGCTCCTACCTCCGACGAGCGGCGTGTACGGCGGCGACGGACAGACAGCGAGCGGGTCGTCGTCGGGCACGCTCCGCCCGACCGGAGCCGGCAATAAGAACCAACGCTCGGGCCGAGGGCATCCCTCATTTACGGCGGGCCCGTTCCCCTCCCGGCCGATCGGAGTTCCTCGGCGATGCTCGTCCTGGTCCTCGTGCTCGCCCTCCTCGCGATCGCCGCCGGCGCCGGATTCCTGGGAAGTCTCGCGGGCCTCGGAGGGGGAGTGATCCTCACCCCGGTCCTCGTGCTGTTCTTCGGGGTCCCCTTCGGGTTCGCGGTCGGGGTCAGCGCGGTCAGCGTCCTCGCCACCTCGACAACCACGGGCGCGGCCTACGTGCACGACCGCCTCACCGACCTGCGGATCGGGAATTTCCTGCAGATCGCGACGGTCCCCGGGGCCCTGATCGGGGCGACGGCGACCGTCATCCTCTCGCACACGAGCCTCGTGCCGGTCCTCCTGATCCTCCTCGGCGTGGTCCTCATCGCGACGGTCCCCGGTAGCATCGCCATGCGGCACGAGGAGCAGCCCCCGGAGGTCGGGGGAGATTCGCTCTCGCGTCGACTCCACCTGAGCGGGGACTACCTTGATCGGGTCCACCGCCGGGTGGTCCGCTATCAGGGCCAAGACACGACGGAGGCGCTCGAGGTGATGTTCGGGGCGGGGATCGTGGCCGGCCTCTTCGGCATCGGGAGCGGCGTCCTCAAGGTCCTCGCGCTCGACCGCGCCCTTCGTCTCCCGATGAAGGTCTCGACCGCGACCAGCAATTTCATGATGGGGGTCACGGCGACCGCGGGGGTCGGCGTCCTGTTCGCGGGAGGGCTCGTGCTCCCGCTGCTCGCGGCTCCCGTGGCGATCGGGACGACCCTGGGCTCCTATGCCGGGAGCCGACTGCTCCCCGGGCTCACGAATCAGCTCATCCGGTGGGTCTTCATCGTAATCCTGGTGGTCCTGGCCGCAGAAACGATCGTTCGGGGGGCGTTCTCCCTATGAGCGGAGCTGACCCGACCCTCGAGTCCCTGCCGGACGACCCGACCTTCCCACCGTCCGTCTACGAACGGACCGCCCGGCTCCTTCGCGTCGGGGTGCTGGTCTTCTTCCTTCTCGCGTTCGTCGGGATGATCGCCGCGCTCGCCCAGAACCCCTCGGAGACGGTGTCGACGCTCCTCAGCTCGACGCCGGCCGTCGGGTTCGGTTCGTTCGGGAGCCTGTGGGCCCGTCTCGTGGTGCTGGAGCCGACGGCGGTCATCACCCTCGGGATCTACGTCATGGTCGCGGTGACCATCGCCCGGGTGGTCTACGCCACGGTCGACTTCTACCGGGGCCGGGAGCGTCTGCTGGCGGCGCTCTCCGGGTGCGTGGTCGTGCTCCTCATCGTCGGGCTATTCGTGGTCGCGCCGTTCGTACACTAGGTCACCCTTCGCCGTCAATAGCCCCCGCCAAACGGCGCGTCGACCGACAGCCCGGCGATATCGTACACCTCGATCTGGTTCCCGTCGGGATCCTGGAGGTAGGCCACCCGTATCCCCTCGGCTTCGTTCTGGAACGGCAGGTCCAGGAACGGCCTCAGGTCCACCGGGACCGAACCGAGCTCCCGGGCCTTCTCGATGACCTTGGGCAGGTCGGGCACTCGGACCCCGATGTGGTCCAACGCCTCCCCGGCCACGTATGGTGTGCCAAAGCGAGACCCCGGAGGATACCAGTTCAGCTCGAGCTGTTGCCCGGTCCGCGGGTTGCGCAGCATGACGATCTTCGAGCCGAGCCTCGGGTGGGAGCGAACGGTTCCGACGGCTTCGAAGCCGAACAACGAGGTGTAGAACCGCAGGGAGCGCTCGAAGTCGGTCACCCGGATCGCGACGTACGTCACGAGAGGTGAGCCCGAACCGGGCCCGGCGGCAGACTCGAACGTGCGGTGTTGGGGTCTCCCCTCGCGCCATTCGGCCGGAACCTCCGTAAGGCCCTCGGGGAAGCTCTTGGACGCTGCATCTTTGTCGGCCCAGAACGAGATCCGAGTGAAGATCGGCCCCTGGCTGTCGCGCAGCACGTAGGCGGCGTAGCACCCGAGGGCGTTGAACATCTGGGTGGCCTGGGCTTGAAGGTGGGCCAAGAGTTCCTTCTCCTTACCCGGTCGTGCCTGGACGGTAAGCGACTCGACGTGCATGGGGCCGCCGCTTGCGGGACAAAAGTCCCGCACTCCACATAAATCTTGGACGCGGGCGGATCGACCGCGACCTCCTCAGCGCTCCCCTCGACAGTTGAGGTGAACATCTCCGTCGGGGCTCCCCCCCGGCGGCAGCGCGAACGGTGCGACGTCAGCACTGCCCGCGCGCGACGACCTCTTCGCAGTGGGAGGCGGGAACCACGTCCAGGGACCCTGCCTGGCCGAACGGCGCGAGCCACTCCCGGACCGACCGCTCGTCCGGTCCGTCCACGATGAGGTAGAGGTGATGACCGCCCTGGGCGACGGCGTCGCCGTGGATCTGGATGTTGTGCTTGGCCGCCTCCGGAGCCGAAAGGAGTTCCAGGAGGAACGGGGCCATCTGGGGATCGGCGGCGGGGCATCGGTCGGCGGGGTGGCGGTGCTCGGCAACAAAGAGCGCCATGGGCCCTCGTGGTCGGGGGGAATCTAATCGGTAGCGGTGGTCGCAGATTCCGTCGGGCCCGCGCAGAATCTCCACGGACCCCTGGAGGTCCTCCCCTAACTCCAGAGGCTCCCCCGACTCGCGATCCGCCGTCGCGGAGCGCAGCGTCGCGTCCCAACCGCCCGTGAATCGATAACGAGGGAAGATATGTCGGGAATGAAGCCAACGTCAGTTTCAGGCGCGGGCGCACCTCGCGACGCCTACCGATCAGTAAAGTTGGAGAAGGCCGAGGAGATGACTGTGCTTCCGATGCTCGGGATGGCTTTCATGACTTGCCGAGAGACCACGAAGGTGACTGCCGCGGACTCCCGGGGACCGCAGCCAGCGGTCTACCAGATGATCGTTGCCCAGTCGTCACAGTTCAACCTCCAGACGGACCATCTCATCGCGGGGCTCGACCAGACTGGCGAACCTACAACCGTGATAACCCATCCCGGTTCGCTCCTTTGGTGGGACCAACTCGGACACGGCGCTGTCGGCAGCGGTGTAATCTAGGCGCTCTCCACGCTGAATCTTCGGGGCCGAACGAGGTCCCAGGACCTCCTGAAGAGTATGTTCACTGTATTCCGCGCCCAGAAGGCTGCAGAGCCCTTCCCAAAATCGGTTCTCAGGCCTGTCGTGGTGCTCTGGGGTCCCTGGACTGCGGTCTGAATTGAGGCAATCTGGGACGCGGCTGCAGCCTGCCTTGGCAGTTTGGGCACCGCCATCCGAACCCCTCTGCGCACGAGCGGCACCACGTGCACTCGTAGGAACACACGTAGGCTTCCGAGTCCGCCGCGAGGCCGGTCCTGCACTTCTCACAGTGGTCCTTGTACATGGCTACCTTTGGCGGCATGTGCGAGAATGGATCAAGACCCGCTGGCACAGTGCCCAGGGACGAAGTGTCCCTGGAGCGAATCTCCGGGTGGGCAAAACAGACATCTTCCACGGGGACGTTGCGCCCCTTCAGCACGGGGACCCCTTCCCCGTACCGCTTCACAAGAGAGGAGAACGCCTGGAGCAAGGGAAGGGCGTCCCGGCCCTTCTCCGTAAGGATGTAGGAGGTCCTGCGGGAGTTTGCGTGGGAGATGATCTTCTCTAGATACCCTTCCACTTGGAGTTCTTTGAGACGCAGAGAAAGGATCCGCCGGCTCAGACGGTGGTGGGATTGGAGGAGGACGCTGAAGCTCGCCCGTTCGTCATTAGCGACCTGTCGGAGGATGAGCAAGCTCCACTTCTTCCCCAGGACGCCGATCCGTATGCTGAGGGGGGTTCCGCCGGGGTTGAGGGTGCGCCCGACCGGCGTCCTCTCAATTGGGTATGGCTCGCTGGATGGCGACTTCACGGTAAGGCTTCCATGGCACGGTCGGGATAATTAGACGTGGGGGGAATCAAAGGTTACCTACCCCAGTCTCGAGAGACGCAGATCGCAGACCTGGCCCGTTGGGAAAGACTGCCTTCTTTCCCGTCCCCGACGAATCGTCCTAGCACTGCGCAAGAGGTCGTTCGGGAAGCCTTTGCCTCAACCACTTCCGCCGTTGAGGAGATACTTCAAGAGGTCGAGGTGCGCACGACCGATCTTCAGAGACCGAAGCTCCGAGACGGGGAAGAACCTCATCTCCTTCCACCAGGGCGCGGGCGAGGGTTGGGCGTCACTCCTCACCTCGTAGACGTAACCAATGGCCCAGTGATTGACCCGCCTCCGGCGGGTGCCTCGACCGGTCCACCTGCCCGTGGGCATGGTACTCGAATCGAGGGTCACCAGCTTCGGTTGGGCGTGGGGGAGGTGCGCCCAGAAGCGCGCGATCCGCTTCGCAGCACGGTCGGGATGCTCTTCCATCAACAGGTGGCTCGCCGGAAGTATCCAAGAGTTTTCCTTCACGAACGAACCCAGCCGCCAGTAGGGCACGCACCCCTTCTCCGGCCAGGCCTTGTGCCTTCGAGGACGGCCGAACAGCACGTCGCCCCGGGCGTTCCTCACGACCAGGAATGCCGAGAGACACACCCCTCCGGGAGGCGTGTGCATCAACCAGCGGGGGTCCCTTGGCCCGATGCGCGCCCATCGCTCCCCAAGAGGTCTCGTCCGAGATTTTGCGTGGGTTCGATTCATGCACAATGGCCTGGTTCGACCTAGCTCGGTAGCCGATCAACCGGGGCTAGATCTCAGCTCCTCCACCTGCGATTTGAGGTTCGCAAGGTCCGATGCGATATTCTTCCTGACCTTCCCCTTCAGGAAGGGCGCAGCCAAGCGAAAGAATCCCGCCGGTTCACCCTTAGTGTGGATCCTGACCGCGGTTCCCTCGGGACGGTCCTGTAACTCGTACCGGATCCTCATGGGGAACGGTTCTTCCACTTTCATCTCGACAAACTCGTCTCCGTAGGCATCGGTGACGAGGTATTCGTACACGAACTCCTTCCCTCCGAACTTCACGGTCCGTCGCACCCTGGAGCCTCGTCGCAGCCGGCCCGGCGAGAGGGGCCGACACTCGAGCACGCCAGTCGTCCATTGCGTGTCGTTGGCGGGTTCGAACATGTAACTGGCCACGAGGGCGCGAGACCGGGAAATGATGGTCTCGCACTCGACCTCCATATCGGCCGAATCGCCACGGCCGTTCTTAATCTTAGGCGACGTGTCGAGGCTCCCCTGGCGAATGCGAGGTCACATCCTGCTCCCTTAGACAGTTAAGTGCTCATACGACGGTTCGGGGCGAAATGAAAGCGCTGCTGACCTACATCGGTATTCGCGTCCGAGATATGGACCGGTCCACGAAGTTCTACGCAGAGCTCCTGGGATTGGTTCCCATCGTCCCGGACCATGCGAACCCGAAACTCCAGTCACGGATCGTGATGCTGCGACACCCGAAGACCGGGCAACAGCTCGAGCTGAATTGGTACCCTGACGGTGGCCAATTCGGGGTTCCCTTCGTGGCGGGAGAATCGTTGGATCACGTCGGGGTCCGGGTAGACGACGTTCCGGGTTTCCTCGAGGCTGCCGAGAAGCTCGGTGGGCGGGTCCACGATATGACGCCCTACCGGGATTACCCCTTTCACGAGTACGTGGAACCCGGCTCCAAAGGAGCCAAAGTCGGCTACGTGGAGGACCCCGATGGGAACATCCTCGAGGTCTACGACGCCCCGGGTGAGTCGCTCGACGCCACGTTCGACGGTGGCTACTGAGCCAATCTCGCCAAGCCTGTTCCAGATGGTGGGCGGGAGACCATTGCCCCGCAAACGAGCCCCGCTAGGGCGGGCGGCCCTCGCCTCGGTCGGGGTCTTGGAGCTCGTGGGTATCCGCGAGAACGGGGGGCCGCGAAGTCCGCGTCTCCGGGGGGAAGGGACCTACGTCGCACCGTGCGGAAGGCGGTCCGTGGCGAAGGCGAGCGTGAGCACTGAGGAAAAACCTGCGGGTTGCCAAGCACTAGAATCCGAGGCTCGACGCTTGTCTTTGCTAGGCTCGTCTTCGGTCAGGGAGCGCTAGCCGCCCTCGCACCCGGCATGGACGCGCCTCCTGGGGGAGGCCTTGGCCCTACCTCAAACAGGTAACTTTTCCTCCCTTCCACCTTGAAGACCTCGTTCACTTTGGTTCGCCCAGATTGCGACACGGGGATCGATCGCTAGGTCGCTAACGGAGTCTGGCCCGGACGTCGGCGCAGAGTTACGATGTCCGAGGAGCTGCCAGCCGTACTCCTCGTTCTTACCACAGCGGCAGATCGGGCCAGAGCGCGCGGGATCGAACGATGGTGGCCAGCTCCGTTTCCGCCCGATCGGATCCGCGCGGACCTCGGCTGGGGGAGCTCTACATCGCAGAATTTTCGTCCGAGATTGTTGGAACCCTGGTCCCGAGGTGGGAGGACCCGATGGACTGGGGTGAACGACCTCCAGCTGCGGGCTATCTCGATTCGCTTTCCGTCCGGCAGGATGAGCCCTGCGGGGGGTCGGTCGGAGGGGGGGCGGTGCTCGGCGACAAAGAGCGCCATGGGCCCTAGTGGTCGGGGGGAATCTGATCGGTAGGGTGGTCGTAGGTTCCGTCGGGCCCGCACAGGTTCTCCGCTTACCGCTGGTGGTCGTCCCCGGACTCCAGAGGCTCCCCCGACTCGGGATCGGCCATGGTGGAACGCAGCGTGACGTACCAACCGCCCGTGAATCGATGCCGAGGGATGGGCCCAGTCGGATTTGAACCGACGACCTCCCGGTTATCAGCCGGGTGCTCCAGCCAGCCTAAGCTATGGGCCCCACGGAGACCAGAGGTAGAGGTCTAAAACCGTTGGGATGGGCAGCTCCCCCAGCGGACCGAGACCCCCGGGCTCGCGCTAGCCACGGAGCCTGCGCCTGCTGGGGTCCGACTAACCCCGGGTCCCCTGGGTTTTGGCGCAGACGAGGTAATACCCGGGGATCAGCGGTCCGAACCGATGGCCCGAGCGTCCCCGGTTGAGCCCAGCCGGAACGGTCGGGTTCTCGTCCTCGATTGCGATCGACTCCAACAGCCTGAAGCCTGCCGCCCGGAGGTCCTCCTTCGCCGTCCCCAGGGAGTAGAAGTAGACGGGATACTCCTCGGACGAGTCGGGTGTTGGAATCATGAGAGAGGGCCACTCCAGGGCATCCCCGGGAGCGCTGGCCGTTCCGGCCCCGCCCTGGCCGATGCCGAGCTTTTGAGCGAGTACCCAGTAGAGTCGAGAAACGTAGAACCGGTTGTGGATCGAGAACAGCAGTCGGCCGTTGTCGGTGAGCAGGCGGCGGACGTTCCCGAGCGCCATCCGTCGGCGGGCCCTAGGATGAATCGCCTCGATCGAGTTGTACGGAATGAGCACCTTGTCAAACCGACCTAACTCGAGGGTGAGGTTCGAGATGTCGGCCACCCAGAAGGAAACGTTCGAGGGGCCCGACCGGCTCTTCCGGTCGGCCGCTCGTCGCACCGCGGTCTCGGAGATATCGAGGCCGACCACTTCCTTGACGCTCCCCGCGATCTGGTAGCTGACCCGGCCGATGCCGCAACCGACGTCCAGCACTCGGTCGCTGGGGGCCAGGTACCTCGGGAGCACCTGCGACTCGACCCGCGTGAGCCGGTCGAAGCGGTAGACATCGTACACACTGGGGTTCTCGAAAGGGCGGCCCCCGGCAACTACGGCAGGGTCCCCCTCGGGCGGAATGAGTGCCACCAGCCTTCTCATCCGGGTTGGGTTGGGTACTTAACTATTTCGCCGACCGCCGGGGTGATCCCCCTCGGGGCGTGGGTTCGCTTCCCGAAGGTCGCGGCCACGGCCGCGACTTGGGTCCGAGGGGAGTGACGCGGGATCGGCCTAGTCGGATTTGAACGGACGACCTCCCGGTTGTCAGCCGGGTGCTCCAGCCAGCCTAAGGCATAGGCCCCGCCGTCAGCGGTTCTTCGCAAATAGAGCCCCTTCCCGGTGATACTCCCGAGCGGCCCGTCCAGCGGAGCTTGCCCCGGGCCGCTCAGAAGCGGGCGATGCTCCCCGTCGCCAGGGCGCGCCGCTCGAAGTACTCCCAGCAACCCATTGAGAGGCCGAGGGAAACGATCCCGGAGACCGCGACCGCTACCCACAAGAGGGCGAGCGACCCGAGGGCCTCCCCGGAGATGGACGCCCGGATCGCCGCCAGTCCCCATGTGAGTGGGAGAGCATCGCCGACGTACTGAAGCGCCGGGGGGAGGCTCGAGAGCGGGAAGTTGACGCCCGAGAGGAGCAACCCGATGAACAGGAAGATGTTCCCGAGAATGATCGACGTGCGAAGGTAGAGGGCGACGCCCCCGAGCAGCAGGCCGAAGCCGACCATCGCAAACGCCGTGAGGAGCACCGAGACCCCCACCGCGGGGATGGCGCTCGCGGGGATCGAGACCCCGAAGAGCAGGACGGCGTAGGCGAGCCCGACCGTGACGGTCGCGAGCGAGACGAGGATCGGCAACAGACCTCGCCCGAAGTAGAGTGCGAGGCGTCCCGCCGGGGAGACGAGGAGGTGCTCCATCGTCCCCTGCTGCTTCTCGGAGTCGGTCGTCTGGCAGACCGAGAAGACGCTCGAGTAGGTGACGGTCGCCACCGCGTTCCCGATCGCGGTGAACGCGATCTCGGACTGGCCGCCGCCGCCGAGCGCGACCACGAACGCGAAGAAGACCATCTGGGTGAGAGGGATGACGAAGACGGTCCCGAGCACAAAGTCGATCCGCATGAACCCGAGGCTCGTTCGAGGGGCCAGGACCGCGTTCGCCCAGAACGTCCTCCAGAACCGGGGGTGCGGGATTGCGCTCGCGCTTGCGGTCGTCACGTTCCCTCAGTACTCGGAAAGGTTGCCGACTTCGAGGACATGGCGCTCGACCCGATGGAAGATCCCCCCGGCGATGCCCGCGTAGGCGGCCGTCGTCAGGACGGCCCCGAGCAGGTCCACCTGCCAGCCCCAACCGAAGCCCGTGTACCCGGGGATCGAAACGTAGCGGAGGGCGTCGAGGGCCCAGGTCGGGGGAAACAGGAGAGCGATCGGGTTGGTCCAGAACGGGAGGAGGACGACCGGGAACATGCATCCGGTCCCGACGTAGAACGCGAACTCGCCGATGTTCTGGATGAAGCCGGCGTACCGGGTGTAGACGTAGGCCGCGGCGAGCAGGACCCCGACGCTGGAGAGCGTGACCATGACGAACAGGAACAGCAGAACGAACGCGACCGGGTCGGGAAGCGCCGGGGGTCCCCCGGCCGCGATGACCACGACGAGGTAGACGATCAAGCCCCCGAGGAGGCCCACGACGACGTTCCAGACGATCCGCCCGAGCACCACGTAGAGGTAGGCGCTGGGGGACTGAATCGTCGGCTCCAGCGTGCCGAACTCCCGGTCCTGGCCGGTCGCCCAGCCGCTCCCGTAGAGGGTCTGCCCCCACATGCTCATCATGCCGGCCCCCAGGATCGCGTAGGTGAGGAAGTAGGGGCCGGCCCCACGAAACAGCTCGAACGAGACCAGCCCGAAGATCACCGGGGCGATCATGGAGGGGACCAACCATTGAGGGTCGGCCATGAACTGGAGGAACGCGAGCCGCAGCGAGGCGACCGTGGTCCGCGCCCGCGAGACCTCTCCACTGGCCAGCGCCATCAGCTCGCCTCCTCCTCCACGAGGTCCAAGTAGACGTCCTCGACCGAGGTTCGGCGCTCGCGGACCGTCAGCTCCGGATGGTCCCGGAGCGCCGTCCGGACGGCGTCGATCGGCGTCGCGTTCGTGCGCATGCGGAGCGTGAGCCGCGTCCGCGGTCCGTACTCCTCGCTCGCTACCTTGGAGACGCCGGGAAGGACGCGAAGGGCCTCGACCTCCCGGTCCTCAAACCCGTAGGCCTCGGCCTCGATCGTCCGGTCTCCGCCCACGCGACTGCGCAGGCCGGGGATCGTGTCGTGGGCGACGATCGTGCCCTTCGATAGGACTGCGAGCTCGGGGCAGAGCTCCTCGGCCTCGAACATGTAGTGGGTAGTCAGCAGGATCGTCACCCCGTCCTGGATCAGCGATCGGACGAGCTTTCGGGTCTCGCGGGCACTCTTCGGGTCGAGACCGATCGTCGGCTCGTCCAGGAAGAGGATCGCCGGCCGGTGGAGGATCCCGCGGGCGATGTGCAGCTTTTGCTTCATCCCTCGGGAGTACTCCTCGACTCGCCGGTCCGCCGCGCTGGTCAGGTCGACCCGTTCCAGGACTTCCGTGATGCGTCGCTCCCGCTCGTGCACCGGGATTCCGTACAGGTCGGCAAAGTACCGAAGGTTCTCGCGTGCGTTGATGCGGGTGTACACACCGCGCTCGCCGCCGAGGACCAGGCCGATGCGAGGGCGGAGCCAGTCGGTCTCCTTCGTGACGTCCCGGCCGAGCACGCGGGCCATGCCGGACGTCGGCAGCAGCAGGGTCGAGAGGATCTTGACGAGGGTGGTCTTGCCCGCGCCGTTCGGTCCCAGCAACCCGAAGATCGAGCCCGTGCCCACGCTCAGGTTCACGCCCTTGAGGGCCTCCGTCCGCTGCACCTCGCTGAAGAGGAACCCTTTCCGGGATTCGAACACCCGGACGAGGTCGTGGACTTCGATGGCGGGGTCGTCGCTCATGGGGAGGCGCCGCGAGCACACCGCCGGTATAAGTATTTGGACCCGCGAGCGGAGCGCGCAACGGTCCTATCGAGAGCCGTTCCACCCGCCGCTCGAGCCAACTGGCTCCCGGTCGCCGAGCGTCCGGGACCCCAGGCGCCTTGGCCCGTTTCGCTCAATCCCCTCTATCGTTATATCGCGGACCTCTGTCGGTCGTCAGATGAGCAGCGGAGAGGCTGCCCCGGCCCCTCATTCGAAGAGCGGCGGCTCCACCATCCTTCTCGGGCCGGCCGAGCGGCTGGCCGCCTACCGCGCGATGTTGCTCTCGCGTGCGACGGACGAGCGATGCATCTCGCTCCAGCGACAAGGCCGGATCGGGTTCTACGTCCCCGCCTCCGGCCAGGAAGCGGCGCAGGTCGGGAGCGCTCTCGCACTTACGAAGGAGGACTGGGTCTTTCCGGCGTACCGGGAGCTAGGAGTCGCCTTGGCGCGTGGGGTACCGCTCGAGCTCCTGCTGGACCAGTTCATGGGAAACGCCAGCGACCTCTGCAAAGGCCGTCAGATGCCGAATCACTACGGGTTCCGGCAGTTTCGATTCGTCAGCGCGTCGAGCCCTATCGGAACCCAGATCACCCAAGCCGTGGGGGCGGCAATGGCCGCGCGCCACCGCAAGGACCCGATCGCGACCATCGCGTATTTCGGCGACGGGGCGACGAGCTCGAACGACTTCCACGCCGGGCTGAACTTTGCCGGTGTGTTCCATGCGCCGACGGTCTTCTTCTGCCAGAACAACCAGTGGGCGATCTCCCTTCCTCGGGAGAAACAGACCCGCAGCGCCACGCTGGCGGAGAAGGCGCAGGCCTACGGGTTTCCGGGCGTGGTCGTCGACGGGACCGACCTCGACGCCGTCTACAGCGCGGTGGTGGAGGCGCGTCGGCGAGCGCTCGGGGGGGAGGGGCCGACGCTGATCGAGGCCCAGGTCTACCGGTTCGGACCGCACTCCACCTCCGACGATCCCCGGCGGTACCGGATGGATTCGGAGGTGGCCCAGTGGAAGGAGAACGACCCGGTCAAGCGGGTCCGGGAGCAGCTGGTGGCGGCGGGCCAGCTGGACGACGCCCGCGACAAGATGATGGTAGAGGCCGCTCGGGCCGAGGTGGCTAGGGCGCTCGAACTGGCCGAAAAGGTCCACCCCGTCGAACCGGGGTCCTTCCTGGACGACGTCTTTGCGGCTCCGACCCCTCGACTGAGCGAAGAGCGTGCGGAGCTCGACGCGCTCCTCCGGGAGGGGGTGGTGCGGCCGTGACCGAGCTCACGCTCGTGCAAGCCGTGAACCGAGGGCTCCACGAGGCGATGCGGGGGGACTCCGACGTGCTGGTGCTGGGGGAGGATGTGGGGGTGAACGGCGGCGTGTTCCGGGCCACGGACGGGCTCCTCAAGGAGTTCGGCGAGAGCCGGGTCATCGACACCCCGCTGTCCGAGACCGGGATCATCGGCACCGCGATCGGGATGGCGCTCTACGGGCTCAAGCCGGTCGCCGAGATCCAGTTCCTCGATTTCATCTACCCGGCGTTCGACCAGATCGTCAGCGAGCTGGCGAAGTTCCGATACCGCTCGGGCGGCCAGTATCCCTGTCACGTGGTGATCCGCAGTCCGTACGGCGGCGGCATTCGCGGCGGTCTCTACCACTCGCAGAGCACCGAGGCCTACTTCTGCCACACGGCGGGGCTCAAGGTGGTCATCCCCTCCACCCCCGCGGACGCAAAGGGGATGCTCCTGACCGCGGTCCACGACGAGGACCCGGTCATGTTCCTCGAACCAAAGCGGATCTACCGTTCCGTCTCAGGGGAGGTTCCGGAGGGCGATGTTCGGGTCCCCTTCGGGAAGGCGCGCCAGGTACGTGAGGGGAACGACGTCTCACTCATCGCCTACGGTGCGATGGTCCCCGTCGTGAGCGAGGCGGCCGACAAGCTGGCGGGCGATGGCGTGTCGGCAGAGGTTCTCGACCTGCGCACCCTCGTCCCGCTGGACGAAGCGGCCCTCCTTTCGTCGGTCGAGAAGACCGGGCGAGCGGTGATCGTCCACGAAGCCGCGAGGTTTTGCGGGGTGGGCGGAGAGCTCGCCGCCCTGCTCGCGGAGAAAGCCTTGTACTCGCTCAAGGCGCCGGTGGCGAGGGTCACGGGGTACGACACACCGTTCCCCTACGCGCTCGAGAATCTCTACCTCCCGAACGCGGACCGGGTGGTGCACGCCGTCCGAGCGACGATGAAGGCGGGGTGAGCGTCCGTGGCATTCGAGTTCCGGCTCCCCGACATCGGCGAGGGTGTGGCAGAAGGCGAGGTCGTCCAGTGGTTCGTGCACGAGGGCGACCCGATCAAGGAGGACGCGCCCCTGGTCAGTGTCCTTACCGACAAGGCGAACGTCGAGATCCCCTCCCCGAAGGCCGGACGCGTTGCGAAGATTCACGCCCAGGTCGGCGAGAAGGTCAAGGTGGGAGGCCTTCTCGTCACGATCGAGGTCGAGGGAGCGGCCGTGGCCGGGAGTCCCGCGGCCGCATCCCCACCGGTGACCACGGCGCCTGCAGCGCCCTCGGCTCCGGGATCCACCTCCCCTCCGACGGTGCCCGCGGCGGGGGGTCCCGTCCTCGCTTCCCCCTTCGTTCGTCGACTTGCGGCGGAACGCGGGATTGACCTGAGCCGGGTCTCAGGGAGTGGACCTGGCGGCAGAATCGTCGAAGCAGACCTCAACGCGGCGGCCACGGCCGAGGTCGCACGGCCCAGCCCTCCCGCACAGCCTGCGAGCCTTCCTTCGGGCCCGCGCTCGCCCTCCCCCGCGATGCCCCCGTCGGGCGGGTCCGACGTCACCGAGAGGATCCCGATCCGAGGGCTGCGCCGGGCGATCGCCGACCACATGGCGGAGTCGAAGCACAAGGCGGCGCACTTCACCTACGTGGAGGAGGTCGACGTCTCGGAGCTGGTCCGGGTCCGCGACCGGATGGCCAAGCACGTCGAGCAGCAGGGCGTTCGGTTGAGCTACCTTCCGTTCATCATCAAGGGGGTCGTCGCCGGGTTGAGGGCCCACCCCCGGGTGAACGCCACCTTCGACGAGGAGCGGAACGAGCTGGTGCTTCACTCGACCTACAACATCGGGATCGCGACCGCTGCACCGGACGGGCTGCTCGTCCCGGTGGTCCATTCCGCCGAGACCCGAAGCATCCTCCAGCTCTCCCGCGAGATCCAAGAGCTCGCCGAGCGGGCGCGCGCCGGAAAGCTGACCCGGGCCGAGCTGACCGGCGGGACGTTCACCATCACGAGCCTCGGGGCCCTCGGCGGTGTCCTCGCTACGCCGATCCTGAACTATCCCGAGGTCGGGATCCTCGGCGTCCATCGGATCTTCCGCCGCCCCGTCTACCGCGCCGACGGCTCGATCGGGCCCGCCGACCTCATGAACCTCTCGATCTCGCTCGACCACCGCCTCCTCGACGGGATCGAGGGCGCGCAGTTCATCGCGACCGTCAAGTCCTACCTCGAGGACCCGCACCAACTCTTCGCCGAGATGGCCTGATGCACGGCACGACCTCGGCGCCGCCCGAGGAAAGTTCCGCCGGGGCATGAACGTGGCCGCACGGGTCGAAACGGCTCCGTTGCCTTACACCCCCGCCCAGGTCGCAGCGAGGCTCGGCCCGGAATGGCCCACCACGCTGCGCCTCGCCCTGGGATGGATGACGCTCGGGCGGGCCCTGGACGCCCGGATGCAGGGACTCCAGCGGCAGGGACGGGTCGGCTTCTACGGCGCGGCGACCGGCCAGGAGGCGGTGACGGTCGGCGCGGGACTCGTCACGCGTCCGGAAGACTGGATCTTCCCCGGCCTCCGCGAACAGCTCGTCGCGCTGGTCCGAGGGCACTCTCTGGTCGGTTACGCGCACCACCTCTTCGCGGACGACCTGGACGCGGCGCGCGGGCGGAACATGCCCTGCCACCCCACCGCGGCGGACGTCCATTACGTCTCGATGTCGTCCGTCATCGGAACCCAGATCTCGCACGCCGTGGGCGTCGCCTACGCCATCCAGTTGCAGCGCAAGCTCGGGGTCTCGGTCGCGTTCTTCGGCGACGGGGCGACCAGCGCCAACGACTTCCACGCCGGTCTCAACATGGGGGCCGTCTGGAAGCTCCCCGTGGTCTTCTGCTGCGTCAACAACCAGTGGGCGATCTCGATGCCGGTCACGAAACAGACGGCCTCCCCGAGCCTGGCGGCGAAGTCGGCGGCCTACGGGATCCCCGGCCGCCAGGTCGACGGGACCGACCTGGTCGCGGTCATGGGGGCCCTCGCCTCGGCCCTCGAGACCGCCCGCTCCGGTCAAGGACCCTCGCTGCTCGAGTTCCTCGTCTACCGGATGACCGCGCATTCGAGCTCGGACGACCCGACGCGTTACCAGCCGAAGGACTGGACCGCCCGGGCGGTCGCCCACGACCCGGTCGAGCGCTTGGCGGCGTGGATGACATCGGCGGGCCTCCTCACTCCCCAGACCCGGGAGGCGATGAAGGCGGAGGCCGACGAACAGGTGCGACGTGCGATCGCGGCGGCGGAAGACACCCCTCCGCCGGCTCCCGTGTCCCTGACCGAAGATGTCTATGCCCGGGGAACCTCCCCGAGCGGCGGGTGAGAGTGTAGCCATGGCGGGAACGTACTCCCGGGCGACGGAGGTGCTGGTCCTCGGTGGCGGACCGGGCGGCTACATGGCGGCGATCCGGGCCGGCCAGCTCGGGAAGAAAGTCCTCCTGGTCGAGAAGGGGGAGCTCGGGGGCGAGTGCCTCAACCGCGGGTGCATCCCTTCCAAAGCACTGATCCACGCCTCCCTCCTCTACCACCACCTCCGCTCCGAAGGCGCCGACCTCGGGGTGAAGGCGGAAGGGGTGTCCTTCGACCTCGAGCAGACCGTCCGCTGGAAGGACGGGGTGGTCGCGAAGGAGCGGGAGGGGGTGGCGACTTTGCTCAAGGCGGCCGGCGCGAGCGTGCTCCGGGGCCAGGGCCGATTCACGGGTCCGACGTCGATCGACCTCGAGGCCCCGGACGGAGGACACGAACGGGTCGACTTCCAGCAGGCCGTCATCGCCACCGGGGCGGTCCACACGGTGCTCCCTGGGTTCGAGACCGACGGGACGGTCATCCTGAACGCCTGGCAGCTCCTCGACGCGAAGACGCTCCCCCGCTCACTGCTCGTGCTCGGCGGGGGGGTCAGCGGGCTCGAGCTCGGGGAGTTCCTGGCGCGCCTCGGTGTGGAGGTCACGATAGTCGAGCTGCTCTCCCAGCTGCTTCCGGGGATGGAGCCGGACCTGTCGCGCGAGGTGACCCGGGCGCTCGAGGGACTCGGGGTCAAGGTCCGGGTGGGCACGAAGGCGGTGGGCCTGGAGCGGTTGCCGACTGGCGTCCGGCTCTTGGTCGAGGGGCCCGCAGGTCGGGAGTCGCTGGATGCCGAACGTCTCTTTGTCACCGTGGGCAAACGCCCCGCCAGCCGGGACCTCGGGCTTGAAGAGGCCGGCGTGCACGTCGACCCGAAGTCGGGGTTCGTCTCCGTGGACGACCAGATGCGGACCAACCAGCCCCACATCTACGCGGTCGGGGACGTGGCCCGCCCCCCGATGCTCGCCCACAAGGCCTACCGAGAGGGAGTGGTCGCGGCCGAGGCGATCTCGGGAGCTAGCACGCGTTTCCAGTTCCAGGCGATGCCCTCGGTCGTCTTCACCACGCCCGAGCTCGCGAGCGTCGGCCTCACCCGGGCCGACGCTGAATCTCAGGGGATGCGCGTGCGGGAGGCCCGGTTCCCCTTCGCCGCCCTCGGCCGCGCGCATGCCAACCACGCCACCACCGGTTGGATCAAGCTCGTGGGCGACGACGCAAGCGGCCGGGTGCTCGGAGCCCACGCCGCCGGGGAGAGCGCCGGCGAGTACATCACCGAGGTCTCCTTCGCGATCGAGATGGGGGCGACCGTGAGGGACCTCGCTCTCACCATCCATCCGCACCCGACCTTCGCGGAAGCCGTCGCGGAGGTCGCCCTTCTGTGGCTCGGCGAGCCGATGCATGTCGCACGGAGGCGGGTCGATGCTGCGGGTCGCTGACTGGGGTCTGCGCGAGTACCGCGACTCGCTCGAGGCCATGCGGGAGACCGTCCGAGCCCGGCGGGCAGGGGAGGTCCCGGACACCCTGATCCTCGTTGAGCACCCGCCGGTGGTTACCGTCGGGGTCGAGGGGGATGATGGCGCAGCGGCCGGCAGCGGGCTCCCCGTGGTCGCCGTCGAGCGGGGCGGTCGGGCGACTTACCACGGGCCCGGACAGCTGGTGGCTTACCCGGTCGTTGACCTCGGGCCGCGGGGGCGGAACGTCCGCGGATTCATCCGCGAGATCGAGGAGACCGTCGTCCGGACCGTCGCGGAGTACGGCGTCACGGGCCAGCACGTTCCGGGTCGCCGGGGGGTCTGGGTCGACGGGCGCCGGAAGATCGCCTCCGTCGGGGTCGCGGTCGAGGGCTGGGTGACGTTCCACGGGGTCGCCCTCAACGTGGACGTCGACCTCGCTCCGTTCGAGCGGTTCCACCCCTGCGGGTTCGACGGGCCGGTGATGACCTCGCTCGCGAAGGAGACCGGGCGAGCCGTCACGGTCGCGGACGTCAAGCCGGCGTTCGTCCGGCACTTCGAGGCCCTCGACCGTGCCGCGGCCGAGAGCGCATCGGTCCGGCCCGCGACGTCCGAGCCCCCGCTGGCCGGTCCGGTCGCATGAGCCGCGGGGGGACGACTGCGTCCCGACCGCGCCTCCTTCTGGTCGGGGGCGGTTCGGGACTCGCGGGCCGCCACCTCCTCGAGGAGTTCCATCCGACCCATCTGATCCGCTCGGTCCACCGGCACCCGTCGGCCCGAGAAGCCGAGCTGGGCGTCGAGTGGATCCCCGCGGACGTTGCGCGGGTCGCGGACTGGCGCCCCTTGCTCGCCGACGTCGACCTCGTCGTCACCGTCGCGTGGTATCGCGCGGGCCCGGACCGACGATTTCGCCCGCTAGCGGAGGGCCTGGAACGACTGATCCGCGCCTGTGAGGGCCTGGGGGTCCCGCGGTTCGTCCATCTCAGCGTCCCCGAGGCAACCCCCCACATCGAGACCGAACTCCCGTACATGGTCCGTAAGCGCGAGGTCGACCGGACCCTGGCCGCGAGCGGACTCAGCTACTCGATCCTTCGTCCGACGATGCTGTTCGCCCCCCGGGACGTCCTCCTGACCGTGATGCTCCGGACGATGGCCCGGTGGCACCGGTTCCCGATGTTCGGGGACGGGGAGTACCACGTAAGTCCGGTAGCCGCCCGCGACGTAGCCTCGATCGTCCGTCGGGAGTCGACCCTCGACCGGCGGGGTGTGGTCGAGGTCGGAGGACCGACCCGGTGGAGGTATCGGGACCTCACCGACTTCCTGTTCGGCACCCTCCGCCTCCCGCCCCGATACCTCCGGATGAGCCCCCGGAACGGGGTCCGTCTCGCCCGGTTCCTCGAGACCGTCGGCTCTTCGCTCCTCTACGCTTACGAGGTGGAATGGCTGGTCTCCGACCGCCTTGGGCTGGCCCCCTACCAGGGCCTCGAACGTCCCCTCCAGGGTGTGGAGGGGTTCGTCCAATCCGAGGCGACCCGCCTCCGGCCATCACGACCATCGCCCCCGCGGGGCGGCACCGCGACCTAGACCGCTCGCCACGCGCCCTCGGGGTCGAGGGCCCGACAAGGTCGGCGTCGCTAGCAGCAGAGTTAGGTTTAAGGCGGGGGCCAGCCCATCCGGCACGCGATGGAAGCGGTAGACCTGAGCCGGCGGCTCTCGGATTTCAGTCAGGTGGCAAGCGAGGTGCTCCGGGATGTCCCCGAGGTTACCGAACAGCAGATCCGTCACTGGATCGTCAACCCGTTCCTGGTCACCCTCGGCTGGGACCTCGACGACAAGAAGCAGGTCTACCTCGACTTCCCGATCAAGCCGGGCGAGGGCCACGCCGACTACGCGCTTTTCAACGCCGAGGGCCAGCCGCGCCTTCTCCTCGACGTCCGGGAGCGGACCGCGAACGTCACGGAGATGGGCGAGATGGCCGCCCAGGCCAAGCATGCGAAGGTCCCGCTCGTCCTTCTGACCAACGGCCGAGAGTTCTCGCTGTGGCACGTGGCGGCGGACGAGCCGCCGGCGCCCCTCTTCCTCCTCTCCTTGAAGGAGCTTCCGGACAACTCGGAGAGCCTGCTCGGGCTCTCCTCCGAGTACCGCCTCAGCGACACCGGGATCGAGCAGCTCCGGCGCAGCGCGATCCGGCTCGCGGTCCTGCAGATGCTCGAGGAGAACGCCGACAAGACCTTCGACGCGCTCGTCGGATGGGTCCGCTCCCAGGTCGCGCCCGGCGCGCTCGACGAGACGACCGAGCAGGCGATGCGGGATGCGACCATGCTCTGGCTGACGGAGGAGCACCTCATGCTGCCCGGCTTCATGCCGGCCGACGGCAAACGCCCCTCCGAGCTCCGCCCCACGACGCCCCGCGACTGGGAGGGGTTCCCCCGCGGCCCCGCGGGCACCTTCCAGTACAAGTACGACACGTCGAAGATCCTCGACCTGCGGCAGGGGCCGAAGGAGGTCCGCGAGCAGCTGCGCAACCAGGGCCTCCGGGCGCCGACCGCGACGAGCTTCGGTGGGTTCTACCACCAACTGCGGGCGCGGGCTGGCCTCAGCGGATCCAAGGACTAGGCTGCCGGCCGAGCCCCTCCTGCGGGAGGAGCAGATGACTGTCCCCGAACTCGTGCCACAGGTATCCACGTTCGGCGGCCGCGGCGTACGCTCGCTCGAGTCGTCGAACGCCGAAGACGCTCGCGAGCAAGGCGAGGTGCGTCGACGAGGCGGTGTGGAATCCGGTCAGGAGACCGTCCACGGTCGAGACCGGGCGCGCGGGCGAGAGATATCGACAGGTGAAGCCACGCGCGGCCCGAAGCCGCCCGTCGTCGGTTGCGCTCTCCAGAGCGCGTACGACCGTGGTCCCCACCGCGATCACCCGCCCGCCTCCAGCCCGGGCCTCCGCGATCGCCTCGCAGGTGGTCGAAGGAACGACAAACGGCTCCGGATACACCGGGACGTCGGCCGGTCGGTCCGGGTCGAGCTCGAGGCTCGAGACCCCCGTGTGGAGCAGGATGGGGGCGAACCGGACCCCGGCACGCTCCAGGGCCGCTCGCAGCCGGGGGGTGAACGGGCGTCCGGCGCTGGGCATCTCCGCGCTGCCCGGTACACGTCCGAAAATCGTTTGGTAGGTCTCGAGGGGGTAGTCTCGGGCGACGTAACCGTACCGGATCGGACGGCCATAGTGCTCGATCGCCACCGAAAAGTCCGGGGGGACCCGGAGGAAGCCGAGACGGGAAACGCCCGGGTACTGGGCGACCCACCGGGCGGGAAGCCCCGCGACCTCCAGCGTCATCCCCGGCCGGATGGGGAGGGGTCCGGGTCGGGCCGGACCCCAGCGGGGCTCGGCCAGCCACAGGTCCCGACCGTACTCGGTTGACAGGTTCACCCAGAACGCTCCGGGCTCGCCGCGGGCCGGTAGGCTCGCCGGTAACGTCGCGCTCTCGTTCACGACCAACAGGTCGCCGGCCCTCAGCAGCCGCGTAAGCTCCCCGAAGCGGTGGTCGGTGTCGCTCGAGGGGGTGGACACCAGCAGCCGCACCTCGTCCCGAGCGAGGCCGCGCTCCTCGGGGGTCCGGTCCGCCTCCCGGCCCATGGGAAAGCCGGGCGGCGACGCGAGGGGTGAGATCACGGGGGGACCTCCCACCGGTCGGACTGGGCCCGGAATCGCTGGCCGGAGACGTCGGCGGGGTCCCGGTGGAGCAGCCAGGCCCAGAAGGGGAGGGTGACGGAGGGCAGTGGCCGGTCGGAGATGTCCTGATCCGGCGAGGCCGCCTGGTGCATCGCGGTCCGCATGTCGCCCGGGTCGACCGCTACGACCGAGATCCCCCGGCCCCGGAGCTCCTCGGCCAGCGTTCGGGAGACCAGGTCCAGAGCGGACTTGCTCGCACCGTACCCTCCCCACCCTGGGTAGGCACCGACCGCCGCGTCGCTGGAGACGTTGACCACCTGCCCGCCCGCCCGCTCCAGCCAAGGCAACAGCTGTTGCACCAACGCCAGCGGAGCGACGACGTTGACCTCGAAGACCCGGCGCAACTCGGGGAGCGAGAGCTGGGAGAGCTCCACAAGGGGACTGGGCCCGAGCTCGCTGGCATTGTTGACCAGGAGGTCCAACCGACCCCGGGACGCCACCCGAGCGCGGAGCGCGGCCACATGCACCGGGTCGGTCACGTCCCCCGCGAGCGCTTCCACCGACCCGCCCTGCGCCCTCCAGGTCCGGGTCGCCGCGTCGAGCGCTTGCGCCCCGCGGGCGGTCGCGATCAGGTGGAAGCCTTCCTGGGCGAGGAATCCTCCGAGGGTCTCGCCCAGTCCCCGGCTCGCGCCGGTCACCAAGGCGATCCCCTGCCGCCGGGTATCCGCGGGCGGGTGGGCGTTCATGCGGAAGCCCTCCTGGGTCGGATGAGGAACCGGCAGACCGAGTCGCCGGCGGCCATCCGGTGCTGAACATCCACCCGGGCCTCCAGCATCCGCTCGAACATCCGACGCTCGGTCTCGCAGGCGGCCGGGAATCGTGCCGCCAGAGCCAGGATGGGACAGTTGTGCTCCCGGATCTCGAAGGTCCCCCGCGCGCGCCCGCCGGTCTCGGCCATGTAGCCGCCCTCGGTCCGAATACGAACCAGCTCGACGACCCGGTCCTGGAGCGCAGCCTTACGGAGGCGGGCCCGATGACGGTCCTCGAGCTCGTGCGCACGCTCCTGAAGGACCTCGGTGACGGCGTTCGGCCCCAACCGGCGCTCGATGAACTCGAGCGCACAGAGCGACATCTCGGTATACCCCTGGGGGAAGAGAGCGGCGGCCCGATCGGTGAGTCGGAAGGTGGCCCGGGGGCGACCGACGCGCCCCGCCCGGTAGGTTCGGGCCAGCAACCCCTCGGCCTCGAGGGCCGGGACATGGCCCAGCACCGCCACCTTCGAGACCCCGAGGCCGTCGGCGATCTCCTGGAGCGATGCGCCGGGGCGCTGCTTGAGCAGCTCGAGGATCGCGCGCTTGGGGCTCGAGTACCCCGGGGCGACCCGGTCGGGCGCCTGCTTCACGACGCCCCCGACGCCGAGTTCGTTTATACGGGTTTTACTTAACAAATCGAACGAAGAGAGAGCGGACCCGCCACTCGATAGTTTCCTATCTGTGGAGGGCCATCGGCCACGTATGCCTCCATCCGGCGCGAGCTCGCATACCCCGAACCCGTTCGAGGACTGGATCAACGCCCTGGCCAACCGTCACGGCCGGATCGACGTGCGGCTCGAGGAGTTCTCCCTCAAGCTACCGTACATCCCGGAGAGCGTGCAGCTGAACGGGACCCTGTCAATCTCCTTCCACATGCGAGAGCTGAGCGACAAGGAGAAGGAAGCTCACATCGCCAAGGAGATCCGCGCGCTGAAGTAGCGGCGCAGACGGCGGCGCTCCCTGGAGCGCGCCCAACGGACGAGGGGCCGGCGCGAGAGCGGCCCGCACCGAATAGTTTAATACGCATGAATGCGCATGCGTGTCAACATGTATCATGCCCCGCCGGCTCCGCATGGGTCGCACCCCTGCCTGTCCCGTAGGTGCGGTCACGCGCAGGAGCACCACGTCCACACCCCCGAGCTGGCCGCCAGCACGGAGCGGGTAGTCTGGTGTACCCAGTGCCGTCGGCACGAGGTCCGCCGCGCCCGGTTCGCCGGTTGGTTCCTGGGACGACGGCCCTCGGTCCGACCGATCGCCTCCTAGACCCGTGGGTCTCCGGGACGCCCCTTAGATCACCCGGGCGTTGGCCAAGAGACCGATCGCGAACCCGCCGAGGCCGGCGGCCAGTCCGATCACGACCATGCGGAGGCCGCTCCGCCACGTGACTCCGAGCGTCGTCCGGGCTTCGTACCAGCCGACGGCGAACAGCATGGCTCCGCTCGCGATGACCGAGATCACGGCGGCGAGGTGGAGCATCGTCGGGAACACGAAGAACGGGACCAGGGGAATGAAGGAGCCGACCACCGTGGCTCCGAGCACGATGAGCCCGCTCTGGAGGGGTTGGTCCTCGGCGACTGGGGAAAGACGGAGCTCGAAGGCCATCATCAGGTCGAGCATCGCCTTGGGCTTCGACTCGATCTTCCGGACCAGCTCCTCGAGCTCCTCGCCCTCGTAGCCCCAGTCCCGGAAGATCACCCGCACCTCCTCGCGCTCGATGTCGGGCAGGTCGCGCATCTCCGCGAGCTCCCGCTGTTCTTCCGACAGGTAGAGCAGGCGGCGGGCCCGGGTCGACGTGTAGGCGACCGCCCCCATCGAGATCGACTCGGCCGCCAGCGCCGCGAGCGCGGCGATGTAGATGATCCGGACGTCGGAGGTGGAGATGACGAGCCCCAGCAGGATCCCGAGGACGTTGACCAGACCGTCCTGGCTCCCGAGGATGAAGTCCGAGAGGAGCGTCGCGCGCGGGTGGTGCTCTGGTCCGCTCGTTCGCATCCCCGCCCCACCCTCGTCTTGGATTAAGACGATGGCGGCGCACGTCGTAGACCCGAACCCCCGCGCTGACGCTTCGCGGACAAGCGTTATCTTTCGACAGCGGGGTGGTATACCCAGTTCGGGCGGGCGTCGCTCGATCGGCCGATGCGAACCAGCTACCGTATCCTGCTCGCCGCCCGCGCCCCACCGGGCGATGCCCTCCCTGACCGCAGGTCCCCCGCTCGAGGCTGAGCCGGCAGTGACGACCAACTCCGGGGCACCCTCCCTGCCCTCGATCCCCGGTCTCACCCCGAGCCGCGAGCGCTGGATCCTCCTGCTGACTACTCTCGGCTCGTTGATGTTCGCCATCGACAGCACGATCGTCGTCCTCGCGCTGCCGACGATGGGTCGGGAACTCGCCGCTCCCCTGACGGTCCTCATCTGGGCGATCCTCCTCTACATCCTTATCGGGGCGGCGCTGACGACCCAGGCGGGCCGGATGGGGGACCTCTGGGGCCGCTCCCTGGTCTACAACGGCGGCTTCCTCGTCTTCACGGTCGGCTCCCTCCTGTGCGGACTGGCGCAGAACGCGGAGTTCCTCGTGGCGGCGCGAGCCGTCCAGGCGATCGGGGGCTCCCTCCTGTTCGCCAATGCGAGCGCGATCCTCACCTACGTCTTCCCGGCCCCCCGGCGGGGGATGGCATTCGGGATGCTCGCCCTCGGCTGGGGCGTCGGCGCCGTCCTCGGGATCCTCCTCGGCGGGGTTATCACTACGCTCATCGGGTGGCGGTACATCTTCTTCATCAACATCCCGATCGGCGCCGTGGCGGTCGCCATCGGGCTCCGCGTGCTCCCGGTCACCCCCCGGACACCGACCCAGTTCGACTGGGCGGGGTTCGTGACCCTGACCGCCCTCCTCGGGGCGGTCTCCTACGGCGCGATCGAGCTCGCGATCTACGGGGGAACCCTCCTGAATTATGCCTACCTGATCCTCGGTGCCGCGCTCGTTCCGGTGTTCGCCTACATCGAACTGCATGTTGCGCGGCCCATGGTCGAGGTGCGCGACCTGAAGAATCGCCTGCTCGCCTTTTCCCTCATCGCCGGCTTCTTCCAGAGCCTCGGGTACCTCTCGATCGTCTTCCTCCTGACCCTGTACCTTCAGGGCGTCCGGGCCCTCACCCCCCTGGACGCGTCCTTCCTGCTGATCCCCGGCTACTGCGTCGGGGCCATCGCGGGCCCGCTCATGGGGCGTATCGCCTATCGGACCGGCACCCGCTCGCTTGCCACCGGGGGGATCCTGCTCATGCTCGTCGGCATCGGGAGCTACTCCCTGCTCGGGGTTCACACCTGGCTCGGGTGGGTCCCCATCATCTCCCTCGTCACCGGGATGGGGACGGGCATGTTCTTCCCGGCCAACAACCTCGCCATCATGAGCCAGGCCGCGCCCGACCGTCTCGGCGCGGTCTCGGGGCTCCGGAGCACCCTCCAGAACATGGGCGCCCTGCTCAGCTTCGTCCTCGCGTTCGCTGTCGCTACGGCCGCCGTGCCCAAGGGGATCGCCTACGCGGTGTTCCTCGGAACGTTCAGCGGGGGGATCCCGCCCGCCTTCCTCGTCGGCCTGCACGACGCGCTCTACGTGTCGGCGGGAGTGCTCGCCGTAGCCGCCATCCTCTCCTGGCAGCGCGGGGTCGATGTGCCCCATTCGGCCCCCTCCGCCCGCATCGCACCGAGCCGGTCCGGCGAGAAGTAGGGTGCGATCGGCGCTAGCGAGGACGGGCGGGGCCGGACCGGCGCGCCAGGGCGTCGGCGAGGACCTTTCCGTGGTCGAAGGCAAGCCGAGGACGGGGCGTAAGGGGGACCCATTCGGCGAGGGCCGCGTCATCGCCGCCCCGCGGTCGACCCCCCCGGCCCCGCATCTCAAAAACGACCGACACCGTGTGCTTGCGGGGGTCGCGTCCAGGGTCCGAGTATACCCCGACTAGACCGGCCACCCGACCGACCAGTCCGGTCTCCTCGCGGAGCTCGCGGCGGACCGCCGCCTCCACCGTCTCTCCCAACTCCACGAACCCGCCGGGCAGGGCCCACTCCCCGCGGAAGGGGGGGTTCGCGCGACGGACGAGGAGGACCCGCCCTCTTTGGATCCAGACGGCGTCGACGGCGAGGGAGGGCCCGGGGTAACGGCGCGTCACGGCCGCGGGAGCCGCCCGCGGAGAATAAATGCCTCGGTCAACGCGGCCCGGTTCCTCGGCCCGAATCATTAAGTCGCTCCTACCGCTCGGCACTCCGTCCATGACGATCGTACGGGCGAAGGCGCCCCTACGGATCTCCTTCGCCGGTGGAGGGACAGACGTCTCTCCGTACCCCGAGGAGCGTGGAGGGGCCGTGCTGAACTGCACGATCAGTCGGTACGCTTATGCGACCCTCGAGGCCGGCGCGCCGGACGATGGCGCCGTCTCAGTCCAGTCGCTGGACTACAATCTCTCGGTTAACTACGCCAAGCCGGAGGACCTGGTCTACAACGGCGAGCTCGACCTGGTGAAAGCGGCGGTGAATGTGCTCCGGCCGAAGGGGAGCGACCGACGCGAGTCGCTCCGCCTCTCCCTCCACTCGGACGCCCCGGTAGGGACCGGGCTCGGGAGCTCCTCGACCATGGCGGTGGCCTTGGTCGGGGTCTTCCAGCGGTACCTGCGCGAGTCGTGGAGCTCCTACGAGGTCGCTGAGCTCGCCTACCGGATCGAGCGCCAGGAGCTGCGACTGAAGGGCGGGCGGCAGGACATGTACGCCGCCGCGTTCGGCGGGTTCAACTTCATGGAGTTCGACAGCACCCGGACCATTGTGACTCCCCTCAAGATCTCCCCGGAGGTCACGAACGAGCTCGCCTACCGACTCCTCCTCTGCTACACCGGCACCAGCCACTACTCCGGGGACATCATCGAGCGCCAGCAGGCAAGCTACGCCCACAAGGAGGGGACGACCGCCCGGGCCCTGGACGCGACCAAGGCGCTCGCCATCGACATGAAGAACGAGCTCCTTCGCGGGAACATCGACGCCATGGGCCACCTTTTGGACGAGGGGTGGCAGCTCAAGAAGCAGTTCACGGAGGGAATCTCGAACCCTCAGATCGACCGGTTCTACGAGCGGGCCCGGGCGGCGGGGGCGCTGGGGGGAAAGCTGGTCGGGAGCGGGGGAGGCGGCTACATCCTGCTGTTCTGCGACTTCGCCCGCCGGGCGGAGGTCGCCCGGGCCGTCCAGGCATCCGGAGGGACGGTTACCGACTTCTCTCTCGAGACGGCCGGCCTGCAGACCTGGGAACTCCGCTAGGCCGTCCGGGACCGTGGCGCTCTCCCTCTACCTACCGGCCCTCCTGGCGGCGTTCCTGATCACCCTGCTCGAGATGACCGAGGTGGTCATCCTTGTAGTGGCGGTGAGCGCCGACGATCCTTCGGCGCGGCCCGGGGCCGCAGGGGCGGTCGCCGGCGTCACGATGGTCTCCATGCTGGCGCTCGCGGTGGGCGCCTTCCTGGGGGTCTTCGCGCCGACGTACCTCCTGTGGGCCTCGGCGCTCCTGTTGACCGCCTTCGGGGTGTTCCTGTTTCGGAGCACCCTACGCTCGTACCGGCGCGCGGCGCTCCCACCGGGGAGCGGGCCGCCGGGCAAGCTCGCCGGGGCCGTCCAGTTCGGGACCGGCTTCACAGTCGGCTCGGTCGAGGCGGTGGAGACGGTGGTCGTACTGCTCGGCATCACGGCGGCCGGCTACGCCTTCTCCGCGCTGGTGGGCGCCCTGGTCGCTGGGGCGATTCTGGTCGTCCTGGCCCTTCTGGTCCACGAGCGTCTGCGGCGGATCAAGGTACCCTGGCTGAAGCTGCTGGCCACCTCCATGCTGTTCACCTTCGCGGTCTTCTGGTTCGGGGAGGCCCTGGGGGTCCCATGGCCCGGCGCCGACCTTTTCCTGGTCCCCCTCTTCGTCCTAGCGATCCTCGCGGTTCGGGGGGGTCTCCAGCTGCTCATGTCCCCCAAGCCATCCCCCGCAGTGTAGCGTAGCCGCAGGGACTCGCGGGGGGGGCGTCGCGTCCCCGGGAGGGTAGGAAGAGAAGAAGGAAAGGGTTGGCCCGGCCCGGACGGTCGTCCGATCAGACGGGTATGATCCTACGACCGTAGTTCCAGTTGGTCAGGTCGGCGGTGCCGACCAGCCAGGCCAGAACTCCCGTGAGGATGATCTCCGCGCCCACCGCCTGCAGGGTGCTGTGCGAGAACGGGTTCCCCGCACCAAGCTGGTACCACTGTACCGTCAGGAGGATGAACGCGATCGTCAGGGTGAGGAACACTGCCGTGATTCCCCAGCCGTGCTTCGGGGCCGAGAGCAGGAAGGCGAACGTCACCAGGAACCAGACGAAGGTGAATGCGGCGACGTCGTAGGCCCCCGAGAGGCTTGACCCCGTAAACAGGTAGACGGTGGCGAGATTATTGAACGCCAACCAGAACATACCGTATGAGGTAAACGCCGTCCCCGCGAACATGTTGCCCTTGCGTAGGGCAATCACCCCCGCGATTACCTGCGCCGAGCCTCCGAAGAAGATCGCCATCGACAGTAGGGAGCCGAACAGAATCCAGCCTCCGTCCTGTAGGCCCGCCAGAATCGTGGTCATGCCGAACCCAAACAAACCCAGGGTTGCGGAACTTGCCCACCATTCCGGCTTCTCCTCCACCTTCGGCGGTGCGTCGACCATCCCGTGCGCCGTCTCCATGGTCATGCCAGCGGCTGACATGTTACGGCGGCGCACGACTTTCTGGTACTTAAACCGTGGGCGGAAGGGGGGTCCGCCTCCCGAGGGGGTGTATAACCCAGGAAGGGGTCCAATCCCCCGATCCGAGCGCCTGGGCGGGCCGGACGTCACCCGGGCCGCCCTCGAGGGAACGGGCGGGCCTGCCGTTCCATTCCCGGACCGGGCGGTGCGCAGGGGGAGCGGCCGCGCCGTCCGCCGGAAGGGTCGACATAGGGGGTACACTCTGGCCGGCCACCCCGAACCGCGGGTGGAGACCCGCGGGGCGAGGCGCAGGTAATGGGCTCGCGCGCCAAGGTTATCCCTCGCCCAGCCTCCGCCGGGGGCCATGGAGGACCGGGGCGAGCTTGCGCAGATCGTCTTCGGGAAGACTCGGGTCATCCTGACCCGGGACCTCTCGGTGATGAACCCGAACCTGGTCCCCGGCTCGCAAGGGCTCGTGATCGGGAAGCTCGCAAGTTACACCCTCAAGGTCGCCTTCCCGCAGGTCACGGTGGGCGTGAACTGGAAGGATTGTGACATCGTACCTGGGAAGACCGGGATGCCGACGCTCGAGGAGCAGCCCCGGGTGATCCCGAAGCCCAGGCAAATGGGTGAAGAGTAGTCCCGCCCGGCCCGCGGGCGGCGTAGGCCTCTTCCCCCCCAAGGCATCCCGGGGGCCATGAGCGCCCCGGCGGCCCGGCTACTGGTGGCCCTCAAACCTCGGGAGGTCATCGACGCGGTCCTATCCGAGAGGCTGCCCGGGATCCCTTGGCGATACGCCGAGGGGGCGGTCCCGACCGAGCTCGGTTCCGTGGAGGTCCTGTTGGTCGGCTCGGTGGAGCGGGAGCTGCGGGGTTTCGACCCTCACTCCACCCCGAGGCTTGCGTTCGTCCAGCGGATCTACACCGGCTTGGACGGTCTCCCGTTCGAGCGGTTCCCCGATTCGGTCCGGTTCGCGGGCAACGTCGGCGGCTTTGCGCCGTACGTCGCGGAGCACGCGGTCGCCCTGGCGCTCGGCGCCTCCCACGAGCTGCTCGCCGGTCACCGGTTAATCTCCCAGGGGCGCCTCCGTCCGGCTCCGGCCCAACTTTCCTTTCGTGGGAAGACCGCCCTGATCCTAGGGTATGGGGCGATCGGTCGGGAGATCGCCCGGCGCCTCGAGCCGTTCGGGACACGCCGAGTCGGCCTGAATCGATCGGGTCGGATGGCCGCCGACCTGGACGCGGCCTACCCCGCCGACAAGCTGGACGAAGCCCTGGCCGAGGCGGACCTGGTCTTTGACGTGCGCCCGCTCACCCGCTCCACGAAGGGGTCGCTGGGGGCCGGGCAGCTGAGCCGGATACGCCCGGACGCCGTCTACGTCAACGTGGGCCGGGCGGGGACCGTGGACGAAGCGGCCCTCTTCGACCACCTGAAGTCCCACCCGGGGTTCCGGGCCGCGATGGACGTCTGGTGGTCCGAGGACTACGTCGCCGGGACTCTCGGGACCCGATTCCCGTGGAGCGAGTTGCCCAACTTCCTGGGCACGCCCCACTCGGCAAGCTCCTACCCCGGCGCGGAGGAGTTCGCCCTCCGGACCGCGGTCGAGAACGTCGCGCGGTACTTCCGGGGGGAGACGCCCGCATACCTCGCCGACCGTCGGGACTACCTCGATACGGGGTCGCCGGGTGGGCCGTAGCCCTCCGCCGCGGCGTCAGCGGATCCGTTCGAGCGCGAACGAGCCGATGACCAAGGTCCGGTTGGTCGCCCGGCATTCCACCCAGTCGTGGGTCTGGACCTCGCCGAGTCCCTTCACCGACAGGAACGTCTTGTCGCGGTCCTGGCGGAAGAGGATCGCCCCGTCCATACGGCCCAGCAACGCCTCGACCTGGACGTCGGGGATCGCTCCTCCCTCGAGGGCATACATCGCGAGGGCGGGACGCAGCTTCAGGATCCCCACCGCGTTCTGCAGGAAGGAGGTGCCTCCGTGGGGGTCCCCGCCGCTCATGACGGCCGTGAGGCCCAGGAAGCCGACCCGGAAGGGGACCTTGTGGTCGTCCTCGAGCTGCTTGGAGACCTTGACGAGGGATTGAAGGATCCCGGCCCGGTCCGCCGGTCCGGAGAGGACCAGCCGCCGAGGAGCCGCGGGGAGGCCGGCCCCCGAGGCGTCGATCCAGGTGACCATGCCGAGCTGTTCGTACTCCTTGAACTGGGGAAGGACGACCCCGAGGCTCGCGGCGACCTCCTCCGGGGACCGCGCGCCGGTCACGAGGAGCGCGGGCTCGCCCCGCTTCAACCCCTCGGCGATGAACGAGTAGAGCACGATCTCCTTTCCGACAAAGGCGTCTCCCAGGAGGACCACGTGCGCCCGGTCCGTGAGGCCGCCGAGGAGCAGGTCGTCCAAGCGGGAGATCCCGGTGGGCAGGCGGTCCGCATGCATCGCGGCCCCCGCGGGACGAAGGATGCCCGCCGACTCCGCGGTGGCGTCCACGGGGGCCTCGGTGATGGTTGTCCCGATCAGGTTCCTGCGGCCCGCGCGAGATGGGCCAGCTCCTTCGGGCCGGCCGGCCCCACCGACCGTGCCGAGACCGCCTGCGGCAACCTCTCCGCCCTGCATCCGCTCCGCCCGGCGCAACCCGACCTCGGCCTCGTTCGCGTCGAGCTGGAGTTCCCGGGCCGTGAGGCTCTTCTCCCGCTCGGCGAGCTCCGCTCGCTGGGCCTGCAGCCGTTGCTCCCGCGCGGAGACGGCGGTCTCCCGGTCTGTCACGGACTTCAGCGTGCGGGTCACGTCGGCCTCCTTCTGGGCCACCTCCGCCTGCTTCTGACCGAGCTCCTGAAGGCGGGTGGCGTACCCCTGGCTCGCGCCCTCGTACTCCGTACGCCGGGCCTGCGCGGCCTTGGAGACCTCCTCGAGGTCCCCCTCCCGCTGGCGTAGGGCCGCTTCGCGGGCCGCCAGGGCACCCTCCCGCTCCGCCGCCTGACGCAGTCCCTCCTCGGCGACGCGGGCCTTCTCGAGCACCTCCTTGGCCTTGCGGCCGAGCGCGATGTTCTGTTCTTCCAGGACGGACTTGAACTGGGCGAGCTTCACCTCGCGGTCCGCGAGGTCGGTCTGCGCGCTGCTCGGGATGGCCGTGCCGGCCTTGGCCGCGCTCTCGAGCGATACGACCTCGCCTTCGCGCCGGAGGAGTTCGGAGGTCTTCTGGTCGAGCTCCTTCTTGCGGGACTCGAGGCGGGCCTCCGTCTCGGTCAGTGCCGAGGCCCGTCGGCCGACCTCCTGCTCGTGCTGGGTTACCTCGACGTCCCGCTTGGTAAGCTCCCCTTCCCGCTCGACCAGCCGCTGCTCCCGGCCGGAGAGCTGAGGGACGAGCCGGGTGACGTCCTGCTCGCGGACCTCGAGCGCACGGGTGCGGTCTTCCAGGAGGCGGTTCCGAGCATCCAATTCGGCGATCTGCCCGGCCCAGGAGTGCTCCTTCTCGATGAGCGCGTTGGAGCGGGCCTGGTAGTCGGCCTCGAAGTCGTCCAGCTGCTTGCGGGCCTCATCGATCGCCTCCTTCTGGCGCTTGATCGAGGCCTCGGCGTTCTCGACGTCCGCCTCGCGCTTGACGAGGGCGGTCGTGCGGAAGTGGAGGGCCTCGTCCTTGTCGCGGAGCTCGTCGGCGATCTGGAACATCTTGCTCTGTCCGGAGGTGATCAGCTCCCGCTCGTGCGGGCGCGTGCCCGAGGAGATCAGGTGGAGGAAGGAGCCGGACGTCTGGTAGAGGATGGCGGAGAGGAACAGGCTGATCGACAGCCCGGCCGCTCCCGATACCCCGGACCCTACCGGAAGATACACGAAGGCGGCGGTGGCGATCGGCAGGACGGCGGCGAGCGCGCTCGCCCACTTCCGGGGAGACCATGTCGTCCAGGTCATCACCAGACCGAGCAGCGCCAGGCTGATCCCGGCGAGGGCGACCGGGTAGAACCAGGGAAGGATCGACCACCCGCCGAACGGAGAGACCCCGGCGACCCGCAAGCCGTAGACGATCGCGATCAGCGCGTTCACGCCCACCGCGGCCACGGTGGTCGAAAAGTGGGGTTCCCAGGGCCACAACTGGAACGCTTCCCACTTGGCCAGCAGCGCGACGACCGCGATCGCGACCCCCGCGGCGATCGGGATGAGGAGGAACCCCGAGTCGTTGAGGGCGGCCACCCCGGTCGCCCCGTGGGGGAGGGTCGGCAGGTGGCTGTCCAGGAGCAGGACCAGGATCCCGTCCAGGGCCAGGGCGGCGGAGATCAGGACCGTGTACAGGTGCGCCGAGCGCCCGATGCGGAGCTGAAGCAGCGCGTCCTCGCTGGCATGCTCGAGGTCTTCCGGGCCCGGGACCGTGACCGTGCGGGTGCCCGAGGCAGCCGTACGGCTCGTCGTCGACCCCTTGGCCGGCGCCTCGCCTTTGGCGGGTGGAGTCTTCGCCATCAGTCGTCTAGGCTTTCCATGGGGTGCCCGGCTTACTTAATCCCGCCGTTTTGGGGGGCGGCGGTTGCGGAGAGCAGGACAGCGGCCCCGGCACTCACCCGACCGACCCGCCGGCCCAAGACCTCCTCCAACTCGAGGAGCCGGGCCCAGGCGGTCGGGTCCGGCTCGATCGCCTCGAGACCTTCTGGGTGGGTTCCCAGCGCAGGGGCCACGGCCATGACCTCCTCGACGGTCCAGCCGCGCTCGCTGAGGTCCCTCGCTAGCGTAGTGGGGTCGTACCGGCGGAACGCCCTCGGGTCGACTTTGCGGGCGGGTACCACAGCAAACCCCTCTCGGTCGACCCGGGAGAGGAGGACCCGGAGCGGTGCACGGAACAGGCGGGGTAGGCTCGACGGAGGCAGGCGGGCGAGGTAGGTCGAGCGTTCCCCGGACCCGGCGACAACCTCCAGGATCAGCCGACCGCCCGGCCGGACCAGCTCGGCCGCCCGCTGCCAGAGGAGATCCGCCTCCGAGCCGGCAAACCCGATGGCGTTCCCCAGGACGGCGACCTCGTGGAACGCTTGAGGGCGGAACGGGGGCAGGACGCCGTCCCCTCGAACCCGCTCCGGGGGATTTCGGCCCTCCCGGACGACCCGCCGGAGCATCTCCTCCGACAGGTCCAGGGCGACCTTGCGAGACCCGGGTCCTCCGACGTGGGGCAGAAACCGCCCCGGACCGCTTCCCAGGTCCAGGACCCACCCACCGGCCACGGCGTGGCGGCCCAGGAATCGGGTTCGGATCTCCCGGAAGAGCCGACGCTGAGCCGTCCCCTCGTAGCGGTCCCACTCTCTCGAAACCCGGTAGGTGCTGAGGTTCCGAAATCGGGATCGGGCGTCGGTGGGGCGGGACTCGCCCACCCGCCCCCAGGGCGAAGGCTGGCGACGCGGGGGAGTGCCTACGCGTCGACGCGGCGACCCGGCGCTCTCGTCGTTGATGGTCCTCCCCCCTTCGGCTGTACCCTGTCCCCTTTATAGGACGCCGCATTTCTCATGGGGCAGGTTTCCAACATGCCGTATTACGAGTGCCCGAAGTGTGGAGGCGGCTACGTGATCGACGTTCCCCCGAGCGCACGTCCGCTGTGCGACCGCGACGGGGCCCGCCTCAAGCGCGCCAGCGACGCATCGTATTCCAAGAACGCCCGCGAGAAGTGAGCCCCCGGGGAGCGCCCCGATGGCAGCACCGACCGAACGACTGGGCCCGCTGGTTCACCGTTCGGTCCGCCACGGGGCGATCCTCTGGATCGTCGGGGTGGTCGAGTTCATCGTCGGGATGATCGTCACCCAGGTCGGTTACACCGGCACGACCTACAGTCTCTCCGCGAACTACATCAGCGACCTCGGCGCGGCCCACTGCGGGAACTACCACTCGGGTCTCTACGTCTGCTCCCCCTGGCACGACGTCTTCAATGTCGCGATCATCCTGCTCGGGATCCTTCTCATCTTTGGGACCCTCCTTCTCTGGTCGGCGTTCCGGCCCCGGGGGACCCGGACGATCGGGCTCCTGCTCCTGGTCATTTCGGGGATCGGGGCGATCGGGGTGGGTCTGTCCCCGGAGGACGTCAACCTCACAGTGCACACGGCCTCGGCGGCGACCGCATTCATCGGCGCCAACCTCGCGCTGATGGTCCTGTCGCTGGCCATGTTCCGCGACACCCGGTGGGACGGGTATCGGACCTTTACGATGGTGATGGGCCTGATCGGGCTCGTCGCGCTCGTCCTCTTCGAGGAGAAGGTCTACGGCCCGCTCGGCGTCGGCGGGATGGAGCGGCTGATCGTGGCACCGGTGCTCCTGTGGGCATTTGTCGCGGCGGTCCATCTCGTGCGGATCCCGACGTACGCTCCGACGGCGATCCCCCACGCGCCGAGCTAGGAGAGGGGCTATCCGGTCCGAGCCCCCGACCCAGCGAGGTCGGGGTCGTCCAGCTCAAAGCGGGCGCCGCAGCGGGTGCAATCGACGTAGCAGTGGACGTCTCCGCTCACCGGCTCACCGAGCCGTCCGTGGCATCGTGGACAGCTCGCCAGAAGGGCTCCCGCGAACCTCAGCGGCGTCGGTAGGCTGCGCTCGGTCATCGAAGCCGGAGGAAAGGGTTGGGCGGGGGAAGCGGCCGCTCTACTACTCCTGGCCGAACCGCTTGATGTCGTCCGGCCCGGCCTTCTTCTCGACGGGGCCGGCACCCTGGACCTGGACGCGGATCTGCTCGACCACTTCGGGATTGGCCAGGGTCGTGATGTCCCCGTAATCCATGTGGTTCGAGATCGAGGCCAGGACCCGGCGCATGATCTTCCCCGAGCGGGTCTTGGGCATGTCCGGCACGATGCGGACGGTCCGCGGGCGGGCGATCTTACCGATCACCGTCTCGACCGCGAGCGTGACCTTCTCGGGAATCCCTTCCGGTTTGACCCCCGGCTTCAGGGCGATGTAGACCTCGGGGACGCGGCCGCGCTCGGCGTCCACGATCGGGACGACCGCCGCCTCCGCGACCTCGGGGACCGTGAGGCAGGCCGACTCGATCTCCTTCGTGCCGAGCCGGTGGCCGGCGACGTTGATGACGTCGTCCACTCGCCCGAGGATCCGCATGTAGCCGTCCTTGGCCCAGAGGGCACCGTCCCCGGCGAAGTACGGCCAGTCGTGCCAGTCGGTGCTGGTCTTGTCCTTGTTGTACTTCGCGTAGTAGGTCCTCACGAACCGGTCCGGGTCCCCCCAGATCGTCTGGAAGATCCCCGGCCAGGGGTTGCGGATGCAGACGTTCCCGGCCCGGCCGGCCCCGGGCGGGAGCTCCTTTCCCGTCTCGTCGAAGACGACCGGGTAGATCCCCGGCATGGGGGGGCCCGTGCTGCCGGGCTTCATCGGGTCAAGCGCCGGCTTGGTGGAACACAGGAACCCTCCAGTCTCGGTCTGCCACCAGGTGTCGGTGATGACGGTCTCCCGTCGGCCGACGACGTCGTAGTACCAGCGCCAGGCCTCCGGCTCGATCGGCTCGCCGACCGTCGTCATGCACTTGAACCGGTAGTGGTACTTCTTCGGCTCGTCCGGCCCGACCTTCCGCAAGGAACGGATCGCGGTCGGGGACGTGTGGAAGATGTTGACCCCGAGACGCTCGGCGATCCGCCAGGGACGCCCCGCGTCCGGGAAGGTCGGGACCCCTTCGTAGAGCACCGAGGTCGCCGCGAGCGCGAGCGGGCCGTAGACGATGTAGGAGTGCCCGGTGATCCAGCCGATGTCGGCCATGCACCAGTAGACGTCAGTCGGATGGATGTCCTGGATGTACTTCGAAGTCCCGGTGACGTAGGACAGGTAGCCTCCGGTGCTGTGCTGGCATCCCTTCGGCTTGCCCGTGGAGCCGCTCGTGTACATCAGGAACAGCGGGGCCTCGGCGGGCATCGACACGGGGGCGACCATCTGCCCCCGGTACTTCTTGAGCACGTCGTTGACGACGAAGTCCCGTCCCTCCACCATCGGCGTCGCGGAGGCCGACTTGTCCTTGAACCGCTTCCAGATCAGGACCTTCTCGACCTTCGTCCCCTCCGATTCGGCCTTGCGGCAGGCGATGTCCGCGTTGGCCTTGTGGTCGAGGACCTTGCCGCTCCGGTAGTAGCCGTCCATGGTGATCAGCACTCGGCTGCCGGAGTCGACGATCCGGGCCCCGCACGCCTCGCCGCTGAACCCACCGAACACGACCGAGTGGATCACGCCCAACCGGGCACACGCCAGCATCGTGACCGGCAGCTCGGTGACCATCGGCATGTGGATCGTGACCCGGTCGCCGGTCTTGAGGCCGCAGAAATCCCGCAGGAGCGCGGCCATCTCGTTCACCCGGACGTACAGGTCTTGGTAGGTGATCGCCTCGGGGGCGTCCTCCTCCGGCTCCGGGACGAAGACCAGTGCGGCCTTGTTCCGGAACTTCTCGAGGTGGCGGTCGACGCAGTTGTAGCTGGCGTTCAGCTTCCCTCCGACGAACCACTTCCAGAACGGGGCCTTGCTCGTGTCGAGGGTCGTCGTCCAGTACTTGTCCCAGGTCAGTAGGTCCGCATACTCCCGATAGCACTCCGGGAAGTTCTTCTCGCTGAACCGTTCGTTGACCGCCGGGTCGGCGAGATTCGCCTGGCCCACGAACCGAGGATTCGGGTAGTAGACCTCCTCCTCCTTCCAGTGAACCGCGATTTCGGCTTCGGACAATCGAGACTCGTCAGCTTCCCTCTGGCCCTGCGTCCCTGCGCCCGCCATAGCGTTGAGGCACCCCGCGGGAAAGGCGAGGAAGACCCCCCATATACGAGTTACCGTGGCGCACGCCGGGGTCCCGTCCGACCCCTTTTCGCGGAGGCAGGCCGGTCGGATCTCATCGCGCCCCGCCTGGGGCGGGAGGACAGCCGAAAGGGCCGGGCGGGGGCTCCCCGGGCGTTGTCGAACCCTTATAGACCCCCCGCCACTTCCGGCCCACTCGGGGGGCCATGGTGGAGAGCGTCCGCACGCACGACCGGCCCGAGAAGACGGTCCACGTGCGGATCGACCCGAACGACGAGTCGACCACGCTCGAGGACGTCCTCACCCGGATCTCCGAGCTCCAGCGCAAACACCCCGACCGCGAGGTCTTCTTCGACGGTGACGAGTACGCCATCTGTTCGCGTCCGAAACGGACCCGTGCCCCCGCGGCGCACTGAGCCGGGGCCGCTGGGCCGCCCGCTGCTCTTGGTCAACCTGAAGACGTACCCGAACGCGCTCGGCCCGGGCGCCGAGCGGATCGCTCGAACTCTCGAAGAGCTCGGCCGGGGGGCCGGCGTGCCGGTCGCCATCGCACCGGCGACGCCCGACATCTCCCGTATTGCCCAAGCGACCGGTATCGCCGTGCTGGCCCAGCACGTGGATGCGGTCGCCCCCGGCCAGCAGACCGGCTTTGTTCCGCCGGAGGCAGTGGCCGCCGCCGGGGGCCGGGGAAGCCTCGTGAATCACTCCGAGCACCCGCTTTCGCCCGCCGAGACCCGGGAGGTCGCTTCCCGCCTGGACCGCCTTGGGCTGGTCGCGGTGGTCTGCGCGCGCGACCTCCCCGCGTGCCGCCGTCTCGCCAGGACCCGGCCCCCCTACCTGGCCATCGAGCCTCCGGACCTCATCGGGGGCGGTCGGTCCGTGTCGACGGCCCGACCGGAGATCGTCTCTGGGGCCGTACGCGCGGTCTCCGCGCTGGCCCCGACCACGAGCGTCCTCTGCGGGGCGGGGGTGCACACGCGTCGCGATGTCGCCAAGGCCCTCGAGCTCGGGGCGCAGGGTATCCTCGTGGCCAGTGCGGTGACGCGTGCCCCCTCGCCCCGCGACGCGATCTCGGAACTCCTCTCGGGGTTCTGAGCGGGCCCGAGTTCTGGCCCGATAGAGGGTCCGCGGGCCCGGCGGACTCAAGTGCCCCGGTTTGTTCGGTCCTCCGCCGTGACCGTCCCCCCCGCGGACCGCTCCCACCGGACGGGCCGGAGTTCTGGACGCCGGGGTCCGCCGGCCTCTCGCCGAAAGCCCGCCGGCCGACGGGCCAAAGGCAGGACACGGCCCCGGGTCCGGCGCGAGAAGGAGCGACCGCCCGAGGTGGCCGGTCTGGACGAGCCACTGGCGCACCCGATGCCCTTGACCCGCTCGTTGCTTCTCTCGGCGCCGACACCACTACGGGCGGCCTCGAGACCGTTGCACATCGTGATGGTTGGCTGGGAGTGGCCTCCGCAGCACACCGGGGGCCTCGGGGTCCACTGCTACGAGCTGTCGAAGGAGCTCACGCGCCTCGGACACCGGATCACCTTCCTGACCCCGTTCACCGGCCCGTTCGCCCCCGTGGACGGAGTGACGATCCGCTACCCGGGGGCGCCCGAGCAGGGACGCCCGGCCGAGTTCCCGACCGCCTACTGGGTCGGCGACACGCCCGGGAGCCCGTTCTGGAACGCGACCGACGGCTACAACGCCTGGGTCGGGCAACTGAGCGGGGTCGAGGATGCCGACGTCGTCCACGTCCACGACTGGTTCGGGACGGAGGGGGCGATCGTCCTCGCCCGAACCCTCGGACGGCCGCTGGTGATGACGGTACACTCCACCGAGTACGACCGCTCGCTCGGGCATCCCTGGGACCACATCCTCCGGCGCGAGCAAATCGGGATCGACGCGGCGACGCGGGTAATCGCGGTTAGCCGGCACCTGCGGCTCCAGCTGGTCGAGCGGTACGGCGCCGACCCCGGAAAGCTTCGGGTGATCTACAACGCGGTCCGGCCCTCCGAGCGGCTCGCCAACATCGAACCGAACCGCCGCGTCGTCCTCTACGTGGGCCG
>DATJWA010000015.1:0-12293 GCA_035501555.1 Thermoplasmata archaeon | reverse complement strand
TCGCGACCCCGCTGTGGGCGGGCGTGGCGGCGATCGCCGACCAGTACGCGGGCGGTCCGCTCGGGTTCCTCGACCCGCAGCTCTACACCCTGTTGCGGAGCGCGAGCTACACGACCGACTTCCACGACATCACCTCCGGGAACAACGGAGCGTACTCCGCCGGCACCGGCTGGGATCCCGTGACCGGGGTCGGAACGCCGATCGTGGGATCGCTCGTTCCCGCCCTCTCGCGCACGTCTGCGTCGACCTCCTCTCTCGCGGTCGGGATCGCCGCGTCGCCGGACCGCGGGAGCGCCCCGTTGAGCGTGACCTTCTTCGTGCTCCCTACGGGGGGGACGGGCGACTATCCGCTCGAGGGGGTCGACTTCGGGGACGGGACCGCAGCACGGGCTACCGACGGCACGGCCTCCCACGTCTACACGACCGACGGGGTGTACCTGGCGGTCGCCTACGTCGCGGATTCCTCCGGCAACACCAGTGCCTCCGCGCCCCTGGCCGTGGTCGTCGGGGGTTCGGCGCTCCGGGTCAACCTCACGGTGTCGGACCAGACCCCGTCGGCCGGGACCAGCGTCCAGTTCGGCGCGACAGTGACCGGAGGGACGGCCCCGTACACGTACCTCTTCGCGTTCGGCGACGGCACCTTCCTGAACGGCTCGGCCTCCAACGTCACGTCGCACGCCTACCCGGTCGCCGGCGGCTACTGTGCGGACGTGGTGGTCAACGACTCGGCCGACCCGCCGGGCGGTGGGACGAGCGCCCTCCTCCCGATCTCGGTGGGCGGCGCGTCCGCTCCGACGTGCACCAATCAGACCGGCCCCTTCCGGGTCACCGCCGAAGCGAACCCGGCGGTGAGGGATGCTCCCGCCGACTTCCCGTCGCTGTTCCGGGTCTCCGGCGGGGAGGGAACCGGCACCCCGACCGAGGTGCTCTCCTCCAGCGACCCGTACGTGGCGGCTTGCGGGTGCGCGGTCTTCCGGGCCCCCGGAAACTACTCCGTGACGATGCAGGCGACGAACTCGTCGGGCGCTCGGGCGTCGAACGAGACGAACGTGACGGTCGCCCCTTCGCTCATCGGGGTGTTCCGGACCGGGGCCACGGTGGGGCTCGCCCCCCTGACCGTGAACTTCTCCGTCGCATTGTCGGGCGGCTACGAGGCGAACGCGGCGCGGACGGTCTGGGCGTTCGGCGACGGGGGGACGGCCGTCGGGGCCAGCGTGTCGCACACCTACGACCAGAGCGGATTCTACTTCGCGACCGGGGACGCCCAGGACTCGGGGAACGGGAACGCGAGCGAGGGGTTCCTGATCGACGTGGAAACCTCCCCCGCCGCGGCCCCCCAGGCCATCGTCGGGACCGTCCAACCGGCGGTCGACGTCCTCTCGGGCACGACCGTGAACTTCTCGGCGAGCGCCGCGTCGTACCCCCTCTTCACCCCGGACCCCGTCCTGTACAACTGGTCCCTCGGCTCGGGCATCGGTGCCCTCGTCCCCGAGGTCGGCGCGACCTTCTACACTTCCGGAAGCGGATCCCCACGGAGCCACGACTTCTCCCTCACGGTCTCCTGGCCGTTCGAGCACCAGAGTGTCACGGTGGCCCTCTCCGACCCCGACTTCCTCGCGGCGCAGGCGGGCGGCTTCGTACCCGAGGCCAACGCCCTCGCGCTGGCCGCCGGCGGCGCGCCCGAGGGGGGGAGTGCGCCCCTCCCCTGGTCCGGCTCCGCCACCGCGGCCGGGCCCGGCACCGCGCCGCTCGCGTGGGACTTCGGGGACGGGAACACGTCGACCGGAGGGGTCGCCGACGAGGAGTATGGCGCGCCCGGCGTGTACACCGTGAACGTCACCGCGACGGATTCCTGGGGCGACTGCGCGGTGGTGCCGTTCGGGGTGACGGTCCGTCCCGCGACGCCGATCTCCCTCCACGCTTCGGCGTCGCCGCTGTCCGGTGCCGCGCCACTGAAGGTCGTCTTCAGCGCGTCGGCCACGGGGGGCTCGGGCACGCCCTATCTCTACTCCTGGACCCCGGACGACAACGACTCCCCCGGGGCCGCCGGCTCCGGCTGGGCGTTCTACAACGCGCCCGGGACCTACGACCTGAGCCTGAACGTGACGGATTGGATGGGCGACATCGCCCGCGAGAACTGGACGGTCGTGGTCACCTCCAACTCCTCGGCCCCGGGCGCCGGGAGCGAGCCCGGCTACCTCTACCTGGGCGTGGCCGCTCTCGTGGGGGCTGCGGCGGCAATCGCGGTGGTGGCGTCCGCACGCCGCTCGAGGCGGGGCGCTCCGCCTACCCCTTGACGACCCCGAGGGGCACGAGACGGGCGACCCGCTGGGTGAGGCCAGCGCCCTCGGCGACGCGGACGACCTCTTCCACGTCCTTGTAGGCGCCCGGGGCCTCTTCGGTCACGCCCTCGCGCGAGGCGGAGCGGACGACGATCCCCCGGCTGCGGAGCTCGCGCGTGACCTCCTCGAAACGGAAGGCCCGCACCGCGGCGTGCCGGCTGAGACGGCGGCCGGCCCCGTGGCACGACGAGCCGAAGGAGCGCTCCATCGAGGTGGGCAGTCCCGCGAGCACGTAGCTCGCGGTCCCCATGTCGCCGGGGATCAGGACCGGCTGGCCGAAGCGGCGGTAGGCCGCCGGCACCTCGTCGCGCCCCGCCGGGAAGGCGCGCGTCGCGCCCTTGCGGTGGACCAGCAGGCTCTTCGAGCCGCCGTCGACCCGGTGCGTCTCGACCTTCGCCATGTTGTGCGCGATGTCGTAGACGACCGACAGGTCGAGCTCCTCCTCCGGACGACCGAAGACGGCGGTGAAGGCGCGACGGATGCCGTGGGTGATCGCCTGACGGTTCGCCCAGGCGAAGTTCGCCCCGGCCGCCATGGCGCCGAGGTACCGCGCCCCGTCGTCCGAGTCGATCGGTGCGCAGGAGAGCTGGCGGTCGACCAGGGTCGTCCCCTCCTCCGCGAGCCGCCGGTCCATCCGGGCGATGAAGTCGGTCGCGACCTGATGGCCGAGCCCCCGGGAGCCGGTGTGGAGCATGACGACGACCCGGTTCGGGGCGAGCCCCATCGCCTCCGCGAACGGGGCATCGAGCACCCGGTCCACGGCCTGCACCTCGAGGAAGTGATTCCCCGAGCCGAGGGTCCCGAGCTGGCGGAGCCCGCGCTTCTTCGCGCTCTCGGGGACCTCCGCCGGCATCGCGTTGGCGAGCCGCCCCTCCTCCTCCTGGAAGCCGAGGTCCGCCTCCCTCCCGAGGCCGCGGCCGACCGCCCACCGCGCCCCGCCGCTCAGGACCTCGTCGATGTCCCCGCGCGAGATCGGATAGCCCCCGTGCGAGCCGACCCCCGAGGGGACCTCCCGGTACAGGCGCTCGATGAGCTCGGAGAGCCGGGGCCGGACCTCGTCGACCGTCAGGGAGGTCCGCACCAGGCGGACGCCGCAGTTGATGTCGTAGCCGATCCCCCCAGGGGAAACGACCCCTTCCGCGAGGTCGAAGGCGGCGACCCCGCCGACGGGGAAGCCGTAGCCGAAGTGGATGTCGGGCATCGCGAGCGCGTGGCGCTGGATGCCGGGGAGGGTCGCGACGTTCGCGAGCTGGGCGAGCGAGGGGTCCCCCTCGACGGAGGAGAGCAATGCGGAGTCGGAGAAGAGGAGCCCGGGGACCCGCATCCCCGGCTGCTCCGAGGGGTCGATGCGGTAGGTGAACTCGTCGACCTGGACGAGCGTCGGCACCTTCTCCATGGGGCGCGCCGAGCCCGGACGCGTATTAGAGCATGGGTGTGCGGCCGAGGTCCCTTCGAGGAGCGCCCCAGGGACAAAGCGACAAGTAGCGGCCGCTTCGTAGGAGCGATAGGACACGCCGATGCTGCTGCGGACGCTGCTCACGCTCGTCAACCTCGGCGCGATCGCTGTCGCGATCGTCGTGCTCCTGGTGTATCCGGCCTACTCGGGGCCGGCGTTCTACCTCCTGCTCGGCTGGATGTTCGGCAGCATGGTCCTCGTCTACGGTCCGTGGGGGAACCGCCAGGTCGGCCGCGGTCGGCCCCCGACCGCACCGCTGCCCTCCGGGAACGGCGCGGCAGCCGCGCCGACGGTGTCCTCCCCGGCGGAGATCCCCTTCTGCATCTACTGCGCGGCTCCCCTGCCCTCGGGCGCGACCTTCTGCCCGGCCTGCGGACACCGGGCGACCCACGTGTAAGGAGGGGCCCGAGTGAGTTCCCCGAGCCCGATCGTCCGTCTGCCGCTCGTGGCGATGGCGGCGGTCCTCGCCGCCCTGACCCTCGCGGCGCTCCTGGTCGCCGTCGACCCGGCCTTCCGCCACTGGGGCTGGTGGCGACTCGGGTTCTTCGCGATCCCCGTCGTCGTCGCGGTCTACTACCTGAACGAGTACCGGAAGCTCCCCTACGAGCCCTGGCACTTCTTCCCGCCTCAGCCTAGCACGGCGCCGGCCACGACGCCCTCCCCCGCGGCGGCCCCCGCCTCCGTCCCAGCCGCGACCCCGACGACAGCGGTTCCGGCCGCACCCGAGGTGGCGACCGACGACGAACCCTTCGTGGACCCTGTCGAGGAGGCCGACCGACTGGACCGGGAGCGGACCGGGGGAGCGCCCGGTGAGACGGACGGGTCGGAACCGGGCAGCGAACCCGGCTCGACTACTCCGGCGCGATGAACAGCATCGGCTCGCGGGCGCGAGCGTTCGCCCCGGCGGTGACCCGCAGGTCTCGGACGGTCCCCGCCGCGGGGCTCGTCACCTCGTTGCGCATCTTCATCGCCTCGAGCACCAGCAGGACGTCCCCGGCCTTCACGCGCGCTCCCTCGGCGACCCGGACCTCGATCACCTTGCCCGGCATCGGGGGGACGACCGCGACGGCCCCGCCCGGAGGCGCGACGGGCGCGACCGTCTCCGGCGGGCCGGCTCCGGCCGCCGGGCCGCGCGGGGCAACCGGGACGGGCGCCTCCGGTCCCCCGACCCGCTCGATCCGGACCGCCCCCCGCTCCCCGTTGACGTCCACGGGAGCTGGAGGTTCGGCGAAATGCTCGGGCCATTTCTCGACCAGCACCCGTTCTCCGCCGACCTCGAGCTCGACGCGGAGGGGCGAGTCCTGAACGATCGTAACGGGGAAGGTGTGGCCGTCGAGCGTCACCGACGAGAGGTCGGGGGCCACCTCCACCTCGACCGTGTTACCGTCCCGAACGACGCGCACCCGCATCGAGGTACCTCCGCTGGTTCTGGAGCCGGGTCCGGCCCTCGTGGGCCCACGGGCTCACGCCGCCCCCACCACCGGTGGCCGGCCCCGGGGCCGGTGGGGCGGCCCGCCGGGGGGCCCGCAGGGCTCCGATGACCCCCAGGGCCGCCGCCGTCAGGACGTCGGACGTCAGACCGCGGTCCCGGGTCGACCGGTACGTCCGGTAGACGGCCGGGAACAGCGCGTAGCTGAGCGCCTCGGCGTCGTCGGCGGCGGGGACGAGCGCCCGGACCTCGCGGAGCGATTTCGCGAACTCCGGCTCGAGCAGGTCGGCCGGCCGCCCGCGGATCGCTGGGTGGCCGGTCGTCACGGTGCGGACCAGCTCCGGGTCCATCGGCCCGGGCGGGGTGCCGTACATCCCGCGCACGTAGTCCCGGACCTCCTGGGTGACTGTGCGGTACCGTCCGCCCGTGAGCACGTTGAAGACGGCCTGGATGCCGACGATCTGGCTCGTCGGGGTGACGAGCGGGGGGTAGCCGAGGTCGGCCCGTACGCGGGGGACCTCCGCGAGCACCTCGCGGAGCCGGTCGGTCGCGTCCTGCTCGGCGAGCTGGGAGAGGAGGTTCGAGAGCATCCCTCCGGGGATCTGGTGGGTGAGGATCCCCGGGTCGGTCTGCAGCGAGCGCAGGTTGAGCAGGGGTCGGTAGCGGTCCATCACGGTCGCGAAGTGGCTCGCCAGGTCCGCGAGCGCGTGCAGGTCGAGGCGCGGGTCCTGGGGGGTCCCGTGCATCGCCGCCACCAACGTCTCCGTCGGCGGCTGGGAGGCGCCGCCGGCGAACGGGCTCAGCGCGCCGTCGACCGCGGCCGCCCCCGCCTCGGCGACCGCCAGGCAGGTGAGGGTCGACAGCCCGCTCGCCGAGTGGGTGTGCACGACCACCGGCAGCCCGACCTCGCGGACCAGGGCCCGGACGAGCTCGGCCCCCTCGCCCGGCGGCATGAACCCGCCCATGTCCTTCACGCAGAGCTCGTCCGCGCCGGCCTCGGCGAGGCGGTGGCCGAGCGCGACGAACGACTCGAGGGTGTGGACGGGCGACTGGGTGTAGCAAATCGTCCCCTGGGCCCGCGCCCCGGCCTTGCGGACGGCGTCGAGGGCGACCTGCATGTTGCGCGGGTCGTTGAGCGCGTCGAAGACCCGAAAGATGTCGACGCCCTGCCGTGCCGCCTCGGCGACGAACTTCTGGACGGTGTCGTCGGGGTAGTGCCGGTAGCCAACCAGGTTCTGCCCGCGCAGGAGCATCTGCAGCGGCGTCCGCGGCATCGCCTTCTTCAGCAGCCGCAGGCGCTCCCAGGGGTCCTCCCGCAGGAAGCGCAGGCAGACGTCGAACGTCGCGCCGCCCCACACCTCGAGCGAGCGGTAGCCGACCGCGTCCAGGCGTTCGGCGGCGGGAAGCATGTCCCGCGTCCGCATCCGGGTGGCGATCAGCGACTGGTGACCGTCCCGAAGGACCGTCTCGGTGATCCCGACCATCGGGTGCGCGCTCCGTCCTACAGCGGGATGTTCCCGTGCTTGCGCGCCGGCCGGTCCTCGCGCTTCGTCGCGAGGAGCCGGAGCCCCTGGACGAGGCGGGCCCGCGTTTCCGCCGGGTCGATCACGTCGTCGATGTAGCCGCGCTCGGCCGCGAGGTAGGGGTTGAGGAACTCCTCCCGGTACTGGGAGGCGAGGCGCTCCCGCACCGCGGCCTGCTCCGCGGCGGGAACGGCCTCGATCTCGCGGCGGAAGAGGATGTTGACGGCCCCGTCGGCGCCCATGACGGCGATCTCGGCCGTCGGCCAGGCGAGGTTCAGGTCCCCGCCGAGGTGCTTCGAGCACATCACGTCGTAGGCGCCCCCGTAGGCCTTGCGCAGGATGACCGTCAGCATCGGCACGGTCGCCTCGGCGTAGGCGTAGAGGAGCTTCGCCCCGTGCCGGATGATCCCGCCGTACTCCTGCGCCGTCCCGGGGAGGAACCCCGGCACGTCCACGAAGGTAAGGAGCGGGAGGTTGAACGCGTCGCAGAACCGGACGAACCGCGCCGCCTTCGTCGCGGCCAGGATGTCGAGGGTCCCCGCGAGCACGCCCGGGTTGTTCGCCACCACGCCGACCGGGTGCCCGTCCAGGCGGGCGAGGCCGACGACGATGTTCGCGGCGAACCCGGCGTGGACCTCGAGGAACGAGTCGACGTCCACGACCCGCTGGACGACCCCGTGGACGTCGTACGGGGCGTTCGAGTCCTCGGGGACGACCCGCTCGAGCTCGGTCGCGGCCGGGTCCGGGGGCGCGGCCGCCGCGGCGACCGGCGGCTCCTCGAGGTTGTTGAGCGGAAGGTAGGAGAGGATGCGGCGGGCCAGCACGAGGGCCTCGGCGTCGGAGCCGGCCGTGAAGTGCGACACCCCGCTCACGGTGCCGTGTGTGTCGGCGCCGCCGAGCTGGTCGAAGGTGACCTCTTCGCCGGTGACGCTGCGGATGACGTCCGGCCCGGTGATGAACATGTGCGCGGTGCCCCGCGCCATGATGACGAAGTCGGTGATCGCCGGCGAGTAGACCGCGCCGCCCGCGCACGGGCCGAGGATGAGGGAGAGCTGCGGGACGACGCCCGAGAGCGCGACGTTCCGGAAGAAGACCTCGCCGTAGCCGCCGAGGCTCATCACCCCCTCCTGGATGCGGGCGCCGCCGGAGTCGTTGAGCCCGACGATCGGGACGCCGGCCTTGCGGGCCGTGTCCATCACCTTGACGATCTTCATCGCGTGCGCCTCCCCGAGCGCCCCGCCGAAGACGGTCGCGTCCTGCGCGAAGGCGCAGACCGGTCGCCCGTCGACCTCCCCCCAGCCGGTGACGACGCCGTCTCCCGGGATGCGGCGCTCCTCCATCCCGAACTTGTCGACGCGGTGGGTGACGAACGGGTCGATCTCGGTGAAGGAGCCCGGGTCGAAGAACGCCTCGAGCCGGTCGCGGGCGGTCAGCTTGCCGCCGGCCCGGTGCTTGGCGACCCGCTCGGCGCCGCCGCCCTCCTTCGCGCTCTTCTGGAGGGCCTTCCAGCGGTCGAAGGCCGGCTTCACGGTTCGACCACCAGGTCCCCCGCCCGGACGGCGACCGGCCCCGAGGGGGTGGCGAGCCAGAGCTCCCCCTCCTCCCCGAGGGCGGTGATCACGCCCGAAAGGCTCCCGTCGACCGTCGCGCGGCGCCCGAGCCCGTGAAGGGCCGCCCGGCACTCCCCGAGCACCGTCTCGGCCCCGCCGGGGGAGGCGAGCGTGTCGAGCGCCGACTCGCACGCCGAGACGACCAGCCCCTCGACCTCCTCGAGCGAGGGGGTCGGATGCACCAGGTGGCCCAGCGTGACGAGGTGCGGTCGCACGTCCGGCGGAAAGGCGGAGAGCGGCGTCGCGACGTTCAACCCGATGCCGACGACCGCCGCCCGGCCGACGGTCGGAGAGTCGACCTCGTCGACCAGGATCCCGCCGAGCTTTCGGGCCTTTCCTCCCTCCACGACGAGGAGGTCGTTCGGCCACTTGAGGACGGCACGCACGCCGTACCGGTCCGCGAGGGCCCGGCCGATGCGTGCCCCCACCGCCAGCGGCAAGAGCGACGAGTCCGGGTGCGGAGCACGAAAGATCACCGAAACGTACAGCCCGCCGTCCGGGGAGGCCCAGCCGTGCCCGAGCCTTCCCCGGCCCGACGTCTGCCGGCGGGCGACGACCCGGGTGCCGGCCGGGGCACCCTCGCGGGCGCGACGGACCGCCTCGCTCTGGGTGGACGGGAGCTCCGTCCGGAACTCTCTGTCCGTCAGTCGACCGACCCCCTCCGGGGGCGGGGACGGCCCGCGGCCCTTAACGGTTTGCCGGGCGCGGCTCACTTCGGGACGGGACCGAAGAACTCGACCCAGTTGCCGTCGGGGTCCCGGGTGTAGACGAGGTTCTCGTGGGGCTCGCGGATCCGCGCGACGATCGGAAGGCGCCGCCGGCGGAGCTCGGCCTCCCACGCCTCGACGTTCGAGACCCGGAACCCGAAGTGATCGAACTCCGTTCCGCGGCGGATCGGCTCGTAGTACGGGTTCGACCGGGGGTAGAAGTTGAGCTCGAGGTCCTGGACGGCCCCCGGAAACTTGAGGTGGACCCACTGACCCCCGTGTCCCATCGTACCCCGCCGGTGCACCCGGAACCCGAGGCGGCGGTAGAACAGGAGCGACCGGGCCAGCGAGCGTACCCGCAGGCCGCTGTAGACGAACTCGAGCTTCAGCTTCTTCGGCATCGGGGGCTCCCAGGGTCCGGTCGGATTATACCTTGGCGTCCGAGGCCTCCTCGTCATCGCTTTACGGGGGTCGGCTTCCCGGCGCCGTGAGTTGCATCCAGGGCCTGTTGGAGAAGCTCGCGCCGGACATCGAGGCAGAGCTGAAGCCCCGACTGCAGGGGTTCATCGGGGCGTTCGTCCGGGCCTACCTTCCCCAGGACTGGGCGTTCGTCACGGAGGAGGGGACGAGCACCGTGCGGATCGACCCCTCGGGCTCGGTCACGGTGCTGCCCTCGGCCTCCCGCTCTCCGGACGTCACGGTCCGTGGGCCCCACGACCGGCTCCGGCTGATCCTCTCGAAGCGAGAGAAACCGCGCGGGAACGTCACGGACGTAACGGTCGCCGCCCACACCGCGAAGGGGCGCGCGGCCCTGGAGCAGGTCCGGGGCCGGTTCGGCTTCTAAGACCGGGGCTAGCCGCCCCGCTCGAGGTCGCGGAGGCGCCGGACCATCTTGACGACCGCACGCACGGCGTTCGCCGCGTTCTCGATCCGGTCCTGGGCCTGGAGGCGCGTCTCGCCCGGCCCGGAGATCCCGAGGCCGAGCGGCTTCCCGTGCTCGACCGACAGGTCGGTCATCTTCCGGGCGGCCTGGTTCATCACGACCTCGTCGTGGTCCGTCTCGCCCTCGATCACCGCGCCGAGGGCGACGACCGCGTCGACCTCGGGCCGGCGGAAGAGCGCCTGGACCGCGAGGGGGATGTCGTAGACGCCCGGGGTCTTGACGACCGGTCCGAGCTTCGCGCCGAGGAACTCGACCTCCTCCTTCGCGCGCTCGAGCATGAGCAGCGTCACGTCGTAGTTGAACTCGCTCGCCACGATCGCCACCCGCACGTCCGAATTCTCGCGTTGCTTCGCCATCGATGTTCTCCGAAAGGACCTTCCGTTAGCGCACCGGCCGAGCGGGCCCCGCGTCCGGGAACCCCTGGCGCAACCCCGTCCCCGCGCGGCGCGCTAGATCGCGGGGGCGGAACAGGAGGGAGTAGGCGTTGACGGCGTGCTCTTCCGCCCGCCGGCGGGCGAGCGACGCGAGCTCGCGCGGACCGTCGGCCTCCCCCTCGAAGACGAAGCACTCGACGACGGGCTTGCCCTCCAGCACGCCGGCGTAGAGGAGGCCGAGCGACGCCTCGTGGGCGCACGTCTTGTCGTACTCCGCTTTGCCCGGCATCCCGAGGGCGAGGCAGAGGTCGACCCGCTCGTCCCGGAACAGCTGGGTGCACGCGACCGGGAGGTCCTTGATGCCGGGGACGGTCCGGCGGACGACGCGGAACCCGGTCCCCTGGCCCTTCAAGCTCTTCACGGCGGCCTCCGCCATGTCGACGCGGGCGAACGTCGTGTCGACGACCCCGATCCGCTTCACGGGCTCGCCTCCCGGGCCGCGCCCGCCAGCTCGAGGATCCGCTCGACGATCCGGCGGGTCGCCAGCACGTCGTGCGGGTAGGCCTTGATCCGGACGACCTTGAGCGGGACCCCGCGTCGGGCGCACTCCGCCTCGACCTCGGCCTCGTTCCAGATCTGGTCGTAGCCGAGCGCGATGATGTTGGGGCGCTCCTGGACGACGGTCTCGTAGATGTCGGTCGTCGAGCCGAGGACCGCCCGGTCGACCGGCTTCAGCGCCTCGACCATCTCCCGACGCAGGTTCTCCGGGACGTACGTCTCCCGCTTCAGGCGCCGGGCGGTCTTGTCGCGCGCGACCACGACCACGAGCTCGTCGCCGAGCTTGCGGGCCTCGCTGAGGAAGAAGACGTGGCCGGGGTGGAGGAGGTCGAAGACCCCCGTGGCCATTACGCGGACGACCATGTCCGCCACGACTCGGCGATCGTTCGGCCCTCGAGGAACGGCCACCCGTGCGCCTCGGCCCATCGGCGGGCCGCCTCGGGTGCGCGGGCGCCGCCCGAGTCCCCGAGCATCTCCGTGACCGTCACCGACTCGGAGAGACCCCCCATTCGGGCGAGCGAGACGGCGAGCTCCGTATGGCCCTTTCGCTCGGCGGTGAGGCCGGGGGCCGCGTAGAGGAGCGGGACGTGGCCCGGCGAGACGAACGACGTGCGGAACCGCTCGCGCAGCTCCGCGTCGGGAAGGCGCGGCGCGGCCGCCGCGATCTCCCCCACCGCCCGGATCGTGGTCGCCCGGTCGTTGTCCGGCACGCCCGTGTAGTTGGAGCGGTGGTTGACCGTGATCCCGAAGGCGCTGCGGCGGTCGTACCGCGGGGCCTCCACCAGCCCCGCCACGCCCGGGAACTCCCGGGCGGCGAGCGCGAGGAGGTCGGAGAAGAACGGGAGGTCGAGGCGGCGGCGCAGCTCGTCGGAGACCGCGGTGCAGATGAGGCCCCCGGCCTCCCGTCGCGCCAGGTGGACGAGCTCGGGGGTCGCCCGCTCGGAGAGGAAGACGAGGTCGGTCTCGCCCTCCCGGTCGGGCGCGTCGAAGATCAGGACCGGCTCGCCCTCGGCGAGGGAACGGACGGCGAGGACGATCGCCGGAGGGACCGGCGGGTGGCTCTCCACGCGCAGCACGGGGGTAGCACCGGAACTCGGGTAATAAGCACGTTGTAACTACTCAAAAAAGGGTTGATGGCCGATGGGAGGACGAGACCGGACGTACCGCGTCAGCGGATCGGATCACGTACCGAACGCCCCGAAGGGCGTTCTTAGGAGGTGATCCATCTGCAGGTTCCCCTACAGATACCTTGTTACGACTTAGTCCCCCTTGCTGAACCGAAGTTCGAGCGACCCAAATGAGTCACCCTCACTCCGACCCAACTCGGATGACTTGACGGGCGGTGTGTGCA
>DATJWA010000014.1:0-61523 GCA_035501555.1 Thermoplasmata archaeon | reverse complement strand
AACTAACGAGAATGTAGGAGCCACGAAAGACGGGTAGGCGGTCGGGGTGACGTAGCAGTTCGGCGCCGGGGCGACGGTCCCCTGGGCGTAGACACAGATCGAGTTCGGCTGGCCCTCGCAGAAGGTGTTCGGCGAGCCCGGGGTGTAGACGCAGTAGGGGGTCATCGAGGTCCACGGATACGGCTGGGTCGCGGCGTAGATGGCCACGAAGACGAGGAAGATGATCACCCCGAGACCGACCATGGCCAGGGTGTTCCGTCGGAGGAAGTACCAGGTCCGTTTCATCTGGGCGATCCGGGGGTTCGGTCGCCGCCCCCGGCGCACCTCGGGGGTCGCCGGCGCACCGCCCGCGGTCTCCGCACTGATCTCGGCGCTCATGGGGAGCTCCTCATCCCAGCCGGACCCGGGGGTCGAGGTAGGCGTACACGACGTCGACAATGATGTTCGCGATCACGACGATCAGGGTGAACAGGATGGTGGTCCCGAAGATGAGCCCGAAGTCGTACGGTTGGAGGACCGACAGCGCAAGCGCGCGACCGACGCCGTTGAGTCCGAAGACCTCCTCGATGATCGGGAACCCGCCGATGAAGAACGCGAAGGTGAGCCCAAGGACCGTGATCGTCACGTTGAGGGAGTTTCGACCGGCATGGCGCTTGGTCACGACGTGCTCGGTGACGCCCTTGGCCCGCGCGGTGCGGATGAAGTCGAGGTTCATGACCTCCAGCATGCTGTTGCGCACGAACCGGAGCAGGACCGCGATCGTCCCGTAGGCGATGATCAGCGCCGGGATGATGATCCGGAGGATCGTGTCCCCCGCGATGATCCACTGGCCGTGGATGGCCGCGTCGATCGTCGGGAATCCAGTGGGGGTTGAATGGATCCCGCCGACGAGCCACGGAGGGTAGTTGTTGTTGGATGCGACCGAGCCGGGCATGCAGCCGGCCGCCGGCCAAGAGCCGTGCAGCGCATTGAAGGGTCCGTTGCACGCGCTCGCCAAGTTCAGGTTGTAGAGCACGAGCACGGCCCCTATGAGGGCTAACGAGCCCAACAGGAACGAGGGGATCGCGAACCCAGAGAACGACATGACGCGCGAGGCCTGGTCGACGGGCCGGTTCCGGTACACGGCCGCGAGACGACCGAGCGGGATGGCCACGATGAGGATGATGGCCAAGGAGAGCAGGGCCAGCTCAATGGTGTACGGCAACAGCCAACCCAGGACGGTCGTGACGGGCTGGCCGGTGATGAACGGTTGGACAGCCGCCGCCGCGGTGAAATTACCTACATTACCCCAATGGAAATCCAGCGTGTTGCCCATGTAAACGGCCCATTGCTGGTAGACGGGCACGTTCAGTCCTAGCACTTTGTAGCAGTGGGCGTAGTAGGCCGAGATCGCCTGCTCGCCCCCGTGAATCGGTGGCGGGCCGAACTGGGAGAGGCACCGTTGGTTGGACGGGATCCCGCTGACGAGAATGAACGTGATCGTCATGACCCCGAGGACGACCGGGATCAAGAGCAACAGTCGGCGGACGACATACACCCACATCTGCATAGCGGCCCGTTCCCCCCCCGGGAGCCTTGCTACACCGTAGCTCGGCTCAAGAAGAGCAAATCCAATATTTATAGTAAAGCAGGAGAGCGCCCTCGTGCCCCCGTCAGAGCAACGGCAGGGAACCGGTGATAGCGTCCAACACCGGGCCCGGGGCCGGACCCAGTCCCAGACACGTCCTCGTCCCCGGCGGGACCTCGGTGAACCCGGCGTCCTCGACCCACACGGTCGGAATCCCCTTCGAGCGGGCCAGCCGCTCGAGCTGCTCGAGGTCGGATAGCGTCGGGACCAGCAGGGCGATCTTCTTCTGGCCCTCTCGGAGCCATGCCGCCAGCGCCGCCTGGTGCTTCGACTGCGCCGCGAGCGTCAGCATGACCGCCGCGTGCGCAACCTGGACCGCGGCCTTACCGGCCGTGAGCCGGAGCTCGCCCCTCAGGACCACGACCGCCTTGTAGCCCTCCGTGGACCGCTTAGCTGGCATACTCCTCCTCCCGGTGGGACTGCAACCTCTTCGTCTTCGCCTGGATCCGGTCGAGCTCGGCGGTGAGGGCGTCGGCCTCGGGGGACCCCGTACGCGCCCGGCGGAGGCTGTGCCGGACCCGACGCTCCTCCCGCCGCAACTCGTCCAGCTCGTGGACCACGGCCCACGGTGGGGAACCTTCCTCCGCCTCCCCGGCCGCGGGTCGCGGGGGCTCCCGGGCGTACGCCCCCCGGAACCAGCCGGCGGCGAACGCCGCCGCCGCGATGACCGCGAGGATCGTCTCGAGCAACGGATCGCTCCAGAACGCCTGGAATCCGTCGGGCCCCGCGGTCAACAGACCGTACCCCACGAGGACGGTCAAGGCCAGGCTGGTGACGAAGGAGAGGGTGACGACCTCGAGGAGCCGGAGTGTGGCGACAGACCCCCGGATGCGCCACTCGGGGAACGTCGCCTTCGTCAGGGTGTAACCGGGCACGAAGAACAGGACGAGGATCCCGGCGACGAGCTCGGGAGCGTTCGCGCTCATTCCGTCGGTCCGGTCACTCCGCCGGGGCTTCTCCCGAGCCGAACTGCTTTTCGAGCTGGCGGCGGAGCCGTCGGTTCGAGGCGATGCCGTGGGCGGCCTTGCGGGTCGTCTCGAAGTGCTTCAGCAGGGCACGGACCTCGCCGGGACGCTGGCCGCTCCCCTGAGCGATGCGGTGGACCCGGTCGGCCTTGATGACCTGCGGGTTGTCGAGCTCCTCGCCGGTCATCGAGTCGAGGATCGTGCGGAACTTCCTCAGACGGACCTGGGTCTGGTCGAGCTTCGCCTCGTCGACCTTGCCCATCCCCGCACCCGGGATCATGCTCATCAGCTTCGAGAACGGCCCCATCTCCCCGAGTGAGTCGAGCTGCGCCCGCATGTCCCGAAGGGTGAACCGGCCGCTCATCAGATGCTTCGCGGCGTCCTCGGCGGCCTGCTTGTTCGACAGCTCCTCGAACCGTTCGAGGAGGGTGCGGATGTCGCCCATGCCGAGCAGGCGGGAGACGAACCGGGTCGGCTCGAACCGCTCGAGCTCGTCCAGGTGCTCGCCCGTGCCGAGGAAGACGATGGGGGCGCCGCTCGCGGCGACCGCGGAGAGCGCGCCGCCCCCCTTCGCCGACCCGTCCATCTTCGTGAGGATCACCCCCGTCAGGCCCACCGCCTTCTGGAACGCCTCCGCGCTGCGGCCCGCGCTCTGGCCCATCGCCGCGTCGAGCACCAGCAGCGTCTCCTCCGGCTGGAGGACCTCGCGGACCCGCTGGAGCTCGGCGATCAGGTCGGGGTCGATGCCGCTCCGGCCCGCGGTGTCCACGATGACCGCGAGATGCGGGGGAAACGCCGCCAGGGCTTCCCGGACGATCACCTCGGCGCGCCGCTCCGTCCGGTTCGCGTAGAACTCGCACCCGACCTTCTTGGCCAGCTGCTCGAGCTGGTCGACCGCCGCGGGCCGGTGGATGTCGGCGGCGACCACCCCGACGCGGATCCCCCGTTTCTGGAAGTACCGCGCAAGTTTGCCCGCCGTGGTCGTCTTGCCCTGGCCGAAGAGACCGGCCATGAGGACCTTCTTCGGGCGCAGCTCGAACGGGCGGTCCTTCCCCAGGATCCCGCGGATCTCCTCGTAGATGATCCGGACCAGGAAGTCCCGCAGGCTCGCGCCCGCCGGGGGCTTCTCCTCCCGCGCGCGGCGACGCACTCGTTCCGTGAGCTGGAGCGTCAGCTGCACGTTGACGTCCGCCTGGAGGAGCGCCCGCTGGATGTCGCGGACGACCTCGCCGAGGAGCGCCTCGTCGACCACCGAGCCGCGGGCGATCTTCTGGAGCACCCCGCGCAGCGACTTTCCGAGGGAGTCGAGCACCATGGACCGTGTATCTCCGGGCGGAGACAGCGACCTAGACGGCCTCCTCTATATGTCGAGGACCGTCGAGGACGCCCCCGCGCCAGTAAGCCTCTTATCGAGCCGGTGGGCTCGATGCCATGGAGCTATGGCGCAAGAGGCAGCCGCGGCACCGAAAGCCCCCCCACCGAAGCTGAACCCCGTGCGGGTCTCGATCGTCGAGGAGACGGTCGCGGAGCGGACGACGGACTTCCGGGAGGTGCTGCACGCCTATTCCAAGGAGGAGGCGATCCTCGAGGCGAAGCGGTGCATCCAGTGCCGGCGTCCCTGGTGCGTGGAGGCCTGCCCGATCACCCAGGATGCCCGCGAGTACATCCGGCTGGTCGCGGCGGGGGATTTCGACGGCGCGGCCCGGGTCACCCTCCGGGAGAACCCGTTGGCGACCTGCCTGTGCAAGGTCTGCTACCATTACTGCGAGGACGCCTGCGTCGTCAAGAAGAAGGGCGTCCCGATCGCGATCCGACACCTGAAGCGCGCCGCCCTCGACTTCGGGAACAGCGAGCTGGCCTACGTTCCCTCGAAGCCGAAGCACCAGCGGGTGGCGGTCGTCGGCGCGGGACCGGCGGGCATGCAGGCCGCCTGGGAGCTCGGCGTCCGGGGGTACTCCGTGACCGTCTTCGAACAGGAGCAGCGGTACGGCGGGCTCATGCAGACGATCCCCGCCTACCGGATGACGGACGCGGACGTGGAGACGGACCGGGCCCGCTACCGCGACCTCGACGTGACCTGGATGCACGACACGAAGGTCGGCGTCGACTTCCCTGTCGACAAGCTCCTGAAGGAGGACGGCTACCAGGCCGTCTTCCTCGCGGTCGGTACCCCGACCCACCGCTCGCTCGGGATCCCCGGGGAGGACCTCGAGGGGACGATCCCGGCGCTCGGGTTCCTGAAGGAGATCAACCAGGGACACGACGTGCACGTCGGCAAGGAGATCATCGTCATCGGGGGAGGCGACGTGGCGATGGACTCGGTGCGCTCGGCGCTCCGGAAGTCCGGAGGCGGTCGGGTGACCCTGGTCTACCGCCGTGGTCGGCAGGAGATGCCGGCCGACCCGGAGGAGGTCCACGGGGCGGAGCAGGAGGGGATCCGATTCATGTTCCAGAAGGCCCCGCTCCGCATCGTCGGGAACGGGCACGTCGAGGGCCTCGTCGTCCAGTCGATCGAGCTCGGAGCGCCGGACGCGGGCGGCCGCCGCAGCCCGGTGCCGGTTCCAGGGTCGGAGGAGACCCTCCCCGCCGACACCGTCATCGTCGCGGTGGGGCAGAAGGCCGACCTCGAAGGGTTCGACGCCTCCCTCGACCTCAAGCTCACCTCGCAGGGGTGGCCCGAAGGGAAGGGGAAAGGGTTCGAGACGGGGGTCCCGGGGATCTTCGCCGCGGGGGGACGATCGGTCGTCTATGCGATGGGGACCGCGACCGAGGCCGCCGACGCGATCGACGCCTACCTCTCGGCCAAGCGCGGGGAGACGACCGGCCCCCGCCCGGACCCGTTCGGAGGACCCGGGGGATTTGCCCGACCGCCGGGGTACACTACCCCCATCCGGGTGTGATCGCTCCGCGCCATTGAGCCCCTAACCCTTTCAACCCCCTTCCGCCTAGATACGGCCATGGACGCCGAGCGGCCCCAAATTGCCCGACGCGTCGTCGTCCTCGTCCTCCCGGTCGTCCTGCTCGTGGTCCTCTTTCTCCCGGCGGTCGCCAGCGCCCAGCCCCCGCCCGTGAGCTCGGCCCGCTCACTCGCCTTCCTCGGGAACCCTGCCGCCTCCCTTCCGTTCGCCGAGCGGGCCGGCTACGACCCCTCGTCGCCGTTGGGTGGTCTCGACCCTCAGGTCGCCTCCGGCCCGATGAGCGTCGTCGTCTCGTTCCAGCCGGTGCGCCCGGGGCTCTACACGCCCCCGGAGCCCGGCACTCCCGCGCTCACCCCCTCCGAGGTCGCCGACGAGTACGGGCTCAGCCCGGGCGCCTACGCGAGCGCCGAGGCCTACTTCGAGGCCCGCGGCCTCTCCGTGCTGCACACCTCTCCCGACCGGCTGTCCCTCACCCTCACGGGCCCGGCCGCGGGATTCGCCAGCGCGTTCGACACCGTTCTGGTCTCCGGGACCTATGAGGGTCGGGAGGTGACCTACCCGACCAGCCCGCCGGCCCTGCCCGCGAGCCTGGAGGCGGAGGTCGCCGGGGTGGTCGGGCTCTCGGCGGGGTTCACCACCTTCAGCTTGCCGTTGGCCCCTTCGCCGGACTCGACCCCCTCGCAGGGCTCTTCGAACCTCATCACCCCGGGGATCGCTCGGCAGATCTACGATGCCTCCGGGCTCTACAACTACACCGGGACCCCGAAGTTCGCCAGCGGCGAGACGATCGTGCTGCTGCTGTGGGGAGATGGCTACTCACCCTCCGACATCGCCACCTTCTTCTCGACCGATTATCCGGCCGACTTTCCCGCGGTGACCGTCACGCCCTATCCGATCGACGGCGCCCCGCCCCCGAGCGCCGGGGCGGTCAACGACCCCAGCGACGCGCCGCAGGAGCTTACCCTGGACATCGAGTGGTCGGGGTCCCTCGCGCCGGGGGCCAACCTGGACGCCGTCTACGCGCCGGACGGACCTTCGACCAACAACTACTCCCCGACCGTGTCGTCGATGACCGACGCGCTGAACGAGGCGGTCACCGGCATCTCGGGGGTCGACGCGATCTCGATGTCGTTCGGGACCCCGGAAGGCAACGGCGGCGGCCTCCAGGCGGCCTGGGCGAACGACCTCGGCGAGGCGATGCAGGAGCACATCACGGTGCTGGCCGCCACCGGGGACACCGGTGGGGACACCAGCGTCAACCCCTGCTCGGGGACCCCCTCGCCCGAGTACCCCGCGGCGGACCCGGATGTCCTCGCGGTGGGGGGCACCAACCCGACGCTCGCGACGAACTATCTCGGCCAGGTCACCGGGATCGCCAGCGAGACCGCGTGGTCGGACAGTGGCGGGGGATACTCGACGACGTTCACGGCTCCCTCCTGGCAGCTGGTCGGCAGCGCCGCGGGGCCGATCTCCACCACCGGCGGGGGTCACCGGGGGATCCCCGACGTCGCGGCCGCTTCGGCCAACGACTTCGTCTACTATCAGAGCGAGCAGCGCCAGGGCTCCGGGACGAGCTTTGCCACCCCCCTGTGGGCCGGCCTCGTGACGGAGATGGACGCGCTGCAGGGCCAGTCGCTCGGGTGGATCGACGGTCCGATCTACTCGATCGGAGCCGCCGAGCCCCAGGGCGCGATCCCGGCGGGCCTCGTGGGGGTCTCGGGGGGCTCGAACTGCCTCGGGGCGGCCGGGCCGAACTGGAACACAGCGACCGGCTGGGGGTCCCCTCGTGCGGTCGCGCTCTACGCGGACCTCACCAGTGCGATCGTGAGCATCTCGCTGGCGGCCAGCCCCGACCCGACCGGACCGGGGTCTACGGTCGCGTTGACCGTGGAGGTCACGAACTCGACCGACGGCCAGCCGGTGGTGGGGGTCCCGGTGCTCGTGACCCTCTCTGCGGACACCTCGATCGGTCCGTGCGAGGGGACGTTCGGGAGCGGCGAGCCCTCGACCAACTCGACCGGGTACGTGGTCGTCACGGTCTCGGTCCCGGTCTGCTACCTCGGCTCCAAGGCGGTCGCCTCGGCCCAGGTGACGGCCGACGGGCTGTACGGCTCGGCCCAGGCGATCCTGCCGGTCAACCTTCTGGGGTACCTCACGTTCCTCGGGCCGCTCACGAGCCCGCCGGACAACCTCGTACTGTACGCGCTGATCATGGGGGCGGCGATCGCCGTCGGGCTGCTCCTCGGAGGTCGAGACCCGAAGCGGCGACAGGTTCGCTACCCCGTGGAGCCCCCGGCTCCGTCGGCCCCGACCGCTCCGGCCGCGCGGACCTCCGCGCCGGAGCCGCCCCCCGAGCCCCCGCCCACCGCTTCGATGGAGTCCCCTCCAGCCCCGTTCGAGACGACCCCGGCGCCGGCTCCGACGTCCGGCTCCTCCTCACCCCCGATGGTGGCGCCGTCGTCCCCTGACCCTTCGCTCTCCGAGGAAAACACTTAACCCGCATCCCCTCTCGGACGGACGTGTCCGGTCCCTCGGAGCCCGCGCCGGAAGGGGCCGACCCCCTCTCGGTCTCCGGCCCCGAGCGTGCCGTGCTCGTGACGCTCCGTACGGCGGGCCCCGACCCGGTCGACGAGGAGGAGGTGGTCGAGCGCTCCGGCCTGCCGGCCGACCAGGTACGCGGAAGCCTCCAGCGGCTCCGTTCGAAACACCTCGCGGTCCTCGAGGAGGAGCACCTGAGCCGCCGGCGACTGACCCCCCGCGGGACGGCCGCCCTCGACTCCGGCCTCCCGGAGCGCCGCTTCCTCGAGGCGGTCGGGCGCCGGGGCGGGTCGATGACCGCCGAGCAGGCGACGGCCGAGGGATTGACCGCCGACGAGCAGGCGGCGGCGGTGGGAATCCTCCGGCGCCGGGGGCTATTGTCGGAGGGGTTCCCTTTCCGGCTGCGGGAGCCCCAGGCCGCCGGACCGACCCTGCTTCCCGAGGAGGTCGTACTCAAGCAGGTCGCGAACGAGGAGGAGGACGTCGACGAGGCGATCCTCGCCGCCCTCGAGCGCCGGGGCCTGGTCCGCACCGAGCGCCTCTCCGTCAAACGGTGGGCCGCCTCCGAGGAGGGCCGACGCCTCCCGCTGGCGGCGGAGGGCGAGGAGCTCCTCGGTTCGCTCACGGTGAGCGACCTTGCGACCGGGTCTTGGAAGGGACGGAGCTTCCGCCCCTACGACGTCCGGAGCGTCGTGCCCTACGCGCGGGCGCCGCACGAGAACCCGTACCACGCCTGGCTGGAAGAGTTCGCGGACCTCCTGGTCGGGCTGGGGTTCGAGGAGACCGAGGGTCCCCTCCTGGAGACCGAGTTCTGGAACAACGACGTCCTCTTCATGCCCCAGGACCACCCGGCCCGGTCGATCCACGACGCCTTCTGGCCGGAAGGACTCCGGGGCCGAGCTCCGCCGGACGACCTTCTCGGCCGCGTCGCCGCGGTCCACGAGGGACGTCCCTTGCCCGGGGAAACGGTCCCGCTCGGCCCCGGCTGGGGGGGCCGGTACGACCCGGCCGTGGCCGCCCGGCCGGTCCTCCGCTCGCAGACGACGGCGGTCAGCGCCCGCTACCTCGCGCACCGCCCGAAACCTCCGTTCCGGACCTTCTCCATCGACCGGAACTTCCGGGTGGAGCGGGTCGACCCCCGGCACCACCTCGAGTTCCACCAGTGCGAGGGGATCATCGGCGCCGAGGGCGTGACCCTCCGCCACCTCATCGGGATCTTCCGCGAGCTGACGGAGGCGATCGGCATCCCCGACCTCAAGATCCGTCCGAGCTACTTCCCGTTCACCGAGCCGTCGATCGAGGGGTACGTTCGCCACCCGCGGATCGGGTGGATGGAGATCCTCCCCGGCGGGATGTTCCGGCCCGAGGTCTTGGGACCGCTCGGGGTCGACGTGCCCGTCGCCGCCTGGGGGATCGGGGTCATGCGCCTGGCGATGGTCGCCCTCGGGGTCAACGACATCCGGGAGCTCTTCTGCGACGACCTGGACCAGCTGACCCGTGGAGGTCCGTAGGTGCCGACCGCGGTGCTCTCGGCGGAGCGGTTGCGGGCACTCCTCCCGGTCCCCATCTCGGACAGCGCATTGGACGACCTCCTCTTCGCTTCGAAGGCGGAGCTCGAAGAGCGGACGGGCGACGAGCTCCACCTCTCCGTCACCCCGGACCGGCTCGACCTCCTGACGGAAGGCGGCCTCGCGCTCTGCCTCGGGGGCGCGTCGGAGGGAGCCACCGGGCTCCTCCAGCCAGCCGAACGGCCAGGAGCGGGGGACCTGACGGCCGAGGTCGACCCGGCGGTCGTGCCCCTACGACCGTACTTCGCGGCGATGGTCGTGCGAGCCCCGGGACCGGAGGGTCTCGACGAGGGGACTCTCGCAGAGGCCGTCCGCTTTCAGGAGCTGCTCCACGCGACCGTGGGCCGCGACCGCCGGTTGGCGAGCCTCGGGATCTACCCGCTCGAGCGCCTCACGCCCCCGGTCCGCTACTCTCTCGAACCGATGGACCACGTCCGGTTCGTCCCGCTGGACCGCGAGGAGGAGGTCACCGCCGACCGGTTCTATGCCGAGCACCCGATGGCCGCCCAGTACGGTAGCTTCGGACGGGCGGGGGACCGGTGCCTGACCCTCGCGGACTCCCACGGGTCGGTCCTGAGCCTGCCGCCGGTCCTGAACTCGCGCGCCGCGGGAGAAGCACGTGCGGGCGACCGGGAGCTGCTCCTCGAATCGACCGGGCAGGCCGAGCGCGCGGTCCGAGAAGCGCTCGGGCTCCTGCAGGTCGTCTTCGTCGCACGCGGCTGGTCGGTCACCCCCGTGCCCGTACGCGGGCCGGACGGCGCTCGTTCCGACGGTCGCGGGCTCTTCTCGCCTCGTTCGGTGGACCTGCAGTCGGCTGTGCTGCGAGCGATCTCCGGCGAGGCGCTCTCGTCGGGGGACGTCGAGCACCGGCTGGCGATGTCCCGCCTCTCCGGCCGTCCGCACGCCGGGGGGTGGCGCGTCGCGGTCCCTCCCTGGCGGCCGGACCTCATGACGGGGGTCGACGTCGCCGAGGACGTCGTGCTGATCGGTGGCGTCCGCCCCGAACAGGGTCTCCTGCTCCCGAGCGCGACCCGGGGGCGGCGGCGGCCGGAGACCCGCTTCCGCAATCGGGCGCGCCGCCTCCTCCTCGGGTACGGGCTGGCCCAGCCGTACACCCCGTTGCTGCTCGGGGAGGCCGTGGTGACCCTCGCCCGGTCGAGCTCGGCGGTCCGGCTGCACAACCCCGTCTCCTCCGAGTTCTCGTACCTGCGGGACCGGCTGCTCCTTTCCCACCTCGAGGTGCTCGGGCGGAACACTCGGCACGGCTATCCGCAACGGTTTGCCGAGGTCGGACCGGTCGTCCTCCGCGCCGACGCGGCCGAGTCGGGGGCCGAGACGAGGTACCACGCCGCGGCGATGCTGGCGGGCGAGGGCACCGGGTTCGCCGACGGGGCCGCCCTCGTAGACTACCTCCTCCGCAGCTGGGATATGAGCTCGGTGCGGGAACCGGCGGAGCTTCCCGCCACGATCCCCGGGCGCGGGGCCCGCGTCCGAGTGGCCGGCGAGACCGTCGCCGAGGTCGGAGAGCTGGACCCGGCGGTCCTGACGGCGCTCGGGGTCCCGGTGCCCGCGACGTGGGCCGAGCTGGACCTCTCGGCGCTCTGGGTTCTCGCCCGCCGTCACGAAACCCATTAGTAGGCTCCTCGGGTCCACGGGCGATGGCCCGCGCTCGCCCCTCTCAACCTTCGTCGGCGAGGGTCCGCGCCCGATGGGAGGCCGCTGCGAAGCGGGCGATCGGTCCGAAGACGGAGGGCGGGGCGGTCCCGTTGCTGGTCGGGCCGCCGGAGAACCCGGACGACGCGTTCCTCGAGGGCGTCGGGTACCCGGGCGAGCCGCCGTTCACGCGCGGGATCCAGCCGACGATGTACCGCGGCCGCCTGTGGACCCTCCGCCAGTACTCGGGATTCGGCAGCGCGGCCGCGACGAACCGCCGGTTCCGATTCCTCTTGGACGGGGGGCAGACCGGCCTCTCCGTCGCCTTCGACCTGCCGACGCAGAACGGGTTCGACTCCGACCACCCGCGCGCCCGGGGCGAGGTCGGCCGGTGCGGCGTCCCCGTCTCCACGCTCGGGGACATGCGGACCCTGTTCGCGGGCCTGCCGCTCGACCGCGCGACGGTCTCGATGACGATCAACGCCACCGCACCGATCCTGACCGCGCTCCTGGTCGCGGTCGCGGAGGAGAACGGCGTCCCCCGCGCGCGGCTCGGGGGCACCGTGCAGAACGACATCCTCAAGGAGTACGTCGCGCGGGGGACGTACATCTACCCGCCCGGCCCCTCGCTCCGGCTGACCGTCGACCTGATCGAGTTCGCGACCCGCGAGATGCCCCAGTGGAACTACATCTCGGTCTCCGGCTACCACATGCGGGAGGCCGGCGCGACCGCCGTCCAGGAGGTCGCCTTCACCCTGGCCAACGCGCTGGCCTACGTTCGGGCGGTCCGGGAGCGCGGACTGGACCTGGACGACTTCCTCCCGCGCCTGTCGTTCTTCTTCTCCTCCGACCGGAACTTCCTCGAGGAGGTCGCCAAGTTCCGGGCGGCCCGCCGGCTGTGGGGGCGGCTGGTCGAGGGGACGCTCGGCGTCCGCACCTCCCGCGCCAAGCAGCTCCGCTTCCACACGCAGACCGCCGGCTCGAGCCTGACCGCCCGCCAGCCCGAGCTCAACGTCGTGCGGACCACGATGGAGGCGCTCGCCGCCGTGCTCGGCGGGACCCAGTCCCTCCACACGAACGCGCTCGACGAGGCGCTCGGGCTGCCGACCGAGTCCTCCGCTCGGCTCGCGCTCCGCACCCAGCAGATCCTGGCCGACGAGTCGGGGGTCGCGAACACCGTCGACCCGCTCGGCGGTGCCTACGAGGTCGAGCACCTCACGGACTCGATCGAGGCGGGCGCCCGCGCCTACCTCGACCGGATCGACGCGATGGGGGGCGCCGTCGCGGCGGTCGAGCGCGGGTTCTTTGCCGCGGAGATCGCGCGCGAGGCCTACCGCGTTGCCCGCGCCCGCGAGCGCAAGGAGGAGCTCGTGGTCGGCGTCAACTCCTTCACGGACGGCAACCCGTCGTTCTCCCTGTTTCCCGGGGCCTCCGGGCGCGGGGTCGTGGCCCAGCGCATCACGCCCGCCGAGGAGCTCCGGCAGGCCCGTCGCGTCCGCGCCTGGAAGCGAGGGCGCGACGCCCGGGCGGCCGAGGCCGCCCTGGAAGAGCTCCGCCGGGGAACCGAGAGGGGGGACAACACGATGCCGCTCGTGCTGACCTCCGTCCGTGCCGGCGCGACGCTGGGTGAGATCTCGGGGGTGTGGCGCCAGCTCTTCGGCGAGCAGCCACCCTCGCGGGCGTTCTAGGAGGCGGGTCGATGCTCGGTCTGGACCACGTCGGGGTCGCGGTGCCGAACCTGGCGGAGGCGCTCGCGCGCTGGGCACCGTTGGTGGGCCCGCCCGAGTCGCCGCCTGAGCTGGTCGCCTCCAACGGGGTCCGGGTCGCGTTCATCGTCGTGGGCGGTACGCACCTCGAGCTGCTCGAGCCGAGCGAGCCGCGCTCGCCGGTCGCGCGCTTCCTGGCCAGCCGGGGCCCCGGCGTCCACCACCTTGCCTTCCGCGTTCCGAACGTCGACCGCGCCCTCGCCGAGGTGCGGGAGCGCGGTGGCCAGACCGTCGACGCCTCGGGTCGTCCCGGGGCGCGCGGTCGCCGGGTCGGCTTCGCGCACCCGGGGGCGTTCGGCGGCGTCCTGGTGGAGTTCGTTGAGGGACCATGAGCGAGATTCGTTCGGTGGAGGTCGACCAGATCTACGACAGTCGAGGACGTGCCACGATCGAGGCGGAGGTCCGGCTCACCTCAGGGGCCCATGCCCGGGCCGGCGCCCCGAGCGGGGCGAGCACCGGGGTCCACGAGGTGCAGGCGTTCCCCCGCGGGGGAGTCCCCGAGGCGCTGACGACGGTCCGCAAGCTCCTCGTACCGAGGCTCGTCGGCCTGGACGCCGCCGACCGCGCCGGGGTCGACGGGATGATCCACACGGTCGACGGGACCCCGGATCTCTCCCGGGTGGGCGGCAACAGCGCCACCGCGATCTCGGTCGCCAGCGCCATGGCGCTCGCCGCCGAGCGAGGGCAGCCGCTCTGGAAGGTCCTGGCCCGGCCCGGGGTCGACGGGCGGAGCTTCCCGGCGATCGTCGGGAACTGCATGAACGGCGGCAAGCACGCGATCGGCGGCCCCGACATCCAGGAGTTCATCGCCTTCGCCACCGACCGGGACCCGGCCCGAAGCATCGCGGCCGCGATCCGGGTGCATACCCTCCTCGGGGAAGCGCTCCACCGACGGTTCCCCACCGCCGCGCTGGGGCGGGGCGACGAGGGAGGGTGGGTCGCGGCCATCGGGAACGTCGAGGCGCTCGAGCTGCTGGTCGAGGCCTGCGCCCGCGCGCGGGACGAGCTCCACACCGAGGTGCACCCCGGCCTCGACCTGGCCGCGAGCGAGTTCTACGACGGCGGCCACTACCACTACAAGGACCGCACCCTCGATCCGGCGGGCCAGGTCGCGTTCGTCGCGGAGCTCGTGGACAAGTACGGCCTGCGGTTCCTCGAGGACCCGATCGAGCAGGAGTCGTTCGGAGGCTTCGCGGCGGTCACGCGCGCCGTCGGGGACCGGACCCTGGTCATCGGGGACGACGTCTATTGCACCAATGCCGCCCGTCTCGCCCAGGGCATCGCCCAGCACTCGACCAACGCGGTCCTGATCAAGGTCAATCAGGTCGGGACCCTCACCGAGACGCTCCGGACGGTCGACCTCGCCCGCGAGGACGGTCAGGCGACCATCAGCTCCCACCGATCCGGGGAGGTCCCCGAGGCCTGGCTGGCGCACGTCGCTCTCGGGACCGGCGCCCGGGGCCTGAAATGCGGCGTCCTCGGCGGGGAGCGGGTGGCAAAGCTAAATGAACTCCTGCGGCTCGCCCGCCTCCACGGTCCCTGAACCCATGCCCGACGAAGAGCTGCTGGTCGAGGAGCAGGCGGTCCCCTCCGACGGCCAGGACATCCGCCCTGGGGAGCTCCTGGTCCCCGAGGAGACCTACCTCACGTCGGGGGTTCACATCGGGACCCAGCAGAAGTCGGCGTCGATGCGCCGCTTCGTGCACAAGGTCCGGTTCGACGGGCTCCATGTGCTGGACGTCCGCGAGACCGACCGGCGGATCCGCTTCGCCGCCAAGTTCCTCTCGCTCTTCCCCGCCGACAAGATCCTCGTGGTCAGCCAGCGCCAGTACGGGCAGAAGCCGGTCCGGGTCTTCGCCAAGACGACCGGCGCCGTCTCCTTCGCCGAGCGGTTCGTCCCGGGCTGCCTGACGAACCCGAGCCTGGCCGAGTACTACGAGCCCAAGGTCCTCTTCGTGACCGACCCGGCGACCGACCAGCAGGCCCTCAGCGAGGCGGTCTCCATCGGGATCCCCGTGGTGGGGCTCTGCGACGTCAACAACGAGACCCGGGACGTCGACCTGGTGATCCCCGCGAACAACAAGGGCCGGGTCGCGCTCGCCACGGTCTACTGGCTCCTCGCGCGCGAGGTCCTGCGCGCCCGCGCGAACGGGGTCGAGGTCGACTACCCTCTGACCATCGAGGACTTCCAGGCAGCCCTGTAGGCGGCCGGCCCGTTTCCCCCCTCCTTTTATCGGACCCCCGTCTAGAGCTTGCGTGGCACGACCGGGTTCGGGCCTAGCTCAACTCCTGGTCGAACACGGGATTCCCGAGAAGCCGGCCCGGGTCTACCTGGCCGCCTGTCGGGCCGGCCCCCAGACCGCGAGCGAGCTCGCGCGCCTGTCGGCCGTCAACCGGGTCGAGGCCTACCGTTTCATCAAGCAGCTCACGGACGACGGGCTGCTGCTGGCGACCGGGGGCCGCCCGCAGCGGTTCGCGGCGCTCCCGCCCGCCCAGCTGGTCGACCGGTGGATCCGTCGCGCCGCGGCCCGCGTGCAACGCCTGGAGGCCGACCGCGAGAAGGTCCTCTCCGACTGGGAGGAGAGCCGGAACGAGTTCGACGACCCCGACCCCCGCAAGTTCGCCGTCCTGGAGGGGGCCGCGACGATCCACCGGTTCCTCCGCAAGCGGCTCGGCATGGCCGAGCACCAGGTGCTGGTGAGCGCCGGCGGCCTGACGCTGGGGAGCTTTCTCGAGGGGGGCGTGGACCGGGCCCTGCGCGAGGCGCAGGGGCGCGGCGTGAAGGTGAAGGTCGTGACCGAGGTGTTCCCTCCGACCCTCGGCGCGGCCAAGCATTTCGCGACGTTCACCGAGCTCCGGCACTCGAGCGGCCCGGTCGTCAGCCGCGCGGTCGTGATCGACCGGAGCGGCGCGCTCGTCTTCGTCTCCGGCGAGGAAGGGTTTGGCCCGACGGTGGACGAGCAGGTCGCCCTCTGGTCGTCGGCCCCGATGTTCACGCAGCTCGCCCGCGACTACCATCGCCGCCTCTGGGTGCCGGCGGAGCGGGCCGAGGCACGGTTCGTCGAGCTCGAGAACCCGCCGACCGCCGTCCTGCCGGTCGTGTCCGGGAAGGAGGGGGTCCCCTTCCTGCGGCTCAAGGAGATCGCCAAGTTGGGGATGCGTGCCTCCGGGGTCAAGGAGTTCCGGTTGCACCTGCCCGAGCTGATCGAGACGATCGCCCGGCAGCTCGGTCGCGAGATCGCCAAGGAGGTCGACGGGACGACCCCGGCGGAGGTCGGGGCGGCGCTCGCCCAGTACTACGAGACCCACACGATGGGCCACCTGACGATGCTGAAGGAACGGCCGCTCACCTTCCGCGTCACCGGCTGCTTCGCGTGCACCGAGGATTCCCCCGAGATCGGGCGGGTGATGTGTCCGCAGTTGCTGCGCTCCGTCCTCGAGACCCGCCTGGGCCACCGCTGGGAAGTGTCGAAGCCGGACCCGACCAAGCACGCGCACCGCGGCTGCACGTTCACGGCCTCGGCCGGATGATCAGCCGAGCCAGTTCCAGAAGTCGTCCCGCCAGTAGTCGACCTCCAGGGCGACCGGGCGCAGCGACACCGGGGTCAGCCCCTCCCGCTCGGCGGCGGCGAGCCGGGCACGCAGCTGGTCGACCGACTCGTTCGACAGGTCCTTGAGGATCGCCTCGAGGGCAGAAGAAAAGCCGAGGTCGAGCACCCGCTGGGGGTGACTCACCACGAGCCGGTAGTGGTGATGCCCTCCGGAGCCCTGGACCCGGAGCACCTGCCAACGCAGCGGCTCCTTCCGCTCCCCCTGAAGACGGAATGCGGCGAGGTTGCCCAGCGCCTTCGCCACGAAGTTGTCGTCGTCGAGGCCCGGACTCAGGTAGATCCCGACCTCGACGCCCCGATGCATGACGGGGCAGGGCGTCGGGGACGATATCCTGCGCGGAGCGACGGTGCGTCGGGACCCAAACGATTTGGAGCGGCGGGGCATGGAGGCGTCGAGGAGGTCCGTCGATGCCCTCGAGGAAGCCCCCCGCGTCCGGGAAGCCGGCCGTGTGGGTCGGGTCCATCGTGCTGGACTGCACGGACCTCGAGCGGATGATCGCGTTCTGGAGGGCCGCGCTGCACTACGTCCCGCGCGAGCCGCCCGAGAAGGACGGCGTCGTGCTGATGGACCCCGCCGGGGTCGGTCCCAACCTCGCATTGAACCTCTCCTCCGAGGGACCCCTCGCGGAGTACCGCCTCCACCTCGACCTGTATTCGACCGCGCCGCAGAAGGAGGTGCAGCGGCTCCTCCGGCTCGGCGCCACCCTCGTCAAGCCGGCCGAGGACGGCCTGGACTTCGTCACGCTCGCCGACCCGGACGGGAACCTCTTCGACATCATCGACAAGAAAGGGTGGGGGTTCGGCCAGCGGGCGTGACGCCAGCCGCCGGGCGACCCTCCCGCGCCATGTCGCCGTCGACCCTACGGAACCTGCCTACCCCCTCGGAAATCTCGGTGGGGGGGCGGGAACTCCGTGCTACGATGGCTCACGGTGTACCAACTGTAACCAACAACCCCGACAGAAAGTGGAAAAGACTATAAATACGACTGGGCGATTAGCGCCCGTAGAAGCTATGAAGGCATCGCTTGCGTCCTCGAGCGCCACGCGTCCCCGTTCCTCCTCGACCAAGAGCCCCAGTCGGGCGGCCACGTCGGCCCCGCCGCTCGCCTCTTCGCCCCCGACTGAGGACGTCTGTCCCAACTGCGGTTCCTCCCACCTCATCCGGGACGAGATCCGCGGGGAGATCGTCTGCGCCGACTGCGGCCTGGTCGTGGACCAGAGTGCCCTGGTGAGCGACCGCGGCCAGCGCGGCTCGAAGGAAGACACGGGCCGGGAGGCTCGCGGCTGGGGGCCCGTCATCTCCCCCCTCATGCCCGACAAGGGCCTGTTCAGCGAGATCGGCGTGCCGACGCGCGACTTCCAGGGGAACTCGCTCTCCCGCAACACGTCCCTCAAGTTCTACCACCTGCGCAAGCTGAATCACCGGCTGCGCGCCGCGCGGACCCACCAGCGCAACCTCGTGGTCGCCCTCGGTGAGCTGAACCGCTTGGCCGGCGTGCTCGGGCTCTCGCGCGAGGTCAAGGAGTCGGCGACCTACATCTATCGGCGCGCGCTCGAGCACAAGGCGACCCGAGGGAAGAAGATCGTCGCCCTCGTCGCCGCCAGCGTCTACGCCGCCTGCCGGCAATGCCACGTCCCGCGGACGATGAAGGAGATCATCGCCCACTCGAAGGCGACCAAGATCGAGGTCGGACGCGCCTACACGCTCCTCGCCCGAGAGCTCAAGCTCGGGTTGAAGCCGGTCGAGCCGCGCGACTACCTGGTCCGGTTCACGCAGGACCTGAACCTGTCGAAGGAGGTCCGCCAGAAGGTCCTCTCCCTCCTCGAGCAGGTCGAGCAGGTCTACTCGACCAGCGGCGTGCTGCCCAACGGGATCCTGGCGACGATCATCTACATCGCCTCGAACCTGATGGGCGAGCCTCGGAGCCAGGACCGCATCGCGGCGGTGGCGAACGTCACCCCCGTGACGATCCGCAACCACTACAAGGAGCTCCTCGACCTGCTCGGGCTGCCGAAGAACCTCACCAACCCGCAGGCCCGCGGTACCCTCCCCGGTGAGCCGGTCGCCGAGCTCACCGTGGACGCGCCCGCGGCCGGCCACTAGACCGACCCCGGTCTCCCCCGCCGGGGCGGCCCATCGCCCGGACCGCCCGGCCCGGCCGTGGCTCCCCCGGAAACCAGATGAACTCCGGGGCCGCTGGGACCCCGTGGCAACGACCGGTCCCCTGAGCTACTCCTCGTACCACACGTACGCGGAGTGTCCGCTGCGCTGGAAGTTCCTGTACGTAGACCACCTGCCCGAGACGCCCCGGGGCTACTTCACGTTCGGACGGGTCGTGCACACCGTCCTCGAGGACCTCGTCCGGCCGTTCCTCGTCCCGGGGGCCCGTCGGACGGCGGCGGGCGAGGCGCAGCGGACGCTGGACGACTGGCATGCGGCCGGCTCCGAACCGGCCACCGTGCGGCCGATGACCAGCGAGGAGCTGTTGGCCGCCTACGACCGCGCCTGGCTGTCGGACGGGTACACCTCGCCGGAAGAGGAGGCCCGGTACAAGGCCCTCGGACGGGACCTCCTCCTGCGGTACTACAAGCGGTTCGTGAAGGAGCCCCCGCGCCCCGTTGCCGTGGAGGAGCACCTCGAGGCGCGGTGGGACGGGATCCCGATCCACGGCTACATCGACCGGATCGACCGGACCGACGAGGGAGGCCTCGAGATCGTCGACTACAAGACGTCGCGGGAGTTGAGCGGGGAGGACGCCCGCGCCTCCGAGCAGCTCTCGATCTACCAGGTGCTCGTGGAGAGCAACTACACCGAGCCGGTCGAGGGGTTGACGCTGTACCATCTCCGCTCGCTGACCCCGCACCGGGTGCCTCCCCGGCCGCGGGAGGAGCTCGCCGTGCTGCACCAGCGCCTCGGGACGGTGGTGGACGGGATCCGGGCCGAGGCGTTCGAGCCGACCCCCGGCCGCCAGTGCAGCCGGTGCGACTTCCAGTCCCGCTGCCCCGAGTTCCGCGCGGTGCCGGCGACGGACGAGCTGCGGCTGGCGCAGCTGGTCGACCGGTTCGATTCGCTGCGCCAGCAGGAGCAGGCCGTGGGCGACGAGCTCCGACGGACCGCCGACGAGCTCCACCGGGCCGCCGAGCAGTTCGGAGTGCACCGGATCCCCGGGTCGACGCGGGTCGCGCTGCGGCGCCGGGAGGAGACGTGGCAGTACTCCCCGGAGAGACTTCGGCCCGTGCTCGAGGGGGCCGGGATCGCGAACCGGGTGTCGAACGCCAACCCCGGGCAAGTCCAGGACGTCCTGCGGGACCTCTCGGTCGACCCCGAGGTCCGGCGTCGGATCGCCGAGGCCGGTGCTCGGAAGGTCAAGTGGTACTGGGAGCTCGAGGACGCCTAGCGCCGGTGGCCGACCCCCTGCCCTCGTAAAGGATATGTAAGGAACTCGGCAACGCCCCATATGGGGACTTCTCTCGCCTCTCCGGCTCGCCTCGCTCCGTTGACCGGTCGGACCCCGACCGTCGCGACCCTGTGCTCTCACTCGTCGCTGCAGATCTTTCACGGGGCCCGGCTCGAGGGGTTCCCGACGCTCGGGCTCGCCGCGGGCTCTGCGCCCCGGTTCTATGACGCCTTCCCGCTCGCCCGCCCGGACCGGTTCCTGACCGTGCCCACGGTCAAGCACCTGCCCACCGTCCAGGACCGCCTCCGCGACGAGGGCACGATCCTCATCCCGCACGGCTCGTTCGTGGAGTACCTCGGCCCGACCGAGTTCGCGAAGTTGGACGTTCCGGTCTTTGGCAACCGCGCGGTCATCGAGTGGGAATCCGACCGGCGCAAGTCGCGGGAGTGGCTCGAGTCGGCCGGCTGCCCCATGCCGAAGCGGTACGAGGAGGCCTCGGAGGTCGACGGTCCGGTGATCATGAAGTACTACGGGGCCAAGGGCGGGAAGGGGTACTTCCTCGCCAAGAACCGACGCGCGCTCGACGACTTCCACCCGACCGGACCCTACGTGATCCAGGAGTACGTCCTCGGAACGCGGTACTACATGCATTTCTTCTACTCGCCGATTTCCGACCGCGGCTACCGGGTGGGGACCGGCTCCCTCGAGCTGCTCGGGATGGACCGGCGGGATGAGGCGAACATCGACGAGCTGTACAAGCTCGGGAGCCAGGAGGAGCTGCTCCACGCCGGGATCCGCCCGACGTTCGTTGTCACGGGGAACGTCCCGGTGGTCCTCCGCGAGTCCCTCCTGCCGAAGGCCTTCGAGCTCGCCGCCCGGATCGTCGAGCGGTCGATCGAGCTGTTCGGCGGGATGGTCGGCCCGTTCTGCGTCGAGGGGATCATGACCGAGGAGCTCGAGTTCAAGGTCTTCGAGATCTCCTCGCGGATCGTCGCGGGAACCAACCTGTTCATCTCGGGCAGCCCGTACGCCGACTTCATCGAGCCGGGCCTGTCGACCGGCCGCCGGATCGCGCAGGAGATACGGCGCGCCCGTGCCGCCGGCCGTCTGGACGAGGTACTGAGCTAGGAGACGCCCCTCCCGTTAAGAACGGGGGGCGGCGTGGGGGCGCCCATGCCCGATTTCGCGCTCGCGGCCGCCCATCTCGGGAAGGTCTACCCTCAATCGAAGGGCGCTCTTCCCGCGCTGGACGACCTGACCCTGAACGTCCCGAAGGGACGGGTCTACGGGTTGATCGGGAGGAATGGCGCCGGTAAGACGACGTTCGTCCGGATCGCGGCCACGCAGCTCGCCCTGACGACCGGACACGTCGACGTCCTCGGGCTCGACGTGGAGAGCCAGACGGCGGAGATCCGCGCCCGCATCGCCTGCGTGCCGCAGGAGGCACGCCCGCTCTACTTTCTCCGGACCCAGGAGGTGGTGTATCTCTACCTCAAGATGCGCGGGATGGACCCCGTCGAGGCCCGGCGACGGACGAAGGATGCGCTCGAGGAGCTCTCGCTCACCGAGTACGCAACGCGCCTCGTCTCGCGGCTCTCCGGAGGGCTCCGTCGACGGGTCCTCTGCGCGATGGTGCTGGCCTCGGATGCGGACCTCCTGTTCCTGGACGAGCCGACGACCGGTCTCGACCCGATCGCCCGCCGCCAGGTGTGGGAGGCGGTCCGCCGCACGATCCGCGAGAACCGGACGATCCTGTTGACGACGCACTACCTCGACGAGGCCGAGGCCCTCTCGAGCCGCCTCGCCCTGATCGAGAAGGGCCGGCTCCGGCTCGAGGGCTCGCCCGAGGACCTTCGGGCGCGGGTACGATTCCCGTACCGGGTGATGATCCAGGGACCGTTCCCGGCCGAGGAGCTCGCCCCGTACGGGCGGGTCGCCGACGTCGAGGGGGGTCACCTCGTCTTCGGGCGCGAGGAGGACGCGCGCGAGCTCGCCCGTCTGGCGCTGGAGCGCGGGGTCCGCGTCTCCCTCGGACCGGTCAGCCTCGAGGACATCTTCCTCGAGGTCGTCGGGAGCTCGATCGAGGCCGACGCTCCGCTCGAGTCGGAGGCGGAGACGTGACGGAACGGCACCGGCTCCGCTCGCTCCTCACGTTCGTCCAGCTCAACGGGTTCATCCCGATCCGGACGCAGCCGTTGTTCCTCCTGAACATCCTCGCTTCCCCGCTGTCGTTCCTGTTCTTCATCTACATCGTCTCGCGCGGAGCGTTGCTCGAGTACGGGGTCATGGGCGGGATGATCCTCACGATGCTCTCGGTCGGCACCGGCCTGCAGTCGGACCTCACGCACTACCGGCACGACCTCAAGTTCCAGGACATTGTCGTCGCCTCGCCGGTCGAAGCGCCGATCTACGTCGCAGGCATGGCGTTGAGCGAGCTCGTCTACTCGCTGCCGGCGGTCGGGGTCTTCGTCGTGATCTTCGTCGCCGAGGGATGGGCGACGCCGTTCAGCGTCGCGGTCCTCACCGGCGTGGTCGTCCTCGTCTGGGGGTTCGCGATCGCCCTCGCCTTCACGCTCGCGACCTACTTCCAGGACGTCCGGGAGACCTTCCTGTTCAGTCCCCTGATCTCGCTCGGCCTCACGGTCATCCCGCCCGTCTACTACCCGCTGAGCGAGCTTCCCGGCTGGGCGCAGACGGCGGCGCTCTTCTCGCCCACGACGTACGCCGCCGAGCTCGTCCAGGGGGCGGTGGGGCTCATCTCGCTCCCGGTCGACCTCCAGGTCCGGGACTGGCTCGTCCTCCTCGCGTTCGTCGTCGGGCTGCTGCTCCTCGCGACCGTCAAGGCCCGCTGGCAGGAGCCCTGACGGGGCTCCCGGGACGCCTCGGGAGCCTCCGGGCCGCCCGCGGCTCCCGGCGTCGCGCGAGGGCTTATGTACCGGGCATCTGGTGGAGCGGCCCAATGCTTTCTTTCGGGGACATTCGGAGCTTCGAGACGGCAGACGAACGCTTCTCGCACTGCCTGTACTGCGGGCGTCTCGTGGTCGTCCTCCCCGACGACCGGCGCGACGGCGCTTGCTTCGATTGCCTCGCGCTCTCGGTGCCCCCGTCGGTCCCGTGCCCCGAGTGCCGGGCCGAGATCCCCGGCGAGGACCGGGCGGTCGGATGCGGGGAATGCGGATGGTACCCGCTCCGCGGCTAGCAGCCCGGGGCGAAGAACGCGGGACCCCGACTGGGGTGGATCCCCGATGCCTCGCGGGCGCTAAGCTTATCGGCGGAATCCCGTCCCAAACCGTAGGGCGTGCCGAGGTGGCTCAGTCCGGTACGGCGCGAGTCTGGAAAGCTCGTGGCGGAATACGCCTCGGGAGTTCAAAGGTCGAGGACGGTCCTCCCGTCCCGTCGGAGATTCTCCCCCTCGGCGCTGCCCTCCCCGTCGGCCCCCGCGTCGGAGGCGGTCCTACTCCGTGAGCGTGCCCGAACGGCGCGCGGTCCCCGCGCTGCTGCACGTCGACTCGATCCTCTCCCACCTCCAGGGGCGAGCGGCGCTCTCCGAGGTGTGCCGCTTCCTCCAGGCGGAGTTCACTCACTACCCGTGGATCGGGGTCTACCGGCTGGAGGGCGACACGCTGGTCCTCGAGGCGTGGGAGGGTGCCGACGCGACCGAGCACACCCGGATCCCGCTCGCGCGGGGGATCTGCGGGCAGGCGGCCCGCGAGAACCGTACGGTGATCGTCGACGACGTCTCGGCATCGCCCGATTACCTCGCCTGCTTCCTCTCCACCCGCTCGGAGATCGTCGTTCCGGTGCGGGAGGGAGCGACCGTGCTCGGGGAGATCGACATCGACGGGACGCGCGTCAAGGCGTTCGACGCGAGCGACCGGTCGTTCCTCGAGCGGGTCGCCGCGAAGATCGTCCCCGCCGTGAAGGTGGCGGCGAGCGAGCCGCCCGCGCCGCCCGGCTGAGGTTCTTCCGGATCGCCCGCATCGCCTCCCCGAGGTACCGGGCGCGGGAGGCGCGGGCGAACCGACCAGACCCGAGCGGGACCCGGCTGGCCCGCACGTCCTCCGCGACGTGCTCGAGCGCGCGGCGGAGCTCGTCCACGACCGGGAGGTCCGCCCGCTGGCTCGTGCGCGACAGCGGGTTCAGGTCGACCGAGATCACGCGCTTTCCCAGTGCGCGCAGGGCCTCGGTCCGGTCCCCGTCCTCGAGCGGGATGAGGCAGACGTCGGCCGCGTAGATCCCGTTGCGGTCCACGCAGGCGCGGTCGGAGGGGAGGTGGGGGATCCGCACGCTTGGGTGGGTGCCCAGCACGCTCCGCACGCCGGCGCCACGGAGCGCCCGCGCCACGGCCCGGACGCGGGCCGGCGACCGGTGAAACAGGTTCACCTCGACCCCGAGCCCGGGCCGCAGCCGGGCGAGTCGCGCGACCTCGCGAGCCGCCAGGGCCGCCACGTTGCCGTTGACGCTGACGACCGGGCGACGCGCGGCCCGCAGCCAGTCGGCGGCCAGGCGCTCCGCCGCGCGCGCGCTCGGGGTCGTCCGCTCGCCCAGCAGGTAGTCGAACGCCTCGCCTCGACCGTGCGCGATGAGCCCCTCGGGAACGACGAGGGCGGACCGGCTCGCCTGGCCCAGCGACGCGCGGACGCGCAGGCTCGCATAGCGCGGATGGCGGGGGGAGAGGCGCATCGCCGCCGGCCTACGTGTGGGTGGACCCGTTCGACGACGACGCCGGGAGCTCCCCGTTCGCCAATCGGGCCTCGAGCGCCGCGACCCGCTGCTCGAGCGGCTGGAGGCCCTCCTCGAGGGTCTTGGCAAGCGCCAGCTTGAGGCTCTCCTCGAGACTGACGATGTCCCGGCCGAGGTCGATGATCCGCCGGGCGTTCTCGTTGAGCAGCAGGCGGTTCTGGGTCGCGACCCGGAAGGTGTCGGAGAGGTCCTTCGTGAGCTGCCCCGAGCGCTGGGCGAACGTCTCGACCGAGTCCCCGATCGGCTTCCACTTCGTATCGAGGTTCGCGCCGAGGTCCTGGCTGACCCGCTGCGCGACCTGGCCGACCCCGGTCTGGATCTCCCGGCCCACTCGCTCCGCGAGCGAGCCCTCGATCCCTTCCAGCCGGGTCTTCACCTCGTCGCCCAGCCCCTGACCGACCGCCTCGACCCGCTGCAGGCGGTCGTCGATCGCGGTGAGCCGCGAGGTGAGGTTGGAGTAGACGGTCTGGACCAGGACGTCGAAGTGCGCGTTCGTGGACTCCTGCGCCCGGAGCAGGAGGTGCAGGACCCAATGTTCGCGGCCCTTGGTCTCGGCGATCGGTCCCCGGTCGAGCCGGTCGCGCACCTCCCGGTCATCGAGGATCGACTGGAGGTCCTTGAGGACCTCGAGGCGGAGCGCGCTCGCGCCGGTCCCGGAAACACTAGACGGTCGACCGGCCATGGGTCCGGATTCCTCTCCTCCTCCTATATACGTTCGGTCCTGGCGCCCGGCGGGCGACTGTCGTTCCCGAACCCGGGCCCGAGGAGCTCGCGCGCGACGATGAGCCGGCGGATCTCGCTCGTGCCGGCACCGATCTCGAGCAGCTTGGCGTCGCGGGCGAGCCGCTCGAGCGGGAGGTCGCGCATGTATCCGTAGCCGCCGTGGACCTGGATCGCCGCGAGGGCGTGCCGCGTGGAGGCCTCCGAGGCGAACGTCAGGGCCGCGGAGCTCGCGCGCGCGCTGCGGAGGTCGCGCGCGACCGAGTGGAGGGCCGAATAGACGAGCCACCGGGCCGCCTCGAGGTCGGTGTACATGTCGGCCAGCTTCTGCTGGATCATCTCGAAATGCCCGATCTTCTGCCCGAACTGCTCCCGCGTCCGGGAGTACTCGAGCGAGAGCTCGAGGCACTCGGTGAGGATGCCGAGCGGGATGGCCCCGAGCACCGCCCGCTCGACGTTGAGCCCGCTCATCATCACCGCGACCCCGTTGTTCTCGGTCCCGACCAGCTGGTCGGCCGGGATGCGACAATCCTGGAACGCGAGCTCACCCGTAGGAGAGCCCCGCATCCCCATCTTGTCGAGGCTTTTCGCGACCGAGAAGCCGGGAGCGTCCCGTCCGACCAAGAACGCGCTGATCCCCCGGCGTCCGCGGGCGGGAGCGGTCTTGGCGTAGACGAGGAGCCAGTCCGCGACCGGCCCGTTCGTGATGAACTGCTTGGAGCCGTTGAGCACGTAGTGGTCGCCGCTGCGCTCGGCGCGGGTCCGCAGGCTGGTCGCGTCCGACCCGGCGTTCGGCTCGGTCAAGGCCAGCGCCCCGACCGTTTCCCCCGAACAGATCCCCGGGAGCGCGAGGGCCCGCTGGGCGGGAGTGCCGTTGCGGCCGAGATTGTCCGCGAACAGGTTCGAGTGGGCCCCCACGCTGAGCGCGAGCGCCGGGCTCACTCGAGCGATCTCCTCGAGGATGAGAGCCTGGGCAAGGTAGGACAGCCCGAGTCCACCGTACTCGGTCGGCACCGTGATCCCGAGAAACCCGTCCTCGCCGAGCCGGCCGAAGACGTCGCGCGGGAAGTAGTCCTCCCGGTCCATCCGGTCCGCGACCGGGGCGACCTCCTTGCGGACGAACCGACGGGCCGCCTCGCGGAGCTCCCGTTCCTCCTCCGACAGGGAGAGGTCCATCAGGGCAGCGACCCGTAGGGGAGCATTACCTTTTTCTCGGGGATCCCGACCCAAGGGGTCCCGGCGAGAATTGCCGCTGGAGACCGAGATGGTGCTGCCAGGCCGGGAGCTTCTTGGGATAGTCCGACCGGTAGTGGGCGCCGCGGCTCTCCGTGCGCTCGAGGGCGGACCGCGCCACGAGGGAGGCCGTGACCGCCGCGTTGGCGAGCGGGCCCGGCAGCACCCCCGGGTCGGCGGGCTCGACCGACCGCGAGATCCGCTCGAACGTCGCGAGCGCGGCCCGAAGGCCCCCGGCCTGCCGGACGATGCCGACCGCGGTCCAGAGGGTGTCGCGGATCTCGTCGAGCGGTCCCGCTTCTTCCGTCCGGCCGGCGCCCGGCGGGAGGCGGACCCGCAGGGTCGGCTCGGGCGCCGACGGTCCCCCGGTCGAGGGGTGGAGGAGCTGGCGGGCGACGCGCTCCCCGAAGACGAGCCCCTCGATGAGGGAGTTGCTGCCGAGGCGGTTCGCCCCGTGGACGCCGGTGGAAGCGACCTCGCCGCAGGCGTACAGCGACTCGACGCTGGTCCGGCCCTCGAGGTCGGTCGTGACCCCGCCGATCATGAAGTGGGCCGCCGGGGCGACCGGGATGCGGTCGCGCGCGAGGTCGAGGCCGTAGGCCGACAGGAACGTGGTGATCGAGGGGAAGCGGGTATAGAGCCGGTCCCGGGGAAGGGCGGTCGCGTCGATGTAGACCCACGCCTGGTGGGAGCGGAGGATCTCCTGGTTGATCGCGCGGGCGACCACGTCCCGAGGCGCAAGCTCGGCGTCCTTGTGGTACTTCGGCATGAACCGCTCCCCGGCCTCGTTCACGAGGATCGCTCCCTCCCCGCGGAGCGCCTCGGTGATCAGGAACCGGGGGGCGCCGGCCCGCCAGAAGACCGTGGGATGGAACTGGATGAACTCCATGTCGGTCAGGAGCGCCCCGGCCCGGAACGCGATGGCGACCCCCTCCCCGGTCGCGACCGAGGGGTTCGAGCTCTGCCGGTAGAGGCTGCCGGTCCCGCCGGTGGCGAGGACGACCGGTCCGGGCTCGAGATGCTCGACCCGATGACCACCCGCATCGGACAGGACGGCCACCGGCCCGGCGCTCGGACCCGGCAGCAGGGCCCGGAGCACGGTGCGTTCCCGAGCGTCGATCCCCGCCTCCTGCGCCCGACGCTTGAGGGTCTCCTCGATGGAGTGCCCGGTGCTGTCGCCTCCCGCGTGAAGGATCCGGGCGTGGCGGTGCGCGGCCTCGCGCCCGAGCGAGATCTGCCCGTTGACCGTATCGAACGGGACCCCGTACCGCACCAGGTCCGCGATCCGGGTGGGGGCCTCGAACGTCAGCACGCGGGCCGCGTTTACGTCGACCAGCCCGTCGCCCGCCCGGACCGTGTCCTCGAGGTGGGCCGTCGGGGAGTCGTCCGAGCCGATCGCCGCCGCGATGCCCCCCTGCGCGTACCGGGTGTTCGACTCGTCGAGCAGGCCCTTGGTCACGAGCGTCGGCCGAAGGCCCATTTCCCGACAGCGCAGCGCCACGTAGAGCCCGGCGATCCCGCTGCCGATGATCAGCGGACGGTGGCTTGCGGCGCTCACGCCCCGGCGACCGGCGGCCCGAGTATAGCGGCTTCTGGCGGCCCCCCGGAGCCCTATACCCGCGGAGGCATCCCCGGACGTGGTCGAGAGCCTCGGCGTGCTCCCGGGCGAGCCCGACTGGAGGGAGGCGGTCGGCGCGGCCGAGGGAGAGGAGCTCGCTCGCGTTCTCGGCGCCCGCCTCCGGCCCTCCGGCTCCCCGCGGTCCGTTAGCGTCACGGACCTGCTGGCCCCGCGGCGTGCCTACTGGCGGGCCGTCGGCCCGCCGGTCCCGGTCCCCTTCGAGCGTGAGCAGCGCCTGGAGGGCGGGCGGCGGCTGCACCGCGCGCTCGGCCTCGTCTTCTCCCCGCGAGGGGCGCTCGAGGTCCGGGTCCGGCGGGAAGGCCTCCACGGACGGGTCGACGTCCTGGAGGACCGGCCCATCGAGGTGAAGACGACGGGCTCGCCCCTCCCGTCGGACGACCTCCGCCGCTCGCGCCCCGACCACGTCGACCAGCTCGGGATGTACTGCGCCTTGCTCGACCGGCCCCTAGGTCGCCTCATCTACGTCCGACTGGGGCCCGAGGGCGCGGAGGCGGTCGCGGCCTACGACCTCGAGTTCGACGCGCTCGAGGCGGTCCGCTCGGAGATGGCCCGCCGGGCCGACTCGTTCCGTCGGGCGCTCTCTTCCGGCCAGCCGACCGAGCTTCCGCGCTGCGCCTGGTTCGGGCGAGGGTGTGAGTACCGGGCCGCCGGCGCATGCGACTGCGTCGGGACGGAGCCCGAGCCGGGACCGCTCGCTGCCGACCGGGCCGGCGTGCCGGCCTCCCGCCCCGACCTCGCGGCCCCCCTGGCGGCAGCGATCGCCTCTGTACCCTCTCCGACAGTCCCCCCGGTGATCCAGCGGTTCCGTGACCTCCTCTACCCGCGTCGGGAGTTCTTCCGTCGGATGCTCCCCGAGGCCCCCGCCGCCGCGGCACCCTCCCCTCCCGGCGAGGTCTCCGACCTCTACCGACGACTGACCGACGCGGTCGAGGCGGGCGCGGTGGGGGAGGTGTGCCGCCTGCCGACCCGCTCGGAGGAGCCCGACGAAGAGGTCGGCGGGCTGTTCGGCGCTCCGTACCTCGTCCGTACGTCGCGGCTCCGCCGCCGGGTTCCCGCCTCGGATTGGCTCACGCGGTCCCCCCAGTATGCGCTCGAGCTGGGCCTGCGGTGCGTCGCGACGGGAACCCATACGGCCCGCCTCGTCCTCGGATACGAGCAGGCCGGGGCCGGTGCGGAACGGGTCCAAGTGGTGGAGATGACGTTCGACCCGTCTTCCGTGTTCTCCCGCGTCTGGCGGGGCCGCGCGGAGACTCTCGCCCGGGCGCTCGAGGCCGAAGACCCCGGCCGGCTTCCTCCCTGTCCTCGGTGGATGTACGGGACGTGCGACTACCGGTCGGTCTGCGGGTGCGGCGCACTGGAGGGCCGCGTCCAGTGGAAGAGGACCGTCGACGCGGTGCGGGTGAACCCCTCCGACTCGTAGAGGCGGAGCGCGGGCAGGTTCGCTTCGGTGACCCAGAGGGTTGCGGTCGTGTAGCCGAGGGCGAGGAGCGCGCGCAGCGCCCACCGCAGGAGGAAGCGACCGTAGCCGTGGCCGCGACGCTCCGGGTCGACCACGAGGTCGAGGATGACCGCCTCTCGGGGGGAGGCTTCGGAGACGAGGAGCGCGCCGGCCAGGCGCGGAGGGGTCGGTTCGTAGAGCAGGATGGACGCCTCGTCGAGGAACCGTCCGATCCGACTGTCCAGCAGGCTCTGGACGACCTCGGTGTACTCGGCGACCGTACCCCCCATGACCAAGTCGTCCAGGCTTCCGTGGAAGCCGCGGGCGTCGAGCTCGCCGAGCGCCTCGACCGTCGCCGAGCGGACCGGGATCAACTCGAGACCGGGGGGAGGGCTCACCGGGCCGGTCCCGTCCCCCCGCCGCACGGGGCGCACCATCTGGTAGCGCTCGACGGCGACCGCGCCGGCCCGCTCGGCCAGCGCCCGGGCGAGGGCCCGCTCCTCCGCGAGGTCGAACCCGGAGAAGCCGACTGACGCCCACCCGACCTCGGCGGGAAGCGCCGAGAGCATCGCGTCGGCGAGGTGGCGCGCGCGTTGGGCCGCGTGGGGTCCGGCGGCCGCGTGGACGTGCCCCCAGACCTTCGGCCCCCGACGCGAGTAGAAGGCGATCCCGCCGCCGTCCACGCCGGGCGGGTAGTACCACGCGGGCTTGGCGCCGGACCGCGACTCGGCGACCGAGCTGTCGACCCAGGCCCCCGACGGGGACTCCTCGCGCAGCTCGAGTTCCTTTCGGATCGACTGGAAGAGCTCGAGGAGCTCGTCGGCCGAGGCCGCGGTCGCCGGGCGCGGAGGGTCCACGAGGGCCTCCCCCGCTAGTCCGACGGAAGGTGCCGGCGAAGGACCTCGGCGATGTCCGGGGCGACGGAGGCCTTCTCCGCCGGGTTCCCGAGGGTGTCCGTGGAGTAGACCTCGTTGGTGACCGCCTTGATCCGCTCGAAGGCGTCGCGCAGGAACAGGCCGTGCGTGCAGGCCGCGCTGACCGCCCCCGCGCCGTTCTTCTTCAGCAGCTTCGCGGACTCGACCACGGTGCCGCCGGTCGTGATCACGTCGTCGACCAGGACCAGGTGCTTGCCCTCGAATCCGATCGGAAGTTCGGCGGGGAGCTTGAGCTCGACGTGCTCGCTGTCGAGGCGCTTCTTGTCGAGCGCGAACCACGGCTTGTCGAGGATCTGAGCCATCCGCCGCACCCGTTCCACGCCGCCCTTGTCGGGTGAGACGAGGGCGTCGACGGGGCGCTCCTGGAGCAGCCGCGCGATCGCCGGGATCCCGCTGACCTCGTAGGCCGGCTTCGTGAACTGCGTCAGCGTCTGCGCGGAGTGGAGGTCGACGGTCACGACCCCGTCGGCGTCCTGCTCGACATGCCGGCAGAGGGCCCGCGCGCTGACCGGTTCCCCGGGGAAGAAGCGCCGGTCCTGCCGGGCGTAGCCGAAGTACGGGACGACCACGTAGAGATGGCGAGCCCCCGCCTCGCGGATCGCATCTTCCAACAGGATGAGCTCCACCAGGTCCGCGTCCGTCCGGGTCGACTGGACGAGCACGACGTCCTCCCCTTCGAGACGGCCGCCCACCCGCACGTACATCTCGCCGTCCGAGAACCGCTTGGTGAACGGGATGCCGAACGGCGCGTTCGACAGTTCGTGGGAGATCCGCTCGGCCAGCGCGGTGGACGCCGTGCCGCCGATTACGTGCACCGCGTCCCCACCCCACGGCGGGGACTCCGACCGGCTCTAAAGGGTTTCGCGAGCCGAACCTACCGGTCGTCGTCGTCCTGGTCCGGCGGGGGGCGTCGGGGCTTCGGCTTCGGACCGCGGCGCACGTGCGGCCGAGGGCGGCCGCGCCGGTTTGGCGGCTTCACCGGTCGGGCGGGCGGCCGGCGGACGGGGACCTCGTCGTCGTCCTCCTCCTCGTCGGAGGCAGCCCACGGGCGGAGAGAGCGGAGGAAGCGTCGGCTCCGGGAGGAGGGCGTCGCCTCCAACTCGTCCTCTTCGTCTTCCTCCTCCTCTTCCTCCTCCTGTTCCCGCCGACGCGGGTCCTCGATCCCCTCGGCCCGGACGGCGTAGTGGATCCCCACGGCCAGACCGATGAGGCCGGCGATCGTGATCCCCATGAACTGCCAGGATTGCGCGGGGACGTACTGCGTGTTCCCTTCGAGCGCGAGCTTGAAGGCACCGAACCACGGCAGCATCCCGCGGGCCACGCCGAGCACCCACCCGGGTTCCACGAGCGCGCTCAGGCCGTCCTCCTGGTCGGGCAGACCTTGGCAGTCAGAGGAGCAGCCGGCGTTCGGGGCGCCGGACCCGAGGAAGTTGTTGTCTCCCATCGTCAGGTAGCCGGAGTGGTTCCCCAGCATCGCCGGGTTGAGGTCGACCGTGACGTTGGCACTCGCCCACCCGATCCCGAACAGCTCGAGGGTGCCGGTCAAGCCCGTCGTTTGGCAGTTCCCGATCGTCTCCGGGGTCTCGTAGACCGCCCCCGGGGTCTGACAGGGCAGCCCCGCGAGGCTGGAGATGTTGTAGCCGTTCACCGCGGGGTCGTACTCCAGGTAGACGATCGCCCGATGGATGATGGGAGTGCTCCCGCCTCCGTTCGGCCAGTAGAGCAGGACGTCGCCGAACTCCCCGTACGTGGAGTATCCGGTCCGCAGCCCCTGAACGTACGTCTGGATGCTCGAGCTCGGGACCTTCTCGGCGAGCACGAGGTCCCCGGTGTTGATCACCCCGAGGACGTCGTTGGGGCCGTGCTGCATGCTCGGCGACTCGACGACGTAGACCGGCGGCCAGTTCTGCGTGTAGGCGAACATCGCGACCACGAGCAGCACGACGATCGCCAGCGCGACCAGGGGGCCGAAGTACAGCGAGTCCCGGGCCCGCCAGAAGACCGGGGCCCGGTCCCGATGCCACCAGGAGCGCTTCTTCTCCTGCTCCTCGTCGTCCTCCTCCTCGTCCCCCTCGGCGGAGCCGGAGGCCGACCAGCGGCGAACGGGCGTCGGACGACCGTCGCGCCGGGGTTTCCTTCGGGGGGGCGGCCGGCGGGGCCGGGCCCGGGGAGCGGGCTCCTCGTCGAGGTCCTCCTCCTCGTCCCCCGGGTCCTCCTCGTCGTCGACCGGCGGATGGCGGGCCATCCCCGTTCGCTCGGGGCGGGCGCGCTTAACCCTTCGGCTCGAACGGCAAGCCGGCTCCAGCTCGCGACGTGACCCGACGGAGGTGGTGGAACCGAATCATTATGGGGCGAAGGGTGGAACGGGGGCCGGACCCGGGCTCCTCGATCATGCGACGCATCGACATCTCCATGCCGCTTCATCCCGGGATGGCCGCGTTCCCCGGAGACCCGGAGTTCCGTTCGGTCCCCCACCGCTCGCTGGCTCGGGGCGATGCCTACAACGTCTCGGCGCTCTCGTTCGGCTCCCACGCTGGCACGCATCTCGACCCTCCCCGGCACTTCATCGCCGACGGCTTGCCGACCGACCGGCTCGACCCGGAGGACTTCAACGGACCGTGCGTGGTCGTCGGCGTCGACGCGGGACGGGCGGAGGTCGGGGCCCGGGAAGTATCGCAGGTCCCCGCCGGGGCGCAACGAGTCCTCTTCCGCACCTCGAACTCCGCCCGTTGGCGGGCGAGCGGCAGATTCTTTCCGGATTACGTCGCGTTGACGGCCGGGGCCGCCGACGCCCTGGTGGCGCGTCACGTCCGGTTGGTCGGGATCGACTCCCTGTCGGTGGAGGTCGACACGACGGGAGCCTTCCCCGTCCACCACCGCCTGCTCGGGAACGGCTGCCTGATCCTCGAAGGGATCGAACTGGGGGACGCGGCCCCCGGAGCGTACGAGCTCGTCTGTCTACCGCTCCGTCTCCAGAACGGGGACGGCGGCCCGGCCCGCGCCATGCTGCTGGCCCCGTAGGGAGTGCCGGATGTCGGCGGCCGCCTCGGGCGCCGGTCCGTACGACCTGACGCTGGCTACCCCCGGCTTCTACCTGCTCGTCGCCACCCTCGTCCTGTTCGTCATCATGTTCCTGCTGCTCCGGACCGCCTATCCCCGGCGGAAACGAGCGTTCGAGGGGTACTTCGACGCGGCCGGAGTGAGCCTCGCGTTCCTGGCCTTCTCCGTCGTGCTGGTGGTCGCCTTGGCCCTCCGGGACCCGCAAGGGGACCGGACCGACTACGCGCTGTACGAGACGATCCTCACGGGGTACTGGCTCGCGTTCGCGATCCCGGTCGTCACGGTCGCGAGCTCCGTGCAGGCCCGCTCGCGCGGGGCGATCCGCTGGATCTTGCCCGCGATCGGCGTGGTCGTCCTGGTGTTCTTCGCGGTCCTGGGCTATTACTACGCGGCGTAGGGCGGGGCCTAGTCCCGCTCGTCCGGGGGGAGGAGGTCCGGGATGCCGTCCGCGATCGGGTAGTCAACGCGGCAGGCTTCGCAGTGCAGATGGCCTTGGACGATCTCCTCTCCCTCGGTCCGCGTGGCGGTGAGCGCGAGCTCCCTCCGGCACACCGGGCAGCGAAGGATCTCGAGGAGGTCGGGCCTCATCGGGCGCTCCCCTCGACCATGCCGTAGCCGATCAGTCGCCAGGCGTTCAGCTTGCGGGAGATCGCCACCCGGCTCCCGGGGAAGACGGTGACCGCCCGGTTCAGCGCCAGCTCGATATCGTCGCCGCGTGCGCTCGTGACCTTCCCCGCGGCGATCGTGGTGCCGACCGTTACGGCGAGGACCTCGCTGGTGCGGATCTTCTCCACCTTGATCTCCCGTTGAGCCCCGAGCACGCGGTCGAGCAGGGTGGCCTTCAGGTGGATCTTCTGACTGACCGGCGGGAGCGTACCCGCCGTGCCGACCAGCCGTCCGGTGAGGCCGTCGCCCTTGGCGAGGGCCGGGTCGAGGCCGGTACCGAGGGCCGCGAGCCCCCCGGGGTGGAGCTCGTCCCACTCCCGCCCGCCGGAGAAGATCGAGGTGATCGTGGTCGTCAGAGATTCGGCGCGCCCGGGGGCCGCCCCGCTCGGGCCGGGCCGGATCTCGATCTCCTCGCCGACCTTGAGGTGCCCCTGGATGAGCGAGCCCCCGAGGACGCCCCCCTGGAGCCCACGGGGGCGGGTACCCGGTCGATTGATGTCGAACGAGCGGGCGACGTACATCAGCGGGGGCTTCTTCGGGTCGCGCACCGGGGTCGGGATCGTAGCCTCGATCGCCTCGATGAGGGCGTCGATCCCGACCCGGTGGTTCGCGCTGATCGGGATGACGGGTGCCGAGGCGATGGGGGAGTCCTTCAGGAACTCCGTGATCTGGCGGTAGTTCTCCGCCGCGGCCTCGGCCGAAAGGAGGTCGATCTTGTTCTGCACGACCACGACCTTGTGCACGCCGATGATGTCGAGCGCGTAGAGGTGCTCGCGGGTCTGGGGCTGCGGCACCGTCTCGTTCGCCGCGACGAGGAGGAGCGCGCCGTCCATGATCGCGGCCCCGCTCAGCATCGTTTCCATGAGCGTCTCGTGGCCGGGCGCGTCCACGAACGAGACCGCCCGCAGGAACTTCGCCTCCCCGCCGCAGTTGGCGCACTTCGGGTCGACCCCGTAGCACGTCGGGGGCGGGCAGTTCGGGCACTTGAAGAACGCCGCGTCCGCGTAGCCGAGCTTGATCGAGATACCCCGCTTCAGCTCTTCCGAGTGCCGGTCGGTCCATTCGCCCGTGAGCGCCTGGGTGAGGGTCGTCTTCCCGTGGTCGACGTGCCCGACGAGACCGATGTTGACCTCGGGTTGTCGGGGAACCTTCATGACGCCGCGAGAAGCTCCGCGAGGGGCTTGGCGCCCTTCTGTTCGACCACGAGGTTGATCTGCACCGTGTCCTCGCTGATCGTGTTCCCGCGGAACGTCCGGCGTCTCCGCTGGCCCTCGCGCGGGGCCTGGAACCCGAACCCCGTCCCGACGTAGAGGCGCGTCTGGCGGGCGCCGGGGAGGTCGGGGCGCAGCGGGAAGCCGCTCTTGTCGGTCCCGCCGCTGATGCGGAAGGTGTAGCCGGCCGCGCCGATCAGCTCGCCGCCGACGGTCTCCCCGATCCGCTTGCCGAGGAAGCCGGCGGCCTGCGGGTCGGTGACGGTGCGCGCGAGCGATACGCCGCGCTCGGAGATGACGAGCTTGTACTCGACCATTGGGCCTTGAGGGGCGGGGCGACCGACCGGCCCTCTAAATAGCTTTCCCGAGGGCCGGGGGCCCCGGGGACGGCTCGGCGAGCGTCGGCAGGATTGTGCCGGAGGGCAGGCTGCAGCTCACCGGGCCCGAGGTGTGGTTCTCGACGGTCGTGCCGATCACCGTCGCGTTGAACTCATAGCCGCTGGTGTTGGCGATCGGGGTAAGGGTGCAGGTCGTGTAGACCACGGCCCACACCGGTTGGAGCAGGATGACGCTCGCGCCGACGAACAGCTCGCTCGCGTTGGCGTGCGCGGCGAGGAACGACCTCCCGCCGGAGGCGTTGGCCGCGTTGATGATCACCGGGGAGTCCGGTGAGCCGCTCGGGAACGGAACGAGGTACTGCGTGAGCTCCGTGCACGAGGGCCCTCCGAAGGTGAACCCCTCCGAGGCGCTCCCTCCGTTCACCATCACCCCGACCGCCCCGCCCGAGGAGTTGACGTAGACGACCACCCAGAAGGCCGAGGCCCCCGGGCCCGCGGAGGGGGGGGTCCCCTGGACGACCACGTCCTTCGGGACGCTCGCCGCCACGGTGATGTTGCAGTTGCCGGCCGCCGCCACCGTCCCGGTCAGGTTCTCGGTCGGCACCGTCAGGGACAGCGGGACCCGGAACGCGATGCCGACGGCGGCCCCCCACGGCCCGCCGGGGACGGCGTTTGCGGTCGCCTGCCCCTCGCTCGCCGCCCCCTGGAAGGTCGGGGCGAACGTCGGGGCATTGGACGGGGACTTGAACAGCGGGATCACGCCGGTCGCGGCAAGGCCCGCAAACAGCAGCACGACCACCACGGCGAGCACCACCACGGGCAGCAGCCATCGCCGTCGGCGGGTCGTATCCCTCGCGCTCCCCCCCGAGGGGGGCGAGCCGGCGGCAGGTGCGACCGGCGGGGTCGTCGACGCAGCGGGGTCGGCCATCTCCGGAAAACAAGGACCGGGCCGTAGAAAAGCGAGACCGCCCCGCTGCGCTCGCAAACTCGGGCTTATCAAGGGGGGCCCGCGTCGGGAGGCTCATCGGGGGAGGTGCCGGCACGGTCACGGACGCGACGTTGTTGGGCCTGAGTGCGGGGCTTCTCCTCGTCGGGCTTGGCCTCGCCGCCGCGCTCGACGTCCGCGACCGCGAGGTTCCGGACGGCCTCTGGGTCGGGATGGCGCTCGTCGGGACCGTGCTGGGTGGCCTGGCGGTCGCGCCGGGGGGCTGGGGGCCGTTGCTTCTCTGGGTGCTCGCCGCAGGGTTCGTCCTGGAGCACCTGCTCCCGTGGGACTCCACGTTCGAGGGAAGCTCGACCGCCGACTGGGTCGAGGTGGGCGTCTACCTGGTCGTCCTCGGGATCGTCGGCGGGGCGGTCGTGCGCCTAGGTCTGGGTCCCGCCGCGGTTCCCGTAAGCGTGGTGGCGGTCGTCGTGAGCGTGCTGTTTGCACGCGGCCTCTTCGAGGCCGGGGTTCTGTTCGGGGGAGCGGACGCGAAGGCCGTGATGGTCGCCGGCCTCATGGTCCCCATCTTTGCGACCTCCCTCGTCGCCCTGCCGTCCTCCGTGCAGCCGGTCACCTCCGTGATCCCCTTCTCGGTCGACCTCCTCCTGGACGCCGCGCTGCTCTCCGTCTCGGTCCCGGTGGCCCTGGCGGTCCTCAACGCCCGACGCGGCGAGTTCCGGCTGCGCGACGGGTTCACGACGTACAGCATTCCGGTCGCCGACCTCCCGAGGCGGTGGGTCTGGGTCCGGGACCCCGCCTTCCCCGTCGACCGCGCCGAGGAGGAGGCGATCGAGACGTCCGAGGAGGACCAGCAGTGGCGGACCCGGATCGCCGCCGACCTGCAAGCACGCTCGGTCCCCCGGGTCCGGGTCGGGCCCCAGCTTCCGTTCGTCGTCTTCCTGTTCGCCGGTGCGATCCTCGCGATCGCGGTCGGCAACGTGATCCTGGACCTGCTGGTAATGCTGTAGGGAGCGGCGACCCGACGGAAAGCTTTTTTCCGCCGGCCCGGTCGAGAGGAGCGAGGGGGGTCGATGGCGAAGCGGTCGAAGTCGGTCCCGATCCGGGTGCTGATCGCCAAGCCCGGGTTGGACGGCCACGACCGAGGGGCCAAGGTCGTCGCCCGCGCCCTTCGGGACGCCGGCATGGAGGTCATCTACGCCGGCTTGCGACAGACGCCGGAGGACGTAGTGCGGGCCGCGCTCGAGGAGGACGTCGACCTGATCGGACTGTCGATCCTCTCCGGTGCCCACATGGCGCTCTTCCCACGGATCCTCACGCTCCTCAAGGAACAGAAGGCCGGCCAGATCCCCGTCTTCGCGGGCGGGATCATACCGGACGAGGACGCCCGCCGACTCAAGAAGGCCGGAGTCCGGGCGATCTTCGGCCCGGGGACCTCCCTCGAGGAGATCGTCTCGACCGCTCGGCGCCTCGCACGCGGCGCGGCATGAGCGGAGCGGCCGGACTTCCGCCCGCGGCCCGGGCGATCCGCCAGGGAGACCGCCGCGCGCTGGCGCGGACGATCACGGCCGTGGAGAACGGGGACCCGTCGGCCGGCCCCGTCGTCCGCGCGCTCTACCCGGGAACGGGCCGCATCCCGATGGTCGGCCTCACCGGCCCGCTCGGGGTCGGTAAGTCGAGCCTGCTGAGCGCGCTGGTCGGGCTGCTCCGTGCCCAGGGCAAGACGGTCGGCGCGATCGCGGTCGACCCCTCCAGCCCGTACTCCGGGGGCTCGGTGCTCGGGGACCGGATCCGCCTCGAGCGGCGGGCGGACGACGACGGGGTCTTCTTCCGGTCCATGGCCAGCCGCGGCGAGGCCGGCGGCGTCGCGGCGTCGACCCGCGAGGTCGCCCGCCTGCTCGAGGCCGCGGGCTTCGACGTCGTCTTCGTCGAGACCGTCGGTTCGGGACAGGCCGACGTGGCGATCCGCGAGATCGCGACGACCAGCGTGGTCGTCTTGGTCCCGCATCTCGGCGATGAGGTCCAGACGATGAAGGCCGGGCTCTTCGAGATCGCCGATGTCTTCGACGTCAACAAGGCCGACCTGCCGGGAGCCGACATCGCCGCGCGCGACCTGAGCGACCTCGCCGCGATGGGGAAGACCCGGGACAACTGGAGCTCCCGGGTGGTCCGAACCTCCACGACCGCGCCGTCGGGGATACCGGACCTGTGGGAGGCGGTCCTCGCCCACGAACGGTTCCTGGACGAAACCGGGGCCCGGGTCGCCGGCGAGCGGCGCCGGCTCGCCGCAGAGATCGCCGGACGGCTTCGCGACCGGGTGGGTCAGGAGGTCACCGAACGGCTCACGCAGGATGCCGAGCTGCGGCGGCTCCTGGACGATGTCGTGGGCCGAAAGGTCGACCCGTGGAGCGCGGCGGACCGCCTCTACCGGGAGTGGTACGACCGTCGGTAGCGACCATGCTCCCGGCTCCTCCGCTCTGGTACCTGCTGCTGCTGGCCGTCATCGCCGTCCTGGCGTACTTCGTGTTCGCCTCCTTCGTCTTCGGTGCCGGCTACCAGCCCACCCCCCGGCGCTCGGTCCGGATGATGCTGCGCCTCGCCGAGGTCGGCCCGGGCGACGTGGTCTACGACCTTGGGGCCGGCACCGGCGCCATCGTGTTCCGGGCCGCGAGGGTCTACCGGGCCCGCGTGCTGGGGGTGGAGGTCGAGCCGCTCCGCTTCCTCATCCTGTGGCTCCGGCGCCGGCTCGGCCCGTTCGCCGACCGCATCCAGCTCCGGTGGGGGAACCTGTTCCACCTCGACTTCCGACCCGCGACGGTCGTCACGGCGTTCCTCTGGCCCGGGGCGATGGCGCGCCTACGCCCCAAGCTCGAGGCCGAGCTGCGGCCGGGGGCGCGGGTCGTGAGCCATTGCCACAAAGTCAAGGGCTGGACCGCGGCGGTCTACGACGAGGAGACGGACGTCTACCTCTACCGCTGGCCCGACGCGGTCGCGCCCCCGCCTCCGGAGGACTCGGAGGCGCCAGCGGGCGGGGCCTGATTCGACAAAGGTTAATGCGCCCCGCGGGGTGGAAGCGTCGATGGCGGAGTCCGCCCTCGTCGAGGACTATCACACGGCCACGGTCTCTCGGCGGACGTTCCCGGACAGCATCGTCCTCTGGGACGAGACCCTGCGGGACGGGGAGCAGACCCCCGGGGTCCACTTCTCCCCGGAAGAGAAGCTCCAGATCGCCGAGCTCCTTTCCGAGGTGGGGGTCCCCCTCCTCAACGCCGGCATTCCGGTCGTCTCGGAGAAGGAGGCCCGGGCGGTCCACCTCGTCGCCCACGCCGGCTTGAGGGCCAAGGTCCTCGCGGCCGCACGCACCGTCCCGAAGGACGTCGACGCGGTGATCCAGAGCGGGGCGACCCACATCGCCATCTTCGTCGCGGCGAGCAACGTCCACCTGCGCTACAAGCTCCGGATGAGCCAGGAGGAGGTCCTGGCGGCGAGCCGCAGCACGGTGCGCCAGGCGAAGGCGGCCGGCCTCCACGTCGCGTTCGTGACGGAGGACACCGTCCGGGCCCCCTTCGACTTCGTCGGGAAGCTCTATCGCGCGGTCCAGGAGGAAGGCGCCGACCGGCTCGTCGTCTCGGACACCGTCGGCATCATGACGCCCCTGACATTCCGCTGGTACCTCAAGGAGTTCCAGCGCCGGGTCAAGCCGAAGGACCTCTCGGTCCACTGCCACAACGACTTCGGGCTCGCGACGGCGAACACGCTCACCGCGATGGAGTGCGGGGCGCGGGCTCCCCACGTGTGCGTCAACGGCCTCGGGGAGCGGGCCGGGAACGCCTCGCTGGAGGAGGTTGTGCTCTCCCTCGAGTCGCTCTACGGGGTCCGGACCGGGATCCAGACCGAACGGCTCTACGAGCTCTCCCGCCTCGTGGAAGAGCTCTCGGGGGTCCCGATCGCGGCCAACAAGGCCCTGGTCGGGTACAACGCCTTCTCGCACGAGGCGGGGATCCACACGCACGGGATCCTCGCGCACACGCTGACCTACGAGCCGCTGCAGCCGCACCGCGTGGGCCGCCAGCGTCAGATGATCCTCGGCAAGCACACCGGCAAGGCGGCGCTGGCCGAGAAGCTCAAGGAGCGCGGGATCACCGCGCCGGACCCGGTCCTGGTCGAGCTGCTCGACCGGGTCAAGACCGAGACCGAAGGGCGCTCCAAGGAGCAACTGCGGAGCTTCCTCGAGGCCTACCGGAGGCTTTTCGAGCGCCCCGGGCTCACCGACGACGAGTTCTGGGTGCTCGTGGACGCCGTCGGGATCAAACCGGTGAAGACATGACAGGGTCGAACGGCCACGGTCTGACGCTCGCCGAGAAGGTCCTCGCCCGGGCCGGCGGCCTGGAGGACGTCGTCCCCGGGCAGATCGTCGAGGGGAAGGTCGACCTCGCGATGATGCACGAGCAGGGCGCCCAGACCGTCGCACCGTTCCACCAGATGGGCGCGGAGAAGGTCTGGGACCCGGACCGGGTCGTCATCGCTATCGACCACTGGGTCCCGGCTTCGACGGAGGGGGCGGCGGTCCTCCACCGCATCCTGCGCAAGTTCGCGGCCGAGACGCACCTGCCGCACTTCTACGATGTCGGGAACCACGGGATCTGCCACCAGATCCTCGCGGAGAACGGCTGGGTCGTCCCGGGCGACCTGGCGGTCGGGACCGACTCCCACACCAACATGCTCGGGGCGATGGGGGCCTTCGCCGCCGGCATCGGCCCGACCGAGATGGCGGCGGTGCTCGCCCTCGGCGAGCTGTGGCTCAAGGTCCCCTCCACGCTCCAGGTGCGGGTCCACGGCCGGTTCGGCAAGGGCGTGACCGCGAAGGACCTCGTCCTCCGCATCCTCGGCGAGGTCAAGACGACCGGCGCGACGTACAAGGCCGTCGAGTTCACCGGGCCCACGATCTCGGGGCTCTCGATGCCCGAGCGGTTCACGATCTGCAACATGACCACCGAGATGGGGGCGAAGGCCGGGATGGTCGCGCCCGACCAGACGACGTTCGACTACCTGGCGCCGATCGCCAAGCACGCGATGCACCCCCTGCAGGCGGACCCGGACGCCCTCTACGAACGGGTGGTCGACATCGACGTCGACGGCATGCCGCCGATGGTGGCGTGCCCGTACTCGCCCGACAACGTCCGCCCGCTTCCTGAGGTGGTCCGCGAACACGTCAAGGTCGACCAGGTCTTTCTCGGTTCCTGCACGAACGCCCGCATCGAGGACCTGCGGGAGGGTGCCGCGCTGATGAAGGGGCAGAAGGTCGCGCCCGGCGTCCGCTTCATCGTCTCGCCCGCGTCGACCAAGATCTACCAGCAGTGCCTCGAGGAGGGGATCATCCAGACCTTCACCGAGGCCGGGGCGGTCTTCACGAACTCGAGCTGCTCGGCCTGCTTCGGCGGGAACATGGGGATCCTCGCCCCCGAGGAGGTCTGCGCCTCCTCCTCCAACCGCAACTTCCCGGGACGCATGGGCGCCAAGCAGGCCCGGATCTACCTGCTCTCGCCGGCGGCGACCGTGGCCGCGGCGATCCGCGGCGAGCTCGCGGACCCCCGGGAGATGATGTAGGGGCCGATGAAGGACGTCATCGAGGGCCGGGTCTGGGTGCTCGGCGACGACGTCGACACCGACGGCATCATCAGCGGCAAGTACCTCACGATCATTGACCCGAACGAGCTCAAGAAGCACGTCTTCGAGATCGCGCTTCCCGGGTTCGCCGAGGGGGCCCGCCCCGGCGACCTGATCGTCGCCGGCGAGAATTTCGGCTGCGGGTCGAGCCGGGAACACGCCCCGCAGGCGATGCGCGCGATCGGCGTCGGCGCGGTGGTCGCGGACTCCTTCGCCCGCATCTTCTATCGCAACGCGATCAACCTCGGCATCCCGACGATCGAGGCCCGGGGGGTCCGGTCGCTGTTCGAGGCGGGGGATACCGCCCGCATCGAGATGCGCGCGGGCCGGGTCACGAACCTCCGCACGGGCGCCTCGGTGACCTTCCCTCCCCTCCCCCATCACCTGATCGAGCTCCTCGAGGTCGGCGGCCTGGTCGAGAAGGTCCGGCTCGAGCTCGAGCACCGCAGGGCGGCCGCCGGGGCGGCCCCATGAAGGACGCCGCCTACGAGGTCGCGGTCTTCCCCGGGGACGGGACCGGTCCCGAGGTCGTCCGGGAGGGGCTGAAGGTCCTCGCCGCGCTCGCCGAAGGCGGACCCGCCCCCTGGCGCACGACCGAGTACCCCGGCGGCGGCCAGCACTACCTGCTGACCGGCCGGGAGTGGGAGCCGGAAGGGGAGGCGGCCGCGCACCGGGCCGACGCGATTCTTCTCGGAGCCGTCGGCTGGCCCGGGGCGACGCTCCCGAACGGCGACATCGCCGGGCGGGCCCTCGTCCTCGGACTTCGCGAGCGGCTCGACCTCTACGCCAACGTGCGACCCTGCCGGCTGTACCCCGGGGTCCTGCACCGCATCAGCGGGGAGTATCGCCAGGTCTGGTCTCCCTCGAACGTCGACATGGTCATCGTCCGCGAGAACACCGAGGGGCTGTACACCCCGGCACGAGGACGCCTCGAGCGCGCCGGGGGGACCGAGGTCGCCCTCGACACGCGGGTGATCACCCGGAAGGGCGCCGAGCGGGTCATCCGCTACGCGTTCGAGCTCGCCCGTCGGCGCCCCCGGGGGGCCCCCGAGGACGGGGTGCGACGGGTGACCTGCATCGACAAGGCGAACGTGCTCGAGGGGTGCCGGTTCTTCCGGGAGGTCTTCGAGGAGGTCGGCCGGGAGTATGCGGAGGTCGAGCGGGAGTACGCCTACGTGGACGCCTTCACGCAGTGGCTGGTGCGGAACCCGGAGCACTACAACGTCGCGGTCGCGACGAACATGATGGGCGACATCGTCACCGACCTCGCCTCCGTCCTCCAGGGCGGGATGGGGTTCGCCGCGGGAGCCAACATCGGGAGCTCGCACGCGATGTTCGAGCCGGTGCACGGCTCGGCCCCGAAGTATGCCGGGAAGAACCGGGTGAATCCGTTCGCCACGTTCTTTGCGCTCGAGCAGATGCTCCGGTGGCTCGCCGCGACCCACTCCGACCCCCGGCTCGCCCGGCAGGCCGACCGGCTGGAGCGGGCGCTGGCGGACGTCCTCGCGAACGGGGGCTCGGGAACCTACGACCAGGGCGGGAGCGCGACGACCTCGGCGACCGGGGACCGCGTCGCCGAGGCGGTGCGGAGGGCCGCCGGATGAACGTCCGGAACGTCGCTCTCGTGGGCGGCGTCACGACCAAGTTCGGGGTGCGCCCGGCGACGTGGTCCGAGCTGGCCCAAGAGGTCGGGGCCGCGCTCTTCCGGGCCGTGCCGGAGCTGCGGGCCGAGGAGGTCGACTCGCTGTTCGTCGGCGCCGCCGAGCCCGAACGGTTCGCGTTCCAGTCCCACGTCGCCCCGCTCGCCGCCGAGCAGATGGGGCTGCGGCCGAGCCGCATCATCCAGCGGACGGAGCTCGCCTGCGCGTCCGGTCAGTCGGCGATCCGCTCGGCCTACGCGGCGATCGCCTCCGGCCTCTCGGACGTCGCGGTCGCGGTCGGGGTCGAGAAGATGAACCTGCCGTCGATGGCCGAGGCGAACACCGCGATGGCGTGCGTCATGGACCGTCCCTGGGACGGGCCGCACGGCGCCACCGCCCCTCCGTTCTTCGCGATGGTCGCCCAGCGCCACCAGCTCGAGCACGGCACGACCGACGAGCAGATGGCCGCGGTCAGCGAGAAGAACCACCGGTTCGCCAACGCGAACCCGAGCGCGCAGTTCTACGAGAAAAAGTTCTCGCGCGAGAAGCTGCTCCACCTGCCGGTGGTCGCCCCCCCGCTCCGCCTCGGGGACTGCTCGTCCATGACCGACGGCGCGGCCGCGGTCGTGCTCGTCGCCGAGGAACGGGCGCGCCGGTACACCGACGAGCCCGCCTGGATCCGGGGCACCGGCCAGTATTCGAACTTCCACAACCTGGCCCACGCCGGCTCGTTGACCGATTGGGTCGGTCTTCGCCACGCGGCCAGCGAAGCCTTCGACCGAGCGGGGATCGGACCGGACGACCTCGATTTTGCCGAGGTCCACGACTGCTTCACGATCTCCGAGATCATCGAGTACGAGATGTTCGGCTGGTGCCCGCCCGGCCAGGGCGGGCGGTTCGCCGCCGACGGACAGGGGGACGTGGGCGGGAAGCTGGTCGTCAACCCGCGCGGGGGTCTCCTCGGCTGCGGCCACCCGCTGGGGGCCACGGGGGTCGCACAGGCGGTCGAGGTCGTCCAGCAGTTCCAGGGAAAGGTCCCTCCCGCCCGGGCCGTCCCGCACCCGGAGTGGGCGCTCGTCCACAACCTCTCGGGCAGCGCCAACGTGCACTCGGTCATGGTCTACCAGCGGGGAGGTGCCGCATGAGCGCGGTGAGCCGCCCCCGCCGGACCAGCCACTCAGGGACCTCGGCCCCTTCGGCAGCCGACTCGGCCCTTCCCGCCACGCCGCTGCCTGCGCCCGCCCCCGCGCCGGCCGTGCGACCACGAGAGAAGCGCCCGTTCCTCCTCGATTTCTTCCCCCTCGACACGCCGGACCAGACGCGCCTGTCGGCCTTCTACGACCGGCTTCGCACGGGACGCCTCTCCACGACCCGCTGCCCGAAGGACGGAACCCTTCACTGGCCACCCCGGGTCGCCTGCCCGGATTGCCACACCGAGCAGCTCGACTGGGTCGACCTGCCCGAGGAGGGCCGCATCTACGCGTTCAGCGCGGTCCTCGGAGGGGCCCCGCTCGGGATGGAGTCCGAGGTCCCGTTCGCGGTCGGGCTCGTGGACCTGGAGGGAGCGCCCCTCCGCCTGTTCGGGCGGATCGAAGGAAGGCCCTGGAACGAGCTCCAGATCAGGCAAGCGGTGCGCGTGGAAACGTACGATGTCGGCGACGGCCGGTTCTTCTACCGGTTCCGGGTCCGGGACTAGCTCCCGGCCCGCCGAGGGCGGTGGGGCGCGGGCCCCCCGATTTTCTGAGAGTAGCCTATTTATACACCCCCCAGGTCTCGCGCCCGCCGGTTCGGGGAGAGCTGGCCCGCGATGCAGTTGACTTCCGAATGGTGGCGCCGGAACGGTTGGACCGTCGCCATCCTGCTCTCCGCCTTTGCGGCCGCCTTCGCGATCCGCACGGTCTGGACCTACCCGATCGTCCAGCAGTGGGGTGCGCTGTACACCTACGCGGGCGGCTCCGACTCGTACTACCACTCGCGGGTGATGACGTTCATCATCCAGACCCACACGAACCTGGTCCACGACCCGCTGCTCAAGTTCCCCTTGGGGGAGAACAACCCGCGAGAACCGCTCTTCGACTGGATGAACGCGGTGCTGGGGATCGTCTTCGCCCCGCTCTTCGGCGGGAACGCCGTGAACGCGGGGGCCTGGTTCCTCGACTTCCAGGGACCGTTCTGGGCCGCGCTGAGCGTCTTTCCCGTCTACCTGATCGGCAAGGAGGTCAGCTCGCGCCGGATGGGGCTGATGGCGGCGGTGATCTTCCCCTTCATCCCCGCCAGCATCGACTCGTCGATCTTCGGGTATGCGAACTACCTATCCTTCTACACGTTCATCATCCTCGTCGTCCTCTATTCCTGGATCCGGACGGTCAAGGCCGCCGGTACGCGTCGATACGTCGGGCGGTACCGGGACCGCCATCAGATCGTGGCCGGCCTGCGGGCCTTCTTCGTCTACGAGCGGCCGGCGGTCAAATGGGCGGTCTTCACCGGGGTCGGACTCGGCGCCCTCGCGCTCGCTTGGCAGGGGTACACCTACGGCGTCGTCGTGATCGCCCTGTCGGTCCTGGTCCTCACCATTGCGGAACGGATCCGGCGGGTCGACTCCTTCAGCCTCTACGTCTCGACGTGGATCGTCGGGCTCGTCGGGTTCCCGATGGCGATCCCGTACTACGTGGTGCAGCAGCAGTTCGTCGTCTGGTTCGAGCTGCCGCTCCTCCTGTTCTTCGGGGTGCTGGTCCTCCTCCTGCCGTTCGTGATGATGCGGGACACCCCGTGGGTGATCTCCATCCCCGCCCTCGCCGGGTTCGTCCTCTTGGCGGCGGCGGCGCTCGCGGTCATCAGCCCGTCGAACTTTTCCAGCATCGTCACCGGTCAGGGATACTTCGTCAAGAACCTCATCTACTCGACCGTCGCCGAGGCGCAGGCGCCGTCGATCGACCAGCTCGTGATCAGCTACGGGGTGATCACGTTCTTCCTTGCGTTCGTCGGGATCGCGCTGTTCGTCTACCAGCTCGCCCGCAACAAGTTCCCGCGCGCCGCGCTCGTTTTCCTCATCTTCTCGCTCCTGTCGGTCGCGCTCCCGATCTCCGCCGCGAAGTTCTTCCTGCTGGGCGCACCCGTCTTCGCCCTCCTGCCCGCCGAGGCCCTGCGGCGCGCCCTGGACGTCGCGGGCTACCCGGAGCTCCGCCGCACGGTCGCCTCGCTCTCCGACCGTCGGAGCCAACTCTCCGCCTTCCGGCGCGCGTTCAAGATCCGCCACGTCCTCGTCCTGGTCGTCGTCGTGGGTCTCCTCCTCCCGAACATCTGGCTCTCGATCGACGCCGGCATCCCCGGCAACACGAAGGGCCAGTTCGCGACGCAGGTCCAGAACTCGCTCCCCTCCTACCTCCAGCCGAACCCGTCGATCGGCTCGGCGGCCTACTTCGGGGCCGCGGGGACCAGCCTCGACACCCCCGACCAGTACGACAGCGCCGGATACAATTGGCTCGCGACGCAAGATACGGCGTTACCGCCCCCCACCCGGCCGGCGTTCGTCAGCTGGTGGGACTACGGGTTCCAGGCGATCGACCAGGGTCAGCATCCCAGCGTCGCCGACAACTTCCAGAACGGGATCGACCCCGCGGGACAGTTCCTGCTGGCCCAGAACCAGTCGCTCGCGATCGGCGTCCTGTCGACGACCCTCCTCCAGGCCGAGCAGACCAAGAGCGGCGACGTGTACCTCCCGAGCGCGCTGAACTCGATCCTCGCGGCGGACGGGGTGAACGTCGGCCAGCTCCACAATTACCTCGTGAACGAGAGCAACGACCTCGCGCTCGTCCTCAACCACCCGGAGCGCTACCTGCCGGTCGACCCGAACACGATCACCGCCGACAACGCGATGTATCTCGTGGTATCGTACTACCTGGCCTCCTCCCTGACGGTCGCAGGGATCTCGCAAGTGTACAACGACCTCCAGTCGTACACCGGCTGGACCATCCGCTACGACATGACGGACAGCCGCCTGATCCCGTTCTCGGGCCAGGACACGGGCATCTTCTACGCGCCGGCCGACCTCACGGGGCGGGTCATCAACGGCGCGGGCCTGCCGACCTCCTTCTTCAACGTCACGGTGCTCGGCTCCGACGGGAACACCTACCCCCTCGGGCAGGTCCCCGCGACCGTCAGTCCGATCAACTACACGGTGAACTATTTCCCGCCGTTCTACCAGTCGATGATCTACCGAACCTACTTCGGCTACAACGGCTCGCAGATCGGCCAGCAGGGCGGGATCCCGGGCCTCTCCTCCAACCTCGCCACGTCGCCGGTCGAGCCGGGGTGGATGCTCTCGCACTTCGAGGTCGTCTACCAGACCGCCTTCTACTGTCCGACCAAGGCCGATGACGCGGCGAACACCAACTGCCTCGCGGAGAACACCCCCACCGCGCTCGCGATGGCCAAGGCGGTCAACGGCTCGGTCGCGAACACGTCCGCGATCCGCTACTTCGAGGGCGGCGAGTCGATGCTGGAGTACTACCCCGGCGAGACGATGATCGGGACCGTCCAGCTCCCGGACGGGACGCCGGTGACCGGCGTTCGGGTCACGGTCTCCGACCAGTGGGGGATCCCCCACATGACGACCTTCACGGGCGCGAGCGGGAACTTCTCGCTCGTCCTCCCGCCGGGGAACGACACCGTCAACATCACGACGGGCACGCTGCAGGGCCTCTCGCAGCAGGGGAACATCCTGATCCGGTCGCTGAAGGTGTACGTCCCGCCCGCCCTCGGGCTGAACCTGCACCCGCCGACCCTGGTCCAGTCGATCAACGTCGGCGGCTCGACGGTCGCCGGGACCGTCTACTGGAACGTCGCCAACAACACGACGTTCGTCCCGACCGTCGACCCCGTGATTCCAGGGGCCCAGGCGGTCCTGTGGGGCCCGAACGGGCTGGCCAAGGTCAGCGTCGTGACGGACCAGGGCGGGACGTTCGACCTGCCCCAGGTCACGCCCGGTGTCTACAACTACAGCATCCTCTACGACGGCCGGAACTTCACCGAGAGCCAGGTCTTCGTGCACCCGAACACGTTCACGAACGCCTCCGCCGGTATCGCCGCCGGCGTCGTCACCGGGAACGTCACGACCTCCCAACATCTGCCCATCGCCGGCGCTCGGGTGACGATCGGGAACTCGAGCGGGGCCATCCAGAGCTACCTCACCAATTCGACGGGTCGCTACACCTTCACCGGCCTCGGCCCCGGCAACTACACAGTCTCGGTCGTGGGGCCGGAGCCTCCTCTCGGCAACGTCGGTCAGACGGTGACCATCTCGACCGTGGGGCAGACGATCCAGCTCCCGCTCGAGCTGGTGCCGATGAGCCAGGTCCAGTACGTCGTGGAGGCGAACGGCGGCGGGGTCGCGAACATCCCCGTGCGGTTCGTGCCGCTGCCGGACTTCTCCAACGCTTCGCTCACTCCGATCGGGGCCCTGCAGCAAGCCACGGGGAACGCGACCACGTTCGTCTCCGGTCCGACCGGTCTCGTGACGGCGAGCCTGCCGGTCGGGAACTACTCGGTCTACGCGCTGGGGTACGTCGGCTCGTCGCTCGACTCCGCGGTGAGCAGTACCGCCGTGTTCCCGGGGCTGCCCTCGGAACTGAACGTCCTCGCCCTCCAGCCCTCCGCCCCGCTCTCCGGGACCGTGGCGGTCAGCGGGCAGGCCCCGAGCTCGACCGACGCCGCGGTGCTCGTCTACGCCGGCGGGGAGTCGGAGGTCACGGTGTGGGCCAACGCCTCCCACGCCTACTCGGTCGTCCTCCCCGTGGGGCAGTACAGCGTCCTCGCGATCGACGGCTCCCCCTCCGCCAGCTCGACCACCTATGCGGCGATCGCCCCCGCGAGCCTGACGTATGCGACCACGCTGAACCTCGCCGCGGTCCCCGCGCTCACGAGCCGCTTCACGGTCGGGGCGACCCTCCCCAGCGGGACGTTCTTCCCCGCCGCGGCCGCGACGGTCTCGGTCTCGGCCGGTTTCAACGGCCCCACGATCTCCACGCTCGCCGGCGGCAACGGCACCGCGGCGTTCGTCGTTCCGGCGACCCTTCCGATCACCGCGGGCTCGTACTGCGTCCAGGCGGCCTCCGCCGGGTTCAGCTCGATGAGCAGCTGCGCCTACTCGCCCGGCGGGCTCGCCTCCCTGCGACAGGTCCCGCTCACGTTGACGCCGGTGCCGGTCACCCTCAAGGTCCTCGGTCTGCCGTCGGGGACGTCGGTCACGATCAACCTGAGCGCGACCAGCATCTCGGCCACGACGGTGAACCTCACCGGTGGACCGACCTTCTCCTTCTCGACCACTCCGGGGGCCTACACGCTCTCGGCCCGCGCCGTGATCGGGAACGGGACGGTCATCTACATTCCCTCCCAGGTCCTCAGCACGACCATCCCGCTCGGCGCGGCCCAGACCGCGCTGACCCTGGTCGTCGTGCCGGCCGTGAACTCGACGGGCACGCTCACGCTCCCCGCGGGGGCCACGGCGTCGACCGCGGTCGTGAGCCTCTCCTCGCCGCTCTTGAACCTCACCGTGAACGGGAGCGCGTTCACCTCGACCGGCTTCCGTGCCGCCCCGGGGACGTACGCCGCGCACGCGACCGTGAGCGTCGGCGGCGAGAACTTCACCGGTCTAACGAACGTGACCGTGAGCTCGAGCGGCAGGGTGACCCCCGCGATCTCCGTCCAGACCCAGGCGGCCGTGGTGCAGGGAACGATCCGGAACCTCAACGGGAGCGCCCTGTCGCTCAGCCCCACGGTCCGGTTCGTCGGTCCCCAGAACGCGACGCTCTACGCCCAGGCCGTCGACGGGAACTTCTCCATCTCGCTGCCCGTCGGCACGCTCTTCCAGGTGACCGCCACCGCGACCGCGCTGGTCACCGGCTCCTTCGGGGAGTACTTCGCCACGTACACGACCCCGCCGAACACCGGCTGCACCTCCTCGGGGTCGCCGCCGGTCTGCGTGGTCCCGATGGTCCCGCATCCCGACCCGGTCTGGCTGAACGGGACGTTATCGTCTCCGGGCCAGCCCCCACCGCTGGCCGGCACCGTCAGCGTGGTCGGACCGTACCCCTCGACGAACCAGACGATCCTCTCGGCGAGCGGCGGGAACTTCTCGCTCCGCGTCGCCCCGGGGGTGTACTCGGTGTACGCGACCGCGGGGGGCAGCGCGCACCCCCTGGCGGTCCTCACGCGGCTCGTCGCCGTGCCGGGGGCGCCGACGGCGTCGCTCGTGCTCACCTCCACGTACACCGCGATCCTCGCGGTGAACGGGCCGAACGGCACGGCCTCCGGCCTCGCGCCCGCGACCGTGATCCTCCGCGCCGCCGACTCGAGCCAGGTCGAGTACACGGACGTCGTCCTCGGGAGCGCCGTCCAGGTCGCGCTGCCGATCGGGACCTACACCGTGGTCGCCAACTCCTCCGGGACCTCCCACGGGCTGCTGACGAACGCCACCGCCCTCACCCGCTTCTCGGTGCTCGCCGGGAACGTCGCGGTGAACGTCAGCCTCGCCTACCAGTACAGCCAGAGCGTGTCGGCCACGCTGGTCGGCCCGCAGTCCGCCGCCGTGGCCGGCGGGGGGACGGCGACCTTCCAGTTCACGATCCGGAACGTCGGGAACCTGCCCGTGACGGTCCACCCGGTCGGCTCGCCGTCGTACTGGAGCTTTTCCTTCAGCGTCGGGAACGTCACCCTCACCCCCGGTCCGGGCGGCAACGTCGTGACGGTCGAGGTGACGATCAAGGTCCCGGTGGGGACGGTCGTCGCGCATCCCCTCGTGGTGATCGACCTCGACACGGGGGCCGGCGTGCCGGTCGGGGTCGTCGCCCCGGCGCCGGTCGTGAACGTGTACGGCTACCTCGGGCTCCAGATGGGCCCCTCCCCGACCCTCCCCTCCGAGGTCTCCCTCGCGACCGCCCTTGTGCCGTTCTACGTGACGAACAACGGCAACGCGTTCGAGCTCGTCAACCTCACGATCGTCAACCTGCTCCGCCTGAACGCGCTCGGCTGGAACGCCCAGCTGGTCACCCTGCCCCTGAAGGCCGTCACGGGACCGGTGGGCGCGGACGCGGGCTCGAACACGAGCTACTACGTGAACCTGACCGCCATGGGCCCGATCTTCCTTCCGCCCGGCTCCGTCACGGTCGCCGGCTCGGTGCTGAACGCGAGCGGGGGGCTCCAGGTGACGATCTCGGTGCCCGTGCCGACCGTCAATGTTCGCGCGACCAGCACCAGCGGCGGGCCGCAGGTCGTCATCACCGGGCCGAACATCGGACCGGCTCCGTCCTCCCTGCCGACCTGGGTGATCCCGGTCCTCGTCTTCGTGCCGGCGATCGCACTCGCCGTGGGTCTCTCGACCTGGCGGTGGTGGCGAACGCGGAGGTGGACGCGCCGATGACCCCGCGGTGGCTCGCCCCCCTGCTCGTGCTGGCCCTCCTGACCGCCGGCGGCCTCACGCTCCTCGCCCCCGCGGCGGCCTCCTCCGGCGCGACCCCGTCGCAAAGCAGCCCCCTGAAGGGGAACATCACCGGGCCGACCGTGCTCGCCACCGGGGCGAACCAGCGCTACCTCATCCAGGCCACCGGAGGCCCCGCGGTCGCGCCCAACGGGACGATCGTCGGGAACCTGACGTACTACGCGAGCGTCACGGGTCCGAACCCCACCGGCGTGATGATCACCCCCACGTCGGCCGCCCTCCTCGCGGGCACCCCGGGGCAGCCGCTCCTCACGCCCGGGTCGGTGCCGCAGACCCTCACCATCTCGGTCGAGCTGGTGAGCGTCCTCAACGCGAGCAACGAGACGCTCAACCTCACCTACGTGGTCCAGGTCGTCCAGCCGTACGTCGTCGCCGCGGAGATCTTCAACCCGAGCAACCTGACCGCGAGCTCGTTCCCGGTCGCCATCGACCTGGACGGCACGCAGGTCGGCAACGTCACCATCCCCTCCCTGCTGGCGCACACGGGGTTCAACCTCTCCTTCAGCTACGCGACGCTGTCGCTCTCCACCGGTTGGCATTCGTTCTCGATCTCGCTCTACCAGGCCCACGGGCTCCTCAAGTTCGCCAACGGGTCGACCGAGTACGACCAGTCGTTCTACATCCCGGGCCCGGCGCCGGACTACACGATCTGGTACATCACCGGCGTCGTCGCCTTCCTCGGGGTACTCTTTATATTCGGCGCCCGGGTGGGCGCGCGCCGGCGCGGCGCCACGAAGAAGTAGCGCGCTCCGGACCCTCTCCCCATGCAGTCCAAGGTCGACCTCCGGTGCACCTCGTGCGGGCGCGCCGTGCCGAGCCTCGGGGCGACCCAGTTCCCGTGCCCGTCGTGCGGGGAGGTCGTCATCGGGAGGTGCGCCCGCTGCCGGGACCAGTCGGTCGGCTACACCTGCCCGAAGTGCGGATTCCGGGGGCCGTAGGGGAGCCCATGGGCCAGGTCGCCGTCCTCTTCCGTCTGATGCCGCAGGGCGTGGAGACCGACATGCGGGCGGTCGCCGAGGGGGTCCGGACGTCGCTCCCGGCGGGCGTGACCGTGCGGGGGATGCAGGTGAAGGACATCGCCTTCGGGCTGAAGGCGCTCCTCGTCTCGGTCGTCATGGCCGACACCGGTGGCCTCCTCGACTCGACCGAACAGGCGCTCGCTAAGGTCCCCCACGTCGAGTCGGTCGAGGTGATGGAAGAGGGGCTGCTGTAGGTCCTTCCCCCGCCCGTGGACCTCTTCACCCACGTCCTCCTCGCTTACCTCCTGACCTACGGGCTCGTCGGGCCGAACCCCTCCTACCTCGCCGCCGGGGCCCTCGCCGGCGGGCTCCCGGACGCCGACATCCTCTTCTTCCCGATCGCGCGGCGCTTCCCGATCCTGCGCCACCACGGGATCACGCACTCGATCTTCGGGGTGACGGTCGTGGCCCTGGTCGGCGCGGTGGTCGCGCCGATGCTCGCCCCCGGCTCGCCGCTGATCTACTTCGTCGTGATGGAGGCCGGTGGCCTCGCCCACGTGCTCGGGGACGGCTTCACGCACTTCTCGGTCCCGCCGCTCCTCCCGTTCTCGAACGCGCCCCTCGAGCTGGACGCCGACCGGGCGATCAACTTCCTCACCCTCGGGGTCTCGGTCGCCTCGTTCTACCTCCTGATCGGGGTCGAGCGGAACCACGTGCCGTTCGCGGTGTACTCCCTGACGGTCTACGCGCTGATGGCGTTCTACGGGGCCTACATCGCGATCCGCTTGGCGGGTCGCTTCTTCATCACCCGCCATCGGGGTGCCCTGGCGCCCAACGCCGTGCCGATCCCGACCGGGAACCCGTTCAGCTGGCTGCTGCTCGCCGAGGAGCGGAGTCCCGAGAAGGTCCGCACGACCTGGGCGAAGTACCAGCTGGGCCGGGGTCTGGTCGCCGGGCCGTTCTCCGTGGAGGCGTCGCCGTCGGCCCCGCCGCACCCCGGGGAGACCCCGCGCTCGGCCGCGGAGGCGCTGGACTGGTCGTACCCGCTCGCGCGGCGGGCGAGCCGCATGATGGAGGACACCTACCACTTCGGGGAGGCGTTCGAGCGCGACGGCGGGGATTGGGAGGCGATCTGGTACTCGCTCGAGTTCACGTCGTTCGGGCGGGCGATGGCCGTCCGCGTGCGGTTCCCCCACCTCGGCGGAGAGCCTGTCGTGAAGACGGCGTTCTACAAGCCCCAGGGCGTCCGGGTCTAGTCCAGAGAAGGGCGGAAAGCCAGGTCGCGGACCGAGCGAGCCGACCTACTTGTAGGTCGACTTGTGGACGTTCCCTTCGTCGTCGACGATCGTGATGCACTCCCCTTCGCACTCGAAGAGGCAGGCTTCGCACATGATGCAGTCGGGGCCGTGGATGACGGCCGACTTCTCCGCGCGGAACTGGAACTTGGCCGCGACGGCCGGGTCGTCGACCACGTCCGGCCAGTTCTCGCGGGGCTGCATCTCGAAGACCGTAACCGGGCAAACATCTCGGCAGTGGGTACATCCGGTGCACTTCTCGTGGGCCACCTCGACGCTGACCATCGCGTATCCCGACTCTCTCACCGACGGTGAATATATTAAGACACTTGGTCGGAGGGCCCGGAGGCGGCGGATTCCGAGAGGGGGAGCGGCCTCCGGCCCGCTCGGTCGCCGCTCCCCGGAGGGGTCAGGGGATCAGCGCGGGGTTCCAGACCGTGACCCGCGGACCGCCCCGGAGCCCGTCGAGCCGGGCCATCTCCTCCGCGGTGAGGGAGAAATCGAAGACCCGCGCGTTCTCGTGGATCCGTTCCCGCCGGATCGAGCGGGGGAGCTCGACCATCCCGTGCTGGATCCCCCAGCGGATCAGCACCTGGGCGGGGGAGCGACCGTGGGCCTTCGCCACCTCGGCGAAGGCGGGGTGACCGAGCTGCCGGCCCCGGGTGAGGGGCGAGTAGGCTTCGACACGGATCCCGTGCCGGGCGCAGTACTCGAGCAGGTCGGGGTCGTAGACGAACGGGTGCATCTCGACCTGGTCGACCGCCGGCACGACGTCCGAGTGCTCCCGCAGCTCTTCCAGATGCCGGACCGTGTAGTTGCTCACCCCGATCGCCCGCGCGAGGCCCTGGGTCTGGATCCGCTCGAGGGCGCGCCAGGAGTCCCGCCGCGCCTCGGGGGAGGGGGCCGTCGGCCAGTGGATCAGGTAGAGGTCGACGTAGCCGAGGTTGAGGCGCCCGAGGCTCGCCCGAAAGGCGGCGAGCGCCGTCTCGAACCCGTGGTCGGTGTGCCACAGCTTGGTGGTGACGAACACCTCGCTCCGGGGGATGCCGCTGGCCCGGACCGCCTCGCCGACATCGGCTTCGTTCTCGTAGAGCTTGGCGGTGTCGACGTGCCGGTAGCCGGCCTCGAGGGCCCAGCTCACCGCCTGGCGGGTCGTCGCCCCCGGCTCGACCTGGAAGACCCCGAGCCCGAGGCAGGGCAGCAGGGGGCCCTGGTTCAGGCGGTAGCCGGCGCTCAGCGAGGTCGGAACGGATTCGTTCATGCCCACCGCAATCTCGCGAGCCTTTAGGCCCTCGCGGTGCGGGGCGGGACCGGACGGAACCGCGACGCCCGACCCGAGCCCGTGAGTCGGGTGTCGATCCCGCGCAACTGCCCCTCGTGCTCCTCGCAGAGCGAGAAGGCCCGCCACTCGTCGGGGGCGGTCCGGGGGTCGGCGGACACCGAGTACAGCTCGACCCGATGCGGTCGCGTGTCGCAGCCTCCGCCCAAGCCGGGGTCCGGGTCCCCCACGGAGGCACGGAAGGAGTAGTCGAAGGCGATCCCGAGGTCGCAGAGCGGGCGCTGGAAGATGTGGCTCATGCGGCAGAGGTGGAGGCGCGAACGTCTCTAAACGGTTCCGAGGCGGAGCGGCCGGCGACCCAAGTGGCTAAGTCAGGCCCGGGGGTCGCGCGGGGCGGCGAGGGAGGCGGACATCGGTGCCGAGCGTGGAGGTTCGTGGGATTCAGCTCCATTACGACCAGCACGGTACGCGGGGGGACCCGACGGTCCTGATCCACGGGTCGCTCGTCGATTCCTCTACGTGGGCTAGGGTCGTCCCCGGCCTCGCCCGGGGGTTGACGGTCCTGACCTACGACCGTCGCGGGTTCGGCGGAAGCACCCGCGGACCGCGCGACTCCCCGGTCGCGACCGATGCCGAGGACCTGGCGGCGTTGCTCGAGGCGACGGACTTCTACCCGGTCCACCTGGTGGGCCACTCCTACGGCGCGATGGTGGCGCTCCGACTGGCCGCAGAGCACCCCGAGTTCGTTCGGAGCCTCTCGCTGCACGAGCCCCCGTTCTTCGGCCTCCTCGCGGACCGGCCCGAGACGGTCAAGCTGTGGGAGATGTTCCGGGACGGGGCCGAGGCGATCCGGGACCAGGTTCGACGGGGAGACCGCGACGGAGCGGCGCGGAACGTCGTCGAGGTGTTCTCGAGCACTCCCGGGGCCTGGGAGCGCCTGCCCGAGGGCGTGCGGCGCTCCTTCGCCGGCTACATGGACCGCTGGGCCGAGGAGTACGGCGACCCGGAGGCGTTCCGCCCTCGCCCCGGCGCCCTGCGCGAGACGCTCGTACCGGCCCTCCTCACCGTCGGGGTAGAGAGCCCCCGTTTCCTCCGCGGGATCCAGGAGGCCCTCGCCCGCGAGCTCGCGAACCCGACGGTCCGAGAGATCCCGAGGGCCGGTCACGCCCCGCACCTGACCGCGCCGGAGGAGTACGTCGGGCTCCTGCTCACCTTCCTGCTCGAACGCAACGTCCCGGTCGCCTGAGCGGGGTACGGGCGGCTCGGCAGCCACTTATAGCCGGGTACGGATGAAACTGGCCGTGGAGTCGCCCATCCGCAAGGAGTCCGCGCCCTCGTGGAGCTCCCCCGTGCCGGGCGTCCGAGTGCGGCCGCTGGTCGAGGGAGCCGGCACCGCCCTGATGCTCTACCAGATCGAGCCCGGCACCCAGTTCCAGCTCCACGCGCACCCGTTCCCGGAGCTGGGGCTCATCATCTCGGGGGCCGGGGTCTTGGTGACGCCGAGCGAGGAGCGAGCCGCGGCGGGTGGCGATTCCTACTTCTTCCCGGCGTCGATGGAGCACGGCTTCAGGGTGCCGGACGGTGGGGACCCCGTCGTGCTCCTCGATGTGTTGTCCGCCGCCGGGCCCCAGCTTCCCCCGACGTTGGAGGAGGTCGTGGCCTCCCTGAGGGAGGAGATGCCGCTCCCTCGGCCGCCGGGGGCGAAGGCACCGGGGCACTCCCTGTCGTATCGCCCGGAGATGGATCCAGCAGCTCCAGGAGCCCGCGACCGAGCCACTGCCCGCCGTCTACCGCCAGAACCTGTCCCGTGATGTAGGAGGCCCGACGGCTCACGAGGAACCGCACGGCGTCGGCCACCTCCTCGACGGTCCCGAACCGGCGCATCGGAACCCCGGCCTCGATCCGGCGGACGACCTCGTCCGAGACCCACAGGCGCTCGTTCGTGCCCCGGGTCCGGATCGGTCCGGGGGCGACGGCGTTCACCCGAATGCCGTAAGGGGCCCACTCGACCGCGAGGGTCCGGCTGAGCGCTAGGACCCCGGCCTTGGCCGCCGCGGAGTGCGCGGTGCCGGGTCCGGCCATCCAGGCGTAGGCGGCGACGATGTTCACGATCGAAGGCGACGGCGAAGCCTTGAGAAGCGGGAAGCACGCCCGGGAGCAGAGGAAGGTCCCGTCCAGCACGATGCGGACGACCGCGGCCCAGCCGTTGGGGGTGATCTTCTCCGCCGGGGCGACGAAGTTCCCCGCGGCGTTGTTGATGAGGGTGTCGAGCCGCCGGTAGTCGGCCCGGATGCGCTGGACGAGCAGGTCGACCTGGCCCGGGTCGCGGACGTCCGTCGGCACGAGCAGGACCCGTCGACCGGTGGGGGCGAGCTCCCGAGCCCCGTCCGCGAGGTGCTCGGCGGAGCGGCTGGCCAGGACCAGGTCGTAGCCGTCCTCGGCGAGCCCGCGGGCGATCGCAAGCCCGATCCCCGTCCCGCCGCCCGTGACGAGCGCCACGGGGTGACCGGGGTCAGACGGCCGCCCTTGCCTATCCGGCATGGCGGTCCGAACGTCGCGCGGCCTAAAACATCCATCCGTCTGCGGGACGCACGCAACCTGAACCGCCTCCGAGCCGGTGGAAACCGCCTCGCGCTCCGGGTCCGAGCCCGCCCCGCGCAGGCCGGTCGGGCCCCCGGCCATGAAGCTCTCTGTGAGCGGCCTCCGGAGGTTCCTGGGCCATGGTCCCCATATCTTGCAAAGGTCGACCAGAGGTTCCCGTCGGGTTCAAGACCCCGGGCCACTCTCCGGCCGGAGATGACCATCTGGGTACCGACCGAAGCCCGAACCGAGAGGGTGTTCCCCGGACCGTTGGCCGGGCGCCTCGAGCTCCACCCCTTCGACAGCGAGGTCCTCCGAGGGAATCCGTGGGGTGACCCCAGCCGGCGGGACCTGACCGTCTACCTTCCCCCCTCGGGACAGACCGAAGGCCTCCCCTTGCTGCTGTACCTCCCCGGCTTCACCGGGGCGGGCTGGATTGAGGCGAACCGACCGTCCTACCTCGCATCCAGTCGGGTACGGCGGCTCGATTTCCTCATCCGAAGCGGTGGGGCCCCCGAGGCCGTCCTGGTCGCTCCCGACTGCCTCACGACCCTCGGGGGGAGCCAGTACCTCAACTCCTCGGCGACGGGCCGCTACGAGGACTACGTCGTCCAGGAGATCCTGCCGTGGGTGGCCGAACGGTACCGTACGGGGCCGGTCGGGGTCGTGGGCACCTCCAGCGGCGGGTTCGGAGCCCTCTCGCTCGCGATGTATCACCCGGACGTATTTCGGGCCGCCGCCTCGAACGCCGGCGACCTGTACTTCGAGTACACGTACACACCCCAGTTCTCTCTCGCGTTCCGTGCGCTCCGCAAAGAAGGGGGACCCGAGGCCTTGCTGCGGAAGGTGCTCGCCCAGCCGACGAGCGGCTTCAGCCCGCACCATCCGATGATCCAGGCGCTCGAGCTGATGGCCTACGCCGCCTGCTACTCGCCGGTCGAGGACGAGCCGGGGCGCTTCGAGCTCCCGTTCGACCTCGAGACCGGGGCGATCCGACCCGAGGTCTGGGAGCGCTGGCTCGAGCGGGACCCGGTGCGCATGGTCCAGACGGACCGGTTCTCCGAGGCGCTGCGCCGGGTCGACTACGTCTACGTGGACGGGGGGACCCGCGACGAGTGGGCCCTGGACGTCGGGGCCCGGATCTTCGCCGCGACCGCCCGACGGCGGGGAATCCACGTCGACCACGAGGAGTATGACGGGGTCCACGGGGACGGCGTGGCCCGGTACGACGTCTTCCTCCCGAGGGTGCTCGGGGCCCTCACGGGGCGAGCGGCTTCGGCGCCTTCGGGACCCGTTTAGTACCCGAACGAGCTCGGGACCCTCGAACGACATGCTGCGCGACGGACAGTTGGTGTGCGACTCGTGCCAAACCGTGATCACGCGGATCACCTCGGGCACGGAGGGAGAGTGGCAGAAGATGCACAACCTCTGTTCGGCCTGCTTCGATAAGCTCTGGACGACGTCGATCGCTCGACCGAGCTAGGGCGCGGGGGCGGGGTCCGGGGGCGCGTTCGGCCCCTCGAGCGGGATCATGGCCTCGTCCTCGAACCATGCGAGGACGATGAAGAACCAGCTCAGGACCAGAAGGGCGGGCAGGTCGGTCGATGCGACCCCTAGAGGCGACACCAGGACCGCGCCCCCCTCGAGCCGCCGGGTCTCGCGGGTCGGCTCGAGGTGAACCAGCTCCTTTCCGTCCGACGTCGTGATCAGCCATGCCGGGATGAGCACGCCCGCCCGGTGGAAGTGGTACTGGGCGCCGCCCGTGACCTCGATGCTGTGGTAGTTCAGATGGACGGTGACCCGAGCGAGCACCGGGCCCGACTCGGAGGCGTGGAGCGTGAGGTGCGGGTTGAGGAAGCCGCGTCGTTCCAGGAACCAGGTCCCCGCGGCGGTCGAGGCCTCGGCCGAGCTGGGTCTGTGTTTCGACCATCGGAGCGCGACCAGGGGCTGGTCCTCGGCGGAGAGGGTAAACTCCGCGGGCGACTCGGCGGTCCGGACCCATCGGAGGGCCGAACGGTCTACGGAGGAGAACGGGACCAGCGGCATGGTCCGCCCACCGCGCCGGGGCCTCTTAACGGTCGCCGCCGCGCTCAGGCGGGGGTGGGCGCGGATCCCCGAAGGGAGGTGCGCGGGACGAGCTCCTGCTCGATCCCGTCGAGGTCCTTCAACGCGTCAGCGGGGGAGATGGATTCCGAAAACTGGTCGGATGCAGAGGTCCCCGGGTCAATGACCGCGTCCTCATCCCACTCCGGAGGGCGCGGGCGTGGGGCGCTCGTCCTCGAGGCAGAGATCGGATACGGAGCTTCCGCCCCGAGGTCGTGGACCGACGGCGCGGGGCGGCCGAACTCCCCGCGGTCGAGGGCCAAGGGGGCTGCGGGCTTCTGCTCCCGATAGGTCGAAGCGCGTGCCGCCCCCGGCCCGGCCCGAGAGCGCGCCCCCGTCGAACTCTCCGGTGTCGGCTCCTCCACCAGCAGCCAGGAGGCGACCCCGCCGATGGCCGCCACGAACCCAAGAGCGAGCAGGAGGGCCCAGAGGGTGAACGCCCCCGGGCCGTAGGTCGGGTCGATTCGAAGGACCGCCCCGCCGAGCGCGAAGAAGATAGCCGAGGCGATGAACAACGGGAGGCTGCGTAGGAACGA
>DATJWA010000013.1:0-153704 GCA_035501555.1 Thermoplasmata archaeon | reverse complement strand
TGAGCCGCGACCGCACGGTCGCGATCGCCGAGGAGTTCCGGGCGCGCCATCCGGACCTCCTGCGGATCGTCGTCCGGGGCTGCTCCCGCGGCGGGGGCCGCAACGTGGGCGTCGCGGAGGCCCGCGGGGAGTACGTTGCCTTCATCGACGGGGACTGCATCGCCGACTCCGGCTGGCTCGGCCGACTTCGGCTCTCGCTCGGACCGAGCACGGTGGTGGCGGGGCGCACCGTGGCCGTGGGCAAGCCCCGGTACGGCGCCCTCGAGCGGGTCGAGCTGTTCCAGGGCGGCTACGACGTCACCTACCCGTCGTGCAACCTCGTCTACCCGCGGGCGCTGTTCGAGCGGCTCGGGGGGTTCGACACCCGGTTCATCACCGCGGAGGACATCGACCTGAACCTTCGCGCCGTTCGCGCCGGCGCCTCCATCCGGTACGACGAGCAGGCGGTCGTGCTCCACCACATGCGCGCGACGTTCGTTCGGTTCCTCTACCAGGCGTTCTGGAACGGCTACGGGCGAAAGCAACTGACCGAGAAGCAGGGGAACCTCTGGGGGCGCTACCGGTACCGGCGGCTGCTGCGGGGTCAGCGGACCGCGATCGCCTGGGCGCGGTTGACCGCCGCCGTGACGGGGTACTTCTTCCGGGTGGTGACCGGCGAAGGACGCCGACTGGACCTGCAGCATCGAGCGATGGAACGGGTCTCGGGGGCGGCCGACGACGGCAGCCACGCGGGGCCGGACGGGAACTGACTAGTTCGCCTTGAGGAGCTCGGCGACCTTGCCGACCTCCTCGAGAACCTTCGTCACGTCGGCGGTCCGGTCGACCACCGCGACCAGGAGCGCCTTCTTGCCGCTCCCGACAATGATCGTCTTCGAGTCGTTGCCCTCGATCACGATCCGCTCGGGAGGGGAGCGGTTCAGTTCGGTGTTCGCCGTCGCGGCGGCACCCAGGATCGTGGCGCACATGATCGCGAAGGTCTCGGTGTACACCCCGGCCGGCACATCGGCGTAGAGGACCAGGCCGTCCCGGGAGACGAGCGCGGTCGCCGTGCCTCCGATGCGGGCCTTCAGGTCCTTGATCACTGTGCCGACGTTGCCCGTTGCCATCATCCGACTGACCCCTCTCCTACACTTCCTCTACGTGAAAGCGACACTCGGGGTGGCCAGTGCTGGCACACATCTCTTCAGTGCATTTAACACGCCCCCCCTTAAAACGTTCGTAGAACTCGCGAAGCATCCCGCGAAGGCGGTGGCAGGCGGGGATGTCGCTCGGGGAGGCCTCGATCGACCCCCGGACGATGACCTCGTGGTCCGAGAACGTCACCTGTTCGACCCACCCGCGCTCCTTGAGCTCGGCCGCGGCACGCTCGAAGTAGTGAGCCCGGTCCTTGAGCGCCGCCTCGGCCATCGGGGCTCCGAGGACTGACCCTTCCCGGAAGAACAGGCCGTGGCAGGCGTGCGACATCACACCCTCGTAGAGCTCCTTGATTTGACGGAGCTCCGTCTGGTCGAGCTTGACCTGACGCATCTCGGCGGCGGCACCATGCCCGACAGTATATAGGTTACCCGAAGGCGGCAGGACGCTCGACGCGCCCCCCGCCGGGGCGCCGGTCCGCCCGAGGGCAGGCCGCCGCGCACCGGGGGACCGTCAACCGCCGCGGCATCCTGAAGCCGGCGCTCGGGGCCTAGCCCCGCCCCGTCTTCTGGAGCTCCATCAGGTCCTCGGTGGAGACCTTCTCGCCCTTCTTCAGACGGGCGAGGAAGTCCTCCTCCCGGGGCGGTTCCGCCTCGCCCCAGCTCGCGGGCGCCCGGCCCCCGCGCGCGGCGTAGAGCATCTTCTCGATGTCGCGGACCTCCTCGATCGCCGCGATGTGGGCTCGGTGGGCCTCGTCCGCGGCGGCCTTCACCTCGATGAGCTTGGTCTGGACTTCGTCGGCCTGCCGGCGGAGCTCGTCGACCGCCTCGTAGAGGCCGACCATCGACTCGTGCTCCCGCTGGGCCTCCTCGGCCAGCGTGCCGACGGCGGCGTGGTGCTTCTCCGCCTCGTCGCGCGCCTCCTGGAACGCTTTGAGGGTGGCGTCGACCTCCGGGTCCTGCCGGAGCTGGTCGTCCTGCTCCCGGATCGCGGCCTCGAGGCGCTTCATCTCCTCGATGAGGCGCTTCTCCTGCTCGCCCGTGAGCGCGGTCGTCATGTGACGGAACTCAAGCTCCTTGAGCTCCTTGCGGAGCCTCCAGACGGGGACGGCGCCGGGACGGGGGGTCGAGCGGGTACGCTTGAGCTCCTGCAGCTTGTCCCCGAGCTCCTGCAGCTTCGAGTTCCACTCTTCCCGAAGCCGCTTGGCTTCCCGGACGTCCGCGTTCAGCTGGTCGCGGTGACGTCGATGCTCCTGCGCCTCGGCGCTCCGGGCATGGAGCTCGTCCAGGATCCGGCCCCGCTCGTCCGCGGTCGCGCGGGCCTCCGCGTTGAGCTTGTCGCGCCGCGCGCGGTGCTCATCCGCCCTCGCGTTCGACTCGGCCCGTTTCCGTTCAAGTTCTTCGGTGGCGTCGGTCAATGGCCAGGACCCCGACGGAAGGTTTCTCTGTCGGGGAACAGTTCGACAGTGGGGCCCGATATAAAGACTACCGGCGGCACCGAAGTTGCGCCTTACCCTTGCCGCGTCATACTAATATCCGACACCCTCGATGAAACGCGCCGTGGAGGAGGTCGGCCGGATCTACGGCGACGTCGGGCTCGGTCAGTTCCACTTCAGCCTGACCGTCCCGGTCGAGCGAGGGGATTACCTGGCCGTCGTGGACGAGCAGCACGGCAAGGTCCTCTGTCAGCTCGACGACCTCAAGCGCAAGAGCGACCTCGACCTCGAGCACGCCGGCGCGCTCCAGCCGTCGGAGGAGGCGCAGCTCCACGAGAGCATGCTCGGCGTGGCCCAGATCGTGGGCTACCGGGAGCCGTCGGGCGTCGTCAAGATCCCGACGATCCCGTTCCGCCCGGGCGCCCACGTCTACCGGGCTGAGGAGCCCTTGATCGCCGAGGTGCTCGGGCTGAAGCACCACGCGAACACGGGAGCCTACGTCGGGCTGCTGCGCAACCACTCGCTCCGCGTCGAGCTCGACATCAACCAGCTCGTCCAGCGCCACGTCAGCGTGCTCGCGAAGACGGGGGGCGGCAAGAGCTACCTCCTCGGGGTCCTCATCGAGGAGCTCCTGCGGCACCGGGTGACGTGCGTCATCATCGACCCGCACGGGGAGTATGGCTCCCTGCGGTCGCCGGCCGAGAAGAACGGGAGCAGCGCCCGCTTCGGGGTCGAGGTGCAGGGATTTGCCAAGCAGATCCAGGAGTACTCGCCCGACGTCGGCCTCAACCCCTCGGCAACGCCCTTGACGTTCAGCCTGAGGAACATCGACCCGCGGGACCTGCTCGTCTTCATGGGCCTGTCGAACGTCAAGTCGTTCCTCGCCCCGCTGAAGCAGCTCATCGAGCGCGTGACCGCCACCAACCCCGACTTCACGGTGCACGACCTGGTCCGGGCGGCGGAGGCGGGCGAGGGGGCGGTAGCGGAGACGCTCGCCGAGCGGCTCGAGTACGTCGACCAGACCAAGCTGTTGGGCCCGAAGGGGACGTCGTTGAACGACCTCGTCCGGACCGGCGCGGCGACGCTGATCAACCTGCGGGGGGTCGCCCCCGACGTCCAGGAGCTCGTGGTCGCCCGGATCGCCTCGACGCTCTTCGACAACCGCAAGAAGGGCAAGATCCCGCCGCTCTTCCTCGTGATCGAGGAGGCGCACAACTTCGCTCCTCAACAGGGGAGCGCGACCTGCTCCCGGATCCTGAAGAACATTGCGAGCGAGGGACGGAAGTTCGGCCTCGGTCTGTGCGCGGTGACCCAGCGGGCGGCCCGGATCGACAAGAGCGTCCTGTCGCAGTGCAACACGCAGCTGATCCTCCAGGTGACGAACCCGCTTGACCTCAAGGCAATCGCCCAGTCGATCGAGGGCCTGACGCCGGGGATGACCGAGATGATCCAGTCGCTGCCGGTCGGGGTCGCGCTCGTCACCGGAGGGGGCTACCACACACCCCTGTTCTGCGAGGTTCGCCCCCGGGCGACCCGCCACGGCGGAGAGAGCGTTCAGATAGTCGCGGCCTAGCGCGGGCGGCGGGCTAGGCCCGGCCCATGTCCTGGAGGTAGCGGCTGACGAGTCGCACCCCGAAGGCGGTCGCCCCGAGGTTCTGGTAGGCCGGCTGGTACTTGCGCGTGACGAGCGTGGTGTACGCCGGACCGGCGATGTCGAGGTGGGCCCAGGGGGTGGAGCCCACGAAGTTCTCGAGGAACGCCGACGCGGTCAGCGTCCCCGCGAGCGGGATCTCGATCGAGTTCCGGACGTCCCCGACATCGCTCTTGACGAGCTCCCGGTGGTAGTCCGTGAGGGGCATCCGCCAGATCGGCTCACCGGTGGCGGCCGAGGCGAGCAGCAGACCCGCGGCGAGCTTGTCGTCGGTCGAGATCAGCGCCGCGGTGTCGTCCCCCAGCGCGACGACCTGGGCCCCGGTCAGGGTCGCGAGGTCGATCAGCTCGTCCGGGTGGTACTGGGCGACCGCGTAGGCGAGTCCGTCGGCGAGCACGACCCGGCCCTCCGCGTCGGTGTTGAGCACTTCGATCGTCTTGCCGTTGAACGTCTTCACGACGTCCCCCGGTCGGTAGGCGCCGCCGCCCAGAAGGTTCTCCGCACAGCAGAGGACGCCGATGACGCGCGGGGCGACCTTGAGCAGGGCCGCCGCGCGGAGGATGCCGAGGACGGCCACGGCCCCGGACTTGTCGAACTTCATCTCGCTCATCTTGAGCGCCGGCTTGATCGAGATCCCGCCCGAGTCGAACGTGATCCCCTTGCCGACGACCGCGACGGTGCGGCCCCGGCGAGTACCCCCCGGGTACTCGAGCACGACGAGGCGCGGCGGATGGTCCGAGCCCCCGCCCACCGCGAGGATCCCCCCACAGCCCATCTTGGCGAGGTCCTTCTCGTCGAAGACGGTCACCTTGAGCCCGACCTCCTTGCCGAGCTCCCGGGCGATCTCGGCGAGGCGCTCCGGGGTCGCCGTGTCGGCGGGAAGGTTGGCTACGTCGCGCGTCCAGAGGACGTTCTCGGCGACGCGCTCCTCCTCGGCAAGCTCGGCCGACAGGGTCCGCTCCTCGGCGGCGTGCTCCTCGCCGAGCTGGACCGTGACCTCCTCGATGCCCCGCTCGGCGGTGGTCCGGTACCGGAGGAACTCGTATCCTCCGAGGACCGCTCCGTCCACGAGCGCGCGGACGGCCGCCTCGGAAGGGACCGAGGGGCTCACGAACGAGGCGAGTCGGAAGGCGAGCGTCCGCGCCCCCTTCCCCTTGACCGCCCGGACGACCTCGGCGGCGGCCCGACGCACCGTTTCGGGCGAGAAGCGCTCGCGCGGGCCGAGCCCGACCGTGACCCACCGGGCCCGCCCGTCGGACCGGTGGAAGACCGTGACCTCGCGACGCTTCCCTCGGACCTCCTTCCGCTTCCAGGCCGGAGTGACGAGGCCGCCGGTGCCCTTGTCGTCCTTGGCCAGCGAGGCCGGGGGTCGCTCGTCCTTCCCTTCCGCTTCGAAGATCCCGGAGGCCACGACGTCCGCCGACGCAGCCGCGGCTTCGCGGCGGTCGACGGCGAACTTCATCCGCCCGCCGGAGGCTCAGAACGAGGGGCGGATCTTCTGGCGGTCGATCCGGATGCCGGCGGGGGTGATTGCGATCAGGTTCTTCGCGATCCCCGCGACGTCACCGCCGGTGTCCTTGGCGACGTTCTTGAGGTCGATGCTGAGCCGCTTCATCGCGATGGAGTCGTTCGCGATCGAGGTGTAGTCCAGGATGACGATGTCCCCCTGGTAGGCGAGCTTCGAGATCTCGTGCAGGTCCTCGAAGCGCAGGATCTCGGCGAGTCGGACGTTCCCCTTGTTGCCCGCGAGCGCTCCCGCCTCGTCCTCGAACGACATCGACCCCAGGTCGATGAAGCTGCCCTCTTCGAGGGTGTCCGAGCTGTGGTGGCGCCGAAGGATTCCAGTTTTCTTCATCATGGCCGCGTGCCCGCTATCGAGGGCGAACAGAGGGGGTCGATTCTTAAGGCTATGGTTCCACGTCCTCCGCCGGTGGCGTCGAATCGGCCGAGGGTCGGGGAAAGCGCAGGCAGAAGGTCACCCGGTAGACGTCCCGGCCGTCCTTCCGGCCGAAGAGGCTGGCCGACTCCTTCAGGCTCGCCCCGTACCGCTGCTTGGCGAGCCGGGCGACTCCCCGCGCGGCGAGGGTGTCCGAGAAGAAGCAGTTCCATCCCTCCGGGAGCTCCTCGCGCCAGGAGAGCGCGCGTCGCCAGTCCGGTCGGGCTTCCCTCCAGATCTTCTCCCACTCCCGGTCGAGGCGCGCCCGGAGGGCGGGAGCCTTCTCCGCGGGCCGTGCGTCCTCCGGGCCTCGGAGCTGCAGGATGGCGGTGAAGTACCTCCCGCTCCGACGACTGCACTCCGGGCAGGTGCGGTGGTCGATCCGCACGGAGAACGGGAGGTCGACCGTCCGTGCCACGCCGCGGAAGACCACGCGGGCATGCCCGAGGTACTCCCGCACGGTCGGGGTGGCCGAGAGCTCCTCCCACTCGACCTTGCGTAGGCCGACCTCGGGGTGGAATTCCAGGAATGGGACCAGGTCCTCCGACGTGAGCAGGGTGCTCGCCCCCGAGCGCCCCCAGGACTGGCCGACGCGCCGGGCCCCGCAGGTGGGGCACATCGTGACCTCGACCCGCTTGCCGATGCGGACGAGAGAGGTCCGTTCTGCCGCGCACGTCGGGCAGACCCCGTCGACGAGCGGGCGGCCCGTCGCCCCGCATACTACGCAGAACTCGCCGTCGACCACGGTCCCCCGCTAGCCCAGCATCGCGAAGATCTCGGCGTGGGGCACCCCGCCGAGCTCGCCGGCGCCCCCCGGGTCGATGAACCCGCCCTCTTCGGCTAGGCGCAGGGTCCGAGCCCCGAGGAGGTTCGCGATCGTCGCCCGGCGGAGCGCCCAGAGGAGCTCCTCCCGCGAGACCCGGCGCTCGCCGTAGAACTGAGAGGAGACGACCACGGTCCGGCCCGCGCTCCCGACCGGGAGCTCCCGGCCGAGCAGCTCGGCGTCGCACGCCGCGACCACGAACTCGGCCCGGACCCGGTGGACCCGCATGACGAATCCCGGGGCGGCTTCTCCGTCCTCCGGCATCGCTCCCCGCCCGTAGCAGTTCTCCCACTCCTGATAAACACCCGGAGGTCCGCACCCCGGCTCAGAATCGGACGAGCTGGAGCTGGTTCGGGCGCGGTTCGATGACCTCTCCCTGGTTGCGGAGGGAGACGAGGAGCGACTCGGCCTTCGGGGGTTCCACCCCGGCCTTCGCGGCCGCCTCGATGAAGTCGTCGTGGGAGAACGTGCTCCCGCTCCGCTCCTGCAGCTCGCGCATCACCCGCAGGACGATGTCGTGACGCTCCCGTTGGCTGTGGCTGACGCCGGTCTGGGTCAGGTCGATGTCGAGCCGGCCGTCCTCCGCGGTCGAGACCCGGCGCAGGTAGTTCTCCATGATCTGGGTCGCCCGCCGGGCGTCCTCCTCCCCTACGACCGGAGAGAGCCGCGCGCGGGCGGCCGCCTCCGACAGGCGGACGAGCGCCTCCAGCTGGCGGGCCGTGATCGGCACGGGGGCGTTCGGTTCCTCCCCCTGTCGCCGGACACGGACGTAGAAGTCCTCGAGGGTAGCGAGAGCCGTCTCGGAGAGGATGGGACGGACGTTCCGGCGGGAGTAGGCGATGTACTTCTTCAATAGCTCCTTCGGGAACGGCGCGGCCTCCTCCGGCTCGGCCATCGCTCCCGCCCCGGCGGCCTCTCCGATCCGGTGGGAGGCGAGGATCCGGTTGGCCAGGCGGCGGTCGCGCTCCTGGTTCGGGTGGTCCTGGATCGAGAAGATCACGTCGAACCGGGACAGGAGGGTCGGGGGAAGGTCGATCTGCTCGGAGATCGTCCGGTCGCCGCTGAAACGCCCCCACTTCGGGTTCGCGGCGGCGAGGACCGGGCACCGGGCGTTGAGCGTGGAGGTGATCCCCGCCTTCGCGATCGACACCGTCCCCTGCTCGAGGGCCTCGTGCATCGCCGAGCGGTCCTCGGGGCTCATCTTGTCGAGCTCGTCAATCACGGCCATCCCGCCGTCGGCCAGGACGAGCATCCCCGCCTCGAGCACCCACCGACCACCCGCAAAGTCGTCCTTGACCGCGGCCGCGGTCAGGCCGGCGGCGGTCGCGCCCTTGCCGCTCGTGTAGATCGCCCGGGGGGCGACCTCGGAGACGTAGCGCAGGAGCTGGCTCTTGGCGGTGCCGGGGTCGCCGACGATGAGCACGTGGATGTCGCCGCGGACCCGGATCCCGTCCGAGTGCCGCTTCTCGACCCCGCCGAAGAGCTGGAGGGCGATCGCCTCCTTCTCCTGTTCCATCCCCCGGATGGTGGGGGCGAGCGAGAGGACGATCTTGTCGACGACCGTGGGGTCCCCGCGGAACCGCAGGATGAGCTCCTCGTCCGCCGGGGTGATCTCGATGTCCTCGTACTCGACCTGCTTGGACTCGACCGAGATCCCCTGCAGCAATAGGTCGAAGGTCGTGTTCCGGACGAGCCCGCCGCGCGAGGCGTTGGCCCGGCTGTAGCTCTTCACCACCCCGTTGAGGATGACGCGGTTCCCGGGGAGGACGTGGCCCGCCAGGTCCTCCGTGAGCAGGGTCGGGAGGCCCTGCGGGTGGGCCCCCCGGCGCAGCGACTCCGGGTTCTCCTGGATCTCGATGCGCTGGGCGTCGACGTAGGTCGACTTCTCGGGGAGAAGGCGGAACCGGGTTCGGCCGGCGGGACGTCCGCAGCCCCCCTGGGAGTCGGGGCACTCGAGCGGCTCGCGGAACGTCATCGAGGAGTCGTCCTGGGGCTCGTGGAACTCGACGTGGCAGGCGAGGCACTGGAAGACCGCGTCCCGGATCTGGGGTCGGACCTCGGTGACCCGGCGGACGATCCCGTCCACGGCGATCAGGTGGTTCAGGTCGGCCTCGCGGATCGCCCGCACCGTGCGGTGGGCGGTCGGAGGGAGGCCAACGGGGCGCAGCCGAAGGTACTCGGCCTCGGGTCCGGCGACGGGGAGGAGCTCGCGCATCGCACGTCGTCCCGCGTCAATGACCTCCTCGGGCCGCTCGAGGAGGAGGTCGGCGAGACCGGTGTCGACCGTATCGACGGTCGAGAACGCCACCTCCAAGGAGCGCTGCTCCGGAAATCGGTCGGCGAGACCGAGGATCTGCGGCCGCAGGCCGGCCTCCTCGAGGAGGGAGGCCCATCGCCCCTGCAGCTCCGGCGGAGCGGGCAGGGTTCGTTTCACCGCGACCATCCGGAATACCTCCCCTACGGGTCCAGGCGGTAGCGGTCACGAGGAAATAGGCGTGCCTCCCGGATGTTCGGCAGTCCGGCCAGGGACTGGACCATCCGGTCCACGCCGAACCCCCACCCCCCGTGGGGTGGCATGCCGTACCGGAACGCCTCGAGGTAGCCCGAGAACGCCTTCGGGTCGAAGCCGGCGCGCCCCATGTTGTCGATGAGCCGGTCCAGCCGGTGCTCCCGGACCCCCCCGCTCGCGATCTCGAGCCCCCGGAACTCGAGGTCGAAATAGAACGTGCGGGCGGGGTTCGTGTCGTCCCGCATCGCGTAGAAGGTGCGCTCCTTGACCTTGGTCGGGAAGTCGATGAGGTAGTAGAACGGGTTCCCGTACTCCTTCTCGGCCCGGACCCCAATCGCCCGCTCGTCCTCGGCCCCGAAATCGAGCTCGGCCCCGGGCCGCCCCAGCCACTCCTCGCACGTCTCGAAGGGGATCCGCGGGAAGGGAACGGTCACTTCGGGGATCCGGTCGGCGAGCGGGTTCGTGCCGGCTGTCAGGGCCGCCTTGGTCGTGGCCAGCGCGTCATGGACGACCCCCTCGAGAGTTCGTCGAAGGTCGTCGGCCCCCTGGATGTAGGCCATCTCGGCGTCCAGCATCCCAATCTCGGTGAGGTGCCGGACCGTGTCCGAAGGCTCGGCGCGGAAGGCCGGGCCGATCTCGAAGACCCGCTCGAAGCCGGCCCCCATGAGCATCTGCTTGTAGAGCTGCGGGCTCTGCGCGAGGTAGGCCTTCTGGTCGAAGTACTGCACCGGGAAGAGGGTCGTGCCGCCCTCTGCCCCCTGGCGGAGGATCTTCGGGGTCTCCACCTCGAGGAACCCTCGGCTCAGGTAGGCATCCCGCAGCGCCGTCAAGAGGGCCGAGCGGAGCTCGAAGACCGCCCGCACGGCCGGTTTGCGCAGGTCGAGGACCCGGTGGTCGAAGCGGGTGTCGAGGTCCGCCCCGACCTTGTCGACCACCCCGAGGGGCAGCGGGACCTCCGCCCGAGAGACGACCGCGACCCGCTCGGGGAACAGCTCGCTGCCGCGGTGGGCCTTCTCCGAGCGACGGACCGTCCCCTCGACCTCGACCACCGACTCGCGGGGGAGCTCGGCGAGGAGGGTGAACAGCTCCGGGGGGGTGAGCCCCTTCTTCAGCGTGACCTGGGTCGTACCCGAACGGTCCCGGACGAGCGCGAAGGCGACCCCGCCGAGCGCGCGGTACTCCTCGAGGTGGCCGGCGATGCGGACGTGCTCGCCGTCCGCGTTCCCGAGCTCACGCGACAGCCGTCGAGGGGCCGACAGGGCTCGCGACCTCCTGGCGCGCGAGGGCGGCCTGCACCAGCGCGAGGTAGAGCGGGTGCGGCGCCTCCGGGCGAGAGAGGAACTCGGGGTGGAACTGCACCCCGATGAAGAACGGATGACCGAGCGCCTCGAGGGCCTCGACGCGCCCGTCCGGCGAGGAGCCGGTGATGTGGAGGCCGGCGGCCCTCAGTCGGTCGAAGTAGGCGGGATTGATCTCGTACCGGTGCCGGTGGCGCTCCCAGATCTCGGTCTTGCCGTAGACCTCCGCGATGCGCGAGCCACCGACGAGGGCGACCCGCTGGGAGCCGAGGCGCATCGTCCCGCCGAGGTCGGTCAGCGCCTTCTGCTGCTCGAGGAGGCAGACGACCGGGTCGGGGGTCCCCGGGTCGACCTCGGTCGTGTTCGCCCGGGGTAGCCCGAGGAGGTTCCGCGCGGCCTCGACGGCGGCGATCTGGAACCCGTAGCAGACCCCGAGGAACGGGATCTTGCGGACCCGGGCCTGTTCGATCGCCTGGACCTTCCCCTCCACTCCGCGGGCGCCGAACCCGCCCGGGACGAGCAGGGCGTCGGCCTGCGCGATGCGGCCCAACAGCGCCGGGTTCTTCGGGATGTCCTCCGCGTCGTACCAGTGCAGGCGGACCTCCGTGCCGAGGTGCCCCTGGCAGTGATGGAACGCCTCCGTGTGGGACAGGTAGGCGTCGCGCAGCTCCGTGTACTTCCCGACCACCGCCACGTCGACGCCGCGGCCCTCGTCTCGGCGGTAGGTCTGCAGGAACTCTTTCCAGGTCGCGTGGTCCGGCGTCCGGTCGGGGAGCCCGAGCAGCCGGCAGAGGAGGGAGCCGACCGACTGGGCCTCGAGGACGAGGGGGACCTCGTAGATGACCCGCTGGTCGGGGATGGAGATGACCGCCTCGGGGGTCACGTCGCAGAAGAGGGAGATCTTGGCCTTGATGTCCGGTTCGAGGGGGGCCGGCCCCCGGGCGATGATCAGGTTCGGCCGGATCCCGATCGCCCGCAGCTCGCGGACCGAGTGCTGGGTCGGCTTCGTCTTGGCCTCCCCCACCGGCCCGACCACGGGCACGAGGGTGGTGTGCACGAACGCCATGTGGCCCTCGCCGAGCTCGTAGGAGAGCTCGCGCAGCGCCTCGAGGAACGGCATCGACTCGATGTCGCCGACCGTGCCGCCGACCTCGACCAGGACGACCTCGGCGCCGGCGGCCTGCGCGACGTCCCGGATCGACCGCTTGATCTCCCCGGTGACGTGAGGGATGATCTGGACAGTGTTGCCGAGGTAGTCGCCCCGGCGTTCCTTCTCGATCACCGAGCGGTAGATCTTCCCGGTGGTGAGGTTGTGCGTGCCCGAAAGGCTCTGTCCGAGGAACCGCTCGTAGTTCCCGAGGTCCAGGTCCGCCTCGGTCCCGTCGTCCAGGACGAAGACCTCGCCGTGCTGGTACGGGTTCATCGTGCCCGCGTCCACGTTGAGGTAGGGGTCAATCTTGACGATCGTTACGGCGATCCCGCGGGCCTTGAGGATCCGTCCCAGCGAGGAGGTGGTGATTCCCTTGCCGAGGCCGGAAATCACGCCCCCGCTCACCACGATGACCTTCACGAGAATCCCCCGCGGGGTCGTAACGGGTCGTTCCCATAAAGTCTGTGCAGACCGGGGGGACGACCGGCGGGTGCCGGACCACGGCGTGGCGCGGTCGGTGCCCTAGAAGGGGCGCCGGCGGCCCGAGGGGTCCCGATGGAAGACCCCGAAGTCCTCGGTAGCGAGCAGCTGGCCCACGGGGAACACCGGCCCGTCCTTGCAGACGTGGTAGGGACCCAGGGCGCAGGCATCGCACATCCCGAGCGCGCACTTCATGTGCCGCTCCACCGCGCAGAAGACCGGAACCCGCACGGGCGCGGCGAGGCCTGCGACCTTGCGCATCATCACCTCGGGCCCGCACGTCCACACCGCGTCGTACTCCTCGGCGCCGAGCAGGCGCTCGGCCACCCCGGTCACGAAGCCGCGCGAACCCTCCGACCCGTCGTCGGTCGCCACCTCCACGCGCGCGCCGGCCGCGCGCAGGCGGTCTCGGAAAAGCAGCTCGGGGGACTTGGTCGCCCCGAGTGCGACCGTGACGCGGCTCCCTCGGGCGATCGCCCGTTCGGCTGCGGGGGCGAGGACGGCCGTTCCGGACCCTCCTCCTACCACGAGCACACGGGAGGGCGAGAGGTCGAACCGGTTGCCGTAGGGTCCCCGGATCCCGACCTGGGATCCTGCCCGCAGCGAGAGCACGTGGCGCGTGGTCTCCCCCATCGCCTTGATCGTGACGCCCTTCGACTCTCCCTCCGTGTAGGAGAGGGACATCGGGAGCTCGTCCTCTCCCGGGAGCCAGACCATCACGAACTGGCCGGGGTCCGACGGGGGAGTGTACGGAAAGCGCAGGGTGATCGTCGAGGGCGTCTCGACGACCGTCTCGGTCACCGTGACGACGGTCCGCACAGTCCGGGCTACACGGCTTCGGATATAGCCCCGCGCCGGTCCGGGCTAGGGGGCTGTGCTGTGGGCGGCCCCGACGGCGTCCTCGAGCCGGGCGAAGCCGAGCTCGTCGAGACGGCGGGAGAGGTCGCGGGCCAGCCGTCCGAACAGCTCGACCCCCTCGAAGGTGATCGCCGTCCCGACCTCGAGCGCTCGGGCGCCGGCGAAGACGTACTCCAGCGCATCCTCGGCGGTCGAGATCCCGCCGACCCCGATCACGGGGATCTTGACCTTGCGGTAGATCTGCCAGACGCAGGCGAGCCCGACGGGCTTGATCGCCCGGCCGCTCAGCCCCCCGAGGCCGTGGGCAAGCACCGGCCGCCGGAGGGAGGTGTCGATCGCGAGCGCTCGAAGGGTATTGATCGCACTGATCGCCGCGGCGCCCGCCCGCTCGGCCGCCTCGGCCAGGCCCGCGGGGTCGGCCGAGTTCGGGGTGATCTTGGCGATCACCGGGACCTTCACGGCGCGAACGACCGCCCGGACGATCCGCTCCACGTCCGCCGGCGTGGAGCCCACCTCGGTGCCGAACCCCTCGGCGTGGGGGCAGCTCAGGTTGAGCTCGACCGCGACCACCCCGGCGTCCGCGATCCGGCCGGCCAAGCGGGCGAACTCCTGGTCCGTGCCGGCGAAGACCGAACCGATGACGGTCGCCCCGGCCCGCCGGGCGACCTCGATCTCGCGCGGGTACTCCTCGATCCCGGGGTTGGGGAGCCCCATGGCGTTCAACATCCCCCAATCGGCGTAGACCTCGACGGTGGGGTTGGGGTAGCCGGCTCGAGGCTCGGCCCCGATCGACTTCGTGATCACCCCGCCCGCGCCCGCCCGCCAGGCCCCGGCGAGCGATTCCCCGCTCTCGCCCCAGATGCCCGAGGCGAGAAGGAACGGGTTCCGCAGCCGGACTCCGGCGACCGTGATGCCGAGTTCCGCCACGACCGCTCGCCACCAGTGGTGCCCTTAAATCGCCTCGGACCGGTGCGCCCGGCGTTCTCGTATGCACCTCGACCGGCTGACGGATGCGGCCCGGGAGGCCCTCGAAAAGGCGTTCGCGCGCGCGGCGGAGCTGCGGCACCCGTCGGTCGAGCCGGAGCACCTCCTCCAGGCCCTCCTCTCCGACCCCGCGGGCGCGGTGGTCTCCCTCCTCGGCCGGCTGGGTGCGGATCCCTCGGCGCTCTCCCAGCAGCTGGAGGCGCGGCTCGCCCGACTGCCGACCGCCGAGCACGTCGCTCCCGCCGACCAGTTCGTCTCCCGCACGCTCACCCAGGTGATCGACGCGGCCGAGAGGGAGGCGGGCCGGCGGAAGGACCGCTACACGACGGTCGACGAGCTGCTGCTCGGGCTGCTCTCGGTCACCTCGCCCGCCCGCGAGCTCCTCGAGGCCGCGGGGGTCCGGCGGGACGAGGTGGAGCGAGGCATCGGGGAGATACGTGGCAACTCCGAGCCGGTCTCAAGCCGCAACCCGGAGGCGCAGTACGAGGCGCTGGAGAAGTACGGACGAGACCTCACGAAGCTGGCGCGCGACCGAAAGCTCGACCCGGTCATCGGGCGCGACGAGGAGATCCGCCGGGTCATCCAGATCCTCTGCCGGCGGACGAAGAACAACCCGGTCCTCATCGGCGAGCCCGGGGTCGGGAAGACCGCGGTGGTCGAGGGACTGGCCGTCCGGGTCGCGGGCGGGGACGTCCCCGAGGTAGGGCGGAAGTGGCGGATCGTGGCCCTCGACCTCGGCGCGATGCTGGCCGGCGCGAAGTTCCGGGGGGAGTTCGAGGAGCGTCTGAAGGCCGTCCTCAAGGAGGTCGAGCGTTCCGAAGGGGAGGTCATCCTGTTCATCGACGAGCTGCATACCCTCGTGCACGCCGGGGCGACGGAGGGAGGGGCGCTGGATGCCTCCAACCTGCTCAAGCCCGCGCTCGCCCGGGGCACCCTGCACTGCATCGGGGCGACGACGACCCAGGAGTACCGAAGGTACATCGAGAAGGACGCGGCCCTCGAGCGCCGGTTCCAGCCGGTCCCGGTGAGCGAGCCGACCGTGGAGGACACGATCTCCATCCTTCGGGGTATCCGGGAGCGGTACGAGCTCCACCACGGGGTGCGGATCCACGACGCGGCGCTGGTCGCCGCGGCGACCCTCACCGCGCGGTACCTGACGGACCGCCACCTCCCCGACAAGGCGATCGACGCGATCGACGAGGCCGCGTCGATGGTCCGCCTGACCCTCGACTCGCGTCCGGCCGAGCTCGAACTGCTCTCCCGGCGCATCCGACAGCTCGAGATCGAGCGGACCGCCCTGGCGCGCGAGAAGGACTCGGCCAGCAAGGACCGGCTCAAAGCCCTGGACAAGGAGCTTGCCAACCTGAAGGAGAAGGAGTCGGCGCTCTCCGCGCGGTGGAAGAAGGAGAAGGAGGAGGTCGAGCGGGTGCGGGCGATCCGGGCCCAGCTCGACGCCGCGAAAGCCGACGAGGCGCGCGCGGAGCAGGCGGGCGACCTCGAGGCGGCCGCGCGCCTGAGGTACGGGACCGTCCCCGAGCTGCAGAAGCAACTGGCCGCGCACGCCAAGGCGGTCGAGGGCCCGGGCCCGGACGGCCTCCTGCGCGAGGAGGTGACGGAGGAGGACGTGGCGTTCGTCGTCTCCAAGTGGAGCGGGGTGCCGGTCAACCGGATGCTGGAGGCGGAGACCCAGCGCCTCCTGAAGATGGAGGAAGCGCTCTCCGCCCGCGTCGTCGGGCAGGACGAGGCCGTCCGCGCCGTCGCGATGGCCGTCCGGCGGGCGCGCTCCGGCCTCGGGGACCCGAACCGGCCGATGGGGACGTTCCTGTTCGTCGGGCCGACCGGGGTCGGGAAGACGGAACTCGCGAAGAGCCTCGCCGCGTTCCTGTTCCACTCGGAGAAGGCGCTCGTCCGTATCGACATGAGCGAGTACATGGAGAAGCACACCGTCGCTCGGCTGATCGGCGCGCCTCCCGGGTACGTCGGGTACGAGGAAGGGGGTCAGCTGACGGAGGCGGTCCGCTCGCACCCGTACACCGTCCTCCTCTTCGACGAGGTCGAGAAGGCCGCTCCCGACGTGGTGAACATCTTGCTGCAACTGATGGACGACGGCCGCCTGACGGACGGACAGGGCCGCACGGTCGACTTCCGGAACACGATCGTCATCCTTACCTCGAACCTCGGCTCCGACCGGATCGCGGAGGCGACGACCGACGAGGAGCGGCGTCGGGTGATCGAGCCGGCGCTAAGGGCGGCGTTCCGTCCGGAGTTCCTCAACCGCCTGGATGAGATCGTGGTCTTCCACGCGCTCACCGAAAAGGAGATCGCGCAGATCGTCGAGCTGCAGCTGGCCCAGGTCGAGGCCCGGCTCTCCGAGCGGCGGATCCGCGTGACGGCGACCGCCGCGGCGAAGAAGCTGCTGGCCCGCGAGGGGTTCGACCCTCAGTTCGGGGCCCGGCCGCTGAAGCGCACGATCCAACGGCGGGTCGTCGACCCGCTCTCGAGCAAACTCCTTGCCGGCGAGATCCGGGACGGCTCGGAGGTCGTGGTCGACGCCCGGGGGGACGAGCTCGTGCTCACCGTCGGTCCCCGCAAGGGAGGGCGGTAGGGACCGTGACATCCGCCGTGACGGTCGCGGTCGTCGGGGCCCCGGACGTCGCCAAGGAGCTGGGGAAGAAGGGCACCGCGTCCGACCTCACGCTCTACAACATGGTCCGGGACGGCCACGCGGAGACGCTCGTCGAGCCGACGCAGTTCCCGGAGAAGTTCCCGCCCCTGGTGACGGCGCTGGCGATGGCCGACCGGTGCCTCCTGGTCGTCCCCGAGCTGAGCCGGGCGGTCGCCGAGACGATCGCGACCCTCGAGCTCGTGACGGTCCCGACCCACGTGGTGCTCGGTCCCGGCGTCGGCGAGCCCGAGGTCGCGCGGGTGCTGAAGGGCGGGAGGCTCGAGTCGGCGCCGCGCATGCCGCTCGATCCGGTCCACCTCCGGGCGATGCTCGAGGAGTGGAACGCCCCCGACGTCGCCGGCCCCCCGGCGGCGGTCATCGACCACGTCTTTCCCGTCAAGGGCGTCGGGACCGTCGCCCTGGGGGTCGTCCGGCAGGGGACCCTCCGCGCCCACGAGCATCACCGCCTGTGGCCGAGTCCGAAGGAGGTGGAGGTCCGGTCGATCCAGGTCCACGACGTGGACGTCAAGGAGGCCGGCTGCGGGTCTCGCGTCGGGGTCGCCTTGAAGGGCGTCGACCCGGACGAGGTCTCGCGCGGGATGGTCCTGGCTCCCCCAGGGACGCTCTCCGAGGGGGCCCAGCTCGCCGCGGGTCCGTTCGAGCGGTGCCGGTACTACCGCGGGGTCGTCGCCGAGGGGGACCACCTGCACCTTTCGGTGGGACTCCAGGTGGTCCCGGTCGTCGTGGGGCCGCTCGGCCCGGGCGGCACGCGCCTGGAGACGGACCGGCCGGTCGTCTACCGGCCGAACGAGCCGGCCCTTCTACTCGACCTCTCCGTGCCGAGCGGGCCCCGGGTCGCGGGCCGGCTCGCCCTGACCGGACCAGGCTAAGCTTCCCGCCACCCGGGCTCGCCGCTCAGGCGAACATCGTGACGGACTCTTTGCGAAGCTCTTCCTCGCCGACGACCTTCTCGATCGCCCGTTCGAAGTCCGCGAGGGTGACCGTGTCGCGCTCCTCTCGGATCGCCCACATGCCCGCCTCGGTGCAGATCGCGCGGATGTCGGCCCCCGTCGCCCCCTCGCACCGCAGCGCGAGGCTCTCGAAGTCGACCGGCTCGCGGATCGACATCCCGTGGGAGTGGATCTTGAAGATCTCGGCGCGGCCGACCTCGTTCGGGACCGGGATCTCGATGATCCGGTCGAACCGTCCGGGACGCAGAAGGGCATCGTCCAGGATGTCCGGGCGGTTGGTCGCGGCGATGATCTTGACGTTGGCGAGCGGCTCGAAGCCGTCCATCTCGGCCAGGAGCTGCATCAAGGTCCGCTGGACCTCGCGGTCGCCGCTGGTCGCCACCTCGAGGCGCTTGGCGCCGATCGAGTCGACCTCGTCGATGAAGATGATGGTCGGGGCCTTGTCGCGGGCGAGCTGGAAGAGCTCGCGGACGAGGCGCGCCCCTTCGCCGATGTACTTCTGGACGAGCTCGCTCCCCACGAGGCGGACGAACGTCGCGTTGGTGTGGTGGGCGACGGCCTTGGCGATCAGCGTCTTGCCGGTCCCGGGCGAGCCGATCAGCAGCACGCCCTTCGGGGGGTCGACCCCGACCTTCTTGTAGAGCTCGGCCCGCAGCAGCGGGTATTCGACCGCCTCCCGGATCTCGCGGATCTGCTCGCCGAGGCCCCCGATGTCCTGGTAGGTGACGGACGGCTTGTCGACGATCTCGCTCGCCGTCACGAGCGGGTCGAGGGAGGCGGGCAGCACGCCCATCACGGCGAGGGTCTGCTTGTTCAGTGCCACCCGGGAGCCGACCGTGATCTTGCCGTGCTCCACGGTTTCCGCGGAGTTGACCACGAAGTCCGGGCCGGTCGACGACTTGACGATGACCCGCCCGTCGGTGAGGACGTCCCGGACGCTGCCGACGATGAGCGGAGGGTAGCGGAGCCGGTCGAGCTCGGTCTTCAGGCGCTTGACCTCGCGCTGGAGACGGAGGATCTCGGCCTCCATGTAGTGCCGCTCGCTCTCGACCCGCTTGATGGCCTCCGCGAGCTGGGTGTTGCGCAGCTCGAGGAAGTTGACCCGATCGAAAGAGTCGTGCGGCACCGCAGGCACTTCCGGTTCGCTCATCGGTTCCAGTACAGGCGAGCCCCGCCTCTCACCGACAATCAATAAGCGTGACGCCTTATAAGTAGTCCATTCCGACTGGGAAAGAAGACGGTCGATGGGTTCCACCGGCGGGCGACGGGCGGTGGCGTTCGCGCCGGGCCACGTGACCGGGCTCTTCGTTCCCGACCTTCGCTCGCCCGACCCACGCGGTCGGGGGTCTCGGGGCGCCGGCCTCGTGCTCGAGCTGGGGGCCACCGCGGTGGCCGAGCACTTCCCGGCCAAACGCTCCGCCCTGCACGTCTCGGACGCCGAGGGGTCGCCTCTTCCGATCACCGAGGAAGCCGCGCGTCACCTCCGCCCGCCCAGATCGGGCACGGTGCGCGTGCGGGTCCGACACGACCTCCCGGTCGGCCAGGGCTTCGGGATGAGCGCCGCCGGGACCCTCGCTGCCTCGATCGCCCTCTCCCGAATCTTCGACGTCCCTCGTCACCGCGCGGTGGAGGTCGCCCACCTTGCGGACCTGTTCGGCGGGGGGGGCCTCGGCGGGGTCCCGTCAATCCTGGGAGGAGGGCTCGAGGTCCGGACCGTCGCCGGGGTGCCGCCGTGGGGCCGGGTCACCCATCGACCCGTCGACCGCCGGATCCTGGTGGGAGTGGTCGGACGCTCGATCCCCTCTCCCGGCCTGCTGCATCGCGCCCGATTCCTGCGCCGCGTCTCGGACGCGGCCTCAGGCGAGCTGGACCGGTTGGGCTCGCGACCTTCGCTCGAGAGCCTCCTCGACGCGAGCGAGGGGTTCACCGACCGTCTCGCGCTGGCGCCGCCCCGCCTCCGCACGGTGCTTCGAGGGCTTCGCGCGCGGGGGGCCCGCGCGGCCCAGGCGATGTTCGGCGAGAGCTTCTTCGCCCTCGCGAGCAGCCCGGCGGTCCGGAGAAGGGTCGTCGGGTACCTGGCCTCAACGGGCGTACGGGCCCTCGAAGTCGGCACCGCGGTCCGGGGCGCGCACCCCCTGCCTCTTCCCGCCCATCCCGGAGCCGGTCCGCGAGTCGCGACGCAAGCATTTTAACGGGACGCTGGTCCCGACTCCGTCCATGACGCGCAAACCGGCCCGGATGTACCGCAAGGTCGAGGGCCAGGTGTACACCCGCCGGGAGTACATGGGCGGTGTCCCGACGTGCCGGGTCACCCAGTTCGACACGGGCAACCTGCACCGCGAGTTCCCCTGGCAGCTCTCCCTCGGGATGGAGGAGGCCGCCCAGGTACGGGACATCGCGCTCGAGGCGGCCCGGATCAGCGCCGTCCGCGTCCTCGAGCGGACCTCCCCCAACGAGTTCCACCTCAAGATGCGCCGGTTCCCGCACCAGATCCTGCGGGAGCACAAGATGGCCACGGGCGCCGGGGCGGACCGGATCTCCGACGGGATGCGAAGGGCCTTCGGGAAGCCGGTGGGGCACGCGGTGCGGGCGGAGATCGGCTCGGAGCTGATGACCGTCTACACGACCGAGGCCCATCTCGCGGACGCCAAGGAAGCGCTCCGGAAGGCATCCCACAAGCTGCCGGTGCCGACGCGCGTGATCATCGCGCTGCGGGCTTCGTAGACCTGGTCGGCGGCCGAACGACCAGCACCGGACACGGTGCGTGATTGACCATCGCCGCCGACACGCTCCCGATGAGGAGCCTCTTGGCGGCCGAGAGGCCGCGGGACCCGATGACCAGCAGGTCGGGGGTGTGTTCCTCGAGCTCGCCGAGAAGCTCGTCGACCACCACTCCATCGGAACAGACCCCGGTGACGCTCGTGACCCCGGCGGCCTCGGCCCGCTTCACCGCCGCCTCCACGATCGCCTGGAATCGGGGCCGGTCGGTGGGGGGGAGCGCGGCCGCCACGAACGGCTCGTTCGGGGCCATCATGACCGGCTGGAGCGGTGCTACCGCCACCACCTCGAGCTGACTGCCGTACCGCCGGGCGAGGTCGATGGCGATCTCCAAGGCAGCGTTCGCGTGCTCGGACCCGTCAACGGCGACCGTGATGTGCCGAAAGTCTGGAGGAGTCATGCCCCGTCAAAGCCGAGCGGGCTCATCTCCGTTACGGGAACGGGCCGGCAAGGGGCCCGAGAGGGGGGGATGGGCGGGCCGGGAACGACCGACGCCTTCTTCTAAATGTTCCGGCTAGACTGTGACGGAAGCGTGACCTCGTGGCCCCCATCTGCTCCAACTGTGGCGCCGCCGACTTCGTCTGGGCGAACGACCTGAAGACCGGCTCCCGGGGAAGCGGTGGCCTCTCCCTTCGGAGCCGGGGGGAACTCGCGATGGGCACCCGAATCTGCCGGAACTGCGGCCACGCCGACCTCTTTCTGAAGGACCCGTCGGTCCTCCGGATGCCCCATACCTGGAAGCCGGGCGAGTTCGTCCCGATCGCGCCCAAGGCCACCGCCTCCGCTCCGCCCGCCGCCAACCCCGCTCCCGCGGCGGCGTCCCCCAAGAGCGAGCCCGCAACCTCCCCGCCGTCAGCCGTGCCTCCCCCCCCGCGGGCACCCCCTCCCCCGTCACCGACCTCCTCCGCGCCGTCCATGACTCCTCCGGCGCCTCCTCCGCCGGCCCCCCCCGCCGCACCCGCGCCGGCGGACCAGAGCCTGGCCGAGCCGACGGCGCCGTCCAGCCCCCGAAAGCCCCGACGGCGAGCCCGCCGAGCCGGCGACAGCGGCTCCGAGTCAACCAACTCCTCCTAAGCGGCCGCCGACTCGCACGGCGGCGGGGGAGCGCACCCCCGGCGATTTGCCGGGGCTTGGAGTTCGGGCCTAGACAGAAATACTCCGACCCTGCTAGGTTCTCTGTCCTTCGCGCGGCTTGGCCTCCAGGCCGCGTACCGGGAGTTGGACAGTGACGTCCGCCCAGAGCCCAGGCAGTGGTGCTGTCGTGGTCGCCGGCGACGAGGAGACGCGCATCCTGTTCCGTGGCCTCCTTCGCCTGCACCACATCCGGGTCGACGGGGAGGCGGACGGCGCCGAGCGGGCGCTCCGCCTCGTTCGGGACCACCGCCCGCACCTGCTGGTCGCGGACATGAACCTGGCCGAGGGGAGCACGACGACCCTGCTGGCCGAGGCGAGGCAGATCCACCCCGAGGTCCGGGTGGTCCTGGTCGCCTCCGCTTCGAGGCCCCCTCCCCAGCCCAGTGACGGGAAACCGCCCGACGCGGTCCTGCTGCGCCCCTTCCGGATCCGGGAGTTTGCGGAAGCGGTCAACCCAGGCGCGTTCGACGGCGGCGGCCCGGCGACGTAGTCGGCGCCGTCCGGTCCGCTCCGACGCGGGGGGACCCGGCCCGAGGCGAGGGAGTCGCCGACCCGCCCAAGCCATTATCCCCGGAACGTGGTTCAATCGAGTTCCGATGGAGTCCACCCCACCTCCCTCCGGATCGCCTTCCCCCGGCCTGGTGGGCCGGACCCTTCCTGCCCTATCTCGACACCTCCGGGCCCCTCGTCGTTGGCGGGGCGGCCCCGCCTGGCTCGTCATGATCGCCAACGTGGACGCCGCCAGTATCCTCACCGCCCTGGCATCCGGCGCGAGCTATCGGTACGACCTGGTGTGGTTCCTGGTCATTCTCACGATTCCTCTCTTCTTCGTCCAGGAGGCCTCCGGGCGTCTCGGCTCCGTGGCCGGGAAGGGGCTCGGGGAGCTCGCCCGCGAGCGTTTCCCCTCCCGCATCGCCTCTGCCGCCGCCGTCACCATGGCGGCGGGCGACGTCGCGATGTACGTCGCCGAATACGCCGGGATCGCCCTCGGCCTCAGCCTGTTCGGGGTCCCCCCGATCCTCTCCTTGCCGATGGCGTTCGTCGCGCACATCGCGTTGGTGGCGCGGGGCCCCTACGCCTGGGTAGAGCGGGTCCTCATCGCGGTCTCCGCCGGGGTGATCGTCTTCCTGGCCGTCGCGGTCCTCCACCGCGGGGTGCTGCCGTACTCTCCCTTTGGGGTCTCCGACCAGCCGGCGTTCTTCCTCTTGCTCGCCGCCAATGTCGGCGCGGTCGTGATGCCGTTCATGCTCTACTTCCAGTCCTCGGCCACGGCCGCGAAGCGGACCACGGCCGAGATCTCCCGCCAGTCGACCCTCATCGGGGCGGTCGCCAGCGAGGTGCTGATGATCGTCGTGGTCATGATCGGAGCCGGGATCTACGGGTCCTTCGACGTCACCACCGGGTCCGGGTTCGCCCACGCCCTGTCGTCGGCGCTCGGGCCAGCCTGGGCCTATGTCCTCGGCGCCGGCCTTGTTGCGGCGGCCTTCCTCGCCCTGGTGGTCGTCTCGCTCGGCAGCGCCTGGGGCGTCACGGAGGCACTCGGGCTCCCGGCGAAGAGCACGCTCTGGCTCTATGCCGTGGAGAGCCTCCCCGCCGTCTTCGTCCCCCTCCTCTTCCCCCAGCTCGTGACCTTGGTGCTCGCCATCATGGTGGCGATGGTCTTCATCCTGATCGCGCCGGGGATCCTGCTCGGCGTGCTGGTCTCGGACGCCAAGGTCATGGGACAGGAGGCCTCCCGCGGGCTCTGGCGGTGGGCCTACTGGGGGAGCCTGGGGTTCGTGGTCGCCGTGGGTGTCGTCGCGGTCGCGGCCTACTTGTGAACGGGCCGTTCCCGCTGCGGGTCGAGACCGTCGGGGGGAGATTAGGCAAGTTCCCCTTACGCACGAGCCGAGTCCCCGCGCGAGCGCGATAGCCAGTCACCGAGCGGGAGCAGTATGTCGTACAGCGTCGTGCCGGACGCGGTCAGCGAGTAGCCGAGGACAGCGCCCGGGGTCCCGTCGATGGGCCTCCGCCGGACCAGCCCGTGACGCTCGAGCGCGCGCAGGGTCGCCGTCAAGGTCGCCGGGCTCACCCCCGAGAGGCAGCGTTGGATCGGTGCGAACCGGACCGTCCCGTACTTCCCGAGAAGAGTGATCACGCAGACCGCCCACTTCTTGCCGATGACGTCGATCATCCCCATCGGAGGGCAGGGGCACTCGAGGTCCCCCTCACAGCACTGCGACACTCTGTCCGTACGTAGCGGCGCCTTCTTAGCACTTCAGATATTGAAGTGGTCGAGGAAGCCATGCCGGACGAATGCTGTGGGGAGAACTGCTGTCCGCCGGGGACGTGCTGCTGCTGCTTGTGCTGCTGCTCCTGCTCGGGACAGCCGGGCAACCGTTCCGGCGCGTGATGACCGACCGCGTCGTGCTGTTCATCTGTGTGGAGAACGCCTGCCGCTCGCTGATGGCGGAGGCGATGTTCAACGCCGACCCGCCTCCCGGCTGGATCGCGACGTCAGCCGGAACGAGCCCCGTGGCGGCGGCGAACCCGAGGACTGCCCCGATGCTGGCCGAGCGGGACCTCGCCCTGCCCGACCACGCTCCCCGGCTCCTGACGGAGGAGATGATGGACGGCGCGAGGGTCCGGGTGACGATGGGATGCCTGGACGACGCGAGTTGCCCGGCTCACCTGAAGGGGCTCGAGCTCCGGGACTGGGCGCTGCCCGACCCCGCGCGGTTGGACGACGCGGGGTTCCGACAGGTTCGGGATACCCTGGCGCGTAAGGTCCGATCCCTGAGGGCCGAACTGATCCTCCTGGACCGCACCCTCGCCGCGAATCGGCCGGGTGCCGCTCGGTGAACCGAACCCTCGCGGCCCGGTGCGGCGCCGAAGTGGCCGGCACGGCCCTCCTCGTGGGCATCGGGACCGGGGCCATCGTGGCCGGGGCCCGAGCCGGGGGAATCCCTCAAGCAGAGCTTGCTGTCGCTTGGTTCCTCGCGGTCTTCGTTCCGATCGTTCTGTTCATCCGAGTCTCTGGGGCGCATCTCAACCCTGCGGTCACCTTCGCATTGGCGGCCAGCGGACGGATCGCGTGGGCAGAGGCCCCCGCCTATTGGGTCGCCCAGGTGGCCGGGGCGTTCGTCGGGAGTGCAGTGGTGCTCGCCACCCTCGGCGGCGAGGCCCATCTGGGTGCGACCGTTCCCGCCCACGGGGACGTCCTCCTCGCGTTCGGGGCGGAGGCCGCCTTCACCGCTCTGCTCGTCGCCTCCGTGTTCGTCCTGGCGGACTTCGGCGAGGGCCGGTTCGGCTGGAGGGTCCTGCTCCCGCCGCTCGCCGTCGGGCTCTCCACGTACGTCATCGGACCGTGGACCGGCAGCTCGTTGAATCCCGCGCGCACCCTGGCACCCGCCGTGATCTCGGGCACGTACACGGACCTCTGGGTCTACCTGACCGCCGTGCCTTTGGCCGCGGTGCTGGTCGCCGGAGCGTGGAGGCCAAGGTCGGTGGATATCGCGGACCGGGGTCCGGGTCGGAGAAACCGGGCGGCCTGACGACCCCGGCCCTCACAGAGGAGGGCGTTTCCGCCGCACGACTAGGAGCCAAGCAACCGCACCCCCCGCCACCGCCCCGATCACCACGTCGAGCCACAGGTAGGAGGCGGACGGGGGCCCGGAGGGCGGGGCGGTGACTCGGAGGGTGGCGTTGGCGGTCGCGCTGTGTCCCGCGGAATCGTTGGCGCGGACCGTCACCGTGAAATTATCGATGACTGGGGGAGCGCAGGCTAACGAAGTGGTGCTCGCCGTCGCGCGGCCGTCGGGCAGTCCGGTGTAGACGTAGCGGACAGCGCCCACCCCACCCTCGGTGGTCACGTTGAGCACGGTCCTGGCCTCCTCGGCGATCGTCGATGGACCGGTCTCGAACGCGAGGATGAGAGGCCCGCCCGAGGGGGTGAGGAGGCTGCCCTGGTCCTGCGCGAACCCGCTGTCGCACGTCCCGCAGCTGTTCCCGCCCGAGGTGCTGCAGGAGTCGGTCACGTTCGCCCCCCGTGGCCTCCGTGGGGTGAGTTGATCGAGAGCGCGGGGACTTGAGCGGTCTCGAACAGCACCGTTGAGCCAGATTGGCAGGTCCAGTGGACGACGGGAGCCCAACTCGCGACCGGAGTGGGCGACAGCAGGCCCACCACGATCGCCGCGTCGCCACGACCCACAGAATCGCGGAACAGCTGGACGTCATCGCGAGCGCGATCAGCGCGGCGAACGGGCGTTGACCCAGTTTCGTGGACCTCGGCATGCGCAGTCGCAGCCCGGCCCATTTGAGGCGCCGTAGCCGGCGGCACCACGTTCACGTTCCCGCGAGTTTCTTCCTGCCGAAATCGTCTATGATTTGAGCCCGCGAGACTCCCCCGTGAAGACGACTTCCGCGAACGCCCTCGATTGGGGAGAATTCACTTGCCAGCAATCCTGACGCTCGTAGTTCTTTCGACCCTGGCAGCAGGAATGGCTACGGTCACCGCGATCACGGTCCGATGGGCTGCGTTTACCCAGAGGCCGCTCGGGGCCGGCGCGGTCCAGTTCATCCTCGCCATGATGGCTGGGATGTTCGTCGGAGTTCTCGTCTATTTCGCGATTGGAGGGACCACGGGCCTCGTCGGCGGATTCTGGGTCGCGGGTGCGACTATGTCCGCCGCCGTGTTCATCGTCTTCCGGGCGTTTGTCAAGGCGGCTCGGTCACCGAGCGCTCCGAGCGAGACAGCTCGAGAGTTGATTTCACGCCCTCAGTTCGTCGCGTCGGTGGTCGCCCTGGTAATCATCAATGAATTCTTGATGGGCTGGTCCTTCAGCCTGCTCTCCGGTGCGCTCTCCCCAGGCCTGGGAACCAACGGAGCGGACACGTTGGGCGTGTTGAGCGACGCGATCACTTCGCCGTGGTTCGTGTTTCCGATGGCCCTCGAAATGCTGCTGACCCTGCGGTGGCTCCTGGCGGTCTTGCCCCGACCGATGCGTCCGTTTCTTCTGATTCAGCCCGCGGTCATGATCTGCTCTCCTCCGACGTTCGGCGGGTGGGTCTGGGAGGTCGCCACGGCGGCCGCCGCGAGCGTGCTCATGTCGGTCGCGGTCGCATTGGTTCTCGTGGCATTGTTCCGAGACGAGCATCTCTCGCTGCCGGTGACAGCGTACGCGACTCGACTGATCCTTTCCTTCGGGCTGATGTCTGCTGGGTTGTTTCTCTGGGTGGAGTTCTCCAGTCCCGAGTTGTTCGCCCTTTCGTTACTGCTCCAAATGATTGTGTTCCTGCATGCTTCGACCGACCCCGTCAGCTACTCCACGACCCACGTTACGCCGCGCGGACCGGGCGCTCAGGGCGTGACACGGGTGGAGATTGACCACTCCTGATTGGCTACACTGCACCCGGGGGGCCGAGATTGCCCACCTACGACCCTCGTAGTAGATACGCGACCAATTAAAGTCGGGCCGGTAGTCCGTTCGCAACGCAGTCCGTCCAGAATGGGAAAATATGTCGATTCTCACGGCCGCACTGGTCGTTGTCGCGCTGGGGATGGCCGTCGCGACCGCATACCTGATCTGGGCGGTCGTGGAGGCTCGAAGCAGGGCCCGTGCTTGGGTCTGCCTGTTCCTGCTCGCCATGATGGGGGAGATGTGGGTGGCCGCGGTCGTCTACTTGAGTTCCCCTTCCTCATCCGGCCTGATCGCCGGGCTCGCCGTGAGCGGCGCGCTCATGGTGGCCTCACTCGTGCCGTTGGTCATCGCCCTCGGAAGAAGTAGGCGAATTGGCGATGCGCCGACCACGATCGGCCCCGGGCCGATTTCCTTGGGGCTCGGTGCCGGGGTCGGGCTTGCTGCGCTTGTCCTTGTGAATGAGTTCCTCATGAGCTGGGGGCTCCTAACTGCCGGCGGGGGTCTTCCCGCGTCCGGAGCTACCCTCGCAGTATTCTCAACCGTCGTCAACTCACCCTGGTTCCTTTTCACGATGGCAGGAGAGATGGTCCTCTCGGCCGTTCTCCTGCGGAACCGCGTTTCCCGTGTGCTCCTCGTCTTTCTGCTCGTCCAGTCGGCGATTATGCTGTTCTCCCCCACCGCGCTCGGGGGTTCGACGTGGCCCGGGTTGGCCATCTACGTCTCGAGCGCGCTGATGATCGGGCTGTTCGTCTACCTGTTCGAGTACATCTACCGCCACCGCCAGTTCGCGCCCGCGTTCGGTTCGTACCTGGTCGAGCTGGTCTCGGTCTACGGACTGATGATGGCGGGGGTGTTCGTTTGGCAGTACTTCGGCGACGGAACGACGTTCGCGATCTCCGTTGTGCTGGAGATGGTGGTCGTCTATGTCGCTCTCGCACGACCAGACCCGTTCCGAGCCCCCCCGGGGGCGCCATGGCAGCTTCGCCCTCACTGGGCGTTCGCGTTGCTCTCCGGAGTGTTCGTCGCCGAGGTCTGTATGGGGGCCGTGCTCAGCGTCCAGCTGGACCCGGCCGATTATCTGGGTGCGTTTCCGTTCCTGCCTCTGGCGGGTTCTCCGGGCACGGTCGTCTTCAACGCGCTGTCGAACGGGTTCTGGTTCTTCGCGACCGCAGCGGCGTCGTCCTGGTTCCTCATCATGATGGGCCTCGAGATGGGGGCCCTGGTCGTCTTCAAGTTCCGTGAAACAAAGAATCTCGAGAACCGAATTCGACTCCTCTTCTTGATGGGATGCTACGCCGCCTTCGCGGTGTTCTATCCGAGCATCTACTTCGCTCTCGCCTTCCCGAACGCACCGGACCCGAGCACGGTCGCCGTCCTGGGATGGCCGATGGGCATCGGGTCGTATCCACTGGCGATCGGAGTGTTCGGTACGGTGCTACTGACTTATGTCGTCCTCGGGTCGCTCTCCGCGTTGTTCGGCCGCCGGGTCGTATGTGCCGTCTTCTGTACGGCGCCGTTGATGTACCAGGGAACGGCGATCGACTCGATGAAATCGTTCAACCGCTCCAGCCCGATCGCACGAAAGTACCTCTCTAGCCGACTCTCGGGCGCGTACTCGGTCACGATGGGCCTCGTCATGGTGGCGCTCGTTGGCACTTCCCTTCTCTCGTACCTCGATTCCGTTGGGGCAGCCAACCTCTACATCCAAGGGACCGACCCGTCGGTGTTCTTCTTCATCGCGTCGTTCTCGGTCGCTTGGTACGTCCTTTTCGTCGCCATTCCATACGCGGGTAACTACAACTGCGTCACGATGGGCTGGTGCTACACGGGGATCATCGCCGCCGCGTTCCAGAAGGTTGGAACGTTCAAGCTGAAGGTCCGGGACAAGCAGGTCTGCAGGGACTGCAAGACCCTCGATTGCGCGAAGGGATGCCCGGTGGGTCTCGTCGACATGCCCGGTCACTTCCGACAGACGGGCGAGTTCCGGAGCACCAAGTGTTGCGGCGTGGGCGACTGCGTCGAGGACTGCCCGTACGACAACCTCTACATCTCGGACGTACGGCACTCGATCCGCCGCCTGCTCGGGCGCCCCGAGACCCGACCGCGGCGGATCTCGAACCCCCACGTTGGAGTGGCGCAGGCAGCCAGCGCAGGGGCGGCTCTCTCCGGCCTCGGTCCGTCGAACGAGGCGGTTCTTCTTCCGATGGCGCCGGACCCGACGGGGGCGCCATGGCCCCGCAGCCAAACGGGTGCACCCAGTCATTCAGTATGACCCTCTGATCGACCGAACGCTCGACGCGGTCGGCCCTGGACCCGCGCGCTGGCTCCGATCCTCTGTCGGTCGCGCGCTCCCTTCTTAAAGTTCGCGCGGTGCGCGGCCGCCCGCGCGAGAATCAAGAGGGCCCGGCCCCCCTCGGGCCTCGAATCGGCGCTCGGGTGAGCTGCGCGCTCGCTTCGCGCCGATGACCGCAATCAGCGCGCCACAGACCGCCCGCGAGAGCGCGAACCCCTTCCCCGCCGATCGCCCACATCCGAATCGCGGGAAGCGCCCGGACTTACGAGGTCCCGGACGTCCTCCGCGGGCTGGGCCGGCCGCGGAGCCGGTCCGGGTCCTGCTGCGCCACCCGGACCACCTGGTCTGCGTCCGGTCGCATCCGCTCGAGGAAAGACCCGAGCTAGCGGAGGTAGGTGTTGGCCGAGGGGCGGGACCGGAGCGAGCGGGCCTCCCACCCCGGGCGGACCTTGGGGTTGGAGAGCAGGAGGTTATGCTGCCCCAGCACCCGGCTGTGGGCAAGAGTGTGGCAGGTCGCTCCGCCACTCCCTCCGGGTGCCCATTCCGCCACGTATCAGGAGGGCGAAGGTTTGTATCTGAATACCCGGGGAGAATAGCGGGGCATGGATTTGAACCATGGATCTACGGGTTATGAGCCCGTCGGGATTTCAGGACGGCCGGCGACGCCGACCGCTTTCCTGACTACCCTACCCCGCTGCGGCGCGGCCATGGAGGGCTCTGTATATGAGCTTCCACCCGGCGCGTCGGGCCCCGTTCCCGCTGCGCCGGAAGATGGGGCGTCCGGGGGCCAGGGGGCGGACCCCCCGGCGCCGGCGTCAACCCGGGGGGGACCAGGGTGGAGGCTGCGGGCGGTCGCGCCGGGAGAGCCACGCGTCGTAGACGGCCGGTCCGCGCTCCGTCCCCGGCGGATGGAAGGCAGTCCGGACGAACAGGAAGCGACGCTCGAAGTTCCGGGTCACCTCCTCCAGGGACAGCCGGTGGCGTGGGCCCCGAGCGGCCGTGTGTTCGCGCGCGACCCAGGAGAGGACAAAGCTGCCGCCGGGCCGGAGGACCCGGTGGATCTCGCCGGCATACTCCCCGCGCCGACGCGTCGGGAGGGTGTGGAAGCACCCGTTGTCGACCAACCCGTCAAAGCTCCGGTCGGGGAAGTCTAGGGCGAGTACGTCCCCCACTCGAAAATCTGCAGCGACCCCCTCCTGACGCGCCCTCTGTTGGGCGGCGTGGACCGCCCCCGGGGAGATGTCCACGCCATAACCGTGGAAACCGCTCCGGCAAAGGTACAAGACGTTCGAGCCGGCCCCGCACCCCACATCCAGCACCGTAGAGCGCGGCCGGAGGAACCCCTCCTCCACGGCGCGGACGAGGTGGGGGCTCGGCTCGGGGCTGAACCAGGGGAGCTCGCGGTACGGTGTCTCCTCGTATGTCGCCTTCCACATCGACCGATGGCGGACCGAACTGCCACGACGGAGTGTCTCGTGGGGGGTCATCAACCGCTCTCAGTAACCCATGAAGTACTCATACTCGAGGTCATCCTCGACGACCCCGAGCGGGTCTCGCAGGAAGGCCAGCACGTCGCGCGCCATCTCCGGAAGGCCCACCACGTAGACCTTGGGGCGTGTGAGCCCGTAGAGGGCCTCTCGCACCCAGTGCAGGTCGATGCGGCCGGTCCGGCCCGTCCACGGCCGCGTAGACTCCGTCGGTCGGGTGACGGTGTAATGGACCGCTAGGTGGGGGTCACCCCGCGCGATCGCGTCGAGCTCGTCCCGGAAGGCGAACTCCTCGGGGGTCCGGGCGGAGTACAGCAGGACCCTCGAGCGGCTCGCACCGGTGTCCGCCGCGTACCGGGCCATCCCTCGAAACGGGGTGACCCCGATGCCCCCGGCAATGAACAGCGCGTCCCGGCTGGGGTCGAAGAGGAGGTCGCCAAGGGGGCCGATGACGTCGCACCCCTCCCCGGGACGCAGGGTCCGGAGCGCTTCCTTGAACGGGGAGCCGGTCATCTTCGCGGTGACCGAGATCAGGTCGGTCTCGGTCGGGCTGGAGGAGAGAGAGAACGAGCGGGCGGGCCCCCAGGGGTCCCGGACCCCCGGAAGGACGAGACGAACCGCCTGGTTGGAGCGGTAGTGAAAGTCCGTGCCTCGCGTCGAGAAACGGAAGGTCATCGAGGTGGGAGTCTCGGGCTGGCTGCTCACGAAGGGGAGTCGGAACCTGCGGGGGGGAGACGGGCCAGGTTTGGGGGGGCTCGGGCGGATCTCCACGACCGGAGCAGGGGCACGGGGCGCATATTGACTGGGTTCGGGACCGTCCGGTCCGATCGGATCGACCGCGGGATCGGCCCGCGGCTCCGCCCCGGTGGGCCATATAGGGCGAGCCCGTCGCCCGCGGGGCGGTTCGCGCACGTGGTCGAGGTATCTCCGGTCCGCGCTTGGCATCCGAACCCGGAAGCCGGGGAAGCGAGCCGTCTGGTCTGCCCGGTGTACGACACGCTCTCGGACGAGGACGTCCGTCGGTACGCCCGGCATCCGTCCAACGCGGCCCGCTTCGTGCCTCGCCCCCGGAACCTTCCGCTCCCTCGGTTCCTCGAGACGGCCGCGGCGCGGCTCGACGAGGCGCTCCACGACGGGGCCTACGTCCGCGACCCGCGCCCTTCGTACTACGTCTACGGGATCCGGTACGTTCCGCCGGCGGACGTTCTGGAGACGATCGAACCGGACGAGCGTCGCGCGGAGTACCTTCTCCTCGGGCTGGTCGGGGCCCTCGACCTGGAACGGGCCGGACATACGACGGTCGCCCTGCACGAACGCACGTTCGACGACCGCGTCGAGGAGCGAATGGCACTCACGGAGGCCACCGGAAAGAGCTTCGCGCCCATCATGGCCGGCTACCACCTCCCGGACCACGGCCTGAACGACCTGCTCGAGCAGCTCCTCGGCCTCAATCGGCGGCGTCTCGCGTTCGAGAGCGCGCGGACCCCGGTCGTCGAAGCGACCCTGGACGGAACGACGCACCGACTGTGGAAGATCGACGACGGCCCGTCCGTTACGCAGATCCGGGCGATCGTCGCGGAGCTGCGCCTGCTCGTGCTTGACGGGCACCATCGGTACACGGCCGCCGCCCGGCGGCACGACCAGGGTCGCCCCTCGGCCCCCCTCGTGATGCTCGTCGACGGACAGGACCGGGCCCTTCGGGTGCTGCCCTGGCACCGCGTCCTCCCGGCCCGGGTCCGGCCGTTCGACCAGGTGCTCGGTAGCGCCCAGAGGGCGTTTCCGCACGTCGCCCGGCTGGCGGCGACCCCGACTCCCGCCGCCGCCCTTCGCCGCCTTCGGGAGATGCACCGCACCGGACGGCGCGGTTTTCTCGCCGCGCACGGCGACGCGCTCTACGAAGTTCACGGCACCCCCGAGGTGTCGGACGTCGGCTCGGACTTCGACTTGCTGCACTCGTTCCTGGAGGCGAGCCTCGGCATCGACCCGCACGAGCTCCTCTTTGTTCGGTCCCCCCGGACCGCGCTCGACCGGCTCACCACCCGCCAGGACCCCGGAGAAGACGGGACCGCACTGCTCCTTCCACCCATCACGGAGCTTGGGATCGAGGAGCGCGCCTTCGGAAGCGGGCGTGTCATGGCCCACAAGTCGACGATGTTCCTGCCGAAGGTCGCCGAGGGGTTGATCTTCGGGCCGGCGGACGGGCGCGACTGAACGGAGCAAGCCGGCCCGCGCCGCTGGTGGGGGCCATCCGCCCTCGGGCGGCCCAAGACAGATGGTCGACCTGGGTTCTCCAGGATGCAGGTAGACCATGGTCGCCCCGAGAAAGGTCAGCAAGCCCAAAGCGAAATCCCGTGCGGCCACCCCTTCGGAATTTGCCCCGGGGGTGTTCGTCGGGGGCTGGAACGATGCCCTGCGGTTCGAGGGCGCCCGGTTCTGCGTCCTGGACGACCCGCCGGAGGACATGCCGCCGGCCACGCACATTCGAATCTACGACGAGTCGGCCGACCGGCCCCTCCGGGAGAACCTGGACGAGCTCGCACGCGCCATGGGCGCGGCCCGCTCGAGAGGTCAGCCCGTGCTCGTCTTCTGCGGTCACGGAGTGCGGCGCTCTCCCCTCGGGGCGGCGTGGTACCTCCACCGGGCGGAGGGGCTGCCCCTGAAGGAGGCGTACGAGCGGATCCGCGCCGTCCGGCCCAAGGTCGAGGAAGCCCGAGAGTGGATAGGGAACGCGGGCGAGCTCGAGCAGGCCTAGCGGGTGACCCGCGATGCAGGTCGAGTCCGACCCGGACCCTGCCTGGGTCGCGGAGCTGAGCGGCCGCGGGGCGGAGGAGTCCCAGCACGCGCTCGCCGAGGCAGCGGGAGAGCGACGCCTCTTCTCTCAGCTGGCGCGCTCGCATGCCCGCGCGGGTCGGACCTCCTACGTCGAGATCGACGCCCCGCTCGAGCTCCACGCGCTGGTGCGATTGCTCCGGCCCGCCCACGTGGTCGAGGTGGGGGTCTCCTCCGGGGTCTCCTCCGCCTACATGCTGAAGGCCCTCGAGCAGAACGGCGAGGGGAGGCTCCATTCGATCGACCTGCCCGCCTTCCCGCCGAAACGCCGGCCCGGGAAGTCGGACTCCCGAATCTCCTGGACCCTTCCTCCGGGACGAAGCTCGGGGTGGGCGGTTCCTGTTCCCCTGCGGCAGCGTTGGGACCTTCGACTCGGCGACAAGCGTGACGTTCTCCCGATCCTCGCCGAGCAGCTTCCTTCCATCGACCTGCTCGTCTACGACGTTCCCCACGAGGACAACGCAACCCGTCGCGAGTTCCGGGTCCTCGACCCGCTGTTCCCGCCCGGCGCGGTCGCGATCGTCGATCACGGCCCCGGCGGGGGACTGTGCGAGGCGCTGGGGAAATGGGCACTCGGGTGGAACACCCGCCCTGTCGGCCGCCAGGGGCTCGGTCTCTACGGGGCGCGTCGACCCCGGGGCGTCGCGAAGGAGTGACGCTCGTCGCTCGGGGACTCTCGCGAAACCCCAGCCTCTCCTTCGGGGGATCGCGTACCCTGGAGCGGTCTCCGGGCCGGAGGGTGGCGCGCCGGGGTCGCGGGCAGGAGGAGCGGCTCGGCGGCCTGCTCGCTTCGCGCCTTCAGGGACGGGTAACTGTTGGTCAGCAGCCGGAGCTGTCCCTTTCGAAGGTGCTCCCCGAAGGTCGAGCGGGAGAGCCCCTGTCCCCGGGCGACGTTATCCCAGCTCGTCCGGGCGGGGACGTCGAACAGACCGCTCTCGAAGGCCGCGACCAGGGACCGGGCCTGCTGGTCCGTCAGGCCCTCGAAGAAGTGGACCGAGGCCGTCGGCAGGTCCCGTACCCGCTCGAGGGTCCCCCGGTCGGTGACCGACCGGATCTCGACGTCCCCCAGGCGTCGCACCCGCGAGACCAGGTCGTTCAACTCGCGCTTCGAGGGGGCCATCAGGCGATAGGTCTCCGTGCCGCCGAAATAGATCACGGGGTGGAGCACCCAGACCCCCGTCTTCCGAGCTAGGCCCGTCACGGAGGGGGGCTCCGCCCACTCGAAGTCGGGGATGGTCACCAGGGCGTCCTTGCCGTCCACCACGAGGGCCCGGGCGTGGAAGGAGTCCCGGAGCGCCGCGAGCACCTCGCGGAGCTCGGACTCATCCGGCGCGGAAACCAGGAAGATATCCCGACGGTTATCGCACCACAGCAGGAGAAGCGAGCGAGGGAATTCGCACGAGATGTCGCAGTAGGGGCACGGATGGTGGACTCGCACCTGCGCCTCGACCACGCTCATCGCTCCCCGATTCGCCCGTTGGGTTAATTAGGTCCGCCCGCCCCCGGACGGCTCTAAGGGTATGTTGCTCCTCCACGTTCATCGAGCGGGGTACGTCCTCTAGGTGAGGTCCATGGTGGTCGAATTCTTCATCCAGCGAGTGCCAAAGTTCCGTGTCGCGTCGATCGTGCGGGTGGGGCCGTGGAAGGAGGACAATCTGCGCTCGGAGTTTCGGGAGCTCATCGCGTGGGCGCGGGGCCAAAAGGTCCGCACCGGTCGCTGGATCTTCTTCGAGCGAGACCGGAACCGGTGGGAGGCCTGCCTCGAGCTCGGGGGCCCCGCCGAGGTGGGAGGACGGGTCCGATTGAAGACGCTCTCCCCGACATGGGCGGCGTGCGTGACGTTCGACCCGGACGCCGTCTCTTCGCGGGTCGTCTACCACGCGCTCAACGACTGGCTTCGCTGGCGGAGGAAGGACGGGACGATCAAGTCGGTGACCGGGGTCCGTGAGGTCTACGACGGCGACCCCTGGGCGAGCCGGAAGGCGTGGGCCCACTGCACGGTCCAGTTCCTCGTACGGAGGTAGGCGGCCTCGCTGGACCCGACCGATCGGGTTGAGCCGCTCAACGGGCCGCGGACCTACGTCTCCGTTTGCACACCGGGCAGCCCGACGACCCGTCGGTAGGCGAGGCGGAGTAGAAGACCGGGGAGCGATGCGCCCGTCGGAAGCACACGAAGAGCCTGCGCTCCGATCCGTCACGGGCGCGAAAGGGGTAGACCCTCCAGTAGACCACCCGCACTCCCCTCCGAGGTCGAGCCGAAGCGAGGTACCGCTCGGCCGGGCCACCGAGCTCCGGACCGCGTCGAGTGGCCAGTCTCAGGTCCCATCGACGGACCAGCGCCGGGGGCACTGTCCAGGATCGGAGGACCGCTCGAACCGCTGGGGTCGGGTCGCGCCGGGTCCATTCTGAGTAGGAGGTGAGCGACACGACCCCGGACGGGCACGCGCGAACCTCCCAGACCCCGGGGAGGCGGTTCGCGACCCGCCGGGTCCGGACCGGTCGGTCGCAGTGCCGATAGCACTCTCCGCCGGGGGCGACCAGCGCGGTCCGAAGGGTTGGCGGAAGCGCGCCGGCCCTGGGCATGCTTATCCTCCCCGGGCAAGCGACCGCAACCAATCGCTGGAGAGGAGGTCGCGCCACGCACGCTCGGTGCGGGCGACCCGTTCGGAGAAGCCGGTCAGCAACGGTTCGACCCCTCCGTCGGACCATTCCAGGAAGACCTGGGGGATCAGATAGTCCGGGGAGGGGTCCCCGAAGTCTCGAACGAGCCGGTCGGCGACCTGGACCTGACCGCGCTTGTCGATGTCCAGGATGCGGAGGGGGACGTGAAGTCGGGAGGCCAATCGGCGACCCTCCCGCACGGAAAGCGGGACGCAGTGCGGGCACCATTGGGCGAGGACGATCGTAAGTCGCCTCGGCGTGCGAAGGGGGCGTCCGGCGGGCATGCGACGTGCAGTCCGTCGCGCCGCATTACTCCAACGCCACCGACCCTCGTCCTCGACACTCGGAGGTTATACCCTGCGCGGCGTGAGGAACCCCGAGCGGCCGTTCCACGGGAGGCGCAGGGTGACCCAACAGCGGGAGCAGGGCTGGGAGAGCACCGGTCTCGAGGTCCTGCGGACGGGCGACTTCGACGGGACCCGCTTGAAGCGCGAGGGGAGGTATGCAGTGTGCTTTGGCGCGACCTGGTGTCCTCCCACCCGGGGGTTCGTGCCAAAGTTCGTGGCTCGAAGCGGTCACCTTCCGGCGCAGCTGGCGATGGCGGACATCACCGACCTCGACGACCCGCTGTGGGACACATTCCAGATCCGGATCACCCCGACGATCGTGCTCTTCCGCGACGGGATTCCCTCGGCCCGTTTGGACGGTCGGCGGGTGATCGGCCTCCGGAACGCTGACCTGGACCGGCTGGCGGAGATGCTGGCCCACGACGCCGCTCCCACCGGCCCCCCAGCGCCCGGCAGGGAGTAGGCCCGCGCATCATGGACCTCTTCACGCATGTTGTATTCGCCTACCTGCTCTCCTTCGTGATCTGGGGGCCCGGGGCTCCGCAGTTCATCGCCGCCGGCGCCCTCGCGGGGGGCTTGCCGGACGCGGACGCGCTGCTCTTCCCCCTCTCCCGGCGATTCCCCATCCTTCAGCATCACGGGATCACCCACTCGATCCTCGGGGTCACGGTCGTCGCGGGGGTCGGGTGCTTTCTGGTCCCGTACCTGCCGTACTTCACCCACGCCTCGACGCTCGGCTACTTCGCGGCGATGGAGATCGGGGGCCTCTCCCACGTGTTCCTCGACGGGTTCACGCACTTCGCCGTGACCCCGTTCCTGCCGCTCTCGCTGCGCCGGCTAAGGCTTGACGCGGACGTCGCGATCAACGTGGCGATGCTCACCCTCACCACGGTGACGATGGTGACGCTCATCCTCGAGCGGGGGAACGTGCCGTTCACGATCTGGGTCGAGACCGCGTGGATCCTGGCGGCGGTCTACGGCGGATACCTGCTCCTCCGGGGCGTCGCGCGGTGGCGCGCCGGGGTCGTCCGCACGCGCGAAGGGTACACCTCCGTCGCGCCGACCACCAACCCGCGGGTCTGGACCCTCATCGACCAACAGGACACGGCCGACCGGTACCGCATCCGATACCGCCGCTACCGGTTCGGGGAGAAGGCTCCCGCCCCGGAGCGCTCGATGGAGGTGGCGAAAGTGCCGGCCACCGCCGGTCCAGTCCACTCACCCCAAGAGGCGCTCGAGCGCACGTACGCGACCGCGATGTCGAAGAACCGCTGGATGGCCCTACGCGCCCACGCCGGAGAAGCGGTCGCCCGGGGAAGCGTCTTCGAGGTCGCGTGGTACATCGTCGAGATGGGCATGTTCGGTCGCACGGTCGGGGTGCGGGGAGAGATCGACCGCTCGACCGGCGAGATGCGTCTGAGGTCCGGATTCTTCCGGCGGCCCACCGACCTCTCGGCTTGAGGAGGGCCAGCTTACCGCGTTCGGTCCCCTAGGGCACCGCGCGTCGCGGGCCGGGGGGTAGACCCGGGAGGAGGGAGACCGTGATTTCGTTCGTCACCCCAACCCGACGGCCGGAGCCGGCCAACCTCGAACGGATCGCCGGGATGCTCCCGAAGGGCTCGGAGTTAGTCGTGGTCTCGGTGCCGGGAGGGGCCGCCCACGCCCGCAACGTGGGCGCCGCCGCGGCGTCCGGCAAGGTGCTGGTGTTCGTCGACGACGACGTGCGGCTCGTCGCCGACTGGAGGTGGGAGGAATGGCTGACCTGGGATTGGCAGTTCGCGGTCGCGGCCAATTACTGGCCCGCGCCCGAGGTCGACGTACTCATGATGCGGGCCGAGAGCACGATGTTGGACGTCCTGCAGTCCGTCCTCGGCTACAAGCTGTTCATGTCGGGGTTCGCGGCCGTGCGCCGGGAGGCTTTCGAAGCGGTCGGAGGATCCCGAGAGGACGTCACGTTCGAGGAGCACTCCATCACGATGGACTTCTACAACCACCATTTCCGGGGGGCCCGGCTTCCGGTCCGGGTCCGGATGCTCCGGCGGTGGCACGGCTGGAGGCCGATCAATTCCGCCACGAGTCGCGGAAAGTCTCACCCTCCGTCCGCGCCGGGCCAAGTGGTTGTCCAGCGGCTCTAGGGCGGGACGCGGTCGCTCGGGCCGCCCCGGGGGCCCTCGGAGAGGTACCTACTCGGTCGGGCGGACTGCCTCCGCGGGCGGAAGATGGGCCGCACGGAGCGACGGCTCGGCGACGGCGAGCATGGAGAGCCCGTACGCCACGACCAGGATGATGACCAGGTTCGGCCACGGGACGGCGAAGGTCGAGACCCCCGCCGAGGTCGCCGCAGCGCTCTGGGTGAGGTTCCACACGATCAAGAGCCCGAGGCCGGTCCCGATCGCGATACCGACCAGCGAGACGAAGGAATACTCGAGGAAGAACGACGCGAGCACCATGCGGCTGGTGAACCCGTTCGCGCGGAGCATCCCGATCTCGCGACGCCGCTCCACGACCGCGCGGAGCGCCACGATCCCCATCGCGGCGATCCCGACCGCGAGGCCGAGCCCGACGAAGATCTGCAGCAGGCCGATGGCCCCCTCGGTCGACGCGATGGAGGAGGCGAGGAGGTCGGCGATGTTGAGGACGACCAGGCCGTAGGGGAAGAAGGCGGCCTTCGCTACCTGCGCGGCGCGCGTAGCGGACTGGCCGGGGGCGAGCGTCAGGAAAAAGACCTTCTCGTTCGAGTAGCCCAGCGCGGCCGCCGTGGGCGGGCTGACGTAGACCCCGCTGACGAGGGACTGCGCCATGACCCCGATGACCCGGACGGTGGTCTGATTGCCGTTGGCCGGGTTCGTGAGCAGCATCGTGCCGCCGGGGGTGACCGTCGGGTGGGCCGCGCTCGAGCCGCTGGCCAGGTTGTTGCTCACAGGGGAGTAGCTGTTGTCGACGATCGCGACCCCAGGGGTGCTGGAGAGCTCGGCGAAGACCTGCGAGGCGCTCATGCCGCCCTCGGTCGCGGTGAACGTGAACCGGTTCGTCGAGTAGAAGTTCGAGGACGTCGGCACGTCGGTCGGACCGGAGTAGATGTCGTCGGAATACGGATTGGCGGCGTATCCGCTCACGTTCACGTAGACCCCGCCAAGGATGAGCGGAACGACGTTCGAGAAGTACGGAGCGACCGTGGCGTTGTCCGCCACCAGCTCCGGCAGCTCGGGAATGGAGGTAGAGGAGTAGGCGACGAACGTGTAGCCCCCCGACTCCGACTGGAGGGTCGCCCCGAGGCTCGCGTCCACGGTGGCGCCCGTGGCCGCGATCCCGACCAGCGTGAAGACCACGAGCGCGAAGATGGCGAGCGTGATCGTGGTGCGAGTGGGCCGACGTCCCGGGTAGGAGAGCGCAATCCGGGCCACCGGCGCGCGCTGCGACTTCCCCCCGGCGAGTCGGAGGATGGCCGTCGAGATCGCGGCGGAGTTGAACGCGTACAGGAGCAGGGCTCCCGAGACCATGACCACCCCCTCGGTGAACACGATGAAGATCCCGCCACCGTGGTCCGTTCCGAGCAGGGCACGGTGCAGGGGCTCGTAGCCGGCCCAGACGACCAGAGCCGCCCCAGCGGCCGAGAACGCCACCCGATTCCTGACGAACCGCGACGCGATCAGCGCGAGGCCCACGACCGCGAAGGTGACCCCCAGGATGGGGTAGGAGAGGTTGGACGTACCTTGGTAGGTCCTGGCGTACAGCAGGGCGCCGAGGAGGAAGGACACCACCCCGAGGTAGGCCAGGTAGGTGTACGTGCGCAACGTGGGCGGGGGTTCGGGCAGGTCACGGATCGCCCGGACGATGTTGAGCCGGCTGGCCCGCCGGCTCGCGACCACCACGGTGACCAGGGTGAGGATGAACCCGACGACGTAGGCGATGACCAGGGTCTGGTTCGTGACGGTGAAGGAATCCAGGATGGCATTCGCGGGAAGTCCCGGGATCTTGTACAGAACCCCGAACGCATAGGCGAGGCCGTAGCCGACCGCGACGCCCAGGAAGGTGCCGGCGAGGGCGCTGCCGGCCGAGTACACCGCCCCCTCGAACAGGTAGGAGTAGACCAGCTCCCGGCCTTGGAGTCCTATCGCTCGCAACACCCCCATCTCCCCCTTCCGCTCCTCGGCGAGCAGGACGAAGATGCCCACGATCAGCATCGCCCCGGCAACGATCGAGAAGAGCCCCAGGACCAGGAAAAGGGTGGAGATGCTGCTCCCAGCGCTATCGGCGGTCTCCAAGCCCCCGACCAGCACCTGGTTGACCGTCAGTCCCTTCGCGGCGGGAATGGTCGCGAGCGTCGCGTTGAGGGTCGCGCTCACGTGGGGGGCGAGGGAGAGGCGGTTGGACTGGTCTCCGACGTTCGTGACGGAGATGAGGTTGATCATGCCCGACAGGTTCTGGAGCCTCTGAGCCAGCGGCAGGTCCACGAAACCGGTCCCGAAGTTCCCTACGCCGCCGGTCGGGAACGCGCCCCGGAGATCGTCCTGGACGACGGCCTGCACCACCGAGGGAATCGGCGTCGCGGCGACGCCGTAGAGGTAGACCGTGTCTCCGGTGGAGGCGTTCAGCTCGGAGGCGGCGAGGTCGTCCAGCAGCACCTCGCCCGGCGCGGGGCCGCTGATACTGGTCCCGTTGTCGGCGACGAAGTCGCCGAGCTGACTGCTCTGGTTGCCGTTCACCCCGATCAGGTACAGGTTGGTCTGGGGCACGCCGCTGGTCCGGTCGAATATGGAGAACCTGGCCGCGATCTCGGGGGCCATGCCGGCGATGGAGGAGTCCCCCGCGGTCCCGTTCTGGAGCGCGGTAAACACCGGGTAGGGGAAGGGGGTGTACGCGCCGGAGGGGGACTGGTTGCCGACAATCTCGTCGTTCAGACCGACCCCGAGAACCGTGTAGTGCACGTTGACCTGGGTAATCGTGTCGCCGACCACCAGGCTGCCCGAGACGATCGTCGTCGCGACCAGCAGCCCGAGCACCAGCAGGACCGTGCGGCCACGGGCCCGGACCACATTTCGGATCCCGATCCGGAAGGCGAGGCGATGGCGGACCGCGAGGATCACCAGGACCAGCGCGACGACGAGGAGCAGGAGCAGGAGTCCGCCCACCACAGGGTTCGCGGCCATGGGTTCAGGACACGAACTTCCCGTCCCGCATCCGCACCGTTCGGTCGCACCCGCTCGCGACCGTGGCGTCGTGGGTCACGACGACCATCGTCTGGCCGTAGGTCTTGTTCAGTTGCCGAAGGAGGGTGGTCACCTGACGGGAGTCCTCTTCGTCCAAGTTCCCGGTCGGCTCGTCCGCCCAGACGATCGCGGGACGGCCCACGAGGGCGCGGGCGAGCGAGACGCGCTGTTGCTGGCCTCCCGACAGTTCCGCAGGTCGGCGGTCGAGCCGGTCGCCGAGCCCGAGCTCCCCGAGCATCTCACGAGCCCGTTCCCGGGCCTCGCGACCCGGGACGCCCGCGATGAGGAGCGGCATCTCGACGTTTTCGGTCGCGCTCAGGACCGGGAGGAGGTTGTACGCCTGGAAGACGAACCCCACCCGACGAGCACGGTACTCGCTCTTGGTCCGGTCGTCCATGGAGTGGAGGTTGACGCCCTCGAGCGTGACCTCGCCGCGAGTCACCTCGTCCAATCCCGAGAAGCAGTTGAGAAAGGTCGTCTTGCCGCAGCCGGAGGGGCCCATGACCGCGATCATTTCGCCGCGCTGGATCGAGATGTTGACTCCTTGGAGCGCGGTGACCTCGGTCTCCCCGCTCCCGTAGACCTTCCAGACGTCCTTGCCCACCACGACGGGCTCGCTCATGGCCGGCGGTCGCGAGCGGCCCGCGTCTTAATACGGTAATCCCTTTTCGCGCGGACCTGTTCGCACAAACTGGGCGGGGTCCTCTTATCTCGGGAGGGCCGTACCGGAGGGCGCCGCGGATGACCGGGTACCGGCGGAAGGCGGGCGAGGGCGCGCTCCGCGCGCAAGCGCGTCGCCTCGCCTCCCTCCGGAGGCGCGCCCGGCACCAAGGGCAGCCGTTCGGAACCTACCGGCTCGCGATCCAGCTGCCGCCGAATGCGATGGGACCGAGGTTCAACGCCGCTCATCCGGACCTGAGGGTCGAGATCCGCAACCGCATGGAGCTCGATGCGCGGAATGTGCTGCTCGAAATCGCGGTCTTCGGCCCCGGGGCGCCGGACCTGCTGGAGGAGGTCCGGCGCTACCCCGAGGTGAGCGACGTCGAGGTGCATGCGCAGGGGCCCGACGCGGCCGTGTATCTGCTCGTCGCATCCACGCCCGTCGTCTTTGACGTCATTCGCCGGCACCGCGTGTTGACCCGATACCCCCTCGTCATCGAGGGGGGGTGGGTCAGATTCGAGACCGTCGGGACTGCTGACGAAATCCAACAGGCGCTCGAGGGACTGCGACGCCGAGTTGGCCCGAGCCATGTCGAGGCGGTTCGCCGCGGACCGGTCACCTTGGGAAGTCTCGGGCTTAGCCATGCCCAGGAGGTGATCTTCCGCGCCGCGATGGACCTTGGGTACTACGACGTGCCACGACGGACCTCCGTGTCGGGCCTCGCCAGCCACCTCGGTCGGAGCAAGTCCACAGTCTCCGAGGCGCTGACTCGGATCGACAAACGCCTCGCGGAGTCTGCCCTCCAGGTCTCCCTGGTGCCGCTGACCTCGGCCTGACCGGGGGAGCACGACGGACTCAAGGTCGTGCCGGCGTTGGCCGGCCCCCAGGCAGAGGTCGCGTGACGCAGTTTGAACTTGAGGTCGGCGAGACCGAGATAGCAAGCTGGCCGGCCGAGTCGGTCCGAACGGCCGGCGCGAAGGGGGTTCCGGGCTGGCTGGTCTTGACAGACCGACGGGTGCTCTTCTACCGGCACAGCGGGCTGCTCCGCGGCCGGGCCCCAATCCTCCCGCCCGACGTGTCGGTGCAGCTGGGCCAGGTTCGAACGGTCTCCGCCTGTCAGTTCCACATTCGCATCGGGTACGGCGACCAGATGCCGATCCCAGGAGTAGAGGTCGATGGACACCGCTTCATCCTGAACCGAGAAACCCCGTCGAGCCCGGTGGTCGCTGCGATCACCGCGGCCCGAGCCAAGGGAGGGGCCGCCTCTGCTCCACCGGTCCGCCCGGCCACGAGTGGAGGGAACGAGTCCTAGGCCCGGGCGCCACGGGGCTTCGTCGACGCCCTCCACGGTTGCCGAAACGACATAGGACCGGACCGGCTCACGCTCCGGCAACCATGACGACCGAGCTAGAGCTGTTCCGAGCCGTGTACCGGTACCATTTCAAGAAGCTCCGGAGCTATCTTCGCACGATTTGGAGCCTTCCCGTCAAGGAGCGGTACCGGGACCGCAGGTCCACCTTCCCCTCGCTCGTCGACCTGTACCTTCACATTCTGGACGACTACCGGTTCTGGTTCATCACGGCCTACACCGGTAGGTCGTTCGAGGAATTCCCTCTCGGCACCCGGCTCAGCCGCGCCGAGGCCGAACGGGCCACGCGCGACGTGGACCGGCTTGTGAGTAGCTTCCTGAGGCGACTGGTGCCCGAGGACCTGGACCGGAAGTTCTTCATCCAGGTCGACCGCCGGTCCATCACGATCCGCTCGATGCTCCTGCAGATGATCGAAGGGGACCTGGAGCACAAAGGCGAGCTCAACGCATTGCTCTGGCAGATGGATGTACAGCCTCCCGCCATCGACCTCGCCCGAACGCGCGCTATCGCATGACCACCGACTGAGTTGGCTCCCATTTTCGCCACCCCCACGGGAATCCGGGCCCGGCCGAGAGCAGATCGGGCAGCGGGGTGGCTCGGACGGAGCGAGGCTCGGACCGGAAAGAGAACTCCGGTGGACCCTCCTCGGGAGCGAGTGGGACCTGGGCTCGAATGCGTGCCTCGCACGTCCCGGGACCATCGAGGTCGGGAGCGCAGGGAGAATGCACTGTGCCAGGCTACCTGGGGCCCTTGAGTCCCAGCAGCAAGCCCCGACCGGAGGGAAGCCCCCGTTTCAGGAAGCGCGCGGTCAGGCCGGTGCGCCGCATGAGTTTCAGCAGGCGTCTTCGAGGCACCAGGAGTCCGATGTCCACCTCCTCGAAATGCGCGACCCGACGACCCGGCCGACCGATCAGATAGTGGTAGTGGACCGCCGAGCGCCTCCCCCGACGGGAGGAGAAGGCCATGCGGGCGACCGTGACCGAGCGGGTGGTGTGAGTGAGCAGGTGAACAAACCCTTGCCGAAAGTCCGCGGGGTCGATCCACGGCTCGATGATCACGACGCCGCCTGGCTTCAGGTGGCGAGCAAGATTCACCAAGGTCGCTTCGAGGTCCCGTTCCGTCCTCAGGTGGGCTATCGCACTGTACAGGCAGCTGATCACGTCGAACCTCTCGTCCAGATGGAAGCTCCTCATGTCCCCGCGAACCAAGCGGGTTCGGGGAAGACGACGTCGGGCCAGCCGGAGCATCTCGCGGCTCACGTCGACCCCGGTAATCGTGTAGTGTCGGCGGAGGAAGCTCAGATGTCTTCCGGTCCCGCACGCCACGTCCAGCCAGGCTCGCCCTCGGGAACGAACGAGCCTTCGCGCGAGGGATTCGAGGAACCTAGATTCCGACCTGTAATCCTTGGTCCCGACCAGGTGGTCATAGTACGGGGCCAGCCGATGGAACATGAGGGGCCGGGTTCGGCTCATCTTTCGCTCTCCCACCACATTCGAAAGTCCGAACGAGGCCTCAAAGTCCACGCTGCATCCCCCCCATAAGGACCGACCCCGCCCAGGGGAGGACCTGCAGCGGACGGGAGCATCGGGGCGGGCGGACACATCTCCGCGGGAGGGGCTTGAAGCACCGCTTATTCCATCCCGTGCGAATCGGCGCGAAGGCCTTCGGGCCAGGTGGACCGACCGTCAGGCCGCCGGGACTAGGACCAGTCGCCGAACCCGTGGGTTCCCGCGTTCAGCCCTGATCGGCGGCGGAATCGAATTCCCGGGGGATCCCAGGCCTCGGCGCCCCGTCCGCCGACATGTTCCGAGAGGACATCCCCGGTGGAGCGCGGAGCTCCCGGGGCGCATCCATCCACTAGGAGTCGGGTGGGGATCGCCCACCGCCCCCGATCGATCCTGCAAAGTGCGCCTCGGGGCGACCGAACTCGGCTGGGCTTCGAGAATCTTTAGTGGCTCACCCGATTGCGGTTGCCTCACCCGGGGGCCCAGAGGTGGACGCGATCGCGGCAGGGATTCTCGGCGCGACCGTGGGCGCGGTCATCGCCCGACAACTCCTCCGGCGTGGTCCACCGATATGGGTGGTGTTCCTCGTCGGGGCCTTCCTCATGGTGGCCAGCGGAGTTCTTCCGATCTCGGCGGCGTCCGCCGCAGTCGGGTCGAACCTCTCCATCCTGATCTTCCTGTTTGCCCTGTTCTTGTTCGCCGCCGGGCTCGAACAGGCCGGCGCCCTCGACCATCTCGCGCTCTGGGTGCTCGGGACGGCACGAAGGCCGGCCGATGTCCCGTTCGTCCTGTTCGTGGCGATCGGAATCCTCTCCGCGTTCGTCCTGAACGACGCGTTGGTCCTAGTGGGGGTCCCGCTCCTGTTCGCCCTCGCCCGTCGGATGCGCGTTTCCGCGGAGCCGCTTCTCCTCACCCTCGCATTCTCGGTAACGGTCGGGAGCGTCGCCACGCCGTTCGGGAACCCACAAAACCTGTTGGTGTCCCTGGGGAGCGGACTCAGCTCTCCGCTGGCGACCTTCCTCCGGTACCTGCTCCTCCCAACCCTCGTGAACCTGCTCGTGGGCGGGCTCTACCTCCGACGGGTGTACGGCCGTCGGATCGCTCAGGAGTCGGGGTCCACCGAGGGCCCCCCGGTGGCCCGCCCACGACTCTTCCCGAGTACCCCTATCCTTCCTCTGGCCCGGCGGTACCCTACCCTGGTCGTCTTCCCGGTAACCATCCTCGCCCTGATCACCGTGGACGTTGTCGCGGCCGTCACCGGAGGCCCTGCCGCCCCGCTGTATCTGATTGCGCTCGGGGGGGCGATCGTCACGCTGGTGGCAAGCCCCGGTCGCTCGGAACTGTTCGGCCGGGTGGATTGGTCGATCCTGGTACTCTTCGGCGCCCTGTTCGTCGTGGTGGCTGGAGCCTCCAACGGCGGGGTGCTCTCCGCGATCGAGGGAATCCTGCCCGTCCCTGGTCCGGCTCACCCCGTCACGGCGCTCGGAGCCATCCTGCTGACAAGTCTGGGAGGCTCTCAGCTCGTCAGCAATGTTCCCTGGGTGGCGCTTCAGATTCCGATACTTCGGTCGGTCGGATATGGTGCCGGAACGCCGTTGGTGTGGGTGGCGCTGGCCGGTGGCAGCACCCTGGCCGGCAACCTCACCCTTCTCGGGGCGGCGAGCAATCTGATCGTGGTCCAGCAGGCGGAGCGAGCGGGCGTACGCATCGGCCTCCGATCGTTCGTACGAGTGGGTCTTCCCCTCACGGCGATCACGCTCGCGTTGCTGTTCGTGTTTCTCCTTGTCGGCCTCTGAGTTGACCGGAGACCGAGCACCAGTCTTCCCGATTGATCACCCCCCAGCCACTCGCGGTCGAGCCGCCGGTGGGGAATCAGCCGTCGAGAGGGGTTGGACAGACCGTTCAAGGCGACGGTTGAAAGGGAGCGTTGACCCGGCGCGCTCTCCCCCGGAGGGAGTCGCGCCTCCGTGGGGCGGCGGTCAGGTTCTTAAGGGGAGATGGCAGTTCTGACTGTCTGTGGGGGGGGCGCCACCGACCGTCGAACTTTTCCCCGGCGTCTTCGGGAAGCCGTCCTCCGTCTTCATCGCGGGGACCAGCCGATCGTTGCTGAAGTGGTTCGCGTTCGCTGCTCTCGCCCCTTTTGGCTCGCGGGTCTACTGGACCGACGTTCGGCTCCCGGGAGAGATTCTCGACCCTCTCGACCCCATGACCGTTCACGCGGTTCCCGAAGACTCGGTCTACGTCCTCTCCCCCCGTGAGCTGCAGCCGGACGACATCCAGGCCCAGCGGGCGGAGGGGGCTGCGGCGACCATGCTCAGGTCCGATGAGCCCTCGCATTCGATTCAAGGCCTCGTGGAGTTTCTTCGCATGCCTTCGCACGCCCAGAAGCTGATCTCGGCCACGGGTCGGGTGGACGCACCGTCGATTCTTGTAACGGCGAACGCCCAACGCCTTGCCACGGTATACTCCCCCGAGCGAATTGCTCCTCTGATGCGTGCGATGCTGGAATCCGGAACCTGCCAGGTAGCCCTGTGGGCCGAAGCACCTACCACCCACACATCGATATTCGATGTGATTCTCCACGTCGAGGGACACAGCCCGACCGACTGGCGAGACGCGACCGTCCAGTGCGAGAGAGGCATCTCCGCTGGGCCGCTCGCGGCGGGAAAGGCCCATCAGCTGAGGGACGTTCAACCCATTGCAGCAATCTTAGAGAAATTCCTGCCGCCTCCCTCCAAGGGACGGGCGTAGCCATCCGCTCGCAACCCGGCCGAGGGGGGCTACCTCAAGCGGAGCGCAGGCGGCTGCGCGGCCTGACTTGGCTCGACTTCCACAAGCCCTGGTGGGACCGCTCTCTCGCCCCACTCCGAGATCCGGATCGTTTGGCTGAACCCTCGATCGGGGTCTACATCTTGAGCTGAAGGGGGGCACCGAGAGCGACCAGCACATCCTCACGGATTGAGCTGACGGTCGAGCGAAACCACCTGTTCGAATCGGGGGTCCTTCCGTGCGTCGACGAAGAGAGGAGAGAACAGGAGGGTGCTCAAAGGGAGTGTGTGGGTCTTGACGGCGGCGAACATGTAGTCGAAGAATTTGTCTAGGTCTCCGAGAGCGAGATAGATGAATCCGGCGTACGGGGACGTTACCCAGCCTTTGTCGTGAGCCGCGTCGAGCTTGGCGATCATCTCCATCGCGGTCGTCCGGTCTCCCCGCAGGGCAGCGAGGTACCCGCGCTTCAGGTAGGTGAGTCGATTCGTCGGCGCGATTCTCTCCATCTCTTTCGTCATCTCGGCCGCCTTTTCGAGGTCCCCCTTGGCAATGTAGTAGTCGCTCAGGCCGTGGTAGGAAGTAATCGGGTCGAGATGCAGCGTCTTCTTCCAGTGCTCCAGGGCCTCCTCCTCCCGGCCCGCCAGCCAGTACGCCCTTCCGAGGTACCGTATCGACGGCGGAGAGAGCGGGTCCAACCGATACGCCTCCTCGATGTATCGGACGTACGAGCGTAGGTCTCCTTTGATTCCCGCGATCTGGCCCAGGATATCGTGGGCCTCGGCGAGATTCGGGTTCAGCTCCAGGGCCTTCCTCGCCTCTCTCTCCTGCAACTCGGTGGGGTCGTCCGCCATGAACGACAGCTCCGCCAACATGGCGTGGGCCTCCGCCAAGTTGGGATTGATCCGGATGGCCCTCTCGGCCGCCGCCTTCCCTTGAACGATCGCCTCGGACCAGGAGATGAGTCCCTCCTCACCGAGCTGTTTGTAGGCCCGGGCGATGCTGGCGTAGGCCCTGGAAAAGCTCGGGTCGCGTTCGACCGCCTGCTCGAAGAAACGCAGGGCCTGTCGGATGGGGACCTCCTCGCGCTGCCAAACGAGGGCCTGCCCTTGGAGAAAATGGAGATACGCCGGCATATCTCGGGTCTCCTGGAGCGGCGGCACCTGGGCCGGAGTGGGAGCCAGATTGCTCGGGAGCGACGCGGCGACCTTCGTCGCGATGTCGCTCTGCACCGCAAAGATGTCGTCGAGCGTGTCATCGTACTTCGAAGCCCACAGATGCTCCTCGGTCGCGACGTCGATGACCTGTACCGTGACGCGGATCCGGTTCGCGGCTTTCCGAACGCTGCCTTCCACGACGGTCCCTACCCCCAACTCCTTTCCGATCGCCGAGACGTGCTTCTCCTTCCTCTTGTACTCCATCACCGACGTTCGGGCGATCACCTTGAGCCCCTTGACGAGCGCCAGGTTGGCGATCAGCTCCTCGGTAAGGCCATCGGCAAAGTACTCGTCGTTCGGGTCCGGGCTCATGCTCACGAACGGCAGAACGGCGATCCGGTTCTTGTCGGTCGGGGAGGCACCGTGGTCCTCGGAAGCCCGCTCGCCGACGGTCCACGGCAATACGAGCCGATAGACATCCATGGGTAGCTCAAGCCCCTTGAAGGCCGTCGGTGCTAGCTTCTCGAGTCTGTCGGGGATTTTGTTCCGTACCTGCTCCTGGACTGCGCCGGATACGCAGATTCCTCCGGGCTCTGCGATCGGTTCGATACGGGCGGCGATGTTCACCGCGTCACCCAGGATGTCCGCGCCACTCTGTACGACGTCCCCGAGGTGAATGCCGATCCGGATTCGAATGGGCGCGAGACCTCCCTCCGCATTCCTCTCGTGAATGCGCCGCTGGATGCTCACCGCACATTGCGTGGCCTTCAGCGCGCTGTCGAATTCGACCAGGAAGCCATCCCCGGTCGACTTGATTTCTCTCCCCTGGTGCACGGCGACCAGGGGCCGGACCAGCTCCGCCTGCTGGCGGAGCAGGTCGAGGGTGCGCCCCTCGTCGGCTTGGGTCGCCGCGGTGTAGCCGACCGTGTCGGTGAACATGATGGCGGCGAGCCGTCGGGTGGTGGCCACGACCCGAGACCGACCTCCGTTAGATTAAGCCACCCCTGACTCCCGAGGCGTTCGACGCGCTCCTCGCAATGGCTCGCGAGAAAGGCCTTCGTATCGACCGGAGGCCGGGACGAAAGGCGCTCCGCTTCTGGCCCAATACAGAGGTCCCAATCCATCACGCTTGACGAACTCCCGGGACGGTCGGTGGCGCTCGCACGAGGGCGACCCCGGGGGAGTCCGCTAGGGTTGCCCGGAGGCCTTGCGAATGCGAGGGACGCAGCGTAGCAGGTTAAGTGCGCCCACCGCGAACGAAGCGATCCCAATCGCGAGGAAAACGCCGGCCACCACTAGAGTCGACCATGGAAGGGGGGGAGGCGTGCACGTCCCCTCCAGGCTCACGCAGGAGGTGGGGGTACGGAAGACCTCGTCAGCAGTCACCACCAGTACCGTCCCGATGATCAAGCAGACAAGAACGAGCAACGCCGTGGCTTGACTCATCTCCGACCGCATGGAAACGGGCCCCCATGGATAAGTGCCCAAGGTGGCTTGTACTATTGCGCACCGACCGCACGGAGGTTCCGTGGCGCGTCGTGCCGGCCGCGTTGAGCGGAGGCATCAGTCACGCTGTTGGTTCGCAGTCCGACGTGTCTGCCGGGACCCGTTGAACCGCCACCTCGAACTCCATGACTCGCTCTGCGGTGGCGTCCCTCCATGGCTTAGCACGTGACGGATAGGACGTCCGGAGCCGCGCCAAAATCGCCGCGGCGGTCTGCTCCTCAATCCCCTCCAGCTGATCAGCGTCGAAATCGAGGAGGCCCTCCACCACGACCCGGTACCCCTTCCCATGTCGATAGACCCGAGCGACCCACTCGGCCACGGCCGCAGTGATAGCTGTCCAGCGGTGCTGCCCTGCGGGGAGGTGTCGGAACACCTTCGGCTTATGGATTCGTCTCGCCGCGCTCGCCCCGTTCGGGGTCGAGATCCACCGGCCCTCCGTTGGGCGCGTTCGCTGCGCGTTTGGGTCACCGAGGGAGGCCGGGGCAGAGTGGAAGGAGGACGCAACCGGTTCAGGGCGCTATGAACTCTGAGGTGAGGCTCCCATTCGAGTCTCTCCGCGCTTCGGGCGGTATGTCTGTCGGATAACCATAGAAGCAGCAATCGCTAGAGCTCCGCCGACGAACACGGATCCCAGCCCCCAGGCGTACGCCCCACCCGGGGTGTCGGCGGCTCCGAACGAGCCCGCCAGCAACCAGAGGGCCACCAAGGCGAGGGCTCCGGTGCCGATTCCGAAAGCCCAAAATCTCGGGAGGGCCGCGACCGCGACCAGGGCGACGACGAGGCAGACGAAGACGAAGGCCTGAGATCCGGAGAGCATCTCGCTGTACGGATACAGGTGGCAGCTCATCAGGCCGCACGGGATCGTTTGGTAGGAGGGCCAGGCTGGGGAGTCGAACCAGAACAGGAGCAGCCCAGTAAGCACCAGGAGCCCAGCTGATGCCAGACCGGTCTGGGCGGCAAATCGGGCCCTCACCAGTTGAGGGCGCGTAGAGCTTCCCAGTTGCTGGAGATCGAGGGCAGCCCCCGCGATGAGGAGAGTGGAGGCGACGACCGCGACAAACCAACCGATGGAGGGTCCCCAGGTGAGGGGCTGTCCCCCCACGCTCGAGGAACCGTAGAAGGAAGTCTGGGGCCCTGGACCATTTCCGGAGTCGTAAAGGGTTCCCCCTTGGGAAGGAGAGGCGACGACCCACGAGCAGCTGGAGGAGGGCCCGGCCATGAGGCTCGGAGACGATGCGGCGAGCGGGGTACTCTGCGGGGGTCCCCCTCCCTGGCAGAGTGTTGCGGGCTGGACCACTCCAACTAGCATGGGTCCTGCCAGAGCGAAAGCGACCACCAAGGCCACCAGGGTGGGAACGAGCTTCCGATGTCTCTGGGTGGTCCCTTTCCAGACGAGGTACACAGCCAACAAACCGACCACTACTCCGGCGACCACCAGCCCGCTGACGGTGAGATACAGAATGCCGGTGTCGCCGAGAAAAACCGAAACGTAGGAGGTCGCGTTAGAATAGGAACTTCCCGCTTGGGAGCCCGAGAGCCGGACGACCGTCGAGTAGAAGGTCTCGTGGTAGACCGAGGTCCCCGAGTTCAGGTTGATCGTGTACCAGCCCAGAAAGAGGGTCGAGAGGAGAAGCAGAGTGCCGGCCAGAAGAAGGGGAGCGACCAACCGGCTTCTCCTTGTTCGACGCCCTTCCATCCCGTCCGACATCGGCCCGACCGCCGTTAATTCTGCCGCCCGACCTGCGGGTCTCCCTTCCCGAAACAGGGGAGGAGCCGACGCGTAGCCCACCGCCCGCTCTCGACCCCACCGGTCGGTGAAGCAGCCTAGACGCCTGCGCTCGCGGCCGCCCTCGCAGCACGGCCGCCCTCGTGGCTCGAGCCGCCACTCAGTCGGCCGTCGTGCCTGTATGGAAACGGCTGACGGAGACGTTACGGTGGGATGATTGGACCTGTGTAGGTGCCGGATACGTTAGCCGGGACGCAGAAAAGCGAGCTCGGGCAGGAGCCACCGAACTCATAGATGCCGCCAGAGGAGATGAAGGAACCCGAGCCGCTGGTTCCGTTGGCATCGTACACCTCTTCGTTAGCCGGACAGCCCACGACGAAGAAGTACGTGAACGACCCAGCAGACCAATGGAAGCTGACCACCGTGCCCGGTGAAGTATAGATCCCCGGACAGTCCGTTTCGAGATCGTAAATGGCCGCGTCGTGCATCGTGAACCCTTGGGGGACAGGGACCACGACGAGTGCGACGAGCGTTGCCACGGCGACGGCAACGCAAACCATGGTGACGGTCAGGGGCGACCGCTTGGGCGGCGGGCCAGTGTCGCGGGGGGGCCCATCTCTTGGCTGCGCCCTACGCCCGGCCAAGCGACGCTTCTCGACCATGATCTGCGTAAGGAGGCCGAGTCCCAGTCCGAGGGCAATCCCGCCCGAGAAGAGAAGTACGGCACGGAACGTGTACTCAAGGTCGGACAGGGGGCACGTCGAGAAGGCCACCGGGCCGCTCCAGCAATCTATCCCAGACAGCCAGGCCCCGAGCAAGAGAAGCGCAATCCCGATGGGCGTCGCCGCGAACGCCAGCCCGGTTAGAGCGTGGTCAGATCCGGCTTCCATCGAAGCCCTTCCAAATCGAGGGAACGTACGGGGGCCAGATACTTATCAAGAGCTCGTCCTGCGCGGCGGCGCTCGGACCCCGCGACCCGGTTGTGCTCCCGTCGTCAGGTCGCCCATTGAGGGTACCCGAAGGGGAGTCGCTCCAACTCCTTCTGGAACGAATGTCTCCGGCGCCGTGTTCTGACGGAAACATGGTATCCGACGGCCACACTAGTGGGTGGGAACCCCCGCTCCCGCTGACCGCGCCCGCGATTCTCCCTCCCCCGAGAGGGGAGAGGAGTCGACGCGCTCCGTACGGTCAGGTCACCGACCGAGCGCCCAAGGAGGCCCTGACACTAGGGTTCGGGTCCCTCCACACCCGTTCGCCCCGAGGGAATCGAGGGAAATCAGCCGCGGGAGGGCTTCGTCGATTGGTTCAAAGCCCCAGCCGCCCGGCTGGCCCGTCCGAGGTTGTCGGTGAGTTCGGAAAAGGGTGGTTTCGGGATGGGGAAGGAACGCGTTCGAATCGTGGAGAATCGACTTGGCGGACGAACGGAGCCGCTGTCGACGCTGCGCCAGCCGAATCTATCGGGAACGCGGCAATGCCGTGGACGAGCCGACCTCGCCTCAGCTCAAGAGCGTAGTCGCGCCAGAACATCCTAGGAACCGTGCGAGGCCTTGGGCCTCTGCTCGGACCCGAGGATCGACCCCCGATGGCAAGCGGGAGAAACGGGTGACCCGCACGGTCAGCAGGTCTCCCTTCCGAGTGTGAGTCCACACACCCACGACCCGACCGTTGACCAAGAGCACCGGAGCAATCCAGCCCTGAGCCCGATATACTTGGGGATGGTGTCGCGCCTCGAGGAGATGGCCGCGCCTTTCGTGTCCGAGGAGAAACGAGTCGAAGTACGGGAGCAAGCACACCGATAACCCAGGGAGCTCGGCGTGCTCGAGCTCACGCAGATCCGCTCGGAGAATCCACTTCGCTTCTCCCTCTATGTCAACTGGCTCGAGCTCGCTTTCTAGGCGTGTCCAGATGGTCCGTGCGTCGGCAAGTCGCATCTGAGTCCATGCTTTGAAATCGGATGGCGTCGCGGGCCCGTACGCGCGGAGATACAAGCGGAGGAGCTCCTGCTCCGCCCGAAGGCCCGGCAGGTCATGCCAGCGAGGCAGCCATGCATCCGCTCGAACCGAAGTGGACTCGCCTTCATTGTCAGGTCCTGCGCAGAGGACCCCCCGTGCCCCCGCGAGGTGGAGCAAAAAGTCCGCGGGAAACGTGAAATTCGCCATCTTCACGCAGGGAACTTCCCGCCGGCTGCCCCAACCGGCCCATTGACCTGTGGTCAACGGCAAGGAGAGCTCTCGGCTCACGAGAACGGCCAGTTGCGAGCGAGTGACAGGCCGATCGAGAACGGCGATCACCACCCTCAGTAGCTCCTCCAGCCGCTCCGCGGTCACTCCACGGTTGAGCACGTAGCGGACCTCCTTCTCCGCCCTACGAGCCGTGCCTCTGACGAATACGGCAAGATGCTCCGTAGGAAGTAAGTGCACTGTTCTTCGCATACACCAGGCCTTCGCGAGAAGGCGGTCTTCCCAAAGTGCGGAGTTGACGTCCGCGGGCACCAAATTCTCCGTCCGCGCCCAGAGCGATACCTGAGCTGCCGATACCAGCTGGGCTTGGGCCCCGCCCATATCGGTCACGACGGAGGTAAGCGCCTTCTTCGGAGCCCGTTGGGACAGATGGTGGCGATTCAGTCGGAAGGCCCTGACTTGATCCCAAGAGATAGGGGACCCAGCGAGCTTTCCCGCCGTGCGACGCATTCGACTCGCCGAGCGGCGAAGGTCGCGGCACAGAAATAGCTGGGGGCACACCCGGGGGCCATGGTGGTCCCCATCACGGCAAGAGCGGCAGAACCCCTCCGCATGGTACGCGGGGGGTTCGGCCGTGGTGGAAGCGGTACGGGGTCTCACGGAAGGGCCAGTACGGGAAACGCGAGAACGCGTCGCCTTCGGCCTCCACAGTTTTGCAGGAAGGCAGTTCTCTAAGAAGCCCTCTCGGAGCCGGTCGCCCGTTCTTCGGAGTGATCGGGCGAACTCAGGGGAAGGTCCCCGAGCCGCGCCCGTCGGGCCGCTTCACGGGCGCACGGAGAGAGATCAGCCGCGGGAGGGATTTGAACCCTCGGCCTGCTCCTTACCAAGGAGCCGCTCTGCCAGCTGAGCCACCGCGGCGTCAGAGGGGACCCGACACCTCGTCCCTTTTCCGCTTTCCGCCCGGAGGGGTCGGCCGGTCCGAGCCCGTGGGTTCCGCCCACGGGAACCCATGGGACTGAGCCTCCCAGTCGCTGCGGTCCCGTGGAGGGAGCGGACGCTTCTCGAGGAACGCCGTCATTCCCTCCCGCTGGTCCCGCGAACCAAAGAGGCGAGCCCAAAGTCCCAGTTCGTACCGGAGATCCTCGTCGATACGGGGGTCCTGCGCCCGCAGAATTTCGTACTTGGCTGCCGCCAGAGCCAGCGGGGGCTTACCGGCTAGCTCTTCGGCGAACTCGAGCGCCGACGGAAGCAATTCGGTCCGCGGGACGATACGGTCCACCCAGCCGTCCGCGTGCGCCTCGGCGGCGGACACCGAGCGTCCGGTGTAGATCCAACGGCGAGCGCGGGCCGCGCCGATGCGGCGGGGGAGCCGTTGGGACCCTCCCCACCCCGGCGTGACGCCGAGGTTGATCTCCGGCTGGCCGAACTGAGCGTCCGGCGTCGCGAAGACAAAGTCGCACGCGAGGGCGATCTCACAGCCTCCGCCGAGGCACACCCCGTGCACGGCCGCGATCACCGGGAGGGGAAGACGTTCGATCAGCCGGGTCACCGCCTGCCCCCGCGCCCCGTGGGCTCTCGCCTCGGCAGGGCCCAGCGGGGCCATCTCTCGAATGTCGGCGCCGGCGGCGAATGCCTTCTCCGCGGCGCTGTTCAGTACAACCACGCGTACGGCGGGGTCCGAATTCGCCTCCCTCAACCGCGAAGACAACTCCTCGAGTACCGGGCGCGAGAGGACGTTGACGGGCGGATGGTCGAGCGTGAGGACCAGGGACGGACCGCGCCGCTCGGCGCGCACCAGCGGGCGGGGGGCTGAGGCCGACATGCCGGTCGCGGAGCCGGGCCGCGCTATTTAGGCACGGTGGGTTAGCGCCCCACGCAACAGGGCGGTTCTTGAAATGGCCAAGACGGTGGTGACCACGTGGTTCGGCGTCCACTTGGTCGACGGAACCCGGGTGGTGCGGTCCGTGCTCGCCCCACTCGATCCGGGCGAGCTCAGCGCTCGGGTCCGGGAGCGCCGGACCGGTCAGCTGACGGCCGAGGAGACCACATTGCTCGGCGAGCGCGGGCGCGAGGAGTGGACGACCCGCGACCGGCGACTCGTCCCATACGGGATCCGGCTCGACCCCCGGGCTGTCGCCGAGGTCGACCCGCGCGCGGTCGGGGTCGACCCCGAGCTCGGACGGACCCTCCTGCTCTCTGAGGGGGACTCCGCCCTGAAGGAGGCCTGGGACCCGTCGATCCACATCCAGGAAGCCGTTCGGGCCGCGGGTGACCTCGACCGGATGCAGAACTTGTTGGGGGAACGGCTCGGGAGCTGGGTCTCGCGGGACCGGCCCGATGTGGACCCGGGGGACCATTCCCGGGCCGCGCGCGCCGTGCTCGAGGGCGATACGGCCGGGCCGTTGGCTCCGACCGACGTCGGGTTGGTCCAAGCGCGGCGCCGGCTCGCGGAGCTGTACCGGTCCGCGGGAGACGTCCGGATTGCCCTGGCGGCTGCCGTCGAGGGGACGTCGCCCCGCCGGACGCCCAACCTCTGCGCCCTGCTGGGCCCTGAACTGGCCGCTCGCCTGATCGCCCAGGCGGGGGGACTCGAACGACTCGCCCGGCTCCCGTCGAGCACCGTGCAGGTGCTCGGTGCGGAGCGCGCGTTCTTCGAGCACCTCAGGGGCCGCGCGCCCCCGCCACGCCACGGTCTGCTCTTCACCCACCCGGCGCTCCAGTCCGCGCCTCGCCGGGAGCGCGGGAAGCTTGCGCGGGCCCTCGCCGGCAAGGTGGCGATCGCGGCTCGTCTAGACCACGCGGGGCGTCCGGTCGACCCTGCCCTCTCCCGTGCCTTCGACGTCCGGCGCTCCGAGCTCAAGGCCCGGCGGGGCAAACCGCCGGCCCGAGGTCGGAGCTCAGGACCCCGGCTTCCACTTGACCGAGCAACCGAGCACCGATAGCTCCGCGGGCTGCACCGGCTGGCGGGCCAGCGCCTGTTCGAGGGCCCGTTCGAGGTACCGTTCGGTGACGCGCTCCTGGTGCTGGTGGTCGTTGTCGATCCGGCCCTGGAACAGGAGCCGGCGGTCCGGTCCAAAGAGCATGGGGTGCGGGGTCACTAGCGCGCCGTAGGCCCGCGCGATCGCCTGCGACTCATCGACCAGGTACGGAAAGGGGTACTTCTTTTCGCGCGCCCGGCGGACCATGTTGTCGAGGCTGTCCTCCGGGTAGGCTCGCGCGTCATTCGAATTGATGAGGACAAATCCCACCCCTTTCGGAAGGTACCGCTCCCCGAGGTCGATCATCCGCCTCTCCCAGGCCTGAACGTACGGGCAGTGGTTGCACCAGAACGTGACGAGCAGGAAAGGACTGCGGAACCCGGCGAGCGAATAGGTCTTCCCGTCTACTCCCTGCAACTCGAAGGGGGGCGCCGGGTCGCCCAGGTGAAGCTTGAACTGGTCGGATTCGGCCACCGAGGACCGACCCCGGCTGGGTTCATACCGTTTTAGTGAACCGCTGGCCATCCCCCGGGAGGGTCATATGACAAGTCCTTCCCCCCCGCTACCCGTGGTCTTGGAGAGGGAACTCACGGTCGAGAAGGTTCTCGCTAGCCAGGAACGTCTGCTCCGCGTGGGCCGTGCGACCGTCCACGTCGCCTCGCTGGGCGAGACCGCGGTATCGTACGGGGTCGGCGTCCGCAAGACCGCCCCCTACTTGGCGCGGGCCCGAGAGGACCAGGTGTCCGTCGTGCCGCGCGCCTCGGGGGGCACCGGGCTCGTCCACTTTCCGGGAGACCTCGTCTGGGCTGTCATCCTGCCACGAGCCGACCCCCGGGTCGGTCGCGGCTTCGTCCGAGCCTACGACCGCTTCGGCCAGGGGTTGGTGGACATGCTCGCGGCTCGGGGGATATCCACTCGTTGGGTGGGGCCTATGGGGCTGTCGGAGGATTACTGTCCGCTGAGTCGGCGCGGGCTGGTCCTCGACTGTGAGGGTCGGGTACTCGCCGCCGCCGCCCAGCATGCCACCGGAACGACTCTCCTGCACGCCGGCTCGCTCTCCCGCACCCTCGACCGGCGGAGTGTCGCTCGATGGTTCGGTCTGCCCGAACCCGGACCGGCCGATCGCCTGACGTGCCTCACCGAAGTGGGGGTGCACGCCTCGCCCGACGAGCTCGCCCACTCGTTGGGAAGCCACCTGGTCGCCGCGCTCCAGCGCGAGGTGTAGGACCCTTTCACTCGGACCGGGCGGACCAGAGGGATTCGGCAGCCGCCTCGAGGCCCTTCCGGATCGCTTCCCAGTCTCCCCGGAGGAGCTGACGCCCCTTGACGACCGGGACTCCGTCGACGTAGACGGAGTCGACCGCCTCCTCGCTGGCGGAGTAGGCGAGGTGGGAGACGATCGCTTCGGGGCGCGCGGGCAGGAGGGTGGGATGGTCGAGGCGGAACAGCGAGAAGTCGGCCCGCTTGCCGACCTCGAGCGACCCCAGCTCGACCTCCCGGCCGAGGGCGCGTGCCCCCTCGATCGTCGCGAGGTCCAGCAGGGTCTGCGCACCGAGCGCCGTCGCATCCCAGCGGTGGTTCTTCTGGACCAGTCCAGCCAGGTGCATCTCCCGGAGCATCGACAGCGAGTTGTTGGAGGCGACGGAGTCGGTCCCGAGCCCGACAGAGGCCCCGGCGGCGCGGAGCTCCACGACCGGGGCGACGCCCCCGGACGCGAGCTTCAGGTTCGAGCTCGCGCAATGCGCGATCCCTACCTTACGCTGCGCCAGAGAATGGATTTCGTGCGAGGTCAGCCAGACCGCGTGGGCCGCGACCTGGCCCGGACCGAGGAAGCCGATCTCCTCGAGCCAGTCGACCGGTCGGCGCCCGGTCTTCGTCTCGTGCTCGTGCACCTCCCGACGGGTCTCGGAGAGATGGTAGTGGACGAGCGTCCCCGAATGCTCGGCCAGTTCCCGAGCCCCGAGCCAGGTCTCCTGGTTGCAGACGTAGACTCCCTGGGGGGCGACCAGCGGGCGAACGCGGGGGGAGTCCTTCCACCGCGCGATGAACCCGCGGGCGTTGTCCAGCGGCTTGCCGTGCTGGGTGGTCAGTTCCGGGTCCAGCACGGCCCAGCCGAGGAAGCCGCGGATCCCGAGGTCGTCGACCGCGCGGGCTACCGCGTCCTCGAGGTAGTAGAGGTCGAGGAACGAGGTCGTGCCGCCGAGGAGCATCTCCGCGACTCCCGCGCGCGCACCGGCCTCGACATCCCCTTCGACCCGGCGGGCATCCACCGCGAAAAGGGTCTCGAGGAAACCGGCGAGCTCCCGGTCGTCCGCGATCCCGCGGAGGGGGTGCATCGCGACGTGGGTGTGGAGGTTGACGAACCCCGGCACGAGGGCCCGGTCGTGCGCCTCGACGATCTCCGCGCCCTCCCGCGGAGCGTTGGGGCCGACGTGGGTGATCCGCCCGGAGTCGACGCGGACGTCTCCCCGCAGGACCCGTCGGCCGGGGTCCTGGGTGACGAGGAGTGCGTCGCGGAACACCCGAGGAGGCTCGTGGGGGACCGCCGTCACGGTCGACCTACGGGCGGCGGTCTAAAAGGCGTTCGCCGGCGGGACGGTTCACGGCCGTGGGGTCGACCTCGGGAAGGTCCGAGATCCCCTCGGCGGTCCGGGTCTCGGAGGCACGGAAGGCCGAGAGGACCCGGCGCACCCACGGCCGGCTGAAGACGATCGCGATGGGGACGATCGCGAGCACGGCCAGGATCACGTCGACCCACAGCCCGGGTACCCACGCCGCGCTCGGCATCCCGAGGATCGTCGCGGCGGTGTTCGGGATCAGCACGACCGCGCTGACCAGCCCGAGGAGGAGGGCGACGTAGGCGACGCCGAGCATGCGGATGTTGGACGTGTTGGCGAACGCGGCGATCCGATTCGAAACCTCTCCGAGGCGGTTGGTCGTGACCGAGAGCCGGTTGGCCTCGGCGGCGTTGCGTAGGGCGACGAGGTCCCGGATGCCCTGGCCGACCCAGGAGGCGAACTCCTCGAGGTGCTCGACCTCGGGCCGGACCGCGGGCAGAACCTCCGCAAGCTTCGGGAACCGCTCGCCAAGGGGGCCGTCCAGCTCGGAGACCGCGACCGAGAGCCGCGCGACGTGCCCCCGGACTGCGCGGTACCCCCGGTGCAGGGCGGCGAGGTCGGCCAGGGGGGCGGCCTCCGCGTGGTCCTCGGCGGCGTCCAGTCGCTCGGAGAGGTCCTCGAGTCGCTCCACGTAGCTCCTCGCCGCCGCCTGGAGGAGGTCGACCAGCTCGCCGGTGATGCCGCTAAGGCGGTGGGTGGTCGCGACCAGGCTCGTCGGGGGCGGGGGGCCGAGCCACCGGGTCCCTCCCCGGGATAGCCAGACCCCGTGGTACGTCGGACGCCCGGCCGCGTCGAGCGTGGCGAGCAGGATGACCGTTCCCCCCGGCCCGTGAAGCACCGGACGCCGAGGGGCCGGCTCCGACGGAAGGCCGTTCGCCGCGAGGGCTTCGGCCACCGGAGTCGGCTCGGAGTCGACCGTGCTCGTCCTCCTCGGCTAGATATCGAGGTTCGTGACCTCGACCGCGTGCTCCTGGATGTAGGCTCGACGCGGTTCGACCTCTTCGCCCATCAGGATCTGGAAGAGCGCGTTGGCCCGGCCCGCGTCCTCGACGGTCACGCGCAGCAGGGCCCGCGCCCCCGGACGCATGGTCGTCTCAGCGAGCTGTTCGGCGTTCATCTCCCCGAGCCCCTTGTACCGCTGCTGCGTGACCCCCTTCTGCCCGCCGAACTCGACGGCCAGGCGGTCCCGCTCCGCATCCGAGTAGGCGTAGGCGATGCGCGCTCCCTTCTGCAGGCGGTACAGGGGGGCCTGTGCGATGAAGACGTGGCCCTCGGTGATCAGCGGTGCCATCTTCCGGTAGAACAGGGTCAGCAGGAGGGTCCGGATGTGCGAGCCGTCGACGTCGGCATCCGTCATCAGGATGATCTTGTGGTAGCGCAGGCGGCTCAGGTCGAGCTCGTCCCCGATCCCGATCCCGATCGCAGTGATCAGCGCCCGGATCTGCTCGTTCTGGAGCATCTGGTCGAGCCGCGCCTTCTCGACGTTGAGGATCTTGCCCCGCAGCGGAAGGATCGCCTGGAACTCCCGGTCGCGCCCCTGCTTGGCGGTGCCGCCCGCGCTGTCCCCCTCCACGATGAACAGCTCGCACTCGGCCGGGTCCCGCGAGTGGCAATCCGCGAGCTTGCCGGGGAGCCCGCCCCCCTCGAGCAGTCCCTTGCGCCGCGTCAGCTCGCGCGCCTTTCGGGCGGCCTCGCGCGCCTGGGCGGCCTGAACCGCCTTCGAGATCAAGTTCTGGCCGATCGCCGGGTGCTCCTCCAGGAACTCGGAGAGCTTGTCGTTGACCGCGCTCTCGACCTGCCCCTTGACCTCCGAGTTGCCGAGACGCGCCTTGGTCTGGCCCTCGAACTGGGGCTCGAGCACCTTCACGGAGAGGACGGCGGTGAGCCCCTCGCGCACGTCCTCGCCCGTCAGCCCCTCCTTGTCGCCCTTGATGTAGCCGCGCTTGCGGGCGTAGTCGTTCAGGGTGCGGGTGAGGGCGGCCCGGAGACCGACCACGTGGGTCCCTCCGTCCATCGTGTTGATGTTGTTCACGAACGCGAGCGTGGTCTCGTTGTAGCCGTCGTTGTACTGGAGGGCCAGCTCGATATCGGTCGTGTCGCGCTTGGCGTGCAGCGCGATCGGGGGCCGGAACAGGACGTTGGCTCCCCGGTTGACGTCCTCGACGAACTCGGTGAGGCCGCCTGCGTGGTGGAACGTCTCGGTGCTGCCGTCCCGTTCGTCCAGGAACTGGATCGAGACCCCGGCGTTGAGGAACGAGAGCTCCTTCAACCGGCGGGCGATCGTCTCCCGGTCGAAGTCGAGGGTCTCCATGATCGTTCCGTCCGGCTTGAATCGGGTGTCCGTTCCCGTGGTCTCCGCCGGCCCGACGACCTTGACCGGGGCGACCGGGATGCCCCGCTCGTACCGTTGGAAGTACTCCTGTCCGTCCCTGCGGACCCGCACCTCCAGCCACTCGCTGAGCGCGTTCACCACGTGCACGCCGACCCCGTGAAGTCCGCCCGACACCTTGTAGGTGTTCTTGTCGAACTTCGAGCCGGCGTGCAGGACCGTCATCACGATCTCGAGCGACGGACGGTGGTACTTCGGGTGGTCCTCGACGGGGATCCCCCGGCCGTTGTCCCAGACCGAGGCCGACCCGTCGGCGTGGACGGTCACGCGGATCTCCGTGCACTCCCCGGCGAGCACCTCGTCGATCGAGTTGTCCAGGACCTCGTAGATCAGCTGGTGGAGGCCCCGGGCGTCGGTCGACCCGATGTACATCCCGGGCCGCTTTCGGACCGCGGAAAGTCCCTCCAGGATCTGGATGGAACTGGCGTCGTACACTGTCGTGGACATACCCGGTTGCGCCCTCGGAAACCGTCGGTGAAAACCGACGTACTAAACCGAGCCGGGCATGCGTTATAACCCTTCGGGCGGGCTTGAAATTCCACCCCGGTACGACCTCCTTTTGGCCCCCAGGGAATCCGTGTTCGGAGGGGCGTTTCCGGGGGCCCCGGGGACGGGGTCCGCGACCCCTGCAACGCCTAATACTCGGACCCTCCCTCCGCACCGCATTCCCCCATGCCCGACGAACCGGACGTTCCCCCGGCCGCACCCGAAACCCCCCCCGCGACCGCTCCGGTCGAGGAGCCCACCCCGCCGCCCGAGGACTGGGCGGTCAAGTACCGCTACCTCCTCGCCGACTTCGAGAACTACCGGCGGCGGACCGAGCGCGAGCGGGAGGGGGTCACGCGGCAGGCACGCGCGGGGCTGATCCGAGAACTGCTCCCCATTCTCGAGGCGTTCCGCGCCGCGCGCGAGGCGCTCGGGACCCTCCCTCCCGGCGACCCCGTGCGCCACGGCCTCGACCTCCTCGACCGGGAGTGGGCGACGTTCCTCAAGCACGAGGGCGTGGTTCCCATCGCCGAAGTAGGGCAGCCGTTCCATCCCGCCGAGCAGGAGGCCGTGGGCGAGACCGTACCGCGAGAGGGGGTCCCGGACGGCGCGGTCGCTGAGGTGGTGCAGCAGGGGTACCGCTTCTACGGTGGGATCCTTCGTCCGGCGAAGGTCGTGGTCGCCCGCACCCGAGCCGCGGACGCAGTCGAGGCGAGCCCCTCGCCCACGGAGGCGTCGTGACGCGTTCCTCGGACGTTTCGGGATTCTACCGGAAGAGCATCGCGGAGCGGCGGGAGTTCGCTCGCGAGTGGGCCGGCTTGACCCCCGAGGAGGCGGGAGCCTGGGAGTTCCCGCCCGGCGTCGACCCCGGGACCCTCGACCGGATGATCGAGAACGTCATCGGCGTGATGCCGCTGCCTCTGGGGGTCGCCACGCACTTCCGGATCAACGAGAAGGATTACCTCGTCCCCATGGCGATCGAGGAGCCGAGCGTGGTCGCGGCGGCCTCGAACGCCGCGAAGGTAGCGCGTTCGGCCGGCGGGTTCCACTCCCAGAGCACCGACCCGGTGATGATCGGCCAGGTCCAGATCATGGACGTCCACGACCCGGCGGCGGCGCGCCTCCGGATCCTGCATGCGCGGGGCGAGCTGCTCGCGGCGGCGAACGCCAAGGACCCGGTCCTCGTCAAGTTCGGGGGCGGGGCCAAGGAGATCGAGGTGCGCATCCTCCCCTCGCCGCGCGGCACGATGGTCATCGTCCACCTCCTGGTGGACGCGCGGGACGCGGGCGGGATGAACGCCGTGAACACGATGTGCGAGGCGCTCGCTCCCGAGCTCGCACGCCTCGCCGGCGGGCGCTCGGTCCTTCGGATCATCTCGAACCTGGCCATCCACCGCCTCGCCCGCGCCCGCGCGACGTTTCCGGCCGAGCAGCTCAAGACCGAGACGATGACCGGGGCGGAGGTCGTGGACGGGATCCTGGATGCCTACGCCTTTGCGGTGGCGGACCCGTTCCGCTGCGCGACGCACAACAAGGGGATCATGAACGGGATCTCGAGCGTCGTGATCGCCACGGGGAACGACTTCCGGGCCATCGAGAGCGGAGCCCACACCTTCGCAGCCTGGCAGGCGGCGCCCTCGGGGTCGGTCGTCCGTCCGCTCACGACGTACGAGAAGGACCGAGAGGGAAACCTCGTGGGGACGATCGAGTTCCCCGCCCCGGTGGGGCTGATCGGCGGGGCCACCGCGGTGCACCCGACCGCGAAGGCGAACGTCAAGCTCCTCGGCGTGAAATCCGCCCGAGAGCTCGGGGAGGTCCTCGCGTCGGTCGGCCTCGCCCAGAACTTCTCGGCCCTTCGAGCCCTCGCCACCGAAGGCATCCAGCGGGGCCACATGGAGCTGCACGCGCGGAACATGGCGGTGAGCGCCGGCGCCCGACCGGAGGAGGTCGACCGCGTCGTCGCCCGGCTGGTTGCCGAGCACGCGGTCCGATTCGACCGGGCCAAGGCCGTCCTCGAGGAGATCCGGGCCGGCCGATGAAGGTCGGGGTCCTCGCGCTCCAGGGAGACGTCCCGGAGCATCTTCGCAGCGCCCGGCATCTGCTGCCGAAGGGCTCTGTCGTCGCTCTCCGTCGCCCCGAGCAGCTCGACGAGCTGGACGCCCTCTTCCTGCCCGGTGGGGAGTCGACCACGATCGCTCGACTCCTGTACGGGGCCCATCTCTGGACCCCGCTCGCCCAGCGCCTCCGGCAAGGGTTTCCCGTGCTCGGGACGTGCGCCGGCTTGATCCTCCTGGCCAAGGAGATCGCCCCCAGCCCCTCCGGTCAGGACCCACCGAGCTTCGAGGTGCTGGACGTCCGCGTGCGGCGGAACGACTACGGCCCGCAACGCGAGTCGTTCGAGGCGCCGATCGTCATCGACGGGGTCGCCGGTCCCCCCTTCCCCGGGGTCTTCATCCGGTCCCCCCGGATCCTCTCCGTCGGACCGCAGGCCCTCCCGGTCGCCTGGAGGGGGGAGGAGATCGTCGGGGTGCGGTCGGGGAACATCTGGGGTCTTGCCTTCCACCCGGAGCTCTCGGACGACCCGCGAGTCCACCGCCGCTTTCTCGAGGAATCCGGTCTCCTGCCCTAGCGCAGCCAGAGGAAGATCACCACCGCGGCCACGAGGAGGGCCGCTCCCGCGAGCGCCGCCAGGACCCGGGTGCGCTGACGCACGTGACCCCAGCGTCCGAAGAAGATCGGGACGGGGCCGATCAGCAGGAGGCCACCGACCTCCTGCGGAGGGACCTCGTGGTGGCTTCGAGGGATCCCGTCCTCGGCCTCTTCCGCCGCGAAGGTGTACCCGAAGGAGAACGGAAGGGTGACGAAGCCCACGAAGAGGAGCACGACCCCGAGGAAGAACTCCGCGGAGGCCCCAAAGACCACCGGAAACACCACCACCAGGGCGACCGAGGCGCCCCCTCGGGCGATCGCGTCCACGATCAGCCCGGCCCCCGCGACGAGGAGGACGAGGGGGGCGACCCCTCGGGCGCGCATGCCCGAGGAACGACGGCCCAAACCAAGAACCTGCCGAACCGCCCGGCTAGTGGTACGTGTCGAACCGATACGGGGCGAGAGGCAGTTCGCCGAGGGCCATCAGGAACTCCGGGGGAGTGAGCACCGGACGGGGGTAATTCATCCCGTCGTCCAAGGCGATGCGCGGGCAGGCGGTGTTCACGTAGGCGTCGAACGCCCGGCCCTCGAGGTCGCGCGGGTCGAGCCGGTCGAAGAACAGGAGCTCGGCCTCCCGGCCCCGGGCGCGCGCCCGCTCCTGGAGGGCGAGCGCGGTCGGGGAGCGGTTCTGCCCGGCGAAGGTCGAGACCAGGATCCCCCATCGGCGGGCGTCACGGACGGACGCGACCGCCAGCTGACGGCGGCCGATCAGGAGCGCCCGGTCGACCGGGGGCTCGAGCTGGTTCTGCAGGGGGTCGAGAGCCCAGACCGGCCGGTCGACGGCGAACGCCAATCCCACCGGATGGAACCGCCCCGTTCCGACGAACAGGAAGGCGTCGACCCGGTCGGCGACCGCCTCGGCGCCGGTATAGTTGCACCCGAGGGCCTGGGCCGGGTAGGCGAGGCGGTGGTCTCCCTGCTCGACGTGGACCTCGTACCCTCGACGCTCGAGCGCCGCGGTCAGGGGGGATAGGAGGTCGAGGTGCTGGACGGAGGCCACAAGGCCCAGCCGACGAGGGACCCGAGCACGCTGGACGGTCGTCGCCAGTGCCTCAGGGTCCCCTCCGGGGTCTCGCATCTCGACGAAGAACGTACGCCGGGGGAGCCGCACGTTCGGGATCGGAGCGTGACCCAGGACCACCGCGAGGTCCGCGCGGGGCGCCTCCTCCGAAGAAGGGAAGTCGCACGCACCGAAGCACGGGCGCGCGGCGAGGATCACAGGAGCACCGGACTCCACCCGGATCCGCTCCACGAGCTCGTGGGCATTCCGCACGAGGCCCGCGGGCACCTGCAGTACGACCCGGGAGGGGTGAGCGGCCCGAAGGGCGGCGAACAGCTCCGGGCCCACGGTCCGGAAGACTGCCGGTGGAGGACTGGGCGGTTCGGACATGGGACCTGGCCGGTTCCAACCTTCGTGTCGCGCTAAACGTTTGGGGGCCTGGGGAGGTTGACTGGGAGCCCTGGTGCCTCCCCTCTGTGCTTCTCGAGGGGCGATGCGACGAAGCGGCGGCCCTCGCGACGGCATGGCTGTACACGCCTCACGCCGCGAACAGGGCCTTGCGGCTCAGCAGCCACCACCGGTTCGAACCCCGTCAGCCCGGCTCCCATCAGGTCCTCGGGTGGCGATCGAGCCACGCCCTCAGGCGAGCCACCGCCTCGCGGTTGTCCGTGAAGTGGAGGCGGCGCTCGGCCTCGGAGGGCTCGACCCACTCGCACTCCTGGTTCTCGTCGTTCAGGTGGGGGTGGAACGACCTCGGGACCTCGACCCCGTAGGCGTGGAGCCGCCAGACCTCCCCGTTCTCCGCCCGGAACGGGACGTGCCAGTCCAGCGGTACCACGGCGATCGCCTGCTCGAGGCCGGTCTCTTCCCGGACCTCGCGGAGCAGCGCGGCCTCAAGGTTCGCGTCGCTCGCCTCGACCTTTCCCTGGATCGGCACCCAGATCGACCCCCGGGCGGGGACCCGTCGGAAGACCAGCATCGCGAGCGGGTCCCGGGAGAACAGGTAGCCCTCCACGCACTCCCGCGAGACCGGTTCATTCGGTCGGGGGAGGGGGAGGAGCCCTCCGGGCGGCGGAACCGCGCCCATGGTGCGTCGGGGCCGTCAGCGGCTCCGCGTCATGAGCTGCATGATTGCCTCGGCCGGGGCCCCGTTGGCGCGGAACAACGCCTCGACGGCCTCCTCGCGGGAGACCTGCGCCTGCTCCATCACGAGCTGGATATCCTCCTCCGGCGGCCCCGTGGGGGCGCTCGGAGCCCCGGAGGCCGTTCCGGGGGCCGATGGGCCGGCGGTGCGAGCTCGAACCTCGGGCGTCCCGACGATCTGGTAGGTGCGGACCCCTTGGACGGTGAGGATCGTCACCTCGGGGGCCGAGAACACGTGCTCCTTGGTCTTGGTGCGCACGACCACCTCCTCCACCCCCTCGACCGGTTCGGTCTTCATGCCCATGCGTCGCATCATCAGCTCCATCTGGCGCTGGTTGCGCGGGCCACCGGGGATCATCGTCGTCTCCTACTCGTCGTCCCCCGTCGCGACGCGGATGCGTCGCTCGAGGTCGGCGTCCTCGACCGTCTCGTCCGTCGGGGAGCGACGCCGCGACCGGACCCGCTCGCGACGGCTCTCCTGGTCCCGTTGGACCTGGGCCGCCAGCTCCTCCATGATGCCCGAGACGCCCGCCATCAGGTTCCAGCCGGTCTGGGAGGCGTAGAAGATCCCCGCGTCCGTGTGCAGGCGCCCCTCCGCGGTGATGTCGGCCGTTCGGTGGGTCGAGTGCGGGCTGAGGTGGAGGCTGAAGAGGGATGGATGGAGGTGGCGTGCGATTCGCTTCAGCCCTTGGGCGACCAGGTGGTCGATGTCCGCGAGCAACGCCGGATCGCTCGAGCCGCGGAGGCCGGTGACCTCGACGTAGCAGTCCTCGATCCGGCCGGGCCCCTTGGCGGTCCGGGCGGCCCCGACGACCAGTCCGAGGAGGTCCGCCTGCGCCACGACCCGGGTCGGGTGGCCGTCCTCCACGACGAACACGCTCGACACCTTCGAATCGGTCATCTTGCGGGCCGCCTCGCCCGAGTGGGTCTTCGAGGCGACGGTGACCGCCGGGGACCGCATGAAGGAGGAGACGCGGACGTCGAGCGCGCGGGCGCGTTGCGGAAGGTCGCGCTTGCCGCCCGTGTCCGGCCGCCACAGCACGGAGGCGAGGTCCGCGACCCCGACGGCGCCCACGAGGCGCCCTTTCCGGTCCACCACCGGGAGCGGGTGCTCCTCGAGGAGCCGGATCTGTGCCTGGAGATGGCGGACCGTGTCCTCCTCGCGGATCGTGACGGTCGCGGGACTCCCGATCCGGTCGACGGGTTCGCGCGGGAACTCCGGGTGGTCGGCGAGGGCGCCGACGAGGTTCGTCCGACTGATGACGCCGAGCAGCTCCCCCCGCGGGCCGACCACCGGCCCGCCTCGGAGTCCGCTGCCGAGCAATAGCTCGGCGACCTCCGGGAGGAGGAGACGGGGGGTGATGAGGGGAGCCATGGTCAGCAGGCTGCCGACCTTCGTGTTGGTCGCTCGGCTCACCCGCCGGGCGAGCGACTCGAAGGTGATCATCCCGGCGAGTCGCGAGCGCTGCAGGACCGGGATCTCGTGGTATCCCTTGCTCTTCATGATCCCGAGCGCCTCGGAGATCGGCGCGTCGAACGGGAGCGTGACCGGACGGGGATTCATCAGGTCGCCCGCGGTGGGCCATTCACTGGGCATGGCCCGAGCATCCGGTGGAGAGGTCATAGCCCCTCCGGGTCCGAGGAAGCCCCGCTACGGGAGCGGGCGGGCCATCTGGTAGCCGTTCTCCCCGTCGGAGTAGTAGGTCCGCAGTAGGTCGACGACCGAGTAGTTGAACCGGGTGTAGAACCGGATCGCGGTCGCGTTCGAGACCCGGACCTCGAGCGTGACCCTCGAGAACCCGCGGTCGTGGCAGCGCTCGAAGAAGGTCGTCATCAGGAGCCGCCCGATCCCCTGGGCGCGCCAGGCCCGGTCGACCGCGAACATCAGGATCCGCGCCTCGCGCACGACCTGGGAGACGCCGAGGAGGAAGGCGACCGGAACGTCATGGTGGTCGGCCGCGACCAGAAACCCCTCGGGCCACTCGGAGCTGAGGGAGAGGTACAGGCTCGGGTCGTAGTGCTCGTGCAGCGCGTCGGCGACGATCGCGGAGACGAACGGCACGTCGGACGGACGGAAGCCCCGCAGCGAGACCGCCGGTCGGTCCTCGGGGACCGGGCTCACCCGCGTCCCGGGCGACGTGTCAGCGATACATCTCACCCGCCCCTTCCGGCGAACTCTCCCGCATGTTGGCCATCGACTCCTTCGTCTGCCGGAGGGTCTTCCGCATCTCCGCCTCGATCTGGCGGGCCTTCTCCCGGAGCGGCTTCGTGTCTAGCGCGATCAGGGGGACGAGCGGGTTCACGGTCTCGATGACCTTGGCGGCCGCGCGAGCGTCCGGGTAGTCCTTGTGCGCCTGGGCGACCAGGCAGAGCACCGGCGTCGAGCGGTTGATCGCCCCGAGGAGGAGGCCCCCGGCCAGGCCGGTCACGACCCCGTTCGCGGCGGCGAAGCGGTACTTCTCGAGGAGCGGGGCCGCGGCCCGGTTCGCCATCGCCACGATCCGGGCATCGGCGCCAACCTCGGTGTCGATCGGCTGGCCCTCGATGGCGACGATGAGATGCACCCCCTTCGCCTCGGACCAGTCGAGCAGGACCCGGCCGAGCGCGTTGAGCATCTCCACCGGCGGCTGGATGTCGGCGATCACCACGACCAACTGGTCGCAAGAGCGGTCGACCCCGCAGACCAGCTTGCTGGCATAAAGGCGGACGGGGGCGTTTACGATCCCCTCCTCCATCACGACCGTCGGCGGGAAATCTTCGCTGATCATGTAGGCGATCGGCTGCATGTCGAGCGCGTGGACCAGGTACGACGCGGCGACCGAGCCGACCAGGCCGTGGGTCGGGAACCCCACCACCATCATCGCCCCCTGGAGGGGCTCGTCGCGCGTATCGACGATTGTGACCGCCGTCGGCTCCATCGCCCCTAGGTCGGCCCGACCCGAGACTCTCCGAGGAGCCTCGAGCTTATTCCGCTTTGGTTCCTGGCGTGCGAGGGCGTGGCGCACCGTCCCCATACCTATTTCAGCGCGGACGCGGAATAAGCCGAAGGTCCGATTCCTATGAAGGTCCTCATTACGGGAATCGACGGCTACTCCGGGTGGCCGCTCGCCCTCCACCTCCTCGCCCGGGGGCACGACGTCGCCGGGGTCGACAACCTCGTTACCCGCAAGCGCGTCAAGGAGGTCGGCAGCTGGTCGGCCACCCCCATCCCCGCGCTCCCCCGCCGCCTGGCGGCCGTGAAGGAGGTCCTCGGCCGGGAGCTCCGGTTCTACCGCGGGGACCTGTCCGACTGGGAGCTCGTCCGGCACGTCCTCGAGACGGAGCGGCCCGAGGCGATTGTCCACCTCGCCGAGCAGCGCTCGGCCCCCTACTCGATGATCGACGTCCACCACGCCGTCGCCACGCAGGTGCAGAACCTCACGGGGACGCTCCACCTCCTCTACGCGATGAAGGAGGTCGTGCCGGACGCCCACCTCGTCAAGATGGGCACGATGGGGGAGTACGGCACCCCCAACACCGACATCCCCGAGGGGTTCTTCGAGGTCGAGTTCCGCGGACGGAAGGATCTCCTGCCGTTCCCTCGCCAGGCCGGTTCCTGGTACCATTGGAGCAAGGTCTTCGACTCGGGCGACGTCATGTTCGCGTCGAAGATCTTCCAGCTCCGCTCGACCGACGTCATGCAGGGGGTCATCTACGGGATCCGCACCCCCGAGATCACCGACGACCGCCTGCTCACCCGGTTCGACTTCGACGAGACGTGGGGGACCGCCCTGAACCGGTTCATCGCCCAGGCGGTGCTGGGACTCCCGCTCACGCCGTACGGCCGGGGGGAGCAGAAGCGGGGGTTCATCGCGCTCGAGGACTCCATGCAATCCCTCCGCCTCGCGGTCGAGAACCCTGCCCAGCCGGGGGAGTACCGCGTCTTCAACCAGTTCGACGCCGCCTACTCCGTGAACGAGCTGGCCGAGCGGGTCGCCCGGATCGGCGCCGAGCTGGGCCTCCACCCCACGATCGACCACCCGGCCGACCCCCGGGTGGAGGCGGAGCAGCACTACTACAACCCCCTCCACGAGCACCTCCCGAAGCTCGGCTACCGCCGAACGCGGGAGCTGGACGACGTGATCCGGGAGATCTTCCACGACCTGGTCCGTTACCGCCGCCGCCTCGCCGCCCGCAAGCACGTGTTGACCCCGACGGTGAACTGGCGCTTGCCGGACAGTCGTCCGTTGCTCGGCGCCCGCAACGCGGCCGCGGCGCCGCCCTCTCCTCCCTCGGCCGAGGCGACCCATCCCTCGTCGGCCAACACCGTCGCCTGAGGACCGCCGTCCGATGCAGGCGGTCGTCACGCTCGCGGGTGAAGGGACGCGGATGCTCCCGTGGAGCCGGGGACTCCGCAAGGAGTTCCTGCCGCTCTACGACCGCGGAAGCGCCGGGGAGCTCGTGCTCAAGCCGGTCGCCCACCTGGTGGTCGAGAGCCTGGCCGGTGCCGGGGCCGACCGCGTGACCGTCGTCGTCCAGCCTCGGGACGCCGGGTTCGTCCAGAGCTACTTCAGCGTGGACCAGGGCCTCCTCCTGCGGCACCGGCGCACTCCGGACCGGCTGGTCGAGACCCGCAGGTTCTACCGCACGCTCGGCCAGGTCCAGTTCGGTTTCGTTTCTCAGCCCCGGGCCGCCGGGTTCGGCGACGCCGTGCTGTGCGCGAAGGGAACCGTGGGCCGGGAGCCGTTCTTCCTCCACGCCGGGGACGGGGTGATCCTGGAGCGCGAGCGGGGAAGCGTGCTTCGGGCGATGGGACGGCTGCGCGAGGACGAGGACCTCGACGGCGTGCTCCTCGTGCGCCCGGTGGCCGACTCGCGACGCTACGGTGTGGTCGAGGGCGTTCCGGAGGGCGCGGTGGGCCCCTACCGCCGGCTCCGAGTGACCGGGATGGTCGAGAAACCGAAGAGGCCTCGCACCCACTGGGCGGCGACCGCGGTCTACGTCTTCGGCCCCGCCCTCTTCCCGGCCCTGGAAGCGGTCCGCCGGACCGAGCGCCCCGAGGAGCTCGAGCTGACCAGCGGGGTTCAGCACCTCCTCGCCCACGGCGGGAGGTTCGCCGCCCTAACCCTGAGCCCCCGGACGGGGGTCTGGTGCTCGGTCGGCTCCCCCGAGGGGTACGCCCTCGCCCTCGCCCGGACCCGCGGCCGCGCGCGACGTCTCCCCCGTCCGCAGGCGAACGATTAAGATGCGCCGGGCCCTGCCGGCGGTGCATCCACACCGGCGAGTTTTCCGCCGTGCGAAGAGGTCGTTCACTCGATGAAGCGTCAGATGGTCGACATGCTCGCGGAGCTGATCAAGATCCCGAGCGACCCATTCGCCGACAAGCAGGAGGTCCTCGACTACGTCCAGTCGTTCACCGACCAGATCCACATGCGGAACACGCTCTTCGGGGACACGGCGGCGCCGAGCCTCCTCGCCGAGTACGGCCAGGGCGGGGTGGTGCTCTCCGGCCACCTCGACACCCCGCCGGTCGGCGACTACTGGAGTTTCTCGCAGAGCCAGCTCGCCTCCGGGCGGATGTACGGTCGTGGGGCCGCGGACATGAAAGGCACCGTGGTCGCGATGCTGGAGGCCGCCCAGGACCTGGTCGCCCGCAAGATCCCCGTGGTGCTCGCCTTCACGACCGACGAGGAGACGACCATGCAGGGGGCGGCGGCGCTGGCGAAGACGCTCCCGCTCCGCCGGGCGAAGGCGGTCATCGTCGGCGAGCCGACCGGACTGCGTGTCGCTGCCTCCGAGAAGGGGGTGCTCGACCTCGCGATCGAGACCCGCGGGAAGGCGGCCCACGGCGCGATGCCCCACCTCGGCGAGAACGCGATCGGCAAGATGATGCGGATCCTCCGCGGCCTCGAGTCGTTCAAGGGCCGGATCGCGCACCCGGAGCTCGGCTCGGTGACCCTCAACATCGGGACGTTCACCGGCGGGACCCGGCTGAACGTGGTGCCGAACAAGTGCGTCTCCGAGGTCGACATCCGGTTTCCCCCGCCGTACACCCCGGACCAGCTCTACCACGAGGTCGAGGAGCACCTGCGCCGGATCAAGACGCCCTTCACGCTCCGCCGCATCCTGACGATGCCGGCGGTCCAGATCGACCCGAACGCGGACCACGTTCGGCTGCTGCGGGAGGTCGCCCAGGCGGAGACGACGGTCCTGGTGCACGCTTCGGAGGCCGTCCACTACACCCAGGTAAACCCCCGGGTCGTCATCTTCGGTGCCGGGGAGGAGGAGCTCTCCCACCAGGCGAACGAGTACGTGAAGATCGAGGCGGTCGCCCGGGCGACCGAGGTGTACAAGAAGTATGCCCAGCGGCTCGCCTCCGTGCGCGCCCCCGCCGCCGCGTAGCGGTCCTCCGGCGCCCTTATCAACCGGCCCCGGCGCTACCGTCGTTCCGTGAAGATCGCCCAGGTCTCCACCCGGTTCCCTCCCGGCCCCGGCGGGGTCGAGCGTCACGTCGCCGAGATCTCGGCCCGCCTCGGGGCCCGGGGGCACTCGGTCGAGGTCTACACGAGCGAGCTGTACCGGGAGTTCCCCTGGGAGCGCCTGCCGCCGTCGGTCCCCCGCGAGGAGAGCCGCCCGTTCGGCCGGGTCCATCGCCTTCGGGTGACCTCCTTGCCGGGGCCGCTCCATTACCCGTTCCTCCGGGGGCTGCCGGCCGCTCTGGCCCGGGACCGACCGGACCTCGTCCACGTCCACACCTTCGGGACCCACCAGGTCGCTCTCGCCCGCCGTTACAGCCGCGCAAGCGGGACCCCGTTCGTGCTCACCGCCCACTTCCACCCGATCTGGTCGATCGAGGGTGGGTGGGTGCGCCATCGGATCCGGGGGTTCTACGACCGGGTCCTCGCCCGCCCGATCGTCCGGGCGGCCGCCCGGGTGATCGTACAGACCCGGGAGGAGGAGCGACTGCTCCGGGTGCTCGGCCTCGACTTGCCTCCGGTGGCGATCATCCCGCCAGGGTACTCTCCGCTGCCCGCGCCCCCGATCCCCGGAGGCTTCCGCTCCCGGTATTCCATCCCGGGCCCCTACGTCCTGTTCGTGGGCCGTCTCGCCTCCAACAAGGGCCTTCTCCCGCTCCTCGACGCCTACGCCCCGTTCGCCCGACGACACCCGGAGGCGACGTTGGTGCTGGTCGGGACGGACGGGGGGATGCAGGCGGCGGTCGAGGCGCGCGCTGCCGCACTGGGACTGGGCTCCCGGCTCCGCGTGCTGGGGCACATCGAGGAGGATGGGGTACTGGCCGACGCCTACCGAGGGGCCCGGCTCACTGTCCTTCCGAGCGACTACGAGGCCTTCGGTCTGGTCCTCCTCGAGTCGCTGGCCCAAGGCACCCCGGTCGTGGCCTCCCGGGTGGGCGGCATCCCCGAGTTCGTCGAGGACGGACGGGCGGGTCTCCTGGTCACTCCCGGGGACGTCGCGGGGCTCGGCGAGGCGATCTCTCGACTGTGGGAGGATGAGCCGCTCGCCAAGCGATTCGGGGAGTACGGGCGCGAGCAGATCGTGCCGCGGTACACCTGGGACCGCGTGGTCGACGGGCTCGAGCAGGTCTACCGGGAGGTTCGCCCCGGATGAACGTCGCCCAGGTCGCGCTGCGGTTCGATGCCCCGGGGGGCGTCGAAATGAACGTTCTCGAGGTGACCCGTCGCCTCCGCTCGAGCGGGGCCTCGGTCTCGGTCTACGCGAGCGACCTGTACGACGAGTCGAGCTGGCAGCGTCGTTCCGACTACCGGCCGCTCGTGGACGGGATCCCGGTCCTTCGCTTCCCCGTCCGCAAGCGGATGGTACCGGGACTTACCCTTCCGATGATGGTCGGCCTCATGGACGCGCTCTCGGGCAGCGGCGCGGACGTGATCCACGCCCACTCGCACCGGTACGGCCACGTCCTCCAGGCCGCGGCCGTCTGCGACCGCCGGAACATCCCCCTCATCGTCTCCACGCACTACCACCCGGCCGACCCCGGCGAGCCCGGGTGGAAGAAGGCGCTGCTTCGTCTCCAGGACGTCGGCTTCGGCGCCACCGCCTACCGCGTCGCCCGCGCCCTCGTCGTGGAGACCGAGCGCGAGGCCCAACTGGTCCGTGAGTTCGCCCCGGCCGACCGGATCCACGTCATCCCGCCCGGGATCGACCTGTCGGAGTGGGCGCGGCCCGAGGGGGATGTGCTCCCGCTGGGCCTCCCGCCGGAGTTTTTCGTGTACCACGGACGCTTGGCGCCCAACAAGGGCCTCCCGACCCTGGTCGAGGCCCTCGCCCGTCTGCCGGTCCCGGCGCGACTACCGGTGGTCTTCCTGGGCCCGGACTGGGGAATGCGGGCCGAGCTCGAACGGCGGGCCGAGCGGCTCGGCGTCGCCCGGCTGCTCGTCTTCCCGGGCTGGCAGGAGGCTCCGGCGGTGCGCGCGGTGATCCGCCACGCCACCGCGCTGGTCCTCCCCTCCGAGTGGGAGGCGTTCGGTCTCGTCCTCCTGATGGCGATGGCCGCGGGCACCCCGGTCGTCGCCACGACGGTGGGGGGCGTCCCGGAGGTCCTGGACCAAGGACGGGCCGGGCGCCTCGTCCCTTCCCGGGACGCGGTCGCCTTGGCCGGTGCGATGGCCGACGTGCGGGCGGACCCGGAGGGGACCCGTGACCGCGTGCGGCACGCCTCCGAGAGGGTCCGAGGGCTGGATTGGTCGGTCGCCGCCGAGCGGCACCTCGCGCTCTACCGCGAGGTCGCCGGAGCCTGAGCGGCGGGCCGCTCGAGCCGGCGGAGCTCGGCCCCGACGCGAGCGAGGTCCGCCCCCGCGTCCCCGCCGCGAACCCGTCCGACCGCCTGGAACACGGAGCCGAGCAGCGTGAGCATCATCCGGCGCCCACCTTCTCCGCATACTCCCGGAAGATCTCGAGGCCGTCGCGAAGCTTCTCGCGCGAGTTCGCGAACGAGATCCGCAGGTGGCCCTCCCCGAGGCTCCCGAACGCGTCGCCCGGCGTGGTGATCACGCCCCGCTGGAGCAGGCCCGAGGCGATGTGCGATGCGGAGAACCCGAGGTCGACCTTCGGGAATGCGTAGAACGCGCCCTGGGGGCGGACCACGGAGACCCCGCGGATCGAGGGCAGGAGGCGCATGACCAGGTCGCGCCGCGCCTTGAACTCCCGCACCATTCGGCGCGTGGCCGCGTTCCCGGCATCGTACCCCGCGACGATCGCGACCTGGGCGGGCGTCGGGGGACAGGCCATGATGTGGTAATGGATCTTGTTCAGCTCGACCGCCAGGGGGGCCGGGGCGAGCAGGAACCCGAGCCTCCAGCCGGTGACCGCGAACGTCTTCGAGAAGGAGTTGACGATGACCGCCCGGTCCGTCTTACCCCAGAAGGAGGCGAACTTTCCCTCGTAGACGATCTCGTCGTACACCTCGTCCGAGATCACCGTGAGCCGGTGGGCCTCGGCGAAGGATACGATCCGGTCGATCGTCCGTTCCGCGAACATCCCGCCGGTCGGGTTGGAGGGGCTGTTGACGACGATCGCCCGGGTCTTCCGCGTAACCAGACGCTCGAGCTCGTCGAAATCCGGCTGGAACTTCCGCTCCTCCGTGAGCGAGTAGGGAACGGGGAAGGCGCCGGCCAGGCGCGCGTGCGGGGCGTAGAGGACGAAGCCCGGGTTGGGGACCAGGACCTCGTCCCCCGCGTCGTAGAGCGCCAGCGCCGTCGTCATCAACCCCTCGGAGCCGCTCGCGGTGATGATCACGTTCTGGCGCGACGTCTGCGGGTCGCGGTCCGCGTAGCGTGCCGCGACATGGTCGCGCAACGCGGGGATCCCGGCGGTGGGCCCGTAGTGGTTCCCGCCGTTCTCGACGGCCTGGCAGAGCGCCGCGATGACCTCGCGGGGCGGGTCGAAGTCGGGTTCGCCGAGCCCGAGGTTGATGGAGTTCGGAGGGGCCGCTTCGAACATCCGGCGGATCCCCGAGATCTCCACGCGTCGCGTCCGGTCGGCGACCACTCCCCGATGGACAGGGGGCCCCGTTTTACCCTTATCGTGCGGCGTGCGGCGGTGTGACGCACGGTCCCGGTTCGGAGGACCATGGGTCGGCAACCCTTTAGGGCGCACCCTCGTCGGTCGGCCGGGAGGGATCCCGTGGGCCGGATCTTCATCGGCGTCGCGTGGCCGTACGCCAACGGACCGTTCCACCTGGGCCAGCTCGCGAGCACGTACGTGGCGGCCGACATCTTCGCGCGCTTCCATCGGCTGCGGGGCGACGAAGTGCTGATGGTCTCGGGCTCCGACGTGCACGGGACCCCCGCGCTCGTCTCGGCCGAGAAGGAGAAGGTGAGCCCCGAGGAGCTCACCGAGCGCTACCACCGGATCAATCGGGAGGCCTTCGAGACGTTGGGGATCTCCTTCGACCTGTTCACCACGACGCGCACGGTCCTGCACGCACGTACTTCGCAGGAGATCTTCCTCGCGCTCCTCGAGAACGGGTTCGTCCACCGCCGGACCACCGAGGGGGCCTACTGCCCGAAACACGCCCGTTTCCTGCCGGACCGGTACCTCGTCGGGACCTGCCCGCACTGCGGCTCTCCCACCGCCCGCGGGGACGAGTGCGACCGGTGCGGACGCCCGTTGGATGCGAAGGACCTCGGGGAGCCGAGGTGCGTGCTGTGCGGAACGCGCGCCGAGTTCCGGCCGACGGAGCAGTTCTACCTGGAACTCGACCGTCTCCAGCCGCGGGTCGCCGAGTACGTCGCCAACCACCCCGAGTGGCGCCCCGGCACGCGCAAGGTCGCCGAGAACTTCCTGGCCGAGGGGTTGCGCCCCACCCCGATCACCCGCGACCTCGACTGGGGCATCCCTCTGCCGCTGGACGGGTACGAGTCGAAACGGCTGTACGTCTGGTTCGAGGCGTTGATCGGCTACCTCTCCGCGGCGAAGGAGTGGGCCGTCCGCAGCGGTCGCCCCGAGGCTTGGCGACGCTACTGGGACGAGCGCGAGCCCGCGCGGCACTACTACTTCATGGGAAAGGACAACAAGTTCCACCACACGATCCTCTGGCCCGGGATGCTCCTCGGGGTCGGGGGACTTCACCTACCGGACGAGGTGCCGGCCAACGAGTGGCTGCTGATCCAGGGTGGGAAGCTCTCGAAGTCCGGCTCCGGGGCGCGGGATGCCTTCCACCCGTCGCTGCTCGCCGCCTACCCGCCGGATGTGATCCGTTTCTACGCCGCGCTCCTGGCGCCCGAGAACCACGACACCGAGCTCGACTGGGACGAGCTCGAGAAGGTCCGCGACGAGATCCTGGCAAACCAGTTCGGGAACCTCGTCCAGCGGACGCTGGCCTTCGTGCGGGATCGGTACGGAGGGCGGGTCCCCGTACCGCCGGCGGGTTGGCAGGCCGACCCCGCCTCGGGGACGGGCGAGGAGCTCCTCGCGACCCACGCGCAGATCACGGAGGAGTACGAGCGGGTCCACCTCAAGGCGGGGCTCGACCGGACGCTGGAGGCGGTTCGCGAAGCGAACCGGCGGTTCCAGGAGGCCCGCCCCTGGCAGGCGAAGGAGCCCGAGCGTTCGCGGGTCCTCTACGAATCGGTCTGGCGGATCAAAGCGCTCGCGACCTGGCTCGCTCCGGTGCTCCCCACCTCCGCGGCCGCCGTCTTCCGGATGCTCGGCTACGCCGACCCCCCCTCCGCCGGCGACTGGGAACGCATCCTCGAGCCCGTTCCTCCGGAGCAGGCGCTCGGCGAGATCCGGCCGCTGTTCCCGAAGGCTGAGTCGGAGACGGCCGGGGTGGCCGCGGGCGGCACCTCCGAGTCCCCCGGCCCCTCGGGGCCTCCGCTGGCCCTCCGCGCGGGGGTCATTCGGCAAGCGTCCGAGCATCCGTCGGCCGACCGGCTGCTGGTCCTCGAGGTCGATGTCGGCGAGTCGAAGCCGCGGTCCCTCGTGGCGGGGATCCGCGGGGCCTACCCGCTCGAGAGCTTGCGCGACCGACCGGTCGTCATCCTCTCGAACCTCGCGCCGAGAACGATTCGTGGGGTGACCTCCCACGGGATGGTCCTGGCGGCCGAGGCGGAAGGCGGCCGGCCCGTTCTCCTCGCCCCTCCGGCAGGGACCCCCGTCGGGACGTTCCTCCCGGGGAGGAGCCCGGCGGACCGGACGATCTCCTACGACGAGTTTGCCGCCTACCGGATCCAGGTGGGCGTCGTCGGGGCCGCTCCCGGGAGCGGGCGGAGCCGGGTGAGCCTCGGCCCGGCGGAGCTCGAGGTTCGGGGAGAGTGGCCACCGGGCGCGCCGGTCGTCGTGGTCGTGGGCCCCTCCGGCGCCGGCGAGGCCGTGGTCCTCGCGTTCGAAGGAGGGGCTCCGATCCAGCCCGCTGAACCAGTCCCACCGGGGGCGAAGGTCCGTTGAGCACCGACATCCGCCTGGACCTTCACGTGCACTCGCGGCACTCGCCGGACTCCGACCTGACGGTGGCCGCGCTGGTCCAGCGTCTGGCCGAAACCGGCCTGCGCGGGTTCGCGCTCACCGACCACAACTCGGTCGGCGGCCACGCGGAGCTCCTCGCGCTCGGGCGGGCCTACCCCGGCTACCTGTTTCTTCCCGGGGTGGAGGTCTCCACGGTCGAGGGCCACCTGCTCGCCTTCGGGGTCGCCGAGTGCCCTCCCGCCCATCGACCGATCGCGGAGACCGTCGAGTGGGTCCGCGCCCACGGAGGCGAGTCGGTGCTGGCGCATCCGTTCCGCCTTCGCCACGGGGTGGGCCGCCGGCTCGCCGAGTCGGTCCCGGCGGACGGGATCGAGGCGCGGAACGGGCACAACTCCGAGCTCTCGAACCTGCGGGCGGAGCTGGTGGCGGCCCGCCGGAACCTGGCGGTCACGGGAGGGAGCGATGTCCATGCGCTGACCGACCTTGGACGGGCCTTCACCGGTTTTCCGGATGGCTCGACCAGCGCGGACGATCTCCTGGAGGCGATCCGACGCCGTCGCACGGTCGCGGCCGGTTTGTCACTTGGCTGGCCCGGCCGGGCGCGCCTGGCGCTAGCAAACGGCGGCAAGTTCCTTGCTCGAGGTTTCCGCTCGGTCTAGGTATCCCACCCCCCACTCCCGAGGGCTTTAATCCGAGGACACCTCGCCTCCCCCGCGCCAAGGTGGCAGAATGGTTAATGCGGCGGCCTGCAGAGCCGCTTCCTGGGGGTTCGATTCCCTCCCTTGGCTTCGCGCTCCGCATCCTCGTTTCGGTCCGATCGAGTGATCCCGACGCGATGTCCCCGGACCCTTCCCGATCGAATCCGGGGAGGGTGGCTCCGGGATGGTTCACGAGGGTCCCGACGGGAACGAGGAATCGCGTAGCCTGCGGAAGTCCTCGTCGTGCAGCTCCAGGGCGGCCGCGGCCAGGTTCTCCTCGAGGTGGAGCGGGGACAGCGTCCCCGGGATCGGAAGCATCAGCGGCGAGCGCCGCAGGAGCCACGACAACGCGACCTGCTGCGGAGAGACCCCGTACCGGCGGGCGACCTCGACCAGGGTCGTGGACTGGCCGAGGTCCCCCCGTCGTACGGGGGTCCATGGGATGAACACGATCGAGTGCTCCTCGCAGAAGTTGAGGACGGCCTCCTCCTGCCGCTCGAGCAGGTTGTACCGATTCTGCACCGACACGATCGCCGCGATCCGACGGGCTCGGACGAGCTCGTCCACGGAAACGTTGGACAGGCCGATCCGGCGGACCAGCCCCGCCTCCTGCATCTCCCGGAGCGCTTCGACGCTGGCCTCGATCGGCACCTCGGGGTCGACGCGGTGCAGCTGGTAGAGGTCGATGCAGTCGACCTTTAGCCGCTCCAGGCTGGACCGGACCGCCTTCTGAAGATGTTCGGGGTGGCCGTTGACGCCCAGCCCGTCCGGAGCCCGTATCATTCCCCCTTTGGTCGCGATCACCACGCGCGCGTGAGCCGTGCCCAAGGTGGCCCCGAGGGTGGTCTCGCTCCGGGTCGACTGGTAGATGTCCGCGGTGTCGAAGAAGTCGACCTCGAGCTCGACCGCCCGTCGGAGGAGCGCTCGGGCCGGGGCCGTGTCGGTGAGACGGTTCGTCCCCAGCCCGAGGCGATGGACCTTGCGGTCCCCGAGACTCACGGTGCCCGCCCGTGCCGCCGTGACCTGGTCCGTCATCCCGGTCCCTCGTCCCGATTTCCGGCCAGCCCACGGCTCGTCTCGCCCCGGGCCGCCGACGCGCCTTCGGGCCGGGTCCTTCGAAGCGCGGCCGCCGCCCCTCGGTCGACCTCCCGCTCATACATCGGGGGGATTCTCCAGCAGGTACTGGGTGAATTCGTCCCGGTGGGCCGGGCTGTCGAGTCGCGTGGCCACCTGGGAGCGGTATAGATTGTTCTTCCCGGTCACGACGTAGGCGATGAAGATCGAGATCATGGCCGGGGCCAGGATCTGGTAGCTGCCGGTCATCTCCACCGCCATCACGAGCACGGCCAACGGCGCCTTGGAGATCCCCCCGAAGAACGTCATCATCCCGACGATGGCGAAGGCGGAGATGGCCCCGACGTCGACCAGGTTCGGGAGGACGGCGTGGAACAACCCCCCGATGCTCGTGCCGATGAGAGCGCCGATGACGACGGAGGTCCCGAACAGCCCGGCGGCCCCTCCGCTGCCCACGGTGAGGGAGGTCGTGATCATCCGGAGCACGATCGCGACCGCCAGCGCGGCGAGCGCCAGCGGGACGAGTGTGGTCAGGCCGACCTGGCCCAGCATCGCCGCCTGGACGAACCCGTAGCCGACGTTGATGGCCGAGAGCGCGGCGAAGTTCCCCTGCCACGGGACGAGGAAGTAGATGACCAGGACCGCCAAGCCCGAGAGGCCGGCCCCCGTCGCGACCCGCAACGAGAGCGGCCACCTCAGCGCGGAGAACCAAGTGTGGGTTCCCCAGAAGAGTCGCACGAACAGTATCCCGGCCCCGGCGCAGACCAGCGCGAGGAGGACGTACAGCGGCAGCTGGAGCGGCACCCAGTCGAGGTCAGACGGGGTGCCGAACAGCGTGCCGAACCCGTAGAAGGTCCCGTAGACGGAGTAGCTGACGACCGAGGCGATGATCGACGGGACGAAGACCGCGGGCTCGAGGTCGCCGGTGTACATGATCTCCGCGGAGAAAATGGCACCGCCGAGCGGAGCCCGGAAGATCGCCCCCACTCCCGCGCCGAGGCCGGAGGCCAGCGCGATCCGGCGGTCCCGGTCGCTGAGGTGCAGGAGGCCGGCCCACCACGACCCGAAGCCGGCCCCGATCTGAGAGGTGGGGCCTTCCCGTCCGCCGCTCCCTCCCGAGCCGAGGGAGAGCGCGGCGGCGAAGATCTTCAGGTACGGGACCCGGGTGCGGATCCGGCCTTGGCGGTTGTGGAAGGCACTGATCGTCTCGTCCGTCCCGTGCCCTGCCACCTCGGGGGCGAGGAACTGGGCGATAAGGCCGGCCCCCAGCCCCCCCAGGGTCATGACCACTGGGAGCAGGAGGATACGAGGGAAGGAGCTCGACCAGACCACGACCTGCGTACCCGAGGCGCCGGGGTACGGGTAGCCGAGGCCGACGACGTAGACGAGGAAGAACTGCGTCGACTCCTTCCAGAGGAAGAAGAACAACGCCGCGCCGAGGCCGGCGACGATACCGATCGGCACCGCGACGGCCGCCCAGTGCGCGAGGTCGCGAGAGGCGCTGGTCCAGCCCCCCTGGCTGGCCGCGCGGAGCGAGGCCCACAGCCGGCCCGGCCACTCCCGGTATCCGCGATTCGGCCGAGGAGGAGGCGGCGGCTCGGACCGCTCCGCTTCGGGCGGCTGCGGAGCCGGGCCGGGTTGAGACACAGAATCGGTCCCCCAGCCTCGCTGAGACGTATGAGCCTGATGGGCTCCCCTGCGAGAGTATGTGACGAAGGGGCGTCGAGGTCGTCGTTCCGAGGTGTGCGAGCTGGCTCGAACCGGCGCGGAGATCACGCCGGACGGGCGAACTCGGTGCGAAGGAAACCGAGGACCCGAGGCCACGCATCCTCGGCGCTCTCGCGGTGGTAGTTGCTCGGGCGGGTGTCGTTGAAGAACGCGTGGCGGGCGCCCGCGTACACGTGGGACTCGAACGACCCGCCGGCGGCCTTCATGGCCGCGGCGAATTCGGCCACCTTCGATGTGATCCCGGGGTCCTCGCCCCCGTAGAGCCCGAGCACCTGGGCTCGGATCTTCGGGACCAACTCGAGCGGAGGGTTCTGTCCGTAGAAGATCACCGCCGCACGCAACCGGGGGTCCACGGTCGCGAGCCGGCCGGACATCGCCCCGCCGAAGCAGAACCCGACCGAGGCGATCCGGTCGGGGTCCACGGACGGGTGGGCCCGCAGCTGGCCAGTGACCCGCGCGAGGTCCTCGGCGAATCCGGCCTGCGTCGCCGGGTTCGAGACCTCGGCCAGTGCGTTGAGCACGGGCCGCTGCTCCGGCGGCCGGCTGGCCGCGAACTCGGCCATCTTCGACGGGTCCCCTCGAAGTCCCGGCGGGGCGTCGGCGAGCGCTCGCATGGCCACCATCACGTTGGGGGGCGTCAGGACTTCCTGTAACGGACCCGAGAAGAGGTTGGGCGCGACCGCCACGTACCCCTGGGCCGCCACACGTCGTGTCACGTCGCGGATGTGAGCGTCCGGTCCGAAGATCTCATGGATCACCACTACCGCGGGACGGCGGAGGGGGGGACCCTCCGGGACCACCAGATAGGCATCGATTTCGCGCTGAGCTACCGGGATCCGGATGTCCTGCTCCATGACCGCGGGGAGGGGAGAGCGGATCCCCTCCATATCCTCTGGGCTCGCGGGAGTCTCCCCGCCCAAACTAGAACCGGTCCCCCGCGAGGCAGAGGAAGCGCGGGTCGTCGGTCGCGAACATGTGGACCGCCTCCTCCGTGGTCCACCGGTGCCCGAGCTCGGCGGCCATGAACCCCCACCACGCTCGGGCAGAGGTGGAGTAGGCCGGTGACCGGAACAGCTGCGGAGCGTCCGTGACCGGAGTGTGCTGGAAACCGTAGGGGGTTCCCTTCGCGAACCGTGCGACCTCGGCGATCAGCGCCCGGCGCGACCGCAAGGTGCTCGCGACGAGCTCCCCACAGAGGGTTCGGTACGGGTTCCGGTCGAGATGGGCATACCCCGCCATCTCCTTCCCCCGCCGTACCACGAGGAGCTCCTTTTCCGGATGGAGCTCTCGGGCGAGCACGGCTGTCCGAAGGTAGCCTTTCGGCTCCCGGCAGAACCCGAGCCGCCCCTTCGCCTCCCGCGCGTGGAGCGCCTCGACCTCGGGGAGGTCGGAGGGTCGCGCGGGCCGAACCCGCAGGGCAGTCGGCCTCGGGCCACGAGCGTGGACTCCCCCGTGGATGGCCCAGGGGGAAGAGTAGACGTCGCGGTAGCCGAGGTGTTCGTAGAGCGCGTGGGCGCCCCACGAGCGGTTGGTCCACAGCGTGATGAAGCGGATCCCGGCCGCACGCTCGCGGCGGTGGACCTCCGACAGCAAGGCCCGGGCGACCCCCCCGCGCCCTCGGTCGGGCCGGGTCGAAACCCCGGCGAGCCCGCTGATGGTGGCGGTCCCGTCGCGAAAGGTGTACGGGATCCGCAGGACGTAGACCTGGCCCACGAGCCGCCCCCCCTCGCTCGCGAAGAGCCCGACATAGTCGGCCAGCATCGTCGACCGGGTCCGCCAGACCTCGATCGAACGCCGCGGGAACGTCCCACCGAACGCAGCGATGTTCAGGAGCGCCCGGTCGACCTCCATTTCCGGTCCGAGGTCGTCGTATGTCAGGAGCTTCATGGTTGGCGGCGAGCGCCCGGCCCCTCATCTAGCTTGAGGCGAGCCCCGAGGCAAGGGGATCACCGCCGCCGACGGCCAGCCGAAAAGACCATGCCGAGCGGGGCGTGTCTCCGCCGAGGCCCATGACCGCGCCCGTCCCTCACGCGGTACCGCGCAGCGTCCCGCTCGGTGCGGCCCTGATCGCGGCGGGGGTGGTCCAGTTCACGGTCGCGATGGCGGTCGTCCAGGCGAAGTACCCCGGCTACTCGGACTTCTCGAACTACATCAGCGACCTAGGGAACACGGCCACGTCCCCGTGGCACGAGGTCTTCAACGTCTCGATCATTTTGCTCGGCCTTCTGGCGTTCGTGGGGGTCCTCCTCTCCTGGGAAGCGTTCCCGTCGGGCGCCAGCCGGCCGGTCGGGTTGGCCCTCGTCCTGATCGCCAGCCTAGCGGCGATCATGGTGGGTCTCTTCCCGGAGAACGTGAACCCGAGCGTCCACGACACGGTCTCTCTCCTCGTGTTCGCGCCCGGCGGCGTCGCTCTCGTGGTCCTCGGAGGAGGGATGCACGCACGGTCCGGGTGGCAGTGGCTCCGCGGGCCGTCGGTGGTCCTCGGGCTGGTGACCCTCGTCTCGCTGGGGTACTACGTCCCGACGCAGGCGAGCAACACGACCTGGGGGCCGGGCCTGATCGAGCGACTCATCGTGGCCCCGATCCTGATCTGGGGGTTCCTCGCGGCTCTCCAGCTCCTCCGACGGGCCCGGGAGCCGTCGCTGGACCGCCGGCTGACGGGGTAAGGTCCTCGCGGAGGGAAGTCGATGACCTCGATCGACGCGCTGGTCAAGGAGCTGCGAAAGAAGGGCGAGCTCTACCGGGAGTTCCTGCGGGTACCGACGCTCTCCGCCGGGGTCTACGTGCTGGGGCCGGGCCGGACCGACCCCCAGGTCCCGCACCGCGAGCCCGAGGTCTACCACGTCGTGCGGGGGAAGGCCCGGTTCCGCCACGGGGACCAGGACCGAGAGGTCGGTCCGGGGGAACTGCTGTTCGTCGGGCCCGGGGAGCCTCACCGGTTCCACTCCATCGAGGAGGAACTCGTCGTCCTCGTCGTATTCGGCCCGGCCGAGTCGTCCCACTGACCCCGCCCCGAGGCCTCCCCGGCACCCGAAGGCTCGATAAACCCCTCCTCCTCTCCCTCGACCGATGACGACCCTCGCCGAGATCGAACGCCGCATCGCCCGTCGCCACCTGCTCCAGCACCCGTTCTACACGGCGTGGTCCCGGGGCGAGTTGCCGATCGAGACCCTGCGCGAGTACGCGGGGCAGTACTACCACTTCGAGGCGAACTTCCCCCGGTACGTGGCGGGGGCGTACGCCAAGCTCCTCGCTTCCCGTGACCGCAGGGTCCTCCTCGAGAACCTGATGGACGAGGAGGGACGCTCCCCGACCCATCCGGAGCTGTGGGTCGACTTCGCGCGCGGGATCGGGGCTCGCTGGAACGCCGGGAGCCCTCCGGCCCCCACTCCTCCGACCCGGCAGTTGATGTCGACCTACGAGCGCCTCACCCTCGGTCCCCGGGGGAGCCCCGCCGGCGCCCTCGGTGCCCTGTACGCCTACGAGCGCCAGTTCCCTGAGGTTGCGGCGGAGAAGTCGAGGGGACTCCGGGCGAACTACGGGATCCGCGCGCGAGCGGCGCACGAGTTCTTCCGGGTTCACACTACGGCGGATGTCGCTCACTCGGCGGCCGAGCGCGCGGTCCTGGCGCGTGAGCTCCGGGCCGGGGGGACCGCTCCCCGGGATGCGCTGCGCGGGGTCGACCTCTCGCTCGCTGCGTGGTGGAGCTTCCTGGACGGATTCGGGGTCGCTCCGTAACCCGTCGCTTAGTGGCCGGCGCTGGAAGCGCCGCGCAACGCCGACAGCAGCCGTGCGCCGTCGGGGCTCCCAAGCCCCGTGCACGGATTCCAGCCGGGACCAGCGGAGTACCCGTCGTTGTTCCCGGTGGTGATCTCGTGGAAGGTCGAGGCGGGTAAACCTCCGTAGAAGAGCGGATTGGCGAATCCAACGGGAGTTCCCAGCGCCTGGTTAAGGCGCGCCACGAGGGCCGCCCAGAGGGGCGCCACAGCACTGGTCCCTGCGATGACCGTGTTCTGCCCGTCGACCCGGACCGAATAACCGGTGGTGGGGTCCGCGTCGCCCGCGACGTCCGGCACTCCCCGGCCTGCGGAGCCCGAGGGAGAGACGGGGACCCGGGCCCCGTCCTGGTAGGTCGGAAGCGGGAACACCTGGCTCACGCCCCCGCCGGTGGCGCCTTCCCCGATCGCGAGCTCGTTCCACGTCGTCTCCTGGGAGATCGTCCCGCCGGAGAGGAGGAGCCGAGTTCCTCCGCAGCCCAGCACGTACGGGCTCGAGGCCGGGAAGTCGACCTCGAGGGTTCCGGCGGGCGCACCGTCGCTCGCGCCCGCGTCACCGGACGCGACGGTCACGGTCACTCCCATCGTGGCCGCGTCCTCGCACACCGAGTTGAGGGCGTCCCGCGCCTGGGCGGTCCACGACGGTTCGGGGCCGCCCCAGCTCACCGAGACCACGGAGGGCCGGTAGGTCGTGTCGTGCACCGCCGCGCTCAGCCCGTCCAGGAATCCCTGGTCGGTGTTCGGCGCGAAGTAGACCGCGATCCGGGCTCCCGGGGCGACCGCGCCGGCGACCTCGACGTCGAGGGCGACCTCCCCGTCGGGGCCGTTCGGGTCTCCGGTCGGGGCGTTGGTCGCGCCGTCCACCGAAACCGGAACGACCGTCGGCACCGGCGTCCCGAGGGTCGCGAAGTAGCTCGTGAGGTCGGCGGAGGAGTAACCGCCCCCGAGCTCGAGGAGGCCGAGCGTCTGGCCGGACCCGTCCGTCCCGCTCGGGTAGTCGTACGCTTCCGCGACCGCGGGCGGGGAGTACGCCACGTCGGTCGGCTGAGTTGCGAGGTGGCGCCGGAAGTGCGGGCGGCACTGCGGCCGATTGTCGAGGCCGAAGACGCCGAGCACGATCCCGTCGAGCTCGAGGGGCAGGTAGATGGGTCCGGTCCGGCCACGATACGACCCGCCGGGGTAGGTCCAGCGCGCGAGCCGAACGCCGAAGGCGCGCTCCATTGAGGAGACGGGCCCGGCCAGGTGGACGGAGCGCGTCGCAGGAACATCGACCGTCACCTCGAGGCCTGCCGCGACCGCGAAGGAACGGACCTGCTCCCGGTCCTTCGGGTGCGCGCCGTGGGTGGCCGCGAACTGCTCGCGCGTCAGGTATCTGCGGCCCGCAGGCAGCTGCCGGCCGGCCTCGACGACCGAGGGGAACGGCGCGACGTCCGACCGGCGCCGGAGGAGCACGGTCACCTCGACCCTCTCCTCGAGGCGCGGCACTCCGAGCCGACGGCCTTGGGCGACCTCTTCTCGATGGCTGCCGGGGAGCTCCATCGACCCTTACAGCACGCCGGGCGTCATGTATTGCTCGGGCCACCCTCCGGGAGGAGCGCCCGGAGGCGCGCAACCCTCTTCTCGGGGGCTACCCTGCCCGGCCATGTCGGGGCCGGCTCCACCCTCCCGCGACTCCCCCCTCGTCGTCCTGGGGGCCGGCTACGCGGGACTCACGCTCGCGCAGGAGGTCTCCCGACGGTCGCGCGGCAAGGTCCGGATCGTGGTCGTCGACCGGCACCCGGTACATGTCCTGCGGACCGAACTTTACGAGATCGGCCGGATCGCGCAGGCCGGCACGGACGTGAGCCCCTGGGTCGTCCCGCTGCTGGCCGTGCTCGAGCGCCGGGGGATCGAGTTCCAGCAGGGGACCGTCGAATCCATCGACCTCCCATCCCGACGGGTGAGACTGGACAGTGGCGAGGTGTCGTACGGTTCGCTCGCGATATGCCTCGGGAACGTCGCGGCCTATTACGGGGTCCCGGGCGCGCTCGAGCACGCCTTCCAGGTCTACCGGCTCTCGGGAGCACAGAAGCTGGCGGGGGCACTTCGAGAGATGGAGCGGGCCTCCGCCGCGCTCCCCGGTGAGCGACGGCCGAGGGTGGTCATCGTCGGTGGGGGCTCGACCGGCACCGAGCTGGCCGCGGAGGTCGCGACGACCGACTGGAGCCGGATCGCGGGCCCCGGCGCGCGTCCCCCCGATGTCCTCCTGCTGACCGGATCCCTCCCGTTCCTCTCGGGGTTTCCCCCCCGCCTCATCGCGCACGCGCGTCGGATCCTCCGGAAGGCCGGGGTCACGATGGTCCGCGGGTTCAACGTGACCCGTATCGAGCCGGGCCGGGTCTTCCTCGAGGACGGCAGCGTGCTCGCCTGCGATGTGGCCGTCTGGTGCGCCGGCCTCGAGGCTCCCGCGGCGGTCCGCTCGCTGCCCGTCCCCCACGGGAAGGGGGGACGGATCGCGGTGGAGCCCTCGCTGGAAGTCCCCGGTTACCCCGGGGTGGTGGCGGTCGGCGACGTGATCGAGTTCAAGGACCCCGCCTCGGGAATGCTCGTGCCCGGGACGGCCCAGGCTGCCCTCGCGGAGGCCCGGGTCGCGGCCCGAAACCTCGTCGCCCGGATGCGGGGAGAGCCCCTCGCCCCGTTCGTCTACCGGGAGCGAGGGGTCGTCGTCGCCCTCGGGCTCGGGCAGGCCGCCGGCGCCGTCAGCCGGGTCACGATCTGGGGGAGTCCAGCCGCCCTGCTCAAGCACGCGGTCGAGCGAGAGTACTCGCGGGCCGTGGAACGGGGCGGGACCCCGTCGCTGATCTAGACCGATGCGCGAGGGATAAGGAGGGCGAGCACATCCCCGCCCCGATGAAGGCGCTCGTGCTCATCGGGGGGTTCGGGACCCGCCTTCGGCCGCTGACCCACACCGTCCCGAAGCAACTGATCCCGGTCGCGGGCAAGCCAATGCTCTACCACGTGCTCGACCTGCTCCCGCCCGACCTCGAAGAGGTCGTCCTCGCGACGGGCTACAAGGCCGACGTGATCGCCGAGTACGTGCGGACCCACCCGCCGCGATGGCCCGTGCGCACGGTCGCCGAGGCCGAGCCGCTGGGGACCGGGGGCGGGATGAAGAACGCCGGGGGGGAGATGAGCGACCCGTTCTTCCTGCTCAACTCGGACGTCATCGCGGCGGTCGACCTCACGGTGCTCCGCGCCCGCCACCTCGAGCACGGAGGCGTCGGGACGATGGCGCTCGCCGAGGTCGAGGACACCCGGCCGTACGGCGTCGCCGCGCTCGGACCGGAGGACCGGATCACGGCCTTCGTCGAGAAGCCGGAGCCGGCGGAGGCCCCCTCCCACTGGATCAACGCCGGGCTGGGGGTGTGGGCCCGGGCCGCCCTCGACGCGATCCCCGGGGGCCGAGCCGTTAGTTTCGAGCGCGAGGTCGTCCCGGGCCTCCTGGACCGGGGGGTCTACGGGTTCCGCCTCGCCCGCTACTGGGAGGACGCCGGCACGCCCGAGCGCCTGCTCCGCGCCCAGCGACTGCTGTTCGACGACGGTCGAGGAGGCAAAGGGGTCCTACCGCACGGCGCCCTCGGGACCGGGCCCGTGGCGGTCGGCTCGGGCGCGGTCGCCTCGGGGGCGTCGTTCGGTCGCTACGTCACGCTCGGACCGGGGGCGATCGTCGAGGCCGGCGCGCACGTCGAGAACTCGATCGTGATGGACGGGGCGCATGTCGAGCGCGACGCCTTCGTCGGGAGCAGCATCCTCGGCCCGCGGGCGCGCGTACGCCCCAACCACCGGGTCGTCGGCCAGACGGTCGGCGAGGCCGGCGAGGTCTAGGCCGCCGCGGGTCCGGTCACAACGACCTTCACGGCCTCGTCCGGCCGGCCCGCGAGCCGGAACGCCTCGGAAATCTCGGAAAGCGGCAGTCGGTGGGTGACCAGGTCGCCCACCCGGAGCTCCCCGGCGACCACGCGCCGGTGCACCTCGGCGATGTCGGGCTCGGTCGTGGCGTACGAGGGGAGGAGGCGCACCCCGCGCAGGTAGAGATCCTGCAGGTCGGCATCCAGCCGGCTGCCCGCCTCCGGAAGCCCGAACAGGTTCACGGTCCCGCCCCGACGGACGAGCCGGGTCGCCTCCCGGACGACGGCGGGATGGCCGGTCGCGACCACGGCGAGGTCGACCCCCTGCCCGTGCGTGGCTCGGTCGACCGCCCGCTTCGCCGCGCCCTCCTCCCGCGGGTCGACCGTGACGTCGATCCCGCCGCGCTCGGCCGCCGCCCGCCGAAGCGGAGCGACCTCGGTCCCCCCGACCCAGGAGGCGCCCAGCGACCGGGCGAGTCGCGCGTACAGCAGCCCCACGGGGCCGAGTCCCAGGACGAAGACCGTGGCCCCGGTCGGGAGGCCGACGCGGTGGAGCGCGGTGAGGGCGCATCCCGCGGGTTCGAGGAGGGCGCCGGTGCCCCAGTCCACCGAGGGGTCGAGGGCGAGCACCGCTCCGCGCGAGACGTTCTCCGAGGGGACTCGGAACGCGTCGGAGAACCCGCCCGGGTCGATGTTGGTCTTCGAGTACGACGGGCAGAAGGTGAGGTCGCCGCGGGCGCACACCTCGCACTGGTAGCACGGCACGTGGTGATGCACGAAGACGCGGTCCCCGACCGCGAGGGCGGGGAGCCCCGAGCCGACCTGGAGGACGCGACCGACCGGCTCGTGGCCGATCACGCCGGCCGTCTGGTAGTTCCCGCGCAGCTTCTCGAGGTCGGTCCCGCAGACCCCGCAGGCCGCCATCGCGACCACGACCTCGCCCGGGCCGGCGACCGGCTCGGGGCGGTCGACGAGCTCGAGGCGCCCCGGACCGGCCAGGTGACCGAACTTCATGCCGCCGCGCGGGCCGCCCGGATCGCCGCGTCGACGATCTCGACGGCCTCGTCGATCTGTTCGCGGCGCACGATGAGCGGCGGGATGTACCGGATCGAGGACTTCCCGCACCCCAGGAGGATGAGGCCGCGGCGGTACGACTCCTCGACGACCCGGTCCCGGAACCGGACGGCCGGCTCCTTGCTCTGCCGGTCCTTCACGAACTCGGTGGCGACCATGAGCCCGATCCCGCGCACGTCCCCGATCTCGTCGGAGCGGGACTGCAGTTCGGTGAGGCGGGACTTGAGGTAGGCCCCCTGGGTTCGCGCGTTGGCGAGGAGCTTCTCCTTCTCGATCACTCCCAGGGTCGCGAGCGACGCGGCCGCCGCGACCAGGTTGCCGCCGAAGGTGTTCGAGTGCGCCCCCGCGGCGAGGTCGAGGTCGGCGCGGATGGCGACGGCTCCGAGGGGAAGGCCCCCACCGAGCGCTTTGGCCATCGTGACGATGTCGGGAACGACGCCGTGATGCTCGATGGCGAACCAGGCGCCGGTGCGGCCGACCCCCGACTGGACCTCGTCATCGATGAACAGGATCCCGTGCTCGTCCAGGATCGACTTGATCGCCTGGTGCCACCCCTTCGGGGGAACGATGTAGCCGCCTTCCCCCATCACCGGCTCGGCGATGAAGGCCGCGACGTCGTCCGGGGGAATGGAGGTCTCGAAGTAGAGCTCCTTGAGCACCTTCGCGCAGTAGAGGTCGCAGCTCGGATACTCGAGCTTGTAGGGGCACCGGTAGCAGTTCGGGGCCGGGATGTGGTGGCCCCCGCCCGTGAACGAAGCGTACCGGGCGCGCTGGACGGGCTTGGAGGCGGTCATCGTCAGCGAGCCCATCGAGCGCCCGTGGAAGGCACCGAGCAGGCCGATCGTGATCGGCCGACGGCGCTGCCAGCGGGCGATCTTGAGCGCGGCCTCCGCGCTCTCGGTCCCGCTGTTCGTGAAGAAGATCTTCTTCTCGTGGCTCCCCGGGGTGATGCTCGCGATCTTCTCCGCGAGCGCGACCTGGAGGTCGTAGTAGAAGTCCGTACCGGCGAAGTGTGTGAGGATCCCCGCCTGTTCCCGGACCGCGCGGACCACGTCCGGGTGGCAGTGACCGACGTTCTGCACCGCCACCCCGGCCGCGAAGTCGAGCAGGCGGTTCCCGTCGACGTCGGTGACCCAGACCCCGCTGGCGCTCGCCGCGACGATCGGCGAGGATTTGGTCGTGGTCATCAGGTACTTCTGGTCGCGCGCGATGATCCGACGCGCCTCCGGGCCCGGGATGGGGGTCGTGATACGGACCCCGCGAACGGGAGCGTCCGAAGGGGAGCTCGTGACCGGCGCCGGGGCGGAGGCAGTTTCGCTCATGGAGAACCCACCGGGTACGGCCACGGGGGCTCAAATGCTCGGCGGGGGGCGGCCAAGCCTCCCCGCATGATGTGGAGGTCCGTCTTTATGCCCCGTTCCTCGGGTCGGCCCCCACGAGGCGTGAGTGGTGGGAGACCCGAAGCGGGCCCGGGAGCCCGACGACCGCACGGTCGAAGAGGTCGTTCCCGCTCGCGCGGTCCTGACGGAGCTGGCCCGCGGGTTCCTCCTCGTCCACGAATCGAACCCCGACCGGGCGCGTCAGTTCGCCGCCACCTTCCTCCGTGAGAAGTCCGGAGGCGTGCCGCCCGTCCGAGTGGAATCGGTGACCAAGGTCACCATGGCGCGGCTAGCGCTCGGGCGTTCCCCCCGCGGAGCGGTGGAACCGTACGCGTCGCGGATGCCGAGGTAGTCGGGCGAGCCCTTCGGCGGTAGGCGCCGCCGCGCACGGTGAGGTAGGCCGCGAGGTCCCGGCGGAACGAGGGCCGCGTCAGGCAGATCCGAACCCCCTCGGGAGCCCCGAAGAAGGAACCCGGGCAGACGAGCACCGATGCCTCGAGGCAGCGGGCGGCGAGGGTGTCGCCGTCCCGCCCCGGGCCCCGGTCGAAGTAGACCGGACCGTCCAGGGAGGGGACCGATGGCAGGGCCTGGCGGAGCGCCGCCCGGTTCCGCTCGAAGGTCGAGCGTACCAGCCGAGAGACCGCCCCGCGCCGCGCGAGGAGCTGGAGGGCCAGCGCCGCGGAGTACGGGGGAATGTCGTCCGCCGCGACCGCGTGGAACCGAGCGAACCCGTCCGCGGCCTCGGGCGGCGCTACGGCGTAGCCCACCCGCGCGGAGTCCGCGCCCCAGAACTTCGAAAAGCTGCCCGTCGTCCAAACGCCCGGGGTCCCCGCCTCCGCGCGGGAGGGGCGGCCGGAGAACTCGCGGAAGGTCTCGTCGACCAGCAGGGAGCGGGCCCCTTCTGCCCAGGAGTCCAACTCGGCGGACGTCCACCCGACTCCCTCCGGGTTGCGCGGGAGGGAAAGCACGGCGAGGGGGACCGGGCCGACCGCATCGGTCAACCGGTACCCTGCATGTCGTGCCATCTCGACCAGAGGAGGGTATTCGGGCCAACGGATCCGGCACGTCCGGCCCCCCGACCTCCCGCGTTGGGCGAGGAAGTAGAGGACCCACGAGTTCGACTCGGCGGCGCCGTGGGAGAGGAACACGCGCTTCGCGTCCACCCGGAGGTACTCGGCGAGGGCGCCCCGGAGGGCGTCACTCCACTCGTCCGAACTGTTCGCCGCGACCCGGCTCGGGGAGGGTCGGGGCATGCTCACCACCCCGCCCATCCCGCTCAGGCCCAGGTTGTGCCTGCACTCGGCATGGGAGTCGATCCAGTCCGAGAGTGGGAAGTGCATCGCGGCAGGGAGCGCGCGACGACCATTAAGGCGCGGGGGCTCCCGGCGCCGGTCCGCTCGAAGGGAACGCTCTTGAACTGTTCGAAGCCCTGGGCGGACCGGTGAGCCGCTCGTCCCCCACCGCCTCCGTCCGCGTCGGACCGAACGGCCGGATCCTCGCCCTCTCGGTGGCTTGGTTCTCGGAGGGCGCTCGACTCCGTGCCGAGGCACGCCGAGCGGCGCGGTGCGTCGAGTGCGGCCGTGCGCTCCTGACCCACCGGACCCCCTACTGCTCTCGGCGGTGTCAGTGGCAGTTCCACGGGCACTTCTTCTGGGACTCGGCCCGCTCCTACGTGATGCTGCGGGACCGCTACACCTGCCGGATCTGCGGCCATCGCCGCCGGGCCCGCGAGCTCGACGTGGACCACATCGTGGAGATCGCCCGAGGAGGAGCCGCTCTCGAGTACTCGAACCTGCAGACGGTCTGTCGGCAGTGCCACCGTGCAAAAACGAAGGCCTATCTCGCATCGGCTCGCGCCGGCTCGGAAGCATTGGGGGCGGCCCCGGTACCCGACGCCCCGGCCGGTCCTGGACCCGACCGGGCGTGAGCGGCCGGCGAGCCGGCGACCGGCTCCTCCCGCGGAGCCACAACCCAAATGTACCCCGCCGGGCTCGCGCCGGGCGAGGAGGATTCCTACGAGCGTACGCGTCGTGCTGGGGGCCCAGTTCGGGGACGAGGCGAAGGGCAAGACCGCCGACTTCATCGCGCGCGACGCACGGTACGTCGTTCGGGCGGGTGGCGGGCCGAACACCGGGCACTCCATCCATCTCCCCGAGGGGAACGTCGTCCTCCATCTCCTGGCCTGCGGCGTCCTGCGGCACGGCGTGACGGGCGTGAGCGGGCCCGGGATGGTGGTCAACCCGTTCAACCTCGTGGAGGAGATCCACGACCTCGAGCGCCGGAAGCTGCTCCGCGGGGAGGTGGTCATCTCCGACCGGGCGCATGTCTTGCTCCCCCTCCACGAACTCGAGGACGCTTGGGAGGACGACCTCCGGACCCGCACCGACCCGGCCGCGACCCTCGGCACGACGCGTCGCGGCGTCGGTCCGGCCTACGAAGACCGATACGGTCGCTGGGGCATCCGGATGGGGGAGCTCTCCCGTCCCGCGCTGATCAAGGAGCGGCTCGCCCTCCTGTACGCTCGAAAGGCCCACCTCCCCAGCCTTCCCCCGATGGACGAGCTCGCCGCCCGGCTGGTGGAGGTCGGCTCGCAGCTCGCCCCCTTCATCCGCTCCACGGAGACGATGCTCTGGGACGCGATCGGCCGGGGAGAGAACGTCCTCATCGAGGGGGCGCAGAGCGCTCTGCTCGACATCGACTTCGGCACCTACCCGTTCGTCACGAGCTCGCACCCGACGAGCGCCGGCGCCCTGATGGGCTCCGGGATCCCTCCCACCGAGCTCGACTCGGTGGTCGGGGTCTCGAAGGCCTACTGCACGCGCGTCGGAGCCGGCCCCTTCCCGACCGAAGAGAGCGGCCCGCGGGGGGAGTTCCTCCAGCGGGTGGGAGGGGAACGGGGAGCCACGACCGGCCGGGCCCGACGCTGCGGCTGGCTCGACCTCGTACTCCTGCGGTACGCGGCCCGCCTGAACGGGTTCACGTCCCTCTCCGTCACGAAGGTCGACGTGCTCGGGGGGCTCGACAGCTTTCCGGTCTGCGTACAGTACGTGATGCCCGACGGGACGACCGTACGGGATGCCCCACCGTTCGACGCGGCCGACCTCGCGCGCGTCCAGCCGGTCTATGAGGAGGTTCCGGGCTGGCCCGAGTTCCACGAGCGGCTGAAGGAGAGGCTGCGCCACGAAGGGCCGGGGGCGCTCCCCGGTCCCCTCCGTCGATTCCTCGACTTCCTCACCGACGAGACCGGTGTCCCGGTAGAGTATGTAGGGTACGGCCCGGCGCGAGAGGACATGCTCTGGCTCGGCCCGCCGCAGGCCCGCCGGCGGTCCCCCGGGCTGAGCGCCTGGTCGGGCTAACGGTCGGATGGTGGAGTTCGACCCCTACCTCTACGTCGCGTTCGGGGTCGGGCTCCTCGCCGGGTGGGTCGTCCGGCCCCGGAGCCCGTGGGTCCCTCGAGCGACGCTCGTGAGCGTTGGCGTGCTGATCGGGCTGTTCGGCGCCACCCTGGACGCAATCCCGCTGGACCGGCTCCTCGAGACGATCCCCGAGGCCCTCGGCCTCGTGCTTGCGATGCTCGGCCTCACCGCAGGCGTCGTGCTCTTGTTGTTCCGGTGGACCGCGAGCGTCGGTCCCACGGCCCCAGTCCCGAGCGGACCCCCGGATCGCTGGCCGCTGAGCCCGCTCCTGCTCGGCGCGTTGGTGGGGGGATTCCTTCTGGCACGCTTCGTCTACTTTCCCGCGGCCGCCGCAATCCCGTGGGCGCTCTACACCCTCTTGGCCCTCGTCGCCTTCGACCTCCAGCTGCGGTGGGCCGCGCTCCGGACCCTCTGGGTACCGGTGACCTCGGCGGTCGTCGGCGCGGTCATCGCTGCGATCCTGCTCACATCGGCCTTCGGCGTCGCGGCGCCCGTGGCGTTCGCCACGACCCTTGCCTTCGGATGGTACTCGCTCGCCGGACCGCTGGTCGCGGCCCGAGCGGGCGCCGAGCTCGGGCTGTTCGCGTTCCTGACGAACTTCCTCCGGGAGGACTTCACGCTCCTGTTCGCGCCCCTCCTCGGGCGACGGTTGCGCGGGGAGGGGCTCGCCGCCTTCGGGGGAGCTACGGCGATGGACACGACCCTGTACATGGTCACGCGGTACGGGGACCCCAAAGCGGGGAGCTTGGCGCTCGCGACCGGTCTCCTCCTGACCGTCGCGGCGAGCCTCCTGCTGCCGTTCCTCCTCTCGCTTCCGTAGCGGCCCGCATCGAGGGGTTTATGGGCTCCCGCCGCTCGGGGCGGGACGCGGGCTCGTGGTCCAGTGGTTACGACGTCGCTCTCACACAGCGAAGACCGCCGGTTCGAATCCGGCCGAGCCCATCCGACTAGTGGGATAGTACCAATTCCGTCGGAATTGCACTACCCCTATCGCGAGGCATCCAACGGTGGGGATCCGGGCCCGACCCGTTACCGCCCCAAGGCCGAGCACCCTGCTATCCTCGGCCCGATTCTCCCCTTCCGAGACCCTGGACCTGAGCCCCTCGGACCAATTCACTCCGCCGAGCCGTGCGAGCCTCGGAGTCTCTCGCTCCCCTGGTAGGGAGGCAGGGACCCTTCCGAGGGTCCCAGAGGATCGTCTCCGGGGGTCGGGGAGACTCTCGACCGTCCGTTGCCGCTACGGACTTGGGTGCTTGATTCGACCGACCGCGTGGGCCCAGTCGACCCAATCGAACACCGGCGCTTCCACATCCATCTGCCAGAGAAGGGCGTTGATCTCGCCACGGTGCTGGAGCTCTTCCTCGACGAGATGCCACAACACCTCGCGGATCGGCACGTCGCAGTCGTGCGAGGATCCATGGTCCTTCTCCCGATGGACCGTTCGGGTCAGGTCGGCGTCGGTCAGCTCCGACATCACGCGCCGGATCTGGGCCTGAATGTACTTCTCGTCCTTCCTCACATCCGCGAGGTTGGGCGGGCTGCTGGAGTCGGGCTCTTGGGCCGGGAACTCAAAGCGCGCGCAGTCCTTCATCCAGAAGTAGAACGCGCCCTGAGAGTGTCCGAAGATGTCGAGGAGCGTCGGGTACGAGGCCCCCCGATCGCGCGTCAGCTCGGCCGGCGGCAGACTTGCGAACGTGTCGAGATACCCGCGACGCGCTTCCGCCAGGTAGTCGAACCAAGCGCGAATCGTCTCCAGTTCCGAGACCATGGGAGACTCCCAGCGCGACCGAGAGTACCCGCCCACTTATCCCTGTCCGCCGCGGTTCGACTACCTCCGAGCACCTCCTGAAGTCTGCTCCCGAGGCACCTCACTCCGGTGCCAATCGACTTCTGCCGCGCTCTCGCTGGAGTCACTCCAGGGACCCGGGAGCTCTCCGGGACTGGGTTGCCTCGAGGCCATGTCACCTCCAGCCTCGGGGTCCGCCAGCGGTCGTCACCTCGACTCGGGCAGAGCGGGCCGAGCGAGTCGCCGACAGAGGATGAGAATGGTACCGCGTGGATCGCCTGTGACCCGGTTCAGCCCGGGCAGAAGCCGTGGACGCACCGGGAGCCCTGGCAACCTTGAACACGAGCTTGGATCCCGGCGCGCCGCGGCCACCTTTCCATGCCGTGGGCGCAACCCGTCTCGGAACGTCCCCTGCGTGCCGTGCGTCGGCCCCCCGGGGGAGCGACGTAAGGGCTGTTTTCGGTCCCGAAGCGACCGACGGACGTCGCTCTCCACTCCCCACCCGTTATCTGGGGCGACGCCGATACTCGCGAGGAGCACGTGGACGTCGCGACCAGCGATGAGCAGCTCCTGCGGGCACTCTCGCATCTCCAGCTGAATTGGAACACGCCTCTTTCGACTGTCCACGCCGACCGGCTCCTCGCGGCACTGAACCCCCCGCCCGAGGCGCGCCTGGTTGACCTGGGCTGCGGTTGGGGCGGACTACTCTTGCGTGCGCTGGCCGACTCTCCCGCGTCGACCGGGGAGGGAATCGACCATAACCCCGCGCACTTGGACAGAGCGAGATCGAGCGCGCAGACTCAATCAATCGGCCAGCGCGTCCGATTTGTCCAGGGCGACATCGTCCACTACGGGGGAAGAGGCGACCGGGTGATCTGTATTGGGGCTGATCACGCGTGGGGAAGTGTTTCCGGCGCACTCTCTCGTTTGCACCCAAGGGTCAAGCCGGCGGGTCGTCTGCTCTTCGGGTGCGGATTCTGGGCGCGGCCCCCATCGCCCGGACTCACCGAGATGTTCGGTAACCTCCCTCCATCCTTCGGAGCGGTTCAGGAGTTGGCCGAGTCATCAGGCTGGACCGTCAGCTCCGCCGACTCAGCGAGCACCGACGAATGGGACGAGTTCGAGTCGACCTGGATCCAGGATCTCAACGAGATCGCCGAACGTGAACCCCGCACGCCCATCGGGGCGCGCGCGCGTCGCCTTGCGGAGGAGCGGCGTGAGCAGTACGAGCGCGGATACCGAGGTGCTCTCGGATTCGCCTACCTGATTCTCGCGAGGTAGACGAGGTTGCCCAAAAACCCTGCACCGCTGAAAATGTGAGTTTCTCGCACAAAGACTGGACCGCTGCGGAAGAACAAGTTCTCGGACCAAGCCGACCGGGCCGACCTCCTCCCCCCATCTGACGGGATCTTGGGTTGGAGTGCCTAACCCTCAGCGGAGAATCTCGACCGTGATCACCCAGGCCTCGATGAACCCGATTAGAAAGCTCAACAGGGTCGCTGGAACGAACCAGTTCAATGCGGATGGAAGGCCGCCCGCCAGCAGGGCACCACCAACTAGGAAGAAGACGCTTGGGATCTGAATCTCAAGGGTGTGCTGCGCTAGAATCCGACGCCATTTCGGTTCGATGGACCTCCAGCTTCGGATCTCAATCCCGTTCAGGACCGCCAGCATGGCAAACGTGACCCCCATTACCTCAACCCCTGCGAGGAGGTCGGATTGGTCCGGGACCAGAAGGAGCGACAAGATTCCGAGCGCCGCGATGAGGATCAGTAGAGACTGGAGAGCGCGATTCGCAATCATGGGGAGAGCGAGGATTCGCTTGAGATTGATCGAAATGCCGACAAAGATCAAGCCGGTCAGCGCCGCCGCCGCCCCGACCTCCGCGGTGAAGAATCCATCCCAGGTCATTCGCCTGTTTGCACGCCCGCTGGAGCCAATCCTCTGGGAGGATATGGGCCCTCGCGTCGCCTCCTTCCCCGAGGTGTTGGACCCACCGGTCGCATCTCAGATGTTCGGAGATCGCTAAGCCGCCGCGAGAGGCGTGGCTCGAAAATCAGTTTCGTTACGGACGGCCTAGTGCTCGAGCAAGACACTGCTTCTCGTCCAGCCGAGGGTTTGCGGGCAAAGCCGAGCTCGCCAATAAGTCAATATACTTGACTGTCTGCTGTCTTTACCAATGGCGACGGCTCGGGACGTCCGAATTCGCTACGAGGCTGCCCCGCTTTCTGCCCTGCTCTATGCGACCCGCGGGACCTACACCGCCGCGGTCCGCCGGGCCCAGGCAAAGCTCGGGCTCTCGGATGTGCCGGCGTCCGGTGAGTTCATCCTCAATGCGATGGAGTGGAGTGGAGCCCCGTTGGAGTCGATCGTCAAGTTCATGGGAGTCTCCAAGCAGGCCGTCAGCCAGTCCGTCGAGATGCTCGTGGACCGGGGCTATCTCGAGCGAGGCCGTGACCCGTCCGACCGCCGCCGGGTGACCTTGTCGCTGACGGAGCGAGGCCATGCCGCCGGGAGAGCCGGACAGGCGGCCATCGAACAGGTGGACCGCGAGCTTCAGGCCGCCGTGGGCCGCACGGCGATCGTCCACGCGCGCTCGGTCCTGGCAGCGCTCCTCGAGATCAAGCACAAGGCCGAAGCCTCCGACCCACCGGGGACCGCATGAGGGCCGAGTCCTGCACGGGGCCGTTCCTCCCGTCACTATCCAGCCAAATTCCGTCCTGCGGGGCAAGTTCGGCCCCGGCCATCCACGAGTCCTACACTGCGGGAAGCGAACAGAGAGGGAAACCATGAGCGGGGTCAAGTTGGCACGATTGGCGGACCGCGACGACGACTACGCGCGACTCGGCCTCACGCGGGGCCAGGTCGCGCCCTGGGAGGACGGGATGCGCACCTCCGGCGGACGGGGGAGCTACGAGTGGTGGTACTTCGATTCTCACCTGGAGGACGGCTCCTCCCTGGTGATTACCTTCTACACGAAGTGGATGCTCCAGCCGAAAGGCCGCGAAGCGCCGATGGTCATCGTCAACCTCGACCGCCCCGGTAAGCCGACGCAACAGGTGACCATCCGCGCCACTCCGGAACAATTCCAAGCGAGCAAGGAAGGCTGCGATGTCCGATTGAAGGACTGCTACTTCCGCGGGGACCTTCACACCTACCACATCAAGGTCGTGGGCGAGGGCCTGACTGTCGAGGCGGAGCTCGTCGGGCAGGTGCCTTCCTGGCGCCCCGGAACCGGCTTCAGCTACTTCGGAGCCAACGACGAGCACCTGTTCGCCTGGATGCCGGCGGTGCCTCAAGGGAGCGTGACGGTCACTCTGACCGAGGGGACCTCCGCGCCCCAGACCCTCACCGGGATCGGCTACCACGACCACAACTGGGGCGACGTCGTCATGTCCAAGCTCCTCAACCACTGGTACTGGGGTCGGGCGCAGGCCGGGCCGTACTCCGTCATCGCGGCGTACCTCTACGCTACCAAGGAGTACGGGCGAACCGAGCTGCCCCAGATCCTAATCGCGAAGGACGGCCAGGTCGTCGCCGACCAGGCGTCCAAGGTGCGGCTCGTCCTCGAGGACGTCTCCACCGACCCGAAGAGCAAGAAGCCGGTAGCCAACCGAGTGATCTACGACTACACGCAGGACGAGCGGGTCCGCTATCGAGTGATCTTCCAGCGCAGCCAGACCATCCTTGACTACCAGCTCGCGGACACGGTCACGGGGATCAAGCACGTGCTCGCCCGCATGGCGCGCGTGGACGGGGCGTACCTCCGCTTCAGCGGTTCGGTAACTGTCGAGAGGTACGAGGACGGCAAGATGGTCGAGCAAGCCAGCGATCCGGGGATCTGGGAGCTGATGTATCTGGGCCATGTGGAGTGAAGAGCAATGCGGAAGAACGAACGGAGCAAGCACCGACCGCGAGTATCCGCGACCAGTGGAGCCGCTATGACCAAGGCGTCCCGAACCTCAAACTCCGGGTCCGCCGACCTCGACTTTCCGAAGGAGCTCGAGCGCCTGCTCGCCGGCACCGGGGTTCGTCCGTCCGACACAGGTGGGAAGATCACCTTCTCCGGTCAGGATCCGATCTTTCCGAGCGCGATTCGCCTGGGTTCGGTCTTCGCCCTCTCCGCGATGGCGGCCGCCGTGGGCGCGGCGGCGATCTGGAAGCTGCGCTCCGGAAAGGGGCAGGACCTCTCGATCGACCTACGCCGGTCGTCCCACGGGATCGACCCGGAGCTGACGTTTGGCCCGACGATCAACGGTTGGCCCTATCCGAATCCGATCGGGAACTCGCACCCGTTCTCGGTCTTCCCGTTCGAGACGAAGGACGGTCGGTGGGTCTATCCGTCGGCCGTGTACCCGGCGCAGCAGTTCGCCTGGACCAACTTCTTCAACTGCGGGGCCAACCACCACAGCGTCGCGGACGCGATCAGCAAGTGGGATTCGCTGGAGCTCGAGAACGCGGCCAACGAGGCCGGCCACACGATGTGCATTGCACGGACCGCCGACGAGTGGGCGAAGCACCCGCAGGGCCGGTACCTTGCCCAGGAGCCGGTGATCGCCGTGCGGAAGATCGCCGAAGGGGATCCTCAGCCGTTCGGTCCCGGAGACCGGCCGCTCAGCGGAGTCCGGGTGCTCTCCGCCACGCACGCGGTGGCCGGGCCTGTGGTCGGACGCACGCTGGCGGAGCAGGGAGCCGAGGTGCTCCAGTTCAACCGGGTGAACGACTTCGAGCACGCGTGGGTGTACGACGACGCGAACGTCGGATTCCGGTCCACCTACCTCGACCTGCGCCGGCCGGACAACGTGGCCAAGGGCCTCGCGCTGGCGAAACAGGCCGACGTCTTCGTCGACAACTTCCGGGGTCGCAAGCTCGCGAACTTCGGCTTCGACCCGGAGCAGCTGGCCGCGAACCACCGCGGCATCGTCGCCGTGAGCGTTCGGTGCTACGGGTGGGGAGGCCCGTGGTCGGAGCGCGGCGGCTTCGACATGCTCGGCTCCTCCGCATCGGGGGTCGCGATGGCCGAGGGAGAGAACGGGAAGCCGTCGATGCCTCCGACCGCGCTGATCAACGATTATGTGACGGGCTACATGGGCGCCGCCGGCGCGACGGCCGCCCTGTATCGCCGGGCCAAGGAGGGGGGGAGCTACCACGTCACGGTAAGCCTTACCCGCAACGCCATGTGGTACCTGTCGCTCGGGCTTATCCCACCCGAGGAGCGAACCTTCGCCACGAATCCGTTCCGCCAGTTCGAATCGCTCGTGACCAAGCCGGCGGAGCTGGTGCCGATCGTGATGAAGCTGCGGCAGCGGCTGCTCCCGCCGGAGGTCATCGAGCGGGACACCCCGCTGGGCCGGGTCCGGCGCCTTGCCCCCGCTGTGCACTTCTCGCGCACCCCGGGCGGGTGGAACGACCCGATCCTGACTCCGATGGGGGCCGCCCCGCCCGCGTGGCTCGGGGCCGCGTCCCCCTAGCGGGGCCGGAGGTGGGGGCTTGGTCAGACTCTCTCGGCTCGCCCCGGTCCCACCGGGGGCGGGAAGGATCCCGCACTCGGCCTCTGCAAGGGTGGCTGCTGGAACCTGTTAGCCAGTAGAGCACAGCCTGAGGGTCCTCGCCAGGACCTGATGTCGAAATCCTACGCAGGGAGTTCGGTTAAGCCATCGGAGGGGAACCCATGCGTGCAGCGCTACGCGTTCGCCCGGACGGCTTCTTCCGCCAGGTCGACGGCGAGCGCAGCATCTCTTGCCTCGGACACACGGACCTTCACCCAGTTGGGTGCTCCGCCCTCGGGCGTCACTCGGTCGTCGAGTCCACCCTCGCGCCTTCGCCGTTGAATGACCCCGGCGGTCAGGCGGACATCCATGCGTTCGTCTCCGTGAAAATGGACGACCTCCCGGCGCCCGACATAGAACGCGAGCCCGTGACCGTAACGAGATTGGCGTGGAGTGAGTCCCGGGACCGATGCGAGGCGTCGTTCGATGTCTCCTCGAACCGACATGGGCCCGGTGATGTCGGTCCAATACTAAGAGCGGATTGAACGAGGGAGGAAGGAGTCAATCCTGGCGCCTTCTCTTATGGTGCGGTCCTGACTCCGCCCGAGCCCGCTCGGTTCTACTCCCGGGGGGCCCGCAACGCCTCGAGGAGCGGGAGGAACTCGTACGAACCCACGTGGAGTTGGCCGTTGACGAAGAACGTCGGGGTCTCCTCGACGCCGTTCTCCTGGCCGTCCGCGTAGTCCTCATCGACGCGGCGGGCCGCGGTCTCGGAGGCCCGGTCCATCTCGAACCGTTCCATCTCGAGCGGGAGCTCGCGAGCCAGGCGGTGCAGCACCGTCTCGGAAAGGTCGCTCTGGTTCTCGAAAAGGCGGTCGTGCATCAGCCAGAACTTCCCTTGCATGTCGGCCGCTTCGGCCGCCAGGGAGGCCGACCGGGCGTGGGGATGCTCGCGCGCCTGGGGAAAGTGGCGGAAGACGTAGCAGAGGTCGTCTCCGAGCTCCCGGACAAGCTCCTTCACGATCGGGTGGACGTGGGCGCAGTGCGGGCACTCGAAGTCCAGGTAGCCGACCAGCCGGTAGCGGGCGGTAATCGGGCCGATGTGGTGGTCGCGGTCCTCGAGGGGCAGGACCAGCTCCGGCAGTACCGACTCCGACATCCGTCCTCCGGTCCATCCGCAGCGCGGGAGGGTTCTTCCGTCCTTCGATGCGGTGCCTCGCGACCGCCTCGACCTACTACTGCTTCGAAACCACGGGGGCCAGGTCGAGCTGGAGCGCCGACTCGGCGAGTCGCTGGTGGATCTTGGAGAGCATCTCCGAGGTGCTGGACTTGCTCCGGCCGAGCTGCGCCGCGAGCCCGCTGACCGATATCCGCCGAGGCACGCTGAAGTAGCCGGTCCGCAGCGCCGCCCGGAAGACCGCGTCCTGGGAAGCGGTCAGTCCGAGGCTCCCGAGAGAGACCGCATGCCGGCGGATCGACTCGACCTGGCTCGGCCCCACGCGCTGCTCGACCTCCCGCAGGAACGGACGCATCTGCGAGCGGGTCGCCAGGGTTTCGAACCGGAGCCAGCCACCCTGGATGACGAGGGGGTAGCGGGCGAGTACCCGGTGCTTCTGCACCACACGTTCCACCAGGCCCCGGGAGAGAACGACCCGGGAGAGCACCCGCCCCGGGCCCTCTACCTGCAGGTCGACCTGCTCGACACCGCGGAAACGTCGGAGCTCTTCGGTCCATTCCGCCAGGTCGACGGGGCCGGGGGTCGAGATGCGGGCCTCCGCGAGCATCAGGTCGCGCCCCACCACCATCCGGTTGATGATCTCCACCCGAAGGTCGGGGTGGGCGAGGGAGAAGTAGGAACCGAGCGCGTTCGGCGGCAGTCGCAGAGCCACGGCGTACACCGAGTAGGACTCGTCCGCGGCCGGTGGTCGCGAGCGCGGCGGCCGCTCGACGGTGGGCCGACGACGCTTACGGTCCGGACGATCACGACCTCGCGTCGTGGCGCCCCGGCCGCCTCCGACCACCGCTCCCCCCGGACGGCGTACCTCGGGGTCCGCCGCAGGCACCGGTACAGGACCCGCCGTATATGCGGACGTCGAATCGGAACGGAGCCGCCGGGGGTCGGCGGTCCGTCGTCCCCCCGGGGTCCCCTTCCGCAGTCGGCCTCGTGGTGCGCCTACTTCGGGTGGGCGGCGAGGAACGCGGCCAGCGAGTCCGCCACTCCGTGGCCCAGGTCCTCGAAGTCGTAGGCTACGTTGACGATGGGCTGCGGCACGTGCACGAGCCGGGCGAGGTCGACCGGGCTTCCATCCAGGACGAACTCCGCCTCCGAGCGGGAAATGGTCTCTTCCAGCTCCGCGACCTGTTCTGGGCTGTACCCCATCGCGGGAAGGACGCGGTGGAGGTGCGGGAAGTCCACGTACATCTTGGCCAGGCTGCCGACGGCGGTCTTCTGGGCGTCGACGACGATCGCACCGTGCGCCCCGGCCGCGAGCATGGCCGCGCCGTAGGCCATGCCCCCGTGCGTCAGTGTAGGCCCGTCCTCGACCACCAGCACCCGGCGCCCGCGCAGCCGCTCCCCGTCGGCGACGCTGACCTTGAGAGCGCTCCGAACGACCCGAGCTCGCGGGTTCACCCGCACCGCGTTCGCTTCGATCGAGGCAACGTCCTCGCGCTTGGCGGAGTCGGTCTTGCTGATCACGATCACGTCGGCCATCCGGAAATTCGTCTCTCCCGGGTAGTAGCTGAGCTCGTGCCCGGCCCGGTGGGGGTCGGCGACCACGAACTGCAGGTCGGGTACGTAGAACGGGACGTCGTTGTTCCCGCCATCCCAGATCACGAGGTCGGCCTCCTTCTCGGCCGCGCGGAGGATCCGCTCGTAGTCGACCCCCGCGAATACCACCGCCCCCTCGCGGAGGTGCGGTTCGTACTCCTCACGCTCCTCGATCGTGCAGTGGGCCCGGTCGAGATCCGCCATCGTGGCGAATCGCTGCACCGCCTGGGCTTCCAGGTCGCCGTACGGCATGGGATGGCGGACGATCGCCACCTTCCGGCCGTGCGCCCGGAGGTAGGCGGAGACGAACCGGGTGAGCGGGCTCTTTCCCGCGCCGGTCCGGACCGCGCACACCGAGACGACGGGGCGGCTCGATTTGACCATCGTCTCCCCCGGCCCCGGAAGGAGGAAGCTCGCGCCGGCCGCCTGGGAGATTGCCGCCTTGTGCATCACCTCGAGGTCGGGCAGGTCCGAGTACGACAGCACCGCGAGGTCGACGTGCTCCCGACGGATCGTGTCGGTCAACTCGGCCTCGGGAACGATAGGGATCCCCTCGGGATAACCGGGCCCCGCGAGCCCGGCGGGGTAGGCACGGCCGGAAATGTTCGGGATCTGCGCGGCCGTGAACGCGACCACATGATACCCCGGATTCCCACGGTACATTGTGTTGAAGTTGTGGAAGTCGCGGCCCGCGGCGCCGATGATGACTACCCTCTTCGGCTGCATAGGCCCCGCGAAACCGGTTGCGAGGTTAAAACGGTGAGCGCGCGACGCCCGAGACGACCCCCGGTCCGGGGGTCCGCCGACCGGCCCTCCCGTCCGCGTGCGACGTCCGTTCGCGCGCCCGCAGGCCCCCCTCAGGCCCGAGGTGCAGCGGGGTCCTCGCCGCGCCGCCCGGTGGCCGCGCGCCGAAGCTCCTCCGTCGAGAAGCTGAGGCCGGTGCCCGTGTTGTAGAGGAGGACCGTCTCGTCCGAATGGATCGCCCCCTGGTGCACGAGGTGAGGAAGGGCCGCGTACGTCGCGGCCGCTTCGGGGGAGGAGGAGACCCCGTGCCGTCGGGCGAGATCCCCCATCGCGTCCACAAGCTCACCGTCCGTTACGGTGGCGCCGCCGCCGTGGCTTCCCCGGAGGGCCTCGAGGATCCGCTCCGAGGCGAACGGCGCCGGTACCAGAAGTCCCGGCGCCACCGTGTGGGGGTCCGCCCACGGGGTGACCCGAGGCGCGTCGTCCCGGAGCGCCTGCACCACCGGGGCACAGCCATCGGGCTGGACCGCGTACAGGCGGGGGATCCGCTCGCAGAGCCCGAGCGTTCGCAACTCCTGGAAGGCTTTGTACATGCCCACCAAACCAGTCCCCCCTCCGGTGGGATAGACGACCGCGTCCGGGAACCCCTGCTCTCCGGCCTGCTCCACGATCTCGAGGCCCATCGTTTTCTTTCCCTCGACCCGGTAGGGTTCCCTCAGGGTCGACATGTCGAAGGAGCCCCGGCCCTTCTCCGCGGTCCGTCCCGCCTCTCCGGCATCGCGGATCGTACCGGGGACGGCGGTGACCTCGGCACCGTACCTTCGACAGACCTCCTGAACCCCCGCGGTGTTCCGGTCGGGGAGGTAGACCCGAACGGGGATCCGCGCGCGCGCCCCATACGCCGCTAGCGCAATGGCGGCGTTCCCAGCGCTCGGGGCGAACAGGGCCGCGGCGCCGAGCTCGACGGCGCGGGAGACCGCAACCGCCATCCCCCGCGCCTTGAACGACCCGGTGGGGATCAGCCCGTCGTCCTTCAGGAGCAGTCGGACCCCGGGCGCCTCGGGTGCCTCCGCGAGCGACAGGGTCGGAGTGAACCCCTCACCCAGCGTGATGACCTTCTCGGAGTCACGCACGGGCAGCAGCTCTCGGTAGCGCCAGAGGTTCCGGGGACGGGCCGCGAGGGATGACCACCAGCCCCGAGCGTCCAGTCGGCTCAGGTCGTAGACCGCCAGGAGCGCGTGACCGCACGTCGGGCACGTGCCCACGAGGTGGTCCGGCTCGACCTGCGTACAGCAGGCCCGGCACTCGAGGGAGGTAAGGAGGGAGCCGGTTGCGCTCACGGGCCACTCTGCCCGACCGCGACTACGGCTTCGGGAGGCTCCCGCCCTTCGGGACGAAGAGGAGGGAGATCGAGTTCACGCAATGCCGCGTGTTCTTCGGCGTGAAGTGCTCCCCGACGAACACGTGCCCGAGGTGGGCGTCGCAGCGCGCGCAGCGGATCTCCACTCGCTCTCCGTCCGAGTCGGGGAGATGGCGGACCGCCCCGGGGAGCTCCTGGTCGAAGCTGGGCCATCCGCACCCGGAGTCGAATTTGGAGCCGGAGGTGTAGAGGGGAGTGCCGCATCGCTTGCAGACGTAGGTCCCTTCCGCCGTCGTGTGCTCGTACTCCCCGGAGAACGGGGGCTCGGTCCCGCGGCGGACGATCACCGCTTCCTCTCTCGGGGTCAGCTTCCGGTACGTCACGGGCGCGTCGGTGGCCATGCCGCTCCGAGGTAGCGCCCCTACTTAGGCAGCGTGCGGGCTCTCGCCGCGTTCACAGGTGCCAAGTGGGTCCCCCGTAGCCCGGGGGGAACGGGGGCGGCGGCGGGCCTCCCAACGGGTTCGGGCGAGGGGTCGGAGCGCGACCCTTCTTCCTCGCGATGTAGGTGTCAATCGCGACCGCGGCGCGGGTTCCTGCCGCCATCGCGTAGACCACCGACTTGCCGCCAGCCGCAAACACCCCGTCGACGTCGGTCATCCAATCCTCCTTGGCCCCCTGGGGCCAGGGATGGGAGGAGAGGTTGAGGTGGAGCTCCGACGGGAGCCCGCTCGCGTCGGCCGTCTCGCCGGCCGCCACGACGATCGTGTCGCACACCACGGTCTCCTCGCTCCCCGGGACGACGACCGCGGTCGGTCGCCCCCGAGAGTCCGGGGGGCCAGGCGCGGTCCGTTGGAGGACGATCCCCTCGACGTGCTCGGTCCCCAGGATGCGGACCGGGGTGCGGTTGTACAGGAACTGGACCCCCTCGTAGGCCCCTCCGTCCACTTCCTCGTCGCCGGCGGGCATCTCCTCCCGTCCCCTCCGATAGGCGACCGTGACCGAACCGCCGTCGCAGGTCAGGCGCTCGCAGGATCGGGCGGCGTCCAGGGCCACGTCGCCCCCTCCGACCACCACGACCTTGCGGTTCTTCCGACCGAAGAGGCTCCCCTCGGGCCCCTTGTTGAGCCCGAGGAGGAACGGCAGCGCCGGGAAGACGCCGGGAAGGTGTTCGCCGGGGACCCCGAGCGCGCGGGGGTCGGAGGCGCCGATCGCGATCAGCACGGCCAGGTATCCCTCCTGGAGGAGCTCTTCGGGCGTGAACTCCGCGCCCACCCTCTTTCCGGTGACGAAGGTGATGTCGAGGTTCCGGAGCCGGGCGAGGTCGAGGTCAAGGTCCCCGTCGGCCAGGTGGTACTTCGGGATCGTGTCGACCTGCCCGCCGAGGAACGGCTGCATCTCGTAGACGGTGACGCCGTAGCCCCGCACGCCGAGCTCCCAGGCGGCCATCAGTCCCGTGGGCCCCCCGCCGACCACCGCCACCCGTTCGTTCTTGGGGGCGCTCGCGACGTAGAGGAGGTCGGACTTCCCGAGCTCGAGGGCGGCCCGTTTCAGGTGACGGATCGCGATCGGGACCCCGCGGCCGCCCATCACGCAGTCCTCCTCGCAGTAGTGGTAGCACGTCTTGCACAGCACGGTCGCGAGCGGGTTCTCCCGCAGGGTCAGCACCGCCGCCTCGTCGAACTTCCCCTGGGCGATCAGTCCGATGTAGCCGCGACAGTCCTGGGTGATCGGGCACGCCTGCACGCAGTACGGCATCGCACACTGAAGGCACCGGCTCGCCTCCAGGACCGCCTCCTCCGGGGTGTACGACTGGAGGATCTCGCCGAACGTCTCCATCCGCTCGTCCTTGCTCTCCTCGGGGAGCGGGACTCGTTGGTACCGGAATTCACCCATGTTCCTTCGCCGTCTCGACGCGATTGTCCAGGCCGTCGGATGCGGTGCAGAGAGTATATCCTAGTCGGGGGCGCCGCCCCTCCGCGGGTCTCGGGGGCGTGGCGAATCGTACCGACTACGAGGACGGATCGCCCCGAGCCGAGGCGAGGACCCGCGCGCCGTCTCCCTTGGCAACGTAGACGTGGAGCGTGTCGCACGTTCGGCGGAAGTATGCCTGTCCCTGGGACGCGAACACACGCGCAAGCCGCTCGGAGATCTCGTCGTCGGTGAGCCCGGGCTCGACCTCCGGGGTGAACATGCAGCCGAACACAAGGAACCGATGACCCTCGACCTCGAAGCGGTCCGTCTCGGACGAGCCGCAAAAGGGACAGCTCAGCACGGCAGCGTCCGAGTCGGACCCCCCGAATAGCGTTTCCGCACGCCCACTCCCCACCGGGCCGGGCCGTGGCTCTATGAAGACCGACCCGCTGAGGCAATTCTCGGGGAGCTCAGGCGCTGGACGCGAGTCGCGCGACCCCCCGGCAGTCGAGGTCGGTGGCCGGCCCCGCCGGGACGGCTAGTCGATGTACCCGAGGGACCGGAGCCGCTCGCGCAGGAGACGCTCGTCGTCCGCACTGAACGTGCTCTCTCCGGGCTGTTCGAGGAGTCGCCCGAGGATGAACGTCACGAGGGCGTCGACCGAGTCGAACGAGGAGCCCCGCATCCTCTCCTCGAGGGCGCGGACCAGTTCCTCGGGCAGCTGGATCGTTCGCTTGGAGGGTTCGGGAGGGACCGCGGGCATTTCATCGCCCCACGCATCGCCGCTCAGATGAGCTCTTCGCGAAGGGCCCATCACTCCCACTCGATCGTCGCCGGGGGTTTGTCGGTGATGTCGTAGAGCACGCGGACCACTTCCCCGTGGAGGGCGCGGGTGATCCGCTCGGAGATGCGTGCCAGCACCGCGCGAGGCAGCCCGGCGGCCGTGGCGGTCATGGCGTCGATCGACTCGACCACCCGCACGCTCACCGCCTCGCCGTGGACCCGGTTGTCCCCGAGGACCCCGACCGTGCGCACGGGAAGCAGGACCGCGAAGTACTGCCACGGCGGAGCGATCGTCCCCTCTCGAACGGCCCGCTGGACCTCCTCTTCGACCACCGCGTTGGCGACCCGGACCCGTCGGACCCGTTCGGCCGTCACGGGTCCCGCCACGCGCACCGCGAGGCCGGGGCCCGGGAACGGCTGTCGGTCGGGCGACGGGATCCCCAGGAACTTCGCCACGGCCCGGACCTCGTCCTTGTACAGGTCCCTAAGCGGCTCGACCAGCCGCAGCCTGGAGTCGGTCGGGATCCCCCCTACGTTGTGGTGGGTCTTGATCGTGTCCCGGAGCGAGCCCCCGCTCTCGATCCAGTCGGGCGCGATCGTCCCCTGGATCAGCCGGTCCGTGCCGAAGCGGCCCGCTTCCTCCTCGAAGAGCCGGATGAACGCGGTCCCGATGCGCCGCCGCTTCTCCTCGGGGTCCGCGACCCCCTCGAGCGCCGAGAGGAACCGGTCCGCCGCGGAGACCACCTCGAACCGAAGCCCCGCCGAGCGGAACAGGGCCGAGACCGTCTCGACCTCCCCCTCCCGAAGCAACCCCGTGTCGACGAAGATCGCCCGGGCCCGCTCGCCGAGCGCCCGCTCGGCGAGGACGGCGGCGGCGGTGCTGTCGATCCCCCCCGACGCGGCGATGATCGCCCTTTCCGGGACCTCGGTGCGGAGCTTCGCGACCGCCTCGGTAACGAACTTTTCTGGGTCCTTCATGGCGCCTTGGTGCCGGTCCCCTCCGGCTCCTCCCGCCACTTCGCGCGGTAGGCCGTGAGTCGCTCGTTCAGTTCCGGATACTTGAGCGCCAGGATGGCCGTGGCCAGCAGCGCCGCGTTCTCTGAGGAGTCGAGGCCGACGGCGGCGACCGGGATGCCGGGCGGCATCTGGACCACCGACAAGAGGCTGTCGAGCCCGAGCCCCCGATGCAGCGGAACCCCGATCACGGGGCGGAGGGTCCGCGCGGCGACCACGCCGGGGAGAGCCGCCGAGAGACCGGCCATCGCGATGAAGACGTCCGTCGCGGGGTCGGCGACGAGCCGGTCGACCTTGTCCGGATTGCGGTGGGCCGAGGCCACGTGGACTTCGCAGGGGACCTGGAAGCTCTGGAGGCGGGTCCGTACCTTCTCGGCGACCTCGAGGTCGGACTTGCTCCCCACCAGCACCGTGACCTTCATGGCGTCGGGGTAGCGCCCCGGGAGAAAACGCTTCGGGCGACGACCCGCCCTACGGGGGCGACCCTCGGGAGGAGCCCAGCGAGGAGAGGCGCGCGCGGAGGCGCTCTAGCCCCTGCCCGAGCGGGCGGTGGAACACCACGACGACCCAGCTCGGGTACAGCCAGTAATTCCGCTTGAACACGAAGAAGGTCCAGGGCCGGGCCGCGCAGGTGTTGACGGAGCTCCCGACGACCACATGGCAGTAGACCGCGCCCGCATCGATCCAGAGGAAGGGAGCGAGGATCGCGGCGGTGACGGCGACGGCCGCTAGGGCCCGCAGGTACTCGCGTCGTGCCAGGTGGTAGGCGAAGATCACGACGTTCGCAGTTTGCTTCAGCGCGAGGCCCACGACTTCCGCGGCCCACCGCCCACGAGGTGGCCGAACCGCCAGCGCCACGGTCAGCAAGAGGAGGGGGACGAAGTCGTTCTGCCCGTTGGCGGCGAGGAGAGGGATCCACGGGGCGGAGAAGCCGCCCGCGGCGAACGGGTCCCGGCGCAGCAGATAGACCCCGGCGCCCCACGCGGCCAGGGAGAGCCAGCGGTAGTCGAGCCCGGGGACCTGGATGAACGTCAGGAGGGGGAGGTAGACGTAGTACGAGTAGTCGACGTGGGTCGTGCCGTACTGGACGTAGGTCACGGTCGCGGGATGCGTGTACAGTCCCCACCCCAGCGCCGCGTACGCCGGGGTCGTGTACGGCTCGTCGGAGAGCCCGTTCAGGAGGCCCGTGAGGATGGACGTGACGGAGATGGCCACGCCGAGCACGAGCAGAGTGGGCAGGAGCCAGGGAGCGCTCGGGGCGACCTCGCGCACCCCCCAGCCGACCCCGACGGTGAGCAGGAAGATCACGACGATCAGGAAGGCGAACCCCCCGAAGGTCGTCCCGACGAGAAGGGCCAGCGTGGCGAGCGCGCAGAGGAGGACGAGGACCGCCGTGGCGCTCGGACGCATCGCGAGGGCACCGAACTGGGCCCGCGCTAACAACCCTTCGGCCCCCGGCGATCGGCCCGAAGCGCTTACCCCTGCGCGGCCCTGCGGGCGCGATGCCCCCTCGCCTGCACACCGGCGGCCGCTTCCGTGCCTGGCTCGGCCGGCGCCTGGGCGGAGACGAGGAGCTGGGGGACCGCGCCTGGCGGCGGATCATTCACGGGGCGGGCGCCCTCGTCCTCGCCTACTACCTCGTCCCCACGGACTTCTTCGTTGTCGCGCCGAAGGAGTACGTCCTTCTCGCGGTGCTGGGCGTCGCGCTCCTTCTCGAGCTGCTGCGGCACGTCGCGGGCCTTCAGCTGCCGACGATCCGTCCCTACGAAGAGCACCGGGTGGCGAGCTTCGTCTTCTACGCCGTGGCGCTGGCCGGGGCGATCCTGCTCTTCCCTCTGCCAATCGCCGCCGCGGTGATCCTCGGGGTAGCGTGGGTCGACCCGCTGGTCGGGGAGCTCCGCCTCCGGGGGGTGCGCGGCGCCTACCTGTGGGGGGTGCCGGCGGTGACCTACTTCCTGCTCGCCGTCGTGGGAATGGCCGTCCTGGGAGGATGGCCCCTGGTCGACTCCCTCGGTCTGGCCATGCTGGCGGCACTCCTCGGGGTCGCATCGGAGCGACCGAAGCTTCCCTGGCTGGACGACGACCTGGCGATGACGTTCGTACCCGCCCTGGCACTCTACGGGGTCGGCGTGGTCTGGCTAGGTCTACCGCATTGAGCCCCTGGGCCGCCGAGGGGCGTGGTCCGGCCCTCGGCCCCCCTCCCCCCGCCACCCCTCGACCGTGCCGGGCGAGGGGCTTTAGTCGGGGGTCGCTCCTCTCAGCCGAAGCGAATGGACGAGGCCCGGTACCGGCTCCGCGACTTCGAGGACCGCGACTATCCGGCGGAGGCCCGGGTCGCCACCCAGGGTAACCCCCAGCGACCGAGCAGCCCCGACGCGCTGCGCGAGTGGGATGCCTGGCTCAGGAAACCCCCGTTCGTGCAGGTCAAGCAAGTAGTGGAGGACCGTTCCCGCGGGGAGGCGGTCGGGTTCGGGCTCCTCTTTACCCCGCCATGGACGTTCGATCCCCGAAAGTTCTGGGTCGGGGCCGCCGTCGACCAAGTGCACGCGGGACGCGGTATCGGCTCGGCGATCGCTCGAGCGATCCTGGCCGAGGCGAGCCGTCGCCAGGCGGTCACGCTCTGGGCCAGCGCGCGCGCCGACCAGGAGCCGTGGATTCGATTCATGACCCGATGGGGCTTCCACGAACGCCGTCGTACCTGGCAGTCGCGCCTCGAGGTGGCCGCGGCGGCCGACTTCCCCGACCGGACCGAGCAGCTGGCTCGGGACGGGATCACCGTGACCACGCTGGCCGAGGAGGGTCCCGACCGGGAGGAGGTGCGCCGCCGGCTCTACGACCTTTCGCTCGAGGTCGGGGGGGATGTCCCCCGCATGGGGCCCTACACGCCCGTGACCTTCCCGCGATTCGTCGAGGTAGAGATCACGCGACCGGAAGCCCTTCCCACCGCCTACTTTCTCGCCCGGCGGGGCGAGCGGTATATCGCCGTCAGCAACCTCGCGAGGATCGCCGGCGACCCGACGGGACTCGACCAGGAGTTCACGGCCGTGCGCAAGGAGTTGCGGGGGCGGGGGGTGGCCTCCGAGCTGAAGCGAAGGACGGTGGAGTACGCACGGGAGCACGGATTCCGGTACATCCAGACGTTCAACGACTCCCTGAACCTCCCGATGTGGGCGATCAACGAGAAGCTCGGCTACCGAAAAGAAGTGGCGTGGGTGCACTCGCAGCGCGACATGGCCATGGATACCTCCCCCAGCGTCCCTGGATGACCCGCGCGGTCGCCCGGTCGTCGAGGTCCGTCGGCCGCCCACATGTGCGCCCGGCTCAGGGCGCGACGACCCCGGCGCACCCGGGGTCCCGAACTTACGGTCTGGGCATCCCTGCCCGGGGCTCGGAGAGGGCCCGGTGAAAGACCGACGCGACGAACGGTAGGTTCGCCAGCGGGAACTCGGACCCGGTCTGGAACGCGGCCTCCGGGATCCCCCGCTCGCAGACCAGACGGCTTTCCTTCCAGGTATGGAGCCCATCGCCCGTCACTCGGAACACGTAATCGAATGCGCCCCGACCCGGCCCGACCGGGCGACGATGATCCCCCACGACCTCCGAGTATCCCACGAAGAGGGAGTATCCCGCGTGGAGGTGGGCTTCGAGGATCGGCTCGACCTTCGCATCGGCCCAGGCCGATGCGACCCGGTGGGTATTCGGCACCGCGACGAGGCCGGGCTTCCCGCCCGCCGGCTCGGTCGCCAGGTAGCACTGCGTGGGGTCCGGGAGCCGGAGGAACGCGATCAGGCGGCTCAGGTCCCGGACGGGTTCGTCCTGCGCGATCAGGTTCGAGATCCCGGCGGGAGTGACCGGGCGGCCCACCTTCGTCGCTTCCGACTCCTCGAAGGTGAGGAGGCGGTCCCGGGGGACCCAGCCGAGGATCGCGGGGTCCGCGATGTTCGGAGGCTCGTTCCGGCCGAGAACGTTGATCCAAAGGAACTCTGGGTTGGCCGCCTCCGCAAGTGCGTAGAGGGTGAGGTTCACCGTCGCGAGGGAACTGCCGTAGACGAGGAGAGAGACCGGTCGCTCGATGATCGGGGTCGGCAACACGAACCCTCCCGCCGGAGGAGGAGAGCCTGGGGGGTCGCCGCGGGGCGTACCGGATGAGACCGGCTCGCTGCCCGCCGAAACGTCGCGGGAGGGCGACGAGGGTTCACCGCGGGACCCTCGACCGCTCGCGCCCGTCGGCGGGGAGGGTGCGGCGGTGCTGGGTCGATCGACGGTCATTGCTGCCTTCGGCGGGTCGCCCGCCAATCGGACCAGGGGGCGCCGCGAGCAAGCCGCTTCGCCGAACAGTTTCGGGCGCCCGAACGGGTTCGGGCCGACGGGCGAGCGGGCGGAGGCGTCGTTCGGGCGTCGGCGGCCCGCCTTTACGGTTTATTAGCCAGGGGCCGCTTCTCGGTTCCCGGAACGCCTTCACCCGGGAAGTGCGCAAGGAGTGCATAGGGACGTGGCCGCCTCTTCGGCTCGATTAACCCGGCTCCGTCATCGCACCGCACCGAGCCTCCGAGCAGGGCGCCGGGTGGAGCCTTCCCGCGACCCCGCGACGGAGGGAGGGACCTCCGGGCCCGACCGGCTGCTGATCGCCACGCTCCAGCTGCGGACGCCCAAGGGAATGTGGACGACCTTGTTCAGCTCCGCCCACCCCGGCGTTCACCTCGAGGTCCTGAACCAGAGTGTCGTGAACCCGAACGTCTCGGTGTCCGACTACTGGATCAGCGGCCGCCCCCCGGGAGTCTGGTCCCACGAGATCGCGACCTTCTCCGATGTCGTCAAGGTCGACGCGCTGGCCGAGGTCGGCGACGGGTCCCTGTACCGGATCACGTACCGGAACCCGCCGGTGGTCTACCTGTTCCGCGGGCTCGGCCTCCCCCTCCAGTTCCCGATTCGGATCCAAGGCGGCTCGATTCGCATCGAGGTGGTCGCTCGCAGCCCGGAGTTCCAGCAGGTCCTCGACTACGCGCACAGGTCCGACCCGCGCGCCCAGGTGGTTTCGATCCGACGGCGTCCGCTCCGCAATCACCTGCCGAACCTGAGCGGCAACCAGCAGGTGCTCCTGGCGCGGGCCATGGCCGAGGGGTACTTTGCCGTCCCGCGCAAGATCACCCTGACGGACCTGGCCAGGAAGCTGAACCGAAGCAAGTCCTCGGTCTCCGAGGCGATCGCGCTCATCGAGCAGAAGCTCCTGGAGTCTGCCCTCAATCCTTCGACCGTGACTCCCTGAGGGGCGAGGGGCGGGGGCCGCCGACGGGCCGGCGCGCGGTTCCCCGGCTCGGCCCGTGCCCGGCTCCGCGGTCGTTCCGGGGCCGACTTCGCTTACGGTCAGCTCAGGTCGAGCGTGAGCGAACCGCTGAACGCCGAATCGGGGACCTGGATCGAGAACACGAGCGTCCCGTTCGACCCGGGGGGAATCTCGACCGGTGTGAAGCTCGCGACCGAGAACCCCGAGGTGGCCGAGGTCATCGAGCGGACGGTGCAGGACGAGGTGGAGTTGGCGTTGTGGACCGTCACCGACTCGTGCACTGACGCTCCTTCGTCCGCCGTGAACCCGACCAGGTTCGCCCCGTTCAACCCACACGGGTCGGTCGGGGCGCTCAGGTGGATCGACGAGACGGACACCTTACCCGCCGGCAGCTCCAGGTAGACGACTCCCACGACGACGAGCAGGAGAGCGAGCGCCACCAGACCCGCCACGAGCAACCATCGGCCGGCCTGTGCGGGGGGCTTCACGACCCGCCGCCCGCTTTCCGCATCGGAGGCGAAGGACCGCGATGGTCTACTTGAGCCTCACTCGAGGGCACCGGGCGCCGCCGCGAGATGCTTATCCCGGGAGTTCATTCCCCTCGGAGAGCTCCTTTCGCCGGAGCGCGGACCGGGGGACCTCTCGATGCCCGAGCTGGAGCCGGACCGCCTCGCCATCAAGTACGTGAACGAGATCAACCGGCACGACCTGGATGCGATGTCGGCACTGATGGCGCCCGACTTCTGGTTCATCGACTCGCTGGGCCAGGAGGTCCGGGGTCGCGAGCGGATGATCGAGGCCTGGAAGTCGTACTTCACGACGTATCCGGACTACCGGATCGTCCTCCGGGACCATCTGACGATGGGGTCGGTCGTCGCGCTCTTCGGCACGGCGAGCGGAACGGTGGCGGTGGGGGCCGAGCTCCCCCATGCCAATCGATGGTCGTTCCCCGCCGCGTGGCGTGCGGTGGTGCGAGGCGGCCAGCTCGCCGAGTGGCAGGTCTACGCCGACAACGAACCTGTTCGGAAGATCCTCGGCGCTCGGCGACCCTAGGCCTCGGTTACCCGGTCGTCGAGGCGGAGGAGTCCAGTCGGGAGCGAATCGGTCCCCACCGGTCGGTCGGCAGGGTCGCTTCGGCGACGCGCAGGACGTCCCGGTAGCGGTTCGGGGCCGGGTCGGTGCGCATCCCCTTCACCAGGATCTCGAGCTCCTCCGGGTTGAGGGCCGGAAGGGTCCATCGCATCCATTCCTCGAACCGCGGAAGGGGCACGTGGTTGTAGAACTGGGCACGGAAGGCTCGGAGCTGCTCGTCGGTGAACCGCTCCCACATCACAGGGACGAGCGTCGCTTCCTCGTTGTTGAGGTGGGCGAGGTAGGCGGCGAAGAGGTCGTTGGCCTCGAGGCAGAGCCGGTCCCCGACCTCGATCCGGCGGGCCCGGTCCGTGAGGCCCACGAGCTCGTCGCAGGTCTTGCCGAGCTGGGCGATCTGCTTGCCGAGCTCTCGATGCTCCCCCATCATCAACTCCACGAGGTCCTTATCGAAGGGGACCATCGCGGAAAAGAAATCCTTCTCTTCGTGCCGAGAGTGGGCGTAGAGCAGGCAGAGGATGCAGTTGGCCCGGGAGTCGATTAGGTCGTGCTTGAGCTGGAGCGCGATCTCATTCGACTCGTTCAGGCTAGCAAAGTCGGTGACCCCGAGACGGAGCCCGAGCTCGTACACCATGGCGCGGATTCCCTTGTGGATGGGCTTGAAGAGATTCTCGCGGTCCGACACGACGGCGCGCTCGGTGATACAAACGGCCTCGAGGTCTAATAAGTCCCGCCGTGGAGGCCCACGACGAGCGCCGCGACGTCCCCGTGCCCGGCGAGAAGCGGGGGGATGCGCCGCAAGGCCATTATCCGTCATCGTGCCTCCCACCTCGGGGTTCTCCGCGGTGACGACTCAGGGGTGCCGGGCGTGAGTTCGCGCTCGAAGTTCCGCGTGGGCATCGTCCAGATGTCCGCGACCCCGGACCCCGACGAGAACCTGGAGCGAGCCGTCCACCATCTGCGTCGGGCCCAAGAGCGCGGAGCCGACCTGGTCGCTCTGCCCGAGCTGTTCCGGGCCCAGTACTTCTGCCAGCGCGAGGACCACGCGCTCTTTGACCTCGCCGAGCCGATCCCGGGGCCGACGGTCGACCGCCTTTCCACGGTGGCCCGAGAACTCGGGGTCGCGGTCCTGGCGCCCGTCTTCGAGCGTCGGGCGGCCGGGGTCTATCACAACACGGTCGCGGTGATCGAGAGGGACGGGCGCCTCGCGGGGGTCTATCGGAAGATGCACATCCCGGACGACCCCCTGTACTACGAGAAGTTCTACTTCTCCCCCGGCGACCTCGGCTTTCGGTCGTTCGGGCTCCACGCGGGGCGGGTGGGGGTGCTCATCTGCTGGGACCAGTGGTACCCAGAGGCCGCGCGACTCACGGCACTGGCGGGCGCCGAGCTGCTGGTCTATCCGACCTCCATCGGGTGGCACCCCGGGGAGAAGCAGGAGTTCGGCGAGGCCCAGCACGACGCATGGAAGACGGTCCAGCGCGCCCACGCGATCGCGAACGGGGTGTACGTGGCGGTCCCGAACCGGGTGGGCCTCGAGCACGGGGACGTTCGAGGCGATCGGGTCGACGGACCGGGCATCGAATTCTGGGGCGGCTCGTTCGTGGCCGACCCGTTCGGTCGGGTCCTGGTCGAGGGCTCGAAGGACCGGGAGGAGGTCCTGGTGGCCGAGGTCGACCCCGCCGAGGTCGAGAAGATCCGGCAGCACTGGCCGTTCCTGCGCGACCGTCGTCTGGACGCCTACGGCCCGATCACCCGCCGCTACCTGGACGAGCCCGTGGGTTCGGGATGACCGCCCGGCGCGAGCAGGGAGGCGGGCCGGGCCCGCACGCCCGGATGCCCGCGGAGTGGGAACCCCACGACGCCACCTGGATCGCCTGGCCGCACGAACGGAGCGACTGGCCCGGAAAGTTCTCGACGATACCGTGGACCTACGCCGAGATCGTCCGGCGGCTCAGCTCGGACGAGTACGTCGAGGTCCTGGTCCAAAGCCCGGCTCAGCTCGGACGCGCCCGTCGGGTCCTTACCCGGAGCGCCGTCGACCTGGAGCGAGTGCGATTCCACGTCTGTCCGACGGACCGGAGCTGGACCCGGGACTCCGGACCCTCCTTCGTTCGCACGGGCCCGGCGTCGAGCGCCGCAGAGGCACCGCTCGCGCTGGTGCAGTGGAAGTTCACCGGTTGGGCCAAGTACGACAACTGGCAGCTCGACCGAGGGGTTCCGGAGTGGATCGCGCGGCACCTCGGGCTGCCTCTCCACAAAGCCCTCAGCGGCTCGCGGTGGGTGGTCTGCGAGGGGGGGGCGTTCGACGTGGACGGGTCCGGACTCCTGCTCGCCACGGAGGAGTGCCTCTTGGGCGAACCGCAGGCCCGGAACCCCGGCCTGGGACGGGAGGCCCTCGAATCGGTCCTGCGCGAGTACCTCGGCGTCGAGGAGGTCATCTGGCTGCGGCGGGGGATCCTGGGCGACGACACCCACGGACACGTGGACGACGTGGCCCGGTTCGTCGGGCCCCGGGCGGTCGTGACGGTGACGACCGACGACCCGAGCGACCTCGACTTCTCGGCGCTGAGCGAGAACCGGGAGGTCCTCGATGCCTACCGGTCTCGCGGGGGGGCTCGCCTCGATGTTCGGGAGCTCCCCGTTCCCCGCCCCGTCCTCTTCGGAGGCCTTCGACTTCCGGCGAGCTACGCCAACTTCTACGTCGCGAACCGCACCGTCCTCGTCCCCACCTTCGATGACCCACGCGACGCCGACGCGATCGACGTCCTGCGCAAGGCGTTCCCCGGTCGGGAGGCCGTCGGCATCCGGGCCCGGGACCTCGTCTGGGGATTCGGCACCATCCACTGCCTGACCCAGCAACAGCCCGCAGCCCGCCGCGCGTCCGGACGCTGAGCCGTCGGACATCGAACACTCTAAATCCCGAGCGCGCCGCTCCCCCCGCGGTACCTCATGGCGACGGCGGGGGCTCCGCACTATACCTTCGAGGAGCTGGGCGAAGGGATCCACGCGGCCATCGCCCGGCGTGACGGGCAAAGCATCTGCAACTCCGGGTTGGTCGACCTCGGGGAGGCGGCGCTCGTGTTCGACACCGGGCTGACCCCCGACTCGGCCCGGTACCTGCGGTTCGCGACCGAACGCGAACTCGGTCGGCCGGCCTCGCTCGTCGCGAACAGCCACTGGCATCTCGACCACTCCCTTGGAAACCAGTCGTTCTCGGGCCTTCCCATCTGGGGTACCCGACGCACCCGCGAGATCCTTCTCGAGCGGCACGATGCGCTCACGGCCGAGCTCACGCACGACGCCCTGCAGGTCGCCGTCCGGGAGCTCGAGGCCCAGCTCGAGGGAGCGCGCTCCGAGGGTGCCCGGACGGACCTCGAGTTCATCCTCCACGTCAATCGCTCCCTCCTCGCGGCGAGCGGCCGATCGAGGATCGCTCCCCCCGACCATACCTTCGTGAGCCGGCTGAGCCTGCCGGGCAGCCGGGGAGCGCAGCTCGTCAGCTACGGGGCCGGTCACACCGCCGCCGATGCCCTCCTCTCCCTCCCGCACGAGCGGGTCCTGTTCGCCGGAGACCTGGTCGTCCTCGGAGTTCAGCCGAGCATGGAGTCCGGCGACCCCGACCGCTGGCTGGGGGTCCTGGACAAGATCGAGCGTCTCGACCCGGAGCAGATCGTCCCGGGCCACGGTCCCGTGACGACGGTCGACGGGCTCGCCGAGGTCCGCGGGTACGTCTCGGGGGTCCTCGAGGCGGCCGCCGCCTCGCCGGCAACGCCCCTTCCCGCGGCGATCCGTCGGTGGGAGGGCTCACTCAGCCTCGATGACAACCTCCGGTTCGCACGGGGCTGGGTGGCATCGCACACCCGGAGACGATAGGCGCATCCGGGAGCGGCCCCGCCCGCCCGAGCTCCCGTCCCGGGGCCCCCTACCCATTGACGAGAGGGAGCCGGTCCGTCCTACTAGGCCTCGTCAACCGGGGCCGGACTACACGGACGGCGGTACCTTTCGACCCTCGACCGTGATCCACTGCTCGATGGGTCGCTTCCACCGGATCGCCAGGAGGCCCCCGATGAGCGTGAGAAGGAACCCGATCAGGAACCCGCCGAACGCCAGGGGGATGCTCGCGATCGCGAGGACGACCCCCAGCACTCCCCAAACTACGTGGCCTGCCGGCACCGCGAGCATGAGCGCCCCGACCACGAGGATGAGAAACCCGACCAGGATCCCGAGCAGGAAGAACCCGCTGAGGAAGCCGAGCAGGGCGACGAACGCCCCGAGGACGGCGAAGAGGAAACCGCCGAGAATGATGAATAGGCCCCCGATGAACGTCAACGCCGCCGCGGCCACGGGTCGCGCCATCAGAATGGTAAGGTCACGGGCTCAGAAAAGGGCTCGCGCCGTGTCCCCCCGGGCGCTCCTCCCTCCAGTTTCCTCCCCGTCCGCGCGGGGAGACCGGTCGGCGCTGCGAGGGTGCATCCGTGGTCAGCGGGCCTCCCGCGTCGCCGGGAGATGGCGCGCGAGCTGGTCGTCGACCCAATCAGTGTACGTGGCGGACCCCAGGCCGAACGTGCGACGAACGTTGGCCACCCCGCCCAACTCGAGGGTCCGCCGTACCACCCGCTCGAGCGCGGCGGGCCGCTCCACCGGGACGAGTCCGGCGAGGGGTTGGTCCCTCTGTCCGGGCGCGACACCGAACCCATCGGTCGCGACGGGCAGCCACGTCTCGTTCTGCCGGCCGAGCTGTGCGGAGACCTCGGCGGGGTCCGCGCCCGGCTGCAGGGACACCTGGAGCAGGGCGAGTGGCCACTCCTCCGAGTCGCTGCCATGGCTCCACCAACACGCACGAGAGTCCAGCAGGGCGCCGAACCGGCGTGCGGTCGTCTTGAGACTGACTCCGGATTCGGTGGACCAGTGCGCCAGCGTCTCGTCCGGGTGCCGCCGGAACACGGCCAGCAGCCTCCAGTCCAGGGCCGTGGGGGTGTGCGAGCTCGCGGGGATCCAGTAGGGCGTCGGCCCACGGACCTCGCCCGTGGGAGAGAATCGCCGGAGGAGGGAGGTCCGTCTCGTCGTGGCGCCGGCGGTGTCGGAGACGTAGTAGACGCAGACCTTCCGGTCCTCCTCGTCAAGAATGTCCCGCGCGAACATCACCCCGTCGACGTCCGAGAGGTCCCGGAACAGTCGCGCGGATTCCCCGGGGGTCTGGATCGGCACCTCCGCCATGACCGTGGTCGCACCGAAGAGGGAGGGATTCGGTCGCACCTCGGTGCCCCGAAGCAGTCCCTGCTCCTTCAAGCTCCGCAGACGGGCCCGGGCCCCCGCCTCGCTCAACCCCACCCGGTCGGCGACCTCCCGGGCGGAGACCCGAGGGTCGACCAGCCGACGCGAGGCCCAGAACCGAACGAGGCCGTCCGGGGAGAGGTACCGATAGATCGCAAAGTCCGTCGCGTCCACGTCGTTCGCCTAGTCGTACGAGGCTCGTTGGGAAAAACCTGCGCTCGGAGCGTCCAAGTTCCCTGCCGGACCGGCCCCCAAGCCATCCGCCCGGCGGGCCGGGAGCGCCATGGTCCCCGCCGCCGGCTTCAGTCCCTCTCCATCCGGTCGGGGCCGAGCCGGGCGAGTGGCTGGAAGGCGAGCGCGAGGGCCCCCCCGTCCAGCTCGGGTGCTGCCCGGACCGGCTCGACCCGTCCGATCGGTGCGGCGGAGATCGAGCGGACCGCCCAGTCCAATTCCCTCGGCGCCTCTGGCCGCCCCCGGGCGTCCTCCTGCTCTCCAACTCGAGCCGGGCCCCGTGGGGTGCTCTCGGTCGCGCGGCGTAGGGCCGATGCCAGCCTCGCCCAGGCACCAGTTCGGGTCCCGGCGGTGTCCCGGCGAGCGGCTCCCTCGAGGGCCGCGCGAACGCACACCTCGACGTACATCGAGCTCTCCCGGGGCATCTCGAGGTCCCGGTAGGTGTGCACGGCCCGGTGTTCCGCGAGCCGCGCGGCCAGGAGCAGCCCCTCCGGTCCTCGCCCCTCCATCGCATTCTCCATGGAGAGGAGAGGGAGCGGGGTGAGTCAAGCGTGCCGACAGCCTTCGAACCGAAAGGAGTCCCGGGGGTGGCCGGTTACCTGTTTTCGCACGACGGCAAGCGGAATCGGAACGGCCCGACAGGAAGCGGCTGGAACGGGAGCGAGCCGCGCCGCCAGCTTACTCGGAGAGAGAACGGTCGGTGGCGCCGAGTCGACGGGCCATCTCCTCGAGCATGCCGCGCAGCATCCGGGGCTCCGACATCGCGAACCCCCAGAACTCCCACTTCGAAAGGACCAGGCAGCGGGTGGGTTCCGTCGCGATGACGTCCGCCGTCCGCGGCTCGTTGTCGAAGAGGGCCATCTCTCCAAAGAAGTGTCCCGGGCCGAGCGTGGCGAGCCGTCGACCCTTCCTGCGGACCTCCACGCGACCGTCGAGGAGCAGGTAGAAGCCGACCCCCTTGTCTCCCTGCTTCACCACTTCGGCGCCCTCCGCGTAGGACCGCTCCAGGGCATCCTTCGCAAGGCCGCGGAGCTGGCGTTCGCTGAGCATGGAGAATATGGGGACCTTCTCCAGCATACGGAGGGTCCCTTCGTTCACCTTGGCCCGAAGTATCGCCACGGGGCGGACACCGGGTCCCGGGATATAGAGCTAATCGGGGCCCCGACGACCACAGGCCCCGACCCGGCCGTCGGACCGATGCGGGGGTCCAGCGCACGGGAGCCGGCCGCCCGCCCCGCCCGGGTCCCGGTCCGAACCGGCAGGGATATCCACCGCGGCCGATTGCCCGCCCCGTGGCCCCGTTGGAGTACCGGCTGGACCTCGACGTCGACTACGAGAGCGAGGAGTTCCGGGGCGACCTCACGATATTCGGTCTCGGGCCCCGTTCCGAGGTCGAGCTGGACTGCGAAGAACTGACGGTCCACTCCGTCCAACAGGGCGGGCGCCCCCTGGAGTTCCGCCTCGACACTTCCGCCCACCGGCTCTCGATCACCAAGCCGTCCACCGTGACGGGCCCGGTGCAGATCGCCTACTCGGGGCGGGCGGCCAAGGACCTGCAAACCGGCCTGTTCGTCGCCCGCTTGGGGGAGGGCAAGGCCCTCACGACGATGATGGAGCCCGAGGGGTGCCGGCGCCTCTTCCCGTGCTTGGACCGGCCGAGCGAAAAGGCGGTGTTCCGCCTCCGGGTGGTGACCCAGCCGTCGCTGGTGGTCATCTCGAACGCCGAAGGGGATTCTCGCCTGCTCCCCGACGGCCGACGGGAGTGGACCTTTGCCGCGACGCCGCCGATGTCCACCTACTTGGTGTACCTCGGGGTAGGACCCTTTCAGGAGACCGAGTCCCGAGCCGGCGGCGTCCGGGTCATCGTGGCCTCGACCCCCGGGGCGGCCGCCCACACCGCGAAGGTCCTCCAGATCGCGCAGGCGGCCCTGCAGTCCTACGGCGACTTCTACGGGGTGGCCTACCCGCTGCCGAAACTCCACTTCGTCGCCCTCACCGACTTCTGGGCGGCGATGGAGAACTGGGGGGCGATCGCCGGGGACGACGGATACTTCTCCCTCGGCCCCTCCGCCAGCCCCGCGAGCGTCCGACTGGCCGTGGAGACCATCGCCCACGAGATCGCCCACCAGTGGTTCGGGGACCTCGTGACCCTGCACGACTGGAACGACCTGTGGCTCAACGAGTCCTTCGCGATGTTCGTCGTGGCGAAGATCACCGAACGGGCCCACCTGAGGTCGGACGCGTGGGGAGAGTTCCTGATCCGTACCCGGCGCGGACAGTTCGCGGACTCGCTTCGGGCGACGCACCCCGTGGCCCCCGACTCCGTCGACCCGCGCGAGATCATGGCCCGGGCGGACGACATCACCTACTTCAAGGGCGGCCAGCTCCTCCGGATGCTCGAAGGGTACCTCGGGCCCGACGCCTTCCAGCGCGGGATCTCGGATTACCTCCGACGGCACGCCTTTGGGAACGCCCGCAGCGACGACCTGTGGTCGGCGGTCGAGCAGAGCTCCGGGCGAAAGGTCGCGGCGGTGATGAGGGCGTGGGTGGACCGGCCGGGCCACCCGTGCGTCGTGGTCGAGGAGAAGGCGGGGGCGATCCGACTGACCCAGCACCGGTTCACCTTCCTCCCGCGGGAGTCCGAGGACCTTCCCTGGCCGATCCCGCTCACGTTCGAGATCGCGGGGATGCGTCGGTCCATGCAGTTCGACTCCCGCGAGGTCGACATGCAGGTCTCGAAGTCGACCTCGCTGCACCTGAACCCGGGGCGCACGGGGTTCTACCGCACCCTGTACCCCCCGGAGCATCGGGCGGTGTTGTTCGACCGGATCATGGAGACGACCCCCTTCGACCGATGGGGCCTCCTCCACGACGCCCAAGCCTTCCTCCTCTCCGGCGACTATTCGCTGGAGGAGTACGTCCGGACGGTCCTGTCGGTGCGGTCGGCCGAGGACTACATGACGGTCGCGGAGGTCGCCAGCGCCCTCGACCAGCTCCTCCCGTACCTTCGGGAGGCGCCTCCGTTCCGGCAGGCGGCCCAGCGGTTCTGTCACGCCCAGCTCGAGCGTCTAGGGTGGACGGCGCGGCCCGACGAGCCGGATACTCACGGGGTCCTGCGCGAGATGCTCGCCTCGGCCCTCGTCGAGGCCGACGACGATGTCGCGCGGGAGTTCGCCGGCCGCTTCGAGAAGATCGGTACGGAAGAGCCGGCGCTTCGGCCGGCGATCGTCTGGGCGTATGCGCGCCACGGGGGCCCGGAGGCGGCGGACCGCCTTCTGGCGCGGGCGAAGTCACTCGACACCAACGAAGCCTTCGACGCCGCGTGCGCGCTGGGGGGTCTACCCGATTCGGAAGGCCTTGCTCGGGCGCTCGGCGAGATGTTCGCGCCGGGGATCCGCCTCGGCGACAGCATGTACCTCCTCATCCATGTCGCCCGGAACCCGAACGGCCGGGCCGCCGTGTGGGAGTGGATGACCAAGAACCTGCGAGAGTACGAGCGCCGGACCCAGGGAAGCTACCTTCTCGCCCTCACCCTGCAGTTCGTGATCCCCGCCGCGGGGCTCGGCCGCGAGGAGGAGGTTCGGGAGTTCTTCCGTCGCGAGGAGTTCCCCTCGGGAGTCGTCGGGGTCCGCACCGGTCTCGAGCTGATGGAGGTCTACGGCCGTCTCAGGTCCCGGGTCCCGTCGCTGGCCGACAGCTAGCCCCCTACCCCGAGTCGGACCCCGCGCGGTTCGGGGTCCCTCGGCGGTGCTCTGCCGCCCACTCACCATCGGGTAGCACCGAGGACCGTCCGGTCGACCTCCGACAGCTTGCGCCGGCCGAGGAGCGCCATGTCGGTGGCGAGCTCGGTCGAAAGGAGCGAGAAGAGCCGAGCGACCCCCGCCTCGCCCCCGACCGCGAGCGCCCAGAGCACCGGTCGGCCGAGGCCGACGCCGCGTGCCCCGAGGGCGAGAGCCGTCAGCACGTCGCTCGCTCGTCGCACCCCGCTGTCGAAGTAGACCTCGACGTCCGAGCCCACGGACCGCACGACCTCGGGAAGGGCCTCCAGCGCGGCCTGGGCCGAGTTCAGCTGGCGTCCACCGTGGTTGGAAACAACGACGGCCCGAGCCCCGTGCGTGACCGCGCGGCGAGCGTCCTCACCGGTGAGGATCCCCTTCACGAGGACCGGGAGCCGGGTGATCGACTGGAGGTCGTCCAGCACGTTCCAGGTTGCCCCGGCGTCCCGACGGAGCGAATAGCGCCCGCCCTCCCCTTTCGGCGAGCGGTCCGGGGCGAGGACCTCCTGGCCGCTGCCGACCGGGGCGTCCTCGGCGATGACGAACCCGTGCTGTACGAGCTGGTCGCGCGGCCCGAGAACGGGCATGTCGACCGTGAGCATGATCGCGGTGTATCCGGCCCGCTCCGCCCGCTCGACCAGGCGGCGCGAGGCGGCGAACTCGGGCTGCAGGTAGAGCTGGAACCACCGGGGCCCCTTCGGGGCGGCCTGGGCGATCTCCTCGATGGAGCGGGTCGACAGGGTGCTGAACACGGCGAGGAGGTCGGCGGCCGACGCCGCCCGCGCGGTCGCGAGCTCCCCGTCGGGGTGCATCAGCCCGTGCCGCGCCATCGGACAGACGAAGAACGGAGCGCTGACCGGTGTGTCGAGTAGGGTGGTGGTGAGGTCGAGATGCGTCACGTCGATCAGGGCCCGCGGCCGCAGCGTCCGCCGTCGGAATGCGTCGCGGTTCGCGCGCATCGCATCCTCCTCGGCCGCCCCGGACTGAACGTAGGCCCAGGCATCCTCCGGGAGGACCCGGGAGGCCGCGGCTTCGAGCTCCCCGAGCGTGGAGAAGAGCCGGGACGACTCGTCGCTCACCGTCACCACTCCGCCCGCCCGCTCCGATGGCGTCCGCCGGGATTTGAGCGCATCGCGGGACAGGCGACGGACCCGCACGGAGGAAACGCCCCGGTGGGACCGCGTGGTATCCGGGCCGGCCCGGAGGAGCGCGAACGGGAAGAGGCGGTTACAGCCCCGACGCGAGCAGCGCGTTCATCGCCTGTTCGATCGTCTGCTCGGGGGTACCTTTGGAATCGATCCGCACCCACCGCGGCTGCTGGAACATCTGCTCGAACTTCGTCTTCACACGCTGGAGGTACGGCTCGTCCTCCACCGCGTCGGTCTGGCCGCTCGCGAGCATCCTCTTGACCGCAGTCTCCACGGGCGCGTCCAGGTAGAGCACGAGGTCCGGCTCGATCGAGAGGGCCCGCTCGATGCGTTCCAACTCCCGCCACTGGGACGCCTCGAGGCCGGGGGCCTGGTAGGCCAGGGTCGAGTAGAACGAGCGGTCCTGGAGCACGACGTCCCCCTGGTCGAGCGCCCCCTCGATGTCGGGGCGCAGCAACGCGCGGTCGACGGTGAAGCAGAGGGAGGCGGCGAACGGGTCCGTCCGGATGAGCCGCGCGTACTCGTGGCGAAGGAACTTGTCCGTGGGAGACCGGAAGCTTGAGACCGAGTGACCTCGGCGGAGAAGCGGGGGGACGAGCCGAGCCGCCAGCTCGGTCTTTCCGGTCCCGTCGATCCCCTCGATGACGATGTACGTGCCGCGCTCGCTCAAGGTTCGCTCTCCCCGGTAACCCGACCGGTCCCCTTTCCTGCCCTCCGGGGCCGCCCCGAGTAGGCCATTCCGGGAAATAAACCCCCCCGGAGGGGCTCCCCCCCGGGCGGTCCGCAGTCGTCCAACTCCGCGGCGCTGTGGCGGCGGGGCGCTCACCTGGGTCGAACGTGGAGGTTCGTGAGGAGGCGGCGGTGGTCCTTGGCGCCAACCCAGGCCACGCGCAGGTACTCCCGCAGGAACGCGTCCGTCACCCCGAGTCGCCGCGCCTCGACGTTGGAGAACCGGTAGGCCTCGAGCTCGGTCGGTCGGTCGACGTAGGCGTAGTCCTCGTCCCACAGCTCCCGACCCTGGCTCCGTTGGACCACATGGTAGAGCTCGTGGAGGATGTCCAAGTAGAGGACCATCTCCGAGCTCTTCCGCAGGTGCTGCCCGCTCACGACGATGCAGTCGCCTCGGGCCGTGATGGGGCGCCATCGAGAGTCGGCATCGGCCGGCACCCGGTGAGGGGCCACGTACATCCACTCGCCCCGCCGTGCCGCGACCTCGACCTTCGTCTCGCGCGCCAGCCGGCGCTGCGCGGTGGACGAGCACGGGTACTTGCGGAAGGGGGGCACCCGGTCGAGGCCGCGGAACACCTCGAGCAGCGGATACCGACCGGGGGCTACCTCTCGGGCGATCTGCAGCGCCGACGGGGGGCGGGGACCCGTGGGCGAGGCGGCAGTCACCCTGCCCCCTCCCGTCGGACCGACTCGGCGCTGTTCGCCCGACTACCGAGAGGGGCCGGAGCCTCCGGGGTCAAACTTGCGGACCGGTCCATCGACTACCTCACCCAGAGGAACCAGGACCACACGACGACGAGCGCCGCCCCCCAGATCACGAGGAGCGCGAGCGGCATGACCTCGGAGAGGCGCGACGGGTCGACCCGGTCGAGCCAGGAGATGTGATTCTTCGGGTCGAACCGCTCGGCGTGCGCGTGGTAGGGCCGAGCCAGGTCGACCGTGACCGTTCGTCCGGAGCGGAGGGTGATCGGAGCGGGCACGCTCGCCTCGATGGGCGGCTCCATCTCCTCCAGCCGCAGGGCGGCCTCGCGCCAGAGGTTCTGGGCGTCGGTCGTGCGGTGAAAAAGCACGGCCCAGACGACCGCGATCAGGACCCCGAAACCAGAGAAGAACGTCGCGAACAGGACCAGCAGGACCGGCGTCCCGACTAGGTCGCTCGCCGCGACCACCAAGCCCGTGACCAGCACGGCCGCGATCGCCGCGAAGTACGAGGTCCGGGACGCGGCCAGGTCTCCCTCTTCCCCCGCGAGCCGCTCGTACTTGTCGTGCAGCCATCGCCGGTCCTCGACCGGCAGCGGCTGCGCTGCGGGGGGCATCAGACGACTCCTCGCGCTCTGCCACGGAGGCCGCCCTATAAGGGGTGCGATGGCAGTGCCGAGGGAGAATGAGGCGGATCGCCCCGGATTCGGCCACGGCGTCCCCGGAGGTCCCGACGAGCCTTCGAGAGGTCTACGCGGACCTCTCCGGGGAACGGCCTCTCGACCTGCGGGAGCCCACCGCTCCGTGGGAAGAGCGCCACGCCCACGGCAAAGCGCTCCGCTCCCGGACCCCCCGCAAGAGCCACGCAACCTGGCGATCTCCGAGCGACCGACCCGACCCGCTCGAAACGCTGGCGCGCAGCAACGACGGTCGGCTCGCGGACCTCGTCCCGCTCCGGATGGGTCGGATGGTCGCCTCCCGGTTCGGGTTCCTCCGGGGGAGCGCGGCGATCATGGCGACCGACCTGGCTCGGACGCCGGTGAGCGGGATCCAGGTCCTCCTGGACGGGGACGCCCATCTCTCGAACTTCGGCCTGTTCGGCACGATCGAGCGCGACGTGGTCTTCGACCTGAACGACTTCGACGAGGCGATCGTCGGTCCCTGGGAGTGGGACGTCAAGCGCCTGTCCACCAGCGTGGAGGTCGCCGGACGGGACCTCGGGCTCCCCCCGGCGTCGCGGCGGGAAGCCGTTCGGGAATGTCTACGCGGATACCAGTGGGAGATCCGTCGCCTCGAGCCGATGGGAGCCCTCGCGGTCTGGTACATGTTCCTCTTCACCGCGCGCAAGGGCTCGGACATCCCCCTGGACCCCCGGACCCGGGCGATCGTAGAGCAGGCGAGCGCCAAAGCGGGTCGGCGGACCAGTGCCGCACTGCTCCGCCAGGTTGCCGAGCGACGGAGGGACGGGACGTGGCGCCTCCGTCGCATGCCGCCCGTCCAGACCCCGGTCCCCGTTTCGACCCGACGAAAGGTCCTCGACGCACTGGACCGGTATGCCTACAGCCTGCCCCGGGACCGCCGCTACCTTCTGAGCCGGTACCATGTGGTCGACGTCGCTCGCCACGTGGTCGGGGTCGGCAGCGTGGGAACGCGGGTCTACCTCGCCCTGCTGTTCGGCAACGGCGAGGATGACCCGCTCTTCCTCCAGGTCAAGGAAGGAACGGTACCCTCGGCCTCGCCGTTCGTCCGGGCCCTCCCGGACGAGTTCGTCGACAACCAAGGGAAACGGGTCGTCATCGCCCAGATGGGGCTCAACAGCTCCCCGGACATCCTGCTCGGCTGGACCCGGATCGACGACCGGTCGTACTACGTCCGGCAGACGCGGAACATGAAGGGCGCCGTCCCGCTCGAGCGGCTGGGGGGAGGAGCATTCCCACGGTACGCGCGCGCGTGCGGCGCCGTTCTGGCCCGCGCCCACGCCCGGAGCGGAGACGCCGCCATGATTGCGGGGTATTGGGGGGCCTCCTCCGCGATGGAAGAGGCGCTCATCCGCTTCTCCAAGGCCTACGCGGACCAGGTGGAGCGGGACCACGCCCGGCTCGCGGAGGCGGTCGCGCGCGGGCAGGTCAAGGTGACCCGAGAGTCCTGAGCCGACCCGGGGGGGCCTTGACGTTCAGCCACCGGCTCTTTCCGGGTCTCCCTGACGAACCCTCGAGTGCGCTCGTCCTCGGAGGCAAGTTTATCCCTTGGTCGAACGGTTGATTGTTGATGTCCGGGGTTCCCGGAGCGTCGCGCCGGATCGATTTCCACGCCCTCGGCGCGGGACCGTACGGTACCTTCCTGTACGGAGACTCGCGACTCCTGGTCGACCAGCTCGGGTTCGCGATGGCCCGGGTCAACGACCCGAACCCGACCTGGGTGGACATCCGGGACCCGGAGGGACGGGCGGACCCGTCGAGCCCGAGCGAGCTCGGATGGGTCGCCGAGGACCACTTGTTCTACGTCTCACCGGCGGAGGCCAAGCCGCAGGATGCCGAGGCGAACATGGCGCTCTGGACGGTCGTGCGCTCCGACGAGCCGGACGCGGTGATCGCGGGGCTCACCGACTTCCTCCGCCTGCCCCCGACGGTCCAGGTCGCGGTCAGCCGGATGGACGCCGAGGCGCCCCGCCCGGTCTTCGTCGTCGCCAACAGCGATCGGGTCCGGTCGTACTACCCCACCGAGCCGGCGGGCGTGCGGCCGATCATCGACGCGATGCTGCGCTCGGGCGTCCTTCCGATATTCGCCGCGGTCGGCCCGCCCGGGGCCGGGCGCTCGGCCTTCGACTTCGTGTTTGAGCTGAAGTCGACCGACCCGAACGACTGGCGGACCGGGTCGCTCACGTGCCACAAAGCCCCCCCGGGAAGTCCCGTCCCTGTCGACCTTGCGATCCCGCTCCCCTCGCTCGCCCAGGCCGTCGAGCTCCTGGCCCGAAGGGACGTCCCGAAGGTCTAAGCGAACAAGCCCAGTTGCCGCACGGCACCCCTCCTCCTCCCGGAGGGCGGCCTTCGCCCCCACTCCTCCGGGAGACCGAGGGCTACTTTTTCCGCTGGGAACGGAAGAACTTGCGCAGGGGGTCCCAGTAGCTCTCCTTCCAGCCCGAACCGAGGTGGCCGACGTGCTCGCGCAGAACGCCTGCGTGCGTGAAACGCACCGTAGTGCCTCCGCGGCGAGGAGAGAATGCGAACGTGACCTTGGAGAAGTAGTCCGAAGGCCAGCTCTCCGCGGAGGGTCGCCAGCTCTGCACGATCTTCTTCCCCGGGATCAGCTCGAGGTTCCTCCCGTGAATATAGCCGCCCCAGGCGGTGAAGCTCCCGCCGACCCGGGGACTGATCCGAGCTGGGGCGCCGGTGAATGCCGCGTGCCCTCTCGAGGTCATGAGCGCTCGGTACACCTCCTGAGGGGGTGCCGGGAGCCAGACCGTCTGCCGAATGGTCCCGGTCTTCGCGCGGACCATGGCCCGAGCGACGTGCTCCCGCCAGATAAACCCGAGGCCGGGCCTCCGTCCTCGGTCGCGCGTCCGTCGGGAGGCTTAGATCGTCCCGGATGCGCACTCGGTAAGTAGATTCCGGGCGTACCGCTGCCCGAGGAAGGAACGTGCCCGACGACTCGATGAAGGACGCCCTGTACGAGGTCAAGCGGGCGGCGAAGGACCTCGCCTCGGCGAGTGCCAAGCTGTCGAAGCGACTGGTCGTCACGGCGGAGCGTGCAGCGAAGAACCCGGAAGGCTCCGCCCGCAAGGCGACCCGCGCGGTGGCCAAGGAACTGGACGCCGCGGCGAAGGAGATCGACCGGATCCTGAAGGGTCTGTAGGACCCCGGCACGGGCCCGGTAGACCGGACGCGGTCCGCAGGTCGGCCAACTCCCTCGGACCCCCCGGGTCAGGGGACCGACGACGCGGCCAGCTGCTTTCGGATCGCGCCGCGACGAAGCCAGAGGAACGGGCTCTGTCCCACCGAGTTCGAGAAGGTCAGGAACGCGTCGTTGTTCGGTACGTCGTCCGAGACGAGGAGCCCGCCCGGCCGAAGGTGGGACCAGGCGACCCCGTACTCCCAGAGCATGTGCGCGCGGCTGTGCTCGGAATCGTGGAAGAAGACGTCCCAGGGTTGGGGAGCCGGAAGGGACGGCAGCATCTCCCGGGCGTCCCCGAGGCTCAGGTGCCAGCGGCCCCGCAGCCGTTCGGGGACCGCCCGCCCGACCATCTCCATCGAGTCCACGTGCGCACGGTCGAGCCGCCCGTCCTGGTTGATGCGACCCGCCGGGCCGATCGTGGGAAGGTCCACCGACCACAGCTCCCCCGCGGCGTTGTCGGCGAGCGCCTGCAGGAGGTAGGCGCTGCTGACCCCGAGCTCCACGCCGGTTTCCACGACGACCGCCGGGCGCACCGCGCGAACGAAGAGGTAGAGCAACTCGGCGTGCGGGCTCCCCATGCCGCTCGCTTGCGGGCACCGGCCACGGATCTCGCGCGCGAGGCCGCCGTTGCGGAGCTCCCGGAGCCACCGGTGAAGGTCCGCCTCGGGCACCCCGGTCAGTCCGGCCACCTGCGGGAGGAGAGCGCGGGCATGCCGTACCGCGTCGCGGAACGCGCCCGGGTGCGCCCAAGCGGTGAGAACCGACCTTCGGGTGACGGCCCAATACTCCTCCGTGACCCACCGGGGGAACCCCTCGAGCCGGTCGGCGAAGGAGACCATGGAGCCCCACCGCGCTGGGCTCCTCCATACATTAGCTTGTAGCCCGGGGGCCCCCCCGCCCTCGCCGTGCCGACCCGTTCCGGTCGGCGGAAATTCTCCCGGGAACCTCGTCGCCCGCACTCGCTTAAATAGCGTACAGTGCTGAAATGAGTCACCGGTGGACCTGACCGTGCATCAGGAATTTGCATGACTACTCCCGAAGCGAAGACGACCCCCCTGCCCGAAGAGTCCGGACCTGGGGCCTCGCGTGCCATCCCCGCGCTGACCGACGTCAGCGTGATGATCGGCGGCCAGGGCGGCGACGGGACGCTGACGGTCTCGGACCTTCTCGGCCGGTACTTCCGCAAGCGGGGTCTGTACGTCTACACCTCGCGCAACGTGCTCTCTCGGATCCGCGGCGGCCACGCCGACGCCTCGGTGCGGGCGAGCCGGGACCCGACGGCCGCGGTCAAACCCTCGGTCGACGTGCTCGTCGCGTTCGACCAGGAAGCCGTGACGATCGGCCACACCGAGCTCGCCCCCCACGGGTACATCCTCTACGACTCCACGTCGTTCAAGTCGGACCTTCCGAACGCAAGCGGGTTCCCCTTCGCGACCCTGGTCGGCGGGGTCCTCGGCCAACCGATCTTCAAGAACACCGCCGCCTACGGCGCGCTCAGCGTCGTCTTCGGGTTCGACCCGGCCGAGACCCGCGCCGTCATCGAGGAGCGGTTCAAGCGGCGGGGCGGCGAGGCGCTCGAGAAGAACCTCAAGGCGCTCGAGATCGGCCGGAAGGCCGCGCTCGAGGTGCCGGGGCTGGCCGACCGGTACAGCGTCGCGGACGGCGACGCGCACGACTACGTGATGACGACCGGCAACCAGGCGGTGGCCCTCGGGTTTGTCGTCGGCGGCGGGCGATTCTTCGCCGGCTACCCCATCACGCCCGCTACCGAGATCATGGAGTACCTCCAGCGGTACCTTCCCCCGCTCCACGGGGTGGTCCGCCAGGCCGAGGACGAGCTCGCCGCCGTGAACATGATCATCGGCGCTGCCTACACCGGGGCTCGGGTGATGACCTCCACGAGCGGCCCCGGCCTCTCGCTCATGACCGAGGGGATCGGCCACGCGGGTACGGCCGAGCTCCCGATCGTGGTCGCGGACTGCGCGCGCGTCGGTCCCTCCACCGGTGAGCCGACCCGGCACGAGCAGTCCGACCTCTCCCACCTCGCGAACCTCGGCCACGGGGAGTACCCGCGCTTCATCCTCGCCCCGGGGACCCCGGTCGACTGCTTCGAGATGACCGTGCAGGCGCTGAACCTTGCCGAGCGGTGGCGGTTGCCGGTGATCCTTCTCCTCGACCAGGCGCTCTGCCAGAACACGACGACCAGTCCCCGGTTCGACCTCTCCCAGGTCCAGGTCAGTCGCGGCGAGCGCCTGACGGGAGAGGCGGTCGCCCAGCTGGAGCAGTACAAGGCCTACCGGTTTACCGACTCCGGGGTGAGTCCCTACGCGCCCCCCGGGACCCCGGGAGTGTGGGCCGAGATCACCGGCAACGAGCACGACGAGTGGGGCCACGTCTCGGTGAACCCCGTCAATCGGGTCCGCATGATGAAGAAGCGGCTCGAGAAGATGGTCAAGGCCCGCGACGAGCTCCCCGGCGCGCGCTTCTTCGGCCCGGCCGACGCGAAGGTCGGCCTCATCGGCTTCGGCAGCACGTACGGCCCGATCCTCGAGGCGCAGCGCCTCCTGAGCGCCCGGGGGAAGGCGACGCGCTTCCTCCAGGCGCGCACGCTGTACCCCGTTCCGACCCAGGAGATCGACCCGTTCCTGCGCTCGGTGGACGTGGCCTACGTCATCGAGCACAACTACACCGGGCAGTTCGCCCGCCTCCTGCGCGAAACGATGCCCTGGCACCACGCCAAGCTCCGGTCGATCCTGAAGTACGACGGCGCGAGCTTCCGCGCCCCGCAGATCATCGCGGAGATCCCGGAGATGAGCTAACATGGTGGAGTCGGCCAAACCGGTCCCCCCGATCTGGTGCCCCGGGTGCGGGGACTTCGGGGTCCTCGCGGCCCTGAAGAAGGCGGCGCTCGAGCTGAAGATCCCCCCGCACGAACTGGTCCTGGTCGGCGGGATCGGCTGCTCGGGGTCGATCCACAACTTCCTCGAGGTCAACGGGATCCACGCCCTGCACGGGCGCCTCCTGGCGCAGGCGGTGGGCGTCAAGCTCGCCAACCCGGGCCTCACGGTGGTCGCCGCGGGGGGGGACGGCGACGGCTACGCGATCGGGATGGGCCACTTCATTCACGCGTTCAAGAAGAACGCGTCGATCATCTACATCGCGATGAACAACGAGACCTACGGGCTGACCAAGGGCCAGCCCTCCCCGACCAGCCAGGTCGGGTTCGAGGGGAACATCGAGCGGCCGTTCGACGCGATCCTCACCGCGCTGTCGATCCCGGCGCCGAACCTGATCGCGCGGACGTTCTCCGGGGACCCGAAGACGATGATCGCCGTCCTCGGCGAGGCGCTTCGGTTCACCCGCGACGGACGCGGGTTCGCCTTCATCGAGGACCTCTCCCCGTGCGTCACGTACAACGACACGTACAAGCTGTGGCGGGAGAAGGTGCTGGACGTGACAAAGGTCGACGGGTACGACGCGACGGACCGCAAGGCGATGTTCCGGATCTGCCTCGAGACGATGGACGCCGGTCGGATCCCGGTCGGGGTCATGCACCGGCCCCGGGAGACCTCCCCGGAGGGACTCGAGCTCAAGCTCCTCGGGGACGTCGCCGGTCCCGCCCGGTCGGACATCGACCTCGCCGCCAACCTCCCGGCCTACCAGAAGCTCCTCGCCTCGCTCGCCTGAAGCGGGCGGAGGGCCGGCCCGGTCGGTCCCGCGCGCCATGGCGCTCTGGGTCGGGGTGGACGACACGGACTCGCCGCGGGGCGGCTGCACGACCTTCGTGCTGACCGAGCTGCTCGCCCTCGCCGCCGAGCACCACCTCGACCTGATCGGCGAGCCCCGCCTCGTCCGCCTCAACCCCAACATCCCGTGGAAGACCCGCGGGAACGCAGCGCTCTCGGCCCGGTTCGGTCGAGGGGTGGGGCCGAGCCGACTCGTGGGCGAGGTTCGGGGGCGCCCGTTGCGCGCCTACCCGCGTGGCCGCCCCCCGCCGCGGTCCGCGGCCGAGGAGTTCCTCGAGGCGGGTTGGAGGACCGTCCGGGCCTCGGCCGACAAGGAGGCGAAGGGCACCGACCCGGCGATGGTCGCCGCGTTCCGTCCGTTGCCGACCCGGATGTACCGGCGTGCGGTACAGGAGGTCGTCCCGATTGCGGAGGCCCGCCGGGAGCTTCAAGCGGCGGGCGCTTGGGTGCGCACCCAAGGGAGCGACCGCGGGCTGGTCGGGGCCGCTGCGGCCATCGCCTGGCCCGCTCGTCACGGCACCTGGGAGTTGATCTCCTACCGGGACCCGGCGCGGTACGGGCTTCGGCGCGAGGTGGACGCCCCGTCGGTCCGTCGGGCCCAGGCCGCCGACCCCCGACTGTTCCTCTGTTTCGATGAGAGGACCCGTCGCCTGCTGGTCGCCCCCCACACCCCCTGCCCCATCCTCTTCGGCCTCCGGGGCACCCACCGGGACGCTCCCCTCCATGCCCGGGCGCGCATCCGTTCGGAGCCCGTGGAGCGATGGGTCCTCTTCCGAACCAACCAGGGAACGGGCGACCATCTTAGACCGAGGGCCGCCGAGGAGTGGCCCCAGTACCGCTCGGGCTGGGTCTCGGGAAAGGTGAGCGGGCCCATCCTCTCCCAGCCCGGCGGGCACGTACGCTTCACCGTGGCGCCAGCCCGCGGTCCCACAATCGATTGCCTGGCTTTCGAGCCGACCAAGGTCCTCCCCCGGGTCGCTCAGGACCTGCAACCCGGGGACCGGGTCCGCGTCTGGGGAAGCCGGGGAGTGGACCCGGCGATCCGCCTCGAGGGGATCGAGGTGCTCCGCTGGGCGCCCGCCGGGTCGCGGACCCGACCCCCGACCTGCGCCTCGTGCGGCCGAGGGACCCGGTCGCTCGGACGCCAGCGAGGCTACCAGTGCCCGGGGTGCCGCCGCCGCTGGCCGCCCGAGTCCGCGGTCCTCTCGCCCCGAACCCCCCCACGGCCCCTAGGGACCTACCACCCGACCCCGTCGGCCCGTCGGCACCTGGCTCCGTTGGGTCCGGAGGGCTAGTCGGTACTCGGCCGTCCCGCACCAACGCTTTTGAGGGGTGGGCCGCTGTTACATACGGAGAACCCCGGGATGCCTCTCCTGCGATCGGCTTGTCTGCCCCGAGCGTCGCCCCGCACGTGGGCCGTACCCTCGTCGATCGCAGAGTCCCGACGGGGGTGAGCACGCGGTGGTCGAGATGGCGTGCCCGGCGTGTGGCACCGAGCTCCCGGCCGACGCCCCGGTCTGCCCGAAGTGCCAGCTCTCCGGATCCCTGTTCCAGGCGGTCCGGGAGGCTGCCGGCCCGGGCGAGACCGACCCGGTGTCCCTGCGGACGATCGGGGAGCTGCTCGCGACGGTGGACCTCTCCAAGCCGGCGACCCCGGCCCCCGAATCCCCGACGCTCCTCAGTCGGGCCCGCTTCCCTCCCCCGCCCGAGAGGGAGGTCGCTCCCCCTCCTCCCGAGGTGACCCCGACGCCCGCCCCCGCCCCGATCCAGGAATTCCCCGAGCTCCCGCCCGTTCCCACGGATGTCGAGCTCGAGCGCCGCCTCGAGGAGTACGTCGCGCTCGGGCGCCGGATGGGCCTGGACTTCGGCCGGTTCGAGGAGCGGAACAACGAGGCCCGCCTCACCCAGGACCGGGAGTCGCTCGAGTCCCTCGCCCGGGAGATGTTCGTCCACCTGATCAGCGCGCTCGCCGAGGAGTTCGAGTCGGCGCTGGCCCGCCGCAACGAGCTCGCGGCATTCTGTCCGACCGCGACCGTCGACGTGGAGCTCGACGCCGCGCGCCAGGCGATCGCCCGACGCGACCTGAGCGGGGCGCTTCGCCGGCTCGCCCACGTCCGGGACGAGCTCCAGCGTTCCGAGGAGGAGTGGGCGGTCGGCCGGATCCTCGTGACCGAGGGCGACCTTCTCGCCGGAACGATCCGAGAGCTCGGCGGCGACCCCGCCCCGGCGCTCGGCCCGTTCGACGAGGGCCGCCGTCTCGTCCGCGCCGGCCGGCGCAGCGACGGAGAGCGGTTGCTCGCGCGCGGGGCGATCGCGCTCTGGGCGGTCCTGGAACCGCGCTTGATCGAAGACCTGCGTCGGCTCCGGGACCGCCTCGTCGAAATCCGGGCCGCGGGCGGGGACATCGAGACCCCGGTCCAGGAACTGCGCTCGGTCCTCGCCGAGCTCCGCCAGCGGAACTTCGTCGGGTCGATCGTGGCCTACCGTCGGGTGCGCTCGTTCGTCGACCAGATGTCCCCGCCCGGCGAGGTGCCCGACCCGTCGGGCGAGCTGGTTGGAACCCTCCGGCCGTCCCCGTCGCTCTAGGGAGCGGTCGCCCGGCTAGACCCCGGGCGGAGGGAGGGGAGGAGGCGGCGGGGGACGACGGCCCCGCCGGTAGAGGGCAAGTGCCGCCGCGCCCAGGCCCACCGCTACCGCCGAGACGACCACGAGCAGGACCTCGAGCACGGCGGTGGAAGGGGACCCGGAGCCCGAGCCCGCCGGGGTCAGCACGATCGTGAGCTCGGTCGTCCCTCCGCCGGTGACGCTGACGTTGTTGAAGTACGGCGCGTAGCCGGTCTCGGTCACCTCGACCGAGTGGAGGCCGGGGGGGAGGTTGACCGAGAAGGTGCCACCGGCGGCGACGCCGACCGAGTGCTGGTCGACCTCGAGTGTCGCGCCGAGCCCGGGCCGGATGCTCCCCACCAGGGCCCCGAGGCTCGTGGTGCTCGAGAAGTCGATGACGACCGTGGTGTTCTGCACCAGGTCGATCGTGCCGGTCGCGGGGTCGGCCGCGTAGCCCGGCGGCGGGCTGATCGTGAAGTTCCACGTCGAGCTCACGAGCGACTGCGCGGGGAAGGTCGGCACGTTGCCGAGGTCGATCCAGCTCCCGAAGGGGTTCCAGATCGTCACGGTCCAGAACCCATCGCTCGGCAGGCCGACGGAGCTGAACGCGAGGGAGTACAGCGGGTAGAACTGCACCACTACGGTCTCGTTCGCCGCGTTCACCACGAGGAGCTGGGTCGTCGGAATCCCCCAGGACCCGTCGAGCGACCCCGCCTCCAGGAAGTACTCTCCCGCGGGCCACGATTCCGCCAGGCTCGTCCCGGTGGAGCTGCGGTAGGCGGTGCCGGTCGACGTCTCGACTCCGACGCGCCAGGCCGTGCCGGCCGGGAGTCCCTTCTCGTCGAACGTGACGGTCCAGAGGGGATCGGGCAGCAACGGTCGCTCGTCCCCGCCCGCGTAGATCGCACCCCCCGCCGTGTAAGGAAGCACCCAGTACGGGTTGTCCGACGTGCCGTAGTCCCACCAGTAGTTTCCGCCGAGCTCGCTCCCTCCGGCGATGTTGGGGCCGGCGGCTGCAGTGACGTTCCACCGGGCATCGAAGGGGAGCCGAGGGAGGGCCCCGGTGTACGGGTCCAGCTTGGGCTCCACCGCGGTGAAGTAGGTACCAAAGGCGTTGTTATAGACGAGGTCGAAGCAGCCGCAACCCGTCCCGCGAACTCCCCCGTTGCCGTAGTCGGCCTCGTAGAGGCCCGTGGTGCCGTACACCGCTCCCGAGAGCGAAGCCTCGTTGGGCGCGAGGGGAAGGTAGCTGAGGAACGTGTTGCCGTCGACGGTATTGTTGGTCCCTCCGTAGAGGAACAGACCGACGGCGCTCGTGAGGAAGGTGTTGTTGGCGACGACGCTCTCGCTCGTGTTCCAGAGGACGACGCTCGCCTGAGCGGCGGCCGGCCCGAGGTAGGAACCTTCGAACCACCACCCGCCGATCGACGCCGCCCCCGCAAGGTCAAGGGAGGAGTCGTCGTACAGGAAGATCGGCAGGTCGTTGTCGCTCGGGGTCCCGAACCTCGAGGAGAAGTTCAATAGCCACGGTGGGGTCGTCACCTCGAGGCTCGGCGGGGAGAGGATCCGCGCGCCCGTGACGTTCCAGAGCAGCACCCCCGGCAGCTCCGGGTAGAAGAAGTCGTTGAACGTCCCGAACCAGGGGTAGTTCGTCGTCCCGTCCGCCGGAACGCCGAGCGGGCCGGACTCGTCGTCCCACAGGGTGCAGGTGCCCGACCCGCAGCTCGAGGAGATGTTGGAAAGGTCCGCGGTCGAGAGCGCCCAGAGCGGGGTGTAGACGCCGGCCATCGGGTCGGAGGCGAGCGAGACGTTCAGCCACGTGGAGGAGCCGGCGACGACCACGGTGGTGGTTTCGGGAGCGTAGTGGGATGCGAGGGCCGCGAGGGAGTAGGTGCCGGGAGAGACCGTGTAGGGACCCACGGGCGGAACCCACTGGAAGGCGGAGTCGGTCGGGGAGGCTCCCGGGCCGAGGAACAGGAACCCGTTCTCCGGGGCGAGCCGCAGGTTCAGGACGGTCGCACCCGCCGTCCCGTTGGTGACGTTCCACTCCCCCCCGAGCAGGGCCGGCCCCTGGCTCAGGTGGGCCGCCGGCCCCGGAGGCCCGTTCAGGGCCGAGTCTCCGAGGGCGGTCCAGGTCGACGCGAGACCCGACGACGTCTCTCCGGTGTCCCCTCCCACGTCGTACGCCGACGGGACGACCCGGAACGTGCCGCTACCCGCGTCCCAGTAGTACAGGTCCATCGCCGCCGAGGTGTTGAACGCGTCAAAGTTGCTCCCTCCCCCGGGGCCTCCGATCGCGAGCTCGATGTCGTCGGGGAGGCCGAGGGCGTTCGGGAGGTAGCCATTGGCGACGTAGGCCGGGGCCGGCGTAGGCCCTCCCGTGGGGGACGGGGTACTACTGAAGACGAGCTCGTCGTACGAACCAGCCCGCGAGACCGAGGCGCTCGAGACGGTGTAGTTGAAGAACACGACGTCTCGGTTATCGAGGACGCTCGAGTTCAGGAACAGGGTGAGCTGGAAGGGGTAGCCGACCTCGATCTCGGGGCCGAGGGCGTAGTAGTACGTGCTCCCGACCTGGGTCCCGTTCGGGCCGTGGGAGAAGATCGCGTTCGAGCTCAGCGCGGCGGCGGAGCTCGAGAAGTTCCAGAGGTTGTCGAGGAGCAGGAGTTCGTGCGAGTACGTCGAGTATTCGGCGACGTTCTGGGTCCAGAAGGAGTACGACGAGTCCCCGAAGAGGGTCACGTCCTGAAGGACCGCGTTGAGCTGGACGCCGTAGATATCCGGGGCCGCGACATCCATCGACAGCCCGGTGAACTGGGTTGGGGCGAACGTTCCCTCGACGCGGGAGGTGCTGAGGTTGTCCGCGACCAGCGTCCCCGATCGATTCTGCACTCCAAAGTCCGCGACCCCGATCGGGGCCGGTGCGTCCGGGTAGCTGGGACTCACCACAGCCCCCGGAGCCGCGGGGGAAGCTTGCCGGTCCAGGTCGGGGAGGAAGGCGTATCGGAGGGGAACCCCGGCCGACTCGATCGAGGCGACCGTCTGGGCCGCCCGGTCGGCTTCCCCCGTGGCCACCGAAGGCTCGGGCGCCGCGGGCTCGACGGGGGCGGCGCCGGGGGTCGAGGACGCGGGCCCCGCGGGAACGGCCGAGCGACCCACGTCCCCATCGGTACCCGCAGAGCTCAGGTGAGATTCGGGGCCACGGCCACCGGGTCCTGCCCCGGTGACTCCGACCGCCGAGAGTAGAAGTAGGACCACGACCGGCGCGACCAGTAGGACCGCGCGACAGCCGCTCCGCACGTCCGGACATAGCCTAGGCGGGGTTGATACAACTTCCGGGGTCTGGAAGCGGGCCGGCCCTCCGGCCCTCGCCGGCGTGCCCGGCCCCTCGGTGCGAGCTAATATGAGGAGCACGTCAGTCCCCCGGACGTGCCGTTCTCACCCCTCCGCGGCTTCCGTGACTACCCACCCCCGGAGGCCGGGGCCCGCTCGGAGATCCGCCGCCGGATGCGCTCGGCGGCCCGACGCGCGGGCTACACCGAGCTGGAGGTACCATGCGTTGAGAGCTTCGAGCTGTACCAGATCAAGAGCGGCGAGGGGATCGCCGCCGAGACCTGGCTCTTCCGCGACAAGGGCGACCGGCCCGTCGCTCTGGTCCCTGAGACCACCCCGTCCGTAGCTCGGATCTTTGCCGAGCGGGCCAAGTCGGAGCCGCTCCCGGTGAAGTGGTTCACGATCTCCAAGACGTGGCGCTACGAGGAGCCGCAGGCCGGGCGCACTCGCGAGTTCCTCCAGTTCAACCTCGACATCTTCGGGGTGCCGGGGGTGGAGGCGGAGGCCGACATCCTAGCGACGGCCGCGATGTTCCTGGACGAGGTCGGCGCGGCCGGGCTGTACGCCTTCCGCGTCAACGACCGCGCGATCGCCGAGGGGATCGGAGCCCTGTACGGGGTGAAGGACACAGTGCGCTTCTTCCGCGCGGTCGACCGGTACCACAAGATCCCACCGGCCGAGTTCGAGGGGGAGGTCCTCCAAGCGGGCCTTTCGGAGGACGCGGCGCGGGAGCTGTCGAGCCTGTTCACCACCGCCGGGGCGGGCGTCCCGGCGCGGGAGGCCGAGCCGTTCTTCCAGGAACTGGCGCGCCGAGGGGTCGGGAAGGCCGGGGAGGTAGGGATCGACCGGATGCGTCGGCTGTTCATGTTGCTCGACCGGGCCGGCCTCTCCGGGCGCGTCGTCTACGACCCGACGGTCGTCCGGGGACTGGCCTACTACACCTCGACCGTCTTCGAGGCCTACTCCCGAACCGGCGACTCGAGGGCCCTTTTCGGGGGCGGACGCTACGACCACCTGATCGAGCTGTTCGACGGGCCCCCGACCCCCGCCGCGGGGCTTGCGATCGGGGACCAGACCCTCGAGCTGCTGCTCAAGGGGGCGGCCCGCTGGCCCGACGGCGAACCGCCGCTGGACACCTACGTCATCGTCAACGACGAGGCCCGCACGCCCGAGGCGATCGAGCTCGTCCAGGAGCTGCGCCGGGCCGGGCTCAGCGCGGACTGCGACCTGGTCGGCCGCTCGATGTCCCGACAGCTCAAGGAGGCGGACCGCCGGCGTGCCCGCCGTGCGCTGATCCTGGGGCTGAAGGAGGCCGGACCGGGTGCGATAATCGAACGTGATCTGACGACGGGTGCCCAGCGTGAGGTGCCGCGGTCCGCCGTGTCACGACCGGGATGACCGACTCGATGATGTCGCCGTCCCAGAGCAGGATCCCCGGCGGGGACTCGGCCCCGGCGACGAACCCGTACCAGTAGACGACCGCGCCCTCCCCGAACAGCTCGGTGTACGGGGCGAGCTGGCGACGCAGGTTCTTGCGGAGCTCCACGTCGTCGCCGAAGTTCGCCTTCGACTCGATCCAGGTCAGCTTCTGTCCGTTGTAGTGGATCGGCTCGTCCAGGAGCGCGTCGGGGGTCTTCGCATACTTCCCCCGCAGGTCCTTCTCCGTGCGGTAGCCGATCCCGTGCTTTTCCAGCCAGCGCGCCAGCCTCTCCTCCCCGTTGCGGCCGCGCTCCCGCTGGAGCTCCATGCCGTGCGGGGAGTAGATTCGGTCGGCCTCGAGGAGCTGCTCGACCTCCTTGCGGATCCGGTGGTCGGGCGCGGTCTCGGGGTGCAGGAACGTTCCCCAGACCTTCTTGCGCGGGATCCCGAGCTCGCCCAACATCTGCTGGCCCATGAGGACCGGCGGGAACTTCCAGTCCCGCGCGATCTCGAGGATCGAGCGCCCCTGCTTCCACTGGTGGACGAGTCGAGGAAGCTGGCGCTTGACCACGTAGAAGCGCCGGGTCGCGTCGCGGGTGACCCGGTGCGTGTGGATGACGAAGAGGAGCTCCGGGTCGAGGTGCTCGGCCTGGGCGATCCGACGGACGTCCTCGTCCGTGACTAGCGAGTCATAGAGGCGCTGATAGGTCGCTCGGTCCATGGAAAGCCGGGAACGGTTACGGCCCATCGACCCGGCGGTCGAGCATAAGCTTGGTGGGCTCTAGTCGCGCCAGTCGAGCCCGACGGTCCGCAGACCGAGCTTCGGGATGGGGGGAAGGCGTCGCTTGTGACGGTTCTGGGCGACCCGGACCGCGAGGGCGTGGACGCTCGCGAGCGGGACCCCGGTGGTCGCGTGGACCTCGTCCTCCGTCCGGAGCTGCTCGAACCCGTAGAGGATGCGGTCGATCGTCTCGTACGGGAGCCCGATCTCGCCCTCGTCCGTCTGCCCCTCCCAGAAACCGGCGGTCGGCGCCCGCTCGCGGATCGGACCGGGGATATCGAGCTCGACGGCGAGCGCCCGGACCTGGGTCTTGTAGAGGTCGCCGAGCGGAAGGACGTCGACGCCCCCGTCACCGTATTTCGTGAAGTAGCCGAGCAGGAGCTCCGATTTGTTTCCGGTGCCCAGGACGAGCCGTTCCCGCTCCCGGGCGAGGGCGTAGAGGAGCGTCATGCGCAGCCGGGCCGTCATGTTCCCGAGCGTGACCCGGTCGCGGACCTCGGGGACCGCGGCCCGCATCGCCTCGATCGAGGGACCGAGCGGCACCGTGCGGTGCTCGATCCCGAGCGCCTCGGCGAACTCCCGCGTCTCGCGCTGCAGCGACTCCGGGTACCCTGGGTCGGGCAGCAGCACGCCCAGGACCCGCTCCGGCCCGAGCGCGTCGCGCGCTAGGCGGGCGGTCACCGCGCTGTCGAGGCCCCCGGAGAGCCCGACGATCCCTCCGTGGCCGCTCGGCGGCCCGGCGTGGGCACGCAGGAACTGGTGGATTGCGCCGACCGCCGTTCGAGGGAGCGTTGGGATGAGGTCGCTCATGCCTCCACCCCCAGCGGTTCGAGCGCCCGAAGTCGCTGCCACTCGGCCCGACACTCGCAGTCGAGCTGGTCGAGGGGCGCGAACTCCTGGCGGAGGGAGGCCGTCTCGATCGCCTCCAGCACCCGGGCGTTGCATCGGGGACAGTTGTGCGGCCCCCGCGGCAGTCCTCCCGCGGTCGGGAAGGAGACGAGCCGGCTCGAACCACGAAGGGGGGCACCGGACCGGAGGGTCTCGACGACGGACCACAGCCACGGGGGCCGGAATCGTCCCCGATGGTACAGCCACTCCACCACGGTGCCGTTCTGGATGTGGACCGGGTTCACGGAGAGCGCGTCGAAGTGCGACTGCGCCTCAGCGACGGAGCGAAGGACGTCGCGGATCGACTCGTCCTCGGTGAGGTACGGGGGTTTGAGGAGCAGGTAGGCCTTCGCGCGGAGGCCGAGCCGGCGCACTCGGTCCCCCGCCTCGAGGTACTCCCGGGGCGGGGCGTTCTTGTGCACGAACCGGGCGAGGACGTCCGGGTCGGTCGACTCGAGGCCGAGGGCGACCTCGAGCTCACCGGGGAACGCCTCGCGGAGCGGCAGAAGGGACTCGGCGGTCGCGAATTCGGGGAGCGTCTCGAAGAGAAGGCGTCGCGCCCGACCCGCGAACGCCCCCACCAGCGCCCGGCGGCTCGCCGGGTCGACCTCGCGGTCGTCGAGGAAGCTACCGGAAGTGTACACTTTCACGTACGGTTCGTCCGAGTACCGGGCGAGCGCCCGGTCGAGCTGCTCGGCGAGTTCCGTCGGGGTCGCCGACCGGCCCAGCGTGTCCTTGGCGTAGCCGCACATCGAGCACCCCTTCTGGTCGGCCCAGTAGCATCCCCGCGTCCGGAGGATCAGGACGAACGCCGGCACCTCCTCGGTGCCGATCGCCTCCCGCTCGACCCACTGGTTCACGTACCGACGGGCGTCGGACGGCGGGGCCGGGCTGGGACGGCGCTCCCGCGCGACGGCGCGGGCCAGGGACTCGGGCATCACGACTCCATGAGTTCGACCTTGACGGTATCGTCGTCCCGGACCCCGAGCGCCTCGCGCAGGCAGTCCGCCGCGACGAACTCGACGACATCCTTGTAGTGGGTCCGGTCCGGGTGGATCATGTGGCAGGGGTGGCCGTTCATGCGGGCGACGAAGCAGGTCGCTCCCCCGAAGGTCCGTCCGCTCGCCTGGAAGCCGTCGATGCGGATCCCCTTCCAGTGGGTGACGAGGCCGACCTTCCGCAGCGCCGCCTCGGTCACGCGGACGTTCAGCGTTCCGGGATACGGAGTGTAGTTCAAGCGCTCGTTGAACTGGACGACGTAGCCGGGTTGCGAGAGATAGTACCGTCCCTCCCCGAGCCCGCTCGCGACCTTTCCCTCGAAGGTGACCCGAGCGGGCCCCTCGAAGATTCGGCGGTAGGCGTGGTATTCGGCCTGCAGGAGCTCCATGGCGGCCGGGGTGAGGAGAAGGCGCTGACGGCGCTGGGCCAGCGCCCGGGTCAGGAGGCCGCGCTTCTCCAGCGCCACGAGGTAGCGATCCGCCGCCTGCTGGCTCACCCCGATCCGCTGCCCGACCTCGCGTGAGGTCACCACGACCGCCGTGTGGTCGGCTCCGAGGTCGGCGAGGAGTCGGAGCACCGCGAGCGCCTCTCCCTTCGGACGGGGGCGGGCCGGTTCTCGGGGGCTCGAAGCGGCGGGCACGATCAGGCCGGCTTGGTGGCCGCGCCCTGCGGCGCGTGAAGGGTCACGACGTTCGAACCGCGCAGGACCACCCGACCGAGGTGGCGGCTCATCTCCGCGGTCGTCTCGTCGGTCTCGTCCAGAACGAGGTTCATGTGCTCGTCGACGCCGAGGAGCTTCCCGGTGAGCTGGCGGGAATCCTTGAGGACGAGCGTCACCCGTTGGGAGACGAGCCGCTCGACCAGGTGCGTGGGGTTGACCGCCATCGAACGGACGACGGTCCTCGGCTCTTTAGGGTTTCCGGCAACGGACCCCGGCCCCCGCGAGGCTAAGGGCAGAGCGGGACTCCGGGGCGCATGAACAGCTCGCCCGAGGTGGCGAAAGGCCTGGACCACGTCGTGGTCGACCGTTCGGCGATCTCCTGGGTCGGCGGCGAAACGGGGGACCTCGTCTACCGCGGGTTCGACGTCCGCGACATCGTGCCCGGGGTCCCGTACGAGTCCGCGGTGCACCTGATCCTGTACGGAGAGCCGCCGTCCGCCGACCCCTCGCCCGAGGTGGTGGCGGCCCTCCGCGAGCGGAGAGCCCCTCCGCCGTCGGTCGAGCGCGTCGTTGACGCCCTCCCGCCGACCCTGCCGCCGCTCGAGGCAATGAGGACGATCCTCTCGGCTCTGGGGGACGGGAGCTTTCCGTACCCCCCGACGCGCGAGCAGGGGTCCCGGCTGATCGCCCAAACCCCCGTCCTCCTGGCACGGTACGTGCGCCGGTCGAGGGGAGAGTTGCCGATCCCGCCCTCCGCAGAGCTCTCCCATGCGGAGAACTACCTCTCGATGCTGACCGGCCGGCGACCGAGCCCCGCGCACGTCCGCGCCCTCGGCTCCTACCTCGTACTGCTCGCCGACCACGGGATGAACGCCTCGACGTTCGCCCTGCGCATCGCGGTCTCGACCCAGTCCGACCTGGCCAGTGGCGCGACGGCGGCCCTCGCGACCTTGAAGGGCCCCGTCCACGGGGGCGCTCCGAGCAAGGTCTCCGACATGCTCGACGCCATCGGTTCGCCCGACCGGGCGGAAGCGTGGATCGCCGACCGCCTGGCCCGCAAGGAGGTGCTGTTCGGGTTCGGCCATCGCGCCTACAAGACCGACGACCCGCGGGGAGTCGTCCTGCACCGCATCGCGAAAGAGGTCGCCGCCCCGGACCGCCTCCAGCTCGCCGAGGCGGTCGAGGGGGCGGCGCTGAGCGCGCTGCGAGCGGCCAAGCCGGGGGCGCGCCTGTTCACCAACGTGGAGTACTACAGCGCGGTGGTCCTGGAGGCGGTCGGGCTCCCGCGCGAGCTGTTCACTCCGACGTTCGCCGTCGCCCGGACCGCGGGATGGACCGCCCACGCGCTCGAGCAGGCGGCCGACAACCGGCTCATCCGGCCCGAGATGCAGTACATCGGACCGGCGAAGGGCCGTCGCTGGCCGAGGCCGCTCCCCCCCTGAGGGAGGGGTCGGGCCGCCGGCCTACGGGCCGCCCGGCTCCTTGTCGCCCTCGTCCACGACCTTGAAGTCGGCGTCCACCGGACCGCTCGCGCCCCCGGTCTCCCCGGAGGGAGGAGGGGTCGACTCCGGCTCGGAGGCGCCCGGTGCCCCGCCGGTCGGGGTGCCGCCCGGAGGGGAGGCCCCGGCGCTCTGGTAGAGCTTCTGGGCGATCGCGTGGAGGGTCTTGGTCAGCGCGTCGATCTGCGACTGGACCTGAGCGGTCGTCGCGTCCTTGGAGCCGATCGCCTCCCGGAGCGAGGTGACCTTGGCCCGGACGTCGGCCACATCGCTCTCGGAGATCTTGTCCTTGGAGTCGGTGAGGACCCGCTCGGCCTCGTAGGCGAGCGACTCGCCCTGGTTCTTGGCCGTGATGAGCTCCGCCCGGCTCCGGTCGGAGGCCGCGAACTCCTCGGCCTGCTTGACCATCTTCTGCACGTCGTCCTTCGAGAGCTTGTTCGCCGCCGTGATCGTGATCCCCTGCTTGCGGCCGGTGGCTAGGTCCTTGGCCGAGACGCTGAGGATGCCGTTCGCGTCGATGTCGAAGCTGACCTCGATCTGGGGCGTCCCGCGGGGAGCCGGTGGGATCCCGGTGAGCAGGAAGCTGCCGAGGGCGACGTTGTCGGCCGAGAGCGGCCGCTCGCCCTGGAAGACCTTGATCTCGACCGTCGACTGGCTGTCCGCGGCGGTCGTGAAGATCTGACTCTTGCGGGTGGGGATCGTAGTGTTCCGCTCGATCAGGCGCGTCGCCACGCCGCCCATCGTCTCGACCCCGAGCGACAGCGGAGTGACGTCGAGGAGGAGGACGTCCTTGACCTCGCCGGCCAGGACGCCGCCCTGAATGGCCGCGCCGAGCGCGACGCACTCCATCGGGTCGACCCCACGCTCGATCGGCCGGCCGACCTCCTGCTCGAGGAACTTCTGGACGATCGGCATCCGGGTGGGCCCGCCCACGAGGACGATCCGGCCGACCTGCTCCTTCGAGAGCTTGGCGTCGCGCATCGCCTGCTCGACCGGCGCCCGGCAGCGCTCGATGATCGGCCGAACGAGCTCCTCGAGCTTCGCCCGCGAGAGGGTGACCGCGAGGTGCTTGGGGCCCTCCGAGGTGGCGGTGAGGAACGGGAGGTTGATCTGGGTCTCGAGCGTCGAGGAGAGCTCGATCTTCGCCTTCTCGGCCGCGTCGCGGACCCGCTGCATCGCCATCTTGTCCGAGCGGACATCGACCCCGGAGTCCTTCTGGAACTCTCCGGCGATCCAGCCGGTGATGGCATTGTCCATGTCGGTCCCGCCGAGCTGCGTGTCGCCGCTCGTCGAGAGGACCTCGAACACCCCGTCGCCGAAGTCCATGACCGTCACGTCGAGGGTCCCGCCGCCGAGGTCGAAGACGAGGATCTTCTGGCTCTTGCCGCCCTTGTCGAGGCCGTAGGCGAGGCTGGCCGCCGTCGGCTCGTTGATGATGCGGACGACCTCGAGACCGGCGATCGCCCCGGCGTCCTTGGTCGCCTGGCGCTGGTTGTCGTTGAAGTAAGCGGGGACGGTGATGACCGCCTTCTCCACCTTCTCGCCGAGGAACGCCTCCGCGTCCCGCTTGATCTTCTGGAGGAGGAACGCCGAGAGCTGCTGGGGGGTGTACTGCTTGCCGTGGATCGTGTACTTGTAATCGGTGCCCATCTTCCGCTTGAAGGCGGTGACGGTCCCCTCGGGGTTGGAGATCGCCTGCCGGCGAGCCGGCTCGCCGACGATCAGCTGGCCGTCCTTGGTGAACGCGACGTACGACGGGAAGGCCTTGCCGCCGCCGACCGTCGTCCCCTCGGCGCTCGGGACGATGACGGGCCGCCCCGCCTCGAGGAAGGCCGCCGCGGAGTTGCTGGTTCCCAGGTCGATTCCGATGATCTTTGCCATGGTGTTCTTCCCGGGGATGCCGGCGAAGAACCGCCGACAGGGACCCCCGATTTACGGGATAACTAACCCATCACTACTATAAAAATACGGCGGGTTCGGTCCGGTTCGGCCAGATGGCGTTTTGACCTGGTGCCCGCTGGCACCGCGTGGTGCGGTCCCCCTCGAACGACCCGCGGGTCGTCTTCTTCGACATGGACGACACCATCTTCGACCACTCCCTCACCTGTCGGG
>DATJWA010000012.1:0-6622 GCA_035501555.1 Thermoplasmata archaeon | reverse complement strand
CGCGCGTGCCCCGGCGTGGCGATCACCTCGAGCGACCCGTCACGCAGGGGGAACCGTTCCCCTCCGCGGAGCGGCAGGACCCGTGCGGCCGGCGCGGGCACGATCGTCCCCCAGAGCGGGTCGGCCGCCGCCCCCCAGGCCCGACGGGCGCTCGCGATGAGGCGGGTCGGGTCGACCAGATGCGGCACTCCCACCTCGTGGGCCAGGAAGGTCGCCTTCGGCAGCGAGGCCGCGAGGGCTCCCACTCCCCCCGCGTGGTCGAGGTGAATGTGGGTGACGAACACGTGCCGGACCTGGTTCGGCTCGACCCCGGCGGCCGCGATACCGGCGAGCAGAGCGGCGTGGCAGGTCGTGGGACCGGTCTCGACGAGCGCCCATCCCTCGGGCTCCGGGAGGAGGTAGGCGGCGACCAACCCCTCGCGGTCCCGAAAGTCCAGGTCGAGGAGCTTCCGGTCCTCGCCCAGGTCGCGAACCTCGGGATGGGCCATCGATTCACCGGACGATGAGCGGGGTGCCGTAGTAGAGCGCGGAGAACGTCACGGCCGCCAGAGCGCCGGCAACGACGATCGCGCCGGCCCACGCCGCCTTGCTCCACGCGAAGACCTTCGCCCCGTCGAGGATCCCGAACGGAATGAGGTTGAAGGTGCCGAACCACCCGTTGAAGTAGGCCAGGATGAGGAGCGGGGCGAACAGCGTGGAGCCGACCGCGTAGGTCCCGACCGCGGCCCCGTAGAAGATCGCGGAAAATCCGATGTTCGACAACGGGCCAGCCAGGCTGGTGCGTCCCCACTCCCGGCGGTCCGACATCCCCCGGACGACGGTCGCCCCCGGGGCGGCGAACAGGACGCCGACCGCGAAGGAGATCAGCAGCGAGACGAGCAGCATGACCGGCGAGTAGCGGAACTCGGCCCAGGCGCCGATCCGTTGGGCGGCGACCTTGTGGGCCATCTCGTGCGCGACGAAGGCGGTGAGGGCCGCGAGCGCCGAGACGGCCACGACGCCGAGCGACAGGGCCGAGTAGCCGAGGCTGCGGTCGAGGAGCGAGCCGTACCCCAAGATGATGGAGAAGTCGACGGTTAGCACGACGAACGCGACCGAGAGCTGCAGCAGTTCGGTGGGGGAGGTGGTGATCCGCGACGGCAGGGGTGCCCCCGTGGTGTACGAATATCGGACCTGGTACGGGTAGTCCCGGTACGGCGGCGGGGCGCTCATGCGCCCGCCTCGAGGCCGGTCCAGGGGGCCACGGGCATCGGGGACTCCCATGGGTTTCCCTCGAGCAGGTGCCGGAGGAGGTCGACCCCGTCCGCGAGCCGGGGGCCCGGACGGCTGAAGTACGCTTCATCCGCGAGGAAGACCCCGAGCGGGGGCCGACCCACCGCAGCGATCGCTCGCCGCATGGGGGGCGAGCTCAGCTCACGACGCGTTCGTTCCACCGTAAAGCTGCACGGCGAGAGGATCACCAGGTCCGGCTCCGCGGCTCCGATTGCCGACCAGGAGGTTCGCTCCCCGGGCTCGGCCGGGGGCGGGCCGACCGGCTCGCCGCCGGCCGAACGGACCATCTCCGGGACCCATAGGCCGGCGAGGATGGGGGGGTCGAGCCACTCGACGACGGCCACGCGCTGGCCCGTCAGGGCCCCCGAGGGAGTGGAGCGGGCGCGCAGGGCAGCGACGAGGGCCTTCCCGGAGTCCGCGTCGCCGAGGGCGTTCGCGATTGTCTCCACCGACGTCCATACCTCGCCCAGGCCTCGGGGGGTGAGCGACACGACCCGGGGGCGGACCCCGGCGCGCGCGCACGCCTCCTCCACCTCGGGTCCGGTCACGGAGCAGACCCCGCAGAGGTCCTGCGTGAGCAGGACGTCCGGCTGCAGGCGAGCGATCTCGGCGATGTCGAGCGCATAGAGGCTCTCGCCGCGGCCGCGGGTCTCGGTAACCCGGGCGTCGATCGCAGCGGAGGCGGCGTCCGCGTCCCACGTACGCGGGTGCATCACTACCGGCAGCGTTCGCGCCTCGGCAGGAAAGTCGCACTCGGCGCTCCGGCCGACGAGCTCCCGACCGTGCCCGAGAGCGAAGACCATCTCGGTCGCACTCGGCAGGAGAGAAATCACGCGCATCGGACCTTCGGGCCGGACGACGCGGCGCGGGCTTACTTACGTTTGCGGGGGGTCCGCGTGGGCGATCGGGCCGTCGCCGCTCTCCGCGGTTTCCGGCGTGCGGCCGGCTTGGCCCGCAACGTCCTCGCTCGCGCCCGGGGCGGGGTGGCGCGAACGGTCGACGATGCCGGGGGGACCGGCATTCCAGTGGTAGGCTCTGTGGCCGGCTTTGTGGGCACCGGTAGGCCCAGGTGCTGACAGAGGGAGGCCTCTCGGTCGTACGGGAGTCCCAGGGTGCGGGCCTCCGCACGCTCCTTCGCTCCCTCGGCCGGCTCGCCGGTCCGTTCGAGCGCGACTCCGTGCAGGAATCGGAGCTGGGCGTCCTCGGGAGTCCCGGCCAGAAGGGCTTCGATCTCGACGCGCGCCCCGGCCCAGTCCCCGAGGTCCACGAGGGCCGCCACCAGATGGGCCCGTACCTCGAGGCGAGCCTGGTCCTCCGCCAGGAGCGCCCGATACATCTCGATCTCGTCCTGGGGTCGGTCCTGCGCGCCGAGGGTCGCCGCCTTCCCGAGCCGGGCCTCGACGTCGTCCGGCCGGATCGCCAGCACCTCGTCGAAGGTTCGCTCGGCATCCGACACCAGGCCGAGCGCCAGGAGGGCGCGTCCGACCCCCGTGCGCGCCGGCAGGAACTCGGGCTTGAGAGCCACGGCCTGACGGTAGAACCGCAGGGCCAACGCCGGCACTCCCCAATCGAGCCAGGTCCGGGCGCGTCCCATGATCTGGTCGAGCTGCTGGGCGCTCGGGAGGAGCCGGCGCTCGGGGGCGCCCGCGGGCCGGGGTTCTTCGCCGAGGAAGGTGCCGAGGCCGAGCTGGCGCGCGAGCTCGTGGAACTGGTTCCCCTCCACGACCGTGCCGCCGCGACGGACGACCTCGGCCGTGATCGCGAGGGGAAGACGTCCGGGGGTCAGTACGACCAGGTGGATCGGGAGTTCGTCGCCCTCCCCGAAGAGCCGCCGGACGCTCTCGAGGGAGACCTGGTTCGGGTCCTCGAAGAAGGCGTACAGGAACCCGTCTCCGGTCCGGAGGGCGAGGCCTTCTGGGATCGGCTTCGCCGCGTCGAGCTTCTGGCCCATCGCTTCGACCAGAGCGCCCGCGAGCTCGACGAAGGCGGAGGTGGCCATCGGGTGTGGACCGGTCTCTCCCCATAATACCCGTACCGTGGACCCGAAACCGGCAACGAGCCGGCCGGACGTCGCCCTCGGGGGAGGGAGGGGCCGCCGGGGACGGGCCCGTTAAATACCGTGGGCGCCCCCACGGGTCGTGGACCTCGCGGAGCTCTACCGGTACCTCCCGGCGCTCGAGTCGAGCCTGCGTGCGGACTACTCGCGGGCCCGCGCTGAGGCGCCGCGTACCGTACGGCCTTACATCGAGACGAACCGCGAGTTCACCCTGCGGGGGGGCAAGCGGTTCCGGGCGATCCTCGTCCTTGGCGGCTACTACATCGCGGCCGGCCGGAACCCGCGCCCGGCCCTGCCCGCCGCCGCGGCGCTCGAGCACTTCCAGAGCTGGATGCTGATCCACGACGACATCATCGACCACTCCGAACAACGTCGGGGCGGACCGACCGTCCACCGGTTGATGGCCGCCGCCCACCGGGCCGCGGGCCAGGGAGGCTCCAGCGAGGACTACGGGGTGGGGATCGGGATCACGCTCGGCGACCTCGAGGAGCCGCAGACGGTCCTCGCTCTCCTCGGGAGCAAGGTCCCGGCGCCCGCCCGGCTCGCGGCCCTCGCCGAGTACGTCCGCATGACCCGCCTGACCGCCTACGGGCAGCTCCTCGACATCCGGAACGGGACCCTGCCGCCGGCCGAGGTCACCGAACGGGACGTCCTGGACGTCCATCGGCTGAAGTCGGCGGTCTATACCGTCGTCTCCCCGCTTCGGATCGGTTCGCTGCTCGGAGGAGCCTCCGCCGGTCGTCTCGCCGACCTCGAGGCGGTCGGGACGGACATCGGGGTCGCCTTCCAGCTGCGGGATGACGTGCTCGGGGCCGGGTTCGACGCGGAGGAGTCGGGCAAGAGCTCGAACGACCTGGTCGAGGGGAAGCGGACGCTCCTCGTAGTGGAGGCCTGGGGGAAGGGGAGCGAGACGGACCGCGCTCGGCTGCAGCGCGTCCTCGGCAACCCCCACGCGACGCCGGAGGACGTCGAGCGGGCTCGCGAGGTCGTCCGGTCGACCGGGAGCCTCGAGTACTCGGAGGCCCGGATCGCGGCGCTCACCCGACGCGCGCTCCAACGCCTCGATAAGAGCCGGACGATCCCGGCGCGGGGGAAGCCCCTGCTGCGCGAGGTTGCCGACCGGCTGGTGAACCGGCGCGTCTAGGCGCCGGGTTACTCGGACGGGGCGTCGGAAGGCTGGGCGAGGCCTTGCGCCTGGAGCGCCTTGGTGAGCTCGTCCTGCATCGTCGTGTAGCGCTCCTTGAGGTGGTTCTCCTGGCGTTCCACCGCCTTCAGGCGCACCTCGAGCGTCTCCTTCTCCTCGGTCAGGAGGTCCTCGACCTCCTTCTTGTTCTTCGCCTTGACCAAGAGTCCCCCGACGGGCCGGTAGACGACCGAGTCCTCGGAGACCGTCTTGAGCTCGTCGATCGTGTGGCCGATCTCGCGGACCCGAAGGTCGATCTGGAGCCGCTGCTGCTGGACCGCCCCGAGCTCCTGCTGGAGTCGCTGGAACTGCTTGATGTCGTTCTGAATCTTCGCCGGGATCGCCACGAGCCCGCCGACCCCCGGCGGAACATAACGGCTTCGATGGGCGACTACGCCGGTCCGCCGCTCGCGCGGGGGACGACGGCCAGCGCGAGGTGCACCCAGTCCAGGTGGGTGTTGAGCGCCGCACGGACCGCCCCCGTATCCCGGGCGCGGATCGCGACCTCCACGGAGTTCGGCGTGGGGCGGGACACCGCGGTCCGGGCCCGCGGGACCTCCCGGGAGACCTCGGGAAGGAGCGCCTGCTCGAGCCAGCCCGCGAGCTCCGCGGTGGGGGTCCGTACGGAGATCGTGACGGCCCAGGGCATCTCGGGGGCGCTCATGCGGCGAGCGTCCGCTCGAGTCGAGCGACCACCCGGTCGGTCTTCTCGGCCGCAGCCCGCACGTAGCTGGCCGGGTCGAGGAGCCGGTCGATCTCGTCGGGCTCGAGGTGCTTGCGGACCTCGGGGTCGGCCTTCGCTCGTTCGGTGAGGGAGGGCCCCTGGCCCGGATTCCGGGTCAGACGCCGAAGGAGCTCGTGAGCGTCCGACCGGGCGAGGCCTCGGGCGGTGAGCGCGAGCATCAGGTTCTCGGTCATCGACCCCCCGGAGGAGCGGGCGAGCTCCTCCGCCATCCGGCCGGCGTCGACGCGCAGGCCCCGGAACACCTCGGTAAGCTTCGTGAGGATGTCGTCCGTCAGGAGGATCGCGTGGGGCAGGACGATCCGCTCGTTCGCCGAGTTGGCGAGGTCGCGCTCGTGCCACTGGACCATGTTCTCGAGGGGCGGGAGCGCGAAGGCCCGAACGAGCCGGGCGAGGCTCGTCACGTTCTCGGAGAGCCGCGGGTTGCGCTTCTGCGCCATCGTCGAGCTCCCGACCTGTCGGGCCTCGTCGAACGGCTCGGAGACCTCGGCGATCTCCGTCCGTTGCAGGTTGCGGACCTCCGTCGCGAGCCGGTCGGCGGTCGCCGAGACCAACGCCATCCAGTTCGTGAACTCCGCGATGCGGTCGCGCCCGACGATCTGCGTCGGCGCCTCATCCGCGGAGAGTCCCAACCGACGCATGACCCCCGTCTCGACCTCGGCCGCCTTCTCCCCGAACCCCGCGCCGGTTCCGACGGCACCGGCCATCTTGCCGACTGCCAGGCGGGGAAGGAGCTCGTCCAGTCGGGTCCGGTGGCGCACGACCTCCGCCGCCGCGACGGCCATCTTGTAGCCGAAGGAGATTGGAACGCCGTGCTGGCCGTGCGTCCGCCCGACCTCGGGCGTGGCGCGGTGCGTGCGGGCCAGCGCCAGGAGGGCGGCCGCCAGCCCGGAGAGGTCCTCCCGCAGCACGTGGGCGCTCTCCTTGAGCTCGAGCCCGAGTGCGGTGTCGGTGATGTCGGCGCTCGTGGAGCCGTAGTGGACCCAGCGTCCGCCCTCGCCCGACACCTCGGCCAGCGACCGGGCGATCGCCATCACGTCGTGCTGCAGCTCCTTCTCGAGCTCGTCGACCCGCTCCAGTCGCACACGGTCCCCCTCGACCGCGCGGTCGATGGCCTGGGCGGCCGCGGGAGGGACCATCCCGAGCTCCGCCTCGGTCGCGGCGAGGGCGGCTTCGACCCGGAGCGCGCGCTTCAGCCGCGCTTGGCGGGAGAACAGGGCACGAACCGTGTCCCGTCCGTATCGGAAGTCGAGCGGACAGATCAGCGAGCCCTCGTCGCCCGTCACGACCGGGGAGCCGGGTCGGCGAATATAGTCCTTTGCCGCGGGGTGCTGAGGGCGGTGGCCTTATCGGTCCGGCCCGCGTTTCC
>DATJWA010000011.1:0-19799 GCA_035501555.1 Thermoplasmata archaeon | reverse complement strand
CCGCTGCAGCTGGCTAGCCCGCCTCTTTCCCTCGCGGACGACCCAACGGATAACGTGGTCTACGCCGGTCTCGATACTGGCCTCGTTACGATCAACCCCGCGACGGCGACCATGGTGGCGACCAACTCCGCATTTACCGGCGCCACGGAGGCGCTGTTTGTCGACACTCCCGATCACATCCTCTGGGCCCTCAACAGCCTCCACGGGCTGGTGGGTTACGAGCTGCCGGGCCTCTCGACCACCCTGACCGCAGGGATCGGGGCGGGTCAGACGGGCATCCGCACCCTGGCGTTCGACCCCACGACGGACGAACTCTTCCTGCCGGTCAACACGTCGGGGACCAGCGAGATCGCCGTGGTGGACGCTTCGACCGGGACGGTCGTGAGCGCCGACCTCCTCTCCGCGCCGGACCTGGCCTCCCTCGCCTACGACCCGGTCGATGGATCGGTGTATGCCCTCGGGCAGAACATCTCGATCATCAACGCCTCGACGCTCACCCTCGACTTCGTCCCGCTTCCGATCGCGCCGCACGTGGGCGCGGGGACCATCGTCTACGACGCCTCCCGGGGATACCTGTTCGCCAGCACCTGGACCGCGGCGGACTCCGGGACGCTGACGGAGATCGACGGCCAGTCGGTGGACGCCGCCTTCGCCGGAGAGACGGTGATGGGCGTGGGCCACTCGCCGGTGGCGGTCCTTCCCATCGAGGTCCCTGGATCCTCCCCCTCCGTCCCTTCCGAGGTCTGGGTGGCGAACTCGCTCGCGGGGACCCTCAGCATTGTGGCCAACTCTCCTCCGCAGATCGTCGCGTTCTCTGCCCTTCCCGGGACGGTCGACCCCGGGGAGAACACGACCTTCGTGCTCACCGTCACGGGCGGCGCCGGCCCGGTCGACATCTCCTACGCAGGTCTCCCGTCAGGGTGTGCCTCGACCAACACCAGCAGGTTGAACTGCACGCCGGAATCGGCCGGGACGTACACCGTCACGGCGACCGTGACGGACGGGCTCGGGAACAGCGCCCAGGCGAACACGACCCTGGTCGTTGACGAGGGCCTCGCCGTTCACCTCTTCGAGGCCACGAACACCTTCCCCGAGGTCGAGCTCGGAACGGAGCTGATCGTCGGCGTCGACCCCACCGGCGGGGCGGCCCCCTACACCTACGCGTGGTCGTTCGGAGACGGCACTTATGGGAGCGGCCCGATCATCGAGCACCTCTACGGCGCTAGGGGGAGCTACCTCCTCCAAGTGAACGCAACCGATGGCGTCGGGGGAAGGGCCTCGCTCGTTTGGGGGATCGACGTCTTCGCTCCTCCGACCCTCAAGGGGACGGCTTCGTCGCTGAGCACGGACGTCGGCGTCCCCGTCGTGCTCACCGCCGCGCCCCAGGGAGGGTGGGGCAACGGCACCACCGTCTGGTCGTTCGGTGACGGCACCGGTGCGAGCGGAACCCGTGTCACCCACGATTGGACCGCCCGCGGGGTGTACGACGTGACCGTCAACTATACCGACGCGCTCGGCGACCGGACGAACTGGTCGACGCAGGTCCGAGTGAACGACTCGCCCTCGGGCACCTTCCTCGTCCTCGCGGCCACGGGCGCCGCCCCAGGGGAACCGGGCACGCTCTTCTACTACAACGCGACGCTCTCGGGGGGCACGGGGCCGTTCACCGTAACGTGGCACTTCGGGGACGGGAGCGAGGCGGTGGGTCTGCTGGTCACCCACTCGTATGGGGCCGCCGGAAACTACTCGGTGACCGTGAACGCGACGGACGCCGTCGGCGGTTCGGTCGCGGCTTCCCTCGCGGTCGAGGTCGTCGCGCCGTCTCCCGCGAGCGGCGGACCGACGTTGAGCTTCTCTCTCGGTATCCTGCTCGGCCTGGTGGTCGGCGCGGCCCTGGCGGCGGTCGCGGTGTTCGAGGCGACCCGCCGGCGGGGAAGGGGCCGGACACCTCCGCCACCACCGTCGCCGTACGTTCCGCCGGCCCCGCACCAGGCCTGGAAGGAAGACTAACCGCTCGGTACCGCTCGGACTCGCGGGCCGCCGCTCCGCGAGAAGGTGTACCGGACCGGCACGCGCTGTACCCGGTGGGTCCAGTAGTCGCAGCGCGTGCACTGTTGGCCGAGGACCACCGACTCCCCGGTCAGCGTTCGATTCTTCACCGGCCGCAGGGGCGAGCCGCAGACCGGGCACTCGGTGAGCGGCCGACGACCCTCCCGCTCCGTGTAGTGCACCGAGAGTCGGACCCCGGGGGTCTCGAGCGCCAAGCGGCGCAGTCGGGCACCGCCAAGCACGGCGAGAGGATCGTCCCGTCGGAGCGCTTCCTGTACTGCCTCTCGGTAGGACGCCTGAGAGGGGTAGTGCGGGCGGCCGGAGCGCAGGACGCGACGCGCGACCCGTCGAACCTCCTCCGCCTCCGGGAGATGGTACCGCCGCCGCGGGTGCTCGTCAGCGGACGGACTGTCCCCGTCGTCCTTCGCGGGCACGCACCTCCTCCTCGTAGAAGCGCCGGGCGAACTCGGTCTCGGTCGGTCCGATCGTGAGGGGACCCGAGCCGGGCTCGCGGAAGTACGTCAGCAGCGTCGCGGCCGCCGCGAGGCGGACCGCCCGCGACTTCAGCCGAGGAGAGAACTTGGGGAAGTCCGTGGACTTGAGGGCCCGCTCGGAGACCTGGCGGAGCGCGGCGTAGAGCGGGCGCTCGAGGCCGACCGGCCGGCTGCGGAATCGACCGGCGACGAGCGGATGCCCCGTTTCGATCGCGTGCAGGAGCGTGAGGTGGTCCCGGATCTTGCCGGCGAGCTCGAACTCCATCTCGCCGAGCTCCAGGCGTTCCGCGCTGCCCTCGACCGCCCGGAACCTCTCGCGGGTCATCGGGTGGAACCGGAGAAGCATCCGGTCCTCGAGGGCCGCAAAGTTCGGGTCCCCGATCGTGGTCCAGTAGTCGTCGGCGCCGGCGGTCCGGACATTGTAGTTCACGGAGAAGAACGAGCGGAAAGTGTAGGGACCCACGGTGCCGAAGGTCGTCTCCCACTTCACCTCGCGTTGTTCCATGACGAGCTTGAGGGGTTCGACCATCCCGCGGTACTTGAACCAGTCATTGAACTCGGGAACGATGAAGTTGAACGTGCGCCCCGTGTAGGCCGACCCGACCCGGAGGAACTGCACGGGCGTGATGCCGCCGCAGTACCGGTTCCGGCCCGGGAGCCCGTGGGGAGGGACCCCGCTGCGGGGGTTGCCGCGGACGAGGTCGTCAATGGAGAACGTCTTGCCGGTTCCGGGGGGGCCGAAGAGCGCGAGGTGGAAGCCGGTCGCCCCGGTGGCGCGCCCCGTCGGAGCCAGCAGGGGAACGTCGGCCAGGGCGTACTGCTGAAGGAGGGAGATCAGCGAGTCAAAGTAGAGCGCCTCCCCGAAGAGGTCCCGCAGGTACCCCGCGAGCCGCTCGACCGTGAACGTCCGGCCGAACTCGACGGTCTCCTCGAGCCGGTGGTGCAGCACGTCCCGAAGGTGGTCGAGGAACTCGGAGTCCATCGACCGGATCTCCGCCGGTTCGTCCGGGACCGGGTTGACCGGGCTCGACTCGGTGGTATCGGCCCGCGCGACCTCGTCGAGGAGGAGCTGCCGGAGCTCGTCCGGGTACGGGATATCGAAGACCTTCTCGCCCCCGCCTCCGCTCAGCTCGGCGAGCAGTCCCCGGCGACGCAGGCGCCCCAGCAGCCGGCTCGGGTCCTCGAAGACCCTCTCGCGCAGGAGCCGCGACCGCACGTCCGACAGTCGGAGGCGCGCCGCCTGGGTGGAGTAGCCGCGGACCAATCGCCGGCGGTCGGCGTCGCCGACGAGGGCGGCGAGGATTCGGGCGACCGGCACGTCCGCGGCAACGATCTCGAGGCCGACGGAGGCTGCCACCGTTCGGTCACCACTCCGCAGAATCCCTTATAATAATCCCTCGGACCGAGTAGGGCCCGATGGTAGGTCACAGCTTCTCCGCGTACGAGCGGGAGCTGCGGGACCTCCTGCAGGGCGACCGGACCGCGGTGCTCCAATACTCGAAGTCGATCGAGCCGGGAGACCGACCGACGTTGGAGCGGGTCCTGCGGGCGCCGTTCCTGGTCGTCCGTGGCGCCGGCTCGCTCGGCTTCGACCTGGTCGCGCTCCGCCGGGAGCTCGCCCTCCCCGTCGAGGTGAAGGCCTCCTCCGAGGCGTCGATCCTGTTCAGCGCGGCGAGCGGCCGTGCCGCCGAGCAGCTCGAGGCGCACCGGGCCGCGGTCGAGCGGGTAGGGCTTGTCGCCGTGTACGCCTTTCGGAAGATCGGGCATCGGGACGGGGACCCCTGGCGGCTCTACTCGGCCGCGCGTCAGCCGCAGGGCGGGAGCCTCGGCCTCCTCGCAAAGCGGCTGCCCCCGGTCGAGCGGACTCGGGAAGGGAACGCGGTGCTTCGGTGGGACCACGGGATGCCTCTCGTCCGGTTCCTCGCCACCGTGCACGCCCTCTTCGAACCCCGGGAACTGGTCGCGGCATGACGGTGCACGTCACCGCGACGGGTTGGGCCCGATTCGGGCGCCGACCGGATCCCCTCACGCTGCTCGCCGCCGAAGCCGCCGGAGGGGCGCTGAACGCGCTCGGCCGCAAGCCGGTCGACCTCCTCGTCGTGGGGAACATGCTCTCCGGTGCGGTGAACAGCGAGGAGAACATCGTCTCCCGGATCGCAAACCGGATCGGGCTCGAGACCGCGGCCGGTCTCCGGCTCGAGGCGGCGAGCGCGAGCGGGGCGGCGGCCTTCCACGCCGCCGTGCTCGCGGTCGAGAGCGGTCGGTACGAACGTGCCCTGGTCGTTGCGGCGGAGAAGATGACGGACCGAACGACTCCAGAGGTCGCGGCCGCGCTCTCGCGCTCGCTGCATTCGACCGAGCAGGCCGTGGGCGCCACCATGCCCGCGCTCGCCTCGCTCGTGAGTCAGAGGTACGCGGACCGGTACGACGTCGACCCCGTGACGTTCGACCGCATCTCGGTCGCCGCCCGGAAGACCTCGGTGCGGAACCCCCACGCCCAGTTCCAGACGCCCGTCACCCTCACCGACGTTCAGGCGAGCCGGCCGATCGCGCTACCGCTCCGTCTCCTCCATTGCTCGTCGATCTGCGACGGCGCGGTCGCGGTCGTGGTCGAGAAGGGGGAGGGGCCGGCCCGGGTCGCGGGGATCGGACAGGCGTTCGAAGCGATGGCCCTGATCGACCGGCCCGACCTCTCCTCGTTCGCCGCGACCCGCGTCGCGGCCGAGCGGGCATTCCGTTCGGCCGGCCTGTCGCCGCGAGATATCGGGGTGGCGGAGCTCCACGACGCGTTCTCACCCTTCCTGCTCATCGACCTCGAGGACATGGGGTTCGCCCGCCCCGGCACCGCTCCGCGATGGTTCGCCGACCGGCGCGCCCCCCCGGAGGGGCCCGCGCTCAACCCTTCCGGGGGCATCCTCGGCCGGGGGCATCCGGTGGGGGCGTCGGGCCTCGCCGAGATCGCGTCGCTGGTCGAACAGCTGCGGGGAGAGGCGGGACGAATGGCGGTCGACCCTCGACCGCGCGCGGGCGTGGCGCACTCGATCGGGGGGATGGCCTCCCACAACTTCGTGACGGTCCTGGGGGGAGCCCCATCGTGAGCGCGCCCCAGCTGCTGGTGAGCCGCTGCCCCTCCTGCACCCTCCGATACCTCCCGAGGGCAGGCCCGTGTCCGAAGTGCGGGTCGATGGACGCCCAGCCGCTCTCCATCCCACCGAAAGGGGCGATCCTCGCGGCGACGGAGCTCGCGAGCTCGACCGCCGGCGGGCCGAGCCCGCACCGCATCGCGCTCGTCGAGCTCGCCCAGGCCGTTCGGCTGCTCGCGCTGGTGGACGGGCCGCTCCCCGCCCTCGGTTCCGTGGTGACCGTCCACCGGGACGGCGAAACGTACCGGGTAAGCACCGCCCCCAGCTGAACGCGGGGAGGGGGAATTTCCGGAGGTCGGACCGCCCGACCCCCCTTTGAACCCCCGAGGTGAAACCACCACTGGATTAGCAATCCAGCGCCTTGCCGGGCTGGGCCATCCCCGCGCGAGCGGGCCGAGGGAGGTTCTTTCCTTAAGGGTTCGCACGCGTCTCGGGACGCACCCTTACATACTCGGTCGACGGCTCTTCGGTCGGACGCCCCCATGCACCGTCCCTACGGGTCGCCTCCCCCTCCACCGCGAAGGCCCCTGTGGCCGTGGGTCCTGTTGGGCGTCATCTTCGCCGTAATCCTGGTCACGCTGCTCTACGTCCTGTACTGGGCTCCCGTGCCCAGCCCGTCGAGTCGTCCGTACTTCGGCTACTTCGGCGGCGGTCTGCTTCTGGTCTTTCTGCTGGTCATGGTCGGGTTCTTCGCTCTCCGCATGGCGCTCTGGAGCGCCTACCGGGGTAGGAACGTCGGTGGTCGGCGCGGGGCGGGCTACCCGGGTCGGGACCCTGCCGTCATGGCCGCTCGGCAGCGGTACGCCCGCGGAGAGATCACGCGCGAGCAGTTCGACCAGATCATGACGGACCTCGGACGGCGCCCCCGGGGACCCGGACCGTACCCTCCTTCCTAGCTGTCGGGCCGAGTGGCCCGGGCTCGTACGGGCCCATCTTAAACCCCCCGAGCCCTCCCCCCCTCGCCGATGCGCCCACCGCACCGATTTGACCCGGTGGACTTGCTGACCCTCCACGGGATCCGGACCTTCATCCGCGACTCCTCCGCCCGCGGGGGGGTGGTCTTCTTTGCCCTGCTGTACGGCCTCGGGGCGGCCTTCAGCAGCGGGATGGTGTTGATCAGCTCGATCCCCGGCGGATACACTCTCACCGTGCTCTGGAGCGGCGGGCCGGGGACGAGCTTCTGGAACTACCCCGGCTTGTTGCTGGTCGCGCCGTGGGGCGTCGTCTCCGCGCCGTTCTTCCCGACGGTGGCGATGGTCGTCGTCTCGGTCGGCGTCGGCCTCGGTATGACGGTCGCCTTCCTTCTGGGGGTCCAGCTGGTCCGCGACCGCCGGCGGTTCGCCGGCACCCCGACGGCGACCGGCACGATCGCCGGGCTCACCCCCGCGATGATCACGCTGGTCACCCTGGGGGCCTGTTGCTCCACCACCGCCGCGGCCTCCGCCGGGGTGGGCGTCGTGGCGCTGGTCACGGGAACGACGACGAACAACCTCCTTCTCAACAACTGGTTCCTCGGAGTCTTCCAGATCGTGATCGTCTGGGTGGCTCTCCTCGCCCAAGAGCTTCTCCTGGTCGTCTACACCGGACTGTTCACGAAGCGGGGCGCCGACACTCCGTCCATGCGGCCGGTGCCGGTCGACCGTCGGTCGATCCTCGGAGGGGCGCTGCGCGCGGCCCTTCTCGTCGGGGGGGTGCTCTGGTCCTTGTCGATGCTCGCAGAGTGGACCACCGTCCCCCCCAGCAGCGCGAGCGCTGGTCTCTGGTTCCAGTGGATCGTGCAGCACCAGTTGCTCGCCTTGCTCGCGATCGCCGCGGCCCTGTTCCCTACCGGGACCTGGTCCGCCCTCCAGGTCGTCCGTCAGAGGGCGCGGCCCCTCCTGGTCGGCTCGTTGCTCGTGGCCGGGCTCACCGTCCTCTGGTCGCCTCCGCCCCTCTCGAGCTGGGGGTTGGACGGCCTGGTCAACCAGGTGCTGTTCACGCTCCACGCCCCCGCCAGCTGGGGAACCGTCTCCCCGGGCGGTCTCAGCGGGCTGGCCCTCGGGTTCCGCTGGCTGTTCGAGTATGCCCTGCTCGGTGGCTTCGCCGTAGCGGCCGCGCTGGTGCCGCACCGGACGTTCGGACCGCTCCGCTGGTCGAGCGCCGGTCGGGCCCGCGCAACCTCGCCCCCGGCCGGGGTGCCTTCTCCCTCCGTCCCCGGTCCCTTTGCGGGACCGTCGGACGGGAGAGTCGTCGACCCCGTGAACACCGGGACCTCGGCGAGTCAGGGGCCCTGAGCATGACGGACACTCGAGGGGTGGGCTGACATGTTGCTCTACGAGGTGGTCCTCGCCGTCATCGCGGCCGGGATGGCCGCCGTCACGGCCGGTCTCATCAAGTGGGCGGCGACCGCCCGCACCACCCTGCGGGCCGGGACGGTCCTCTTCCTTCTGTTGATGATGGTCGGGATGATCGGGGGTGCGCTCCTCTACTTCCTCAGTCCGGGGCCCGGAAGCCTGCTCGACGGGTTCTGGCTGGCGAGCGCGCTGATGTCAGCCAGCGTGCTGATGATCTTCGCCTCCTTCCTCCGCGAGGTACGCCGCCAGGAGGTCGGAGCACCCGCCGCTCCCACCCGACCCAGCGTGAGGTTCGTCGTCTCGGTGCTGCTGCTCGTTCTCCTCAACGAGTTCCTCATGGGCTGGACCTTCAGCCTGGCGGGCGGCACCCTGGCTCCGGGCCTGCACGGCGGCGCGGTCGCCCTGTTCACCTCGGTCGTCGCGTCGCCCTGGTTCCTGTTCACGATGTCCGGCGAGATGCTGCTGACGGCCTACCTCCTGCGCGACCGTCTGCCCTCCGCGGTCGTGGTCGTCCTGGTGCTGCAGTCGGTCATCATGTTCCTCTCTCCGCCGGCCCTGTCGGCATCGTGGTGGGGGGCCCTCGCCATCTACGGCGGGAGCGCCGTGATGATCGGGCTGTTCGTCTACCTGATGGAGTTCATCTACCGGCACCGGCAGCTGACCGCGGCGTTCTCGACCTACCTCGTCCGGCTCCTGGCCATCTACGGAGCGATGATGATGGGCCTGTACCTCTGGCTCGCCTACGGGTCGGCGCTCCTCTTCGCGGCGTCGATTGTCGTCGAGATGGTGATCTTCTTCGACGCGGTTCTCCGCTCCGAGCCGTTCTCGGCCGGGCCCGACGTCCCCTGGCTGCTGCGTCCGAACTGGGCGGTCGCCCTCCTCGCGGGGATCTTCGTCGCCGAGGTCTTCATGGGAGCCCTCCTCGACCTGCAGGTCGACCCGTCCGACTACGCGGGGGTCTTCTTCACGCTCCCGCTGACGGGCGTTCCGGCCGCGGTCGGCTTGTACAACGCGGTCTACAACGGGTTCTGGTTCCTGGCCGGGACGACCGGCTCGACCTGGTTCCTGGCGATGATGGGGGTCGAGATGGGGGCCCTCGTCGCGTTCAAGTTCCGCGAGACGAATCAACTCGAGACCCGGATCCGGCTGGGCCTCATGATGGGCTGCTACGCCGGCTTCGCGGTCTTCTTCCCCAGCATCTACTACGCGGAAGTCTTCCCCAACGCACCGCCCCAGTCGACGGTCCCCTTCCTCGGCTGGTCGATGGGGATCGGCACCGAGGCGCTGGCGGCCGGCGTGGTCGGGGTCGTGCTGATCACCTACGCGATCACGGGCGTGTTGTCCACCCTGTTCGGCCGCCGCGTCATCTGTTCCATCTTCTGCACCGCCCCGCTGATGTACCAGGGGACCGCGATCGACTCGATGAAGTCGTTCAACCGGTCCTCCCCCCTCGGCCGGAAGTACCTCAGCAGCCGTTTCTCCACGGTCTACTCCGTCACGACCGGCCTCGTCCTCGGCTCGCTCGCCTTCGGCTCGGTCGCGTCGGTGCTGGATTCGGCGGGGGTCTGGAACGTGATGGTCCTGGGGAGCGACCCGACGGTGTTCCTCTTCGCGCTCTACTTCGGGGTCCTGTGGTACGCGATGTTCGTCACGATCCCGTACTTCGGCAACTACAACTGCGTCACGATGGGCTGGTGCTACACCGGCACGATCTCCCAGGCGTTCCAGCGGATCGGGTTCTTCAAGCTCAAGGTGCACGACAAGCAGGTCTGCAGGGACTGCACCACGCTCGACTGCGCCAAGGCCTGCCCCGTGGGCCTCGTGGACATGCCGGGACACTTCCGCCAGAGCGGGGAGTTCCGCAGCACCAAGTGCTGCGGGGTCGGCGACTGCGTGGGGGTCTGCCCCTACAACAACCTCTACATCGCCGACGTCCGCCACTGGCTCCGCGACCGGCTCGGCCTGCCCAAGCCGCCGAGCCCGGTGAAGAACCTCCCGATGGTCCGCGCGCCGAGCGCGAGGTCGGTCGCTCCCGTCGCCGGGTCGGCGGTCGCGCCCCGGAGCTCGAGCGCGCCCCAGCACTGACCGGCCGCCCCCAGCCCCGGACCTCCTCCGAGGTTATGTAGCGGCGGGAAAGTTCCGGCGAGGGAGTTCGCGATGAGGGTCACGAAGGCCGGGGTCGTCGGGGCCGGGACGATGGGGGCGGCGATCGCCGAGGTGTTCGCCTACAACGGGATCGACGTGGTCCTGAAGGATGTGGACGCGCCGCTCGTCCAGAAGGGTCTTACCCGCGTCCGCGAGATCGTCGGGGAGCTCGTCCAGTTCCACGAGGGTCGGGCCGACGCCGAGCTCGAACGGATCCGGGAGGTCGCCGGCGAGCTGAGCGACGAGCAGGTCGCCCGCGTGCGGGCCAAGATGGCCCCCAAGTTCACCCGGGCCCGCGGCGAGGAGGTCGTCGGGCGCGTGAGGGGGGCGACCGACTACGCCGCGTTCTCGGACGTGGACCTCGTGGTCGAGGCGGTCTTCGAGCGGGACGAGGTCAAGCGACCGGTCCTCGAGGAGCTCGACAAGGTCCTCCCGGAGCATGCCGTCCTCGGCACCAACACCTCCTCGCTGTCCGTCACCCGGCTCGCCCGAGGGCTCCGCCTCGTCCGGCAGACGCTGGTCACCCACTTCTTCAACCCGCCGTACACCCTCCCGCTGGTGGAGGTCTCCGGCGGGGTCGAGACCCGCGAGGACGTCGTCACCGACACGATCGAGTTCCTCCAGGGGCTGCGCAACCATCGCTACCCGCTCGTCCCGATCCGGGTCCGGGAGTCCCCGGCGTACGTCGTGAACCGTCTGTTGATCCCCGTCCTCAACGAGGCGTGCTTCGCGCTCGACGAGAACCTGGCCAGCTCCCGGGACATCGACGCCGCCATGAAGGCGGGGGCGGGGATGCCGATGGGCCCGTTCGAGCTCGCGGACATGATCGGCCTCGACGTGACGCTCGAGGTGGCGAACACCCTCCAGCGGGAGATGGGCGACCCCAAGTACCGCCCGGCTCCGTTGCTCAAGCGGCTCGTCGCGGCCGGCCACCTCGGCCGGAAGGCGGGCCGCGGCTTCTACGACTACACGTAGCCGACCCGCCCCGCACGCCACCGGGGAACCCTCGTCCGCGCCCCCGAGGGAGGTCGAGGTCGGGGTTGCTCCGAGATGACGGGGCAGCAGGCCGAGCGGCAGTTCAGGGCAGCGGGTCCTTCCCCTGCGGGGCCTTGGCGTCCCCCGCGGGCGAAGGGTTCAGGATCCGGCGGAAGAAGAGCGCCGCAGCGAACCCGAAGCAGAGGAACGCGATCAGGTTGAGGACGAAACCGGAGATCAGCCAGACCACCAGCATCAGCGCGGCCGCCACGACGCTGAGCGAGCCGGCCATCGCGTATCGGGCCGAGTAGTCCGCCATCCCGCTCTGCGGAGGCGAAGGCAAGCTCCGCGTAAAGCTGTGCCGCACCCGTGCCCCCTTTCTACGGCGGGGCTGCGGCGCCGCTGGCCTCGCGGGCGAGGGTCCCTCGAAGTCAATCGACACGTGGAAATAGGTAGGAGAAGGCTTTGATTGACTGTCCCGAACTGGGACAGCGGAAGAGAAGATGGGATACCCACCGAGTCCGATGGGCGCGCCGGCTCAACCGTACCCCGGCCAGTTCGGCCAGCCCTTGGAGAAGCCGACCGCGGCGATGGTCCTCTCGATCATCGGTGGTATCTTCATCCTGCTTTGGGGGGCTTTCCTCACCTGGGTCGGGGTCGAAGCGCAAAGCCTGTCGTTCGGCGTCTACGGCGGAGGCCTCACGCTGATCGGCGGGATCGAGGATATCTGCGGGCTGCTGATCGTCGTGTTTGGCGTGTTGCTCTACGTCTCCCCCGAGCACCACGTGCCCTACGGCGTGCTCGTTCTCGTGCTCTCGGTGGTCAGCCTGGTCGGGCTGGGCGGCCTCATCATCGGGTTCATCCTCGCCCTCATCGGGGGCATCCTCGGGATCGTCCACAAGCCTACGCCGACGGCGCCCCAGGTCGTGTTCGTCCAGCCGCAGCGGATCTGTCCGAAGTGCGGCCGACCGCAGGGGAACGACGTACGCTTCTGTTCCGCCTGCGGCAACCCGCTCGCCTGAGCCCGGCGAAGGCCCGCGCTTACCTCCGAGGATAGGGCCAGTCCCGCCACCGCCCTCTCGGTTCTCGTCGTATCCAGCGGATCGATGGGCGCACTCGGTCGGGTCCGGGCCGTACCTCCGGGTCTTCGGTTATGAGGTGGGCGGGCCTTCGGTGACCGATGACATTCCCGTCCAGCGAATGGGCTGAATCGTTCCGGACCGCGTTGAACCAGAATCCCGCCTACCAAGAGGCCGCGCAGGCGTGGGAGGGCGACATCCTCTTCCTCGTGCGTCCTTCCGACCCGAACGCACCCGCCCCCGGCATCCACCTCGCCCTGGCCCACGGTCAGTGCTCGGCGGCCACGTACCACTCGGATGCCCGAGGGGTGGCCAGCGAGTTCGTGTACGAGGGCACTGCGGAGAACTGGGCTCGGCTGATGCGCAAGGAGGTCGACCCGGTGAAGGCGATCCTAGACGGGACATTCAAGATCCGAGGGAACCTGGCCAAGGCGATGCGTTTCACGCGCGCAGCCAAGGAACTCGTGGAGACGGCGGCCTCAGTTCCCGCCGACCGCTGAGTCTTAACCGGCGGCGGGCGGTGGCACCGGAGATTTCGCGGGGACGGGGGCACCACCCACCGGCGGGGCCGCCGGGGAGGGGGAAGACGAAGCGGCGGTCGGAGGCTTTGCGGGCGCGGCGGCGGCCGCGGCCACCGGCTTGGGGGGGGCCGTTGGCGGGGTGGGCGGCGGCGGAAAGAGCTGCTTCTTGAGGAACTGAACGACCTGGGCCCAGGCGGCCTCGGCGGCCCGGAGGTCGTAGGCGCGGAGGTCGCGGGCGAGGAAGTTGTGTCCCACGCCGGGGAGAACGGAGAACTGGACGGGCCCCTTGGTCGCCGGCCGGGCCGCGTCGATCTGCCGTCGGGCCTTCTCCGAGGCTCGGTCTCGGGCCCCTCCGACGTACAGCAGCGGGGCCGAGACCAGCGCGGTCAGTCCCGCCGGGTGGACCGGCATCGGGTAGGCGACCACCACCCCGGCCAGTCGGGTATCACGGGCCGCGAGGGCGAGCGCGAGGGAGCCGCCGTACGACATGCCCAGGAGCGCGGTGCGGGCCGCGTCGACCATCTCGCGACCCCGGAGGAACGTCAGGGCATCCGCGTAGAGGTCGACGAGCTCGGAGACCCGACGGGCCGACGTGGGGATCCCGCCGCGGACGGTCACGCCGGTGCGGAGGCTCACGAGGTGGGCGGGCCCGATCCCGTCGGTCTTGGCCACGTCCGGTACGAACACCTCGATCCCTTCCCGGGCTAGGCGGATCGCCCCGTCCAGGACCGTGGTCGTGATCCCGTAGACGTCCGGGGTCACGAGCACTCCGGGGTGCCGGACCTGCTTGGTCGGGGTGAGGAGGATCCCCTGCGCTTTACCGGACCGGGTCGAGTCCGTGGGGTACCAGACCCGCTCGCTCCGGTACAGAGGGAGGGGCGCACCGGGCTTCTTGTCGGACTTGATCCAGGTCTTGTTGAGGAAGTCGAGGACGCAGAGCTTGTACCGCTCCTTGGAGAGGACGATCACGGCCTGTCGGGTGCCGCAGATGTCGCAGGTCCCGATCACCCCGCTCCCGAAGATCGGGGGGAGGTCGAGCATCTGGTCGTCGTCTCGTGCCATCGCTCTCTTCGTCCGAGCCGAGGTCGATTCTTAAGAGTTGCCGCGCGGTCGTCTCAAGGGCGGGCGGCGAGACCTCGCGCGCGCGGCGGCGGGGGCCCCCGGGGTCACTTCGAGCCGACTCCGGTCGCGGGGTCCGAGCACCGCGATCCCCCGGCGAACGAGGCGCGCGCGGAGGGCGCGGTCCGCCGTCACCACCGAGGCGCGCAGGCGTTCGGCCGCCTCGACCACGCCCGAGTCCCCGCGCGCGGTGCTCTCCGCCCGCTCGAACCGATCGGCCAGGGCGCGCGCCGCAACCGCTCCGGGGGTGGAGTCACGGACCAGGCGCTCGAGTTCGCCGACCACCGAGCTCGGAACGAGCACGAGCGCCCCGGGCCTCCAGCGGTCGATCTCCGCTTCCAGAGGAAAGCGGGCCCGCACGACCAGGAAGAGCGCGTTCGTGTCGAGGAGGACCCGGGGCCGGGCCGGAGCTCGGGCCCTACGGGCGTCGGAGGAGGACGCCGAGCTTCTCCCGGTCGTACTCGACACCCCCACGTCGCCCCCGGAGGACGAACCGTTGCGCCTTCTGGTTCGCGGTCTTCGGGATCTCGTCCAGGAACTCGATCAGCTGCGGGACCATGAAGAACGGGAGATTCTCCACCGCGAATTCGAACAGTTCGCGGGGGGATACGTTCGCCCCCGGCCTGAGCTGGATGAACGCCTTGACGTCCTCCTCCCCCAACGGGCTCGGGACCCCGACGACGACGCTCTCGAACACCGCCGGATGACGGTTCAGGACCGACTCGACATCGTAGGGGGCCAGGTTCTCCCCCCGGCGACGGATCACGTCCTTCTTCCGGTCCACGAAGTAGTAGTACCCGTCCGCGTCCCGGGTGACGTAATCCCCGGTGTGGAACCAGAGGTTGCGCCAGGCCTCCACGGTCTTCTCGGGCTTCCCGAAGTACCCGGAGAACATCGTGAACGCCGACCGGGGGCGGACGACCAGCTCCCCCCGGACACCGGGGGGGACGGGGCGGTCGTCGTCGTCGACCACGTCCGCCTCCACGAACCCGAGGGGAGTTCCGATCGACCCGACACGTACCGCGTCGGGAGGGTTCATCAGGGTCGTGCACCCGCACTCGGTCATCCCGTAGAGTTCGATGATCGTGAGGCCGAAGCGGCGTTCGAACTCCGGCCACATGCTTCGGGTCGTTCCGGCGGTCAACGCGGTGCGAACCCGGTGCGCCCGGTCGCTCGGCCGCTCGGGCTGCTTGAACAGGACGTTGATCATCGAGATGAGCAGCGAGATGTGGGTCGCCCCGAACCGGGCCGCAACTTCCCAGTAGGTCGATGCGTGGAACCGGTCATCGAAGGCGGCCGTCACGTCGTTCAGCAGCGCCGTCAGCGCGGTCATCTCCTGCGCGTTGCAGTGGAACAGTGGCAGGGCGGTGAACAACACCGAATCCGGTTCCATGCGGCTGCGGAGGCCGATCTCCCGAGGCGTGGTCAGGGTCTTCTCGTGTGGGATGATCGCCCCCTTCGGTGGCCCGGTCGTTCCGCTCGTGTACATGATCGAGGCCGGGTCGAACGGGCGGGGGGGCGGCACCGGGGGTGCCGGGACGTCCGAGAGGAGCTCGTGAAAGGAGGCGGTCCCCGCCGGCAACGGGCTCTCGGCCCCGCCTGCCGCCTCGACGACCCACTCCTTCCCCAACGCGAGCGAGGTCCGCAGCGGTCCGTAGGCGTCCCAGATGCGACGGTCGATCACCAGCGCCTTCGGCCGACAGTCGGACAGCTCGTACCGCAAGATCTCTCCCTTGAGTCCCGTGTTCAGGGGAACCATCACCGCGGCCCGCTTGGCTAGACCGAACCACAGGAGAGGAAACTCCGGACTGTTCAGGAGGAGGGCCGCGACCCGGTCGCCGGGTCCGATGCCCGCGGAGGCTAGCCCGTTCGCGACCTGGTCGGTCTCGCGGTCGAGGTCGGCGTACGTGAACTCCCGCCCCTCGAACCGGAGGGCTACCCTCGACCCGTTCTTCCGGGCCTTGCCTCGGACGAGGCTGGCGAGGTCGTGGTACTCCTCCCCGGCGGCGAGCATCGCGGGCCGGAGGCGGGTTGGGCCTTAAGCGTTCGGCCGGACCTCCCGTCCCCCCTCCAAGCTTTGATACTCGGAGGGGCCTCCGAGCGACATGCCGTCGACCAAGGCCTGGTACCGCGAAGACCGTCCCATCGTGCCGGAGCTCGCCGCCGGCGCCGTCGTGGTCCACCGGGGGAGCGGCGAGGTCTGCCTTCTGTATCACCGGGACGAGAGGAGGTGGGCGATCCCGAAGGGACACGTGGACCCCGGGGAATCCCTGGCGACAGCGGCCCTCCGGGAGGTGCGGGAGGAGACAGGCCTCACTTCCGTGGAGCTTGGGGAGGAGGTCGCCGAGGTCCACTACCGTTTCTACGACGCGAGCCGGGACCTCAACGTGTACAAGTCGAGCGTCTACTTCCTAGGGTTCACCTCCGAGCGTGCGCTCACGCCCGAGCCGACCTTCGAGCGAGGAGAGTGGGTCGACATCTCCGAGGCAGTTCGCCGAGTGCCGTTCGAGACGGACCGAGAGGTGCTGAACCGGGCCGCCGAGCGGCTACGCGCGCGCCGCTGAACGCTCTCCCGGGGACCGCCGGCCCGAAGCGCCCGCGTAGAGAAGGGGGGAAGGGGTTTGGCTGGACCCCGAAGGAGCGGGGCCCAGCTCGGGCGGCCGGGTCGCCTCAGACCTGGGGGGGTCGCGGTCCCTGGGGGAATGAGCTACCCGGGGCCGGCGCGGAGGGAGCCTCGAGCGAACCGGCGGGAGGCCCGTTCGTCCAGCTCTCTCCGTAACCGCCCACGAGTGCCTTCTGAGACCGGCGGCGGGCGTAGGAGCGCCACTCGATGACCGACACGGTACCGACGACGGCGACGACCGCGAGGGCGAGTGCCGCGATGCCCAGGAGAGCGCCGAAGCCGCCGGATGCCGCCGGGCCGCAGCCGGTGGTCAGGCACGCATTCTCGGCCTGCGCCTGCGCGACGCTCATCGGCTGCCCGTAGACGGCCGCACTCGGGCTGGCGTCCGAGGAGGCGGCGGGGCTCGGGCCGGTCGAGGACTGTCCGAGTACCGCGGCGGCGCCGACCGGTACCGCCGTGGCTCCGAACGTCGTCTCGGCCGCCGTGACCATCGGGCCGCGGGGCGTCTCGCTGACGAAGAGCGTCTGTCCCTCACCCGAGCCGACCGAGGCCGAGCCGAGGGAGTCCGAGTCGTAGGTGTGCGCGGCTCCGCCGAACAGGTCGAAGGCGTGGGGCACCAGGATGAACCCATCGTAGGCGTCGACCGGGCCCTGCACGACGAGCAGGATCCCGACTCGTGGCTGGTGGTCGTCCCAGACGTGTGTGACCGCGGCCAGGAAGCCGGTCACGTAGATGGGGCCGGAGGCAGTCCAGTTACCGACGGCAGAGCCCGACCCGGAGGTCGTGGCACCGGCCCAGCGGTACTCCGCCCAGTCGTAGGTGATGTCCCAGCTTGCCTGGGGGGTCGTGATCGAGCTCGAGTTCCACTCGGTGACGCCCGTCAGGTTGAGGGGGATCAGGCCGAGGCTCGGCGCGAACTGCACGGAGCCCTGCGCGACACCCGAGATGTTCAGGAAGGCACTGTGGTTCTTCCCGAAGGCAGTCACATGGACGGCCTGGTTAACCGCGGCATTGACCGCGAGCGACTCGTTGTCGATCCCGAGGGCCGGGACGGGCTGGCCCGCGACGTAGACGGTGGAGGCGTTGGTCAGGTTGACGAACGCCGTGTCGTTCTCCATCGCGTGGTAGGTGTAGCTACCGGTGACGTTGGGGGAAGTTAGCGTGGTCACGAGCGAGATTCCGACCGTGCGCTGCTCCTCCAGCATGACCGTGGTGGGGCTGGTGTTCGTGGCCGTGTAGATCACGGTCCAGCCGAAGGTGGCGTTCCACGTGATCGTGGTCTGGTCGAAGGTGGAGGTCCCGTTCGAGCTGCCCATCCCACCGTACGCCCAGCTCTGTGGGGCGCCGGAGGCCGCCGTGATCGGAGCGGCGCTGGCCGTTCCGGCGAGGGCAGGCCCGAGAGCGAGCGCTACGAGGGCTGCGAGGCCCAGAGCGACCACCCAGGTCGTCGTTCCGTCATGTCTCTTCGGATGCTCGTTGTTCATTGTCGTCGGACGGACCTCCTCCGTCTGGGCGAACCGACCCGGGAACGCCACATAAGCCTCAGGCCCGCGCCGGAGCGAATCCGTTGGACGGCGTGCTAGGCCGTGTCCGGTCGAGCCGGAATTCACGAGGGAGGGCGCGGGTCTTCGGAGGGGGAAAGACCGGGCACCCGAAACCGTGCGGACCGGGCGATCTGGATGGATTCGGGGTACCCCGCATCGGCGTGGCGAGCGACCCCGATCCCCGAGTCGTTGTGCAGGACCCGGCCGATGCGTCGGTCCGCGTCCATCGTTCCGTCGGCGACGATGACGAGACCGGCATGGATCGAATTGCCGATGCCGACCCCCCCGCCGTGGTGGACGGAGACCCACGTCGCACCGCCCGCAACGTTGAGCAGCGCGTTGAGAATCGGCCAGTCCGCGATCGCGTCCGAGCCGTCCCGCATCGCCTCGGTCTCGCGGAAGGGGCTGGCGACGCTCCCGGTGTCGTGGTGGTCCCGGCCGATGGCGATCGGAGCGGTCAGCTCGCCGGAGTGCACCATGTCGTTGACGAGGTGGCCGAACCGTTCCCGCTCGCCGTACCCCATGTAGCAGATCCGGGCGGGAAGCCCCTGGAACTTAACCCGCTCGCCGGCGAGCCGGATCCAGCGACAGAGGGACGTCCGCTCCGAGAACTCTCGGAGGATCAACCGGTCGATCCGGTGGATGTCCTCCGGCTCTCCACTGAGCGCGACCCACCGGAACGGCCCACTACCGACCGCGAACAGCGGACGGATGTATCGCGGGACGTAGCCCGGGATTTCGAACGCATCGGCCACCCCCGCCTCCCGTGCCTGCGAGCGGAAGTTGTTCCCGTAGTCGAACGCCCGGGCTCCCCGACGCTGAAGCTCGAGGATCGCCTTCGCCTCGGTGGCCAGCGATGCGCGGACGCGGGCCAGGTATCCCGCTAGGTCCCGGCCTCGCAACTCGGCCGCCGCTTCGACCGAGAGACCCTGAGGAATGTACCCGACGCGCAGGTCGTGCGCCGCCGTCTGGTCGCTGACGACATCCGGGACCACGCCCCGTCGAACAAGCTCCGGGTAGACGTCCGCCGCATTGGCCTGGAGACCGACGGAGCGGGCTTGCCGAGCGGCCGTCGCCTCGCGGACCAGTCTCAGGGCGTCGTCAAGGTCGGTCGCCCGAACGTCCAGGAACTGATGGCCGAGACGCCGGGAGATCGCCCGCGGGTCGACGTCCACGATGAGCGAGACCCCTCCCAGGAGGGTGACCGCCAGAGGCTGCGCGCCGCCCATCTCCCCGAGCCCGCTCGAGAGCATCCACCGCCCCGCAAGGTCCTCTGCGTGGAACTCGAGGCGTGCCAGCGACGCGAGGGTCTCGTAGGTCCCTTGGAGGATCCCCTGGGTACCGATGTAGATCCAGCTGCCTGCGGTCATCTGCCCGAACATCGTGAGGCCCTTCGCCTCGAGGTCCCAGAACACCTCGTCCGTCGCCCATCGAGGCACGATGTTGGCGTTCGCGATCAGGACGCGCGGTGCGTCGGAGTGGGTCGGAAACACGCCGACGGGCTTGCCCGACTGGACCAGCAGGGTCTCGTCGTCCCGCAGCGTACGGAGGGTCTCGACGATCTGGTCGAACGCGGTCCAGTTTCGGGCCGCCTTTCCACGCCCCCCGTAGACGATCAGGTGATCCGGGTCTCGGGCGACCTCGGGGTCCAGGTTGTTCATCAGCAGGCGCAGTGCCGCCTCCTGGGGCCATCCAAGGCAGGTGATCGTACCCCCGCGGGGAGCTTGGACGCGACGCGGGCCCGAAAGGCTCTCGACCATCGGGCGGTGCTACC
>DATJWA010000010.1:0-3309 GCA_035501555.1 Thermoplasmata archaeon | reverse complement strand
GGCAGGGACCCGGAGGCCGGGCGAGGCTCGGCCACGACTTCGGACGACGCCACGGGCGCGCGACCCGCGCCCGCGCTTTAGCCTTTCCGAGCGCTGGCCCGGCCCATCCGTTCCTCGACCAGTGTGGCGAGGTAGCTGGCGGGGAGCTCGTCCATCGCGACCCGGCTCGATTCACCGGAGCCGGCCGCCTCGAGCGTGATGAGCCCATCCCGCTCGAGCTCCTTGAGGGTCCGCCAGAAGGTCGTCCGGCTCATCGGCGGACCGTTCAGCTCCTCGAGCAGGGCGCTGTGGGCGGAGCGCAGCTTCTGGCTGGGCACCGCGCTGCCCTTGCCCTTCAGGGACCGCGAGAGCGCGAGCAGGACCCCGAGCTCGTTCGTGGAGAGCGCCTCCAACTGCGACTCGGAGAGCGTCGGGACGAGGGAGCCCTTGGCCCGCCGCACGTGCTCGGGCAGAAGCATGTCGGCGCCGGCGTCCTCCGCCGCGTGCGCGGCCCCGGCAAGGATCTCGAGCCCGAACCGCGCGTCCCCGTTCGGCACGACGATCCGCGCGATCTGGTCGAGGGTCTCCCGTTCGACGCTCCCCGGCCGCAGGGCGAGCTCCGCTCGGGCACTCAGGATCTCCACGAGGTCCTCCCGGGTGTACGGCGCGAGCGCGAGGCGATGGGTCACCCCGAAGCTGGAACGGCTCGGTGGGTCGAGGTAGGGTAGAAGGTCCTCCACGGCGACCAGGAGGAGGGAGATCGACCCGAGCTGGACCTCGCGGGAGCGCGAGAGGAGGTAGACGAGCTTCGTCTCCTGCTTGACCAGGGCGGCCGCCTCGTCCAGGATCACGATGAGGTGCTGGGGGTGGCGGCGAAGTCCCTGCTCGAAGACGTCCACCATCTCCGACAGGCTGTAGCCCCGGTCGGGCAGCGAGACGTCCACGCTCCGAAGCAGGTCGAGCATAACCGTGCGGTCGCTCGCCCGGCGCCAGCAGTTGATGTAGGCGTGACGGATCGGGAGCTCGGCGCCCCGGCCGGCGCGCTCCAGGTCGCTCGCTAGGCGCCGCACGAGCGCCGTCTTGCCGCTTCCGACCCCGCCCGTGACCATCAGGTGGTAGGGAAGACCCTTCGAGAGCGCCTCTCGGAACCGCTTCGTGGCGACGCCGAGCTCGGTCTCGCGACGCACGAGACGTGCGGGGAGGTAGAACGGGTCGAGCGTCTCCTCCCGGACCAGGATGCGCGCAGGGGTGGGCACGAGCGGGCCGAACGGGGGCGGGTGATATCAGGTTCGCTCTTCGGTCCGCGGCCTTCGGCCGCCGCGTCGGGCGCCCGGGAGGCGCGGGGCCAGGGCGGACCACGTCGCCTCGGCGAGCTCCCGGCGGGGGCGGCGGGCGTCCAGGACGAGCCAGCCGTGTCGACGGGCGAGCGCGCGGTAGGCCCGCGCGACCCGTTCGAGGGTCCGGCGTCGTTCGAGGGGCCCACGCCCTCGCCCCCGCAGGCCGAGGCGGCGGAGCGCCTCAACCGGGTCCAGGTCCAACAGGATGACCACGTCGGGGGTCCGGGTGGCCCGGCGGGACAACTCTCCGAGTTCGCGAACCAGGGAGCGTCCGAGCGCGCTTCCCTGGTAGGCCAGGGTCGAGTAGAACGAGCGGTCGGTGATGACGAGCGGGTACCGGGCCAGCTCCTTCTCCAGTGCTGGCCGGGCGAGGAACCGGTCGACCGTGAAGTAGACCGCCCCGGTCCAGGGGTCGCGAAGACTGGCCTCCTGGGCGAGATGCCCAAGGGTCCGGTCGGTCGGCTCGCGGCGGGCGACGGCGCGCACCCCCCGTCGCGTGGCGGTTCGGAGCAGGGCCCCGGCCAGGGTTGACTTCCCGACTCCGTCGATCCCCTCCAGGGCGACCAGGAGCCCCGAGCGTCGGCGGCTCATCCGGCTCTCCTGACCGGGAGCTCGGGTCGCCAGCCGTAGACGGCCTCCACGGACTCGACGAACGGGGTCCGGAGCCGCTCTGCTCCCTCGGGTGAGGCCTCGGCGATCGCCCGGGCCCTGCGGGGAACGGTCGCGAGGTCGAGGACCGCGCCCGGCCGCGTGGGGTCGTCCAGGAAGTCGGTCTCGAGGAACCAGGGGCCACGGTCGCCGAGTGCCTCTCGGACGACGTCCCTCCGAGCGAGGTACGACGCAGTGACCCCGGCACGCGCCTCCGGCGGCACCCGGGCCCGCGCGTAGTGCTTCACGACCCGCTCCGGTCGGAGACCAGCACGCTGGCCCCGAAGCGCTAGCGCGCCATACCCCTCCGGGGTGAGGTCGGGGCTGTGGACCACCACCGGGCAATCGACCTCCCGGGCGACCGAGAGCGCATGGTCGAACGCCGCGTCGGCGGCCTCCCGCACGTCGCCTGGGACCTCGAAGTGCGGGAACCCCACCTCGCCGAGGGCGACCGCGCGGTGCTCGCGCACCCAGGTACCGGCGAGGTCGAGCGCGGCGCGCTGGAGGTCGAGCGCAGAGGCGAGTCCGAGGATCGGCGCCGCCCCCACGAGGTCAACCGGGTAGGGGGCGACCACGAGGTACACCTCGATCCCCGCCTCCGCGCGGACCCGGTAGGCGAGCGCCTCGGTCATCTCGAACTGGACCCGGTAGTCCTCGATGCGGCGGGGGACCTCGTTCGAGTAGTTCTGCGTCGCGAGGAACAGGTGCGTGCCCCCCGCGGAGGCGAACCGCCGCGCGGCGAGGACCCCTTCCCCGTTCGGGCTCAGGTGGCAGTGGTGGTCGACCACCGGAAGGTCGGTCGGGAGCGGCACGCGGGCCGTCCGCCCGGGGCCTACCGGAGCAGCCCGGCGCCCTGGAGCTCTTTCGTGATCTTCTTGACCGCGACCTCGACGTCGGAGGGCTTGCGCGCTCCGGTGCAGACGAGCTTGCCGCTGCCGAACAGGAGGACGACCACGCGGGGGTCCTCGATGCGGCAGACGAGGCCGGGGAACTGCTCGGGCTCGTACTCGACCCGGTCGAGGCCCAGCGTGACCGCGATCGCGTTCAGGTTGATCTCGCTCTCGAGGTCCGAGCTCGCGACGATGTTCTGCACCTCGATCTTCGGGTGCATGTTGATCTTCTGCCCGCCCTTCTTGATCTGGGCGGCCACCGAGTGGATCGACTCCTCGACCTCGTGCATGCTCTTCGCGCCGGTGCAGACGACCTTGCCCGAGCGGAACAGCAGGATCGCGGTCTTGGGGACCTTCAGACGGTAGATCAGGCCGGGAAACTGTTCGGGCTCGTACTCGGCCCCGTCGAGGCCGAGCGCGATCGACTGGAGGTCGAGTTCGTCCCCGAGGGAGGT
>DATJWA010000009.1:0-13634 GCA_035501555.1 Thermoplasmata archaeon | reverse complement strand
GGCCAGCTCCTTCCCGAGCTCGCCCTGGACCCGGTGCAGGCTCTGCCGGGTCTCCTTCGGGTCGAGGCGGATGATCTTGAGCGTCCCTTTCTGCACAGCGGCCTCGACCGGCCACTTGAACTGTTTCGCCGTCTCGATCAGATGGGGGACGTCCTCCTCCAGGGAGAGGAAGACGGCCTTCTCGCCCTGGGCGAGCCCCGCGAAGAGGAACTGGAGCCCGAGGCACGTTTTGCCGGTCCCGGGCATCCCCGAGACCAGGACCACGTGTCCGGCCGGGAACCCCCCACCGAGCATCTCGTCCAGACCGACGACCCCAGTGGGGACCTTGGCCCGGGGGCCCTCAGACGCGCTCATACTGCGTGGTCACCAGCCCGTTCTTCGCTCCGACACGGATGACGAACCGTCCCTGGTACTCGGCGGGGACGTGCGCGAGCACCGGCATGAACTTCTCGATGAGCATCGTCCGCTGGCGGTGGGAGTGACTCGGGCTGCTCGTCCAGCTGAAATGGAGGACGCCGTCCACCGAGTCGAGGATCGCCTGCTCAAGCGCGGGAGGCGCCACCCCCTCCGACAGGAGAAGGTAGACGACCGAGCCCCACTCCTTCGCGCGCCGGCGCAGGCCCTTGAGGACGGTGAGCAGGTCCGGGGCCTCGACGCCGCGGCGTACGACCAGGTCGGTGAGCGAGTCGAGGACCACGAGCTGACGAGCCGCCGGTTGGTCGATGCCGGCGACCAGCGCGCGGAGGGGTCCCCCGTCCGCGGCGGGGCCGGAGGTACTTCCTCCGAGGAGGGGACTCGGCACGGCCGACCAGGTCGCCGGCACGACCGTGTCGGCGAAGTACTCCCGCGAGAGGTCGAGGAACGTCAGGTGGCGCTCGAGGGTCTCGGCGTACGTCCCCTCGAAGGCACCGCGCAGTTCGTCGATCACCTGGGCCTGCGAGCGGCTGGTGCTGACGTAGAGCACCCCGTCGGGATAGACGAACGGACCCTTCGCGCTCCCGAGGTAGAAGTCGTGGAGCCGGGGCATGTCGTAGTGGAGCATCAGGTGGACCGCGGAGGTGAGCGCGAATTCCTGGTGGCCGGCGCCCGCCGCGCCCCAGAGGAGGACGAGCGAGCCCGCGGGGAGCCCCCCCGTCAGGTAGTCGAAGTCGGGGACGCCGGTGGGGATGCGCGCCGGGTGCTCACCCAGGTCGGGAGGCCGGGGCGGCTCCCCCGCCATCTGGGCCGGTACGACGAACGGTCGAGGCGACTGCAGGGCCATTGGGGAGAGACTCCGGGGCCGCGACGCGGGTGCCCGGTATTAGTAGGCTCCTCTCGAGGGGAGGCTTCAGGAACTCCCGGAGGAGGACCGTAGCGTAGGCGCCCTTCGGAAGAGCGAACCGGAGACGCACCCCGTCGGACCCGTCGGTGAGAATCCCCATCGGGGGGACGGGGACGAGGATCGGTCGCCAGGCGCCCCGGCTCGCGACCTCGGGGGCGGCGCGGACCCGGAACATCCCCGGTTCGACGTCCTGTTCCTGGAGCACGCCGGCCAAGAGGTCCCCCGCGGGTCCGCTCGTCCGCGGGGTCTCGTAGCCGACCAGGGGGCCGGCGACGAACGCTCGACCCCGCGCGACGAGGTCGGCGCAGTCGGGGAGATTGTCCGCGCTCACCGGGATCCCCTCCCGGCTCCTCACCGTGCCGTCCCGTCCGATCCGCAGGATCGTGTCGCCGGCGACGGGGGCGTTCAGCGCGAGCCCGCCCGCGGCCCGGCGGCTCAGCCAGAGATTGAACAGGTAGGCCTGGAACGCGTGGACGAACAGGAGCCGCAGGTCGCGCGACAGGGCGCGGAACGCGCGCTCGGGCGGGTGGCCCAGCGCAAGATGCTCGAGCAAGGTGCGCTCGAACCGGTACTCTCGTGGAAACTCCCGGAGCGCGCGCACCGGGTCGTGGTGCTCCCCGTAGGCCCGTCTCGCTTCGTCACCGACACCCACCTTGCCGTCCGCGGGCCGGTCGACCAGGTAGACCTCGACCGCCCGCGCGATGTCCCCGCGGACCACCCAGCGACCGACCTCGTGGGTGATCGGCCGCACCTCGCCGAATCGCTGGGGCCCAAAGAAGTTCGGGAACCCGCCGCGCTCACGGAGCTCGGCCTCCACGGCACGGAATGCCGGGACCGCCTCCGCCGGAGGGAGCGCGAGGTCCTCGACGCGGATGTCGAACGAGTTCCCGTAGTGGTGCCCGAGGACGAGGCCGTCCCGAGCCCGGTACGCCTCGACGAGCTCGACCCGGGGAAGCGCGAGCGGCTCGGAGGGCGGCGAGCCCCGGTAGGAGACGAGCCGCTCGGAGACCGCCCGCCGGTCCTTCGTCCCGGCCCACTCGAGCGAATGGGCCGGGAGCCGGAGGCGATGGGCGATCGCCGCTCCCAGTTCGTGCTGCTCCCAATCGTGGCTCACGACGCGCAGGACGGTGTAGTTGCCCTGCTCGTCGGGGAGCGGGTAGTTCGAGATCTCGGTTACGCGGAAGTCCTCGGGCGCCGACTTGAGCCTCCCGGGCACGCCCCGGGCTCGGCTCCCGTAGAACCCGATCCCGATCGCCCGTTCGGCCGAAGGCGGCGGAAAGGGGCCCAGCACGTCCGGCGGAGTCGGGGCGGCATTATTACATGGCGGAGACGATGGCGCCGGACACCCGATGATCGAGGCCACCGCTCGGGTTCTCAAGAACATCATCGAGGTCCAGGTCGGCCAGGAGTCCTGGGTCGCCCGCCCGACCGGCGCGGACGAGCCGGCGCTCGGGCGACGCCTTGCCGCCCTGTTCTCGACCGAGTACCGGACCTACCGCGCCTCCGAGCCGTCGGTCGTCCACTCGGTCATCACCTACCACTCGAAGGCCGACGAGATCCGCATCGCGATGGGGGAGACGACCGTCCGGACCAAAGGGACGACCTTCGGACCGCTCGTCTTCGAGTACGGGGGAGTGAAGTTCACGATCAACGAGCGGCTCACCGGTCACTTCAGCATCCTGCGGGGCGACACGCCGGTGGGGGTGGGTCAGCTCGGCTTCCGTTCGTGCGTGATCCGGGAGTACCCCCCGGACCTGGAGGTCGTCTTCGCGGACCTCGCGATCGGCTACGTCATCCGGACGCTCACGATCGGGGGGCTGTTCGGCTGACCCGAGGACGGCGGCCCACGACCGTCCCCTTCCCCGGGCCGGCTGTTGTCCGGGTCGTCGGGCTCGACCTCGCCGGCAGTCCGCATCGGACGACCGGCTTTTGCTCGCTCGGTCGCGGGACCCTGGTCCGCACCCGGGCCCTGCACGGGGACGACGAGATCCTCCGGGCGACGCTCGAGTCCCGGCCGGAGATCGTGGCGATCGACGCTCCGCTCTCGATCCCACTCGGCCGCCGCTCGATCGAGGACCGGACCGGCCCCCACCTGCGCGCGGCCGACCGCGAGCTCCAGCGCCTGGGCGTCCGCTTCTTTCCGATCACGCTCGGACCGATGCGGATGCTGACCAACCGTGGACTTCGTCTCCAGCGCGGGTTGGCCCGGCACGGGGTGCGATGCATCGAGGTCTACCCCGGTGCGGCGCAGGACCTGTGGGGGATCCCGCGCAAGCAGGCGGGCCTCGAGAAACTCCGGCGGGGATTGATCCGGCGCGGGGCGACCGGCGATGTCGAGCGAGACGACCTCACCCACGACGAGCTCGACGCGGTCACGTGCGCGCTCGTCGGGCGCGTATTCCTCGACGGGGATTTCCTCGCCATCGGACGCCCGGACGAGGGTCTCATGATCCTCCCGTCCAAGGAGGCGTGCCGCCGCTGGTATCGTGCCCGGGGGATCCGGCCGGCGGACGGCCCTCCGCCACCCAAGGCCGGCTAGCGCCGGGGGGGTCGGGCGCGGGCGTGCGACGTGGCCCGCGTACCGTGCAGACGCATCCGCCGGTGGGCCCGTGGATGCGGAAGCTGGAACATGTGGTAGGGGATCGGCACGAGGAGGGCGCCGCCGATCAACACCGTGAACGCCGCGATCGAGTAGGCGGTATGCACCCCGAAGGTCGCGTACAGCCATCCTCCGAGCAGGACGCCGAGGAGGCTGCCCGCGCCCGCGAACGCGTTGTACAGGCCGAGGGCCCGGCCCCGGGCGGACCGGCCCACGAGCCGCACCAGGAAGAGGGTGCTGGCGGTGCTGATGAACGCCCAGGTCACCCCCAGCAGCGCGTTGAGGAGCGTGACCCAGGCCAGTAGTGCTGGGGTACCGAGCCCCAGGAGCACGTAGACCGGTCCCCACAGGAACAGCAGGAGCAGGCCGACTCGCGCGCCGAGCGACTCGAGGAAGACCGACTTCGGGGAGTGGACGTCCACGGCCTTGCCCGAGTGGAAGAAGAGCGCGGTCGAGGCGGCCGCCGACCCGAGGTAGACGATGAAGATCCCCGCGTCGCTGAACTGGGCGTTCCGCCACAGAAAGACGGGGAACGGACCGTAGAAGATGTCGAACCCGACGCTCATCACGCCGAGAGCGATCAGGAACAGGTACTCGCGGCCGGGGAGCCGGTCCGCGGAGGAGCGGGTCAGGTCGATCAGGCCGACGACCCGGGCCCGGAAGTGCCGGAGCCGTTCGACGACGCCCCGGTGAAGGTTCACGAGGTCGGAGGCGAGCCGCCGGTCGAGCCGGCTCGCCGGCTCCTCGATCCAGGCCCACGCGACCGCGGCCGACAGGAGGGCGAGTCCCCCCGAGAGCAGGAGGAGCCCCGTCATGACCGAGATCGCCGGTGAGGACCGGCCGATCACGAACAGCCAGACGAACCCGACGGCGAGTCCGGCGGTCGTCCCCAGGCCGGAGATGAGGCCGAAGAACCCGATGTCCTGAGGCCACCAGCGCTTGTGCCGGGTCTCGAGGAGGAGCATCGTGCCGATGGGAGCGCTCGCGGCCGACGCGAGGCCCTCCACGACGTTCAGCCAGAAGTAGGTGAGCAGGTCGTGGGCGAGGGCGATGCCGATCAGGCTGAGGCCGGTTGCGAGGAACGAGCCGACCAGGAAGAACTTGCGGTGCGCGACCCGGTCGGAAAGGTTCCCCCAGAGGATCGTGAACGGGACCTGGCTCATCGCGCTGGCCGCGATGATGATCGTGACCGCGAAGGCGGTCGCCCCGAAATGCTGGAGGGCGAGCAGCGGGATCAGCGGGGTCGCAATCCCATCCGAAATCGCGAGCGGAAGGTAGGCCAAGAACCAGAGGTCGCTTGAGGAGGGGCGGAGTACGGTCGCCGCCTTGATGTCGAGCGACACGCAGTCCTCCGGGTGCCGCCGCTCATCCGAGGGTCCGCGAGATAAAGGGTGACCTCGGTCGGAAACGACCGGTCGCCGGAGGACCGAATCGTTCGGTCGACCTCAGCCGACCGGAACGTGGAGCGCCTCGAGGAGCCGGCGGTGCTCCTCGGGGGTGATCCACTCGACCCGGAGGTACTCCCGGAGGAACTCGTCGCTCACGTGGAGCCGGCGGGCCTCCTCCACGACGAACCGGTAGGCCTCGACCTCGGTCCAGCGTTCGACGTAGCTCATGCCCGGCGGCCAGAGCTCGGCCCCGCCGTCCCGCTGGAGGACGTGGCAGAGCTCGTGGTAGATGTCCAGGTAGAGGATCATCGCCTCGCTCTCGCGCAGGTGCTCCGCCCCGAGGACGATGCAGTTGGTCCCCGGGGTGACGACCGGCTTCCACTGCGCCCGGCGGAAGAGAGGAACCTCTCGGGGCGCCACGTAGGCCCACATGTCCTCCGCCACGAGCTCGACCTCCGTCGTCTGGAACAGGGTCCGACGGACCTTCGGGTCCGGATGGATCGTGCGCCCGGGAGGAAGCTTGTCGAGCCCGGGAAACACCTCGAGGATCGGGTGGCGGCCCAGCGGCAGCTCCCGCGCGATGCGGAATCCTGGCGGAGGGGAGGGCTCGGCGACCGGGGCGGGAGCGGTGGCTCGGGCCATCTATCCTCCCCCAGCGCGCCGGGGACAAAAGAGCGAGCCCCCGCGAGGCCCGCGACGGCAGCGTTTTGTCGGGCGGGGCCTCTCGCGGTCATGGCCCGCCCCTCCCGCGCCGCGTCCTCCGACGGCGTCGTGCGCGGGGTCCGGATCGGGCAGGCCGAGAGTCCGAGGGGCCAGAGCGGGGTCACCGCCGTGATCTTCGACCGGCCCGTGCCGGTGGTCGTCGACCACCGGGGCGGGGCCTCGGGGACGTACGACATCGCCTCGCTCGCCCTGGACGCCACGTTCGGCCGGCGATGGGCGCTCTTCTTCTCCGGCGGGAGCCTCTTCGGGCTCGACGCCGCCTCCGGCATCCGCCAGCAGATCCTGGAGGCCGGCGGCGGCGTCCCCGTATTCCAGAACCCCAATCGGGTGGTCCCGATCGCCGGCGCCGTGCTCTTTGACCTCCCCCGCCGGGTCGGGGGGCTACCGGATTACCGCGGGCTCGGGTACGAGGCAGCGCGTCGCGCGACAGCGAGCCGGGTCGCGGTGGGCCGAGTGGGTGCCGGGGCCGGGGCCACCGTCGGCAAGTACCTCGGCCGAGCGTCCGCCATGCACGGCGGTCTCGGATGGGCCGCTTCTCGCATCGGTATCGGCACCGTGGGGGCGCTGGTGGCGCTGAACGCAGTCGGGGCAGTACGTGACCCTTCCAGCGGGAGGTGGGTCGCGGGGGCGCGTGGTCCGGCCCGAAAGATCGTCCCTCCGGCATTTGTCGGAGCGTTGCCGCGCGACGAGACGAGCACGACCCTGGGGCTGATCCTCACCGACCTCGACGTCGACCGCTCCGTCCTGCTGCGAGCGGCCGCGATCGCCCACGCGGCGCTCGGTGGGGTGATCGTGCCGTTCCACACCGCGACCGACGGGGATACGATGTTCGCCGCGTCGACCGGCGAGGCCGGGCCCCCACCCGAAGAGTCCCGGCCCGGGGAGGTCGCGGACCGGCTTGGGTTCTCCGCGGCCCAGTGTGCGGTCCAGGCGACGCTGACGGCCGTTCGGGTGGCGAACCGGGTCGGCTAGCCGGGGAGCGTGCGGCGGAGCGGGGTGCCCCGCAGGCCCCGGATCAGGTCCGCCTTCGTGACGATCCCGCGGAGCTCGCCCCGCCGCAGGACCAACACGGCCGGATAATGGGCGAAGAGTCCGGGGAGGAGGTCGGCCGGGAACTCCTCGTCGACCTGCGGATAGGCGGTCTCGAGGATCTCGCGGACCCGGACCCGTCCACCGTGCGCACTGCCCAGCGCCCGCAGAAGGGCCGCCTCCGAGAGCGAGCCGACCACGCGGCCGTGCTCGAGGACGGGCAGCTGGGAGAAGGCGCCGCTCTCCATCCGCTGGGCCGCCACCTGAAGGGTGGCCGCGGAGTCGACCGTCACGACCTCCCGGTTGAGGATGTCCCGCACCTTGAGGCGCGGGGCGGCCAGCCCTTCCTGGGCCTCGAGGTAGGCGAGCAGCTTCTGGACGAGGTCGTACGACGGCCGGATCTGGCCGCGCTCGATGCGCGAGAGCGTCGCGTCGCTCTTGCCGACCGCACGGGCGAGCTCGCCGAGCGGGATCCCGAGGGCGAGCCGCCGTTTCCGGATCTCGACCAGAACGTTCACGGTGCCTCCCGATTGGTTTCGACTCTTAAGGCGGAGGGAGGCAGCCGGCGCGAGGGTGCGACACCTCCCGAAAGGTAAAGGAGGAGCTCCCGCATCCCCCGGTGGCCCCAATGGACGGCACCCCCCGCCAGATCTCCTGGATCAGCCCGCCCCCCGAGATCTGCACGCTCTGCAAGGAGCCCCTCGGCAACCCCGAGGAGACGAGCTCCTGGAACGGCCACCCGGCCCACCGGGACTGCGTACGGGTCCACCTGCTCCAGCGCGACCCGGCGTTCCGCGAATCCGGAGATGGGGAAGAGAGTCCGGACGAGCCGGAAGAGTCATTCGACGGCATCCTGTCGCGCGACGACGACGAGACCGATTTCGAGTAACCGCCGCCTTGGGACCGGGGCCGCCGCCGTTTGTCGCTTCGCCGGCGTCGGAGTCCTTAAGAAGCCCGATTCAGTGGACAAACGAACAACGGGGCCCCGTCGTGGGCCCTCGCGGTCCAAGGTAGGAGAGCTCGATGCCCGAGGTCGTCATCACCTGCGACTGGACGATGATGAGCAACCACCACGGGAAGGAGTTCCTGGGGTTCGGGACGACCACCCCCGCCTACATCCTGCCCGAGGCGGTCTACCAGCGCCTGTTCTTCCCGGCGATGCCGGTCGACGAGCACGGCTACCCCCGCCAGGCCCCCTACGGGATGCGGAAGATCGAGGCGTCACTCATCGACGCGGGGTACGACGCCCGGATCGTCCACCCGGGCCACCTCGACAAGTACATGCCGGGGGAGGCCAAGCTCCTCCTCGTCTCCGGCCACGACTACTTCGGCCTGAACCCCCCGAGCTCCACCTTCGGCGGGGTGATGAAGAAGGAGACCCTGAACTCGGTCAACTTCAAGCGGATGCTGACCCAGCCCGCGGTCGTCGAGGCGCGCCGCCGCGGGATGAAGATCATCGCCGGCGGCCCGTGCGCCTGGCAGCTCTCCCCCGCCACCCGGATGAAGCTCCCCTGGATCCAGGAGTTCCTCGACTCCTTCGGCGGCGTCGACTGCGTCGTTGAGGGCGAGGCGGACGTGTTCGTCCGGGAGCTCGTCGGCAAGGCGCTCCGGGACGAGTTCCTCCCGCCCCACATCGTGCTCGGAGCGAAGGAGGCCCCCAAGGTCGAGCAGATCTCCTCGATCAAGTTCCCGAGCGTCAACGGCCTGATCGAGATCGGCCGCGGATGCTGCCGCGGCTGCTCGTTCTGCTCGGTGACGACCCGTCCGACACGCTGGTACCCTCTCGAGAAGATCGAGGAGGAGCTCCGGGTCAACGCGACCCTCGGGATCCGCAAGGGACTGCTCCACTCGGACGACGTCTACTTCTACGGCAGCCCGAACGTGATGCCGCACGAGGAGAAGCTGATCCCCCTCCTCAAGCTGGCCAAGCGGTACTACTCGCAGGTCGGCTGGAGCCACGTCGCGGTCGCGAGCCTGATGACCAAGCCGAAGCTGCTCGGAAAGTGCGCCGAGGTCCTCATCGACGACAAGCAGTCGTGGTGGGGGGTCGAGGTCGGGGTCGAGACCGGCTCGCCCCGGATGATCACCGCCGCGATGCCCGGCAAGGTCGCCCCGTTCAAGGCCTCCCAGTGGCCGGAGCTGGTCGTGCAGTCGGCCGGCCTGATGAACGACAACCACGTCTTCCCGGCGTGCACCTTCATCGTCGGGCTCCCCCAGGAGACGGAGGACGACGTCGCGAAGACCATCGACCTGATCGACGACCTCTGGGACTTCCGCGCGCTCCTGGTCCCCATGTTCTTCGTGCCGCTCGGCCACCTCAAGTCGCGGGACTGGTTCCGGCGCGATATGGTGAGCCCGATGCAGGAGGAGCTGCTGAAGCGGGCGCTCTCGCACGGGGTCCGCCAGTCCCGCGCCATGCTGGACGAGTTCTTCGACTGGGAGGGGACGCACACGACCCTCTACCGCCGGACCTTCCGCGGGTTCATCTGGTTCCTCGAGACCCTCATGCGGATGCACGGGCTCGAGAGCCCCTCGCGACGGCCGGGCCGGGAGATCCGGGACCCGAACCTCACACCCGATCGGCTGCCGGTCCCGACGATCCCCGTCCGCGAGTAGGCCGCGGGCTCACGCCTCGTCCTGGGGGAACTCCGCGGCGTCGCGGAGCGGGGGCTCCGGTCGGTGCACGGGCCGGGGCCGCCACTCGGCGACGCGGAGGCTCGGGGCGCCCGTTTCCAGCACCTCGAGGCGGACCTCCTTGCCGTTGCCGTCGTAGGCCCGCCAGCAGCCGGGGTCGAACGGGGCCCCGAGGATGACGTGGCGTCGGCCCCAGTTGCGGAAGAGGCGCAGGTCGGCGCTCGACGGGTGGAGGGCGCCCGAGGGGTGGGAGTGGACGCTCCCCGCGACCGTCAGGTCGGCCGGGAGCATGTACAGCTGGAAGTTCGCATGGCTGCGGCCGGCCGTGGTCCCGGGCAGCATCAAGAGCTCGCTGATCACCCCGGGGGGGTCCGCGCGGAAGACCCCGCCGAACTCGTTGGGGTAGGCGCTCCGGGCGCTCGAGAGCGCGCTGAAGAGCGCCCGCCGGGTGATCGCCCCCGGCGCGTCGCCGAGGCGCGGACCCCCCGGCGGCCGCTTACGCTGGGGGCGGAAGATCGGCATCGCCGGCGGAGCCCTCCGTCGGCTCCTCGGTCCACGGGAGGATCCCCTTGCCCCTAAGCCGGTAGAAGAAGCTCGCGCCGAACCGCACGATCCGGGCGCGTCGCGGAGAGCGGTAGATCGTCAGCGCCCCGCCCGGCGGCATCGGCACCTCTCTCTGGCCGTCGACGATCACGACCGAGCCCCGGTCCGCGTCGAGGGCCCGAAGCCGGACGGTGCGCAACGGCTCGAGGACGATCGCCCGGGCGTCCGCGCGGAACGGCGCGATCGACGTGAGCACGAGCGCGTCCAGTCCCGGGTCGACGATCGGTCCGAAGGAGCTGAGCGAGTAGGCGGTCGAGCCGGTCGCGCTCGCCACGATGACGCCGTCCGCGCGCACCCGGCCCGCCGGCTCCCCGTCGACCGAGACCTCGAACCGGGCCATTCGCCCGACGTGGGCCGCGTGGACCACGACGTCGTTCGTCGCGTCCGGGAGCGGGGTGTGGTCGACCTCGGAGGCGAGCTTCATCCGCTCCTCGATGTGGTAGAAGCCGGCGAGCAGGCGCTCGACCGACGCCTCGAACTCCTGCGGGCGACGGGCGGCGACCTCGGCGAGCACCCCGACCGTCCCGGCGTTGATCGGCAGGAGCGGCACCTGGGTCTGCCCGAGCGTATAGAGGAACGTGCCGTCGCCCCCGATCGCCACGATCACGTCGGGTCGCATCGCCTCGAGGCTCTGGTGAGGAAGTTCGGGGGCGACCTCCTTCGCTTCGTCGCTGATCACGACCTCGGCCCGGCTCCCGACCTGGGCGACCAGGCGGCGCGCGAGTTCCAGGGCCGCCGGCTTGCGCGGGTTCGCAGTTACCCCGAGCTTCACAGGTACCCCTCCGACGCGGCGACCTTCGCGAACGTCGCGTCCCCCCAGGCAAAGACGCTCGTCCGCCGGTCGACCGTGAGGGGGAAAGCGTCGAGCGGACGTCCGTCCGCGTCCTGGAGCCCGCCGCCGGCCTCGAGGAGGATCCGGTAGGCTCCGGCGAGGTCGGTGGCCCGGAGGTTCCGAGTGTCCGGCGTGTTCTCGAAAAGGTAGGCGTCGCCCCCTCCCTCGGCCACGGAGAGGATCTCGAGGCTGGCGCAGCCGAGCGAGCGGATGCGCCGTCCCTTGGCCGCGAACCGGCCGACCCGGGACGTCGCGTGTCGCCCGAGGTTCGCGAACAGGACCTCGGTGCGCGGGTTCCATGCGCGGCTCGAGATCGGACGGCCGTCCCGGAATGCGCCGCCTCCCCGCGTGGCCCAGTACGTCGTACCGCGGTAGAGGTCCCGGACGAGCCCGATGTCGATGCCGCTGAGGTCGCGGCGCCCGAGGGCGAGGGAGACCGTGGAGAAGGGAAGGTTGCGCAGGGCGTTGTGCGTGCCGTCGATCGGGTCGACGATCAGGGTGCGGCCCCCTCCCCGGTGGACCGCGCCGATCTCCTCAGAGACCAGGTCCCAGTCGACCCCCTCCGCGTCGAGGACCTTGAGGATCTCCGCCTCGGAGAGGCGGTCGATCTCCTCGGTGGGGCTCCCGGTCGCCCCCATCGCGACCACGTCGCCGCGATGCGGCGAGCTCGCGAGGTCGCGGAACACCCGGTGGACAGCGACGCTCACCCGGTACAGGATGTCGAGGTCCCCCCGCGTCCGGTCGCTCACGTTCCCCCGGACGGGCGGGGCGTTAATGACCCCTTCTTCGCCGGTGGACCGCCCGGTCTCCCGCATGACGTTATCTGGGATGGCCGCTCGCCCCGCCGATGGAACTTCAGTTTCTCGGAGGCGCCTCCGAGATCGGCTCCCTGGGCCTGGTCATCCGGGACCAGGGCCGGACCATCCTGTGCGACTACGGGATGACCCCGACGGACCCCCCGTCGTACCCGCGCCCCGCCCCGACCAACATCGACATCGCGGTGCTCTCCCACGCCCACCTCGACCACTCCGGGATGACCCCGGTCCTCTCCCGCCTGCCGAAAGCCCGCCTGGTCGCCACGCCGGTCACGCTCGCGGTGGCGGACCTGCTCACGCGGGACGCGCTCAAGGTCGCGCGCCTGAACGGCTACCTCGCGCCGTACACGACCAACGACATCCACTCGCTCCACTCCCAGGCGACCGCGGTCGACCGGCACGCCACCTTCCGCCACCGCGGGCTCGAGATCGAGTTCACCCCCGCCGGCCACATCCCCGGGGCCTCGATGATGCTGTACCGGGGGGAGAAGGACATCCTCTTCACGGGCGACCTGCAGACCCACGCGACGCACCTGGTCGGGGGGGCGGAACCGCTCGAGTGCGACGTGCTCGTGATGGAGTCGACGTACGCCGGCAAGGAACACCCGGACCGGAAGGAGACGGAGCGCCGCTTCCGCGCCAAGGTCGCCGAGACGGTCGAGCGGGGGGGCAAGGTGATCGTGCCGGCGTTCGCCGTCGGCCGGGCCCAGGAGGTCCTTCTGACCCTGGCCTCCTCCGGGTTCGAGACGTATCTGGACGGGATGGCCCGAGCGGTCAACCGCATCTACCTCAGCGCGCCCGAGTATCTGGCCGACGCGAAGCGGTTCCGCCGGGCCCTCGAGGGGGTCAACATCGTCGAGCACCCGGGCGACCGGAAGAAGGCGCTTCGGGAGGCCGAGGTGATCGTCACGACCGGCGGGATGCTCGACGGGGGTCCGGTGCTCTACTATATCGGGGAGCTGCACCGCGACGCGAACTCGTCGATCCTGCTGACGGGGTTCCAGGTCGAGGGGTCGAACGGACGCCAGCTCCTCGACACCGGGACCCTGAGGATCGACGACACGGTCATCCGACCCGAGTGCGAGCTCGAGAAGTACGACTTCTCGGCGCACGCGGGCCACTCCGACCTGGTCAAGTTCGCCGAGTCCACCCGGGCCGAAACGATCGTGCTCATGCACGGGGACCGGCGCGAGGCCCTGCGCGACGCGCTGAGCGCCCGGGCGAACGTCCTGCTCCCCGGCAACGGACCGACCTTCGCCCTCTGAGGAGAGGCCGGCGGCCCCCACTAGCCGGAACGGCGCCGTCCGCCTCGCTTGGGGGCCGGGGTCGGCAGCTCCTCGACCTCGGGAGGCGACTCGACGAGCGCCTCCTGCATCGGCGGCAGCTCGCCCACCGGCTTCACCAGGTCCCGGACCCGCTTCTGCAGCTCGGCGATCCCCTCCCCGGTCACGGCCGAGACCTGGAGGCGTTCGGTGGGCCGGCGGAGCAGGTCGCACTTCGTTTCCACCGGGAGGATCTGGAGGTTCGGCAGCTCGGTCCGCCACCGTTCGAGGAGGGCCTCCTGCTCCTCGAGGGTGTATCCCCCTGTCCCGGTCGGGTCGAGGAGGAAGAGGACGACCGTCGCCGCCCCGCGCACCGCCGCCTCGGCCTCCGCCTCTGCGGGGTTGGCCCGCCGAGCACGACCGAGCAC
>DATJWA010000008.1:0-4708 GCA_035501555.1 Thermoplasmata archaeon | reverse complement strand
AGCGCTCGGTCATCGCGCGGGAACTCCTTCGAGCCTACGCCTAGACCCCGGGGGCGGCCGTGGATATCGTCGTCTGCGTGAAACCGGTCCCCGAACCGGAGACCCGCCTCCGCGTGGCCCCGGACGGCCGGACGCTCGATACCGAGGGCGTGAAGTTCGTCCTGGCGGGGTACGACGAGTCGGCCGTGGAACAGGCCCTCCTTCTGAAGGAGGCGACGCCGGGCTCGACGGTCCACGTGGTCTCCTGCGGGCCCGCACCCCGGACCGAAGAAGTGCTCCGGGCGTCGATCGCCCTCGGGTGCGACAAGGCGACCTGGGTCGAGGCCCCGGCGCTGCTGGCGAGCGACCCGATCCGGGCCGCGGGCGCGATATCGGCGGTGCTGCGCGGCGCCTCCCACGACCTCGTGCTCTGCGGGAAGCAAGCGGGGGACGACGAGGCGGGGGTCTTCGCCGCCGCCCTCGGGGAGCTCCTCGGCGCCCCCGACCTCGGCTACGTCGTCGACCTTCGATGGGACGCCGGGGCGCAGCGGTTCCGCTTCCAACGGGTCACGGAGGCCGGGGTCGAGCGGTGGGAAGCCCCCACCCCCCTGGTCGTCGGATTGCAACAGGCGTGGAACGACCCGCGCACCGCGAAGCTCCCGAACATCCTCAAGTCCCGCAAGGCCGCGATCGCCCGCGTGCCGGCCGATGCGGCCGTCGTAGGGCATGCGAGCGAGGCCGAGAAGTTCGAGCTGCCGGCCCCGAGGACCGGCGCCAAGATGATCGAGTACAAGACCCCGGAAGAGGCCGCGCAGCGGCTCGTCCGGATCCTGCGGGAGGAGGCGAAGGTTCTGCCATGACCGTCCTCGTCGTCGCGGAGACCTCCGCCGGGCACCTCGCCGCGGCGACCCGCGACGCGGTCTCCGTAGCGCAGGCCCTCGCGGGAGGAGCTGCAGGGGTCGTCGGGTTCGCGGCCGGCCCGGGCGCCCGCGTCGTGGCCGCTGAGCTCGGGCGGTTCGGCCTCCCGCGGGTCCTCGTGGTCGAGGACCCTCGCCTCGAGTCGGCTCCGGTCGCGGCGGTCGCCCCCGCCATCGCGGCGGCCGCGGACGCCTGCGGGGCGGACACGGTCCTCGTCGGAGGGACGACCTTCGGCCGGGACCTGGTCGGCCGGCTCGCCGTGCGGTGGAAAGCGACCGTCGCCTCCGGGGTCACGGAAGCGGCCCGCGTCGACGGAGGGCTACGGGTCCGGCGACCGGTCTTCGGCGGCCGAGCGACCGAGACTCGACGGCTTGGAGGAGCTCGGTTCGCGCTCGCCCTCCGACCGCATGCGTTTCCCGCCCCCGCGGAGCCGCCGGTCACCCCCCAGGTCGAGGCGGTCGGAGTCGGCGAGGTTCCTCCCGGCGTGTGGGCCGCGAAACGGGTCGCTCTCGAAGCCGCGGCGCTGGGTTCCGGACCCTCGCTGGGGGATGCCTCGATCGTGGTCTCGGGCGGACGTGGCCTCCGGGCGGCCGAGAACTTTCACCTGGTCGAGGAGCTCGCGGCGGCGCTCGGCGCCGCGGTCGGAGCGTCCCGGGCCGTGACCGACGCGGGGTGGCGACCGGCGTCGCTCCAGGTCGGCCAAACCGGGCGCTCGGTCTCGCCCCAGCTCTACGTCGCGGTCGGGATCTCGGGGGCCATCCAGCACCTGGTCGGAATGGTCAGCTCGCGGGTCATCGTGGCGATCAACTCGGACGCGACCGCTCCGATCTTCCGGGTGGCGGACTACGGGGTCGTCGGCGACCTCTTCCAGCTCGTGCCGGCGCTCACCGCCGAGATCCGGCGCGTCCGCGCCGGCTGACCCTCTCGCCCGGGCGGGGCGAACGCGCCGACGGGCGGAGCCACTTCCTCATCTCGGTGGTCGCCTCGAAGCCGAGGCGCTCGTACACCCCCCTCCCCATCGAGGAAGCGTGCAGGGTCACGCGCGCGGCGCGCCCGCGACGAGCGAGCCGGATCAGTTCTCCCACGACCGCGGTAGCGACCCCCAGCCCCCGGTACTCCGGCCGCGTGTAGACCGACAGGATGTACGGGTTGGTGACGGCGGGAAGACCGGGCCGTGGCTGCGCCGGCATCCACCAGAGCGCCCCCGATCCGGCGGGGCGCCCGTCGACCTCGGCGATCACCGCCGAGAGCTCGCCGGAGCGAAGGCGGGTGCCCGCCCAGGACCGGTAAACGGGCTCGTGCGCGCGGAGGACCCGCTCCGTGCGGCCCCCGATGTCCCGCCACATCCCGATCCGGTGCTCGACCAGGGTGTCCATGTCGCGCGCGCTCGCGCGGCGGACCCGTACCTTGCGGCGCCGGCTCCGCGGGCCGACCGCGCGCCGCGGAGCCATCAGAGCCCACGCAACAGGTCGAAGCCGTCCTTGGCGAGACTCAGGGTCGACAGGCCCGCGGCGACCTGGGCCCGCCGGGCGAGGCGGTAGACGTGCTCCTTTGGCGCCCCGCGCTCGGTCATCATCGCGCGGAACAGCTCGGTCGCGAACTTCGGGTAGGCCGTGTAGATCCGCGAGTTCCACTTAACACGGTCCATCGACTCGAACTCGCGGAAGTCGTGGAGGATCCCGGTCCGCTCGAGGCGCTGCTCGTACTCGGCGAGGCGCGCCGACGAGGCGTTCCCCGCCGCCCGGGCAGCAAGCGCCGTCTCGGCGGCCTCGAGCCCGCTCCGCACGGCGTAGTTCATCCCCTGGATCACGATCCCGTTCGAGAACACGAACCCGGCGGCATCGCCGGCGACCATCCAGCCGTCCCCGTAGAACGACGCCGGGCGGCCCGCCCAGCCTCCGGTGATCAGCTTGGCACCGTACTCGACGAGCTCGGCATCCTTGAGCCGGGCGGCGATCGTCGGGTGCAGGCGGAACTGCTCGATGAGGTCATGTGAATACGCCCCGCGGCCGAATAGCGAGGGGATGCTGAGGATCAACCCGACGGAAAGGGTATCCCGGTTCGTGTACAGGAACCCCCCGCCCATCACCCCCGGCGCGAACAGGCCCGCGACCCACTCCTCCGCGTGCCCCTCGCCGGGCCCGAGCGAGAACCGCTCCTCGATCCGCGAGGGGTCGAGACGGTACACCTCCTTGATCCCGAGCTCGGTCGATTCACCGCTCAACCTCGTCTCGGGCCGGATCGGGGTGCCCAAGGCGAGGCGCGAGTTGGTCCCGTCCGCGAGGATCGTCACCGGGGCGGTCATCGTCTCGCCGCCCTGGACGACCCCGTGGACCCGCGAGCCCTCCCAGTTCAGGCGTTCGACCGGGACCGAGGTCACGACCGTCGCCCCCGCCTCCTCCGCCTTCTTCGTGAGCCAGGCGTCGGTCCGCGCCCGGAGGACGGTGTGGGCGACGTACGGGGGCGTCCGCCAGGCCCCGTCATCGAAATCGAAGGATACCGCGCTCTCCGGGGTGAGGAAGCCGAACCGCTTGCGGACGAGGTGGCGCTCGACCGGCATCTCCGTGGCCCAGTTGGGCAGGATCCGGGCCAGGTCGTTGCCCCAGAGGACTCCCCCCGACAGGTTCTTCGTCCCGGCCTCGGCCCCCCGCTCGAGCAGGAGCACGTTCGCCCCTCCCTGGGCGAGGCGGATCGCGGCGGCGGTTCCGGCCATCCCCGCCCCCACCACGATGACGTCGAAGTCGTCGGCCATGACCGGGGTCCGAGAGGCCGAGGGGCGGATTAAACGGTGCGCTTCCCCGACGTCGTACCGCCGCCCGGCCTAGCCGACAGGCGGCGGCCGGGAGGCCCCTTCCGGGCTAGTGCGGGGTCTGGACGGCCTGGCTCGCGTTCTCGATGACCTTCTGGAAGCGGAACGGCTTCGGGATCCCTTCCCAGTCCTCGTTGCCGATCTTGGTCCCGCCCTCGGAGCTCACCCGGACGGTCCCGTACCCGAGGATCCTCTGGCCGAAGGAGGCGTGCACGTCGACCCCCCGGATCTGGGTGACCGGGATCTCGTCAAAGTCGCGGCCGAAGATCCCGCGCTGGACGATCACGCGGCGGGAGGTGACCGCGTAGACCGTCGAGATCCAGCGGAAGTAGCGGATGAGGAGCCAGAGCAACCCCAGCAGGAAGAGGACGCCGAAGATGTCGCCGATCCACGGCTGGACGTTGGACGGGACGTGGATCCCATAGCTCGCGAGCCAGCTGTACAGGTTGAAGCCGTAGGATTTCCCCCACGTCCCGAGCGTGAGGAACCCGAAGATGAGGACGAATAGGACCGGACCCGGGAAGTAGTACAGCTTCGTCGCCCGGGTCTCCTCCAGGAGTGCCTCCTGGTTCGCTAGATAGGTCGCTTTCAGCAGCCGCGGCATCGAAGTCGGCGGGCTCGGGGCGGCCATCGAGGTCCTGAGGTCGGATACGGCACTTAAGCCCGCGCATCCAGCGGCCCCCACCTCGCCTTATATCGGGCCCCCGGGTGGACCGAGGCGATGGGCATCACCGACTGCCATGTCCACATCAACCCGGTGTGGGAGATGCACCCGGACGCGGTCCGGCTGCTCACCTTTTCCGAGGAGACCCACGGGCGCTACCTCCGCGACCCGAAGGCGTTCCTCGAGTACCTGGACTCTTCCGGAGTGGAGCGCGCCCTGTTGATCAACTACGTCGCCCCCGAGGTGATCGGCTACACGGAGAAGGCGAACGACTTCGTGAGCGAGTACTGTCGGGCCGACCCGGAGCGGCTGGTCGCGGTCGGGGGACTGCGGCCGGA
>DATJWA010000007.1:0-6977 GCA_035501555.1 Thermoplasmata archaeon | reverse complement strand
CTCTCCGACGTCACCCAGTCCGCGTGGATCAGCCGCGCGGTCGGCCCCGCCGAAGTGGGCCGAGCGTTCGGCTGGTTCGGAGCGGTCCAGGGAGTGAGCTCGCTCGGCGCCTCGGTCCTCATCGGGGCGCTGTGGACGGTCTGCACGGCTCCGCTCGCGTTCTCCGTTTCGGCGGTGCTGGCCTTGGCCGGAACGGCGCTGCTGATCCCGGTGGCCCTCGAATCTCGCCCGCGTGGGGTCGATTGACGAGCCCGCCGTGCGGACCCGAGCGCCGTCTCAGTACACCGCGGCGATGTAGATCACGACCGCCAGGACGACGACCAGCACGTAGGCAAGGTACTGCCCGAGCCGGCCGGGCATGATCCAGGCCTTGAGCGCGTCGGAGATCCCGTAGCCGAGCCGGACCAGGGCCGCGTAGAAGAGCTTGAAGCTGTCGAACACCTCGAGGTCGACGCTGTACGGCTCCACCGAGTCGACCCCGGCCACGGAGACCGGCCCGACATCGGAACGCGCCTCACGGGTTCCCAGGACCGAGCCCATCATGATGCGGATGCCGGTGCTGTAGCCGAAGGAGGTGTAGGTCTCCCCCTCCAGGCCGGGGACGCTGCCGGCCATCCAGGGGGCCGCTCTCCGCCGGGGGCGAGGCCGGCCCAGCGCGTAGTACCCCAGCCCCACCAACGCGCCCACCGCGAGCGCGAGCGGGATCATCGGCGGCGACAGGATGCCGAACGGCGAGCCGGAGAGGATCGACCATCCCGGGGGTACCGAGAGCAGGCTGCCGACCGGCGCCGCGACCGAGTACCCCGCGAAGGCGGATGCGGTCGGGGCGAGGAACCGCAGGACCCAGGGAGCGAGCACCCCGATGGCGACCACGGTCGCACCGACCCCTCCCACCACCGTCCCGAGGCCGGGGGCGCCGTTCCCCGAGCGGCCCCCCCGGGGACGCCAGAGGACCGAGAATCCGACGAACTTCACCATCGCGACCAGGATGAGCCCGGCCGCCAGGGCCACCGCCGCTCCCGCGAGGAGCCCCACGAACTCGACCCACGACTGGCTGAACCGGTACGATTGGAAGAGCGCCTCCAGCACCATCCACTCGCTGACGAAGCCGGCCATCGGGGGCCCGGCCGCTAGGCTCAGCGTGGCGGCGACCGTGCCGAGCAGCTCCCCCCGACTGGTTCCCTTGACGCGTCCGTCCACCGCGTTCAGGTCGAACGTGTGGGAGGTGTGCTCGACGTATCCGGCGCTGAGGAAGAGCCCGGCCTTGGCGACCGCGTGGGCCAGGGACTGGTACAGCGCCGCAAACAGCGCGAAGACGAACAGCTCGTCGAGCCCGTCGGCTCGGGAGAGCAGGGCGACGCCGAGCGCCACGAGGATCAATCCGTTGTTCTCGATGGTGCTGTAGGCGGGCAGTCCCTTGGTGTGCTCGCTCACGGCCGCGAACAGGGCGCCGAGGAGCGCGGAGACCGCGCCGACCCCCAGCATGACGGCGCCCCACCACAGCGGCGGGGCGTTGAGAAGGCTCACGACCCGGAACAGACCGTAGGCGCCGGCGAGGGTCAGCGTGGAGCTGAGCACGGCGGAGGCGTTCGAGGGCGCCGAGGAGTGGGCGATCGGCAGCCACTCGCTGATGTGGAACGGAGCGACCCCCATCTTCAGCCCGAAGCCGATCAGCGCCGCCACGAACACGAGCGTGGCGAGTGCACCCGGGCCGAGATGGGCTCCGAAGAGGAAGGTCCCGGTCCCGACCCCGAGCCCGGCGACGGCGAGAATGACGAAGAGCGTGCTCGCCTCGCCGAAGGCGAGGAACACGAACGCCGCCGACGAGACCCGGTCCGCCGGGCCCTTCGCCTGCAGGATCATCCCGTAGGAGGCGAGCGTCATCGCCTCCCACCCCATCAGGAACAGCACCTCGCTCGACGCACTGAGGAGGAGCGCGATCGCTCCGAGGGTGAGGCAGTACGAGACGGCGAGCGTCGGAGACCGCCGGTCGTCGTAGAATACCGAGTACACCGAGGTCGCGACCCAGACGATGGCGGCCGCGAGCGCGAAGAACGCCGACAGGGAGTCCATCGAGATCGACTCGGCCTCGCCGAGGGGACCGGTCCAGGTGGGGCTCGAGACCGTGCCACCGACCAGCACGTCCACCGCCACGAACAGGAGCAGGACGCTGCCGACCAGGGCGGCGAGGTATCCGAGGGAGCGCCGAACGAGCGACAGCGCCGCGCCCAGGAAGAAGGTCGCCACCGCGAGGACGAGGAGGACCGGGAGGATCTCGCCGATCATGCTACCTCGCGCGGCCGCGCTCGCCCCACCGCTCGGAGAAGGCCGTCCAGAACCTGGACAGGCGTGGGCGGGCAACCGGGAACGTAGACGTCCACCGGCAGGACGTCATCGAGCGAGGCCGCCAACCCCGGCGTACCCGCGAACGCGCCGCCGCTGATGGGGCACGCCCCCACGGCGACCACGAGCTTCGGCTCCGGCAGGGCCTCGTAGGCTCTCTGGAGCGACGGGACCATCTCCTCCGTCGGGACGCCCACCACGACCAGCGCATCCGCGTGACGAGGCGAGTTCGTGAAGAAGATCCCCAGGCGCTGGGAGTCGTACAGCGGGTTCGATAGGGCCAGGACCTCGAGGTTGCAGCTGTTGCAGCTTCCCGCGTCGACCAGGAACACGTGGAGCGAACGCGCGAACCCGTCGAGGGGCGGGGACGCGTCCAGGACCCCACCGGCCGTCGCGGACGGCGGACCCACCGCCAGCTCCGACCGAGAGCCGGTCGAGGACTCAACCGGTCCCCGGAAGGCGAACCCTTCGGGAAGGCAGCGGGCGCACCGGATGCACCTCCCCTGGTCAACGCCCTGCGAGGAGATCGCCCCCGACGGGCACGACGCGATCGCCTGGGCACCGGGGGGCTCCGGGGTCGTTGGCACGGGTGGCCGGCCCGTCTCGGGCACTTCATCCTCGGACGCGGGGCGCCCGGGATACGCGGTCGTCCGGATGCCCGTCCGGAGGGCTTGGCCTATCCAGCTCGGCATGACCCCTCCTAGGCGTCCACCTCGGCGAAGACGATCCCGAAACTCTCCCAGGCGAAGTGAAAGTCCGTGAAGACCCCGTCCCGCAGACCTCGTGCGAACACGGGGAAGTTCGCCTGGCTGGCGGAACGCATCCCGATGCCCGCGACCCTCCCGTCCTGGATGCGAACGTCGTAGACGAGGTCCCCGCTCGGGCTCTCGACCCTCCCCAGGCCTCGGCCCGGTGCCACGCTCTCGGCCGGAGGCTCGCCGCTCCCCGCCCCGGACGGCCATCGGTCCAGCAACTGTTCGAGGAGGAGGAAGCTCGCGCGGACCTCGTGGGCCCGGACCAGGAGGCGGGCGAGGGCATCGCCGTCCGACTCGTTCGGGAGGTCGAGGAACAGGTCGTTGTACGGGACGGTCGGGATGCGCAGCCGGTCGTCCCAGTCCACCCCGCTGGCGCGCAGGGTGGGCCCCACCGCGCCCCACTGCAGGGCGGCCGCTCGGGGGACGACGCAGGTCGACTGAATCCGGTCGACGAACGTCCGGCTCCCGAGGAAGAGCTCCCAGAGGTCGGAGAACGTCCTCGCCAGCGGCGTCAGTCGGGCGGCGAGCATCCCTCGGGCCGCGCGGTCGGTGGTTCGTCGGGGTCCCCCCGGGAGGAACGCCCCGAAGAGCCATCGGTGGCCGAACACGGAACCCTGCAGGCGGAGCAGGTCCTCCGCCAGCGCGTGGGCCTGCGCGGCCCCGACATTCTGGGCCGCCGCCTCGGCGACCCGAGCCAGGACATGGACGTGGTTGTAGACCCGCTGGAGTTCCTGGCCGAGCGCGCGGACCCACATTTCCTCCCGCGCGACGGAACGCCCTTCGGCGCTCTCGGCGGCCGCCAGGAACGCGGCGCAGTGGGCCGCCGAGAAATTGCCGGCCAGGCGCTCGACCCGAAGGGCCGCATCCGGGACGGTCCGGCCGAGGACCGAAGAGAGAATTCGACGGCTCTTGAAGCCGGCGACCGGCGCGAGGCCGAGGACCCGCTCCCCGTACGTCCGAACCTCGAACTTTCCGCTCTCGGGGACACCCATCGAGATCGGTCCGTAGGGGAACGTGAAGACGCCGTAGCCGTCGATCGCGTCGGCCGGACCGCCGGGGCGGGAGTTGCCGGGACTCGAGGAGCGGCGCCAGGTCTCCGCGACCGTCCGCAGCGAGGGGAGGCCAGGGAGCGGCCCCATCACGGACCGACCCGCGTCGTAGTCGTTGCACACGACGAGCGAGCCGTCGTCCGAGGCGTAGGCGAGGGCGCCCCGGGGAACCCCGTCGGAGACCTCGTCGGTTCGGCGGGGCGGCGCTCGGACAGGAGCCGTCATGGCGAGGAACCCCCGAGCACCGCGGCGGCGGCTCGGATCGCCTCGGAGAGGTAGGGGATCGACACGACGCCGATCGCCAGGGCGATCGTCACGTTCACGAAGGCGAGGGTCGCACCGTCCTCGGTGCTCCGGCCGCGCTCGACCGGAGTCTTCGCCCCGCCGCCAAACACCATGCGCCCGATCTGGAAGTTGACGCCGAGAAACGCGACGAGGATCGCGAGTATCAGCACCAGCGCGACCCAGAACCAACCCGCGGCGATGGCTCCCACGACGATCAGCAGCTCTCCGAGGAACGTCCCGAACGGAGGGGCGCCGGTGACCCCAAACGCGGAGACGACCCAGGCCCCACCCGTGCGGGGCATCGAGTGCTGAAGGTCCCGAACTTCGTCGATCCGGTTCGTGCCGCTGGCGCGGAGGACGTTGCCGGCACAGTAGAACGCGGCCGACTTCGCGAAGGCGTGGGCGAAGAGGAGGAGGAGCGCACCGTAGAGCGCGACGCCGCCCAGCGCCACCCCCACGAGTGCGATCCCCATGACCTCCATGCTCGAGTAGGCGAGGAGCCGCTTGAACGACCGCTGGCGCTGGAGGAGGAAGGCTCCGACCAGCGCCGTCGTCAGGCCGAAGACGATCAGCAGGTCCGTGAGGACCGCCGGAGCCGGGGTCGGGAGGATGGCGTAGACCCGGAGGAACGCGTAGAGGGCCGTGGGGAGGAGCACCCCGGAGAACATCGCCGAGACGGGAGAGGGGGCCTCGGAGTGGGCGTCCGGTAGCCACGTGTGCATCGGGAAGAGCCCGACCTTCGTACCGTATCCTACCAGAGCCAGGGCCACCGCCATCTCGATCGGAAGGGAGACGGCGGGGTGGGTGGCGGCGAGCGCAAAGGCGTCCAGCGTGCCCGTCGTCGCGTAAATGAGCAAGAGCGCGAACAGGGCAATGGTGAGGCCCGCCGAGGCGATCAGCGTGTACCGCCACGCGGCCTCGACGCTCGTGGGCTTCCGTTCGAGGACGACGAGCAGCGCGCTCGCGACCGTGGTCGCCTCGATCCCGATCCACATCAGGCCGAGGTCGCTCACGACGAGCGTCGCGACCATCGAGAACGCGAAGGCGCTGAGGAGCGCGTAGTACACCTGGGAGGTGAGGAACGGCTGGTGGACTCCCCGGAGGTAGCCCTCGGAGTACCACGCCGACGTCACGTAGATGCTCGAGACCATGACCAGGAAGACGTCGCTGAGGGAATCGAGGCCGAGATAGGACCCCCAGCGACCGCTCGCTTGGCCCCCCAGCAAGGCGAGCGCAGAGGCCAGCGTGAAGAGCGAGCCGGCCCGCGATACCGTCCGGCTGACCCCAGGTACGGGTATCAGGGACAACACCGCCGTCGCGGCCGGCGCGACGAGGAGAAGGAACAGCCAGAACGAGTCGGGAGGGTCGGTCATCCCGCAAGCTCCTCGAGGGCTGCGGCCTCGGGGCTTCCCATGACCCCTCGTTGGATGGAGAGGATCACGCCGACCAGCACTACCCCGAGCACGTCGAGGAAGACGACGATCTCAACGAACAGGGGGAAGGCGCTCGCAAAGAGCGCACCGGCGTAGACGATGGCGTTCTCCTCCTCGAGATAGCCGATGACCTGGACGAGCGTGTTCGACCGGGTCGCGAGCATGAGGAGCCCCTGCACGAGGAGCACGAACGGCAGGGCCGCCCCGGGCTGAGGAAAGATGGAGGAGAGCGTCTCCTGGAAGACGAACCACGCGATCACCGCCACGGCGACCGCGGCCAGGGCGTGGCCGGTGACGCGGCTCGCGGCGTGGATCTCCCGGCTCCTCCACCGGAAGGCGCGGATCTGGTGGCGCAGGACGTACGGGATCGCCACCGCGCGGATCACGACGGTGAGGCCGGCCAGGAACGCGAGGTCGAGATTCTGCTCGGACCACGCGAGCCACCCGAGGAGCGCCGCGAGGAGAAGGGACTGGAGGGCAATGCCTTGGATCTGGGGGTCCAGGAACGACTCGGACTGGAGGAACAGGGCGGTGAGCAGGATCCCCACGCCGACGAGCGCGACGACCTCGGCGGTGCCGTACACCTACGGCACCCCCAGGACGGCGAACGTGAACACCGAGAGGATCGCGAGCGAGAACGAGAGGGCCAGATAGTCCCGGATCTTGAACAGGCGAACCTTCGCGACGGTCGCTTCGATGAGCGCGAGCCCGCCCATCAGGAGGAGGAGCTTCCCGAGGAGGATCGCGATGTTCGCCGCCGCGCCACCGAGGGTGGGCTGGGCGAACATCCCCCACGGGACCGCGAATACGTTCAGGAAGACCGAGCAGAGCAGGAACTGCTTCATCCAGCCGTTCCAGCGCAAGATCCCGAGCAGGCGGCCCGAGTGCTCGAAGACCCGTCCGTCCTCGAGCATCCCGAACTCCATCAGGCCGGCGCTCTCGACGGGGAGGCGGCCGATCTCGGCGAGCAGGAGCAGGAAGAACGCCCCCATCACCAGCAGGTGGGTCGGGGCGAGGTAGGCGGCCGTCGATGACGTGAGGAGGTTGTTCGTGACGTACGGGTTGTTGGTCCCCGTGATCACCGCGACCCCGAAGAACACCACGATCAGGGT
>DATJWA010000006.1:0-10130 GCA_035501555.1 Thermoplasmata archaeon | reverse complement strand
CGCCCGTCGCGGGTGCGGGAGGCAGGACCCCGAGCCGCTGCTCGAGGAACTTGCGGATCTCCTCCGGACGGGTCGAGGCGATCCCGAAGTACTCGGCGAACCGGCGGGTCGTCGTGAGCTCCAGGGTCGAGGCCTTTGCCTCGGTGTGGACGAGACCGAGGCCCCGCAGGTGCTGCACCTCCTCGTAGGCGACGTCCCCGATCATCCGCACGAGGTGGCTCTGCAGGATCGGCTGGTGGTAGGCGACCAGGGTGAGCGCTTTCAGCGTCCGGGGCGCCATCTCGACCGGCGTGACCGAGTGGACGGTCGGGACGTACGTCTCCTTGAGCTGGAGCGCGTAGCGGTCCCCGACGCGGCGGACCTCGAGCGCCGACTGGCGGTGCTCGTACGTCTGCTCGAGCGTCCGCACCGCGCGCTGGACGGGGCGGTAGTCGGCGAGCCCGAGGGCCTCCGTCAGCTCCTTCACGCTGAGCGGTCGGCCCGCGGCGAACAGCACGGCTTCGGCCTGGAACACGAGCTCATCGAGTTTGGACGGCATGGTTGGTTCACTCCTTCTCCACGACGCGCATCCGCACCTCGGTGGTCCGAACGACCGTCACCGGCGACTCCCCCAGGACCTCCTGGTGGAGCTCGACGGACCGTTCGCGGGCGAGGAAGAGGAGCGCGAGGAAGATCGCGACCAGGTGGTCGCGTCCGGTGAGGGGGTTCCACAGCTCGAGCAGCGGGAACTCCTCTCCGACCGGGTGACGAAGGGCGCCTTCCCAGGCGTCCGCGAGGTCCAGCTCGGGGATGTCGCCGTGGACGAGGACCTCGGGCGGAGCGCGCTGCTCCTCCCGCAGTCGCTCCCGGAGCTCCTGGATGTGCAGGGCGCGCCGGGCGTCGGCCTCCGCCTCGCCGAAGGCGCGCACCAGCTCGAGGAGGGAGACCGGACGGGTCTCGGGGTGGCGCACCATCTCGAGCAACGGCGGCGGGTCCGCGGTCCCGAGCACCATCGTCGTCACGTCGACCGCCTGCGGGGTCTCCAGCAGGGGGAGGTACCCCTCGTCCTGCACGTCCGAGGCCATCAGCTCGGGGGAGCCGTCCGGGTTGGTCGGCTCGGGGATGTCCCGCGTGCGCAGGATCGCCTCCGACTGGAGGTAGAGGATGCTCCAGGCCATGTAGACGAGCCGGCCGGCGATCGTGAAGTTGATCGCGCCGTCCTCGCGGACCCGGTCGAGGTAGGACTGCGTGAACTTGACGAGGTCGATCTCCCACGGGTCGAACTCCTCCTCCATCACGAGCTCGAAGAGGAGCGCCGTCGCCCGCTGGAACGGGTCCGGGATCACGAGATGGACGCCGTCCTTCAGGTTCCGGACGAGCGTGAGGTACCGTTCAAGGACGGGACCGGAGTCGTCCTCCTCGCCCAGGAGCGCACGGTGGAAAACGAGGTACCGGAGGACCTTCTCGGCGGTCTCGCGGGGGATCCCGTTCGGGCCGATCAGGTCCTCGGCCTCGAGCGAGGCGAGGCTCATCGTGCCTCCATCGGCTCGTTGGGCAGGGTCGCATCCGGCGCGCGGGCGCCCTCGCGGGCCTCGACATCGTGGATGTCGTCCAGGTGGAGCCCGATGACCCGGGAGCACCCGTCGCCCCGCATCGTGACCCCGAAGAGGTGATGGGCGAACTTGAGCGTCACCTTGCGGAGCGAGATGACGATGAACTGCGCGCGCTCGGCGTTGCGGCGCAGGAGGCGGCCGACGTACTCGGCGTTGAGCCCGTCGAGCGACATGTCGACCTCGTCAAAGACGTAGAGCGGGCTCGGGTCGTAGCGCTGGAGCGAGAAGATGAACGCGAGGCTGGCGAGCGACTTCTCCCCGCCGGAGAGCTGCTCGAGGCGGGCGACCGTCTTCCCGACCGGTCGCGCCTTGATCAATAGTCCACCGGCGAGCGGGTCGTCCGGGTTTTCGAGCGCGATCTCGCCCTCCCCTCCCGCGCTCAGCTCGCCGTAGATCTCCTTGAAGTTCGTGTTGACCTGGACGACGACCTCGCCGATCTTCGCCCGCTTCTTCTTCTCGATCTCCCCGACCAGCTGGACGAGCTCGGCCTTCTCGCTCGTCAGTCGGGTGACCTCGGAAGCGAACTCGTCGGCGCGGTTCTTCTCCGCGTCGTACTCCTCGACGGCGCGCAGGTTGACCGCGCCCATCGCTTCGAGCTGTTCGGTCAGGGTCCCGATCTTGCGCTTCAGCTCGTCCACCGGGACCGGCTTCTCGTCGGCCTCGGGGGTCGGGAACTCGCGGAGAGCCTCCTCGAGCTCCTGGAACTTCGCCTCGGCCTGGGCCAGGCGCGTCTCCTCCTGTACGACCAGCCCCTGGCGGGTCGTCAGGTTCGCCTGGACCTCGCCGAGCTTTCCGGTGACCTGGAGCCGCTCGGTCTCGAGCCCGCGCTTCTTCTCGGCGAGGGCCTTCTGGCTCTCGCTCTGCTTGGACTCGACCGTCTTGAGCGCGTCGAGAGCGGACCGGGCGTTCTGGGCCTCCTTCTCGGTCCGCGAGATCTCCTTCTTCTTCGCGGCCAGCTCCCCCTCCGCCTTCTCGAGCTCCTGGCGGTGGGTCGCCAAGTTCGCGACGAGGGCCTCGAGCGAGGCGCGGGTCGATTCGAGCTCCCCGTTGACCTTCATCCGCTCTTCGCCGGTCTTCTGGGCGGCGTCCTGGAGCCCGCGGAGCCGGGTCGAGATCGCTTCGGGGAGTTGCCCCAGGTACTCTTCCTGGGCCTTGGAGATCCGCTGCTTGAGCTCAGCGAGCGAGTCGGCGAGCTTCTGCGCCGCCTGTTCGGCGGCCGCGAGCGACACCGCGGCGGTCTTGGCCTCCTTCTCGGCCGAGGTGATCCGGGCCCGCGCGGCGGCGAGCTTTTCCCGGGCGGCTGCAAGGTCGGTCTCCAGCAGCTTGCGGGTGGACTGGTGGGCCTGGTCCTGGATCGAGCGGGTCGCAAGTTCCTGCGCCACCACCCGGATCCGGTCGGTGACCTTCGCGAGCTCGGTCCGCGCCGCGGACTCCGCCTCGCTCTTCTCGCGGAGCTCCTCGCCGAGCCGCTTCAGCTCGACGGCGCTATCGGCCCCGCGACCCTGCGCCGAGGGGTCGAGATACCCCCCGGAGATCGCACCGGTCGCCTCGATGAGGTCCCCGCTGAGCGTGACCAGGCGGACTCCGCCCATCTGGGCGCGCGCCTGGGAAAGGTCGCCCATGACCACCGTCTCGCCGAACACGTACCAGAACGGTGCCCGGAGGTCCTCGTCGAAGCGGACCAGGTCGATGGCGAACCCCTCGGCCCCGGCGGCCTTCGCGACGACCAGCGACTTCCCGTGCGGGCGGCCGGGGAGCATCTTGTTGAGCGGCAGGAAGGTCGCACGACCGCGCTTCTCCTGCCGGAGGAGCTGAATGCACTGTTCGGCGACCTGGTCGGTCTCGACGACGATCGCCTGGAACCGGTTGCCGCCCGCCATCTGGAGGGCGGTCTTGTGCTTCGGCTCGTACTGGGCGAGCTCTTCGACCGTTCCTCGGATCCCCGCGACCTTGCCGAGGTTCCGTTGCGAGAGCAGGAAGTCGACGGCCGCGAGTTGGTTGGGGCGGCCTCCCGACTCGGCGCGGGCCTTCAAGCGAGCGTCGAGCTGGACGTACCGTCGGTTGACCTCCGCGACCTCCCGGCTCAGCCGGTCGGCCTCGGCGGTGAGGGCCTGCTCCTTGGCCTTGATCGAGTGCAGCTCCTTCTGGAGGTCTCCGGCGGAGGCGGTGTCCGACGAGCCCTTGCCTCCGCCCGCCTCCTTGATCCGCAGCTCGAGGTCCTTGACCTCGACCTCGCGCTCGCGCAGGGCGTCCTCCGCCTGGGCTTGGGCCTGCTCGGAGGTGTGGACGGCGGCGCTCAGCGACTCGCGGTCGCGAACCGCCCCCTCCCAGGCCTTCTGCTGGGCCTCGGCCTGGCGCTGGAGTTCGAGCTGGGCCTTACGGGCTTCGGCGAGCCGGTCCGTCCCTCTGCCCTTCGGGGCCGCGGCCCCCTGGATCTCCCGGGCCTGGGCCTCCGCCTCCTTCGCGAGGGCGTCGAGCTTCTTGGAGAGGGTCTTTTCGGTCGCCTCGTAGGTCGACTTCTGCTCCTCGTCGGAGCGGACGGTCGCGCTCAGTTCGTCGACGCGGGCGGCGAGCGCGTCGCACGCCTCGCGCAAGTGGGTGAGGTTCTGGTCGAGCCGGGCGAAGGCGATCTTCTTCGCGTCGAGCTCCTCCTTGAACTTGACGGCCGCTGCGCCGCCGGCCTCGGCGACCTCCCGGTCGACCGCGTCAACGGCCGCCGCGAGCTCCTGCTGGCGGTGGTCGAGCGTGCCGCGCTCGGTCTGGAGGCGGTCGATCTCCGCCCGGGCCGCCTCCACCTGGCGGCGGCAGGTGGCGAGCTCCTGCTCGGCGAGGCGGTGGCCGGCCCGAGCAAGCCGGGCCTCGGTCCGTCGCTTGTCGTCCTGGAGCTGCTTGTACTGGATCGCCTGGAGGCGTTGGGAGCCTAGCGCGGTGATGCGGCCCTGGATGTCGCCGAGGAGCGTTTGGATGCGCGCGAGGTTGGCGTCGAGGTCGACCCGCTTGGCGGCCGCTCGCTCGAGCTCGTCGTCGTACTGGCTGATCCCCGCCAGACGTTCGACCAGGCCCCGGCGCGGGACCGGGCCCATCGTCACGACCTTGTTCACGTCCCCCTGCTGGACGAGGTTGTAGCCGTCCCCGCTCAGGCGGGCGTGGGAAAGGATGGAGTCGATCTCCGTCTGGGTGGTGCGCTTGCCGTTGACGTAGAAGTAGGAGTAGTAGCCGTCCGGGTCGCTCGGAGCGAGCTTCACGTACCGCGTGATCTCGACCTCGGCCGCTTCAATCGGGAGGAGCTTGTCGCCGTTGTCGAAGACGAGGGAAACCTCGCACTCCGTCGCGGGCTTCTTGGAGGACCCCCCGTTGAAGAACAGATGGGTCAGCCGCTCGGCGCGCAGGGCCTTCGAGCTCGTCGGCCCGAGGACGAACAGGATGGCGTCCGAGATGTTCGACTTCCCCATCCCGTTGGGGCCGGCGACCCCCGTGAACCCGGGCTCGAACGGGATCTCGGTGGCGCCGCTGAACGACTTGAAATTGCGGACCTTGACTCGCTTCAGGTACATCGAGCACCCCTCCCTACCGCGTGACTCCCTGGCCGCTTCCGGGCCGACTTCTGGCTGTTTGTCAGACAGTTGTCAGCAGGCTACCCCTGCTCTGTCCGCCATATTAAACCTACGTTTCGACGGGCGCCGAGCGGGACGAACGCGCCGGTCGGACCCTGTCACCGAGCGAGAGCGCCCGACCGTTGACCTGGAGGTTCCGGGTCGAGAGCCCGACGGTATGGCGGACCAGGAGATCCCGGGACGCGCTCCGGACGCGGATGTTCTGGAGTGTCACAGACTCGATCGGCCGCCGGGCCGTTCCGACCGAAGAGACCGCAAACTCCCGGGCGGTCCGGCAGGCCAGGTCCTCGATGCGGAGGTTCCGGAATCGGGGCGGGTGCGGATGCCCCCGGATGCGCTTGTAGTCGGTCTGGAGCCGGACCAGGCACCCGCACGAGGCGACCCGGATGTCGCGGAACCACACGTTCTCCACGGTCCCGCCTCGGTCGCTGTTGGACTTGATGTACACCGCGTTCTCCCGCACGCGGCCGACCGTGCAGTCGGAGACGACGACGTTGCGCACACCCCCCGACATCTCGCTGCCGATCGAGTAGGCGCTCGCACGGGACCGTAGGGCGATGCACCGCCGGACGACCACGTTCTCGCACCCGGGCAGCCCCCATGCATCCCGGTCCCGACCGGCCTTGATCGCGACGTGGTCGTCAGCCGTGTCGAACGCGCAGTCCTCGACGAGGACATCCGTGCAGGAGTCCGGGTCGCAGCCGTCGTCGTTGGTCGTGCCCCGGAGCACTCGGACGCGGCGAACGGTGACGTTCGTGCAGAAGACCGGATGGATGGTCCAGAACGGGCTCCCTCGGAAGGTGACCCCCTCCACGAGGACGTTCCGGCAGCGGTATGGTTCGAACATACCGGGCCGAAGGTAGTGGCCCGTCGCGAACCTTCGATCCGCGAGTGGGACTCCCCGCTCCCCCATCCTTCGAAGCTCGTGTTGGTCGCGGGACTGCCTCGACTTCCACGCCCCCCAGAACCTACGGGCCTGACCGTCGAGCGTTCCCCGGCCCGTGATGGCGACGTTCGTTTGGCGGTAGGCGTACACCAGGGGGGAATAGTTGTAGCAGCGCGTCCCCTCCCACCGCACTTCGACCGGCGGCAGAAAGTCCTCCGGGTTGGTTCCGAAACGAATGGTGGCCCCAGCCAGGAGATGCAGGTCGACGTTGCTCAGGAGGTGGACCGGCCCGTTCAGCCGATACGTGCCGGGCCGGACCACGACATGGCCGCCCCCGGCTTCGTGGCAGGCCCGCATCGCCTCCGCAAACGCCGGCCGGCTGTCCTGCCGCCCGCGACGATCCGCCCCGAACCGGACCGCGTCAAGGGTCCGTCGGGGGAAGGCGGGAGGTTGGATCCGACGCAGAATGCCGGCCAGGACCCGCGAGGGGACCGGCACGGCGGCCGCTGAGGATTGAGGGGGCACGGTGCCGTGGGTAAGACCGCCCCCGCATTACGATTCGACCCACCCCCCGGTCGCGCAAGGCCCCGTGTCGTGCGATTGTGCCGGGACGGGCCCGGACCGGACGGGGGGTGCGTCCGTTCCGACCGTCGGTAACTCAGCGTCGAGCCGACGTGGTGGTGGCGTCGAGCGCGCCGCCGCCGCCCGCGGGGGCTGCGACCCCCGGCTCCGTCTGGGAGGCCGACTGCCCGTAGATGAACCGCCGGCCGCGGGCCGCCGAGACCACCGCAGCAAGCGTCGTCACCCCGCCCGCGAAGACGAAGGCCTCCGCCAGCGCGTTACGGAATGCCGGCCCGATCGCGGTCGCGAAGAAGTGCGGGGCAAGGAGCGAGGCGGTGACCGACCCGGGCAGGGTCTGCCACCCCGGGGAGAGCGACGCGGCGACCAGTAGCGATTGCATCGGGTTCTCGCCCAAGAAGGCGCCGAAGAGCGCACCGGTCGGGTTGGCCGTCACGAACCCGGTGAGGATCTGGAGGTCGGGCGAGCCGACCTGCGCGGAGGTGAGCGCACCGCTCACGGAGCCGCCGAGGCCGGCCGAAAGCCCAAGGATCACGATCGTGAAGAAGATCGCCATCGAGACCTGCTGGCCCGTGTTCTGGAGCGTGGCGAGCATCCCCGAGGCCGAGCCCCGGTTCTCCGGAGGTACCGAGTTCATGACGGCGGCCGCGTTGGGTGCGGCGAACATCCCCATCCCGCACCCCTGCACGTACAGCAGGATGCCCATCTCCCAGTAAGCGAAGTTGAGCGGCAGGAGGGCCATCAGGAAGAAGGTCACCGCCGCGACCGACATCCCGACGGTCGCGAGCGTGCGCGGACCTTGGCGGTCCGACAGCCAACCGCTGAGTGGTCCCGCCGTCAGGAATCCGGCGATCATCGGCATCATGAAGATCCCCGCCCACAGGGGGATCTCGCTGAACGAGTAGCCGTGCAGCGGGAGCCAGATGCCCTGGAACCAGACCACCAGGAGGAGCATCATCCCGCCCCGGGCCACCGAGCCCAAGAAGGCGGCGAAGCTCCCGGCCGCGAACGCCCGCTCCCGGAACAAGTGCAGGCGGAACATCGGGTCGGCGACCCGGGTCTCGACGATCAGGAAGAGCGCGAGCAAGGCGACCCCGGCGACGAGGCCCGCGATCACCCACGGGCTGGACCAACCGGTCGGCTGGGTGCCGTACGGGAGCAGCCCGTACGTCACCGAGATGAGCACGAGGGTCAGGCCGACCCCGAACGTCGTGTTGCCGATGTAGTCGACCTTCTGGTGCGCCCGACGGATCGACGTCTCCTTCAGTCGGGCGTAGGCCCAGATCGTCCCGATGACCCCGATGGGGACGCTCACGAGGAAGATGATCCGCCAGGTCGGCAGCACCAGGCCGAGGAAGTGCAGGTCCGGGATCGAGGCGAGGATGCCACCCGCGACCAGACCCACGAGCGACCCGCCGATGAAGGCGACCTGGTTGACGCCCATTGCCTTCCCGCGCTCCCCGGGCGGGAAGGCGTCCGTGAGCAGCGCGGCCGAGTTGGCGAAGAGGAACGACGCCCCGACGGCCTGGATCAGCCGGAACCCGACCAAGAGCCAGGCCCCGGTCGCCCCGTTGTACGGTTCGATGAAGAGGAGGATGGAGCCGCCGGAGAAGATCGCGAACCCGAAGTTGTACATCCGGGCCCGGCCCCACATGTCGGACAGGCGGCCCACCGTGACGAGCAGGGTCGCGGTGACCACCCCGTAGCCGAGGAGGAGCCAGATGAGGATCGGGAAGCTGGAGGGAAGGAACGGGTTGACGCCGATGCCCTTGAAGATCACGGGCAGGGAGATCAGTACGATGGTCCCGTCCAAGGAGGCCAGCAGGCCCCCCATGGTCGTGTTGGAGAGAACGGTCCACTTGTACTCCATCCAGTCCTCCGTCTCCTCAAGCGGCGGCTCGGGTCTCGAGGACCCGAGCCAGTTCCTCGCTCCCGCGGCGGAGGGCGTCGAGCCCGCCCGGGCTCATCTCGCCGGTGATCTCCAGAATGAAGGCACGGACCCGGCGGGCCGTTCGATGGTAGGCGCGCTGTCCCTCGGGCGTGAGCCGGACGACCGTCGCCCGTCGATCGCTCGGGTCGGGGTGCCGACGGACGAGCCGGTGCCGCTCGAGCCGGTCGAGGAGCTGCGTCGCGGCGGCGGGCGTCAGGTCCAGCCGCGCCGCGAGGGACGTGGGATGCATCGGACGCTCGCTGATGAACTTCAGGGCGCGAAGGTCGGTGAGAAGGAGACCTTCCGGCACGAGGATGCGCCGGGCTTCGCGGAGGAATCCGGCGTAGTTCGAGCGATAGATGTCGAGGGCCGTCCCGGTCCATGCGTCCCGGGACGTGGAGGTGCTCAGCCGCGCCGATCTTCGAGAGGCCACGAACTATTAACTTAACGGCTGTATATTACAGCAGTGTAGTTCCTGGAGCGAATCCCGGCGGCGAACGCAGGGACCTGGCGGGTGCCGCCGGTGGGGGGACACCTAGACGGGGAACGGGAGGAGTTCGGGGAACAGCCCGACCAACACGGTGAGGGAGCCGACCAGGATCAACAATCCGCCGAGCACGACGCGTAGGCGCTCCTCGGGCACTCGGCGGCTCAGGTAGGAGGCTCCCGCCGCCGAAACGGCGGTGACCGTGACCAGCGCGGCCACAGCCGCCACGTACACGAGCAGCACGTTGCCGGTCGCAGCGACGAACACGATCGCCAGGATCTGCGTGTTGTCCCCCATCTCGAGGAGGAAGGCCAGACCCAGCGCGAGAGACTGAACCTGACGCGCGGTGTGGGCGGCCGCAGGGGTGCCCTCCCCCGGCTCACGGACGGGAGAAGGTGCCCGCAAAATCTCTCGGGCTCCAAAGGCGACGAGGACCAGGCCCCCGGCCACTTTCACCCACTGGAGCTCGGGCCCCAGCAGCGTCGCCGCTGCGTAGCCGAGGGTAACCGAAACGACGGTCGCGGCCGCCAGCCCGAGCGACGCTCCCAGGAAGACGTCGCGATGCGGATGGCGCGTGGAGAGCGCGATGACGCCAAAGTTCGACTTGCCGGGGAGCTGCAACGTCGCGACCACCGCGAAGATCAGAATCCCTTCGACGATCGGACTCGCCGCCACCGCGTTCACCCCCGGATTGCTCAGTGCGGGGAGAGCATGACGGCTTCGTTCCGGTGGGTCCGTCGGCGTGGGGCGGTCAAAGCCTGCACGAGGCGATTCGGCAGGTATAAGTATCCGGGGGCGTGGTGGCGCGTCAGGAGCCGAGGAGAGGAACTTGAGCGCACCGTACTATCAGGACCCGCCGGAAGTCCAGTCGATCAAGTCGATGCTCCACATCGCGAGGATTCTCGCGATCATCTTCGGCATCCTGATCCTGATCGGAGGGATCATCTATGCCGCCTGGGTCGCCTACCTCGCCAGCGTCTGCTCGACGTTCATCGGCATCGACCCGTACTGTGGCGGGGCGATCCTCGGCGCGCTGATCCCC
>DATJWA010000005.1:0-138582 GCA_035501555.1 Thermoplasmata archaeon | reverse complement strand
CGGGTTCGGTCCGGTTCGGCCAGATGGCGTTTTGACCTGGTGCCCGCTGGCACCGCGTGGTGCGGTCCCCCTCGAACGACCCGCGGGTCGTCTTCTTCGACATGGACGACACCATCTTCGACCACTCCCTCACCTGTCGGGCCGCGCTCGCGGTCGTGCGCCGGCGGGAGCCACGGTTCGCTTCCCTCTCGCTGGACCGGCTCTGGCGCCGGTATCTCGACCATCTGAGCGTTACCGACCTCACGCTCGGGTCGGTGGGCCACCCGCCCTCGCTCTATGCCGAGGCGCGCGCGGCCCGGTTCCGGGCCCTCGCGCGCGACGCGGGGTGGGAGTGCACCGTCGCCGAGTCCCGGGACCTGTCGACCCTCTATCGGAGGGCCTACACCCGCCTTCGTCGCGCGGTCCCCGGCGCGGTCCCCCTCGTCCGCCGGGTCGCCCGCTCGCGCCCGGTGGGGATCGTCACGAACAACCAGGTCGCCGAACAGGAGGAGAAGCTCGCCTTTCTGGGGCTCACCCGGACCGTCGACTACCTGATCATCTCCGAGGCCGTCGGGGCCGAGAAGCCGAGCCGGGAGATCTTCCGGGCCGCCCTGAAGGCGGCCCGGGTCCGTCCCCACGAGGCCGTGATGGTCGGCGACTCCTGGCGGAACGACGTCCTCGGGGCGCGAGGGGCCGGGATCCGACCGGTCTGGTTCAACCGCTTCGGCCATCCCCGACCGACCCGGCACCGCGTCGCCGAGGTCACCTCCTTCCAACCGACCCCGAAGGTCGAGCGGGTCCTAGGCCTCGGCAAGTCCCGTCCGGCCTCCCCCCCGCGTTGAGGCCCTCATCGCGCGCATTATATCGGACGCCCCGTTCGCCGGTCGATGGCCAGGTCGTGGGAGCCGTGGACACCACTGGCCCGTCGGGCACTCCCCGCCATGCGAGCTTGGCGGATGGCGTTCCACCAGGAACCCGAGCTCTCCCTCCAAGAGGAGAGGACCCGGGAGAAGGTCGTCCGCGCGCTCCAGGAGCTCAACATCCCCTATCGGACGTTCGATGAGGGCTACGGGGTCGTCGGCCTGATCGGCGGCGACCGCTCCGGCCCGGTCGTCGCGCTGCGGGCGGATATGGACGGCCTCCCGGTGACCGAGGCGACCGGGCTCGCCTTCGCCTCGCGGTTTCCCGGCAAGATGCATGCCTGCGGGCACGACGTCCACATGGCGAGCCTCCTCGGGGCGGCCTCCATCCTCCAGCGCCCTCCCCGAGCCCTCGCCGGACCGGTGAAGCTGATCTTCCAGCCGGCCGAGGAGGAGGGCCAGGTCGGAGGCGCGCGAGCCCTGATCGATCAGGGGTGTCTCGAGAACCCGAAGGTCGAGTTCATCGTCGGCCAGCACGTCTTCCCGAGCCTCCCGCTCGGCCAGGTCGGCTGGAAGGCGGGGCCCATGATGGCCGCCGCCGACGCCTTCCGCATCACCGTCCGTGGGAAGGGGGGCCACGCGGCCACCCCGCACCAAGGCCCCGATGCGGTGCTCGTCGCGAGCGAGATCGTACTCGGCATGCAGGCGTTGGTCAGCCGCGTCGTCGACCCGGTGGAGCCCGCAGTCGTCAGCGTGGGGTCCGTGCACGGCGGTACCCGGAACAACATCCTGCCGGACGAGGTCGTCCTCGAGGGAACCGTCCGGAGCATGAGCGCGGCGACCCGCAAGCTCCTCGAGGATGCCTTGCGGCGCCGCGTGCGCTCGATCGCGTCGAGCCTGGGGGCCAAGGTCCGGATCGACTACCAGGTCGGCTACCCGACCCTGGTCAACGAACCGAAGGCGACGCATGCGGTAGCGGCCACCCTCACCCGAGAGTTCGGCCGCGGAGCAGTGGTCGAGATCCCGCGGCCGATCATGGGGGCGGAGGACTTCGCCTGCTACCTCGAGCACGTCCCCGGCACCTTCCTCCGTCTCGGCGTCGGGGTCCCGGGACGCCCGGCGAGCCTTCACTCCGCGACGTTCGCCCCCGACGAACGGGCGCTCGTGATCGGCGCGGCGACCCTCGCGGCGGCCGCCGAGGGCCTGCAGCGGGGCGTCCCGTGAGCCTCGACGAGCGTCGGTCGGACTTCCCGGCATTGCGGCCGAGGGAGGATGGGTTCTCTCCGGCCTACCTCGACTCGGCGTGCATGTCGCTCGTTCCGCAGGCGGTGCTCGATGCGAGCGCCTCCTACTACCGGGACTTCCCCGGGTGCGCGGGCCGCAGCCTCCACCGGTTCGCGGAGGAGGTCGGCCGACGGTACGAGGAGGTCCGGACCCTCTTCGCCGCACGCCTGGGCCTGAAGGACCCGCACGGGGTCGTGTTCGTGCGCAACTCCACCGAGGCGATCAACCTGGTCGGACAGGGCCTCGACTGGAAGGCCGGGGAGCGGGTGCTCATCTCGGACCGGGAGCACAACTCCAACCTGATCGTCTGGCAGCGGCTGGCCCACGAGCGCGGGGTCCACGTCGACATTCTCCCGCTGCCCGACGATCGGAGCTTTGACGGGGAGGCGCTGGAGCGGGCCCTCGAGCGAGGGGTTCGGTTGGTGAGCCTCTTCCACAGCTCGAACCTGGACGGCCGGACCCTGCCGGTCGCCGAGATCACGGAGCGCGCCCACGACCGGGGCGCCCTCGTGCTCTTCGACGGCTGTCAGGCGGCCCCGCACGCACCGGTCGACCTCGCGCGCCTGGGGGTCGACTTCTACGCGGTCTCGGGGCACAAGATGCTCGGCCCGACCGGCACCGGGGTGCTGGCGGCCTCTCCCGAGCTCCTGGCCACGCTGCGCCCGGTGCTCGTCGGCGGAGAGACGGTCGAGTGGAGCACGCTGACCGACCACAAGCTCCGCGCGCCCCCCCATCGGTTCGAGGCGGGGCTCCAGAACTATGCCGGGATCATCGGGGCCGGGGCGGCGCTTCGGTATCTCGCCGAGCTGGACCCGGCCGAGATGCGAGAGCACGAGCTCGACCTCAACGAGCGGTTCACCCGGGCATTCGCGGGAGAGCCCCGCGTCCGCTTCCTCGGGCCTTCTTCTCCGCGGGAGCGCCCCAGCATCGCCGCGTTCACTCTCGAGGGGGTCGACCCGCACGACGCCGCGCTCTTCCTCGACGAGGGCCACGGGGTCCTGGTCCGCTCCGGACGCCACTGCGTGCACTCGTGGTACGCGGAGCGGGGGATCCCGGGGAACGTGCGGGCCTCGTTCTACCTCTACAACTCGCTCGCCGACGTGGACGCCCTGATTGCCGGCGTCCGCGAGCTGCTCGACCGGTTGCCGACTAGCGGTACATCGGCTGCGGCGTCGGGGCCCCGGACTCCTTCGGGGTCCGGTCGGCCGCGTGCCGTTGGATCGACAGGAGCTGCTGCTCGATCCGCTCGGCCTCCGCGTAGAGGGGAACGGCGTCGAGCGGCGTCCGCAGCAGGATCGCGTTGATCGTCTCGATGACCTTGGCGGCGGCCCTTGCGTCGGGGTAGTCCGCCTGGGCCTCGGCGAGGAAGGTCAGCACGTCGAACCCCCGCCGCCGCCCCTCGTTGAGCAGGACCCCCGCGATCCCGGTGATGACCCCCTCGGCGAACGGGATCATGTTCGGTTCGATGTACAGCTCCCGGGCCTTGCGGGTGCTTGCGACGCCGTAGACCTTCACGTCGTTGAGCCGGGGCCCCCGTCCCTTGCCCGCCCGGTGCGGGTCGGCCTCGACGACGAGTCCCTCCGGGGACACGAGGAGGGAGCACCGCTGCTCCTGGATCCAATCGAGGATCGCGTTGGCGAGCGGGTGGATCACCGCCGGCGCGGGGTGGAACTCCGAGACGAAGGCGACGATCCGGTCGGCGCCGCGTCCGGTCCGGTCGGCGGGCGGGTGACCGGCGTAGATCCGCACCGGGTGCTGCGGGTTGCCGTTCCGGATGAGGGAGACGGTCGGGAACGACGGGGACTCGACGATGCCGATCTGCTCCATCTCGAGGGTGTCGATGAGGTAGTTCGCGACGATCGAGCTCACAAGGCCGACCGACGGAAAGCCGTCGATGACGATCGCGCCCTCGACGTCGATGCGCTTGATCTCGTAGATCTTGACCTGGTCCACGGCCATCGGCATCGCTAGAGGGACCTCTCGGCGATGTTCCCGAGCTCCTTCGAGACCAGCTCGACGATGTCCTCCGTGAGCGCTCGCCGGACCTCGGGCGGGAGCGCCGAGAGGCCGAGGCGGGCCGTCGCGGTCCCGACCCGGAGCACGGCCGCGTACTCGCGCGCGCGGGCCTCGAGGAGGTCCCGGACGGCGTCCTTGAGGTCCTGCGCGAGCTTCGGGTTCTCCTGAAGGGTCTTCTCGAGGTGTCGCCGGATCTCGTCCTTGACGATGTCTCGCGTCGCCTCGCGGACGAGCTCCTCCGGACGGAGGAGGTCGCGCGCGCTCTTCACCATCAGGTCGATGGGCTCACCCGAGGGTTCGTCCGCCATCGGACGACGGAGCGGGGCCGGAGGGATAAGGGTTTTCCGCACGGGGGCCGCACGCGTACCGTCCGGGGGCGCCGGCGACTGGGGCGTACGACGCTCCTCGGCGACGCGGGTTCCGGGAGAAGATTTTATGCCGCGGCGGGCGTCCGCGACTGCGGTGGGCTGGTAGATCAGCGGAAGATCGCTACCTTGGCAAGGTAGAGGTCGCGAGTTCAAAGGGACGGGGCTCCGACCGACCCCGTCCGGGAATTCTCGCCCAGTCCACTCCGCCCTCCGACCCCACCCCGTGTCGGCGTCTGTCGAGCCCCCCCACCGACACCAAGCCTAGGCCTTTATACCGGCCGTCGCTGGAGACTGCTCGTGGAGGCCGATATCCGCGAGAAGATCGCCGGTGAGGTGGTTCTCTCTCCTCACCCGGGGCGCACGCTGCGCAAGTGGCGGGAGGATTTCGGCATCTCGCAGAGGGACCTGGCCAAGCAGCTGACGACGGTGCCCTCGGTCATCTCCGACTACGAATCCGAGCGTCGCCAGAGTCCGGGCGCCGGGTTCATCCGACGCTACGTCGACAGCCTGCTCGCGCTCGACAGCCAGAACGGCAACCGGGTCGGGCAGCGGATGGGCGTTCGGGTCCACTCCGAGGGGATCCTCGGGATGCGGGAGTTTACGGTCGCGATCCCGCTGAAGGCCTTGGCCGACCGCCTCGACGCCCGCGCCGTAAGCCGGGTCGACCTGCACCGGGACATTCACGGCTTCACGGTGCTCGACGCCCCGCGGGCGATCCTCTCGATCGACGCGTCCCGCTTCGTCGAGGTCTACGGCTGGACGACCCAGCGCGCCCTGATCTTCTCCAACGTGAAGTTCGGTCGCTCCCCGATGGTCGCGATCCGGGCGCACCCGCTCAAACCGGCGGCGGTCGTCTTTGCGGCGCCCGGCCGGGTCGACCCGCTCGCCATCCGCCTCTCCGAGGTGGAGAACATCCCGCTCCTGACGACGGCGCTCGCCGCGCCGGCGTTGCTCGAACGGCTCGAAGGGCTGTAACGCAGGGTCGGGAGGGAACCATCGATGGAAGCAGGAATCGTGAGCTACGGAGCCTACGTGCCGAGATACCGCATCACCCCCGGCGAGATCGGGCGGGTCTGGGGCGTCGACGGGGAGGGAATGGGTCAGGGCCTCAACGTGATCCGCAAGAGCGTCCCCGCTCCGGACGAGGACACGATCACGATCTCCACGGAGGCGCTGCGGGTCGCGCTGGCCCGCGGCGGGATCGACCCCCAGACGATCGGCGCGCTCTACGTCGGGTCCGAGTCCCACCCGTACGCCGTCAAGCCGACGGCGACGGTCGTCGCCTCGGCCGTCGGGGCGACCCCCAACCTCACCGCGGCGGACTTCGAGTTCGCCTGCAAGGCCGGGACGGCCGCGATCCAGACGTGCCTCGGTCTCGTCGGCGCCGAGATGATCCGATACGGCGTCGCCATCGGGACCGACACCTCGCAGGGGGCGCCGGGCGACGCCCTCGAGTACTCCGCGAGCGCCGGGGGCGCCGCGTTCGTCATCGGGCGCGAGCACGTCATCGCCCGCGTCCGGCACACGCTCTCCTACACGACCGACACCCCGGACTTCTGGCGGCGCGAGGGCCAGCGGTACCCGAGCCACGGGGGACGCTTCACCGGGGAGCCGGCGTACTTCCGGCACGTGACGGAGTGCGCCAAGCAGATGTTCGCCCGGGCCGGCACCGGGCCGACAGATTATGCGCACGTCGTCTTCCACCAGCCCAACGGGAAGTTTCCCCAGCGGGTCGGCAAGCAGCTCGGGTTCACGGAGGCCCAGATGAAGTACGGGCTCGTCACTCCCTACATCGGCAACACCTACTCCGGCGCGGCCCTGATCGGACTGTCCAACGTGCTCGACCACGCGGCGGCGGGCGAGCGCGTCCTGATGGTGGGGTACGGTTCGGGCGCGGGCTCGGACGCGTTCGACTTCGATGTGACCGACGAGATCACCAACTACGACCGGACGTTCGGGCGGCCCGTCCAGGACTTCCTCGACCCCGGCGTCGAGATCCCGTACTCGGTCTACGCCAAGTTCCGGGGGAAGATCCACCTCGGGGGGAGCTGACCGTGCGCGACGTCGCCGTCCTCGGGGTCGGCCAGACGAAGTTCGGGGAGCTGTGGGACCGCTCCTTCCGCGAGATCGGCATCGAGGCCGGCCTCCAGGCGCTCGTGGACGCGAAGCTCTCCTCGGCCGACCTCGGCGGGCTGTACCTCGGGAACATGGCCTCCGGCTCGCTCCTCGAGCAGGAGCACATCGCCCCGCTCATCCTGGACTACGCCGGGCTCTCCGGCCGCCACCTCCCCGCGGTCCGCGTCGAGGGCGGGGGGGCCTCGGGCTCGCTCGCGCTCCACCAGGGGTACCTCGCGGTCGCCAGCGGCCAGTACGATTTCGTGGTCGTCGGCGGCGCCGAGAAGATGACGGACGTGGTGGAGGCGACCGCCAACCAGATCGTGAGCGCGACGGCGGACCACGAGTGGGAGGTCGTCTTCGGCGCGACGCTCCCCGCCCTCTGGGCCCTGATCGCCCGGCGGCACATGCACGAGTTCGGCACGACCCGCGAGCAGCTCGCCCGCGTGGCGGTGCACGACCACGAGATGGCTTCGAAGAACCCGCTCGCCCACTACCGGAACAAGCTGTCGCTCGAGCAGGTCGTCGGCGCCGGCGAGGTCGCCGAGCCGCTCGGGGTCCTCGACTGCGCCCCCCTGTCGGACGGGGCGGCGGCGGTGGTGCTCGGCCCGCTCGAGACCGCCAAACGGCACACGGACACCCCCATACGGATCGCGGCGAGCGAGGTCGCCTGCGACACGATGGCCGTCCAGCACCGGGAGAAGACCACGACCCTGCAGTCGACGGTCGTCGCCGCGGAGCACGCCTTCCGTCGGGCGCGCCGGGCCCCGTCGGACGTCCGGGTCGCCGAGGTCCACGACGCCTACACGATCAGCGCCCTGCTCGCGCTCGAGGACCTCGGGTTCGTCGAGAAGGGCAAAGCCGGTCCCGAGTTCGCTTCGGGCCGGTTCGGGATGAACGGCTCGCTCACCGTCAACCCCTCGGGGGGACTGAAGGCGCAGGGCCGTCCGTTCGGGGCGGTCGGGGTCGCCCAGGTCGTCGAGGTCGTCCGGCAGCTGCGCGGCGAGGGCAAGGACCGGCAGGTCGCCGGGGCCGCCCTCGGCCTCACGCATGACGTGGGAGGGACCGGCGCTACGAGCGTCGTCCACCTCCTGGAGCGGGTGAACTAGGGGGGACCATGTCCGTCGCACGTTTCTGGCGCGAAACCCCCCGCCGCTACAACCTGGGCGGCTCGAAGTGCACCAACTGCAACACCGTCTACTTCCCCCCGCGCTCCGTCTGCCCGACCTGCCCGAGCCACCGCTCGACGCTCGAGAAGATGGTCCCGTTCCAGCTCAGCGGCGACGGGACGGTCTACTCGTTCACGGTCGTCCACGACGCGGCGGAGGGGTTCGAGATGCAGGTGCCGTACATCGTAGCGCTCGTCAAAACGGTCGAGGGGCCGATGCTCACGGGCCAGGTCGTCGACCTCGCCCCGGCCGACGTCAAGATCGGCCTCCGGGTGCGCGCGACCTTCCGCAAGCTCCGCGAGGAGGGGGCCGCCGGGGTCATCCACTACGGGTACAAGTTCGCCCCGGCGGCCGAGGCGGGCGCGGGACCGGAGCCCCGGGGACGGCTCGCCCCGGTCGCCGGCAGCCCGACGGGGAGCTCGGACCGCGCTCCCGCGTGAGCGAGGCCCCGCGCCGGGACGGCGCCCCCACCCCCCCTCCCGAGCCGGCGACGTCGGAGGAGGAGTTCGCGCGGACGTACGCCGCGGGCTACGAGGAGGGAGTGCGCAGCGCGCTCCGCGAGGTCCTCGGCCACGTCGCGCGCGGACACACCCCCGCCGAGCTGCGGATGCTGGTCGAGAGCCGGCTCGCCCGGATCAAGGAGGAGGTCGAGCTGAAGCGTCGGAACATGACCGCGCCCCCACGACAGCCGACCTGGAGCTCCCTCCTGCGCCCGCCGACGGCCGCCCGCCCGTGGGTCGCGCCGGTCGGGGCGCCGTCCGCGCAGGTGCCGCCCCGACTGGGCCCCGGCCGCTCCTGGCTCGTCCGGGAGGAGCGGCCGGCGCACGCGCTCGAGATGCTCCGCGCGAACGCCGCGGATTTCCCACGGGTCGCGATCGTCTCCCTTCACCCGCCCGCGATCCCCGGCCTTCCCCCGGAACGGCGGGTCGAGGTCGACCTCAGCGCGGGGGTCGCGGGAAGCGGACCGCCGAGCCCCGGCGAGATCAGCGGCCGGCTGCGGGCGCCGACGGAGGCCCCGGGCGGGGCGCTCGTCTACGTCGACGCGCTCGAGTTCCTCACGACCGAGAACGGGCTCGACATGACCCTGCGGTTCGTCAACTGGCTCGTCGGGCAGGCGCGCGACACCGGCTCGGCGCTCCTCGTCTCCTTCGACCCGAGGTCCCTCGAGCTCAAGGACTCGAGCCGGCTCGAACGGGTCTTCCAGAGCGTGCTGTAGTCCACGAACCCCTCGCCCGCGCAGCGCGAGGACCCATAAGCATAGGAACCCGGGGCGACACCGGACGGGGTAGAGAGGGTACCGGGATGGAGGTCGGCTTCTTCACGGACTCCTACCCGCCGATGCGCGACGGGGTCGCGCAGGTGACCGGCGGGCTCGCCCGGCAGCTCGTCCGGCTCGGGCACCGGGTCCGCGTATTCGCGCCCCACACGGTCAGCGGCCGCCCGTTCGAGGAGGTGGTCGAGGACGGGGTCACCGTCGAACGGTTCCGGAGCCTCACCGTTCCGCTCTACAGCCAGTACCGCTGGCCGCTCTGGCCGCTCAGCGCAGTGCGGGCGCCGCGCGGGGCGGCGGAGATGGACGTCCTGCACGTCCATTCCCCCGGCGGGCTCGGGAGCGCCGGCTTTCTGGCCTCCCGCCGGTTCGGCCGTCCGCTCGTCGGTACCTTCCACACGAACATCCGTGCGATGCGGGAGAGCTTCCCGTCGAAGTTCCTCGTCCCGGAGTTCTTCCGCGTCGCGTGGTGGTGGAACCTCGGGCTGTACTGGCGGTGTGACGTCGCGACCGCCCCGTCGATGGCGGCCCGGGACGACCTGGTCGAGAGCGTCCGCAAGCCGTTCCGGCGCGCGGTGGAGGTCGTCCCGAACGGGATCGACCTCGACCGGTTCGTCCCCCACCTCGCGGCGCCGGATTGGCGCGCCCGGTGCGGGCTCGAGAGCGCCCCGCTGGTCACCTACCTCGGGCGCCTGACGGTCGACAAGGGAGTCCACCGGTTCCTGGACGCGGTCGCCGAGGCCTCGACCGAAACGTCGCTGGTCGCTATCGTGGGGGGCATGGGCCCGGAGGAGGCGAACGTGCGCGCGCGGCTCCGCGACGACCCCCGCCTGCGCGGCATCGTGCGGTACATCGGCCCCGTCGCCGAGTCGGAAAAGCCGGCGCTCCTGGGGCAGAGCGACGTCTTCGTCCTTCCCTCGACCAGCGACACCTCGAGCGTCGCGCTCCTCGAGGCGATGGCCTGCGGCGCGGCGGTCGTCGGTCCCGCCGAGGGAGGGGCTTCCGAGCTCGTGGAGGACGGCCTGACCGGACGTCGCGTGCCGGTCCGTGAGCCCGGGGCGCTCACCCGGACCGTGGTCGAGCTCGTCCGAGAGCCGGCCGTGCGGCAGCAGATCGCCCGGCGGGGACAGGAGTACGTCCGCACGGAAGCGTCGCTGGAGATGATGGCCCGCCGGTTTATCTCCCTCTACGAGCATCTTATCGAGATGCGGAGGTCCGGTGGCGGTCGTTCCCCTTCCTGAGCTGCAGCGGCTCGCCCAGAACCTCGCGAACGAACGCCACGACGCCTACTCCGAACGGGCGCTCTCCCGGGCCTACGAGGAGTACCTCGCCCGCCGCCGTACGCCGATCGCCCCGTTCCGACTGCGGGTGGGCGAGCGGGAATATCCGACCTTCTACGACCTCCTCGCCGAGGCGAACCCGCCCCCGGGGCCGATCGAGCTGCGCCTAGACCCCCCCGCGGCTCCGGGGTCGGCGTGGGAGTTCCTGCGCCCGTTCCAGAAGATGGCGACCGACGAGGACGGGACCGGGATGCTCTTTCCTCTCGGCGACGGACCCCCGGTCCGGACCGTCCAGCGGTTCCTCCTCCGCGAGCACTACCTGCCCCGGAGCCGGGCCGACGAGGACCGGGCCGCGGCCGGCGGTTCTCGGGTCACCCTGCGGACGTTCCTGGACGACCTGAGGGTAGGGATCCGAGTCTGCCGCTCCCGGGGTCTCCTCCCGTTCTGCGTCGCGGTCCTGACCTATTACCCGGAGGAGCGGGTCTCCTACGAGCTCGACCTTCTCCGTTCCCTCCTGCTCGCGGACCCTCGCGCTGGCCGCCTGCCGGCCCAGCGGTACGTGCGCCGCCCGGCGCGGCTGAGCTGGCACGTGGACCAGGTGGTCGGCAAGGGCGACATGCCCCTGCTCGCCTCCCGCTGCCTCCAGGTCCTTGTCGAGTCCCCCGGGCTCACCGCGGTCGAGGTCGCGCACATCTTCGGGGGGGTCCGCGAGCTGATGGACTCGGCGCTCCAGGGCCTGGCCGCCCGGGGAGTTGTGACGTTCGACCGTCGGACCGGGGTCTATCGGCCCCGTCTCGACGCGTTCCTCCCTCCGACGACCTCCTCGGGGGTCCGCGCCCCCGAACCGCCCCCCGCCGGTTCGAACCCCGCCCTTCGGACGAGCGTGCAGGAGCTGATCGCGGCCGCGGACGCGCGCGCCACCTGCCCGCTCTGCGGGAATCCTCTCGGCGCCGACCACCAGGGGATTCTCTGCGCCAAGTGCCAGGCCGAAGTGAGCGCGGCGTAGGGGACGGGCCTGTCGGGACTCTCCGCCGGGGGCGTGTGGCGCCCCCCGCCTTTGAACCCGAGTTCTCTGGCTTAGAAGGCCAGTGCTTCGTCCGGGCTAAGCTACAGGCCCGCCCCCGCTCCGACGCAGGTTGTCCCCCTTAACCCTTCTCAGTCGAGCGCCCGGCGGCCTCCGGCCGAGGCGACCAGGTGCGCGAGCCGTACCGGTTCCGGTACGTGCCCTTCGACGGTCGTGCGGCGCACGAGCACCGCCGCCTCCGCCCGACGACATCCGACCGCGGCGACCAGGAGGGGCAACTCGGGGTACGGCAGCCGGAACAGACGGTGAGCCCGTAGACGTCGCCACCGAACCTCCGAGTCCCGAGGGAACCACTTGCGGAGCGCCGCATGGATCGCCGGGAAGTCCGGGGCGTGCCGCGTCACCGCGACGACCGGGAGGCCGAGCTCCGCGTGGAGCCGGTCGAGGTCGACCACGTTGAACCCGCCGACGACCGCCCCGTCCAGGAGGACCGCCCGGAGGCTCTCGAGGCCTCCGGTGTCCCGAACGAGCCGCGCGATCTCGGTCGCCCCATCGTCCCCGTCCACCCGGACCCGGCCCAGTCGGACCGACTCGACCCGGGAGGGGACGGCCATCGCGACCGCGGCGACCGGGGCCCAGGAGTCCTCTCGCGAGAACGCCCCGTCGTCGACGCCGACCACATGGAAGTGGGGCTTGCCCAGGGCGCGACGCAAGGCTAAGACCCCGGGGCGGCTCGGTTGCGTCCGATGGTCGGTCCCGCCGTCACGGTCCGCTGCCCGGCGTGCGGAACGCCGCTGAGCGCCGTCCTCGCGCCGTCGCCCCCCACGCAGTGGTTCCCGTGCTCGCAGTGCCGTGCCCCCGTCCCGGTGGTCGTCCCCCGGGACCCTCCGCCCCTGTACAACTGGGAGGTCGTACCGGGACTTTACCCCGCGCTCCCGCCGCCGCGCATCCCTCGATGGCGGGTCCGCCGCATGGCCGCCGGCTCGCTCTTCGGGGTCGCGGTCGTAGCGGTCGTGCTCGCCGGGCTGTTCGGGTACTACGCTTTCCTCGCCCCGACGCCCGGCAGCTTCGAGGCCGGCGGGGTCGTCCTCCTCGGACACAAGTCCGGCGGTCCCACCGCCGGGGACGGGGTCGACGTGGTGGTGACCACCGAGTCGGGAGCTTCGTTCCAGACGGTGACCGCGCTGGACGGCTCGTTCGCGTTCTCGAACCTTCCGACCGGCGGGCTCACCTTCGAGTTCACCGAGGCCGGCTACTCGCCGATCACGGTCTACGCGTTCGTCTCCACCCTGTACTCGGCCGGGGCGAGCGGCATGCAGGTCACGATGCCGCTGGGCGCGGCGAACAACGGCTCGTCGGTGGCGCTCACTCCGTTCTCGGACCTCGAGCAGTTCGTCGCGGCGATCGGAGGGGGGATCGTCCTCCTCGGGTTCGTCGCGGTCCTCGCCGGCTACGCGGCGCTCCTCACGCTCCGCTCGGACCGACCCGCGGTCGGGGTCGTCGGCGGCGGGGCGGGGCTGATGGCCCCCCTGGCTCTGGGACTCCTCTCGCTGGGGGACCCCTTCCCCACGTTGGTCCTCGGCTCGGCCGCGCTGGCCCTGCTCGGGGGGTTCGCGCTCTCCATACGGGCCGTCCAGATGGCGCAGACCGGGCCGGCGGCCTCCTGAGCCGGGTCGGCGCCAGGCTCGAGTCCGGGTTTGGGGGAGAGGTAGGCGGGAATATGGCGCCCACCGTGCGGGTCGGATGCTCCTCCTGGACGTCGGAGGCATGGTGGGGTCGGGTCTACCCCAAAGGGATCGCGGACGGCGAGCGGCTGACGGTCTACTCCCGGCTCTTCGACACCGTCGAGGTCGACTCCACGTACTACCGGAGTCCGGCCCGGGCGGTCGTCGAGGGATGGCGTCGCAAGACCCCGGACGGGTTCCTCTTCACCCTGAAGTTCCCCCGCGACCTCCTCGACCCGAAGCTCGCGGTCGACCGCAAGGCTATCGATGGGTTCCTCGAGAGCGCCCGCGCCCTCGGCCCGAAGCTTGGCCCGATCCTGCTCCAGTTCCCGCCCTGGGTCAAACCGGGACGAGCGACCACGTTCCTCTCCGCCCTGCTCGAGGCGCTCGACCCGAGCCTGCGGTACTCGGTCGAGCTCCGGGACCGGGGATGGTACGAGGGCGAGACGTGGGCCGGCCTCCGTCGCGAGCTCTCCGAGCGGAGGGTCTCCCTCGCCTGGTCGTACCTCACCTACCTCGACATCCCGCCCGAGGTGACGACCGACTTCGTCTACCTGCGGTTCATCGGGGACCACACGACCGTGCCCGAGGAGGTCCACGGAGAGGTCCGGGTGGACCGGAGCGCGGAGACGCGGCGGTGGGCCGAGCGACTTCGACAACGCCAGGACGCGCTCGAGAGCTCGTTCGTCTTCTTCAACAACCACTACGCCGGGTTCGCCCCGGCGTCGGCGAACGAGTTCCGGGAGGCGATGGGGATGCGCCCGGTCGACGTGGGGCGGTACGCCCGGGGTGCCCAGCGACTCGAGGACTCGGTGGAGTCCGCGGAGCCCTAGTTCGCGTCCCGGGGGCTCGAGAGGGTGGCCCGCGCGGTCTCGGGGATCGGCCGGCGGGTCCGGTAGCCGCCGTCCAGGCGGTGGTAGAACCCTACCTCTCCCTCCCCGAGGCGCCAGCAGAGGAAGACTACCTCCCCGTCGACCAGGCCGTAGAAGTCGACCAGGCCCCCCGAGAGGTCCTTCACCTCGATCCCTTCCCGCTGCAGCGCCCCGACCGCCTCCTCGAGGCGGTGGGTGAGGTGCTGCCACTCGGCGTCGAGCTGCTCCTTGCGCTCGTGGTCGACATGGTCGCTCGCGTCAAGCTCCTTGCCCCAGAACGCGCCGAGGCGCTCGACCTCGCCCTGGACCTCCCCGAGGCGGGTCGCCCAGGTCCGCAGGCGCGGCAGCAACTCCGCGAGCTGGGCCAGCCGGTGGTTCGCCTCCGCGACCGTCCACAGGCGGGCCGGTTGCGGCAGCAGCGGCTCCGGGTCGGGAGCGGGGTTGCCCATCTTGACCGGGAGAGGACCGCTCGAGTATTTACGCCGGTGTTGGGCCCCGGGTAAGCGACGCCCCCCCGTCCCACTAGATGAGCTGGAGCTCCCGGCCGGCCTTCTCGAACGCCGAGATCGCGAAGGTCACGTCCTCCGCGGTCAGCGCGGCGTTCATGATCGTGCGGATCCGCGCCTGGTCCTTCGCGACCATGGGGAAGACGATCGGGAGGGCGAAGACGCCGAGCTCGAAGAGGCGTTGGCTGAGGCGTTTGGCCCGGCCGCTGTCGCCGACCATGATCGGGGTGATCGGGGTCTCGCTCTTGCCGGTGCGGAACCCAAGGTCCGCCATGGCCTTCTTGAACCGTCGGGTGTGCTCCCACAGCCGCGTGACGTGCTCCGGCTCGCTCTCGAGCACGTCGATCGCCGCAAGGCACGCCGCCGCGACCGGGGGCGGGTGCGAGCCGCTGAGCAGCCAGGTGCGGGAGCGGTTGTAGGCGAAGTCGATGAGGGCCCGCGAGCCCGAGATGTGGCCCCCGACGACGCCGAACGCCTTGGAGAACGTCCCCATCTCGACGTGGACCTGGTCCCGTCGCAGGCCGAAGTGGGAGACGATCCCCCGCCCTCCGGTGCCGAGGACCCCCTCCCCGTGGGCGTCGTCGACGTAGACCATCGCCCCGTGCTGGCCGGCAACCGACGCGATGTGGTCGAGCGGGGCGATGTCGCCGTCCATCGAGAAGACCCCGTCGGTGATCACGAGGAGCCGGCGGTATCCCGGCGTGTGCTCCTCGGCCTGGGCGAGGACCCGGGCCAGATCGTCGACGTCCGCGTGCCGGTAGACCGCTCGCTCGGCGCGCGAGAGGCGGACGCCGTCGATGATGCTGCCGTGGTTGAGCTCGTCGCTGATGATCAGGTCGCCTTCGCCGGCGAGCTGGGGGATCAGGCCCGAGTTCGCGGCAAAGCCGCTCTGGTAGACGAGCGAGGCCTCGGCCTCCTTGAACTTCGCGAGGCGCCGCTCGAGCTCGACGTGGAGGTCCATGTTGCCGGCGATCGGCCGAACGGAGCCCGAGCCGACGCCGTGGGTCTCGACCGCCTGGATCGCCGCCGCCTTGAGACGGGGATGGTTGCTGAGCCCGAGGTAGTTGTTCGAGCAGAACATGAGGACCCGTTTCCCGTCGATGTGGCACCAGGGGGCGCTCGGGCCCTCGAGGACCCGCAGCCGCCAGTCGAGCTCCTGACGCACCAGGTCGGCGTACTCCTGACCGAGGAAGGACGTGGGGTCGCGCATCTACCACCTCGGCTCGAGCGAGATCTTCGCCGCCTGCATCGATTGGATGATCTCCATCGCGCGGGGGAGGTCGCGGATCGGCATCCGGTGGGTGATGATCGTCGCCATCTTCTCCTTGAGCTCCGGCCGCGCGAGCAGGCTCTTGACCTGGTACCAGGTCGTGAACATCCGCCGGCCGAAGATCCCGAACACCCGAGCGCCCTTGGTGACGATGGCGTCGTCGAAGTTCAGCGTGGCCGGCTTGTCGAACAGTCCGAGGAGGGAGACGCGGCCGCCGGGGGTCAAGGCGTCGAACGCCAGCTCGAGCGAGGCCGGATGCCCCGACATCTCCACGGCGACATCGACCCCGTGGTCGCCGGTCTCCGACAGGATCGTCCGCAGGACCTCCGCCCCCTGCGTGGCCGGGTTAAGGACCCGGTCGGCTCCCATCTTGAGCGCCAGCCCGCTGCGGAGCGGGTTCACCTCGGTCGCGAAGACGGCCCGGGCCCCGAGCATCTTGGCGACGGCGATGGCGAGCAGGCCGATCGGCCCGCAGCCGGTGACGAGGACGTTGCGCCCGGCGAGGTCCTCGATGTCGTCCTCGGGGAGGAGCGAGTGGACCGCGTTGCCGAGCGGCTCCTGGATCGCCGCGATCGCCGGGTCGAGCGCCGGGTCGTTCTTCCAGGCGTTCACGGCCGGCAGGACCGCGAACTCCGCGAACACCCCGTTGCGGTCGACGCCGAGCACCTGGACGTTCTCGCAGATGTGCATCTTGCCGGTGCGGCACTGGTAGCACGTGCCGTCGGCGATGTGGGTCTCGGCGGAGACGTGGTCCCCGACCTCGAGGTTCTTGACACGCCGTCCGACCTGGAGGACCTCGCCGCTCAGCTCGTGGCCGAAGATGATCGGGACGGTCTTCATCCGGGACTGCGCCCAGTCGTTCCACAGCCAGATGTGGACGTCCGTGCCGCAGACCGACGAGGCCCGGACCGCCACGAGCACCTCGTCCTCACCCGGCGTCGGGTCCGGGACCGTGCGTACCTCGGCCCCCGGCCCCCGCGTGGCTTTCACGACCGCTTGCACGAACTTTCTCCGGGCCCGACGAGGGGTTTTCGGGCTTAACGATTGGGGCGCCCGGCCACGAAAGGGCCGACCCGTCGCGCCTCTCCGCCTCTACGCGCGCGTTCAGGGGGGCACGCGTCGGAGACTCACGGCCCGGCGGTGGAGAGCCGCTCCACCCTCGAGGAACCGGTGAAAATCCGAGGAGCCGTTATATAGGGTACCTTTCTCCCCCGTCCCCACCGGAGGCAGGACCCCCTATCGACCCATGGCCCGTCATCGTCCGCGGCGAGGTTCTCTCGCCTTTTCCCCCCGTTCCCGCGCGGCCCGGCCCCTGCCCCGGGTCCGAGCCTGGGCCACCACGGCCAAAAGCCCCGCGATCGAAGGGTTCGCGGGGTTCAAGGTCGGGATGACCCACGCCTTCATGGTCGATTACCGCAAGCGGTCGACCACGGCCGGCCAGGAGGTCTCCGTACCGGTGACCGTGATCGAGGTGCCGCCGCTTCGGGTGGCCGGCGCCCGGATCTACGCGCGGGAGCCGTACGGGCAGCGGGTCGTCAACGAGGTCTGGGGGGCCGACCCGATCGAGGAGCTCGAGCGCCGGATGCCGTCGCATCCGGCCAGTAACTCCGAGCGGCTCCACGCGTTCGCTCAGGCCCACGGCGACGAGGTCCGTCTGATGGTCTACACCCAGCCCCACCTTATCACCGGGGTGGGGTCGAAGACCCCCACGCTGTTCGAGGTACGAGTGGCCGGCGAGAAGTTCGACGAGCGACGCGCGTTCGCGCTCGCCCAGCTCGGCAAAGAGGTCCCCGCCGAGGAGCTCGCCAAGGAAGGCGAGTTCGTGGACGTCCTCGGGGTCACGAAGGGGTTCGGCTTCCAGGGCCACATCCAGCGCTGGGGCGTCAAGCTCCAGCCCCGAAAGAACTCGAAGCACCGCCGGATGATCGGGACCCTCGGGCCCCACAATCCGAGCTTCGTCACCTACCGCATCCCGCAGGCCGGCCAGCAGGGCTACCACCGCCGGACGCAGTTCAACATGCGGGTGCTGCGCGTGGTGAAGGATGCCCGCGCGGACCCCGTGACCCCGAGCGGCGGGTTCCCGCACTACGGCGAGGTCCGCACGGCCGCGATCCTCCTCCACGGCTCGGTCCCCGGACCGGCCAAGCGCCTCCTTCGGTTCCGTACCCCCCTCCGCAGCCAGCGGGTCGCGGTCGAGAAGGTCGACATCCGGTACCTCAGCACGCGCTCGAAGCAAGGAGCCTGATGACGCCGGAGGGCACCGGGGCCCCTGCGGGCCCTCCCGAGCACCCGTCCGTCCAGCACCGCGTCCACGTGACGGGCCTGGACGGGAAGCCCCGGACCGCGACCGTCGCGCTGCCCCTCGAGTTCTCGAGCCCCCTGCGACCGGACCTGGTCCGGCGGGCGGTCATCGCCTCCCAGTCGCACCGGCGCCAGCCGTACGGTACCTCGCTCACCGCGGGTCGCCGTCACTCCGTTGAGTGGTCGGGCAAGGGCAAGGGCGTCGCACGAACCCCGCGCCTGATGGATTCGATGCGCGGGGCCCAGGCACCGAACACCGTCGGCGGGGGCCAGGCCCACCCCCCGCGCGTCGACCGGATCTGGACCAAGAAGATCAACCGAAAGGAAGCCCGCCGCGCCTTCGCCGCCGCCCTCGCGGCGACGCGCGAGCCGACCCTGGCCGTCGCGCGCGGCCATGAGGTCCCGAAGGGGCTCCACCTCCCGCTCGTGCTCGAGGACCCGGTCGAGGAGATCCTGACGACCAAGGATGCCCGCGAGCTCCTCGAACGTCTCGAGATCTGGCCCGACATCGAGCGGGCCCGCGAGGGGGTCCAGCTCCGTTCGGGTCGGGCTCGGCGACGGGGACGGGGCCGACGTGTGCCGCGCAGCCTCCTGGTCGTGACGAGCCGGGCTAATCGCGCCCGGGGATTCCAGAACCTTCCGGGCGTCGAGGTCGTTCCCGCACGGCGCCTGTCGACGGAGGACCTCGCTCCCGGGGGCGACGCCGGACGGCTCACGGTCTTCTCGCACGCCGCCGTCGAGCAGCTTCGTTCGCGCCTCGCGGGGGAGGACGCATGAGCGAGCTCCGCCACCGCATCATCCTGCACGCCTACGTGACCGAGAAGTCGATGGACGAGATGGAGCGGCTCAACAAGCTCGAGTTCGTCGTCGACCACCGGGCGACCCGCGCCGAGATCAAGCAGGCCGTCGAGGCGACCTACCAGTGCCGTGTCGCCAAGGTCAACACGAAGATCGTGCGCGCGGGCAAGATCGCGACGGTCCGTTTCGACAAGGAGTTCTCCGCCGAGGACATCGGTAGCCGGGCCGGGGTGTTCTGATGGGCAAGCGGATCATCTCGCGCCGGCGCGGCTCCGGAACCCCGACGTACCGCTCGCCCAGTCACCGGCACCACGGTCCGATCGTCCATCCTCCCGCCACCCTCGTCGGGGACATGCGGGTCCTGTCGATCGAGCAGGCCCCGGGCCGCAGCGCGCCGGTCGCGGAGGTCGTCGCCGCCGACGGGACGACGGTCCGGATCCTGGCCGCGGCGGGGCTCGCCACGGGAGACACTCTCGCGTTTCATGAGGGAAAGGTCGAGCGTGGGTCGATCCTGCCGCTCGCGAAGATCCCGGACGGCACCGTGGTGTCCAACGTCGAGGTGAAGCCGTTCGACGGAGGGCGGCTCGTCCGCTCGGCGGGGGCGAGCGCCCTCGTGACGGCCCATGCCGCGGGGGAGGTCACGCTCCAGCTCCCGTCGGGGGAGTTCAAGCGGCTGCTCGACACCTGCCGGGCGGAGGTCGGCGCGGTCGGAGGGAGCGGCCGCCTGGAGCGACCGATCATCAAGGCCGGCAAGAAAGTCTGGGCGACCCGGTCGCTCGCTCGTGCGGCCTTCAAGGTCCGGGGCGTCGCGATGAACCCGGTCAACCACCCGTTCGGGGGGGGCGCCCACCAGCACGTGGGGCGCCCGAGCACCGTCTCGAGCGGCACCTGGCCCGGAGCCAAGGTCGGTCGATTCTCCCGCTCGATCCGTAAGAAGCGCCGCCTCGACCGCGAGAAGGGAGGGGGCTGATGCCGAAGGCCCGTCGCACGAAGAAGGTGGAGGCGCGCCGCAAGCGCGAGTTCACCTACCGCGGCCTGACGCTCCCCGACCTGCAGAAGCTCAGCCTCGAGGAGTTCGCGAAGATCTCGACGGCTCGGGCCCGTCGGTCGATCCGACGCGGGTTCAACACCGAGACGAGCCGGTTCTTCGAACGGATGCGGGAGACCCCCGTCGGGAAGGTCGTCCGGACCCACGTCCGGGACGCGCTGATCCTGCCGGAACACGTCGGACGCCGGGTCTCGATCCACACGGGCAAGGAGTTCAAGGAGGTCGAGGTCCGCCCGGAGATGATCGGCCACTACTACGGCGAGTTCGCGCTCACCCGCCGGTTCGAGAAGCATTCGGGCCCGGGCGTCGGCGCGACGCGGTCGTCGAAGTTCATGCCGCTGAAGTGAGGGAGGTCGCATGCGAGGCTACACTTACCAACCGGAGACGGGCCTCGCCGTCGCGCGCTCGCGCGGCAACGAGATCCCCATGTCCCCGAAGAAGACCTACGAGGTCCTGAACGCGATCCGGGGGCTCCCGCTCGACCGGGCCGAGACGTTCCTCGAGGAGGTCGTCGCGCTCCGGCGGGCGGTGCCGTTCCGCCGGTACAACCAGGAGACGGCGCACAAGAAGGGGGTCGGCCCCGGCCGCTTCCCGAAGAAGGTCGCGAAGAACCTCCTCCAGCTCCTGCACAACGCCCGCGAGAACGCGGAGTACGAGGGGCTCGACGCGGACCGCCTGTACGTCAAGGTCGCCGCGAGCTCGCGCGGCCGGATCCGCAAGGCCAACATGCCGCGGGCCCACGGGCGAGCGACCACGTGGAACGAACAGACGACGAACGTCGAGCTCGTGCTCGCCGAGCGCAAGGAGACCGAATGAGCTCGGAACGCAAGGTCATCCAGGAGGCGACGCGCCGGGTCCTGCTGAAGGACTTCCTGGTCGGGGAGAGCGCGCGCGCCGGCTTCGGCGGTCTCGAGATCACCCGCACCCCGATGGGCACGCGGGTCACGCTCATCTGCGAGCGGCCCGGGATCCTCATCGGCCACCGGGGCGAGCTCATCAAGCGGCTGACGGAAGAGATCCACGCACGGTTCCAGCTCGACAACCCTCAGATCGAGGTCCAGGAGGAGCGCGCGCCGAGCCTCAACGCGCAGCTGATGAGCGAGAAGCTCGCCTCGACGCTGGAGCGCGGCTGGCACTTCCGCCGGGCGGGCCACTCGACCGTGCGACGGATCATGGAGTCCGGGGCGCGAGGATGCCAGGTCATCCTCTCGGGCAAGCTCACCGGTGAGCGGCACCGGACGGAGCGGTTCAAGGCGGGTACGATCAAGTACTGCGGCGAGGCCGTCCACCTCTGGGTGGACAAGGGGTTCTACCAGGCCCGCCTCAAACCGGGCGTCATCGGCGTCAGCGTCTGGATCATGAAGGCGAACTCGAAGCTCCCGGACGAGATCGTCGTCAAGGGGGCCGAAGCGCGGCCCGCTCCGCCCGTCGAACTCCCCCCCGTGGAGGAGGAGGCGGTCGTGGACGTCACCGCTCCGGCCGGGGTCCTGCCTCCCGAGGGACCATGACGCTGCTGAGGATGAAGGACCTGCGCGCCCTCTCCGACGAGGACCTGCGGCGCCGGATCGCCGACACCGAGAACGACCTCCTCCGCGAGCGCGGCATCGCCGCGATGGGCGGTGCGCCGCCGAGCCCGGGTCGCATGCGCGCGCTGCGCACGAACGTAGCGCGTTCGCTCACGGTGCTTCGCGAGCGCGAGCTCGCCGCCCGGCGGGGCTCGCCCCGCGCCTAGGACACGGAAGGGGGAGGGATGTCGAAGATGGGGAACCTTTCCGGCCTCTCTCCGGCCGACCGGCTTGCCTACGCGGGCGAGGTCATCGGGGCCCCCGTCCGACTGCAGGCCTCCCCGGCCCACCGCAGTCCGGTCGATGGGGTCGTGGTCGACGAGACGCTCTCGCTGCTCTACGTCCGCGTGCCGGGGCGCACCCGACCCCTCGCGGTGCCGAAATCCGCCCTCTCGGGTACGATTCTCCTCGGCGGCCGAGAGTTACCGTTAAGAGCCGAGGCCCTTCGCGTCCGACCGGAGGACCGCACGAAGCGGCTCCTCGCTGGTGGTCCTCGGAGGTTGCGATGAGCCCGACACGTACGCCGTCCGCTCGCCGGGCCCGGGACATCGGCCTCGACGTGCGGGCCCCGAAGACCCGGTGCGAGGACCGGCACTGCCCCTTCCACGGCCGCCTGCCCGTCCGCGGCCAGGTCATCGAAGGGACCGTCGTCTCCACGGCGATGCAGCGCACCGCGGTGGTCGAGCGGACCCTCCTGCACTACATTCCGAAGTACGAGCGGTACGAGAAGCGTCGGCGCCGTTACCTGGTCCACGCACCCCCCTGCCTGCAGGTTCCCATCGGCCACCGGGTCCGGATCGCCGAGACCCGTCCGCTCTCCAAGCTCGTCTCCTTCTGCATCGTCGAGGACCTCGGCGAAGCGGCCCACCGGGTCCGCGCGGAGGACGCGACGGCCCCCCTCCCCTCGGGAACGCCCCCCGTCCCGGAGGAGAAGGCATGAAGGGGCTCGCCGGCCGTCGCGGCCGCGGACTGCCGAAGGGCGCCCGCCTCGACTGCGTCGACAACACCGGCGCCAAGGTCGTGGAGATCATCGCGGTCCGGAACTGGCACGGCACCCACCGGCGCTACCCCCGGGCGGGGATCGCCGACCTCGTCATCGTCTCCGTGAAGAAGGGAACGCCCGAGATGCGCCGCCAGGTGCTGCACGCGGTGATCGTGCGCTCGCGCTCCCCGATCCACCGCGCGGACGGGATGCGGCTCCAGTTCGAGGACAACGCCGCCGTCATCACGACGGAGACCGGCGAGTTGAAGGGCTCCCAGATCAAGGGACCGGTGGCGAAGGAGGCCGCCGAGCGATGGCCGCGGGTCGCGGCGGCGTCGTCCATCATCATTTAGGAGGACTATGTCGATCTCCCCTCAATCTCCGCGCCGCCAGCGCAAGGCGGTCTACGACGCCGACATCTTCGAGCGCCGGCTCCGTATGACCGTCCCCCTGTCGAGAGAGCTCCGCGCGCGGTTCCACCGCCGCTCGGTCCCGCTCCGCAAGGGCGACACCGTGCGGGTGATGAAGGGGAGCTTCGTCGGCCGCGAGGAGCGCGTCCAGAAGGTCGACCGGCGCAGCTACAGCGTCACGCTCGACAACGTCACGCTCAAGAGCGGGGAAGAGAAGCTCAAGCCCCTGCCGATCCGCACGGCCCACCTCCTGCTCATCCGGCTGAACCTGGCGGACGAGTGGCGGCGCGAGGCCCTCAAGGTCCGACCCGAAGAGCTGACCCCCGAGGAGCGGGGCGAGGCCCCCGAGCCCGAGGAGGCAGCGGAGCCGGCCGCGTCGCCCGCCCCGGCCAAGCCGGACGAGACCGAGGAGACGGACGCCGAGGCGGACGACGAGGAGCCGGAGCAGCCGGCGCCCGCGGCCGCCCCGGCCAAGGGCAGCCGCCGGAGCAAGAGCCCCCCGTCCCCGAAGTCGGAGGAGGGGACATGACGTTCCGTCTGAAGCGCGCCGCCGCCCCGCGCACCTGGACGATCCCGCGCAAGGGCACCAAGTGGATCAAGCGCCCGGGGCCCGGTCCTCACGCCCAGGAGCAGTCGGTCCCGCTCCAGCTCGTCCTCCGGGACGTCCTCGGGATCGCCCGCAGCGCCCGGGAGGCCCGCATCCTGGCCCGGGAGGGTCACGTCAAGGTCGACGGCCAGTTCGTGAAGAACCTCGACCGCGGGGTCGGGCTGATGGACACGCTGTCGCTTTCGGCGCCGCTTGACGCCCACTACCGGATGGTGAAGAACCGCCGGGGCAAGCTCGTCCTCGTGAAGATCCCGTCACCCGAGGCCGGCGTCAAGATCGGACAGGTCCGCTTCAAGCACACCGTCCCGTCGGGACGGGTCGAGGTCACGCTGCACGACGGCCGGAACCTCCTCGTGGCCGCCTCGACCCCGTACCGCGTCGGGGACTCGGTCAAGATCGAGGTCCCGACGCAGAAGGTCCTCGACCACTACAAGCTCGCCCCGGGGGTGCTCGCGTTCGTCGCGGGCGGCTCGCACGTCGGCCAGCTCGCGCGGGTCGACCGGATCGAGGTCCGCAACTCCTCGCAAGCGAACCTCGTCCACTTCCAGGAGGGGTTCTCCACCACGAAGGAGTACGTCTTCGTCGTCGGGCAGAAGGCGCCCGACGTCACGGTCGCGGAGGGCATTGAGCGATGAGCGCCCCCGAGACGAGCACCGCCCCCGCCGCCCCGGCGAGCGGAGCGGCGACCGGCCTGCGCGCGATCCGCGTCATCAAGATCGTGGTCAACGCCGGGGTCGGGGAGTCCGGCGAGGCCCGGACCAAGGCCGAGAAGGTCCTGCAGATGGTCACGCACCAGAAGCCGGTGGCGACGCGGGCCCACTCCACCAACCGCGACTTCGGCATCCGCCAGGGCCAGGAGATCGGCGCGAAGGTCACCCTGCGGGGCGCCGCCGCCGTCGACTTCCTGCAGCGGGCGTTCGAGGCGCGGGACCGCCAGCTGGACGCCGACTCGATCGACCGGAACGGCAACTTCTCCTTCGGGATCGCCGACTACACGGACTTCTCTGGGATGAAGTACGACCCGGCGATCGGGATCCACGGGATGGACGTCGCGGTGGAGCTCGGCCGCGCCGGCTACCGGGTCCGGACCCGACGGGTGCAGTCCCGGCCGATCCCGCCCGACCTCCGCTCGACGAGGGAGGAGACCCGGGCGTTCCTCACCAGCGCGTTCGGGGTCACGCTGCTCGACTGAGGGGAGAGGACCGATGAAACCGAAGAAGATGTTCGGGCGGAAGGTCGGCTGCCTGCGGTGCGACCGCAAGCGCGGGATCGTCCGGCGCTACGGCCTCCACCTCTGCCGCCAGTGCTTCCGCGAGGTCGCGGTGGACCTGGGGTTCCAGAAGTACCAGTAGGAGTTCCTCGATGCAGCACGACCTTCTCAACGACGCCCTCGTAAGCCTCCGGCACGCCGACCAGGAGGGCAAGCCCACGGTGGAGCTTCGCCCGACCTCGCGCCTGATCGCCGAGGTCCTGCGGATCTTCCGCGAGCACCAGTACATCGAGGAGTTCACCTTCGTCCCGAACGGCCGGGGCGGCCAGTACGACGTCAAGCTCGCCCGCCGGATCAACTCGTGCGGCGTGATCAAGCCCCGCCTCAGCGTCCCGTACGACCGCCTCGAGCGGTTCGAGGCCCGCTTCCTCCCCGCGCAGGACTTCGGCCTCCTCGTCCTCTCCACCAACCAGGGCGTCGTCTCGCACCGCGAGGCCCGAGAGAAGAAGATCGGAGGTCGGCTGCTCGCCTATGTCTACTGAGTCGGACCGCACCCACGCCGTCGTCGAGGTCCCGAAGGGGGTCACGTTCGCGCTCCACGGCCGCCGCCTCGTGGCCAAGGGGCCGCTCGGCTCGGTCGAGCGCCCGTTCCCCTCGGAGGTGCTCGACCTGAAGGTCGCCGGCGGAGAGGCGACCCTCACCCTGCGCCTCCCGGCGGGGCGCAAGACCTCGCAGGCGCTCCTCGGCACCTGGGCCGCGCACGTCCGCAACCTCGGCCGCGGGCTGACCCTCGGCGTCGAGGCGAAGATGAAGGTCGTCGCCGCGCACTTTCCGATGAAGGTGGCGGTCAAGGGCGACGAGCTCGTGATCGAGAACTTCCTCGGCGAGAAGTACCCCCGCACGTCGCACCTCGTCCGAGGGACGAAGGCCCAGGTCGAGGGCGAGTTCGTGATCCTGGGCGGCACCGACATCGAGCAGGTCGGCCAGAGCGCCGCCAACATCGAGCGGACGACGCACATCCGGGACTACGACCCCCGGGTGTTCCAGGACGGCATCTACCTCACCGAACGCGCCCACTTCAAGGAGGCCAGCTGATGGCCGACGAGGACCCGGCGACCCCGGCGGCCGAGCCGGCCCCGGCGGCGCCCGCCAAGCCCCGGGCCCGGCCCGCGGCGAAGGCCCCGGCGAAGGCCGAGCCGGCGGCCAAACCAGCGGCCAAGCCCGGCCCGACCAAGGCCCCCGCGCCCGCGAAGAAGGAAGCGCCCGAACCGGAGGAGCCGAAGGGCGCGCCGAAGCGCCCGAGCCTCCCCGCCGGGACCGTCGCGCTGCTGCGCGTCCGCCGCACCCAGCGACGCCGCCAGCCGGTCTTCTTCCGGCAGGCCTCGGGCCGGTACTACCGGATCGGTCGCGACGGGGCCTGGCGGCGCCCGCGCGGCCTCCAGTCCAAGCAGCGCCGGCACTACGGCTACCGCTCACAGGTCGTCTCGATCGGCTACGGCTCGCCGGCGCGGGTCCGCGGTCTCGCCCCGAGCGGGTACCGACCCATCGTGATCCACACCGACTCCGAGCTCGAGGCGCTCGACCCGAAGGTCCAGGCGGCGGTCATCGCCCGGACCGTCGGCACCCGCCGGCGCCTGGGCCTCGAGGAGACGGCGAAGAAGCTCGGGATCCGGGTGCTGAACCCGATCCAGACGGCCGGGGAGGAGTGACGTGCCCGACCTGTCGAACCAGCGCCGACTCGCCGCCGCGATCCTGAAGTGCGGGGAGGGGCGGGTCTTCCTCGACCCGGCGAGCCAGGAGGACCTGGCCGACGCGGTCACGCGCTCGGACATCCGCGGGGCGATCAAGGCCGGCGTCATCCGCCGCCGGCCGCTCGTCGGCACCTCCCGCGTCCGAGCCCGCCGTCGGGCCAAGGAGCTGAAGAAGGGACGCCACCAGGGACCCGGCTCGCGCCGGGGCACCCCGACCTCGCGCGTCCCCCGCAAGGAGCGCTGGATCCGTCGGATCCGGGCCCAGCGGGACCTCCTCGCCGAGCTGCGGGGCGCCAAGAAGATCCCGCCGTCCGTCTACCGCGAGTTCTACCGCCGGGCCAAGGGCGGCATGTTCCGCAGCCGGGCCCACCTGCTCCAGAACCTGCGCCTCGCCGGCCACATGAAGGAGGCCCCCGCATGAGCGACAGCCCGCGCTACCGCGTCCACTTCCGGCGCCGCCGCGAGGGACGCACGGACTACCGGGTCCGGCTCAAGCTCCTCAAATCCGGCCGACCCCGCGCCGTGGTCCGCCTCTCGGGGCACCGGGTCCGCGTGGCGCTCGTCGGATACGACCCGAAAGGCGACCGGGTGCTGGCCAGCGCCGACTCCTCCGAGCTCGGCGGCATCGACTTCCCGGCGGCCAGCCTCGCGTCGACCCCCGCGGCCTACCTCACCGCCTACCTCGCCGGCCTTCGCGCGAAAGCCTCCGGACAGCAGGCAGCAGTGCTCGACCTTGGGATCAGCCACCCGACGGCGGGCGGGCGCCTTTCCGCCGCGCTGAAGGGCCTGCTGGACTCGGGCCTCGAGATCCCTCACGGCGACGAAGGGTTCCCGGCCGCCGACCGTCTCAGCGGGACCCACCTTCCGAAACCCCTCCCCCAGCCTCTCGAGACGTACAAGCAGAAGCTCGCCGGGCTCACCGCCCGGCCGGGGGTCTCGGCATGAGCGGAGCAGTCGCCGGCCCCGCACGCGGTCCGGGCGCCCCGGGCAGCTCCGCCCCGGCCGCTCCCCCCTGGGTCCCCCGCACCGAGCTCGGCAAGAAGGTCGCCTCGGACGAGATCAAGACGATGAGCGAGGCGCTGGCGAGCGGTCTTCCGCTGCGCGAGCCGCAGATCGTCGACAAGCTCCTCCCCGGCCTGCACGACGAGGTCCTGGACGTGAACATGGTCCAGCGGATGACCGACTCGGGGCGGCGGTTCAAGTTCGCGGTCACCGTCGTCGTCGGCAACGGCGACGGGTTCGTGGGCCTGGGACGCTCCAAGGGGCGCGAGGTCGGACCGACGATCCGTCGCGCGATCGACCGCGCCAAGCTCGAGATCGTCGAGGTCCTGCGCGGATGCGGCAGTTGGGAGTGCGGGTGCGGCCGCTCGCACAGCTTCCCCTTCGAGGTCAAAGGGCGTGCCGGCTCGGTGGTCGTGACGTTCAAGCCGGCGCCGCGCGGCGTCGGCCTCGCGGTCGGGGACGTCGCGAAGCCGGTCCTGCGGTTCGCGGGGATCACCGACGCCTGGGGCTACACCGACGGCCACACGAAGACGACCGTCAACTACGCGCAGGCGGCCTACGGGGCGCTCGCGGCGCTCTCCGGCCTCAAGGTCCAACCCGCCGACGCCGAACGGCTCAAGATCGTCCGCGGACCGGTCGGCATGTCGATCCTCCCGCCCAAGGAAGAGGGCGCCCGGCCGATGGGCGGTCGGGGCCGTGGCCGGGGCCGCGGAGGCCCGGGCCGGGGCGGTCCGGGCCGCGGGCCGCCGGGCCGGGGCCCCCCGGGTCGAGGGCCGCCCGGACGGGGTCCCCCCACCGGCGGTCGCGGCCCGCCCCCGTCGGGAGGCGCCTAGCGATGGCGTGGATGGTCGTTCGCGTGCGGGGCACGATCCATGCCAAGCACGAGATCGCGGAGACCCTCCGCTTCCTCCACCTTACGCGGGCGAACCACGCGACGGTCCTTCCCGAGGTCCCCGAGTACAAGGGGATGCTCGTGCGCGCGCAGGGGTACATCACGTGGGGCGAGGCGGACCCCGAGACGGTCGGCATCCTCCTGCACGAGCGCGGGACGACCGCGAGCGGCGCCCGCGTGGGTCCCGAGACGCTCGGCAAGGAGATCCACGCGAAGGACCTCCCCGAGCTCACGCAGTCCGTTCTCGCCGGAGGGCTCCCGCCCGTCGCCGGGCTCCGGCCCCTCTTCCGGCTCAAGCCCCCGAAGGGCGGCTGGCGCTCGACCAAGAAGCCGTTCGGTCTCGGCGGTGCCCTCGGCTACCGCGGCAAGGCGATCAACGACCTCGTCCGGCGGATGGTGTAGGAGGGAAGATGCCGAGCCGTACCCGAAAGTTCCGTGGTCTCCGCACCCACGGACGGGGGATCAAGGCGGGCCGGGGCGCCGGCAAGCAGGGCGGGCGCGGAAACGCCGGACTCCACAAGTACAAGTTCAAGTCGATGCTGATCTACGCACCGGACCACTTCGGGCGCCACGGCTTCCAGCGTCCGCCCAAGATCGTGGAGCGCCCGACCTCCCTCAACGTGGGGGAGCTCGACTCCTTCGTCCCCGTCCTCGAGGCGGCGGGCGCCCTCGCCCGCGTCGGGGAGACCCTGGTCGCGGACCTCGAGAAGGCCGGGGTCGACCGCCTGCTCGGCGGAGGGTCCACGGAGAAGAACTGGCAGGTCTACGTCCGCCACGCGAGCCGGCACGCGGCCGAGAAGGTCACGATCCTCCCCGATCCTCCCGGCGCCGGCCCCCCCGCCTCGTAGGCCTCGAATCGAACGCCGGCGCGTTTCCCCCGTAGACTATATAAATCGGTCACCGGGTCCGAGAGCAGTTCATGGCCGACGATGAGATCCCACGCGACCCGCGGTGGGTGATCCCGCTCGCCGTGCTCGGGGCGATCCTCCTCGCGGTGACCTGGTTCTGGTCCCAACCGACCCTCATCGCCTTCATCCTGATCGCGGTCGTCGTCTTCCTCGTCCTCGGGGTCCTCTACCTGGGCCTCTCCTACAACGGAACCAAATCGAGGTTGTACGGGCTGAAACCGCTGACGACGCGGATGCCCGCGGTCTCCCAGCCGAAAGGCCATGTGCATTTCCGCACGAAGCTCTTCTGGACGATCACCGTCCTGCTGACGTACTTCCTGCTGACGAACATCTACCTCTTCGGCGTCGACCAGGCGACGGTCATCGACCTCTTCGCGAGCTACCGCGCCATCCTCGCGGGGGCGCAGGGCACGCTGATGCACCTCGGCATCGGGCCGATCGTCACCGGCTCGATCATCATGCAACTGTTCACCGGTGCGAAGATCATCAACCTCGACCTCACCGACGACGAGGACAAGGGAACCTACCAGGGGACCCAGAAGGTCCTCGTGATCGCGATGATCCTGGTCGAGGCCGTCCCGCAGGTGTACGGCTACCTGACCCCGTCGGCCTCGATCATCACGAGCCTGGGGAACGCCTCCCCCGGGAACGGCCTCCTCCTGGCGAACACGATCATCATCGCCCAGCTGGTCTTCGGAAGCTACCTCGTGTTCCTGATGGACGAGGTCGTCTCCAAGTGGGGGATCGGCAGCGGGATCTCGCTGTTCATCGCGGCGGGGGTCTCGCAGCAGATCGTCCAGGGGACGCTCAACTGGGTCCCGCAGAACCCCTCCCTCCCGATCATGCAGACGAATCCCCCGAGCGGGACGATCCCGAAGACGTTCTGGTTCCTGACCCACCTCTCGGCGAGCCAGATGGCCAGTGGGGGGTGGGAACAGGTCCTGTTACGTCAACCGAACCCGATCATCGCACTGGTCGGTACGGCCGCCATCTTCTTCCTGGTCGCCTGGACGGAGTCGACGCGCATCGAACTGCCGCTCTCCCACGCCGAGGCCCGGGGGGCCCGGGGCCGCTACCCGCTTCGGTTGATCTACGCGTCGAACATCCCGGTCATCCTGATGAGCGCCCTGTTGGCGAACGTCTCGCTGTTCACGATCCTCCTCTGGTCGAACAGCACGCTGTCGCGGTTCCCGCTGTTAGGACATCAGTGGTGGATAGGACAGTACCCCAGTGCGGCGGTGGCGGCCGCCACCAACATCAGCCAGACCCAGCCGCTCACGGGAGGGGCCTACTACCTCTCGCAGGTGAACGGACTCGAGTCCTGGCTGTTACCGATCCTGAACTTCGGGACGTACGGCGGCTTTCTGTACGGGCATACGTGGTGGCAGGGCCTGATCCACGTCGCGGTCTACTTTGGCGCGATGGTCGGCGGATCGATCCTGTTCGCGAAGTTCTGGATCCAGACCACGAACATGGGACCGGAGGCTGTCGCCCGCCAGATCGAGGCCTCGGGCATGCAGATCCCCGGCTTCCGTCGTGAGCCCCGCGTGCTGCGCCGGGTCCTGGAGCGGTACATCCCGGTGATCACCGTCATCAGCGGAGCGGCGGTCGGGGCGCTCGCCGCGGGAGCGGACCTCATCGGAACCCTCGGGAATGCGAGCGGGACCGGGGTCTTGCTCATGGTGGGGATCATCATCAACCTGTACGAGGCGATGGGCCGCGAACAGCTCATGGAGATGAACCCCCTGTTGCGTCGCTTCCTCGGAGGCGAGTCGTAAGATGCCGGACCCGAGCGCCCCGTTGCCGTCCGGCGGAGGGGCCCCCCTCGCCTCGGACAGCGAGGAGAGCGAGCTCACCGAGGGGGCGGCGGACTCCCCGCTGCTCGAGGCGGAGTCGCTCGCTCCCGAGGAGCCCCCCGCGCTGGAGGAGCCGGGGACCCCGGGGCCGGGAACCCCCGGGACGGCCCCGAAGCCCGCCGCCCCCCGTCCGACGTTCAAGATCTCGACATTCATCATCGTCTTCCTCGGGCTCCTCGGCTTCCTGATGCTCATCGAGACCGGGACCCGCAACGCCATCGCCTGCTCCCTCGGGACCTGGTCGGTCGCCCCGGTCTCCCCGACCGACTGCACGACCGGCTGGGGGCCGCTCTACGTCGCGATCGGCTTCCAGTCCCAGCACCTGCTGGCGACCATGGCGATCGCCGGCGCGATCGAGATGCTGGTCACCGCGTTTGCCTACAACTACACCACCGACTGGGTCAAGCAGGCGAAGGTCGCGAAGTGGAGCGGCGCCTTCCGCAAGGTGCAGATGGCCGCCATCCGCTCGGGCAAGAAGGACAAGATCGCCGCGCTGCGGCCGTTCCAGGAACGGATCACGCGGCTCTCGAGCGAGGTGACGATCGGCCAGTTCAAGGGGATGGCGATCACCTACTTCATGCTCATCCTGATGTACACCTGGGTCGGCCTCGTCATCGCCAACGCGACCACGAGCCAGCAGACGATCGCCCTCGGCGGCGGCTCGCTGGTGCTGACGAACCCGGTCCTCGCCGGGCTGCCGATCCCCTGGTGGTTCCTGATCTTCTCGCTGTACACCATCCCCTTCTCGCTGGTCTTCCGGCGGATCCTCAAGCACTTCTGGGTGCAGCGGTACGCCCGACAGCACAACGTCCAGCCGGTCGCCCCGGGGTCCGCGGCGACCGGGGGTACGGCGTGATCGGCCGGGTCGTCGCGATCGGGGGACCGCCGGGAAGTGGAAAATCGACCGCCGGCCGACGGGTGGCCGAGGCGCTGGGCCTCGAGTACTGCTCGGCGGGGGACGTGTTCCGGGCCGAGGCGAAGGCCCACGGGATGGACCTCGAGCAGTTCGGCCACTTTGCCGAGGCGCACCCCGAGGTGGACCGAAAGCTCGACGACACGATGCAGGCGCTCGCGCGCCCCGGGGTCCTCCTCGATGGGCGGATCCAGGCGGCCCTCTGCCGGGGCCGCGGCCGTCCGGTCTTCTCGATCGTCGTGACCGCGGAGGAGGCGGAACGGGCCCGCCGGGTCGCCGCGCGCGACGGGCAGAGCGTCGAGGAGGCGCTGCGGCGGATCCGGGAGCGGACCGAGAGCGAGCGGGCCCGCTACCTCCGGTTCTACGGGTTGGACCCGGACCGCGAGAGCCCCGACCTCCTGGTCGACTCCACGCACCTCCCCCCGGCCGGCGTCGCCGGCGCGATCACCGAGTTCCTCCTGTCCCAGTCCCGGGAGAGTCGCCGGTGACGGCGGAGGCCTCTACCGCGACCCCGTGGCCGGCTCCGGTGACGGAGCGCCTCGGGGCGGGGGCATTCCTTCTGATCGACAAGCCCCGGGGACCCTCCTCCCACCAGGTGACGGCGTGGGCCCGGGACCTTCTCGGCCTGCGCCTGGCCGGCCACGCCGGGACGCTCGACCCGAACGTCTCGGGACTCCTCTGGGTAGGGGTCGGCCCCGCGCTCAAGCTCCTCCCCCTGGTCCTCGAGTTCCCCAAGCGGTACGTCGGGGCGGTCAACTTTCACGCGCCGGTCCCGCGGCGCGAGCTCGACCGGGTGGTGGCCGAGTTCACCGGACCGATCTACCAGACCCCGCCGGTCCGCTCGGCGGTGAAGCGCGAGCGACGCGTTCGTACGATCCATCGATTGACGGTGGTCGAGGTGAGCGGGACGAAGGCCCTCCTGGACGTCGTCGCGGACTCGGGGACGTACATCCGGACCCTCGCCGTCGACCTCGGCGAGGCGCTCGGGACCGGAGCGCACCTCGAGGAGCTCCGCCGGGTCTCCACCGGACCGTTCGACGAGGGTCAGGCGGTCCCCCTCACGGCGCTGGCGGACGGGGTCGCCGCGGCGCGCGCCGGGGATCCGGGCGCGCTCCTCGCGCTCCTCCACCCGATCGAGGAGGTCTGGCGGGAGTTCCCCACGATCGTGCTCAAGGACGGAGCGGCGAGCGCCATCGCCCACGGGGCGGGCCTGGCCAAGGGAGGCATCCTGGCGCTGCCCACGCCGTTCCCTCGGGGAGCCCGGGTCGCCCTCGTGACCCGCACGAACACCCTCATCGCCACCGGGGTCGCCCAGCACGACTCGAAGGAGCTCGGGAGCGTGCGCCACGGCTGGGTGGTGGGCGAGACCCGCGTCTTCGTGGACCCGGAGGGGTATCCCGCGCAGTGGCGCCGTCCGCGCGCGGGGCCGGTGCCCCCGCCGGCCCACTAGGGTTATCTCCCTCCTTTCCCCCGGCCGCCCGTGAGCCCCGCCAACTCCGCGCATCCGACCGGCGGCGCCCGCCTGTTCGGCGCGTTGGCCCGGGGGATCATCCGACATCCGTGGTACCCAATCATCTTCTGGGTCGCACTCCTCGTGGTGTGCCTCCCCTTCCTCTCCCTCGTCGGGTCCGTGACCACGAACTCGACGGAGAGCCTCCCCTCGAACTCCCCGAGCGCGGTCGCGGACGCCGAGTTCGCGCACCTGTTCCCGGGCGAGAGCGGGGGCTCTTCGAGCGTGCTCTTGTTCGTCGGGACGAACCTCACCGACCCGAACGGGCAGGGGGTCATCCAGAACGTCACGGCCGCCCTGCTGGCCGACCGGTCGTTAGTGGACGTGGCCGGGGTCAGCAGCGTCTACACTTCGTACGCTGCCTACCTCGCCGGCCAGGTGCAGATCGCCGCCGGTGCGGTCGAGGGGGCGCTCCATGCGTCGACCCCTCTACCGGTGGCCGTCAACCAGTCGGCCGACCTTCTATGGGCCCCTCCCGCGACCTTCCTGACCGCCTGGCAGGGCTTGGCCGGGAACACGTCCGGCAACGCCTCGCAGTACAATTTCCCCGCGTTCCAGTCCGCCGAGGCGACGTACACGGGGAACGCGGGGGCCCTCGCGGTCCTCGATGCGTTCTACAACGGGTACGACGGCTCGCCCGCGGGCTTCAACGGGACCGCCGCGTGCGCGGCCCACCCCGCCTCGGTGGTGACGTGCGCTGAGGCGGTCGCCCGCGCCCAGGAGGGGCCGCTGATCCCCTCGCTGGTCCCGACCGCCGCCGACCAGGTCGTCCCCTACGCGGTCCTGGGGGGACTCGGGGCCGAGAACTTCACGAACTGGACCTCGGTTCGCACGACCGCCGCCCACGTGCTCGGTGGGGAGGTCGGCTACCCGGGAGCGTGGGTGGAGACCGTCTGGTCGGCCTTCCCCTCCGGAGCGGTGAGCTCCGGCCAGGCGCTTTCCTGGGCCAACGCCACGGTCGCGAACGACACCCTGTGGACCGAGCCGCTCCCCGTTCCTCACGCCGTCCTCTCCCAGTACGTCGGCTCTCTCGGGACCGCCTCGCTCATCTCGGTCGCCTTCACGGTCCCGGACTCCTACACGAACGCGAGCGGCGGGACACCGGTCTACTCCGACCTGAGCCGGATCGACCATGACGTCACCCCGGTCCTCTCCTCCTCGGACCACACCCGCTCGATCCAGTACTACCAGACGGGAAGCGCCCCGCTCGACCAGCTCACGAACTCGATCGTGAACGCCTCCCTGATGCTGGTGCTGCCGCTCACGGTCGGTCTTCTCCTCGGGATCTCGATGGTGTACTTCCGCTCGCCATTGACCCCGCTCGCGTCGTTCGCCGGGCTCGGTATCGCGCTCGTCCTGGCCCTGGGGGGAACCATCCTCCTCGGCAAGCTGTTCGGGGCGGTCGACACGACCGCCCTCACCCTCGAGGAGGTCTTCGTCCTCGGGGTCGGGACCGACTACTCGATCTTCCTCATCGCCCGGTATCGCGAGGAGCTGCACCGCGGCCGCACCTCCGACGAGGCCATCGAGCAGTCGCTCGCCTGGGCCGGCCAGTCGGTCGCGACCAGCGGCTCGACCGCGATCATCGCCACCATCGCCTTGACGTTCAGCGGGGTGGCGCTCCTCTCCCAGTGGGGGCGCGTCCTCTCCCTCGCGATCCTGATCACCCTCCTGCTCTCCTTGACGCTCGTACCGGCGTTCCTGAAGCTCATCGGTCCGCACATCCTCTGGCCCGATAGCGGCCAACGATTCCAGCGACGTTCGGAGCGCGAGAACTCCCGGATCCGGGCCGAGAAGACGTACTTCTACCGGGTGGGACGCTTCACGCAGCGCCGACCGGTCGCCGTCCTCGGGGTCCTGCTGCTGATCAGCGTCCCCCTGGTCTACGTCGCCGTGGAGGTGCCGCTCGCCTACGACTTCTACGGACAGCTTCCCAGCGGTCATCCCGCGTCGGACGGTCTGGCCGCGTTCTACGCCCATTACGGGAACGGCTTCGCGACCCCCTCCTTTGCCCTCGTGACGTTCGCGAGCCCCCTGGTGGTGGGAAACCACTCCAATACGGCCGAGTTCGTGGAAGTGGCCGACCTCACCTCGATCGCCGAGAATACCTCGGGGATCGCGGTGGTACAGTCGCTCGTCGGCCCCTTCGGCGCACCCCTGTCGGAGTGGGAGAATCTCTCGAGCCTTCCCTCCGCTCCCCAGCAGAACCTGCTCGGGCTGCTCGGCGGGTTCGTCGGCACCGACGGCAAGACAGTCCTGATCACGCTGCAGCCGACCAGTACCGGCCTCTCCGCGCAGGCCGTCTCCGCGGTGCGCTCGGTCGAGTCGAACTTTGATGCCTACCAGTCCTCGCAAACGAACGTGACGGCCCTCGCCTTCGGTGGGGGGGCGCCGACGATCGGGGACCTGGCCGACGAGACCGCGGCCGCGACGGACCTGTTGATCATCGCGGTGACGATCGGCCTGCTGGTCGTCCTGATCGCGGTCCTGCGTTCCTGGATCATCGCCCTGATGGCGGTCGGGACGATCGGCCTCTCGATCTCCTGGGCGTGGGCGGTCACCTACCTCGTCTTCCAGCAGCTCCTCGGGTTTCCGCTCTTCTTCTACGTCCGGACGATCCTCTTCCTGCTGGTCCTGGGGTTGGGGATCGACTACAACATCTTCGTCCTCACCCGCGTCCGGGAGGAGCGGGTGAAGGGGTCCTCCGCGTCCGAGTCGATCGTCACCGCGGTCGGACGGACCGGCGGGATCATCACGGCCGCGGCGATCATCCTCGCGAGCGCCTTCGCCGCCCTGATCGTAGGGCAGTTCACCCTCATCCGGGCGATCGGGTTCTCGGTGGCCGTGGCGGTCGTGCTGGACGCGATGGTCGTGCGCACGTACTTCGTCCCGTCGGCCCTCCAGGTCCTCGGAGACCGCGCCTGGAGCATGCTCGGTCGCCGGGGGACGGGCGGCAACGGGGTGCGCACCCCGCCGAGCCCGGCGCCGGGGGCCGCGCCCCCCGAGCCGACCGGCCCTACGCCGTAAGGAACCGGGCGCGGGCCCGCTCGAGGTGAGTGTCGGCGGAGGAGGTGTCGACGATCTCGGCCACCTTGCCGTCCTTCTCGACCAGGAAGCTCACCCGCCGGGCGCGCCCGTTCGGACGAAGGACGCCGAACGTCTCCGCGACCTCCTTCTTGGTGTCCGCCAGCAGCGGGAAGGAGAGGCCGTACTTGGTCGCGAACGCCTTCTGCGCCGGACAGTCGTCGGTGCTCACGCCGACGACCTCGACCCCTTTGGCGCGGTACTGAGGCAGCTCGTCGCGGAACCCCTTCGCCTCGATGGTGCATCCGGGGGTGTCGGCTGCGGGGTAGAAGTAGACGACCGCTCGCTTTCCGAGCAACGAGTCCGACGAGAAGGGGTGTCCGTCCTGGTCTGGCGCTGCAAACTTCGGTAGGGGGTCTCCGACCGCGACCATGAGCGCCGAGGCGAGCACTGGTATTTGACGGCCTCTGAGTCCATATCGCCGCGAGGGCAGCCCCTGCCGACCCCCCCGAAGCGATAAGCGGGCGCGAGCCCTGTCATCGTTGCGATGGCGCCCGCCCCCGGTCCTCGCCTTCGGAGAGAAGCACTCTTGGGGGGCGTCGCGGCGGTCGCGGCCCTGGCCCTCGTTCTGGGCCTCCTCCTCACGGGAGTGCTCCCCTTGGCCCCCGGGGCGTTCACCGCGACCTCCCGGCCCTGCTGTTCGGGTCCGGAGGCTTGCACCGTCGGCAGTCGGCCATGTCCCGTGACGCCTCCGCCGCCCCCCGCGACGTACCTCGGTGCCGGGACGATCTTCTCGATCGGGGCTGGGGGGTACAGCGACCTTCAATTCCTGCCCCTCCCGGCCTCGCTGGTCGAGTTGAACGGCTCGTTCACCTCCCCGACCCTCGTGCTCGTGGAGGTCATGACGCCATCCGACTTCGCGAACTTCTCCTCCGACCCGTCCGCGTTCCAGTGCCTGCCGTCCGTCAGCTGCTTCGGAGCAGGGCCGCTCACCTTCGGGACCTTCCAGGCCAGCGTGCCGGTGACCTGGGTCAGCAGTGCCGTGAGTCCGACGGTGGCGCCGTGGTACCTGGTGATGGTGAACACCGATGCCGCCCAGGGGAGCTCGGTCACCTGGGTCACTCCGCTCGTCGGCACGTTCGTCGACATCTACGCATAATCCCGAGCGGACCCTCGACCGCCTCACGGGACCGGGCCATGGCCCAGCTGACCGCGAGGAATGGGGCCCAGGGAAGGCCGAGCGCGATGGTCGGGTCTACCCGGTCGCGACCGTGACGAGGGTCTCGGTGGACTTGATGCCCGAAACCCGCCGGATCTTGTGCACCACCGTGTCGAGCGCGGTGTTGAGGTGCGCCGCCTGGACCTTGACGATGAGGTCGAACGGACCGGTCACGGCCTCGACCTCGACCACGCCGGGGATCGCCTTGAGGCGTTGGAGGACCCCCTCGAGCTGGCCGACCTCGGTCTCGACGAGCAGGTAGAGCGTCTCCATCGGGGGCTCCAGTTCCCCTAGTACGCACCCCAAATCAAGTTACCGAAGCCCCCCTCCCTCCAAAGAGCTAAAGTCGGCCCGTCCGGCTTCGGCGGGGCCATGGACCTCCTCCTTCGGGACACCCTCTCGGGCCGCGCGAAACCGGTCCGTCACCGTCGGGGGCACCCGGTCGGGATCTACGTCTGCGGTCCGACCGTCTACGACGGGGCCCATGTCGGCCACGCGCGCACCTACCTGTTCTTCGACCTGGTCCGTCGCCACCTCGAGGCCGAGCGGATCCCGGTCCGCCACGTGATGAACGTGACGAACTTCGAGGACAAGATCGACGCCCGGGCCGCCGAGCTCGGCGTGAGCTGGCGGTCCCTGGCCCTGCGGGAGGAGGCCGGATTCCTCCGGGACCTGCACGACCTGCGGATCCTCTCCCCCCACCTTCGGCCGCGGGCGAGCGCCTTCGTGCCCCAGATGACCGAGGTCGCCCGGCGCTTGGCCCGCACCGGCCGGGTGCGTCGTCAGGGCGACGAGTGGCTGTACACCCCGCCCGCCCGTCCTCGGGAGGTCAACTTCGCGACGGCCAGCGAGCTCGCGGCCCACGCGGTCGAGGAACCGGGTCACCCCTTCCCCCTCGGCAACGGAGCCGCGGGCGAGTTCATGGTCTGGAAGCTCCAGGAGCGTCCGCGGCCGTCCTGGCCGGGACCCTGGGGCCGCGGCACGCCCGGCTGGCACCTCGAATGCTACGCGATGGCGAACCAGCTCATCGGGCTCCCCGTCGACGTTCACGGCGGGGGGACCGACCTGATCTTCCCCCACCACTACGCGGAGAACGAGGTCGCGCTGGCGCTGCGCCACCGGCCGTTCGCCCGGATCTTCGTCCACCCGGGCCTCGTCCTCTGGGAGGGCTCCAAGATGTCGAAGTCGAGGGGGAACCTCGTGCGCCTGGACGAGGCGCTCCGCGTCGCCGGACCGGACGCCCTGCGCTGGTATCTCCTGGGACGCCCGATGACGGACCGGTTCAACTGGACCGAGGAGGGCGCGCGCCGGGCGGCTTCCGAGTGGCGTCGCATCCAGCGGACCCTGGTGCAGTGGCTGCGGCCCGGCGTCGGGGGCCGCGTGGGCGCGTTGCGCGCCCGGGAGGTCGCCGAGGAGGTCCGCCGCGACCTCGCCGCCGACCTCGCGACGGACCGCGTCTTCGACCACCTTCGGGCGTGGGTCACGGCGATCGAGGGGGACCCCTCGGGCCACGTCCCCCACGGCGAACGGGGACGCGCCCGGACGGCCCTTCGGGACGTCGAGTGGCGGACCGGGCTGAAGGTCCTCCCGTAGCGGCGTGGCTACAGGACGCCCATCTCGGCCAGCTTCTCGGGCAGGTAGTGCTCGGTCACATAGTTGAGACCGTACTTCGCGAGCGACTGCTGCTCGGCCTTCTTCCCGTTCTTCAGCATCAGCTCGATCTCGGCCCGCCACTCGGCGGTGCCGAACCTCGGGTCGGTCAACTCCGCCTGCAGCGCGCGGATGTCCTGCTCGGAGAGATGGTCGGAGGGGAGGTCGTAGTTCTCGATGTCGGAGGCGGTCACGCCGAGGAACTCGGCCGAGGGGGTGGCGAGGTAATTGGAGAGGTGCGCGGTCTTGATCGCCCCGTAGGCCACGCTCGCGTAGATGCGGAAGGACCAGGGGTCCCCGTCGGTGAAGACGACGATCGGCAGCTTGAGCTCGTCCGTGACCCGGCGGAGGAAGCGACGCGTGGAGCGGGCCGGCTGGCCCTTCAGGTGGACGAGGATCGCGTCGTGCTGCTCGTCGAACCCGTTCTCGGCGAGGCGGTCGACCATGCCGCCGCACTCGATCGCAATGACGAACTTCGCGCTCGTCTTGACGAACTGGATCTTCTCCTTCTCGACGTTGAACGGCAGGGAGTACCCGCCGTCCCCGACGTCGTCCCGGCAGTTGATCGTCTTCACGACCCCCTTGCGGTTCCGCTCCTTGATCGTGAGGTCTCCGATGACTGAGGCCCCGTTCTCCTCCGGATGGAGGCGGAAGTCCTCGCGCAGACGCTCGCACATCACCTCAAGGTCCTCGATCAGCAGGTTCGACTCGTCCTCGCTGTGGAACTTCGCCTCCTGCCAGGCCTCGCTGATGTAGTACAGCTCCCGCAAGGTCGAGGTCTTGCGGTCGCGGGCCATCTCGTTGATGAAGTCGACGAGGTAGAACGTCCTCAGGAGCATCAGCGCGCCGTCGAGCTTTCGGGCGCTGCGGGTCCCCATCTGACGTCCGAGCTTCCAGACCCCCTCCCGCATCCGGAACTCGAGGTTCTGCTTCGTCCGCAGGGGCAGGCGCATGTGCGGGACCTCCCCGTGGTCGAGCTGGTTCCAGATGTCCCCGGCGAGCTCGAGGGTCGGCTGGAGGGCGTCGGCGCGGACCGCGGGCTGGTCCTCCGCCTCAGTCGTCTTCGCTGGTGCCGGCACTCGACTCCGCGGCATCGTAATCCACCTCCTCCTCGCCGGTCCCGGCCGCCCCGTTCTCCGCGGCGGCCGCCTCCGCGGCCTCCACGATCGTCCGCGGGAGACGGACGTCCCAGTCGCCCGGCAGCGGGTCGGCGCCGAGCAGGTGGGCCTCGTCGATCCCCGCGACGTACCAGTCGAGGTCGGAGGCCTCGAGGTCCGTCTTCGGCGGGAACCTGAGCTCCAGCTGCGTGCGGCCGCTGGGCGCGAGCTTCGGTAGGGTCCACCAGACGCGGCCGAGGGCCGCGTCGGTCCCATCCGGCGCCGGCTCGAACGTCGCCCCGGCCATGACCTCGGGCGGGAGCTCGGCGAACAGCTCGAGCACGCGGGCCCGGGGAGTGTAGTTGACGATCTGGACGGGGACGCGCACCCCCTTCGGCTCGGAGACGGGGGTCGCTTCGAGGTGGACGACGTCCATGATGCGCGTCACGACCGGCGTGAGGTCGGGGACCGGTTTGCCCGCGAGGTGGCTCGCCTTCTCCGCCAGCTTCGGGAGGATCTTCAGGATGATCTCGAACTTCGCCCCGGCGAGGTCGCGTCGGGTCCGTCGGGAGAGGTGGGTCCGAAGGTGGCGGGCCGCCACCTGGAGCGCGAGCGTCAGCTCCCGGTCGAGGTCGGGGTCCTCAGCGATCGCCTCCTTCGCTTCGCTCGTGAACGGGATCTTCGTCGAGGCGACGTGCACGAGGAGCAGCGCCGGTCCTGAGGGGATTCCCGAGCCGCCCTTCTGGTCGAGGCCGTAGCGACGCCAATCGAGGTTGGAGATCGCGTTCGTGATGGCGCAGGCGCCCTGCTGGAACAACAGCGGGACCCGGTTGGCGAACCGGAGGATCTGGACCGGCTGGTCGGCGGGGAGCCCCCCGCCGTATACGATCCCGACCTCGACCATGAACGGGAACCCGCCCCGGACCTTGGGCGCCCGGCTTACGGGGGGTGCGAAGAAGTCCGGCCGAACCTCGCCGAGGACGTTGCGGAGCCCCCGCTTGATCAGCAGCGCGCCGATCGGCGAGAGGCAGTCCGCCGCCGGGGAGATCAACGGGACGGCATGGAGCGCCCTCAGGAGGCGCTCCTGGTCCTCGCCCTGGACCGAGGCGGGCGACTGGCTGGGCTGGAGCCCGGACTGGCCGAGGACGTCGCGGGCGGCCCGGGCCGAAACCCCCTGAAGGTCCTTGGAAAGGAACTCGGCGAGCGTCGGACGTCGGGTCGCCTTCAGAAGGTAGCCGAGCTCCCCCAGCTCGAGCCCGTAGGGGTGGGGCAGGGTCTCCTTCGCGGGAGGAGGGAGCTCGCCACTCGCCCGCTCGAACGTCACTCGGGTGCCGTCCGGCTCGACGAGGACGATGCGGGCGTGGGGGTTGACGATCGCCGTCCCCCGGAGGTACTCGTAGGGGGACTGCCGTCCGCGGACGTACCTCGCGCGGAGGACCAGCTCGATCCGGGTGCCGTGGGGGCGGTCCCACAGTGCTACGTCCTCGGAGGCGATCCGCGGCTTGTTCTTCTGCGTGTCCAGGAACAGCTCGAGGACGTGGGCCGCCTCCTCCTCCTCGACCTTGGAGGTGATCTTCGCCGGGCGCGCCGTCGTCAGGTTGGCGTAGAGGACCGCGGCGCTGATCCCGATCCCCTGCTGGCCCCTCGCCTGACGATTGGAATGGAACCGGGAGCCGTAGAGGAGCCGGGCGAACACGTTCGGGATCTCGCGGCGAAGGATGCCGGGGCCGTTGTCCTCGACCGCGACGCGAAGGCGGTCGTCGCTCTCCTTGGAGATCTGGACCAGCACCTCGGGCAGGATGCTCGCTTCCTCGCAGCCGTCCAAACTGTTGTCGACCGCCTCCTTGACCGTGGTCAGGAGCGCGCGCTGCGGGTTGTCGAACCCGAGGATCTGCCGGTTCCGCTCGAAGAACTCCGCGACCGAGATCTCGCGCTGCTTGGCCGCGAGCTGCTGGGCGATGGTCGGAGGAGGCACCACGCTCGGAGGGGTCCGGCGTCCTTCATAAGGGCGGCGTTCGAGCAGAACGGTGGCTAGCCGCGGGGGGGCTCACCGGGCCGGCTCGCGACGTCCCGGAGAACCGGCCGGAACGGTCGCCAGCGGGCCGGCTCGTCCAGGTCGATGTCCGCGCGCAGCAGCCGCTCCTCGGGCGCCAGCGTGGGGTCGGCGACGGCGTGCAGCGCGACCGGTTCGCCGCGCGGGTCCCAGACGCCGGACCCCCCACCGAAGACCACTCCGTCCTCGACCCCCACCCGGTTGACGTACACGACGGGAAGTCCGTTCTCGACCGCGCGGGCCGGCAGGAGCTTGTCGAAGAGGGAACCGCTCGTCACCGGGGAGGCCGAGACGACGACGAGAAGGTCCGCGCCGCCGAGCGCGAGCGCGCGCGAGACCTCGGGAAAGAAGGTGTCGTAGCAGATCGACAGCCCGAGGTGATGGGTGCCGAAGGGGACCGGGCGGCTCTGGTCGGTCGCGGTGAACGGGACCCCTTCCTCGAACGGGCCGAAGGTCGGGAGGTAGCGCTTGACCTGCACGCCGACCGTGCCGTCGGGGGCGAAGGCCAGCGCGACGTTCTGCAGCTCGCCCTTGCGTTCGGGAGAGACGAGGGGGGCTCCGACGACCACGGTCGTGCGGCCCTCCCGGGCGGTGGCGAGCAGGCCGGACCAGACCGGGTCACTGGGGCGCAGCGCAAGGTGGTGGAACCGGTCCCCGACACGGTACCCCGAGAGGAACAGTTCGGGAAAGACCGCAAGATCGCTCGGGGTCGCCCGAACGACCCGGTCGATGCGGGCCAGGTTCTCGCGGGGTGCGCCCGGCACCGGCGCCAGCTGGCCCAACAGCAGGCGCGTCAATAGAAGTACCGGCGCACCGCCAAGAGGTAGATGAACAGCAGGACCAGCAGGATGAACAGTACCGTGATCGAGTCGGTGAAGAACAGGTAGACCGTCGTCGCGAAGACGAGGACGAGGGTGGTCCACAGCGCCCAGGTCTCCTGCCGCCAGAGGGCCGTCGCCACCGCGAGGAGGCAGATCCCGAGGACGAGGAGGATCGTCGCGCCGAGGAGGTCGACCGACGGGAAGAGGTCGAGGACGGACGGGACGAGCGTGCTCCCGAACTGGTCGAGGAGGTACAGCACCCCGCCCAGGACCATGACGATGGCCACGATCGCGATCAGGATGGAGACGACCGCGACCCCGACGGGGAGTCGGGGAACGACCGGGGTTGGCTCCCAGCGCGGGGGCAGGCTGTCGAAGGTGACGGGAGAATCTCCCCCGGTGGCGGTCGATGCGCTTCCCATGGGCCCCTCGGGTGGCGAAACACTCCGGGCGGGGAAGATGTAGCTTTCTGTGCAGCGGCGGACTCAGAAGCGCCGTTCGGCCGCCCCGTGGGCGAGCTGCTCCAGCAGGCGACGGTACGGTCCCGGCGGGAGCCCCTCGAGGCAGCGGATCCCCCGGTCGGCCCACTCGGTGGCCTCGCGGGCCACGAGGTGAGCGGCCTCCGTCATCTGCGTGAGGTCGCGCAGACGGAGGAGGTGCTTGGCGCGCTTGTGACGGAGCTGGAAGAGGCGCTCGAACTCCGCCTGGTGGTGCGGGTCGAGGCGTGAATAGGCCTCGAGCGAGAGCAGGGTCGGGTTCCCCTCCCGAAGGTCCCCGTAGAGGGGCTTCCCCAGGAGGTCCGGGTCCCCGTAGACGTCCAGCAGGTCGTCGCGAATCTGGAACGCCATCCCGAGGGCGCGCCCGTACCCCTGGAGCGCGTCGACCTGCGCCGGCGGAGCCCCGGCGATCTCGGCGACGGAGGTGAGCGCCGCGGCGATGATCGCGGCGGTCTTCCGCTCGATGACCCGGAAGTAGTGGGAGCGGCCGCTCGAGAGGTCGAAGCGGGAGGACTCCTGCAGCACCTCGCCCTCGACGAGGTCGGCGCACGACTCCCCGCAACGCAGGATGATCGAGCGGGGGTACTCCGCCGCCAGCTGGAAGGCCCGGACGAACAGGTAATCGCCGGATACGATCGCGAGAGGGACCCCGAAGGCCCGCGGCATCGACGGACGTCCCCGGCGGGTCTCGGCATGGTCGATGACGTCATCGTGGACGAGCGTGGCCGTGTGGATCAGCTGGAACGCCGCCGCGAGCGAGTGGATCGGCTGGGTGGAGGAGGCCCCGAGGCTCCGGTGGGCCGCCGCCATGAGGAGCGGCCGAATCCGCTTGCCGCCGGTCGAGCAGGCATAGCGCGCCGCCTCGGTCAATTGCGCGTACGTCGAACCGAGGACCTCGGCGACGCGCCAGTCGATGTCGGCCAAGTCGCGGATGAGGACCGGCGCGAGCTCGGTCAGCTGACCGGCGGCCGCCTCCGTCAGCGTCTGGGTCACGAGCGCCTCCAGGGACGGGTCGATCCCCTCGGGGGAGGGGGCCGGGGAGGTCACGAGTTCCTCCCGGTCCGGCCCGGCCAGCGCAGCCGCATCATCGAGTCGAGACCTCGGGCCCCGATATAGCGCATTCCCAGCGCGAGGAGCGGGTCGTAGGCCGCGTACCGGTCTCCCCAGCGATAGATCCGGGCCGCCCGCTCGAGGGGGGCGTAGAGGGCCGACTTCCACTCGGGGTCGTAGGCGGCCAGCGGGCTCCCCGAGCGGACCGTGCGGGCCGCCGCGCGTCCCGCGAGCCAGCCGCTCATCATCGCCGTCGGGATCCCGCCGCCGTTGGTCGCCATCACGAGGTTCGCCGCGTCCCCGCAGAGCAGCGTCGAGCCCCGGACGAGGCTCTCGGGCGGAGGTCCGATCGGGACCCACCATCGGGTCGGCTCGCGGGGAGAGGTGTACCCCTGGTGCGCGCAGAACCGGCCGAGCAGCCCTTCCAGGTTCGAGCGGGGCGGGAGCCGGGCGACGCCCAGCCCGACGTTCAGGTCGGTCGCCCGGGGGAACGCCCAGGCGTAGCCGCCCGGCGCGTCGTGGCCGAAGAAGAGGTCGATCTCGTCGCCGACGGGGGCGTCGACCGTCGCGGTGATCATCCGGAAGAGCGTGCGGGCCGGTCGGAGCCCGACCGAACGCGCGACGGTGGAGAGGGGACCGTCCGCGCCGACCACCACGCGGGCCCCGATCGGCTCGCCGGTCGTCGTCCGCACCGTCGTCCCGTCGACCCCGGTCACGCCGAGGGGGAACCGGAGCTCGGCACCGGCCCCCTCCGCGCGGTAGGCGAGCGCCTTGTCGAACGCCCGGCGCGACAGCATCGCGCCGGCGAGGGGGAACCGGAACCGGTGGCCATAGGGGGAGACGCACGTCATCCATCGGGTCTCCCGCAGGACCGTCTCGTGCGGGACCTGGAAGGCGGCCCGGACGAGCTCGGGGCACTGGAAGAGGTCGTTCAGCTCCGCCGCGGCGGGGACGAACTCGCCGCACTGTACCGGATGGCCCAGCTCGGGCCGGTGGTCCAGAAGGAGGGTCCGCGCACCGCCCTCTGCGGCGGCCCGGGCGGCGAGCGAGCCCGCCGGACCCGCGCCGACGACCACGACGTCGAACTGCTCCAGGGGCCTACACCCCCACCTGGAGGAAGTGCTGGGCCGCGGACTGGATCGCCCCGACGACGGGCTGGGGGTAGACCCCCACGGCGACGATGAGGACCGCGATCAGGGCGATCGCGGCAGCGCGGCCGTAGCCGAGCCCGCCGGCGGGCAGCGCGTCCATCTCGGGCGGGGCGGTCGCGACCTCCGCCACCTCGAGCTCGCTCGGACGGTCGAAGTACATCACCCGCAGGACGCGGGCGTAGTAGAAGACCGAGAGCGCGCTGTTCAGCAACCCCGCGACCGCGAGCCAGATGAACCAGCCCTGGGCCTGGACGGCCGAGGAGAAGAGGACGAACTTCGAGACGAACCCGACGGTGAGCGGGACGCCCGCGAGCGAGAGCAGCATCAGGGAAAAGGCGACGCCGAGCATCGGACGCCGGACCCCGAGCCCCCTCCAGTCGTCGATGAGCGGCCCGATGCCGAGGGCGCCGACCCCCGCGACGACCAGGAACGCTCCGCCCTTCATCAGGACGTGCGCGAAGATCTGGAGCGTCGCCCCGGTGAGGGCGGGGGCGGTGCCGATCGTGATCCCGATCAGCATGTAGCCGGCCTGGCTGATCGAGGAGTAGGCGAGCATCCGTTTCATCTCCTTCTGGAGGAGGGCCAGCACGTTGCCGACCGTCATCGTGAGGACGGCCAGGACGCCGAGGGGGATCGACAGCAGCGGGCCGAGGTCGAGCGGCCCGCCCGAGAACGGGGAGACGCCGGCGCCGGCCGGGTTGATCAAGAGGACGGGCCCGAGGAAGACGAGGAAGAAGGCGAAGAGGCCGATCTTCTTCGTCCCGCCCGCGAGGAAGGCGCTCACGTCGCTCGGGGCGCCGTCGTAGACGTCCACCGCCCAGGCGTGGAACGGGACGAGCGTGACCTTGAACGCCAGCCCCGCGATCAGGAACCCGTAGCCGAGCAGGACGAGGACGGGGTAGGCGGTCACTCCCCCGGCGGCGTTGATGAGGAAGAGGTTCGTGGTGCCGTAGGCGCCGAACAGGAGCGAGGCGCCGAAGAACGACAGGACGGTGGACAGCGCGCCGATGATGAAGAACTTCATCGCCGCCTCCATCGAGCGGACCTCCCGGCGGCGGTAGCCGACCAGCAGGTACGTCGTGATGCTCGTCACCTCGATCGCGAGGAGGAGGAAGATCAGGTCGGAGGCGACCGCGACCAGGAGCATCCCGAGGGTGGCGAGGAGGACCAGGCCGTAGAAGATCGGCGCGCCCCGCTCGTCCGAGGGGCGGCTCGCGGAGGCGAGCGTGACGACGAGCGCGGAGAGGAGGAAGATCGCCTGGAAGACGAGGCCGAGGGAGGTGAGGTGGTAGAGCGGTGCCGAGCCGGCCGCGGGCAGTACGTCGATCTGGCCCGCCGGGACCGTGGCGAGCACCGAGAGGGCGCCGACCCCGAGGTCGCCCAGGACCGAGAGGAGCGCCAGCACGGTCGCCGTGACCGCGACCGTGCTCAGCCACTCGTTCCGTCGCACGCCGAGGACGTCGAGCAGGAAGACGAGGAGGGCCGCGCCGAGGAGGATCACCTCGGGGACGAACGGCCCGGCAAACGCGGAGAGGTCCACGGGCCTAGACCCCCGGGAAGCCGTGGATCGGGGAGCTCGTGATCAGGTTCACCAACAGGAACGGCAGGACGCCGAACACGATGGTGGCGGCGACGAGGATCCCCATCCCGGCGGTCTCGTACCAGGGGAGCTCGTGGGCCTCGTGCGGGATCCCTTTGGGGGGTCCGAAGAGCACCCGCTGCATCATCCAGATGTAGAAGGCGGCCGTCACGACGAGGATCCCGAGCGGGATCAGGACCCAGTAGGCGAGTCCGTCCCACGTGGCGAGGAGGGCGGTGAACTCGGCGGGGAAGCTGATCAGCCACGGCAGACCGAGGGAGGCGAGCGAACCGACCATGATCATGGTCGACAGGGTCGGGGTCGTCGGCGTGATCCCGCCGAGCGAGGCGATGTCCCGGGTCCCGTAGGTGTGGTGGACGCTCCCCGCGGTCATGAAGAGGAGCGCGCTCACGACCCCGTGGGCGAACATCAGGAGCACCGCGGCGAGCAGGCCGAGGGAGGAGCCGAGGGCGATCGCCAGGAGGACGATCCCCATGTGGTTGATCGAGGAGAAGGCGACGAGCCGCTTGAGGTCCCGCTGGGCGAGCGAGACGATCGAGCCCCAGGCGATCGAGGCGAACGCGATCACGAAGAGGACCGGCTGGGCCTCCTTGAACCCGGCCGGGAGCACGAAGACCGCCCACCGGATGAGGCCGTACCCCCCGAGCTTGAGGAGGAGGCCCGCGAGCAGGACCGAGCCGCCGGTCGGCGCCTCGACGTGAGCATCCGGTAGCCACGTGTGGAACGGTACGACCGGGAACTTGACGCCGAAGCCGAAGAAGAGGGAGAGGAACAGGAAGGTCTGCGTCACGACGGACAGCGCGGGGGCCGCCGCGTAGACGGCCGAGTAGTCGAAGCTCTTCGCGCCGGAGTAGAAGACGAGGGCCAGCAGGCCCACGAGCATGACGATCGAGGCGACATGGGTGTAGACGAAGAACTTGATCGCCGCGTAGCGCCGCCGCGGCCCGCCCCAGTAGCCGATGATGAAGAACATCGGCACGAGGACCGCCTCCCAGAACAGGAAGAACAGGAGGACGTCCAGCGCGACGAACACTCCGACGCACCCGAGGCACGTCAGGAGGAGGAGCCCGAACCAGGCGCCCGGCCGCTTGCTCTCCTCCCAGGAGTAGACGACGGTCGCGAGCTGGAGGATCGCGGTCAGGAAGATCAGGACGAGGGAGATCCCGTCGACCCCGACCGTGTAGTTGACCTGGAGCCAGCCGAGGTGGATCCAGGCATACGACTCGGAGTCGGCGAACTGGGGGACCCCCGCGGCGAACCCGGGCCAGCCGGGGAAGTTGAGGAGGAGGAGGCCGACCTCGAGCAGGAACGCCGCCGAGGTCGCGAGCGCGGCCCAGCGCGCATACCGACCCGAGGCGAACGTGACGACCGTCCCGGCGAGGAGGGTCGCGAGAAGGAGGGAGAGCACCGGGAACATCTACGTCCCTCCGAACCAGGAGATCAGGTATGGCGCCACGATCAGGAGGAGGACGAAGACCCCGAGCAGGCCCGCGATGACGTAGGCGGCGTAGTCCGAGACGACCCCGGACTGCATGCGTCGCAGGCGGTCGGAGAGCGAGCCGAAGACGCGCTCAAAGCCGTGGACCGTCCCGTCGATCACGTACCGGTCGACGAAGTCGGCGCCCCGCGCGATCGTGTAGACCGCGCGTTGGCCGACCCAGTCGTAGCCGGCCTTCATGTAGTAGCGGTTCAGGAGGAGCCGGCGGACGGGCTGCAGCGCGCTCCCCTCGGGAAGGGCGTAGACCCGACCGTTCCCCCAGAGGAGGTAGGCGACCGCGATCCCGGCGACCCCGAGCGCGACGCTCCCGGTCGACAGGAGGATGTCCGTCGTCCCGTAGACCGGCGGGATCCCGGCCGCGCCGGCCCCGTAGAGCAGCAGGCTCTGGAAGTTCGGCAGGAAGATCAAGAGGCCGCCGACGACCGCCATCGCGGAGAGGGCCAGCATCGGGCCGAGCATCACCCAGGGAGCCTCGTGCGCGTGCGGAAGGCTCGGGTCGCGCGGGTGGTCTCCGGAAAAGGCGAGGAACCAGGCCCGGAAGATGTAGTAGGCGGTCAGGAAGACGGCGGCGAAGGCGAGGAGGAAGAACGGCCAGTAGAGCGGGTGGCTCCCGAGCTGGGAGTAGACCGCCGAGAGGACGTCATCCTTGGACCAGAAGCCGGCGAAGGGCGGGATCCCGGCGAGCGCCAGCCCGCCGATCCCGAAAGCGATGGCGGTCAGGCGCATCGGCTTGCGCAGCCCGCCCATCTTGAACAGGTCCTGGGTGCCGACCGCGTGGATGACCGCGCCGGCGGAGAGGAAGAGGAGGGCCTTGAAGAACGCGTGCGTGAAGAGGTGGAAGAGCCCGACCATGGCGAATCCCGCCCCGACGGCGAGCACCATGTAGCCGAGCTGGCTGATCGTCGAGTAGGCGATCACCCGCTTGATGTCGGGGTGGACGACCGCCATCGTCGCCGCGAAGAAGGTGGTGAAGCCGCCGACCGCCACGATCGCGAGCTGGTCGGTCCCGGTGAACCCGATGAAGACGCTCGCGACCGCGAGCAGGTAGACCCCCGCCGCCACCATCGTCGCGGCATGGATGAGGGCCGAGACGGTCGTTGGGCCCTCCATCGCGTCCGGGAGCCACACGTGGAGCGGGAACTGGGCGCTCTTGCCGGCAGCCCCCCCGAGGATCATGAGGCCGGCGACCGTGAGCAGGGTCGAGCTCCCCACCGAGGCCGCGGGGAGGAACGGCGAGGTCCCGTTCGCGAAGACGAACCCGTTCTCGGCCCAGCCGCCGGCCGGGCCGGTCGTCGCGTAATGGAAGAAGTAGATGAAGATCCCCAGGAGGAACAGGACGTCCCCGACCCGCGTGACGAGGAATGCCTCCTTCGCGGCGCTCGCCGCGCTCGGCTTCTCGTAGTAGAACCCGATCAGGAAGTACGAGCAGACCCCGACGAGCTCCCAGAACAGGAAGAACTCGAGCAGGTTGTTGGAGAGCACGAGGCCGGTCATCGCGGCGAGGAACAGCGACAGCTCCGAGTAGTACCGGGGGAGGCCCCGGTCCTGGTGCATGTAGCCGATCGAGTAGAGCATCACCAGGAACCCGACGACCGTGACGACGAGGAGCATCAGCGCCGAGAGCGGGTCGACCAGGGTCCCGACGACCAGCGACACCCCGTTCGGGAACGGCCCGGGCGAGCCGGCGAGATGCAGCCAGGTGAACTGGGCGTTGACGTAGGCGCCGGGGTCCAGCATCTCCCCGACCCCGATCGCGACCCCGAGGACCATCGCCGCGCCCGAGAGCGCGACCGCGACCCACCCGCCCCACTCGAGCCGGCGGAGCCGCGTGCCGGCGAGGCCGACGATCGCGAACCCCGCGACCGACAGCAGCGGGACGAGGAAGGCCCAGTCGTCCAGTGCCGTGAAGGTCCCCACCGAGCCGCCTCCCTATTCCTTCAGCTCGGTCGCCTGCGCGACGTTGATCGTCCCTTTCAGCCGGTTCAGGCCCAGCACGATCGCCAGCCCCACCGCCACCTCGGTGGCGGCGAAGCCGATCAGCACGACCGCGATCGCCTGCCCGGAGATCCCGGCGCCCCCGGCCGGCGCGAACGCGGCGAAGTAGACGAAGTTCAGGATCGTCGCGTTCATCGCGACCTCGACCGCGATCAGGATGAGGATGAAGTTGCGGCGGGTGAGCAGACCGAAGACGCCGACCGCGAGCAGCGCCCCGGAGAGGGCGAGGAACCCGGCGAGGGGGAGCGCGGTCACTCGCGGCCCTCCCGGACGAGGTAGATCGCGCCCGAGACGCCGCCGAGCATGATGAGTCCGAGGAGGAGCAGCCAGGGCCCGTAGGCTCCGAAGAGCGCCCCGGAGAGCGCCGAGGGGTCGTACGACTGGACCGGGGCCGCGCCCGAGGGGAACTGGCCGAGCGCGACGACGAGGAAGATGAACGTCACGACGGCGAGCGCGAGCGGCACCGGTCCGACGCCGGTCGCGGCCTCTCTGGAGAAGATCCGCTTCCGCGTGACCATGATGCCGAAGAGGAGGAGCACGGTCACCGCGCCCGCGTACACCCCGAGCTGGAGGACGCCGAGGAACGGAGCGGAGAGGAGGAAGTAGATCGCCGAGAGGTCGACGAAGAACACCGAGATCCACAGGATCGTGTGGACGAGCTCGCGCACGAGCAGGGCGGCGACCCCGGTCCCGACGGCCACCGCCGCCAGCAAGAGGAACGCAAGTTCCTCGAGGCTCACTTGCGATTCCCCCAGAAGAGGCACTCTTTCGGGCAGACGCTGATGCAGGTGCCGCACCGGACGCAGTCGGAGTCGTTGATGACCGGCTCCTTCCAGATCCGCTTCGGAAGCTTCTCGCCCGGTTTCGCTTCCGGTTTCGGGATGTCGAGCATCGTGATGCACTGCGTGGGGCAGTCGCGGGCGCAGGCGTTGCACCCGATGCACAGCGGGGGTTCGAGCAGGATCTGGTCCTCGTTCGCGGGGCGCTCGACCCGGATCGGGTTCATTGGGAGCTTCTGCTCGTAGACCTGGAAGAGCTTCTGGGGAGAGTAGACCATCTCCGAGCGCTTCGTCACCGAGAGCTCGTAGCGGGTCGTCATCGTGAGGCACCCTTCCGGGCAGGCGTCCGAGCAGAACCCGCAGTAGCTGCACTTGCCGTAGTCGATCTCCGGGCACTTCTTCGGGTGCTTCGGGTCGCCGCCCGGCACCGTGACCATCTCGATGCAGAGGTCGGGGCAAGAGAACGCACAGAGGTTGCAGCTGATGCACGTCGCGATGTTCAACGCGTGAACGCCGCGGTAGTTGTCCCAGATCGGCCCGACGCCGATCGGCTTGCCCGACTCGATCGCGACCTGGCCCCGGAACTTCGGGTCCTCCAGGCGCTCGAACGGGTAGATGACCGTCGACGGACGAATGAGGCTCTTCGCGAACTGGCGCGCGGCCGTGACCATCGGCTTGGCGACCCAGAGGATCGGGTTGTCGCTCGGTTTCTCGCTCGCGGTGACCTCGTCGCTCATCGGAACGCGCTCACACCCCCGGGGACGGGAGGCAGCCGAAGACGGGGAGGCACTTGACCGTCACGAGCGCCGCGGCGAGGAAGACCGCGCACAGGCTCAGCGGGATCATCCGGTTCCAGCCGACCCGGAGCAGCTGGTCGGTCCGGACCCGGGGGAGGGAGGCGCGGACCCAGACGAACAGCCCGAAGACGAGGTAGGTCTTGACCATGAACCAGAAGATCCCGGCGAGCGGGAAGGAGGTCGCCGCGGAGGGGACCCACGTCGGCATCGTCCAGCCGCCGAGGAAGAGGAGGACTACGAGGATGCTCCCGACGAGCGCGCGGAGGTAGTCGGCGAGCATGAAGAAGGCGAACAGCATCCCGCCGTACTCGGTGTTCCACCCCTCGACCAGCTCGGCCTCCGCCTCGGGAAGGTCGAACGGGATCCGCTCCATCTCCGCGAGCATCCCGGCCACGAAGACGACCAGCGCGAGGAAGAGCGGGCCCCAGAACCAGTAGTTCTGCTGCTCGTAGACGATCGTCGTCAGGTCGAAGCTCCCCGAGACGATGACGACCGCCACGACCGCGAGGAGGAGCGGGACCTCGTAGGCGATCATCTGGGCGGCCGACCGCATCCCGCCCATCAGGGAGTACTTGTTGTTGCTCGACCAGGCGCTGACGAAGATGAACAGCGGGGCGAAGGAGAAGATCGCGAGCGCGAGGAGGAGGCTCAGGGGCAGGAACCCGGAGTTCCACCCCGAGGAGATCGGGAGGATGCCGAAGATGACGAACGACGTCGTGAGGTAGGCCGTGGGCCCGCTGAAGAAGCCGAGCCAGTCGGCCTCCCTCGGCCGGAACGTGTTCTTGCGGAACAGCTTGAAGCCGTCCGCGAAGTTCTGGAGGAGGCCGGCGTAGCCGACGTGCATCGCCCCGCGCCGGTCCATGAACCGGCCGAGCAGCTTGCGCTCCCACCAGATCAGCACGATGGTGTTCAGCATGCTCGCGATCAGCAGGATTGCGCCGAACACGAGGACCGCGAGGCCGGTGACCAGGTCCCCGTTCGTGATCCACGCGTTGAGGGGGGAGGGGAGGACCGAGCCGATGTGGACCAGGACGTAGCTGACGAGGAAGAACGAGACGCTGTACAGGGTCGCGCTCGACATGGGAGCTTAGCGGTCGACCTCCCCGACGCAGACGTCGACGCTGCCCATGATGGGCGGGATGTCGGCGACCCGGTACCCGATGAGGTAGTGGCGCGCCGCGCTGATGTTGGCAAACACGGGAGAGCGGAACTTCACCCGGTAGGGGTGCTCTCCGCCCTCGTTGACGACATAGGCCTGCGCCTCTCCGTGCGGCTCCTCGATCGAGGAGAGCCCGACCCCCTTCGGGTAGTTCCTCTTGAGGACGTACTCCTCCTTGCCGACCGGCGCATACGGCGCGCCGAGCCATCGGGGCAGCCGGTCGGCGAGGACCGGCCCCGGGTGGCGGTCGAGCCAGTCGAGCACCTGCCGGAGGATCCGGATCGACTGGCGCATCTCCTCCATCCGGACGAGGTAGCGACCGGTGACGTCCGCCCCGTCGGCCACCGCGACGTCGAAGTCGAGCTGGGAGTAGACCGAGTAGGGCCGGTCCTTCCGCACGTCGCGCTTGAACCCCGCCGAGCGGAGCATCGGGCCGGTCACCCCGGTCGCGATGCAGTCGGCGGCCGAGAGGACCCCGAGGCCGTCGCACCGCTTTCGGAAGATGTCGGAGCCGAGGCACAGTCGATCGTACTCGACGAACCGCTCGGTGAGCCAGTCGAGGGCCCGGCGCGCGTGGTCGGTGAAGCCCGGCGGCAGATCGTTGCGGACCCCGCCGACGCGCATGTACTCGTACGTCATCCGGGCCCCGCTGTAGCTCTGGAAGAGGTCGAGGACGATGTCCCGGTCCCGCATGCCGTACAGGAACGGGGTCATGAGCCCGATGTCCTGGACGAACGCCGAATACCACATCAGGTGCGAGCCGATCCGCTGGAACTCCTCGCACATCGTGCGGATGTACTCCGCGCGTTCGGGCGGCACGATGTGCAGCGCGTCCTCCGACGCCAGGATGTAGAGGTGCTCCCAGGCGAAGCCGGCGACGTAGCAGGTCCGGTCCATCAGCGTGACGACCTCGTTGTAGTGGCGGTCCTCGCTGATCTTTTCGATCCCTCGGTGGAGGTACCCCATCTCGGGGTCGCAGTCGAGGATCAGCTCCCCGTCGATCTTCACCCGGAGGTTCCAGAGGCCGTGTGTCATGGGGTGCTGGGGCCCCATGTTGATCCACATCTCAGACACTGCGCTTCTTCACCTCCAGTTCCTCGGGCTCGTGGAGCTTGAACGAGCGGAGCAGCGGGTGGAAGACGTAGCCGTCCGGCAGGAGGAGGTGGCGCAGGTCGGGGTGGTGGTCGAATGTGATGTCGACCAGCTCCCACGTCTCGCGCTCGTGCCAGTTCGCCGCGGGCCACACCGGGGTCGCCGACTCGATGTGGGGCGCGTCGGCGGGGAGGTCGGTCGAGAGGAGGAGGTACTGGTGCAGCTGGTCCGACCAGGCGACGTAGAAGACCTCGCGGTGGCTGACCCAGTCGATCCCCCCGACCATCGACAGGTGGTGGAAGCCGAGGCTCTCCTTCACCGCACGGAAGACGTCGAGCGCCGCCTCCGCCCGGAACCTCAGGCGTCCGGCGGTCTTGGCGAACGGCTCCACACCGAGGACCCGGTCTCCGAGCACGGGGGTCAGGGCCTTCGCTAGGTCCTCGGACTGCATCGCGCTCCTCGGTCGGTCCGGTCGACGGACCCCCTACTCCTTCCGCTCTCGGATCAGGTCTTCGAGGCGCAGGATCCCGTCGATCATTGCCTCGGGCCGCGGGGGGCAGCCGGCGATGTACACGTCGACGGGGACGAGCTTGTCGACGCCGGGGACGACCGAGTAAGCGGTCCGGAACGGCCCGCCCCCCGTGGCGCAGTTCCCCATGGCGATGACCCACTTGGGCTCGGGCATCTGCTCGTAGAGGGTGATCAGCTTGTGGGCGACCTTCCAGGTCACCGTCCCGTTGACGATCATCAGGTCGCACTGTCGCGGGGAGGACCGGGGGACGATGCCGAACCGCTCGGAGTCCCAGCGTGCCGAGAAGGCGCTCGCGAACTCGATGGCGCAGCAGGCGAGCCCCCAATGGAGCGGGAAGAGGGAGTTCCGCCCGGCCCAGTTGAAGGCCGGCCGGACGAGTTTGCTCTGGCCCTGCTCGGCGATCATCGCGGACAGCGCCTCCTTGGCGGCCGGGATGAACTCCTGGGCCCGGACCGTCTCGATCTCGACGAACGGGACCGCGGGCTGGTCGACCATCGGCAGCTCCCCCTCGAGCTTGAAGCTCTCCGCGCTCGGGGTCCCCACTCTGGTCGGCAGGCTGGAAGGCGGGGCGCTCATACGACCCACCTCTTCTCCCCGCTCAAGGCGTAGTAGATGCCGGTCACGGCCAGGGCCGTGAACGCCGCGGCGATGAACACCGGGTACCACCCGGAGTTGACCCCCCGGAAGGTGAGGCCCCAGAGCGCGAGCAGGAACCCCAGGACATCGACCGCGACGAAGACGATCGCGAAGGTGTAGTGCTGGGTCGGGAAGTCAATCTGCGCCTCCCCCTCGGCCTCCTCGCCGCACTCGTAGGTGGTCCCTTGGAGGTAGGAGCGCCGTGGCTTGGCGCCGAGCGTGCGGTTCGCGATCAACGAGCCCACCCCGAAGGCGGCCGCGATCGCAACGAAGACCAGGAACGTCGTGACCCCCGCCTCCATCGTCTCCTCCCTCCGCTAGCCTTCTAGTACTCAATGCGACCCGTCCTCGTTATTTAACTCCTCCCGGAATCGCCGGGGGAATCTGACGGCCGGAGGGGTCCGGAACCCGCGGCCGGAACCGCCACGGCATTATCTCCGGCGGGTGTACTCGGGCCGTGGAGGAGTCGAGCTTCCGTACCCCCGTCCGGCTGGAGGGCCGGTTCGTCGAGCTCGTTCCGCTCTCGGTCGAGCACGTCCCCGAGCTTACCTGGGCCCTCCGCAACCCGGAGGTCACGCGGCTGTTCCGCGAGCCGCCCGGGTCCACGGTCGACCAGGTGGAGGGCGCGGTCCGCGGGCTCCTGGCCCAGCAGGCGGCGGGCTCCGACCTTTCGTTCGCCACCGTGTTGCGGGCGAGCGGCCGCGCGATCGGGATGACACGGTTCCTGCGCATCGACCGACGTTCCGACGCGGTCGAGATCGGGGGGACGTTCCTGGACTCCGAGTACTGGCGGACCCCCGTCAATACCGAGGCGAAGTTCCTGATGCTCCGGCACGCCTTCGAAACCGAGAGGGCGCACCGCGTCCAGATCCAGACGGACCTGCGGAACGTCCGCTCGCAGAAGGCGATCGAGCGGCTCGGGGCGGTGCCCGAGGCGCGACTCCGGGAGGAGGTCCAGCTTCCGGACGGCCACTTCCGCACGAGCGTCTACTACAGCATCCTCGAGACGGAGTGGCCCAATGTGAAGACTCGGCTCGAGCGGTTCCTCGCGCGGCCCTGGACCCCTCCTCCTTCGACCGCGGGCCCGCCCGTCCTTCCGCCACGCACCGGGGCTCCCACCGGCGCGACGGACCGCGAGGGTCCGAAGCGGCGCCCGCCGCGCCGGTTCGACTCCCAGACCGAGATGCGGGGTACCTGGGTGCGCCTGGTCCCGCTCGAGCGCACCCTCCTGCCGGGGCTGATCGAAGCGGGGGCCGACCCCGAGATCTGGTCGTACATGCGGATCCGCCACGGGGACACGCCCGAGGAGATGTCCGCGCTCGTCGAGGAGCTTCTCGACGGCCGGGCCCGAGGAGAGGTCGCGCCGTACGTGATCCGCGCCGGCGTCCCCGAACGGACGGTCGGCATCATCCGCTACCTCGACATCGCGCGGGAGGACCAGTGGGTCGAGGTCGGGACCTGGCTCCAGCGGTCGGTGTGGCGGACCCCCGTGAACACGGAGGCGAAGTTCCTGATGCTCCGGAACGCGTTCGAGAACGAGGGCGTCCACCGGGTCCAGCTGAAGACCGACCTGAGGAACACGCGCTCGCAGGAGGCGCTCGTGCGCCTCGGTGCGGTGCCCGAGGGGCTGATGCGTGACCACTACAAGTTCAGCTGGGGAGGGTACCGTACCTCCCTGTACTACAGCATCCTCGAGTCGGAGTGGCCCGGGGTCCGGGAACGGCTCCGGCGTCAGCTGGAGCGACGCTTCACGGGGGCCCTGGCCCCGCTCGCGGCGCCGGCCTAGCCCGGCTCACCCCGGCGGGGGGAAGTTGGGCCGACGCTTCTCCCGGAACGCCCGGATCCCCTCCGGCAGCTCGGCGCCCCGCGCGGCCTCGTCGGCCCCCCGTCGCTCGAGCATCATCTGGGATTCGAGGCTCTCGCTGAAGGCGGACACCATGAGCCGCTTGATCCAGGCGTAGGCGAGCGTGGGCCCCCGGGCCAACTCGCTGGCGCGCTCCCACGTCTTCGCGGCCAGCTCGGCCGCGGGTACGACCTCATGGAGCAGCCCGAGCTCCTTCGCCCGCTGCGAGCCGATGCGGGCGTTGCTGAACAGGATCTCCTGGGCCGCCGCGATGCCGAGGAAGTGCGGGAGGAAGTAGGTCAGGCCCCCGTCCGGAACGGCCCCGAGACCGGGGAAGGCGGGTACGAGGACGGCGTCCTCCGAGCCGATCCGCCAATCCGCGGCCAGCGCGAGGGAGAGCCCCCCTCCCGCGGCGACCCCGGGGAGCGAGGCGACGACCGGCTTGGGCATCCCGACGATCTCCCGGATCATCAGCTCCTGCTCGCCCGTGAGCTCGTGGAACATCCGGGCCAGGTCGCCCTTGGCGCGGGCCTCGTCCATCGCCGCGACGTCTCCCCCCGCCGAGAACGCCCGCCCCTCGCCGGTGAGGATCACCGCCCGGACCTTGACGTCCAGCGCGACCTCCTGGAGGGCGGCCCGCAGCTCGTGGAAGGTGGGCACGTCCACCGCGTTCAGGCGGTCCGGGCGGGAGAGGCGGACTTCGGCGACGGCGTCTCGGCGCTCGACACGGACACTCGGCGTCATGGTCGCGGCCTCCGGCACGCCGCGGGGGACTTATAGCGGAGGGAGGAGGCCCGGCTTAGCTCGTGGGGGGTGGGGGCCGCTTCCGGGCGGGTGTGTCGAACCCCCCCGGGGAGGCCGCCCGTCCCGGGTCCGGCGGCGCCGAGCCGGTGTGCTCGGAGGCCGGCCCCGGCGGGGGGGGTGGGGCGAACTGGTCCGCGTCGGGGAGGCCGGGGACGGACGAGCTCTTGGTCTTGGTACCGATCGCCATGGCCGCCGACTCGTCGGTCTCGGCCTTGATCTCGTCCTCGATCGAACGGATCTCGCTCATCAGCTCCTCCTGCTTCGGGATCGGCCCGAGGATATCGTCCATCGACCCGATCTTCTGCTCGAGGTCGGTGAGCGTGTTGAGCGCGCGGTCGGGGACCGTGCGTCCGGTGCCCAGGTACTCCGCCGCGCCCTCGACCAGCCGGGAGAACTCGAACGGGAAGAGGATCTTGGTCGCTTGTCCGTCGCCGAGCGCCGTGACGGTGTCCAGCGAGAGGACCGTCAACGCCTTCGCGTCGAGCACCCCGGCCCCGAGGGAGAGGATCCGCAGGCGCTGGGCCTCACCCTGGGCCTCCAGGATCGTCGCGACCCGCGCGCCCTCGGCCTCGAGGATCTTCGACTGCCGGACCCCCTCCGCCTGAAGGATGCGGGAACGCTTCTGCCCTTCCGCGACGAGGATGGCGCTGCGCTTCTCTCCGTCCGCCCGGAGGACCGCGGCGCGCCGCTGCCGCTCGGCGGAGGTCTGCTCCTCCATCGCGGCCTTGACGGGCCCGACCGGGTCGACCTCCTTGATCTCGACCGCGTCCACCCGGACGCCCCACTTGTCGGTCGCCTCGTCCAGGATGTCCCGGAGCCGGGTGTTGATCCGCTCCCGGTTGTAGAGGATCTCATCGAGCTCCATGTCGCCGATGATCGACCGCAGCGTGGTCTGGGCCAGCGCGACCGTCGCGATGTGGTAGTCCTGGACCTGGAAGATCGCCTTCGGCGGGTCGACCACCTTGATGTAGATGATTGCGTCGACGTTGGTCGGCGAGTTGTCCTTGGTGATGACCTCCTGGCGGGGGACCTCCAGCACCTGAGTACGGAGGTCGATGGGGACGACCTTGGAGATCGGGCTGACGATGTTGAAGCCGGGGTTGATGATCCCCTTGTAGGACCCCAACCGGGTGACGATCCCCTGCTGGTAGGGGTTGATCGTGTAGATGCTCCGCCAGAGCAACACGAGGAAGACGACGAAGGCCAGGAACCCGGCGACGTAGTAGAGTGTGTAATCCATCTCTCTCCTCCTGTGACGACCTTACCTTTGCGCCGGCCCTCCCTAGTGGTTGCCCTCGGTTTCGATGGGCCGGACCGTGACGGAGACGCCCTCGCCGCGAACTACGCGGACCTGGGCGCCGACGGGGATCGGTACGCTCGAGCGCGCGGACCATACCTCCGACTTGATGCGGATCTTTCCCTGGAGGGTGTCCGGCACGACCGGCGCGATCACGATCCCCACCTCCCCTTCGAGCCCGCTCGAGGTGGTGCTCAGCGGACGATGGGTCGGCGCGACGTGGCGGTAGTACGGGATCTCGATCAGGGTGGCGACGAGCGCCGCCAGCAGAAGGATGGCGATGCCGTAGGGGCTGTCCAGGAGCACGTTCGGGACCAGGAGGTAGAGGAAGCCGGCCACCAGGATGATCGACCCCGGGATCAGGAGCAGGACCCCGGGGTGCACGAGCTCGAGGGCGAAGAGGATGATCCCCCCGACCACCAGCGTGATGCCTAGGGTGACGTCAATTCCCGACATTCAACCGTCTCGGCAAAGCACGAAACGGCAATAAGGCCGTTCCCCGCCCCGGGGACCCGTTACTCTATCGGATGTAGGTCCCCGTGGTCTCGAGGTCGAAGCGAGAGACCACCTTCAGCCGCCGTCCTCGTCCGCCGCGGGCGTAGGCGAGGAACGGGAACATCTGCCACAGGTCCCCTTCGGCCATCCGGGTCGCCGGGTGGTCGGCCCCGAAGGCGGAGCGGGTCACCCGAGCGGTCACCTCACGGACCGCCCGCTCGTCCAGGTAACCGAGGGCGTGGAGGTACTCGTGCGCGAGGATCACGTAGACGAACGAGTTCAGCTCGAGCGGCGACCGGGCGTTGGCCCTCATCGCGTCAACGAGCCCCTCGTTCAGGACGATCATGTTGCCCGTCACCTGCCAGTAGGCCCCAAGCTGGGGCGGAAGGTCGGACAGGGTGAGCCCGAGCCCCGGGCGCTCCACCCCGAGGACGCTCCGAACGGCCTCCCGGACCACCCGGAAGATCTGGTCGTAGTCGGCGGGTCGCTCGAGGCGACCCCCCAGGTCCCCGGGCGCGCGCCCCCGCGGCGGCTCGGTCCGACGGGAGGTGGGGAGAGCACGTGGATTGGATCCGGAGAGCCAGAGAGGCGACATCGCGAAAACCATCGGCGCGGCGGGGATATAGTCGCGGTTACACCCGCACCACCTCCCCGCCTCTCCTTCCCTGCCCCGGCGGGCCCTCGACCAAGACCCTATGAGAGCGAGGCGTACTGCTCGTCCGTGCCCCGCCCTGAGGAAGTGGCCCTGCCGAGCCGCCGCGAGCGGTTCGAGGACCGGCGCAAGGAGTCCTCCCAGAGGGACCTCCTGGACCAGTTCTTCGACCACCGGACCCTGCTCGCCGTCTCGCGACTCGTGAGCCAGGGTCAATTCGACTCCATCGACTTCCCGGTCGCGACCGGGAAGGAGGGTGGGGTGTTCCGGGCCACCAAGGGGGAGGAGTACCGCGCGGTGAAGATCTACCGGATCGGGAACACGACCTTCCACAACCTGCCGGCCTACGCGCTGGAGGAGCTGAGCCGGGAGACGAGCGTGCGCAACTACGGGGGCCTCATCATCGCCTGGACCCGCCGGGAGCATACGATCCTCGGCCGCCTAGCAGACGCGGAGGTCCGGGCCCCCCACCCCTACGGCCACCTGCGCAACTGCCTCGTCATGGAGTTCATCGGCAACGAGGAGGGAGCCGCTCCCCGCCTCGTCGACGCCCAGATCGACGACCCGGAGGCGGTGTACCGTGACCTGGTCGTGCAGATCGGCCGGATGGTCCGGGAGGCCCACCTCGTGCACGGGGATCTCTCCCCCTACAACACGCTCCTCTACCAGGGAAGGGTGGTCCTGATCGACGTAGCGCAGGCCGTGGCGGTGGACCACCCGCAGGCGTTCGCCCTGCTGGAGCGCGACATCCTCAACTTCGCCAAATTCCTCCGCCGAGCGGGGTTCCCGGCCGAGCCGGGGGAGTTCCTGGACGCGGTGGGCGGCCGGGCCCTGAGGCCGGCCACCGCGGAGAGCTAGCGATGCCGACGCTCTACGTGCGGATCCCCGAGGACCGGGTCGGGGTGCTTATCGGACCGGGCGGACGGACCTGTCGGGACATCGCCCAGCGGACCGCGACCGACCTGCACATCGACAGCGAAGAGGGGGAGGTGCGCGTCAGCGGCCCCGACTCGGGCCCCGCTCGGGTCATGCAGGCCCGCGACATCGTCCTCGCGATCGGTCGCGGGTTCTCGCCCGAGCGCGCCAAGCGCCTCCTTCGGGACAACACCTACCTCGGGATCCTCGACATCAAGTTCACGACCGGAAAGAAGGAGAAGGCGGCCCTTCGTCGGATCCGCTCCCGGGTCATCGGCACCCGAGGGGAGGCCCGCTCGCGCATCGAACAGCTCTCCGGCTGCTCCGTGAGCGTCTACGGCGGCACGGTCGCGCTCATCGGGCAGGAGGACCAGCTCGAGCGGGCGACGCGGGCGGTCGAGCTCCTGCTGCGCGGCAGCGAGCACTCGACCGTCTTCCACATGCTCGCCCGCCTGCGGCGCAACGCCGCCGTGGAAGAGGCGATGGGCCCGGGCGTCACGCCGCTCGAGGAGTAGCCGCGTGGCGAAGACCGTCGCCCTCGAGGGCCCTGCGCTCACCTGGGCGCGGGACCAGTTCGCCCAGTACTACGGCTCGACCGCCATCCCGCCGCCCTCGCGGCTCGAACGGCGGGAGTTCGCAGCCTTCCCCTTCGTCACCGACACCACGATGCGCCGCCACACGACGCTCCGCTCGCCGGAGGAGTTCCGCCGGTTCCTCGTGGGGGGGGTGCCCCGGCACGTCTACTACTCGACCGCCTACTACCGCCTGCCCGCCGAGCCGACCATGGCGCGGAAGGAGTGGCTCGGCGCCGACCTCCTGTTCGACCTCGACGCCGACCACCTGCGGGGTGCGGCGGCGCTGGACTACGCCGGGCAGCTGGCCCTCGTCAAGACCCGCCTGATCGACCTGGTCGACGATTTCCTTCTCGGGGACTTCGGGATCCCGCCGGAGGAGCTCACCTTCGTCTTCTCGGGCGGCCGGGGGTACCACGTCCACGTGCGCGACGCGCGGTTCCTCCCGCTCACGAGCCCGGAGCGCCGGGAGCTGGTCGACTACATTCAGGGAACCGGGTTCGACGCCCGGCGAGTCGTCGCGCCCCGCCACCTCAACGTCGGCGGAGAGGACGGGGCGGACGGGAGGCGGCGGTCGACGCTCCGTCTTCAGGAGCTGCCGTCGCCCGACTCCCCGGGATGGCGGGGCCGGACGGCCCGGGCCGTGCTGGCCCTCCTGGACCGGTGGGAGTCGGGTGGGAGCGCCGAAGCCGACCTGCTCGCCTGGGGGATACCGAAACCCCATGCGCGTCGAATGGCCCGGGTCCTGTTCCAGCAGGGCGGGGCCGCCCGGGTGCGGGCCTCGCACAACCTGGACGCGCTCGGCCCGCTGCAGGAGGAGTTCCTGGAGGCCGTCGTGCCCCGGGCGGCCGTCGAGGTCCAGGGGGAGACCGACGCTCCGGTCACCACGGACATCCACCGGCTCATTCGCCTGCCGGGTTCGTTGCACGGGGGGACGGGTTTCCGCGTCATGCCGGTGGCTCGGGACGCGCTGGAGAAGTTCGAGCCGTTGCGAGACGCGCCGGTCCCGCGCCCCGCGGGCGAGCGCGTGAGCATCACGTTCCAGGAGACAGTCCACTACCCGTGGGGGGACGACACGCTCGACGGGACCCCCGGGGCGGAGGGCGAGGTTCCTACGGCGGCGGCGCTTTTTCTGACCCTGCGGGGGGAGGCGTCGCTTCGGCTTTGACCGGGAGCACCAGCCGGCCGACCTTCTCGATCTGAGCCTCGATCTTGTCCCCCGCCTTGAGGCGGCGCGACTCCTGGCCGAACTCGAAGCCGGGGGTCCCCCCGAGGCTCCCGAGGGAGACGATGTCCCCCGGCTCGAAGGTGATCCCTTTGGAGAGGTGCGCCAGGACCTCGGGGATGCGGAAGATGTAGTCGGAGCTGTCGCCCCGCTGGCGGAGCTCCCCGCCGACGGAGAGCTCCATCCGTAGAGGGTACGGGTCGCCAACCTCCTCCTTCGGGATGACCCACGGCCCGACCGCCATCGTCCCGTCGAACCCCTTGCCCATAACCCAGTCGACCGCTCCGCCCTCAGGGTACTGGAGGTCGCGGTACCCCATGTCGAGGGCGATGGTGTAGCCGGCCACGTACTCCATCGCGCTCGCCGCGGGGATGTGCTTGCCGCGGCGGCCGATCACGAGGGCGAGCTCGAGCTCCACGTCGGGGAACGTGCCGGCGGGGTTGAGCACCAAGGCTTCGCTGGGGCCGACGAGGCTGTTGTAGAACCGGGTGAAGGCATACGGCTGCTTCGGGGCCGGCCTCCCGGTCTCGGCGAGATGGCTCTTCGAGTTGGTCGCGAGCAGGTAGATCTTGGCCCCCCGGACCACCGGCGCGAGGAGCTTGACGCCCTCCTCGGCCTTGAAGAGGAAACGGGCGCCGGTCGCCGCTCGGGGCGTCCAGCCCATCGCCCGCCGTCGCTCGATGTAGTCGGTGATCTTCTTCGTGACCGCCACGGAGTCGGAGCCGCCCTGGAAGTAGTTCTGCATGTCGCGGAACCGGCTCGGGTCGGCTCCCTTTACCGGGTTGACGCCAAAGTAGTCGCGGCAGGCGGTGTCGAGGTCGATGTACTCGTTGGCGTCGGTGATCATCCCGAAGTGGAACTGGTCGGCGAGGGTGAAGTGTACGAGTTTCACGACGGTTCCCCGGCGACGGGGAGGCGCCCCGGTTGATAAGCGGTGCGTCGGCTGACGGCAGGGCTGAGAGGGAGGACCCCGATTTAGGAGAAGTGTCGGGAGACCGCGACGAGGTACAGCAAGAGGATGAGGGAGACGATGAACCCGAGGCTAAGGAAGTCCCCGCCCAGGGCATAGATGACGAGGTAGAAGATCAGGACCAGGATCGCGAGGGCGAGCGCCCACATCCGCAGGTCCCACAGGCCGTAGGCAACCGCGAGGAGGACGATCCCGATGACGAGGATGATCGCCCCGAGCGTGAGTCCCCCGTAGCCGAAGAAGCCGGGGACGGCGAGGAAGGCCCCCGCCGCCACGCCAACCAGGAGGAAGATCCCGGCGATGAGCGTGATGAACCCCAGGAGGCCGATGAGGACGGCCAGGATGGCGACCCCGAGCGGGCGGCCGGGGACGGGGGCCTGAGCAACAGTTCCCATGGGTTCGCCCGAAAGTACGTCCTGCGGGGCTACTTAGACCCAGCGACCGGCGGCTGGGTGGCCGCGGCGGTCGGCGCGGGGGAGGACGCCTCCCGCGGGGTCGCCGACGAAGCCTGGGCCGGCGGGGCGGTGACCGGAGCGGGCGACGGCTTCCGGCGCAACACGATCCCCACGAGCAGGAGCGCGAGGCCGACCAGGATGAGGAGGGAGCCGTAGGTCGGCTCGGTCAAGGTCAGTTTGACGGTCGCGGTGGAACCGGCGGGCCCCCCGGCAATGAGCGCGGCGATCTCGGTGCCGCTCGGGTAGGAGAACGAGATCGTGCCGCTCGTGCCGTTCTCGGTCTGGACCTTGACGGAGCTTGCGAGGCAGTCGGTGGACGGGCAGGACGCGAACCAGAACTCCACGGTCGCGTTCGAGTTCCAGCTCAACGTGCCGGCGATCGAACCGGTGAGGGAGTAGGCGGTCAGGTTGGCCGTGAACCCCGTGCGTCCGTAGGTCACCGTGTGGTCCGGTTGAGGGATGAGCGGGACGAAGACGAGGACCGCCCCGACGAGGAGGAGAACGACCCCGACGACTACCCACCCGGCCCGCATCCGACGCTCGGGACCGGTAGGTCGGCCGGGGCGCTATAGCGCTGCCGACGGACGCGGCGCGGGGGGAGCCGGCCCGTAGGTGGCCAGGTAGCCGGCCCCCAGCCGCTCGAGGCCCTCCAGGGAGACCGTGACGAGGTCGTCCGGCCCGACCGCCTCTTCTCCCTCCACCAGCGGAGGCGCGGTCCCGCTCCCGATGACGACCGGCGCGTAGTAGATCGTCCAGCGGTCGAACAGACCGCCCCGCACCACGCTCGCGATGATCCGGGCGCCTCCCTCGACCATCAGCCGCTCGATGCCCTCGTCCCGGAGGTGGGTGAAGAGTCGCTTGAGGTCGACCGTGTCGCGGCCGCTCACGACCGTCCGGACCGAATCGGGATACTTCCGGTGGTTCCGCTCGCTGGTGGCCACGATCGTCGGGACCGAGCCGTCCAGGATCCGGGCGTGTTCCGGGGTCCGGCCGGACGAGTCGACCACGACCCGCACGGGCGAGCGCCGCGCCAGCCCCTCCACCAGCTCCCAGTGCACCCGGAGCGACGGGTCGTCCAGGACCACCGTCCCTACGCCGACCAGGATCGCGTCGGAGGTCGCCCGGAGCCGGTGCACCCTCGCCAGGTCCTCCGGACCCGAGAGGCGGGCCCGGGCGCCCTTGGCGAACGCGAGCCGGCCGTCGACGGAGGCGGCGCAGTTGATCCAGACGTGGGGCCGCGACGCCGGTACGGGCGCTGGGTCGGGCATGCGGACCTACGGGAGGGCCCGGAGGCCGGCGACCTCGCGTTCCATCTCTTCCGTGGAGGCGCCGATGGCTTTGAGGTCCACGAGGTTGATCTCCACGTTCGCGAGCGCCCCCTTCATCGCCGCGTGGAATAGGGCGAGGGCGGTCACCATGTCGCTCTCGAGGGCCGCCTTCGTACGACCCTGGACCCCCCTCAACTGTCCGGAGAGCTCGGAGGCGAGCCGGGCCGTCCCGAGGGGCGCCTCGGCCGCTCCGCGGAGGGCGGCGAGGTACCCCTCCTCGGCCTTCGGGTCGCCGGGAGCCGCCTTGCGGGCCCGCCGGGCCCCCCGCACGAGGTCGTACGACCGGGCGTCCTCGTCGGCGAGCTCGAGGAAGCGCGTTCGCGCCCCCTCCAGCTCCCCGTGGAGCTCTTCGAGCTCGGGGTCCTGGTGGGCGGCGTCGTAGGAGTAGGCGAGCACCATCTCCCCCAGCGCGGCCCCGAGCGAGCCCGCGATCGCCGCGGCGCTCCCGCCCCCGGGGGTCGGCGTCCGGGCCGCCAGGCGGACCGTGAACGACGCGATCGATTCCCCTCCGGGCATGGCGTCGACCGCGCGGACCTTCCGCTCCAGGATCGCCGCCCGGTCGAAGCCCCGCAGCTCGAGGAAGTGCTCGGCGGCGTCGAAGAGCGCGTCCTCCGGGATGAGGCCCACGACCTCGGACTCCTCGACGTCCGCGCCTCGCTGCCGGGCCTCCTTGCGCACCGCCTCGAAGGCACGGTGCACCGGGGTAACGTGGAAGTCGGTCAGGTTCATCGACACCTGGGCCCGGTCCCGCTCGGCGATCGCGAAGCCGAGGGCCTTCACGTCGGGCAGTCCCCCGTCGCGGGCGCGAACCGCCTTGGCGACCTGCTTGGCGATCGCCACGTCCGGGGTGTTCAACAGGACGTTGTAGGCGATGAGGATCGGACGAGCGCCGATTGCCACGGCGCCTGCGGTCGGGTGCACCGCCGGTCGTCCGAAGTCGGGGGTCCGCGCGGGGTCGGTGCCGATCGTCGCCCGAATCCCCTCGAACTGACCCTCCCGGACCTTCGCGAGGTCGGCCCGCTCCGGCCGCCGAGCCGCCTGGGCGTAGAGGTAGACCGGGATCTCGAGCTCGCGGGCCACCCGCTCCCCGAGGCGCTCGGCGAGGCGCACCGCCTCGGCCATCGTGGAGCTGCCGAGCGGGACGAACGGCACGACGTCGGTCGCGCCCATCCGCGGATGCTCGCCCTGGTGCTGCGTGAGGTCGATGGTCGCCGTCGCGACCTTCATCATGCGGAATACCGCTTCCAAGAGGCCCTCCCCCTCGCCCACGAGGCTGATCACGGCCCGGTCGTGGTCGGCGTTCCGCTCGACGTCCAGGACGGTCACGCCGGGCACCCCGCGGGCCGCGGCCGCGATCCGTTCCACCTTCTCTGCGTCCCGTCCCTCCGAGAAGTTCGGCACGCACTCGAACCGGCTCACGAGCTGCCTCCGAAGGCGTCGAGCAGGGTCTGGTGGCCCTTGGCCTCGGCCGGACTGGTCGCGGCGCGCGGCCGGGTCCGAGCCCGTGCGATCGCCGCCTTCACACGAGCCTCCGCGAACCCGTGCTCGTCGACCAGCATGTGCCGGACGGCTCCTTCATCAACAGGTCCGAAGGGCGGGAGCGTGACGTCGATCGCCTCCGGGTGGCGGAAGATCGTCGCGACCTCCTCTCCTTCGGCGGCGTCGATCCCGACCTTTTCGAGAGTGGCGGCAAAGCCGAGGTGCTCCTGGACCACCTTGAGGGCCTTCTTCGGCCCGTATCCCGCCACCCCGTCGTTGAAGTCGGTCCCGACGATGATCCCGATGAGGATCAGTTCCTCGCCCGAGATCCCGAGACGGGCGAGCAGTTCGTCGCGGTCGATGATCTGGGCTCCGGGGCTCGCTCCGCCGCGGCTGCGCGCGGCGAGGCCCCGAACGAGCCGAGGGGCACCGAACAGCAAGCTGTCGTAATCTTCGGAGGCCGACCCCCAGACGACCCCGCGGGCGGCCATGACCGCGGCCTGGGCCTCGCCCTCGCTCGGCGCCTGCACGGTCGGCACGCCGAGCGTGCCCAGCATCGCGACGATCTCCTCCACCATCGGACGGGTGAGGCGCGACGTCTGCGCCGCCTTCCTGCGCGCCGTCTCCAGGTCACCTGCCGCGAGCGCTTCCTGGTACTGGGCCTCGGCCCGCTCCTTCGCCGCGACCCGCTCTCGGATCGTGCCGGCTTTTCGGTCCGGCGGCTTGCCGTCGAAGACCCACACGGGGAGGACCCCCTCCCCGAGGAGCGAGGTCGTCCGGTAGAACGACCCCATCAGGTGGCTCGTGACCCGTCCCTGGGCGTCGGTGAACAGCCGGCCGTCGCGTTGGCGGATGGTCGCGAGGAACTGGTAGACGGCATTGTAGCCGTCGACCGCGAGGGTGCGACCCGCGAGCGCCTCCCACGGCAGCTCTTGCGCTTCGACCAGGTCCCGCAGCGGAAGTCCCATGCGGGCCGGCGAGCGGCGGGGAGTACTTGGGCCTATTGTGGCGGAGCTGCTCGTCTGGCCACTGTCGGGACCGGTGGGCATAAAGGGGACCCCGCGTTCGTCCGCCCGGAAGCGAGCCCATGGAGTATACGTGGAAGGATGAGGGAGCGGCCGGGTCGGGAATCGCGGCGGGGTCGGTCCTCTTGTCGGCCTTCCCGAGCGCGGGCCTCGCGACTCTCGTCGCGGGCCACTATATGATCCGGGCCCTCAAGATCCCCCGCGTGGGCCGCTTCGACTCGCCCGACATCGCCCCGATCGCGGTCGTCCAGGGTGGAGAGGTCAACCCCACGGTCCGGGTCTACGGGCGCAAGGACCTCGGGCTGGTGCTCTCCGAGTTCCCGCCGACGCCTCCGCAAGCGAATGCGCTGGCGCGCGCGATCCTTGCCGGCGCCGAGGCGCGCAAGGCGCGGATGATCATCTGCCTCGAGGGCGTCGTCCCCCACCCGGACGAGGCCGAGCCCGAGAAGAGCCCCGAACCCGACCCCGAAGAGCACATCTGGGCGGCCTTCTCGAACGCCGACCCCGCCCTCCAGAAGACGTTCCTGGCCGCCCGGGCCCGTCCCCTCGAGGACGGGGTGATCGGAGGGGTGTCGGGCGCGTTGCTGGTGCAGTCGATCGGACGGCCCATCCCGGTCGTGGCGCTCCTCGTGAGCGCGCGGGTTGCCGAGGGGCTCCCGGACCACCGAGCCGGGGCGGCGCTGATCGAGACGCTCGACCGGCTGATGCCCGAGCTGCGGATCGACACCAAGCCGCTGCGCGAACAGGCCGAGCAGATCGAGCGGGTCCTGCGCGCCGCGCTCCAGCGCCGGCCCACGGAAGCCCCCCCGGAAACCACCCCACCCGGGTCGGAGATGTACGGCTGAGACGGCGGACGACCGCTAGGCGAACGCGGTGTTGTAGCTCAGCAGGTAGAACGCGCCGACCATCATCACGGCCAGAAGGACGAAGATCGAGAGCGGGTTCGAGGCGAACTGCCAGACCGTCACTCCGATGAGGACGGCGGGCAGCACGAGCAGGAAGAGGACCGTGTAGTGGCGTCCGTCCATCGAAAGGCACCGAGCCCGGGCTCCTGATAAAGTTAGAGGGCGACAGCGGCCGGCGCCGTGGTTCGGGAGGGGGCGGCGGGAGGGGGCCCCCTCCGCGGTGGTCTAACGGGCCTCGGGCGGTGGTGCCGGCTGGACGATCTCGAACGTCAGTTCCACTTCAGGGCGCATCTCGGCGTTCAGGGCGGGAAAGAGGGGGGGAATCTCGGCGGGAAGAGGGGCGGGTGCCTGGGGGACCGCGACGGCGGGGAGTCCGACCTCGGGGACCGCGTTGATCGGAGTGAGCTGGGGGATGTGGGCAGCCCGAGCGGCCTCGAGGAGCGCCTCGGTCGGTGCCAGGAAGGCGGTCTCGATGTGCTGGCGGATGAGCTCGGCCCAGTGCTGGGCGATGTGGCCGAACGCCATGCCGCCGTAGGAGGAGACGAGCGACTCGTTGTCGAGCGTGCGGAGGGAGGCGGTGCCTTGCTCCCGCTTCTCGACGAACGCCTCCACGAAGTGGAGGCGACCGATCGCGCGGTCCGCGAGGGCCCGGCGCTCTCCTTCGCAGCGGAACGGACGGATGACGAAGGCGCTGACGACCTCGGCGTGGCGGCTCGCGACCTCCAGCAGGTAGGGAAGCGCGCCACTGCCCGCCCCACCCCCGAGGCTCCCGACCACGATGACGAACGTCGCCCCGTCGAAGATCCGCTCGAGAGCGGGTTCGGCGGCGCGGGCGAGGAGGCCCCCGACGATGGGGGACCCTCCGGTGTCCCGCTCGATGCCCGAGTCGGGGCCGAGGTAGACCCGGCGGTCGAACTCCTCGAAGGATTGGACGTTGGGGTCGCAGTTGATCGCGACGGTCTCTAGGTGACGGATGTGCTGCTTGGCGATCTCGGCGGCGACCCGGATGCCCCCTCCGCCGACGGCGGCGAGGACGAACCGGACGTCCTGTCCGAGGCGGAGCTGGTGGGCCCACGCCCCTTCGAGCACGTCGTTGCCGGGCGTGTACATTCGGTCTCTCTCAGCTTCTTCGTCCCTGTAGATCGCCACAACCCACCCCTTGGCTGTCTCTCATCCCTCCGTCCTCTACCGGCCCACGACGCCCCTCCGCTCGAGGTCCTTCCCGCTCTCCTGGAGCGAGCCGACCTGGGCGCGGGTCTCCACCGCGTCGCGCACGGCGGTCCTCGCGCGCGCGACCAGCTCCTGGACCTTCAGCTCCATCTCGCCGCGGCGGACGATCTCGGCCAGGATGTCCCGGACCGGGCGCCCGTTGGCGACGTGGCGGCTGTAGGTCTCGAAGCCGGCGTACTCCTCGGGCCGTAGGCGCACGGGGACCTCGACGTACCCCTCGGCGTCCACGGCGGGCGTCGGTGCGGCCGACAAGGTCCGGGCGCGGAGGAAGGCGTGCAGCGCCGCGCGCATGAGCTCCGAGCGGGTCGGGAACTCGCCGTTCGCCACGTACGAGTCGACCAGCTGGAGCTCCTTGCGGTTGCACCGTAGCGCGATGCGCGCATCCTCGGCACCCTCCCGGGAGACGTCGGTCCCGCGCGAGCGGGCGTTTTCCCGGTTCGGAGCGTTGTCGAACACAGCCAAGAAGGGTCAAGCAAACTCCTCCTACTTAAACAAGGGCACGTTCGCTTATCAGAAAAAAAAGTGTACGCGACCGGATCGATTTTCTGACGTGTCGAACAAGTCACCAAACCGGTCGAACGCGCACTGTGCACTGGATCGGCCATGTATAACATGCCATCCGATTGTACTGCGCGCCCGAAGCGTTCCGATGGGCCCAGTGCGGCTGCGATCCATGGCTTTCCCCGGCCCTGCCCGTCGCCCCCTTTGGGGCGCCCGAAGGGCCGTTAGCCCCAATTTTGGAGACGGCTTCCCCTGACGTGAGCCGGTGTGTCACTATGCGTACTGGTGTGTATTACGTTGATTAACGATTTTGACATCGTTCATTGTCGCCAGAGGGACCGTGTGGATTCAAATACTACCTGTTGGCAGTAGGGGACCTCGCGGGTCTTGGGACCCTCGGAGGACAAAGCGAATGAACGTCTGGGGACACAACGAACGAAGCTGGAGAAAGGCGCGGAAGCGCGCGGTATCGCCGATCATCGCGACGATCTTGCTCGTCGCGATCACGGTCGTGCTCGCCGCCGTGTTGTACGTGCTGATTTCGGGCCTGACGCACGGGCCGGGATCGACGCCGATTGGGAGCGCCTTCGCCGCGGGCAATGTTCGCAGCGGAACCTGCGCTTCGGGAACAGTCGCCACAACTGGATGCAAGTCCGGCGACTTCGTCGAGACGCTGACCATCGAGCAGTCAACCGTTACGTTCGGTAGCGTGCTGTTTGAGGTAATCTCTCAGTCGACCGGCAACGCATACGCCTGCCCGACCGGCACTTCGAACTGCGCATTCTCCATCGTCAACACCGGTGGTACCGCAGTTGCCTGGACTGCCAATATCGCCGGGGGGGCCGCATTGGTGATGACTGCCGGTTTCCCGACCGCGAACTACGGCGGCGGCACCTCGAGTGGGAGCTCCCTATCGGCCGGATTGTACACGATCACGATCGATCTGAACACCGGCGGAGCGACGGGCCAGGGTATCGCGTTCGTGGTCATCGGCCAGGGCAGCTACTCGGGCACGACCGCGGCGGTCTCTCTGCTCTAGACTTGGGGCGAGCCCGGCCAGCGACTAACCCTTTCCCCCGCCCGGCGGTGGGTCGAAACCCACTGCCGAGCCGCTTGTTTTCAGAACCCTGAGACGCTCAACGAGGGGTGTGCTCCTTCGGGAGCACCCCGCATGGATGCCAGAGATCCTGGGAGATGAGATGGTCCTGGGGGCGGCAGGCCGCGTTTGTTGGGTGGCCCAGCAACAGGGGCCGAGATTGGCTCATCAACGTGGAGCCTCGCCGGACGGGCACCAGAGGAGGATGATACGACTGACCCCGACGGTTCGGGCAAGAGCCCCTGACTCTAACCCAGAGCGTCCACCGTGATCTGTAGCACGAAGGAACCGCTCAGCGAACTGGGCGTCGTGACAATCACCCCCAGGGTACCGCCGTCATCCCCAACGATGACAACCATCGGCAAATTCGGGTGGGTGGCGGCAAGAACGAATGGCGAGCCCACGCTCACCGCCGTAATGTTGTGCTCGACGGTGTCGAAGTTGGAGATTGCCCAGTTGACGGTCAGCTGAGCGCCGGCGGCGAAAGTCGGGGGAACCCAGCCGTCCGCCCCCGTATAGTTGAACTGGCTCTTCCCGAACCATCCCGAACCGGCGGCGTTCGTGCCCTGTTCCACGCTCCAGTGCACGGCGGTCACGGTCACCTGGTTCCCGGTCGAACTGGAGGTGGATAGCCGAAGGTATCCGATACCGATGAGGACTAGGAGAAGGACCAGGACTCCGATAGCCACCGCGAACAGTGCTGCCCAGAGAACACGGCGGCGTGCGACACGACGCATCGGCTCACCACCCGCCGCGGCGGAGTCCTTCGGGCGCGGGACCAGCGGCCGCTCGACACGAGGTCATTGCGCCTTGCGTTCCTACTCAGTCGCCCGTTGGGGGCGTCAGGTCGTACACCGGGATGGATCCCAGGAGGATCGAGGGGGCCCCCGTGTAGATGATGTTGATGGTGCACGCCAGGATGCTTTCGAAGCACCAAGGCGGAGCGCCGTGGTAGTCGTCCACGTCGAGCAGCGGCCCTCCCGTGATCCCGTTCGGGCAGATGGCGGCGTCGTTCGCCCAGGGCTGGGCCGGGGGTTCATTGTGTCCGCTCGCCTCCACGCAGGCGTAATCCAGGGGGTAGCCCCCGTTGTGGATGTACAGCAGGAGAATGTCCCCGTTCTCCAGATACTGGGACGTGTTGGTCAATGGGACGAAGATCGTGAGTCGAGTGAAGAGATTGCCAAACGATACCCCCGCCTCCGCTCCCATGTCGAACCCCCCGCAGTTGCCGAGCGTGGGGGATCCTGCGGGAGCCTGGCCCTCGACCCCTGGGAACCAGGTCATGTTGCTCAGCGTTCCCGTGAGGAGGACCGTGGTCTTGGCCTCCGTGTAGGGGGAGGGGGCGTAGAGGCCGTTGCACACGAACTGGAACTCGATGTCGGTCAGCGGCAGTGCGTTGGAGCTGAGCTGGCTGAAAATGATCTCGGAAGTATTGAGGGAGCTGAAGTTGCCGGGCGTCGTGTACTCGTCTTCGCTGAAGTACTCGCACTCGTTCCACCATTCGTCGCCCCAGACGGTGTCCTGGGCGGCGGGGAGCGGATAGGTCCACGACCCGAGGGGCTGGCAGTCCGTGGGGTCGCCCCAGACCGGGTTGCTTCCCCCGCTGCGGTAGGTGAACGAAGTGGTGGGGGCCGTCGGCGGGGTATAGACGTGGAAGGTCCACAGGATCGTGCCGGCCACGATCGTGATCGCCAGCAGGAGGATGGTGGCGATGATCTCGGAGACCGCCCGCCGGTCGGGCCGCCGACGGTGCGTGCGGATGCGCATCGCTGTATTCAGGCGAGCGATACGTTATCAATCTTCCCTCGGGCACACGCGGGGTGGGCCGCTCGCCGGAGGGCCCGAGGTAGGACCCGGCCAGCCTAGGGCGGGAGTGGGCAGGCCTCCGGCGCTGCTCAGCTGCCGCTCAGGGCATCGACAGTGATATCCAGCACGTACGACCCACTGGTAGACGACGAGGTCGTGACCCAGATCCCAAGGGTGTTGCCGTCGTCCCCCACAAACACGGTCATCGGAAGCGCGGGCAAGGTGTGGTCCAGGGTGAACGGCGCACCGACCGAGACGCTGTAGATGGTGTGGTTGACGGTATCGAAGTTCGAGATCGACCACGACACCTGGAGCTGCGAGCCCGCCGCGAACGTCGGCGGGAACCAGCCGGTCGCGCCGGTGTAGTTGAACTGGTTCTTGCCGAACCAACCGACCCCATGGCCGTTCGTGCCCTGTTCGACGGTCCAGTCGACGGCGGTCACCGTGACGCTCGGCTTGCTCGAGCTCGACGAGGGGAGTCGGAGGTAGCCTACCCCCACGAGGACAAGGAGGAACACGAGAACGGCCAGGGCGACCGCGAAGAGGGTAGTCCATACCCACTGACGCCGGGTGAGCCGCCGGAACCGGCGCGGACCCGGCTCGGGGGGCGGCGGGGCAACGGGGACGCCGGTCGGGTTATCGGGCGTGGTCACGGTGCACTCCCTCGGGTTCAGCCTCCGGTCGGAGGGGTCAGGTCGTAGACGGGGATGGACGCCAGCAAGGTGGCCGGCGTGCCGGTGTAGGTGATGTCGATGGTGCAGGCCAAGATGCTCTCGAAGCACCAGGGGGGCGCCCCGTGGTAGTCGTCGATGTCGAGGATCGGACCGTTGACGATCCCGTCCGGGTGGCCCGCGGCCGGCGGGCAAACGGATGCGTCCCCCGCCCACGGCTGAGAGGGCGGCTCCGGAGCCGTGGGCGAACCCTCGACGCACGCGTAGTCGAGGGGGTACCCGCCGTTGTGGATGTAGAGGATCATGTAGTCCCCGTTCTGGAGGTACGAGGAGGTGTTGGTGAGGGGAATGAAAATCGTGAGGCGGGTGAACAGGTTCCCGTAGGCTACCCCCGCTTCCTCGCCCATATCGAACCCGCCGCAGTTCCCGAGGAGGGGTGCGTTCGATGGGGCCTCCCCCTCGACTCCAGGAAACCAGGTCATGTCCGCGAGGGTCCCCGTGAGCAGCACCGTCGTCTTGTCCTCCGTATACGGGGACGGGGCATACGCCCCGTTGCAGAGGAACGTGAAGTTCACGTCCGCGAGCGAGATGTCGTTCGCACTGATCTGATGGAAGATGATCTCGGACGTGTTCATGGAGGTGAAGTTGCCGGGGGTCGGGTATTCGTCCTCACTGAAGAACTCGCATTGGTTCCACCAGGCGTCCCCCCACGCCGTGTACTGGGAGGCCAACAGAGGGTACGTCCACGTTCCCAGCGGCTGGCAGTCGGTCGGGTCCCCCCACACGGGGTTGCTTCCACCGCTGCGATAGACCATCGACACGGAGGGGGCGACCGGGGGCGTGTAGATGCGGAAGGTCCAGAGGATCGCTCCGGCGATGATCAGGATGGCGAGCAGGAGGATCGTCGCGATGATCTCCGAGACCGCTCGGCGGCCGGGACGCCGGCGGGGCCGGAACCGGTCCATCATAGAATAGAGGTGGGGGCGGGGTTATGAAAATTCGCTCCGAGACGAATTCGCCCCGTGTGACGCCGACCGATGGGATCCGGCAGACCCGGACGTCTCAGACGACGACGGGCTCCGCAGACCGCTCGGGGTGAAGCGTCGCGGTCGGTCCTGCGAGGTCCCGAGAGCCGGAGGTGCCGACCATCGGGAGCGGGGTTCCTCGGGCCGGGGGCGTCCGGGGGGTGGGGTCACGCCCGGTCATCTTGCGGAGGAGCCAGAACCGCACGTCCTGGTGGTACATGTTCCCGTACGGGCAGGCCTCCACGCAGTCGCCGACCCCGCAACACTTCGTGCTCTTGAACTCCCCCTTGGTCCGGAAGTGGAGTGGCATGTCGACGAGGGCGACGGGGCACGCCTTCGCGCAGTCGAAGGTCGTGCACTCCTGGCAGACCTTCTTGTCCTTGACCTTCAGCTTGAAGAAGCCGACCTTCGCGAACGGGATGCTGAGGGCCCCCCAGTGGCAGAACCCCGTCGTAGCGCAGTTGTAGGTCCCGAGGAACGGGACCGTGACGAACATCGCGAACCAGACCCCCCCGAAGTAGAGCATCACCGGCAACGGGAGGGCGGCGGTGTCGAACTGCCCGTTGGCCACCTGAACGGCGGGAAGCAGGTGCAGGAACGCGGCCACCGAGATCCCGAAGAGTGAGACCAGGGCCACCCCCGACGCGGCGACGTAGGCGGTCGAGAGTTGGCTGCCCAGGAAGTACTTCCCGACGCGCGAGGTCTGGTTGAACTGGCGCATCTCGTTGATCGCGGTACCCTGGTAGAGGAGCGCGGCTCCGCACATCACCGAGCAGAGCGCCTTGCGGCCGAACAGGGTCGTGAGGACCCCGACGGAAACGTACATCAGGATCACCGCGAGGAAGATGCCGGACTCGAACGGTCCGCCCCCCCGGAGCCCGAAGCCCCATCCGATCACCGGGACGCTCTGGAGCCACGGGACGTTCGCGAGTGGCGTAGAGGAGGTCAGGCTAGGGATGTAGATCGAGGCGAGGGCGAAGACCCCGATCGTGAGAGCGAGGCGGTACTTCTGCGCCCGTTCATGGGTCTCGCGGATCTTGAAGGCCACCAGCGGGCCCATGGTGAACCCGAGGAGCACCAGGAACCAGGCCGAAGCGAGGATCGCCGAGCCGAACCACAAGCCGTTGTAGACGAGCTTGGCCGTCACGGCCGCCGTCGTTCCAGTAGGGGGCACGAACGGGATGTACTGCAGGAAGCCAGGCCCCGCGATCGAGAGGTCGAGAAGGGCGCCCAGGAAGAACTCGGCGAGGAAGACGGAGAGGAGCACCCCGAACACCCAGAACGGCCGCATCACCCAGGGGACCCGGGTCCCGCTGTTCCCCAGCCCCGTCCCCAGCGTCGTGTACAGCACCAGCGCGATCTGCCCCAGGACCCCAGCGACAAGGAGGACCACGGAGCCCTCGAACCACCAGAGGAACCATCCGGCGGCGAGGACCGCGGCGGCGCTCGTCCACTCGATCAGGAACCGGGAGATCGCCGGGGAGAGCTGCTTGACCCGGTAGAGGAATTGGAACGCCATCACGAACACCGCTACGAGGAGGGCGCTGCCCCCGAGGGCAGCCGCCCAAGCCCACTGCGCGTTCGGGAGAGCCGCCGGAGTCAGGAGCACCAGGAGCGCCTCGATCGCGAGCATCAGTCGGAGCCGGGCGTCGATTCCTTGGGCCCCGAGCAGGGTCAGCGCCAAGATCTCGCCAGCCGAAACAATCAGGAATGCGGGCGAAAGGACGACGGCGGCTAGGTTCCCGAGCGGACCCGCAGCGTGCACCAGCCCTCCCCAGACCAGGAACGCCCCGAGGAGGAAGTTGTCGACGACTACGAGTGCCAAGACGGAGGGGAGTCGTGCCGGGCTCTTTCGCGTCGCCGGCGCGGGGGGCGACGAAGTCGTCGCCGCAGGCGAGAGCCCGGGGGCCAGGAGCAAGACAACGGTGCCGACGAGTGCGGCGGCCCCGGCCGCCCACACCCCTGCCACGGCGCCGGCTTCGGCGAACACCACGCCCGAGACAACGACCGTCGCCGCAAGCAGGACTAGGAGCGTGCGCGTCCCGGCCACCTCGCCCAGAAGTCGCGGGAACGGCGACGTCGGTCCGGTGCTCACGGCCATTCTCTCGGCCACCAGACGTGAATAGCGGAGGCCCCCGTCTTAAAGGCTGGGCGGAGCCGACCAGGTCCGTCAGAATTCACCGGTCTCCCCCCCGTTCTCCCCGGTTTCCGATTCCTGCACCTGGAGGATCTTTTGCCCGTCGTACGTCACGTTGGTCATCGCACTCTGTGCCTCAGCGGCGTAGGGGCTTGGCAACGGGGCAAGGGCGACGGATTCCGATAGCCACCAGAGGAGCGTCATCAGCCAGGTGGCGTTCGTCAGGGGGAATGCTCCGCCGTAGGCGGTTCCGAGGTCGCGGTAGAGGCCGACGTACGTGAGCACCGTGAGCGGGTAGCTCGCGGCGCCGGGGGCGTTCACCAGCGAGACGTTTGCCCAGTCGCTTGCGAGCACGGCGGGCCCAGTTCCGGCCGCCGCGGCCGCGTCCGTCACGTTCGCTGGATCGGGTGAGACAAACCCTCCGTCGGGGTTCTGCAGCCGCGCGGTCGACACACCCGCGAGCGAACTGTTCATCAGCTGAACGAAACCGATAGAACCCGGGGTGGTGCCGACGTGCCCCAGGAGGGCCGCGCTTCCGTTCGCGGGCCATCCGACCGGCCACGGGACCGTGGCGCCGGTGCCGTAACGGGACTGCCAGGTCGAATTGCCGCTCGCGAGATAGTCGCTGAGGACGGTGTTCGCGAGGGAGGCGTCCGAGCGGTAGGCCACCGAGATACTCGGCAGCCCTGCGAGGTCGACTCCGGGGTTCGGCGCGACGATGGCCGGGTCGTCCCAGGATGTGATGGTCCCGGAGAAGATCCCTGCCAAGGCGTCGACGGTCAGATTGAGCCCGCTCGGGATACCGGGGAGGTTGTAGACGACCGCCACCGCACTGAGCGCGAGGGGGTAGAACACGGCCGGTGCGGGGAACTGCGCCGCCTCGGTGCTGTTAGGAGCGGCGGCGGCCGTGGCGAAGTCCACCGCCCGACTCGAGAGCTGGGCCCCCGGGCCCGCAGGGGAGCTCTCCGCAAAGGAGAGGTGGATGCAGCCTCCTGTGGTGTTGACGATCGCGTAGAGGTCCGAGCTCACCCAGGACTGGAAGCCTGGGTCGAGGGTCGGGTCTGTGGAGGCGCTTAGGACCGCGGGCGTAGGCCCGCAGTTCTGGGGACCGTAGAGGGTCGGTTGCCCGACACTGGCGGCGCCCCGCAGGTCCGTCCATCCGGTGATCAGCCCGAGTCCCATCGCAGAGACCACGACGACGACGATGACCACGATCGATAGCCAAGGACTCGGGCGCTTCGGGCGAGGAAGGACGATGCCGGCGGCCCGTGCCTCCTCTGCGAATCGATCGGCCGGGTCCCCTTCCCCGGGTGGCTCGCGTGCCGCGAGCGAGCCGTCGCCGATTTGACCCATCTAGTGATAGAAGTGGCGTCACCACCGTATGGAGTCTTCTCCCCAGCCGTCCACTCGGGCCCTCGGCGTGACACCGTAGCACGGCAGGCGCACGGTCCCGGTCGACCCAGGCCCCCCCCGCCCGGAGCGGAACGGGCGGTCGGCCGCGGAACGTCTAAATACCGGCCGCCGGCCTCTTACGTACACCCATCCCTGTCCAATGAAGTATATCCGTCCCGCGCGGGGTGCCTCCCTGCAGTCGACCGGCCGGCGGACGCGCCGGCGTTTCGGGGTCCTTCGGGCCCGGCGTCGGGGTGTGTCGGAGGTCGTCGCAACGATCATTCTGCTCGCGATGACAGTGGTCCTCTTCGGGTCCATCTTTGCCTGGGTCACCAGCTTCCCGACCCCGGCCCCCCAGAACGTCACTCAGTTCTCCGCCAACTTCGTCCTCACGACCTCAGGGAACGCCGTGGCGGGACTGCAGATCACCCACCTCGCGGGGCCCTCCGTGCCGGGGAGCACCCAGGTTTACCTCAAGTCGGCCTACCACCCCAGTGCTCCGGAGTTCGCGAATCCGATCACGGCCGCGGCCTACCTGCCGAACCCCAACGTTTGGAACCTCGGGCAGACGTTCAACTACTCCTTCCCGCTCGCGGAACAACCCGTTCTCCCCGACAACATCACCATCCTGTTGGTCGCCAACGGCCAGCTGATCTACTCGACGATCCTCCCCGGCACGACGATCGCCGTGCCTCCGAACTTCGTTGCGACCGGGATCAGTCCGGCCAACCCCGCAGTGGGCGCCGCGTTCACGGTCACGGCCGTGGTCTCGGGCAACACTGGCGGGGCGACCGTTTACGTGACCCTCTCGAACATCCCCGGCTTGAGTGGTGCGTACCCCCACGCCGTGGCGATGACCTACTCCGGGGCCACAAACCGTTGGACCTTCGTGGTCCCGTCCGGGCACACGAACGCGAACGGAACGTACTACGCCTTCGTCAACGTGACCAACAGCCTCGGCCAGGCGGCGACCGCCGGCGTGGCGGTCACCCTCGTATCTTCGGGCGGCTCCGGCTCCTCCGCCACCCTGAGCGTCGCGGTCCTGATGACGCCGCAGCCCCCCACCCTGCCCCAGACCTCGTCGTACTTCGCGGCCGTGGTGACGTACCTCGGAAGCGGCCAGAACCTCGCTCTCAGCGTGGAGTTCTGGGCGAACCAGACGCCCGGATCGGTCGGGATGCCCCACCCGTGGGCCACCTTGTCGCAGAGCTTCACCGCCCTCTCCAACCTACAGATTTCGGGACCCTCGACCGAGACCGTCTACAGCACTCCCCAGCCATCGTTCTCTAACTGGGTGTTCAACTCGAGCGTACTCGTCTCGGCTGCAGGTACGGTCGCGACGGTCGGGAGCGCGGCCGGGTCGACCTCGTTCAGTACGGCCAACCTGGCCCAGGGGATCGTGCAGACGAATCCCAAGATCGCTACACTCTCGCACTCGTGCAGCGGTTCCGCGTGCCCGTTCCTGAACGACACGGTCTGGAACAACTGGACCACCGCGTTCACCTTCCAGGGTACCATCTACGTCAACACCACGGGCGGAGCCAACAAGAACACCTACACGATTACGAACCAGACGGTGGCCGTGGGCGGCCACACCACCGTTTCGGGGCCCGGAGCCACGACCCGATGGAAGCCGAGCACCAACTACGGGAACGTCATCGTCGTGACGATCCTCAGGGTCTGGGTGGGTACGACCATCGTGGGGTACATCTACGACACCTACAGCCCCCTCAATGTGACCTGAAGGGTCACGGATTCCAGCCGACCCGCGGGTGCTGACACTGGCTACCGGGCACGGATCAACCCCACCTTCCGGGCCCGCCGGTCCGCCCGGCTCCTCCTGGCCGGGGGATGTTCGCAAACCCTTCCTGGAGTCACGAGGACCACCCCGGGTGGGCACTCCTGCCCCCTTCCGGGGCCGGAAGGGGGATGTTCACCCTTGCTGACCGGACGACGGTAGCGGCTTGGTCGCAGGGCCGCCGTCGGGGAGCTTCGCGCCGCACTTCCAGCAAACCGTCTCGTTGGGGTAGACCACCGCGCCGCAGTTGGGACACGGCATCTCGGCCCGGCGGGGGGCCGACGCATCGACCGTAACCGGGTTGACGTTCAGCGGGGGGAGGGGCGGAGGTCCGGGTCCGTCGCCCCCTCCCGACTCGGTAGGTACGGGCCCGGGTGCGCGGGCGGCCGCCTCGCCCCGGCGGGCCTGGCGGCGCTTGATGTACATGTAGACGACCAGGACGATGTAGAACGGAATCCCGAGGTAGACGAAGACGTTCAGGTAGATCGACAGGATCAGTTGCTCGTAGGTGGTCCCGAAGGTCCCGACGACCGGCCCTTCGAGGCCGTTGTAGGTCGGGTCCCCGACCAGGAGGATGAAGGTCGCGTTCCGGGCGGGGTCGGTCGTGTTGTTGAGGAAGGCCCCCATCTGCCAGGCCCAGATCCCGTCCGACGGGAACGTGAAGTGGAAGGAGACGGTCGTGTTGGTCGTCAGGTTCCCGGCGAAGGTGTGGTTGACCTCGTAGAACGGGTAGCCGGCAGCGCAGTTCGGGTCGTTGACGCCCGTCGCGCCCGGACAGGTCGAGATGTACAGCGTCAGCAGGTAGGGCGATTCGTTCCCCTTCGGGATGTACATCGGGACGACGGTGACGTTCCAGGTGAAGTTCGTGGAGGTTGTGCCGAGGTACGGGCTCACGGAGGCATCCTGCAACAGCGCGCCGCCGTTTCCGCCAGGGAGGTCGGTCGGGGAGGAGACGGGGGCGATGGGGGTCATCACCTCCTGGGTCAGCACGACGTTCGCAATGGGGGCCGACAGGAGCAGGATGACGAGGCCCATCAGGGCAAGGAAGCGGATCCGCTTGATCCCCAGCCAGATCGGGACCGCCAGCCCCACGAGAAGCATGATCGGGATGGCGATCAGCGCGTAGAGGTAGGCGTAGGTGAACGCCGTGATCAGGACCGCGAAGGCGATGAGAAGGGCGCGGCCGATCGGCCGCTGAACGAACGCTTTCAGCACCCCGGTGGACTGCACGGGAGACCGAGAGACCTGCCTCTCCTTATTAGGTAATGGCCGGTCCTCCGGTGATGTCCGATTCCCCCGTGGTTCCGGCCGCGCTCATCGTGCTCGACGGTCTCGCGGACCGCCCCCACCCGGACACGGGCAACAGAAGCCCCGTGGAGGCCGCCGCGACCCCCAACCTCGACCGCTTGGCGCGGCAGGGACAGCTCGGGCAGGTCGTAGTCGTCGGACCCGGCATCGCGCCGGAGTCCGATGCCGGGGTCTTCGCGCTGCTCGGCTACGACCCCGTCCACGACTCGCCCGGGCGCGGGGTACTAGAGGCCCTGGGCGTGGATGTCCCCCTCGCTCCCGGCGACGTCGCCTTGCGGCTGAACTTCGCCACCTGCGACGGCAACGGGGCAATCCTCGACGCTCGGGTCGGCCGCTCCCTTTCGACGCACGAGGCCCAGCAGCTCGCGCTCGGTCTCACGCAGGCCGACTTGCTGGGAACTGAGGGGATCCGGGCCGAGGTGCGAGCGACGGTCGGCCATCGCGGCATCCTCTGGCTGCATCCGACCGAGGGCGACCCGCTCTCGCCGAACGTTTCGAACGCCGACCCGTTCTACGAAAAGGTCGGCGGCATGGGGCAGGCTCGGCGACCGGAGCACCCGCGCCTCCTTCCGGTCGAACCGCTCGACGCCTCGCCGAACGCGGCGCGGACCGCGAGCGCCCTCAATGCCTTCCTCCAGCGCGCCGGGCCCCTCCTCGCCGGCCATCTGGTGAACGCCCGTCGAGCCCTTGCAGGGAAGAAGATCGCCAACGCACTCCTCGTCCGGAACGCTGGGGCCCTTCCGGCGACTGCGCTCCAGTCGTTCGAGCAGCGGTACGGACGCAAGGGCGCCTCCCTTACCGAGATGCCCGTCGAGCGGGGGATCGCCCGCGTCTTGGGCCTGGAGGACCGCTTCGTCGGTCCGATGGGTCCGGACCGCGACGCCGGGTACCGAGAGCGGGCCCGGATCGCTCGCGAGCTCCTCGAAAGCTTCCCGTTCGTCTACGTCCACTTGAAGGGACCGGACGAGCCGGGCCACGACGGGAACGCTCGAGCGAAGCAGCAGATCATCGAGGAGATCGACCGATTCTTCTTCGGTCCGTTCCTCGAGGGCCTTGACCTCGTGCGGGTGCGCGTCGGAGTCACCGCCGACCACGCGACCCCCGCCATCCAAAAGGGCCACACCGACGACCCGGTCCCCTTGCTCCTGGTGGGCGCCGGGGTGCCCCCTTCCTCCCGCGATGTGGTCTTCGGCGAGCCAGCCGCGGCGAACGGGGCGCTGGGCACCCTCCGGGGCTCAGATATCCTTCCCAAGCTCCTCGGACCACCCAGTAACCGATCCGCATGAAGAGCCGGTCCCTGCAGGTTCCCCGCTCCGAGGGGGAGCGAGCCCGTCAGCGCCTGCGGGAGGCCAACGCCCTCCGCGGCGACCTCAAGATCCATGAGGAGGGCGGCTGGCTCTTCTTGCCCCTGGTCGCGGACGCGGAGGTAAGCCCCGAAGCCGGGGCCGTGGCCGAGCACGACTTCCAGCCCGCCACGGACCGGGGACCGCATGATTACCGGGAGCTGCTCACGTCCTGGCCGGCGGAGGAGCGGGAGGAGCTCCCCCGGTCGTACGACGTGGTGGGCGACATCGTACTCATCCGGCTCCCCCCGGTGCTGGCGTCTCGGGCTCCGGAAGTCGGCGCGGCGCTCCTCCGCTTCGTTCCCGGATCGCGGCTCGTGGGTGCCGATTACGGCGTACACGGACCGGAACGCCGGAGGGAGGTCCAGCGACTGGCCGGATCCGGACCCTGGCGGACGCGTCACCGGGAGAACGGACTTGACTTCGAGGTCGACCTCGCCCGGGCCTACTTCTCCCCTCGGCTCGCACGGGAGCACGCCCGCGTGGCCGCGGAGGTGGGCAAGGGCCAGCGGGTGTACGACCTGTGCTGCGGCGTCGGGCCCTTCGCGCTCACGATTGCCCACACCTCGGACCCTGCGCGGGTCGTGGCCGTGGATTCGAACCCCGCGGCGATCGAACTCCTCCGGGCGACGGCCGCGCGGGTGGTGGGTGGGCAAACAATCCAGGCGGTCGAAGCCCCCGTGGACCGGTTTCTTGAGAGCGCCGAGCCGGTCGAACGCGTCATCCTGAATCTCCCTCACGAAGGGATTAAGTACCTCGCCTCGGTCGGAAACGTCGTGGCTCCTGCCGGCCGCCTCTTCTACTACGAAGTGACCGACCGTGCCGACGCCGCGGCGCGACCCGAGCACCTCCTCCGCGAGCTCGGGGGTCGCACCTCCTGGCACCTCCGGGCGCGACGGGTGGTCCACCCGTACTCGCCGGCGGCCGACCTGGTCTCCTATACGTTCGAGCGGTCGCCCGCCTAGGTCCCCGATGCCGACTATCCTCGACCTGGCGGATGTCTCCGACGCGGACCTGCCGCTCGTGGGGGGGAAGGCGGGCAAGCTCGGGGAGATGATCCGGCAGGGACTGCCGGTCCCGCCGGGGTTCGTCATCACGACAGACGCCTACCGGGCCTACCTCGCCGGCACCCCGCTCTCCACGGAGGTCCCGGCGATCCTCGGCACGGTCGACCCGGCGAAGCCGGAGACGACCGAGGCCGCCTCCCGAAAGGTCCGGGAGGCGTTCGACCGGACGGAGTTCCCGCCGGACCTGCGAGCGGAGCTCGTGAACGCCTACGAGCAGTTCGTTGCGCGCCACCGAGTCCACTTCTCGGCCGTCCGCTCGAGCGCGACGGCCGAGGACCTCGCCGGAGCCTCGTTCGCCGGCCTTCAGGATACCTACCTCAACGTCACGGGGGCGGACGCGATCCTCGCGGCGGTCAAGCGTTGCTGGAGCTCCCTGTTCACGACACGGGTGCTCGTCTACCGCTCCCGCAAGGGGTTCGACCACCTCGACGTCCACCTCGCCGTCCTCGTCCAGAAGATGGTCGATTCCGTGGTCAGCGGGATCCTGTTCACGAAGGACCCGAACACCGGCGAGAACCACATGATCGTCGAGGCGGGCTGGGGGCTCGGCGAGGCGATCGTCGGGGGCGAGGTGACCCCGGACCACTACGTCATCGACGGCGCGACCCAGAAGATCGTCCACAAGCAGATCTCCGAACAGAAGGTCCGCTACGTCCGCGCCGAGGCCGGCGGCAACCGCCGCGAGGAGGTCCCGGCCGCGGAGCGGTCGGTCCAGAAGCTCCCGGACGGGCGGCTGGTCCGCCTCGTCTCCCTCGCGCGGGTCATCGAGTCGCGGTACCGCCGCCCGATGGACGTCGAGTGGTGCGCCGACGAGCACGCCCTCTACATCGTCCAGGCGAGGCCCGTGACGACGATCCCGACCTCGACGGCGGGACCGGTCGAGGCGAAGCCGTCCGCGGCCGGGGAGGAGGCGCCGATCCTGCGCGGTTTCGGCGCGAGCCCCGGGGTGGCGAGCGGCGTCGCGCGCCTCCTGCGCGGCGCCGAGGAGATGGAGCGGCTCCTGGCCGGGGAGGTGCTCGTGACGTCGATGACGACGCCGGACATGGTGCCGGCGATGTCCCGGGCCGCGGCGATCGTCACGGACGAGGGCGGGATGACGTGCCACGCGGCGATCGTCTCGCGCGAGCTCGGCGTGCCGTGCGTCGTCGGCACCCGCGAGGCGACGAGCACGATCGCCGACGGGAGCGAGGTGACGGTCGACGGGAAGACCGGCTCGGTCTACCGCGGACGGCGCGCTTCCGCCGAGCCGAGGCCGCAGGGGGGGCTCCCGTCCGGCCCGAGCTACGTCGAGAGCGTCCCCGTCACGGCGACCAAGATCCTCGTCAACGTCGGTGTCCCGGAGAAGGCCGCCGAGTACGCGCGCCTGCCGGTCTCGGGGGTCGGCCTCTTGCGCATCGAGTTCATCTTCACCGCGCACGTCCGCGAGCACCCGCTCGCGCTCCTCCAGAAGGGCAAGCGGGACGAGCTCGTCCGGCGGCTCGCCGAGGGCGTCGCCAAGGTCTGCCAGGCGTTCCATCCACGGCCGGTGATCGTGCGGACGAGCGACTTCAAGACGAACGAGTACCGCGGGATGCCCGGCGGCGAGCCGTTCGAGCCGGTCGAGGAGAACCCGATGATCGGCTGGCGCGGCTGCTCGCGCTACATCTCGAGCGTCTACCGGCCCGCGTTCGAGTGCGAGCTCGAGGCGATCCACCGCGTGAGGACCGACATGGGCCTCAAGAACGCGATGGTGATGCTGCCGTTCGTCCGCAACACCTGGGAGCTCGAGGAGATCGCCGGCATGCTGCGGACCGCCGGGCTGCGGCGCTCCCGCGACTTCCGCCTGTACCTGATGGCCGAGGTGCCGTCGACGGTGCTCCTCGCGCGCGAGTTCGCGCACCACTGCGACGGCTTTTCGATCGGCTCGAACGACCTGACCCAGCTCGTCCTGGGGGCCGACCGCGACTCGGAGACGCTCGGGCGGATGGGCTACTTTGACGAGCGGGACCCCGCGGTGCTCCGGGCGATCCGCCTGCTGATCGAGGGGGCCCACGCCGAGGGCTCGACGGTCGGCATCTGCGGCCAGGGCCCGAGCGTCTACCCCGAGTTCGCCGAGTTCCTCGTCCGGGAGGGGATCGACTCGATCTCGCTGAACGCCGACACCGTCGTCTCGACCGCGCGGACGATCGCCGCGATCGAGCAGCGGATGAAGCTCGACGGTCTCCGCACCCCCTGAGCGTGCGCTGACCTTCCCCGGTGACCCCGGGTCGGCACGGACGGCGCAGACCGCCCTCGGGCGGCGGAGGAGGGAAGCCCTTCTGCGGGGCCCTGCCGTCCGACCGGCCCTCCCGCTGCGTCCCTCGCTTCCCCCCGCGCTCCCCGTGCCGTTCGGTCGCTTCCCGAGCCGTAGAACGGCCTCACCGGGTCCGCGGGGAGGCGCCGGCCTCTGGGGAACCTATATACGCGGGGAACCGCCTCCATCGTCAGCGTGTCGAGGGTCGGCTGGCGCCACCGCCGCCGCGCTCCTCAGAAGGGCGTCGCCGAGGTGATCGGCGCGATCATCCTGGTCGCGATCACGGTCGTGCTCCTGGTCGTGATCTTCCTCCTGCGCGTTCCCTACCCGACGTCGCCCCCGACGCTCAGCTTCGCCGCGGTGAACAACGCAAAATATCCGGCCTGGGGCGACCCGACCGACTGCTACCCGAACCTGCCGCACAACTGGGAGTACTACCTCGCCAACGGGACCGGCAACCGCACCGACCAGAACCTCTACAACACCTACATGGACGCCTGGTGGGACGACTGCGAGTACGGCGACAGCGGCTACTACGCGCAGATGAACGCCACCGGGATCATCATCACCGGCACCTCCCAGCCGATCCCGCTGTCGGCGATCGAGTTCCAGTTCATCTGCACGAACACGACCCCGCGACCGTCCACGACCTACCTCGTCAACGGTGCCCTCAGCGCCATGGAGTGGGTCCCGGGAGGCTCCCAGAACCTCTCCGCGAACGCCCCGACCCTCGGGACGTGCGCTTCCTACGACCCGCGCGCCAACAGCGGGGCGAACAGTGTCTACTACAATCGGCTCGGTTTCTTCGACCCGCTGAACACCCACCTCACGACGCTCGCCCCGGGGATGACGCTCGTCCTGTACGTCCACACGAAGGACTCGATCTTCGAGGCCCCGAACCCGCTCTACGACGAGTCGTACTGGAACCAGCCGGACACCGATGACTATCACGGGGCCCCGCTCTGGTGCTTCACGGTCCCCGGCTCGTGCACCGTCCAGCTCATCGACACCGACTGGACCTCTCCGGTCGTGATCCTGTCGGTTCCGGTCTGGGAGCTGTAGGGGGCGCTACCCGCTGTGAGCAGCGCGTGGACGCCGGGCCCCCGCCGGAAGGGCCGGCTCCTGATCTGGGTCGCCGTCGCGTGCGTCGCAGCGATCGTCGTCGAGGCCGGCGCGGTGACGAACGGCTTCGGGCTGCTGAGAGCCCGTTCCGGCACCTCCGGGGGAGGGAACAACACCACCGGCCCGGACCCGAACCCGTTCCACGAGAAGGTGACGGCGGTCGTCGGGGGCCTGACGTACAGCGGGGGAGGCACGAACCCGTTCCCTGCGCTCGCCGGCGGGGAGCTCTGCTCGAAGTGCCCGGAGCTCCCGAAGGAGAACTCTAGCTACTCCCCGCCGGTTGCCGGCCTCTGGTTCTTCTTCAACGTCACCGTCACCGGCCACAACGCGAGCCATCTCGGGAACTTCTCGCTCACGACCTCCGGCTCGAACCCTTCGCTGTTCAAGCTGGTCGGGGTCCTCTGTTGCTACACGACCAAGAGCGTGCGGTACGCCGAGCAGGTCCTCTCGATCTACGTCATTCCGGGGAACCCCCCCATAGGCCTCGCCGTCTACGTGATCGCCTCGCTCGTCCCGTCCGACGGGGGGGTCGGCTACGCGCTGACCCTCCACATGACCTCCCCGTAGCAGGGGGCGTGGGCCGGCCGCTCGCGAGGGCCTACGGCGGCTGGCGCGGGGGGCGCCACCGGGGAGGCCCCGGGGGCCCGGGAGCGGGGATCGCCAGCTCCGCCGAGCGCGGGAGCTCGTACTCGAGGAACGACCTCGCCGGGGCGAAGCCGAGGCGGGCCAGGCGGAGGCCGAGCCTCTCGGAGTCGGCGTAGATCGACAGGAACGTCGCGGGGCCGACCGGTCGCTCCCGGAGGGCGTGGAGGACGAGCGCGGAGGCCGCGCCCCGGCCCCGGGAGGACGGACGCGTCGCGACAAAGTGGATCCCGGCGGCGGCCCGGTGGCGGTAGACGATCGCGGCCGCGACGACCTCCTTGTCCACGGTCGCGAGCAGCGGGACGAGCTGTTCGTGGGGATTCGGGTGGTTCCAGGCGACGTCCAGCGCCGTGCGGAGCTCGGGCCGCTCCCGCTCGTCGGACCAGAACGAGGCAACGCGTTCCACCTCCGAGGGGTTCGCCTCCCGGACGACCGTCGCTCCCGGGTCGATCGTCGGGCGCCGTCCGTCCTCGAGCAGCAGCGTGAGCGGGGCGTCCCGGGGCCGGAAGCCGAAGCGGCGCAGCCCCCGATCGACGTGCGCTGCGGCCGGCAGCGGCACGCGGAACGTTGGTCGGAGCGCCCGCTGGAAGTAGTGGTCGAGCGCCCGCTCGAAGAACGCCGTCTGGCGCTCGCGGCCGACGCCGAGCTCCTGGACGAAGTTGAACCGGGGGGCCGGGATCTTCTCGTGGGTGACGAGCTTCGCTCCCGCGACCTCGAGGGCGAATCCGCCGAGCGTCAGGACGAACTGCCGCTCCGCCTCGAGCGCGGCCTCGACCGCGAGCTCCCGCTCTCCGCCGTCCACGGCGACGGCAAGCGCTACCGGGATACGAAGCCGAGCCCTCCCGACCCGAGCCGGCGCGCGCCCTCCCCCGGGCGCGGAGGCGAGCTACGTCGGCCCGGCCGGCCCCCGGACGGTTCGCAGGGCGCGCGACCAGGCGACGAGCTGATCGAGCATCGCGACGACCGACCGCTCGCGCATCGGATCCGGCTGGAGCTTCCGCCGGTCGACGAAGTCGGTCCCGAGATAGAGCGCCCCCTGGGCCCGCACGGTGGCGACCTGGAGCTCGGCGAGGACGAGCCGGAGATGTTCCACCGCCCGTACCCCCCCGGCCGCTCCGTAGCCGACGAACCCTGCCGCCTTGTTGTTCCACTCGGCGTGGAGGAAGTCGATGGCGTTCTTCAGCACCCCGGAGGTGCTGTGGTTGTACTCCGGGGTGACGAAGACGTAGCCGTCGAACGACGCGATCTTCGCCGACCAGGCCTTCGTGTGGTCGTGCGCGTAGCGGCCGGCCGCGGCGGGGATCGGCTCGTCGAGGTGGGGGAGCGGGTACTCGAGCAGGTCGACGAGCTCGAACGCCGCGTCGGTCCGTCGGCTCGCGATCCCGAGCACCCACCGGGCCACGCCCTCCCCGAGGCGGCCGGGGCGCGTGCTGCCGAGGACGATCCCGATCCGCAGCGGGTGCTCGCCCGGCCCGGCGGGCACAGGGCCCGAGGGTGGCTCTCCATCGGTCATCGGCCTCTGCAGCCCCGGGAGGCTCTTGAACCGCCGCTGGCCGGCCGGTCGGCTGATGTCCCCGACGCCACCTCTCGAGGCAGGGCGCACGGGCAGCATCGGCCGGGGACGGTCCGCCGCGGAACGTCTTATAGCGCCCCTCCTCCCCGTCGCGGGGAGCGATGACGGGCCCGACGCTGCGACCCCCCGCGGCGGTCGCCGTGCTGGGCGGGGGGACGATGGGGGCGGGGATCGCCCAGGCCTGCGCCGCGGCCGGCTTCCCCGTTCGGGTCCGGGACGTCGACGCCGCGTCGCTCGCGCGGGGCCGCGGGATCCTCGAAAAATCGCTCGCCGGCGCGATCGAGCGCCGGAAGATGACCCCGGCCCGGCGGGACGAGATCCTCGCCCGGATCGCCTTCACGACCGACCTTTCGGCCGCCGTGCCGGGCGCCTCCCTCGTCATCGAGGCGGTCTTCGAGGACGCGGCGGTGAAGCAGGCGCTGTTCCGGGAGGTCGCCTCGCTCGCCGAGCCCGGAACGCTCGTCGCGACCAACACCTCGTCGCTGTCCGTCACCGCCCTCGCCGCAGGGTTCCCCGAGCCCGGGCGGTTCGCCGGCCTGCATTTCTTCTTCCCGGCCGCGATCAACAAGCTGATCGAGGTCGTCGCCGGGGAGGCGACGAGCGAGGCGACCCGGCTCGAGCTGTTCCGCTTCTCCGAGCGCCTCGGCAAGCTGCCGATCACGACGGCCGACCGGGCCGGCTTCTGCGTCAACCGGTTCTTCGTCCCGTACCTCAACGAGGCGTGCCGGCTCGCCGACGAATCCGTCGCGAGCCTCGCGACGATCGAGGAGGTCGGCCGCGAGCTGTTCGGCGCCACGCTCGGACCGTTCGAGCTGATGAACGTCACCGGGATCCCGATCGCCTTCCACGCGGAGACGAGCCTCGCGCGGGCGTTGGGCCGGGCCTACGAGCCGTCCCCCCTCCTCGAACGCCAGTTCCGCGCCGGAACGCCGTGGGCCTGGAAGGAGACGACGGTCGAGCCGGCCCGCAAGCCCGCGGTCCGCGACCGCCTGCTCGGCCTTACCGTCGGGATCGCCACCCGCTTGGTCGAGGAGGGGGTCGCGAGCGCGGAAGCGGTCGACCGGGGCGCCCTCGTCGGCCTCCGGCGCCGCCACGCGCCGTTCGCCCAGCTGAACGCCGTCGGGCTCGCGGAGGGGCTCCGCGTCGTCGAAGGGTTCGCCCGTCCGTGGGGGGAGTCGTTCCCGGTCGCCGCCGAGCTCCGCGCGCGCGCCGGCCGGGGGGAGCGCGTCTGGCCGCTACGGTACGTCCGCACCGAGCGCGACGGCGGCGTCGCCCGCGTCCTTCTCGACCGACCCGAGGTGCTCAACGCGCTGAGCACCCCCCTGTTGGAGCAGCTCGAGGCGGCGTTCGGCGAGCTCGCGAACGACCCGAGCCTCCGGGTCGTCGTCCTCGCCGGGAGCGGCCCGGTGTTTGCCGCCGGCGCCGACATCGCCGAGATGGCCGGAAAGAGCCCCCAGGAGGGGATCGACTTCGGCTTCGTGGGGCAGCGCGTCGCGCGGGCGATCGAGCGGTGCCCCGTGCCCGTGATCGCGCTGGTCGAGGGCTACGCGCTCGGGGGAGGCCTCGAGGTCGCGCTCGCGGCGGACCTCGTCGTCGCGGCGGCCGGCGCGAAGCTCGGGCTGCCCGAGGTCACGGTCGGGATCCACCCCGGCATGGGGGGGGCGACCCGGCTCTCCCGGCTGATCGGACGCGCGAACGCGAAGCTACTCGTCTTCACGGGCGAGCCGGTCTCTGCCGAGGAGGCGCTGCGGCTCGGCTTCGTGGCACGGGTGGTGCCGGTCGACTCCGCCCGCGAGGAGGTCGACCAGCTCGCGCGGACGATCGCGAGCCGTGCTCCCCTCGGCGTCCGGTGGGCGAAGCAGGTGATCGACCGCGGCGCCGAGCTTCCGTACGACGAGGCGCTTCGGCTCGAGGGCGACTCGGCCGGACGGACGTTCTCGACCGACGACCGCACCGAGGGGATGCGGGCGTTCCTCGAGCGCCGGCGGCCCGAGTTCCGCGGAAAGTAGTCGGCCGGGGCGGCCTACCCGCCGAGCGTGCGTCGGTAGCCGTCGGCGTCCAGGAGGTCGCCCGGGAGCGGGCCGCTGAGCTCGAGACGGTAGAGCCATCCGCGCCCGTACGGGTCCTGGTTGACGAGCTCCGGGTGCGCCTTCAGCTCGGTGTTCACCTCGACGACCGTGCCGGCGGCCGGCGCGTAGATCTCCGAGACGGTCTTGACCGACTCGAGCGAGAGGACGGTGGCCCCGGGGCCGACGGCCTTCCCGGTCGCCGGGAGGTCGACGAAGACGATGTCGGTGAGCTCGGACTGGGCGTGGTCGGTGATCCCGACCGTCGCCCGCGTCCCGTCGAGCCGGACCCACTCGTGGGTCTTCGTGTACCGCAGCCCCTCGGGGATCGTTCCGGCGGTCATTCGGTGCCGGCCTGCCACGCGTCCGCGTACTTGAGCTGGTCGGCGGTCGGCTCGTCGACCGCGACCCCGAACGGCGCGAGCGCTGCGCGCGCGACCGCGAGGTCGAGCTCGGCCGGCACGGCGTGCACCTTCGGCGTCATCGTCATTCCGTGGAGGGCGAGGTGCTCGGCGCTCAGCGCCTGCAGCGCGAACGACAGGTCCATGATCTCGACCGGGTGCCCCTGGGCCGCCGCGAGGTTGACGAGCCGCCCCTCCGCGAGCAGGTAGACGCGGCGGCCGTCCGGGAAGCGGTACTCCTCGACGTTCGGCCGCACGAGGCGGTGCTGGGGGGCGAGGCGCGCCAGCTCCGGCTTCGAGATCTCTACGTCGAAGTGGCCCGCGTTCGCCAGCAGGCAGCCGTCCCGGAGCAGCGCGAGGTGCTCCGCGCGCACGACCGACGGTCGGCCGGTGACCGTGACGATCAGGTCGGCGCGCGCCGCCGCCTCCCGCATCGGGCGCACCGCGAAGCCGTCCAGCCGCGCCTCGATCGCGCGTACCGGGTCGACCTCGGTGACGACGACCTCGGCGCCGAGGCCGGCGAGACGCTGCGCGACCCCGCGCCCGCACCAGCCGTAGCCGGCGACGACGGCGACCTTGCCGGCGATCAGGACGTTCGTCGCCTGGACGATCCCTTCGATCGTCGACTGGCCCGTGCCGTACCGATTGTCGAACAGGTGCTTCATCGCGGCGTCGTTGACGTTGATCGCCGGGAACAGGAGCCGTCCGCTCCGCTCGAGCGCCCGGAGCCGGGTGACGCCCGTGGTCGTCTCCTCGGTCGCGCCGCGCAGGCGTCCCCGCTCCTTCCCCCGCTCGTGGATCATCGCGACCAGGTCGGCCCCGTCGTCGACGACCAGATCGGGCGGAGGCGCGAGCAGTGCCTCGAGCCCGGCCCGGTAGTCGGCCATCGACTCCCCGCGGACCGCGTGGGTCTCGACGCCGTCCTGCCGGACCGCCGCGACGACGTCGTCGTCGGTCGTCAGGGGGTTACCGGCGGCGAGGCGGACCGTCGCGCCCCCGGCCTGCAGGGCGAGCGCGAGCGCGCACGTCTTCGCCTCGACGTGCAGCACCGCCGAGATGCCCAGCCCGTCGAACGGGCGCTCCCGCTCGAACCGTGCCCGAATCCCCTCGAGGACCGGCATCCGCGAGCGGACCCAGCCGATCTTGAGCCTACCGAGCTCCGCGTTGCCGGCCATCGGCGCCGGACGCTCGAGCGGCCGGCCGCCATAAAGGCTGGGGCCGCCCCGAGCGGCGGGGCGGGCCGTCCCGCCCCGCGTGACCGCCTACTGGGTCACCGACCCGCAGAACGGGCAGACGAGGTACTCGCGCGGGATCTCCTTGCCGCAGTTCGGGCACGGTCGGAGCGACTCGGCGCCGGCGGCGCCGGGGACCGCCGCTGCGGCGGCCTCCGGGGGCGCGGCCGGGGCGGGGGGCGGGGAGCTCGGGGGGGCCGCCGCGGAGGCGCCCGATGGCGGTGCTCCGCCCCCGCTCGGGGGACGCTGGCCGGGCCCGCCCTTGCGGGCCGCCGGCGGGCCCTGCCGGGGCGCGCCGCCGCTCGGCGGACGACCCTGGGCCGGCGGGGCGGTCATGCCGCTCCGCGACGTTCCCTGGCCCTGCTGGAGCTTCCACTGGCTGAACGGCGTGTACGTCGGCTGGCGCTTCCACCAGTCCCAGAACGACCCCTCGTTGTAGTTCTCGCCGAGGTCCTTCTTCGCCTCGGCGCGGAACCGCTCGGTGAAGTCGGCGTAGGCCTGGCGCTCCGGCTCCGCCCCGCCCTCCCCCGGCTTGCCGAGGAGCTGGGCGGCGCACTCCGGACAGTACTGGGAGCTCGCCGGGATCGTGGAGGAGCACCGGCTGCAGCGGACGACGTCCGACTCGAACTCGGCGCCGCACTTCGGACAGGTCCGCGCGGTCTCCGGGATGAGGTTGCCGCACTCCCCGCACTCGACGACCTTGCCGGCCGCCTGGCGGCGGAGGAACATCAGCGCGAGGAGGATCGCGACGACCGCACCCGCCGCGATGGCGATCCAGAGCCAGAGCGGCTCGCCGAGGACCTTCGTCAGGAGCAGGCTCTTCGCGGCCGGAGCGGGGACCTCGTAGGTCCCGCCGGGGAGCGCCTTCAGCACGGTCTTGCCGTTGTACTGGGCGCCGAACTCGAGCGTGTAGGCCGTGCCGGGGTGGAGGGCGGTGACCTTGACCCCGGAGAACGTGACCGTCCCGTTCTGGAGGTACGGCGGGGAGAACGCGACCGTCGAGGTCTGCTCGAGCAGGATCGGGGAACCCTTCGCGGGGACCGCGTACAGCTCGACCAGCGCGGCCTGGCTGCCGTTGTAGATGATGTTCGCGGAGAAGCCGTAGCTCTTGGAGGCCGTCAGGGTGTGGTCGGCCGGTCCGGCGAGGTCGGCGATCGCGATCGCGCTCGGGGCGAACTGGACCGCCTGCGTGTCGTTGAGGACGCCCCCGCTCTCGCCGAGCGTGTTGTTGTTCCAGACGATGTCGAAGCTGAGGGTGTCGTTGACGTAACCGGGGCCCTTGAGCCCGACGACGACGTCGTTGACCTTCCAGGTGAAGCTGTAGGTCGCGGTCTGGCCCGGCGCGGTCAGGTGGACGACCTCGTCCGAGGGGCTCGAGAGCTCGGTCGTGCGGGTGCCGTTGTACCACAGCATCCCGTAGAGCGAGTGGATCACCGCCGAACCCTCGTCCTCGAGGGTCACGCTGACGCCGAGCTGCTGGCCGATACGGACCACGGTCGCGGAGGCGTTGTCCGCGGTCACCGCGACGCCGTTCGGGCTCGCGACGGTGACGGCCGCGAAGAAGAGCGGGAACGTGAACGACCCCCAGAGGTCCGGCTTGCCGTAGCCGGTCGAGCCGAACGCGACGCCGAGCGGGTAGGCGCTGACCGACCAGTTGAACGCGAGGACGTTGCCGGCCCCGTCCGCGGGGGTGATCAGGACGTGGTAGTTCCCGAGGAACTGGCCGTCCGGGCCGACCGTGCCGTTGATGGCGTTGGACGCGAGCAGGAGGCTCGCGACCCCGGACGGGCCCGACTGGCCGTAGACGGCGACGCCGTGCGCCCCGTCCCAGCTCTCGAGATAGCCCCAGATCGACTTGTCGTTCGACTTGAAGTTGTTCACGCGCTGCGCGGTCTTGTTCGCGAACTGGGGGAGCGCGTAGGCGTACGGCGCCGAGATCGAGCCGCCGGGCATCGGCAACGCGCCCCCGCGGCCGTGGAGCTTCACGTCGGCCCACCGGAACAGGTAGGCGTTGCTGCTCGCGTCCGTCGAGAGGACGCTCTCCGAGGCGAGCGCGCCCGTGTTGTTGACCTTGCCGAGGGTCGTCAGGTTGCCGAGCTCGGCGGTCGCGCCGTCCGTCAGGTTCAGGGTGTGCGCGGCCCACGGCTCGGCATCGGCGGTCTCGAACGTGAGGCCGATCGCCGTGTCCACGGTGTTCAGCAGGCTCGCCGCGCCCGAGACGCTCGCGCCGAAGTCGATCGCCGGCTTGAGGTCGAGGTCGATCGCCATGCCACCGACGTTCGGGCCGTTGGAGATGTGGAACGACACCGAGATCCCGGACGCGGCGCCGAAGTCCCCGGTCCGGTTGAGATAGGTCATCACGCCGGCGGTCTGGATCGCCGAGGTGAGGCCGGCGGTGAACGGAACGGTGTAGGCCTGACTGACGCCCGCGAGGATCGTCACCGGGGTGAGCGTGAACCCCACGCCACCGTAGGTGACCGTCGGGGTCACGGTCGTGCTCGCCGCGTTGCCGTCCAGCCCCCGGATCGTCAGGCTGCCGCCCTTGACGCCGGGGACGGCGTAGGCGTAGTCGGCGATGAGGGCGTCGGAGGTCGTCGGCGTGGAGAACGAGGAGACCGTCGTGGCGTTCGCGACGGTCACCGAGTTGCCGGTGGAGAGCGGGACCTGGCCGGGGGTGCCGTTGTGCGTCAGGTTGTCGCCGTACAGGCCGACGTAGGCGCTGCTGAACAGGTTCGCCGTCCCGCCGGCCTCGACCGAGAGCGTCGGGGCGAACGACATGTCGGCGAGCGTGGTGTTCGGCAGGTCGAGCGAGGCGGCGTCCGGGTTCGGCCGCAGGCTCGACTCGTTGAACGTGAGGACTCCGCCCGAGAGGACGTTGAGGAACCCGGCGCTCTCGACGTTGGAGTTGAAGAACTCCATCGTGCCGCGCACCAGGACGTCGAGCTTGGCGAACGGGTTGAGGACGAAAGCGTCCGTCGAGAGGGTGGCGTTACTGAAGATCACGGTGCCGTTGTCGACGAAGTGGTAGACGTGGCCGAGCCGGTTCGTGATCGTGCCGGTGTCGGCGACGTAGCTGACGAACGAGAGGGTCGTGTTCTGGACGATGAGCGTCCCGCCGTGTTGAACGGTGATGTTGCCGCCCTGGTAGTACGTCGACGGGGTGCTCGGGGGAGCCTTCTCCGGCAGGTAGACCGTCGCACCGGAGCCGACGACGAGGTTGGCGGCCGGGCTCACGGCCGGGGCGACGCTCGGCGCGAGCGCGGGGGCGGGGGAGATGGCGTCCGCGGAGGGAGCGGCACCGGGGGCGCCCCCGGGGCCGTGCGTCGTCGGTACGGCAAGGGTCCCTATGATCTCCAGGCCGGCGACGAGGAGGACCACGAGGAGCCAGAAGGGCGTTCGGCGCGCGCCGTGGACCGGGCCCCTCGCGACGGGGGGCTCGTGCCGGTGAGCGTTCACGCCCCTTCACAGTCGAGGTTCGACTATTTAAATGCCGCGCGTCTATTTTGCGCGATTTTCGGGTGAGGAACCCCTACGCCGCCTGCGGCCCGAGCACGACGACCTTGCCGAAGAGATCCGGGGCGTCGAGCCGCCGGAACGCCGCGGGCGCCTCGTCGAACGGGAACGTCGAGTCGACGACCGGTGCGAGGCGCCCGCCGGCGAGGTGGGCGAGCACCGCGTCGAACTCCGACCGTCCGGCCATCGTACTGCCCCGCACGGAGGCCTGGCGCCAGAACAGGGTGCGGACGTCGAGCTCCACCCGCGGGCCGCCGGTCGCCCCGACCACGACGACCCGCCCTCCCCGCGCCGCGGCGCGGAGCGAGCGCCCGAGGGTCGGCGCGCCGACGGAGTCGAAGATGACGTCGACCCCCCGCTTCCCGCTCCAGTCCCAGAGGACGCGGTCGAGGGGGTGCTCGTCGTTCGCGACCAGCAGCTCCTCGGCGCCGAGCGCCCGGACCTTCTCGGCCTTGGCGGCCGAGCGCGCGACGACGACGACCCGCGCTCCCAGGAGCCGCGCGACCTGGACGGCGGCCGTCGCGACGCCTCCGCCGGAGCCGACGACCGCGACCGTCTCCCCGGGGCGCACTCCGGCGACGGTCGCGAGGGCCCGCCAGGCGGTCTGGAACACGAGCGGCGCGGCCGCCCCCTGGGCGAACGTCCAGTCCCCCGGCAGCTCGTGGACGCTGCGGCGCGGGACGACGACCGCTTCGGCCACGGTCCCCTGCGTGTGCTCCCCCACGATGCGGTACTCCCGGCAGAGCGCCTCGTTGCCGGCGCGGCAGGCGTCGCAGACACCGTCCCAGAGCCCGGGGTTCAGGAGGACCCGCTGCCCCGGCCGCAGGTCGGAGACCCCCTCGCCGAGCTCGTCGACCTCTCCGGCGCCGTCAGAGCCGAGGACGTGGGGCCGCTCGACCTCGATCCCCGGGATCCCGGCGAGCGTGAAGCGGTCGAGGCGGTTGAACGCCGCCGCCCGGATCCGCAGGCGGACCTCGCCCGGTCCCGGTCGGGGCTCGGGGAGCTCGACGTACTCGAGCCGCTCCGGCCCGCCGTGCTCGCGAAAGCCGAAGCCGCGCACCGCGCCTCTCAGCGGGCCGCCGAGAGGCTCCAGTGGGTCGCCCCTCCGCGGTCCTCCAGCGTGATGCCGGCGCCCGCGAGCTCGTCGCGGATCCGGTCCGCCTCGGCAAAGTCCCCGCGGGCCCGGGCGCGGGACCGCGCGGCGAGGGCGATGTCGACGACCTCCTTCCACGCCCCCGCGACCGGCGCGCCGGGCTCCTCGAACAGCCCGAGGACCTCCCGGGCCCAGTCGTAGGGGGCGCGCAGACGCAGGAGCGCCGCCCCGCTCAGCGCCTCCAGCGCGGCGTCCGGCTCGGCGAGCCGGCGGCCCCAGCCGAACAGCAGCGCGACCGCTCCGCGCGTGTCGAAGTCGTCGGCGAGCGTCGCGTCCAGGCGGTCGACGAGCGCGTCCGCCCCGGCGCCGAGCGGCTCGGGCGGCTCGGACCCGTCGCGGTCCGGTCCCGCCCGGGCGAGCTCCTCCTCGAGCCGGACGAGCGGCTGGCGGAGCGTGCGGTAGGCCTCGGTCGCCTCGGCGAGGCTGCGCTCCGGATCGAACTCGAGCGGGCTGCGGTACTGCGCGTTGACGAAGAACAGGCGGACGGGCCCCGGGCCGTAGCGGTCGAGCACCTCCGCGACCGCGACGATGTTGCCGAGCGACTTGCTCATCTTCTCCCCGGCGAGGCGGAGCGAGCCGGCGTGCAGCCAGTAGTTCACGAGCGGCGTCTCGCCGCTCGCCGACTCGGCGAGCGCGATCTCGGCCTCGTGATGGGGGAAGATCAGGTCGATCCCCCCGCCGTGGAGGTCGTAGCGGTTGCCGAGGAGCCGGCCCGTGATCGCGGTATCCTCGACGTGCCAGCCCGGCCGGCCCGGCCCCCAGGGGCTCGGCCAGGACGGCTCGCCCGGTGTCGCCGCCTTCCAGATCGCGAAGTCCTCGGGCGAGCGCTTGTCGCGGTCGACCTCGAGCCGCGCGCCGGGCCGCAGCGCGGCCGGGTCCTGGCCGGAGAGCCGCCCGTAGTTCGGGAACTTGCGGACGGCGTAGTAGACGGAGCCGTCCTCGGCCCGGTAGGCGAACCCCTTCTCGACCAGGACGCCGATCTGCGCGAGGATCTCGGCGAGATAGTCGGTCGCGAACGGGTAGTAGTCGACGGATCGGACCCCGAGCCGCTCCATCGCGAGCCGGTAGCCGAGAAAGTGCCGCTCGGCGAGCGCGAGCGGGTCGACCCCCTCGTCGGCCGCGCGCGCGATCAGCTTGTCGTCGAGGTTCGTCACGTTCTGGACGTAGAAGACGCGGTAGCCCCAGCGGCGGAGCGCGCGCGCGACGACGTCGAAGAAGACGAACGTCCGCGCGTGACCGACGTGCGCCGGGGCGTACGGCGTCAGGCCGCAGACGTAGAGGCCGACCCGGGGCGGATGGATCGGCGCGAAGACGCGCACCTCGCGCGCCATCGAGTCGTAGACCGAGAACCGGCGCACGGCTACGCTCCGCGGAGCGCGGATCGGACGTCGTCCGCCAGGTCGGCGGGGTCCTCGATCCCGCAGGAGAGCCGCACGAGGCCGTCCGAGATCCCGTGGGCCCGGCGCTGGGCCTCGGGCACGCTCGCGTGGGTCATCGTCGCCGGGTGGTCGACGAGCGACTCGACCCCGCCGAGGCTCTCGGCGAGCGTGAAGACGCGGAGCCGGCGCAGGAAGGCGAACGCACTCCGGCGTCCCCCGCGGAGATCGACGCTGACGATCCCGCCGTAGCCGTCCATCTGCCGCCGGGCGAGCCGATGCTGGGGGTGGGAGGCGAGGCCGGGGTAGTGGATCGTTCGCACCTTCGGGTGCGCCTCCAGCGCCTCGGCGACGGCGCGCGCCGACTCCTCGTGCGCGCGCATCCGCACGCCGAGCGTCCGGAGCCCCCGCACGACGAGGTAGGCGTCGAACGGGCTCGGCACCGCACCGACCGCGTTCTGGAGCCAGGCGTACCGCTCCGCGTCCCGTCGGGAGCGGAGGACGAGCGCGCCGCCGATGATGTCGGAGTGGCCGCCGAGGTACTTGGTCGTGGAGTGGAGGACGACGTCGGCCCCGAGCTCGATCGGGCGCTGGAGCGCCGGTGTCGCGAACGTGTTGTCGACGACGACGGTCGCCCCCGCCGCGTGGGCGCGCTTCGCCACGGCGGCGAGGTCGACCAGGCGGAGCAGCGGGTTGGTCGGGGACTCGAGGTAGACCAGGTCGGCCGGCTCCTCGAGCAGCCGCTCGGCGACCGCGGGGTCGCCGAGGTCCGCGAACTCGACGCGGACGCCGAACTGCCGGCGGTGGTGGTCGAGGAGTCGCCAGGTGCCGCCGTACAGGTCGTCCCCGGCGACGACGCGCCGGCCGGATCCGAACGCCTCGAGGAGGGTCGTGAGCGCCCCGAGCCCCGAGGAGAACGCGAGCCCGCGACGTCCGGACTCGAGTCGCGCCAGCGCCGCCTCGAGGACCGCTCGGGTCGGGTTGCCGGTCCGGCCGTAGACGTAGCCCTGGTGACGGTTCGGCGCGAACTGGCGGAACGTGCTCGAGAGGTAGATCGGCGGGTTGACGGCGCCGGTCTGGGGGTCGGGAGGCTGGGCGTCGTGGATCAGGCGCGTCCTAAGCCGCACGGTCCGTCCCCCCCTCCGACAGCAGCCCCACGAGGTCATGACGGGTGAGGACCCCGGTGGCGGCCCGCGTCCCCGGGTCCCGGACGAGCACGGCGGCCTGCTCGCGGAAGACGCGGAGCAGCCCCCCGACCGCGGTCGTCCCGTCGACCTCGGCGAGCGGGGGCCCGAGCGCGAAGGCGACCGAGCGGTCGAGGACCGTCGCGTCCTCGAGCCCCCGGCGGAGCACGTCGTCCTCGTGGAACGTCCCGACGTTCTCCGTCCCGTGCAGGACCGGTGCGAGAGAGACCCCGTGGGACCGGAGGATCCGGAGCGCCTCGCGGACGGTCGTGGTCGGCTCGACGCTCACGAGGGCGGGGGTGCCGGTCTTGCGGCCGACGAGCTCGCTCGCCGTCGCGCCGGCGTCCAGCAGTCCCTTCTCGCGCATCCAGTCGTCCGAGTAGAACTTCGACAGGTAGCGGTCCCCCGAGTCCGGCAGGATCACGACGACGGTCGCCCCCTCGGGAAGCGGGCGACCGGCGAGCCACCGCACCGCCCCCGCGACGGCCGCACCGGAGGAGCCCCCCACGAACAGGCCCTCCTCGCGCGCGAGACGACGGGCCATCAGGAACGACTCGCGGTCGCCGACCTCGACGAACTCGTCCAGGACGCGGAAGTCGATCGTGCGGGGCACCACGTCCTCGCCGATCCCCTCGACGAGGTACGGGACGGCCGCTCCTGGCTCGCCGGTCCGGAACGCGCCGGCGAGCACCGAGCCGCGCGGGTCGACCGCGACGATGCGCACCTCGGGCCGGTGCTCCTTGAAGTAGCGTCCGATGCCGCTCATCGTCCCGCCGGTCCCGACCGTCCCGACGATCGCCCCCGGGCCCGCCCCGAGCTGGGCGGCGAGCTCGGGAGCGGTCGAGCGGTAGTGCGCCTCCGGGTTGCCGGGGTTGGAGTACTGGTCGGGGTAGTAGGCTCCCGGGGTCTCCTGCGCGATCCGCCGGGCGACCGAGTAGTGGCTCATCGGGTGGTCCGGCGGGACGCCGCTGGGGGTGACCACGACCCGAGCGCCGTAGGCGCGCAGCAGCCGGATCTTCTCCGAGCTCATCTTGTCCGGGATCACGAAGACGACACGGTAGCCCCGGACCGCCGCGACCAGGGCGAGGCCGACGCCGGTGTTGCCGCTCGTCGCCTCCACGATCGTCCCCCCCGGGCGGAGCCGGCCGTCGCGCTCGGCGGCAGCGATCATCGAGGGGCCGATCCGGTCCTTGACGGAACCGCCGGGGTTCAGGAACTCGAGCTTGGCGAGCACCCGGTACGGGAGCCCCGCAGCGACCCGGTGGAGCGGGACGACCGGGGTCTGGCCCACGAGGTCGACGATGCTCTGCGGGGAGGCCCCGGGCGCCGTCACGGGCGCCGCGAACGGGGGTCCGCGAGTTAACGGTATCGACGGCGCGTCGGCCCGGCCGCCGAGGGACCGCCCGTCCGGGTCGTTACGACCCCCGACGACTCGTACTGGTTCGTTCCCGTCCGGGCGCTCGCTTAAGGTCGCCCCGTCCCCTCGGAGCGTCCGGAGGCGGTCGATGCTCGGGGCCCTCGAGACCGAGGTGATGTCCACGCTCCGCCAGCTCGAGGAGGCCCCGGCCGCCAACGTCCGTCGTTCGCTCGAGCGCCAGGGGACGCGCGTCGCCTACACCACGGTCGCGACGATCCTCGCGCGCCTGCACGCGAAGGGGCTGGTGCGGCGCCGGCGGGAGCCGTGTCGGGGGGGCGAGCGGTACGTCTACCGCCCGGCCGAGGTGGAGGAGAAATACCTCAAGAACATCCTCCGCGGCGTCGTCGCGATGTTCGGGCCCGCGGGAGTCGTGCACCTCAACGAGGAGCTCGCCAAGCTGAACCCGAACGAGGAGAAGGCGCTCCGGCGCCGCCTCGGTCTCGACTGACGGGCGCCGCTCCGATGTTCCGGTCGCGCGCCGCCGGCGCGGGAGCCCCCGCCGGGGCGACCGGCACGAGGACCCGCTGGAGCCCCCTCGGGCTGTACCGCGTGGTCGTGACGGCGGTCGCTGCCTGGTCGCTCTTCGCCACGACGTTGCTGGTCTGGTTCCTCGCCGAGGGCGGCCTCCAGGCGTTCGTCGAACTGATCCGCGCCCCGGGCCTCCTCGTCTCCAGCCGCGCCGAGCCGGCGTGGGCGATCGGCGCCGTCGGGGCGTTCGTGCTGTTCGCCGTCGCGTTCCTCCTCTCGCAGGCGGTCGGGCGGGGACTGCTCCGCCTGCTCGCCCCCCGCCCGATCGACTGGCCGAGCCGTCTCGCCCGACCGGCGGTGCCGGTCCGGCTGCTCGCGTTTGCGTCCGACCGTGCCGACGCGTTCACGTTCACGCTCCTCCACCCCTCGCTCCGGCCCCCGGGGCGGCGCGAGGAGGTGATCCTCGTGTCGGACGGGCTCCTCCGCGCGCTCGCGCCGGAGGAGGTCGAGGCGGTCGTCGCGCACGAGCTCGGCCACGTGCGCGATTTCGACGGCCGCTACCTTGCCTTCCTCCGGACGTTCGCCCGCCTGATGCGCTGGGACCCGATCCTCGCTGCGGTCGCCTCCCGACTGACCCGCCGGGAGGAGTTCCGGGCCGACGACGAGGCGGTCGCCCAGACCGGTCGCCCGCGGGCGCTCGCGCGGGCGATCTACAAGGCCTCCTCCCTCACGCCTCCCGCGCGGGGGGCGCTGGCGGGGCTCCTCGGTCCCGGGGGCGCCCCGGGACGGCGCCAGGCGCTCGAGCGGATCCGCCGCCTCGTCGCCCTCGCCGAGCGCGGGGGGTTCGAGGAGGAGGGCGGTGCGTAGCCGCGGGCGCGTGCGTCCGCGCCTCCTCGCCGGCCCCCTCCTCCTAGCGGCCCTCCTGCTGATCGTCCCGTCGTCGACCGCGCGTGCCGCCGGCCCACCCCCCGCTCCCCTCTCGCTCGACCGGGACCTCCTGTCGAACCTCTCGGCGCCGAGCGTGGCCCCGGGAAGCTCCTGCACGGTGCGGTTCACCCTGGCCGACCCGAGCTCGTTCGGCGCTCTCGCGAACGTCACGGTCGAGCTCGACCTGTACGCGCTCAACGGCTACCCGGGGGACGACGTCGGCGCGCTCCCCGCGGTGGGGGCGCCGACCCTCGCGACGGGCAGCCACTCCGGCCCCAGCGTCAACTTCTCGTTCGCGTCGGTCCCCCCCGGTAGTTCGCGGGCGGGCTCTGCGACGTTCGCGACCGCCGCCTCCACGCCGACGGGGACCTACGCGATCCGGACCCGGGTGACGTTCACGGAGGCCGGGCTCGGCTACCTCTTCGCCTCCCGGGGCTGGTTCTCGGCGAGCGCGTGGGCGAACGCGACGACCGGCAGCGGCGGCGCGGCCACTGTCAACGCTACGCGGCTCGGCGTCTCCGGCATCCTCCCCGAGACCGCGGTCTACGTCGCGCCGTCCGACTGGCCGTGGGCGATCGGCGCCCTCGCCGCGGGCGGGTTCGTCCTGGTCGGGCTCGGGGCGTGGCTCTACTTCCGCAAGGGGCCGGGCTCGAGCGCCGGGGCGGCGAAGCCGGAGGCGCCGGGCGCGACGAACGCCCCGAGCGCCTTCGGCAGCAGACGCAACAGTCCCGGCGACTCGCGCAGCAGCTGACGGGCGACGTGGCTCGGGAAGTCGATGTCGCCGAAGGCGACGATCGTCCCCCCCAGGCCCCCGCTCCGCAGCACGTCGACCAGCGCGTCGAGCTCCCGGTCGGACAGGCGCACGAAGACCCGACGGAGATAGAGCGCCCGCCGGAACTCGTCGCCGAGCTCTTCCTCGAAGGCGCGGGCGTAGCCGTCCAGGCGCCGCTCCGAAAGGTCGTCGGCCGCGAGGGCCGCCGCCGCCGTGACCCCGGCGAGCTCTCCCGCCCGCATGCCGGTGAAGATCCCTCCCCCGCTGAGCGGCTTGACCTGGGCCGCGGCGTCGCCGACCAGGACCACCCGAGGCCCGACGACCTTCGGCAGCCGCCCGATCGGGATCCCCGCCGCGAGGAGCGCGGTCGGGTTCCGCAGCGGCCGACCGAACCGTCGGGCGAGCGCCTCGAGCAGGCGCTCGTAGTACCGGCGGGCGCTCGTCCCGTCGGCGTCCGCGGCGACGCCGACCCGCGCCCCCCCCTGGCCGTCGGGGATCCACCAGCCGAACAGCCCCGGGGCGATCGCCCGTCCGAGGTAGACCTCGACCGTCTCCGGATCGCCCGGACTGCTCGGGAACTCCGCCTCGAACGCCGGGAGGATCTCGACCGGCCGACGCAGACGGAACGCCCGCGCGACCGCGCTCGTGACGCCGTCGGCGCCGACGACCAGGCGGCAGTCGAGCTCCTCCGTCCCTCCGTCCGGGCCGCGCAGCCGCACGCGGACCCCCCCGTCGGTGGCACCGACCCGCGCGTCGAACCGGGTCCCGGTCCGCACCTCGACCCCGGCCCTCGCGGCGCGCTCGGCGAGGTGGACGTCGAGCCCGGCCCGGTCGATCACGTAGGCCCGCGGCTCCGGGGCGCGGAAGTCGACCGACCGCAGGCTCGGCCCGAAGACGGTCGCCCCGCGGACCTCGCGACGCACGATCGGGGGGAGGCCGGCGAGCTCGAGCACCCGACGGGAGACGAGGCCAGCGCACTGGACCGGATGTCCGACCGTCCCGTGCTCCTCGACCATCACGACGCGGTGGCCCGCGCTCGCGAGGGTCCGGGCCGCCGTCGAGCCGGCCGGGCCGGCTCCGACGACGAGCGCGTCGATGCGGTCGGCAGCGGCCGTCGTCATGCTAGCGCGCCTCGGCCGCCGCCGGCATCGATTCCGTCCCCCGCCACGGGGTGAGCACGAGGTCGGTCCGCTGGCGGGGCTCGACGCCGGAGGCCCCGACGGCGACGCGGACGCCGGCGGAGTGGGCGAGCAGCCCGGTCCAGGCGATCATCGCTCCGTTGTCGACGCAGAGCGAGCGCGGCGGCGCGAACATCGTGCCGCCGCGACCCTCGACCATCGTGCGGACCATCCCGCGGAGGCGCTCGTTGCACGCCACCCCGCCGCCGAGCACGACCCCCCGGCCGTGCAGGTGGGCGAGGGCGCGCTCGGTGATCTCGGTCAGCATCGCGTAGGCGGTCACCTCGACCGAGTAGGCGAGGTCGGGCCGAGGGACCCCCCGCGCGCGCAGTGCGAGCGCCGCCGTCATCATGCCGGAGAACGCGACGTCCATGCCGTGGACCGAGTACGGCAGCGGGTGGAGCTCCTGGCCCTGCAGCGCGTCGCGCTCGAGCGCCGGTCCCCCCGGGAACGTGCCGCCCCAACCGATCCAGAGCTTGTCGAGGAAGTTGCCGATCCCGACGTCCAGCGTCTCCCCAAGGACCCGGTAGCGGCCGCGGGCGTAGGCGATCACCTGGGTGTTCCCTCCGCTCGCGTAGAGCAGGATCGGGTCGTCCATCCCGCTGAGCACCCGCGCGATCTCGACGTGCGCGACGCAGTGGTTCACCGGGACGAGCGGCCGTCCCCAGGCGAGCGCGAGCATGCGCGCGACCGTCGCTCCCGCCCGGAGGCACGGACCGAGGCCGGGACCCTGGGCGAAGGCGACCGCGGCCAGCTCCTCCGGGCGCACGCGCCCGTCCTCGAGCGCCTTCCGGACGAGCTCGGGGAAGAGGTCGACATGGTGGTTCGCCGCCTCCCGCGGGTGGATCCCGCCGTGCTCCGGCTTGTGCATCGACGAGGCGAGGGCGACGACGCGCGCGCTCTCGTCGACGATCCCGACCGACGCGGTGTGCGCGGTCGACTCGATCCCGAGGACGAGCATCGCTCCCGGACGGGCCTCCCTGTTCCCGTCGCCGCGGGCCTACTCCTCGGTCGACTCGACCCGGAAGGAGACGCTCGAGCCGCGCAGCGCCTCCTGCACGCGGTCGGCGAGCTCGAGCGTCTCTCGGACGGTCGCCTCGCGGCCCCAGTCGTAGACGAAGTCGTAGCCGTCGGTCTCCGGCCGGAATCCGAGGTTCTCGAGAAGCTCGGCGACGGACGAGTACGTCGAGCCCTCGCTGCTGAACTGCAGGAGGAGGAACGTCTGCGTCACGATCGCACCCGGAACGCCGCGCTAGCCCGCCCGCTCCGCAAAAGCTCTGCGCCGACCGGCACCGGGACCCCGGTCCCGGTCGCGGCCCGCCGGCGCGTCCCCTCGGAGGCGATCACGGCACGGCCGGCCCCGCGGGCTCGTCCTCCTCGTCGTCCTCCGGCGCGACCGGCCGGTGGGCGTGCGACGTGACCCAGGCCGCCGTGCCGCGCGCCAGCCGCCCCATCTCGCCGGGGGCGAGCAGGAGCCGGCCGATCGCGAGGAGCTCGTCGCGCCCGTCGACCAGCAGGGCGCTCGAGCCCGGGACCAGCGCCGGGTCGGCGTCGAGCACGAACTTCGAGAACAGCGAACGCCCTTCGCGCACGAAGCCGGCGGCGTCCTCGGCGACGACGACCCGCCCCCGGCCCGGCGGCAGCGCCTCGAGGAGCAGCTGCCCCCCGCGCAGCGTAGGACGGGGCAGCCCGTCGTTCCCCAGGACGAACGCGACCTCCCCGCCATCGTGGAGTCGGCGCAGCCGGCCGGTCCGGCGGGAGCGCTCCGCCCGGAGGCGACCGGCGAGCGCCGCGGCGGCCCCCCGGCCGTACTGCCACCGCAGCAGGCGGTCGACCTGGCGGGGCGTCCACCGATCCGTCCAGCCCCGCTGCAGGTCCAGCTCCGGGGCGATCTCGCGCAGGTGCCGCCGAAGTTCGGCCGGGCGGACAAGGCGTGCCGGCGCCGCGAACTCCTCGACGCCGAGGAACGGGCCGACCGGGTAAAGCTCGGTGAGCTCGAGCGGGACGGGCCCGAACGGGGTGACGCAGTCCCACTCGAGCAGGCTGCCGTGGTCGCTTTCGGTGGGGATCCCGTCGAGGTACTCCTCGCGCAGCGCGACCCGGGGGATCGGGCGGGCGGCCGCGAGGCCGACCCGATAGGCGGCGACCCGTCTCCGGAACCGCTCGACCGTGGGCCTCCGCAGGCTCCAGGGGCCGGTCTCGCGGAACGCCCGGCGGCTCTCCGGCTCGGTCGGCCAGAACGTCTCCGGCACGGCCAACGCCTCCCCGAGGCCGGCGCGGAGCGCCGGATGGCCCACCGCCCGACGCTCGGCGAGCTCCCAGAGCGTCCCGTCGCGGATCGCCTGTCGGACCCGGGCGACCTCCTCGAGCGAGACGAGCAGGTTGTGGCGCGCGGTCGCGGCCTCGCGGGGGCCGGTGGGCCAGGTGGCGACCTCGGAGAGCGGGTGCTCGGCGCAGAGCTCGCACCGGCACGTCGGCTCGCGGACAGACGCGAGGTCGACCGTCCCCTCCGGGAAGAGGAGCTTCCCGCGGCGGGCGAACTTGTGGTAGGCGGACGAGTCGAACAGGTCGACACCGAACAGTGCGGCGAAGGCGAACGTCATCGGGTGCCCGGTCCCGAACAGATGGACCGCCCCGCCGGGGGCGAGCGCCGGCCGCGCGGCGTGCAGGACGCGCGCGAGCTCCGGGAAGCGGTACTGCTCCAGGAGCGGGACGACGCCGCCCACCGCGAGGATCTCCCCGAGTCCGCTCGCCTCGAAGGCCGAGCGGCCGCGGAGCTCGGCGTACGGGCCGCCCTGGACCGGCACGGCCAGGAGTCCGGACCGTGCCTCGCGCGCCGCGCGCGCGCGCTCCACCGTGAGCCGCAGCGCCTCCGACGCCGCCTGCTCGGTCGCCTCCGGCTCGGTGAAAACGTCCAGGACCGTGGCGATGTCCGACCCGATGCGGTTCTGGAAGTCGAGGATCTCCTCCGGCCCGACCTCGACCGAGCCGTAGGCGTGCTGCTGGAACGCGCCGGAGTCGGTCATCACGGTCCCGTCGAAGCCGAGCAGGCGATGGATCCCGTCCCGCTCGGCGGCGGCGCGCAGCGGAGGGGTTCTCCACGTGATGTACGACGACGTGATCACCGCCCGGACCCCCCATCGTCGGGCCATCTCGGACGGAGGGCAGCTCTGGCGTTCCGGGTCCGGGTGGACGACCGGAAGGAGCGCGGGCGTCGACAGCGCGCCATGGGGGGTCGTGAGCCGGCCGATCCGGCCGAGGCCGTCCCGCTCGAGCAGCTCGAACGCTCCCGCAGGAGCGGGTCGTCCGATCATCCCCGCACCGTGGACGGGACGGGCGGTGCGGAGTACGACTCCCGGATGCGTCGCAGGAGGCCCACGAGCATCTCCGGGGTCAGCTTGCCGGTGTTCGTGTTCTGCGGGCTTGGGTGGTACGACGCCCAGAGGAGGGGCAGGCCCGGGCCGAGGGCGGCGCAGGCCCCGTGCGCGAACGGCGTCGTGGGGGCGTCCACGCCGTAGGCGGCCGCCGCCGCGGCCTTCACCGCGGCCCACGCGAAGCCTCCGAGCGCCAGGACCGCGCGCGCGCGCCCGAGCTGTCGTAGCTCGCGCTCGAGGTAGGGGGCGCACGCGGCGGTCTCGGCCGCCGACGGCTGGTTCCCCGGCGGGGCGCATCGCACCGCGGCCGTGAGGTAGAGGTCGGTGTATCGCAGGCCATCGCTCCGAGCCAGCGAGCTCGGCTGGTTCGCGAAGCCGGCGGCGTGGAACGCCCGCACGAGGAACGCCGCCGAGCGGTCGCCGGTGAACACCCGCCCGGTCCGGTTCGACCCGTGCGCGGCGGGCGCGAGGCCGACGGCGACCAGGCGGGCGTCGGGGTCGCCGAACCCTGGCACGCCCTTCGCCCAGTACGTCTCCCCGCGGAACTCGCGCTTGCGCTCGAGGCCGATCCGCTCGCGGTAGGCGACCAGGCGAGGGCACCGGCGGCAGGCGACGACCTCGCGGCGGATCGTCTCGAGCGAGTCCGGCACGGTGGAGGCAGCGGACCCGGCGCTTAGCGCCTGCGCGCTCGTTCCGCCCCCGTGCTCACCGGAGGTGACGCAGCCCTATACCCGCCGCGGTCCTTGACCGAATCGTGAGCGGCCATCGGGTCCCTCGCAACGGGACGGAGAAGCTCGGCGCCGTGGACGGCGACCTCGAGGTGGAGCGCCGGGCCCGCGTCGACGCCGACGGACGGCTCGTCGTCGCAGGCGACCTGCGGTGCGACGGCGACGCGGAGTTCCACGGGCCGGTCGAGGCGAGGGGCGTCAAGATCCGGGACGGCACCGTCACGTTCGACAGCGACGTGCGGGTGCAGGAGGATTTCGAGGGGCGGGACAGCTCGATCGGCATCCGGGGCACCCTGACGGCCCGGAAGGTCGACGTCGACCGCCGACTCGGCGTGGAGGGCGCGGCGAAGGCCGAGTCGTTCGAGGTCGGCGGGACCCTTGAGGGCGGCTCGACCCTGGAGGCGAGCCGGGTCGCGGTCGGGGGCCGGTTCACGCTCGTCGGCAAGCTGACCGCCCAGAAGGTCGAGGCCGGGGGGAAGCTCGAGGTCGGCGAGGTCGACCTCGACCGCCTCGAGGCGGGCGGTTCGGCAGAGGTCAAGGGCGGGACGGTGCGCAGCTCGATCGAGGTCGGGGGCCGGTTCCGGTCCGTCGGCGCCCTCGCGTTCGGTTCGATCGAGGTCGGCGGCGTCGCCGGGCTCGGCGCCGGCTCCCGCGGCCGGTCGGTCGAGGTCGGGGGCCAGCTCTCCGCGGACGGCGACCTCACGTTCGAGCACCTCGAGGTCGGCGGCCTCGGGGCGATCGCCGGCAACGGCACCGGAGGGTCGGTCGAGGTCGGCGGCCGCTTCGATGTCCGGGGCTCGCTCCGCCTCTCCGGCCGGGCCGAGGTCGGGGGGTCGATCACGGTCGGCGAGAGCTTCGAAGGGAGCGAGCTCGAGGTCGGCGGCCGGCTCGAGGCGCGTCGCGCGGTCTTCTCGGGCACCGCGGAGATCGGCGGGACCGTCGTCACGCGCGAGGGGCTGAAGGCCGCCCGCCTCCGGCTCGAGCGCAAGTCCCAGGCGACCGGGCCGCTGGTCGGCGGGACGGTCGAGATCGAGGCGCGTTCGCACGTCGAGGACGTCTACGGAGAGCGCGTCGAGCTCGGGGACCGCGCGGAGGCCCGCCGGGTCGTCGGACGGGAGGTCGTCCTGGGAGACGGGGTCACGGTCGACGAGGTCGTCTTCACCGAGCGGTGCGAGGTCGGCGACGACGTCACCGCCCGCCACCCGCCGCGCAAGGTCGAGCGTCTCGACCCGTTCCCTCTCTGAGCGACGTCGGGGGGCGCAACGCATGGCCGGGCCGCCGAACGGGAGCGCGCCGAGTCGGCGACGCGAGGCGACCGACCTCTACGCTACCGTCCTCGAGGTCGTCAAGCGCTACCATGGCGCCGCGCGCGTCACGCGGGTCTCCTACGGCGCCGGCATGCCGGTCGACCGCCTGCGGACGATCCTCGAGCGGCTCGGAGCGCTCGGCCTCGTCCGGAGCGAGGAGCTGGACGGCCGGCCGGTCTACGACATCACCCCGCGCGGTCAGGAGTTCCTCGACACGTACTGGAGGATGCGCGCCTACGTCGAGATCCTCGGTCCGGCCGGTCCGCGCTCGCCGGGCCACCGGTAGGGGACGCGGACGCCGCGAGCCGCTCGGTGCGGGTTAGCCGTACCGGGGGACGTTCGGGTCGACGTCGGTCGACCAGGCGTCGATCCCGCCGCGCAGGTTGACGACGTGGGCGTAGCCCTGCTGCTCGAGGAAGCCAGCGACCAGCGAGGAGCGCCCGCCCGAGTGGCAGTAGACGACGATCGTGCGGTCCCGGGCCAGCTCGCCGAGGCGGCCCGGCACCTCCTGCATCGGGATGTGGAGCGAGGGCTCGATGCGGGCGTACTCCCGCTCCATCGGTTCACGCACGTCCAGCAGGAGCAGCTGGGGGTCGTGAGCGCGGAGCCGCCGGGCGACCTCCGTCGCGGTGAGCTCGTCGACCATCGGTCCCCCTGCGTCGAGTCAGCTCGTTAGCTTTGCGACCGGAGACCCGCCTCCGCTTTAGGACCCCGGTCGTCCCCGGCGCGTGGAGCCCCCCGCATCCTCCGGCGACCCGACCCCCCTGCGTCGGTCGGCGACCGATCCGGTCTGCGGGATGAGCGTCGAAGAGACGCCACAGGCGCTGCGGCTGTTCCGGGACAACCGGACCTACTACTTCTGCTCGGGCGAGTGCCTGAGGTCGTTCGCCGACCCGGACGCCGCCCGGCGGTCCGTCGGCCGACGCCTCGCCGTCGCCTGGCCGCTATCGGTGCTGACCGTCGTGCTCGTCCTGGCCCGTCCGTTCTCCGGGGCCACCGTCGCCGCGGCGATCCCGGCGGCGGTGGTCCAGTTCTACGCCGGCCGGGGGTTCTACGCCGGGGCGGTCGACGCCGTTCGCCGGCGCATCGGCAACATGGACCTGCTCATCGCGACCGGGACGACCGCCGCCTTCGCCTACAGTCTCGCCGACCTCGCCCTGCCCGGCCGCCTGCCGTCCGCGACGTACTTCGACGCGTCCTCGCTGATCGTGACGGTGATCCTCACGGGCACCTATCTCGAGCAGCTGACGCGTCGGCGGGCCGGCTCCGCGCTCCGCGCGCTCGCGGCGCTGCTGCCGCCGACGGTGACCGTCGTCGGCGCGGAGGGCCCCCGCCGGGTGCGGCGGGAGGAGCTCGCCCCCGGCATGCTCGTCCTGGTCGCGCCGCACGAACGGATACCGGTCGACGGCGAGGTCGAGGGCGGGGTGAGCTCGGTCGACGAGGCGATCCTCACGGGGGAGTCCCGGCCGAGCGTCAAGTCCGCCGGTGCGAAGGTGCTCGCCGGGGCCCGGAACCTCGAGGGACCGCTCACGGTGCGTGCGACGGCGGTCGGTCCGGACGCGTTCGTCGCTCAGGTCGGCGACCTGCTCCAGGACGCGGAGCTCGCCCGCGTGCCGCTCCAGCGGCAGGCCGACCGCATCGCGAGCTGGTTCGCCCCGTTCACGCTCGGTCTCGCCGCGGCCGCGGCGGTCCTATGGCTCCTCCTCCTCCCCGGGGATGTCACGGTCGGCGTCCTGGTCTTCGTCACGGTCGCGGTCACCGCCTGCCCGTGCGCGTTCGGGCTGGCGACCCCGGCGGCGCTGATGGTCGGCACCGGCCGGGCGGCCGACGAGGGGATCCTCTTCCGCGGGGGGGAGGCGATCGAGCGCGCGGCGACCGTCGACACGGTCCTGTTCGACAAGACCGGCACGCTCACGACGGACGAGCCCGAGGTCGCCGCCGTGCTCGCCGTTCCTCCGTGGACCGAACCGCAGCTGATCGCGACGGCCGCCGCGCTCGAGCGGGGCGTCGACCATCCGTTCGCCTCGGCGGTCGGCCGCGAGGCCGCTCGACGGGGCGTGGCGCTGCCGACGCTCGAGCGGGTCGCGCTCGAACCGGGTCGCGGCGTGAGCGGCTGGAGGGGCGGGGCCCGCGTCGAGGTCGTTCGCGGCGACCAGGGCCCGGCGGGGGGGTCGGACCGGGGACCTCTCGGGGAGTGGGCTCGAGCGGCCGACGCCCGGGGGGAGTCGTGGGCCGTTGTCGTCCAGGACGGAGCGATCGTCGGCGGGCTCTCGTTCCGATCGGCCGTTCGGCCGGGCGCCGAGCTCGCGGTCGCCGAGCTGCAGCGGCGGGGCGTTCGCGTCGCGATGGTCACCGGCGACTCCGCGGCCGCCGCTCGTACGGTCGCCGCGGCGGTCGGGATCGAGGAGGTGTTCGCCGGCGTCGACCCCGGAGGCAAGGTGGCGGTCGTCCGACGCCTCCGGGACGCCGGGCGGCGCACAGCGTTCGTCGGGGACGGTGTGAACGACGCCCCGGCGCTCGCCGCCGCCGACGTGGGGATCGCGATCGGGAGCGGCACCGACGTCGCCCGGGAGACCGGAAGCATCCTGTTGGTGAGGCCGGAGCTCGGGGGGGTCCCCCGCGCCCTCGACCTCGCGCGGCGTACCGTCGGACGCGTCCGACGGAACTTCGCCTGGGCGCTCGGCTACAACGCCGTCCTGCTCCCGATCGCCGCCGGCGCGCTCGTCCCGTTCCTCGGCGTTCGGGTCTACGCGTACCTGCCGGTCCTCGGCGCGGTCGCGATGGGACTCTCCTCGACCACGGTGGTGCTCAACTCGCTGAGCCTTCGGTGGTCGCCGGGGGGCCCGCCTCCGGGACGGCCGACCCGGGCCCGAACCGCCCGCGCCTAGGGCGGGCGTCGCGGTGACAGGGATCGAAGAGGACGGGGCTGGGCCGGTCTAGCACGCCTCAGGACGAAAGGGGATAAACACCCGCGCCCCGCCCTACCCGCCGCACGAAGGTCCGCGATGTCGCAACCCTCGCTCGAGACGCACCACCTGACGAAGCGGTTCGGCCGCTTCACCGCGCTCAGCGACCTGAACCTCCAGATCGAGGGGACGAAGTGTGTCGGCTTCCTCGGCCCGAACGGGGCGGGGAAGACGACGACCCTCAAGTTGCTCTCCGACATGATCTACCCGACCGTCGGCGAGTGCTTCCTCAACGGCATCTCGGTCCAGAACGACCGCAAGCGGGCGCTCGCCGACGCCGGGGTCCTGATCGAGACCCCGGAGATCTACCCGTCGCTGACGCCGGTCGAAGCGCTCGAGATGGTCGCCGACCTCCGCGGCGTCCCGCCCGCGGAGCGCGCCGGTCGGATCGAGACGGTCCTGGGCGAGGTCAAGATGGGCGAGTGGGCCGACCAGAAGGTCGGACGCTTCTCGAAGGGCATGAAGCAGCGGATCAACATCGCCGCCGCCCTCGTGCACGACCCGACGGTGGTCGTGCTGGACGAGCCGTCGACCGGGCTCGACCCGCGCGGGATGGCGGAGGTCCGCTCGATCGTCCGCGAGCTGAAGAAGAGCCAGCGCCTGATCTTCATGAGCAGCCACATCCTGAGCGAGGTCGTCGATGTCTGCGACGAGGTCGCCCTGATCGACAAGGGCAAGCTGCTGTTCTACGACACGCTCGAGAACGTCACCGCCCGCTTCTCGGACGGGCACGCGTCGGTGGATGTGGGGTTCGCCCGGCCGATCGGCTCGGAGGTCGTCTCCCAGCGGATCGTCGGCCTCCCGGGGGTGAGCGCGGTCGACCAGCTCGACCCGCGCCGACTTCGGATCCGCTTCACGGGCGGCCTGGACGGCCAGGAGCACCTGCTCCAGGCGCTCGCCGGCCTACACCTCGGCGTCGTGAGCGTCGCGAGCTCGGAGAGCGCGCTCGAGGAGATCTACATGAGCCAGATCTCGCGGGGGGACTAGCGCGATGGCGACCGCCGACGCGCCGACCGTGCCGGCCGCGCCCCACCTCGCCGTTCCCGGGTCGTACGAGCAGGTGACCAAGCTCGCGCGCTATCAGCTGCGCGAGTACCTCCGGTCGCTGCGGTTCATCGTCCTGCTCGGGATCGTCGCGATCATCGGGGCGATCATCACCACCATCGTCGGCTACTACCACACCACCGCCGCGGCCGGCCTCGTCTCGAACACCCTCGCGTTCTACGGTTCGCTCTGGGGCGGCGGCGTCAACGCGGTGGTCGTCCTCTCGGCCGTCTTCTTCGGGGGGGACGCGATCGCCGGCGAGTTCCAGAACAAGACCGGCTACTTCCTGATGGGGCTGCCGGTCCGCCGGACGACCGTCTATCTCGGCAAGTACATCGCCGCGTTCCTCGCGTCGTGCGCGATGCTCGCGCTGTTCCTCGCGATCCTCGTCGGCAACGGCGCGGCGTACTTCGGCGTGCGGCTGTTCCCCTGGCAGCTCGGTGCCTCCGTGCTGCTCGCGCTCGTCTATCTCGGGAGCGTGCTGGGGGCGACGTTCCTGTTCAGCTCGCTGTTCAAGACGAGCCTGTACGGATTCGTCCTGACGCTCATCATGTTCCTGTTCGGCTTCTCGGTCCTCCAGGGCCTCATCGTCGGGCTCGTGAACATCGAGCCGTGGATGGTGATCTCCTACGCGAGCACGACGATGCAGAGCGTCTTCGCCTCCCCCGTGAACTGGGGGCTGACCGCCTCGGTCGGCCACACGATGATCAACGGGCTCTCGGTCGGCCCGAGGGTCTACACGGCGGGGGTCGCCGAAGGGGTCGTCATCATGGTCGGCTACCTCCTCGTGACGGCGCTCGCCGGGCTCGGACTCTTCGAGCGCGAGGAGTTCGCCTAGCCCCCTACGCCCGGTTCGGGGCGTCCGGTACCCGTTTGGCGACGTAGGCGTAGCCGACGGCGAGCGCCGGGAGGGCCGGCACCATCAGGACGGCCCAGGTGATCGGGGCCGGCCACCCCCGGGCGAGCACGAATCCGCCGAACGTCGTCGCGAGGAGCATCCCCGCCCCCGTGATGGCGAAGAACGCGCCGTTGTAGGCGCCGATCTCCCCGGCCGGGGCGAGGTTGGACGGCAGCGTCGTCATCGGGATCGAGAGGACGTTCTCGCCCATCGTCAGCACGACGACCGCGGCCAGGAAGCCGGCGAGGACGAGCGCCGGAACGACGGCGGTGAGCCCGAAGAGGACGAACCCGAGGACGTAGAGTCCGACCCCGAGCAGCATCAGGCTGGTGTGCCGATGCCCGAGCGCGGCGCGGGTCGTCGGTGCCTGCGCGACGACGACGAGCACGCCGTTGAGCCCGAGACCGAGCCCCACCTCGGCGTAGGGGAGGCCGAGCACGGAGTTCGCGTACAGCGGGAAGACCGTCGACCACTGCCCGACCGACAGCTCGGCGACGGCGAACGTCGCGCAGAACGCAAGGAAGAGCCGGTCCGCGGCGAGGACGCGCCAGGTCCCTCCCCGCCCCGCGCCGGCCGGCGCCGGTCGGGGTCGTCCAGCGGCGCGGTCGCGGTCGTACGGGGTCGGTTCGAGGACGACGGCGAGCAGCACCGTGCTCGCGACCAGCGTCGCTCCGGCGCCGAGCCCAACGGTCGGAAATCCGACGAAGCCGATCAGGACGCCGCCCGCCAGGACACCGCCGGTGAACCCGACGTTCCACCCGATGCGGAACCAGGTGAACCCCTGGGTCCGGTCGGAGCCGCTCGCGAGGTCGGCGACGTAGGCGGAGAGCGCCGGCCCGCCGAGCGCCCCGGCGAGTCCGGTCCCGACACCGCAGCCGAGGACCCCGGCGAGCAGGCGCTCCCGCATCGCGACCCCGACCGCGATCACGCTCGCCGCCTCGAGGACGAGGGAGCCGAGGAACAGCGCGCGCCGCCCGAGCCGGTCGGCGATCGCCCCCCCGAACGGGTAGACTGCGAGCGGGAGGACGCCGAGCAGCGCGAGGAGGATGCCGATCGGCCCGTACCCGAGCCGCAGGACGTTCCGGAGGTAGAGGGCGATGAACGGCAGGATCAAGCTGAGGCCGGCGGCGCGGACGACCGCGCCGAAGGCGAGCCATCGCAGGTTGCGGTCCATCGCGCCTCGTCCACCGTCCCGACGTATTCGGCCCCGAAACCCGCAGCGCACCGGCCGTGAGCTCCCGGCGTGCCCCGCCGCCGGGGGGCTCCCCGGCCGGTCGCGAGAGTCTATTACGGCTCGTGCGTGGAGGAAACCCTCGGCGATGGGCGACCAGGACCTCGCGGCGGACCTCTCGGACCAGGGCTACCAGCTCGTCGGGAAGCACAGCGCGGTCAAGCTCTGCTACTGGAGCCGCGAGTCGCTCGCCCGCGGGCGGGACTGCTACAAGGGCCGCTTCTACGGGATCGAGAGCCACCGGTGCCTGCAGATGTCGCCGGCGATCGACTCGTGCAACCTCACGTGCCGGTTCTGCTGGAGGAACCAGGGCTGGGAGAACGACGAGACCATGGGCTCGTTCGACGACCCCGAGGGGCTCCTCGACCGGTCGATCGAGGCGCAGCGCCGCATCCTCTCCGGGTTCAAGGGCGACCCCGGCGTTCCGCTCGAGAAGTGGGAGGAGGCGCAGACCCCACGGCACATCGCGATCTCGCTCACGGGGGAGCCGACCCTCTACCCCCGCATGAACCGCTTCCTCGAGCTCTGCCACGAGCGGAACATCACGACGTTCCTCGTCACGAACGGGACGAACCCGGACGCCCTGCGGGCGCTCTCGCCGCTCCCGACCCAGCTGTACGTCTCGGTCACCGCGCCGAACGCCGAGATCTTCCGCCGCCTGACCCGGCCGGCGCAGGACGACGCGTGGGAGCGCCTGCTCGAGTCGCTCGAAATCGTCCGCGGCCTCCGGACCCGCCGGGTCGTACGTCACACGCTCGTCCGCGGCTGGAACCTCGGCTGGGCGGACGCCTACGCCGAGCTCGACCTCCGCGCCCGCCCGGATTTCATCGAGTCGAAGGGCTACGTCTTCATGGGCCGCTCCCGCCAGCGCCTCGGGAAGGACCACGTCCCCGAGCACGAGGAGATCGCCGCGTTCGCCGCTCGTCTCGCGGCCCGGACCCGCTACGCGCTGCTGGACGAGTCACCGGAGTCCAAAGTCGTGCTGCTCGGGAACGGGACGGCCGAACGCTTCCTACCGGGGCTCGGCCCGGCGCCAGCCCCGACCGCGACCTAGATCACGCGCCAGTTGAGGATCTCGACGAGGAACGCCGCGGTGATCCCCATCCCGACCACGATGTACGGGTTGATGTGCAGCGACCGGCTCTCCTCCATGTCGTAGTACTGGATGAGACCGGCCGCGCTCGAGAATCCGGAGCGCTTGCTGTCGGGCATCGCTCCGGCGATGCGGCGGGCGCTAGATAAGCGTTAACGCCGGAGGCCGGGCAGCCCGAGGAGCTCGTCGAACGACTCCCCGACCCGTTCGGCGAGCGACGCGGAGAACGCCTGGGCCCCCCCCGCGAGCATCCGCTCGAGGAACGGACGGGGCGGGAGCGCGCGGACCGCGCGCCGCGCAGGGACCCCGACCTCGCCCGCGAGCGCCTCGAGGGCGACCTCGCGGTCGCCGAGCGCGTCGACGAGGCCGAGGGCGTGCGCGCGGGCGCCCGACCAGACCTCCCCGGTCGCGAGCGCGCGGATCTCCTCGGGGGACCTCCGGCGCGCCTCCGCGACGGTGCGGACGAACCCCTCGTAGTCGTCCTGGGCGACCGCGAGCAGCTTGCCTCGCTCGACCTCCGTCAGCGGGCGATACCCCTGGAAGGCGTCCTTGTGCTCGCCGACGTGCACGAGGTCGACCCCGACGCCGAGGCGGCGGACGAGGTCCCGTACGGCGACGTGGGGGTAGACGACGCCGATCGAGCCGACCAGCGACTCGGCGTAGGCGAAGACGCGGCGGGCCCCGAGCGCCGCCAGGTAGCCGCCGGAGGCCCCGAGGGACCCGATCGACGCGAAGACCGGCACGGTCTCGTTCAGCCGTCGCACGGCCAGGTACAGGTCGGTGGAGGCGACGACCTCCCCGCCGCCGCTCGAGATATCGAACAGGACCCCCTTCACGCGGCGTCGGCCCCGGAGCCCGCGGAGCAGCCGCACGTACGGCTCGACGGTGCGCTCGCGGATCGGACCCCGGAACGGCACGTGGACCAGTCGCTCGCGCATCGTCCTGCGAATGCGGAGGCCCGCCGCCTTATAGCCGCCCCCGCGCCGCCGGACGAGCGCCGGGATGAAGTAGCGGGACGGCCGCCCCTCTCCCGTGCGCATCCTCGTCCGGCCTCGCCTCCCCGTGCTCACCCTGCTCCTCCTCGCTCCGGCAGTCCCCGAGCTCCTCACCGGCTCGACCCCGATCACGCGTCTCGCCGTCGACCCGGTCGGATTCTTCGTGGGGTTCGGGCTGGATGTCGCGCTGTACGGCACCGCGGCCCTGCTCCTCCGCGAGCTCGCGGTGGCCCTCCGAAAGGGCTGGGGGACGATCCTGCTCTGGGGAGCCGCCTACGGGATCGGCGAGGAGGGGTTCGCCGTGCACACGTTCTTCGAGCGCTCGGGCCCGCCGGTCGGGGCGCTCACCGTCTACGGCTCGGCCTGGGGGGTCAACTGGCTCTGGGCGCTCGGCCTCACGATCTTCCACGCGACCTACTCGATCGCCCTTCCGATCCTGCTCGTCCGACTCGCCTTCCCCCGGGCGCGCGCGGAGCGGTGGCTCGACCCCGGCGCGCTCGTCCTCCTCGCCGCGGTCTACCTCGCCGACGTCGTCCTCCTCTCGAGCGCGGTCCGCGACCCCCCCGGCCCGCTCCAGTTCGCGTTCTTCCTCACGGTCGCCGGCGTCCTGCTCGCCGCGGGAGCGCTCCTCCCGCGGGACCTCCTCCGTCCCCGGCAGGGACGATCGCGCCTCGGACCGTGGGGCGTCGGCGTCGCCGGGGCCCTCGGCTGGTCCGGCTGGCTCACCGTGCTGCTGCTGGCGGGAACGCGGGCCTTCAGCGCCTGGGTCGCCGCGGGGACCCTGCTGGCGTTCGACGCCGTCGCGCTCGCCGTCGTCCTCACCGCGGTCGGCACGGACCATCTCGAACGGGACGAGGTCCGGTTCGCCGCGGGGATGCTGATACCGCTGTTCCTGTGGGACGTGCTCCTCGAGGCGGCGATCCCCGGCCTGGTCGTCGTGGGGGCGATCGCCGCCTATCTGCTCTACCGGCTGGCCAGGGAGGTCGACCGCCGCGACCCGATCCCGAGGGAGACGCCGGGAGCCCCCGGCGCGGCGTGACCCGGGGCCAGAGGGCGGCGGTAGCCTCTTAGACCCGCAGGGGCCCATCGTAGCCGTATGGCCCAGGCGGTGCTCGCTCCTCCGGGACGGACCGATGCGACGCTGGACGCGGCGATCGAGCGCTTCGAGCGCTTCTCCTCCGGGCTGGTGCGGCTCGAGCCCGCGCCGCTGGACACGGTGCGCTCGGAGATCGACCGGTTCGCCCTCGAGCTCGAGCGCCACCTGGCCGTCAAGCCCCGACGTCGCCGTATGGGGGCGGGAGGCGGCTCCCCGACGCCCCGGCTCGAGCTGCTGGGGCGGGAGCACGACCGCTTCCGCACGTCGGTAGAGGAGCTGCGCGGGATCCTGGAGGTCGTCGCGGCCGACGACCACGGCGGGCATCGGCAAGCGCTCGGCCAGTACGGACGCATCCTCGCCGAGGCGCTCCGCCTCCATCGCGTGGACGAGAAGGCCCGCGGGCGGGACCGCGGGCCCCGGGGCGGCCCCGGGCAAGCATAATGAGCCGGCCGGCCGAGCGCCGGCCCAGCGCATGGTCGACCGCTCCGCCGAGGCGATCTGGGTCGAGAAGTACCGCCCGGCGTCGCTCGCCGACATGGCCGGCCAGGAAGCGATCGTTCCGCTGCTGCGGTCCTACGCCGCGAAGCGGTCGATGCCCCACCTCCTGTTCGCGGGCCCCCCGGGGACCGGGAAGACGACCGCCGCCCTCGCGCTCGCCCGCGACCTGTTCGGGCCGGAATGGCGGCAGAACTTCCTCGAGCTCAACGCCTCGGACGAGCGCGGGATCGACACGGTGCGGACGACGATCAAGCAGTACGCGCGGACCGCGCCGCTCGGCGACGTCGGGTTCAAGATCCTGTTCCTGGACGAGGCGGACAACCTGACCCAGGAGGCGCAGGCATCGCTCCGCCGGATGATGGAGCGGTACTCGGTCTCCTGCCGGTTCGTGCTCTCGTGCAACTACTCGTCGCGGATCATCGAGCCGATCCAGTCCCGTTGCGCCGTCTTCCGCTTCCGGGCCTATCGCCCCGAGGCGATCCGCCAGCAGCTCGCCCGCATCGCCGCCGCCGAGCACCGCACCGTCAGCGACGACGCCTACGAGGCGATCCTCGCGGCGAGCGGGGGCGACATGCGCCGCGCCACCAACCTCCTCCAGCTCGCCGGGACCCACGTGCCGGCGATCACCGCGGAGACGCTCGCGGAGTACGCGACCGCTCCCCTCCGCCGCGAGGTCGAGGGGATGCTCGCGGCGGCGTTCGCCGGGAACTTCCGCGAGGCGCGCGACCGGCTCTACGCGCTCCTCATCGACCGGGGCGCCGCGGGCGAGGAGGTCCTCCGGGCGATCCACGGCTACCTCCCCGACATCCCGGAGACGGTGCTGCCGGCGCGGGAGAAGATCAGCCTCCTCGAGTTCCTCGGGGAGGTCGACTTCCGCCTCGCGCAGGGAGCCTCCGACCGCATCCAGCTCGAGGCGGTCCTCGCCCACGTCGCGGCCCGGACGGGCCGCGCCGCCTAGCCCGTGGCGCGTCAGGCGGACGTCGGCGCCAAGCCCGAGCGTCCCCGCACGGCCGTCGCCGTCGGGGAGCTCGCGCTCGGACCGGCGACCCGGCGCGCCGTCCGCGCCGGTGCGGTCGCGAAGGGCGACGCGCTCGCCGCCGGAGAGCTCGCCGGGCTCCTCGCGATGAAGCGCACCAGCGAGCTGATCCCGCACTGCCATCTCGTCCGCCTGACCTCGAGCCGGGTCGACCTCCGCCCGAGCGCCCGGGGGGTCCGTGTCCGGTCCGAGGCGTCCGCTCTCGACCGCACGGGCGTCGAGATGGAGGCGCTCGTCGGCGCGACGGTCGCGCTCCTCACCGTGTGGGACATGGTCAAGTACCTCGAGAAGGATGCGCGCGGGCTCTACCCCCGGACCGCCCTCGGGCCGGTGCGGGTCGAGTCGAAGGTGAAGGGAGCCCCTCCCCGTCCATGAACTCCGGTCCGAACCCCCCCTCCGGTCGCCACCATCTCGGCGGAACGCGCCAGCTCGGCTTCGGGGTCCTGACCGTGTCGGATACCCACACCGAGGACGACGACCCGTCCGGCGTGCTCGCCCGGCAGCTGATCGAGGGCGGCGGCCATCGGATCGTCCACCACGCGCTGGTCGCCAACTCGATCGCGGATGTGCGGGAGCGGCTCGAGCCGTGGCTCGCCGACACGAAGGTCGAGGCGGCGGTCACGATCGGGGGGACCGGGGCGAGCTCGCGCGACCTCACCGTCAACGCCCTCGAGGCGATGGGAGGTCGCCGCCTGGACGGCTTCGGGGAGCTGTACCGCTCGCTCAGCTTCGCGGAGGTCGGACCGCTCGCGATCATCAGCCGCGCCGGGCTCTACGTCATCCAGGGCAAGCCGGTCTACGCGCTGCCGGGGAGCGAGCGCGCGGTGCGGACGGCGGTCGAGAAGCTGATCCTACCCGCGACGATCCACCTGGTCGAGGAGCTCGAGCGCTAGCGCGCCGGGGCCCCGACGCCGAGGGCGCCCATCGGCGGAGGCCCCGGGTCGAGGATCTGCGGGGCGACGCCCTGGCGTGCGCAGAACTCGTTCCACGCCGGCCCGGCGTCGACGTGGTGGGCGAGCAGGATCCCCCGCGGCGTCAGCGCGTCCCACGCCGCCCGCAGCTCGAAGCGCCCGCGGGCAGCGTCCGGACCGTTGTCGTACAGGAACAGGTCGACGCGGGCGCTCGAGCCGAGGATCTCGCGCAGCCTCTCCTCGGTGTTGCCGAGGGCGAGCGTCCAGCGGGAGCGGAGCGCCGGCGGGACGAACTGGCCGACCGTGACCTCGTGGACGCCGCTCGGTCGGCCGGCGGTCGGTCCGGGACCGAGGGAGACGAGCGAGCCCGCGCCGGCGGCCTCGAGCGCGGCGAGGATCCAGGCGGTCGTGTAGCCGGGACGGACGCCGGTCTCCACGATCCGCTCCGGCCGCGCCGCGCGGACGAGCAGGTAGAGGAGGGCGCCCTGCGGGAGCTCCTGGGTGAACGCGAGCCCGACGCCCCGGGCGAGGAGGACGTCGGCGAGGTCGCTCTCCCGCAGCTCGCGCCGGTAGCGCTGCAGGTCGGCCTCCGACGCCCCCGTGAGGCGGCGGAGGCGCTCGAGCGACGCCGAGCGCAGGAACAGCATCCGCTGGCGGACCGCCTTGCGGGCGGCGGGGGTGAGCAGGGCGGGCCGGGGCGCCCCCGACGAGAGCCGCGGGACCGTTTCGCCGTCCCGGACGTCGAGGCCCCGGATCATCGGGTCGGTGCCGGGCGCGAGCCGACCGGGAGAACGCACGACCTACCTACAGGTACCCCGCAGATATGGTTCTCTGCTCGACGCGGCGCGGGCGGTCCGGGGCCCCGGGACGGCCGCTCGGTGACGTCTGCGCCATCGCGTTTTTTAATACTCGGAGCCCCTGAAACCCCCAGGACGCTCATGTCGGTGAAGGAGATCGTGAGCCAGGAGTTCGACAAGTTCACCACCACGAACGCGGCGGTCGTCGTCGACGTATGGGCCCCCTGGTGCGGCCCGTGCCGGGTCGTCTCGCCGATCGTCGACCGGCTCAGCGAGAAGTACAAGGAGAAGGTCCAGTTCGGCAAGATGAACTCGGACGACAACGGCGAGAAGGCCGGCGCCCTCGGCATCATGAGCATCCCGACGCTCCTGCTCTACAAGCAGGGGAAGCTCGTCGACCGGATCGTCGGGGCCTACCCCGAAGAGGTCATCGACGAGCACGTGCGCCGCCTGCTCTGACTCCACCGCCCGGGGAACGGGCGAGCTCGTCCGTTCCCGCCGGCGGTCGGCGCGCGGGGGGGAGCGGGGGCATGACCGAGCCGGCGCTCGACCCGCAGCTCGCCCGCTACTCGTTCCAGCGCAAGCTCGCCGAGATCGCCGCCGTCCGCGGTCGGGCGACCGAGCTGATCAGCCTCTACGTGCCGCCGGGCAAGCTGCTGTCGGACGTCAACGGCTACCTGCGGAACGAGTACGCCCAGAGCTCGAACATCAAGAGCCGCACGACGCGCAAGAACGTGATGTGGGCGATCGAGTCGCTCATGGGCCGCGTGCGCGCCTACAAGGAGCCGCCGCCGCACGGCGTCGCGTTCTTCGTCGGGAGCAAGGCCGTCGGCGCCGACAAGTCCGAGGCGGTGACGTACATCGTCGAGCCGCCGGAGCCGCTGAACACCTACCTCTACCGCTGCGACTCGACGTTCTTCCTCGAGCCGCTCCTCGCGATGGTCCACGAGCCCGAGGTCTGGGGACTGATCGTCCTCGACCGGGCGGAGGTGACGCTCGGGCTCCTTCGGGGCAAGCGGATCGACGTCCTCCGCAACCGGCAGTCGCTCGTCCCGAGCAAGCACGGCCGCGGCGGGCAGTCGGCCCACCGGTTCGAGCGGATGATCGAGCACGCCGCCCACGAGTTCTTCGTGAAGGTCGCCGAGATGGCCGGCGAGCTGTTCCTCCCCCGCAAGGACGAGCTGAAGGGGGTGCTGCTCGGCGGACCGGGCGCGACCAAGGAGTTCTTCTTCAAGGAGGGGTTCCTGCACTACGAGCTCCAGCAGAAGGTCGTCCAGCCGCTGTTCGACACCGGCTACACCGACGAGCACGGGCTCAAGGAGCTCGTCGAGAAGGCGACCCAGACGCTCCACGGCCTCGAGCTGACCGAGGAGAAGCGCCTCATCCAGCGGCTGCTCGGCGAGATCCGCAAGGCCGACGCCGGCCTCGCCGCCTACGGCGAGCGGGACGTCGCGCACGCGCTCGAGCTCGGGGCGGTCGACCTGCTGCTCGTCTCCGACGGCCTGCGTCGCCACCTCGTCCACCTCAAGTGCCCGGCCTGCCAGCACGAGCTCTCGCGGAGCGTCTCGGACGAGGAGCTCGAGGCCGGGAGCGCCGTGCCGTGCCCGAACTGCGGCGCCCCCGCCCTGACCGAGGTCAGCCGGGAGGACTACGTCGAGAGCCTCTTCCGCCGGGTGGTCGAGGCCGGCGGCTCGGCGCGCCTCGTCTCCACGGAGAGCGAGGAGGGGGAGATGCTCCTGCGCGCCTTCGGCGGGGTCGCGGCGATCCTCCGCTACCCGGTCGCCTCGCTCGCGGTCCCGCTCGCCCGTCGTCAGGGTTAAGGGCGCGCCGCCGCTGAATCGTCCCGGCGCAATGTCGGCCCGCACGCCCCCCGCATCGGACCCCCCCGTCGCGCCCGCGCCGGCCCCGCCCCCCGCGCCGTCCGCCGCGGCGGCCCCGGCCGACGACTCCCTCCGCAGCCTGCTCGGGATCGGCCGGAGCCTCGCGCTCCTCTTCGCGCTCCTCGCGGGGCTCCTCTTCCTCGTCTTCCTCGCGTTCGCGCTCCTGGACGTACTCCTCGGCTACGGCGCCGGGGACCTCGTCGCCGCGGTCTACTGCCTCGTCTCGGCGGTCGTCAACTTCGTCATCTGGAGGGAGCTGCCGGCGCTCGAGAAGCTCGCCGGCGATGGCCAGTACGCCGCGCTGCGCGAGCGCCTCCTCGTCTGGGCGGTCCTCGGGATCGTCTTCTTCTTCGTCGTCGGCGTCGTCCTGCTCGTCGCCTGGATCAAGGTCGAGTCGCGCGGCTCGTCCCCGGCCCCGAGCTAGGGTCCGCTCCTCCCGGAGCGGGCCGGCCCGGCCCGACTACCAGAGGTGGTTCAGCGGATCGTCGTCCGGCGGCGCGCTCGGTCTTCCGGGGCGCCGGCCGGCGGACGGCGGGCCGACCGCCGCGGGACCTCCGGGCGGGTAGAGCGCCGCGTTGGGGTACGGCGGCGGCGGAAGACGTCGGCGCTCGGCGATCACGACCGCGGCGAGGACCGCGACGACCGCCACCGCGCCGACGAGGAGCGCGAACCGCAGCGGGCTCTTCGGCCCGGCGCCGGAGGGGCAGCCGAGGTTGTGGGCGAGGCATCCCTGGTCCGTCGTCGCCTGCCCTACCGACTCCGGGCTTCCCTGGAGGTAGCTCGCGTTCCCCGAGCCGGCCGCCGGGGAGAGCGCCGGCTCGGCCGCGGGGCTCCCGGGCAGGGGGGCGCCGAGCGATGGGTCGTCGGTTCCGTAGCTCCACTTCGTGCCGGAGGCCGCGAAACCGAGATGGGCCCCGGCGAGGAGGTCCCCGGCGACGTCCACGCTCGCCTGCGAGACCGACGCGGAGCCGGAAGCATCGCTGTCGTTGCCCGCGAGCCACGCCGGGGGCGCGCTCCCGAACAGGTCCGAGGCCACGGGGACGAGGAGGAACCCCTCCCGCAGCACGAACGGGCCGGTCAGCGTGACGTTGAAGGCGTCGTAGCTCGTCCCGGCGAGCGGCACCGTGGCGCCGCCGAACGTTCCAGCGAGCGCGACCGAGCCGGAGGCGGCGAGGGGGACGTGGCCGGAGACCGCGACGCTCCCCGAGCCGAAGTAGCCGGAGGCGATGCCCGCGATCGTCCAGTTCGCCTCGCCCGCCTCGGCGAACGCGCTCGAGGAGTTCCAGTCCGTCGGCCCGGAGAGCGTCGTCGGCACGAGGCCGAGCGCGGGAGTGAACGTCGTCCCGGAGTCACCGGAGACGTCGACGCTCAGGTTGCGCGAGCCGTCGTACACGCCGGCCGCGTGGAGGACGGTCGTCTCGCTCAGGCCGACGTCGACCGCCAGGTGCGAGGAGGTCAGTCCGACCGCCGTGACGTTGGCGCCGGAGACGTTGACGGTCGCCGCGGAGGTCAGGGCGAGGGTCGCGTCGATCGCCTCCCACGCGTGCTCCTGGACCATCCCGTACGTGCTCGGGTGAAGGCAGCTGAGACGGCAGTACTCGACGGAGACGAGCAGTCCCATCGTCCGGTTGACCTCCACCGTGTAGGCCCCTCCGGACGCCGGGCTCTCGGTCAGGACGACCGCGAAGCCGAGCGTCTCCGACGCCTCCCACGCGGTCAGGCCCGCCGTGCCGTGGCCGGAGGCGGTCCGCAGCGTGCCGTAGGCCCAGCTCGTGCCGGCGGTCGCCACGCTCGTCGCGTCGCTCGCGTGGGCCGATCCGACGCCCGGGACGCATACCGTCAAGAAGGAGACCGCCACTGAGACGGCGGTGACGACGACGCCCGAGCGGACCCGCGGCCTCATCGCACCGAGCCGGCCTCCTCGGAGAGCATCACAGGCCGACCCGTTCTTAAAGCGAGGTTTCGCGGCGCCCCCTCGCGGCTGGACCCCATGCTAGGGCGTCGCAACGCGGGGGGCCCGCCGTGGTCCGCGGCCTGACCGAGGCGGAGGCGCGGGTCATCGCGGTGCTGCTTGCCGCGCGACCCGACCGGGAGCGGGAGCGGCTCCGCATCATCGACGTCCCGCGCTCGACGTATCACGCGATACGCAAGCGTGCCTACGACGAGGGCTGGCTCCGCGACCGGTACGTTCCCCACCCGGTCGCCTTCGGTCGCCCGGTCGTCACGTTCCTGGTCGCGCGGCCGTACGCCGACAAGTTCGATGAGCTGGTCGAGACCGTGGGCCAGGACCCCGGCGCGGTCGTGGTCTGGCGCGGGACCCAGGTCGTGCTCGCCGTCCTGTGGCACCGCAAGCCGGGCGAGCTCGCGAAGCTCCTCGGCCGGGTCGAGAGCGGCCGGCTCGCACCGGCCCCCTGGGCGATCACCGTCCGGCCGGACGGTCCGAGCGTGCCGGTCTTCTTCGACTACGAGGGGCTCTGGTGCCACGTCGCGGGCCTCGAAGGGACGCTCGCCTACCCTCACGGCCTGGGGGGCGGCACGGAGAACGACGGGGAGGAGACGTCGTCCCCCCCGCTCTCCTCCCACCAGTGGTGGGCCGCCTCCGAGCTCGTCCGACGTCCGTTCGCCGCGGCCGAGCTCGGGAAGGGGGGTCACCTGGTCGGACCGCTCGGCCTGCCGTTCTCCCAGCGACGGCTCCTGCAGAAGGGGTGGGTGGTGCACCGCACGATCCTCGATCCGGGGCGGCTCCCTCCGTTCCAGGGCCGGGCCGCCGACCAGGTCGTGCTCGTCGCGGGCACCCCCCGGAACGGCGCGCGGCCGGACCTGCTGTTCGCGACGCTCAGCCGGGAGTCGCGCGTCTACCCGTTCCTCTTTGCCACCGCACCGGACCGCTGGCTCTTCGGAGCCCTCGGCGGGAGCACGCCCCCGGCCCCGGAAAGCGAGGGGGCGAGGCGGCCGGTCCTCCCCACGATGCGGGAGTACCTCGAGGGCATCGAGATCCTGCAGGAGCCCGCGGCCGGCTTCCTTTCGACCGTCGACCACCGCTACGACCGGCTCCTGCCTCCCCGGCAGGACGGCTCGGGCGGGCCCGCGTAGGCGCCCGTCCTCGCCGGCCCTCCGCGATCCCGCCCGATGCCCGCGCAGGGGCACTGCGTCGCGGCGAGCAGGGCCGGTCTCGCCGGACGGTCTACCGCTTCGGGGCGAACTCGACGAGGATGCCCCCGGGCGCGCCGTCCACGACCAACCTTCCGTGGGCTGGCGTCGCGTGGTAGCCGGGCGCGTTCGTGCGGACGGTGAAGCGGTACGTCCCGTTCGCCAGGGCGAACCCGACGAACGGATAGTCCGTGTCGCCCGTGACGGTCTGCCCCTTGATCGTCACCGACCACAGGGAGCCGTTGGGGAGGCCGTATTCGCGGAAGTCGATGCTGTACGGGTAGACGAATCTGAGCACGACCCGCTCGCTCCTGAGGACCGTCACCGAACCGTTGGCCCCTCCGATCACGGACCTCCCGACCGTGGCCGTGATCTCCTGGCCGGAAAGCGGTGACGTCACGGCGTAGGCGTAGCTCCCCGGCGCGAGGCCCGCGAAGCGAACGACGCCGCGCTCCGAGCAGAGGGGGACGGTGTCCAGCGAAACGCAGAACTGGCGGCCGACGGCCAGCCCCCGTTCCTTGAACGTCAGGACATCGGCCTTCGCGCGGGCGAAGGTGACCTCGACGTCCGTCGTGGGGCGGGTCACGGAGAACGCCACGAGGGTCGGCAGGGCGGTCCACCCGCGTGGGCCTTCGATCAGGACGAAGGCGGGGCCGACCGGCAGGGTGTAGTTCATCGACGTGTTCCGGCTCTCCTGGACGATCCCCCCGAGATCGACCGTCCACGCTCGGAGCAGCAGCGTCCGGGCCGGGAGCCCGGTCTCGGTGAACGTGACGAGGGCAACCGGGCCGGGGGCGACGCCCAACGGGTCCTCGTCGTAGACGCCGGTCGATACCGGATACGGCGCGAGGCGACCCGCGGAGTACGTGTGCCAGTCGGCCCAGAAGTTCCCCACACCCGCCGAACTGTTGAAGAAGTTCCCCGGTCCGGCGACCGCCTGCGGCCGTGTGGGAAGGTGGGAGGCGCCCGAGCCGTCGTTGTAGAGGAACGCGTTGTCGTAGACGTGCGCGCCGGCGGTACCGCTCAGGTTGACCGCCGGTCCAGCGGCGTCGAAGAAGACGTTGCCCGAGGCGGACGGCCGGCTCGAGTTCAGCAGGAGAACGTCCCAAAGGCCTCCGATGAACTCGGAGTCATCGACCCCCAGGCCCGCGACGTCGGCACCGCCCACCCCGAGGGCGCAGTCGGTCGCCCGCAGGTCCGAGACGGAGGCGTTGTCGGTCCCGAGGAACACGACTCCCTCGGTCCCGGAGCACGAGACGTTGACGAAGCTGACGTTGGAGGAGATCGCGATCTCGGCGGCGACGAACGCCGAGCCGGCGTCCAGATGGGTCTCGTGGAGTCCCTGGACGCCCGGAACGTCGTAGTAGGAGCTCGTGTTCGCCTCCAGCCCGACATCCTCGCCCGCGATGAACCCGATCGAATCGTCGGTCGCGTTGATCCAGCCGATCGTCTCGTCGTGGCTGGCGAACGCCTCGACCCCGTAGCTCAGGTCGCTGGCGCCGATCCCGACTCCGGTCGTCCCGGTCGAACCGACGTCCTGCACCGCGACCGAGCCGATGAACGCCGAGACCCCGTGGAGCTCGGTCCCGACCGAGTCGCCGACGAACACCCCGGCGGAGAAGTCGAGGGCGGAGACGTGGGAGACGACCGCGTCCCGGTCTCCCCAGAGCACGAGCGCTCCCCCCTGCCCGAACTCCCCGAAGAGCGGCTGGTCGGTGACCTGGTCGTCCGTGCCGAAGTAGAGGTCGACCTGCGAGGTGTAGTTCGGTAGGTCGCCGAAGAACAGCGGATCGCCGCCGAGAATGCTCGACGCGTACCCCTCGTCAAAGAAGTACCGATCGCCTCCGGACGCGTCCCGGCCTTCCGTGACGTTCCGAACGTGCACGTCCCCCACGCCCGAGGCGAGCACGATCTCGAAGGACGGATACTCGTAGTCGTTCAGGTGGCTGAAGCTCGCGTTCGGGGAGATCGTCAGGTTGGCGAACGTGTAGGGCGGGAGGGCGGAGCCGCTCACGTTCCGGGCGAGGGCGGCGGCCTCCGCAGCGGAGAACATGTAGAGCGGAGCGTCGAGCGACCCCGGTGCGGGCGGGAGCGTGAGGGCATAGTCGGAGACGTTGCCCGTCACGGGGGTCCCGTTCACCTCGGCCGAACCGGGAGCGAACGCCTGGACGTAGTACTGCGGCGTCCACGCACCGCCCGGGGGCGGGAGGTCGGTGCTGAACCCTCCGGTGCTGGTCGTCGGCAGGAGCGAGAAGTTGTCGGGACCGGAGGTGTTCAACCATGGGTCGGCGACCGGCGGCGTGTTGCTCACGAAGACGAAGCCGTAGGCCGGCGTGATGCTGCCGGCGAGGTGGATGTGCCCGGAGGCGACCGAGACCTGCGGCTCCGCGTTCCACAGGCCGTAGAGAAGGGTCGGTCCCTGGTGGGCCACCAGCACGTGTCCGGCGGTCCAGTAGTCGGCGATGCCGGTCGCTGTCTCCCCCGTGTCGGTTCCGAAGTTGTAGGCGGACGGCACGCTCCGGTAGCCCCCGACGCTGGCGTTCGAGTACTGGAGGGTGAGCGAGGCGTTGAGCGAGCCGAAGACCGCGTTGTCGCCGCCGATCCCGCCGACGAGGACGAGCTCCGCGTCCTCCGGGAGCCCGAGCGGGGACGGAGTGAAGCCGTTCACCGCGAACTCCGGGGGCTCGGCGGCCGGAGCGTCGCCGGCGTCGTTGAAGACGATCTGGTCGCTGACGCCGGCGAACACTACGCCGAGACCGGCCTCCTCCACGGTGTAGCCGTAGGACAGGACGTCCTGGTGAAGCCCGTTCACGCTCGCGTTGTTGTACAGCTGGAGGGTGACCGGATAGGCGGCGGGGCTGAGGGGCAGCGTGCCGCCGACGCACTGGAAGACCCCGCCGTAGACGTCGAGGATCGTCTGGGCGCCGGACGTGTCGTTGTTACAGCCCGAGACGATCGTTCCGGGGGGGATGTAGGCGAACCCGCTCGAGAAATTGAACGTGTCCGAGACGAAGTGGAGCCCGGTGTCGTTCCAGTTGACGACGTTCTGGGTCCAGAAGGTTCCCCGGGTGTTGCCCGGGAGCGAGACGTTCGTGAGCACCGTGTTCAGCTGGATCCCGAACTCGTCCACGCTCCCGACGTAGCCGAGTGCCGCCCCTCCCGGATTGACGACTCCGGTGGAGCCGGGGTCGGTCGCATTCGGGGGCGACAGGAAGGTGACAGAGCCAAGGATGTGGGGGGTGTCGTAGGCGTACGGGCTGGCGCCGAGCCCGAAGTCGGCGAGGCCCAGGGGGGCCGGCTGGCTGAGGTAACCGGGGGTGATGACATCGGCGACGTTCGTCAGGGGGTGCTCGAGCAGGTCGAGGTTGGGGAGCGAGGTGAGAGGGTGGGTGTCGTTGCCGGGGTGCGCGAGGTCGTAGACCCACGTGCCGGGGCGAGCCGCCGCGGGGAGGCGGGACAGCGCCGCGACGATGGCCGGTGACCTCGGACCGAACGTATCGGTCGGGGCCGTCAGCGGGCTACCGAGGTCGCCCGGGGGGACGGGGCCAAGCGAGGGAGAAGGTCCCCCGTTCGGGAGACCGTGGGGCACGGGCGGCGCCGCGTGGGCGGGGGCACCCGAGAGACCTCCCGCCCCCGCAAGCGCCGGTAATCCGAGAAGAACGACGACGATCGCTGCGAGAGACGCCCTGCTTGCGTGTCGCATCGTACGAAACCTCCGTCGCGCCTGACCCGGCGCGGCCGTTTCGAGAAGCCCCGAACCTTATTCAAGCCGACCGGCCCCCGCCAGGTGTCGCACCGTCCGCCGGCAGACCTCCGCTCGACCCGTAAGGTCCCATGCCACCCCATCGAGGGACGCTCGGGGAGAATCGAAGGATGCAGCGAACTCCAGAGGACGCCCGGGAGGGGTCCCCTTCGAGAGCGAGCGTTCCGCCGGTACGAGCCCGTCGCAGGCCAGGGAGAGGCGAAGACCGGGCCCCCCAGCAGCGAACGGCGGCGCGCCCGCCGCCGGTCACGGGCCGGACCCTCGGCACGGCCTACGGGGCGAGTTCTGATATGCCCGGGGCGGGCGATTCTCTGGGGCGCGTAGCCTAGCCTGGATAGGGCACCGGGTTCCTAACCCGGCGGTCGAGGGTTCAAATCCCTCCGCGCCCGTTGCCACGGAGGCGGCTCCGCTCGCTCGGGAACTCCCGGACGACCGCCGCCTCGTCTCGTTACCGGGCGCGAGCGCGGCGGAGTCCCTCCGCCTCCCGAGCTCGGTCGAGCACCCGCCGTAGCTCCTTCAGGTCCCTCCGGTTCGGTTGAGCCGGACTCCCTCGGGTCCCTCGAGGATCAGCCCAGCTTCGGCACAGTACTGGAGGATGCGGTTCAGGCCGGCCAGCGAGATGCGATGACCGTGCCGCTCCAGCTCGCCGAGAAGCTCCCTTCGCCGCAGGGGCTGCGGTGACCCCCGGAGGATAGAAAGGACGGCACCCTGCAGCCCCGGAGGAACGCCCGCCATCCGTTCCCTCCGATCCGTCGAGCGGCTTGAGGAGTGGGAACCCCGTCCACGCACCCAGGATAGCAAGCCGACCCCGGTCACACCGGATAGACTCGCGTCCCGGACGTGGGTCAGCACGTTCGGCGCGACGGGTCCGCGCATGTGGGCTGGGCGGCGGGGCGCGGGACTCGAGGGGGGGTTCCCGGTCTCGAGGGACCCAGCGCGTCGGGACGCGCGTTGGGGAAGCCCCGGCCGACTGTTGCCGCCCCTGGACCCGACCCCGAGTCGACCTCCCTTACGGGCCGGTCACGTACGAGCCGAGAGGGGCGACGGACTCCTTCGGCGGCGGGCGAGCGGTGTTTATACCGGCCGCAGGCGTCCGCAGCCCCAACCGTGACGAGCGCCCCGTCCGCCGTTCCCGTCGACCTGTCCGCGCTCTCGGGGTTCTCGTATTCGTGTCGGCCCGACTGTGGTCTCTGCTGCTACGCCGAGCCGCTCGTGCGGCCCCCCGAGAAGGCTGGCCTGCTCCGCATCGTCCCCGAAGCGGAGTTCGTTCGTCGAGGTCGATACGAGTTCCTGCGCTCGCATCCTGACGGGGGAGCGTGCCGTCTGCTCGAGGCCCAACGCTGCGTCGCGCACACCGCCCGGCCCTCGATGTGCCGGGAATTCCCGCTGAGCGCGCACGTCGGCCTTCGCGTACAGGTCGCGCTCGTGCTCAGCTGTCCGGGCGTCGACCTCTCCCCCCTGCGCGACTACGGCGGTCCAGAGGGGCGGGGGCCGGCCCGGGGCTTCGAGACCGAGCTCGCGGCGCTGAGAGCGCGACTCGACGGCTCGGTCCCCCGGCTCCTCGAAGCCGCTCGGCGTCGTCACGGCAGGACCGTCCGGGCCCTGGAGGCCGAAGGACGATGGCGATCCGACGACCAGGTCCGAAGGACGCTGCTCAAACAGCTGCCGGTCCCGCTCGCCGAAGACTTTCCGGTCGCCGGCCCGCCGTCCGCCGAGTCTGGTCTCGCGTCGCTTCCGCTCTTCTTCGACCACCGCGCCGGACCCGTCGCCCTGGCACGCCGGGAGGCGGGCTGGGAGCTGGTCGAGCTCCGGCCGACCGGGGGAGTCCGACGGTCGCTCGGGGTCGTGCCCCCGCCGGACCGCCCCCCGTCGCTGACCGCCGACGGCGCGAGCACCTTGTCCGGGTACGTCCGATACTGGCTCGAACGCGATCTGTTGTTCGGCGTCGTCCACCTCGCCATGCTCGAGGACCCTAGGGGCTCGGTAGAGGATCGCGTCGCAGCGGAGCTGCGAAGGATCGCCGCCGAGACCGTCTCCCGCGCGCACGTCCTCGCCGTCCTCCGACGTGGCGGCGTCGACCGGCTGTCCGAGGAGGACCTGCGCGACGGTATCCGGGCCACGGACCAGGACCTTCTCGACCGGGAGACCTGGGGGACCCGGCTCTAGGAGCGCTCACACCCCCGATCCGACCCGCTGCGCTGCTTCGGGACTCTGGGCCGTCCGGTGCCCTCGAGGGGGGTTGCCGAGGCGCCCCGCCCCCTCGTCGTCGCGGGGTCCTGCGGGGGCCCTGGGGTGCCCTCCGGCCGGGCCTCCGTTCGGCCCGGAACTGCTATCGGCGGTAGGTTCCTAGCGGCATTGCGACACGAGGGGGGAGGGATGTCGGTCGTTCGGCTCGGGGTGCTGGCCCTCGCTGCGCTCCTGTGCGCATGGATGCCGGTGATGGGCAACCCAGCTCCCGCGGCTCGTTCCCTTGGTGCGATGCATGCCCCTACGACCCCCGAGGGTCTCCCGGCGTATGTCGGCTCGCCGTCCGCCCCCGCTCTCCTCCAGCATCGGGTCGACACGGTCGCGCTCGGGGGGCCGACTCCTGCGGACTACGTACACAGTCCCGCTTGGCTCGCCTACGATCACGGCACCGAGTCGTTCTTCGTCGCGGCGCCGCCGAACGAGGTCGACGTCGTCCCGTTCGACGGCGGATTGCTTCAGGTGCAGGCCGCCGTGCCGGTCGGGGAGATGCCGTTCGGGGTCGCGGTCGACAACGTCACCCAGGAGGTGTTCGTATCGAACAGCGGCTCGGACAACGTCAGCGTGCTCTCGACGCAGACCGACGCCGTGCTGGGGTCGGTCGCGGTCGGGAGCTCGCCGTACGGGGTCGCCTTCGACCCCCGAACGGCGGACGTCTACGTCGCGAACGGGGGCTCGGACAGCGTCAGCGTCCTCTCTCCCGGCTCGCTCTCCGTCGTCGCGACCGTCGGGGTCGGCAGCGACCCCCTGGGGATCGCCTACGACCCGATCACCGGCGACCTCTTCGTGGCGGACCACGGATCGGGCCAGGTCACGGTCCTGGCCCCGTCCGGCACGTCGGTCCTCGCGACCGTGACGGTCGGCTCGGAGCCCTACGGCGTGGCGGTCGACAACGCCACGGACGATGTCTACGTCACGAACGAGGGTTCGAGCAACGTGAGCGTGATCTCCGCGGCCACCGACCGGGTCGTCGCCACCGTGCCGGTGGTCTACCCTACGGCGGCGGGCGACCTGCAGGGGATCGCCTACGACCCGAGGGACGGCTACCTCTGGGCGGGGGCCGGGGCGTTCTACGCGGTGGTCATCGACCCCGCGACCGAGTCGTTCCTGGCGTTCGTGAACACCGATCCTTCCGGGGTCGTCTTCGACCCGGACAGCGGGGACGTCTGCGTCACCAACACGGCGAACGTGACGTTCGAGTGCTTTCTGTTCCCGAGAGACTCGACGCCCGCCGTCCCCGTCGACCTCGAGGAGACCGGCCTACCGCCCGGCACCGTCTGGAGCGTCAACCTGTCGGACGCCTACTCCCCCGGGCCGTACCCGCTCCAGTCGTCCAACTCCTCCACGATCGCCTTCTCGGTGCTCGGCCGCTACGCGCAGTATGTCTACGACGCGCACCCGACGGACGGCTACTTCGCGATCCCGGCGAGCGGACGGATCGAGACCCGTAATCTCGCGTCGGTCTCGGTGAACGTGAGCTACTTCGCCGCGTCCGCGCTCTACGTCGTCACGTTCTCCGAGTCCGGCCTTCCTTCCGGGACGACGTGGTACGCCAATCTCTCCGACGGTCAGTCCCTGAGCGGGGTCGGTCCGACGCTCAGCACCTCGCTGCCGGACGGAGCCTACGCCTACACGGTCGCGAGCACGGACCCCGCCTATGCTGCTCCCTCCGGACGGTTCTCGATCGACGGCGCCGCCGTGGCGGTACCGGTGCCGTTCTCCGAGGAGTTCTACACCGCAACGTTCGAGGAGTCCGGCCTGCCGGCGGGGATGAAGTGGAGCGTGACGGTCGCCGGATACGCTAACGTGTCGAGCTCGAGCTCCAGCGCCGCGCTCGCGTTGCCGAACGGTAGCTACTCCTACGTCTCGGCGGCGGCCGAGGCGAACTGGTCCGGCAGCGGCGGCGGGTTCCGCGTCGCCGGAGCCGACCTCGCGGTCCCCGTCTGGTTCCATGCGAACAATGCCTCCGTGACGATCTCCGAGAGCGGGCTGCCGTCGTCGGTCCTCGCGTCGCACGGCTGGACGGTGTTCCTCCACGGGGTGGCCAATCACACGACGACCTCCCTGGCCGACTTCGCGATCCCCAACGGGAGCTACGCGCTCCTCGTCACGGGACCGCCGGGCTACTCCGCGAACGGGAGCGGTCGGCTCACGGTCGCGGGCACGACCCGGGAGGTCGTGACGTTCGAGAAGCGTCGACCGGCGACGCTGACGTTCAAGGAGGTCGGCCTGCGTCGGTCGCAGCGGTGGTGCGTCCAGCTCGACGGGGCCGTCCAATGCACGACCACTCGGAGCCTAAGCTACCCCGGGCTCGGGGCGGGCGCCTACGCCTACGGGGTGCTCTCCCCCCTCGCTCACGAGACGGTCACCGGCAAGCTGCACGGCGTCGCCGTCGGGCCCTCGGGGTCGATCGACGTTGGCGGGAGCGCGAAGCTCACACTGCGATTCGTGTACCCGTACCCGGTCACGTTCACCCCGGTCGGGCTCGCGGGAGGCAACTGGTCGGTGACGCTCGGCGGGACGACGCAGAGCGGTTCCGCGTCGTCCGTGCTGTCGTTCGAGCTGCCGAACGGAACCTACGGCTACCGCGTGGGCCGGACCAGCGGATACCTCTCCCGCGGCTCGCCGAGCCGGGTCGTCGTTCGCGGATCCCCTGAGAACATCACGGTGCTGTTCACTCCTCGGACCGACCGTGCCCACCCCGCCAGCGGCGGGCCGGTCGTTGCCCTCGGCGGCCTGGGGGTCGTCCTGCTCGGTCCCTCGCGTCGGACGCTCGCGGGGCGAGCGGCGCGGGTT
>DATJWA010000004.1:0-13534 GCA_035501555.1 Thermoplasmata archaeon | reverse complement strand
AACGGCAGCGGACGGCCACCGGGTGGGTCTCTCCCTGCGCGTGCTGAAAATGCGCAGGACCCCTCACGTGCGGACGGTGCAGCCCTACGCCATAACGTCCGGCGGGATCGTCGTCGACGCGAAGGCGGTCGACCTCGGCGGGTCCTAGCCGGGATACCGTTTCACGACCCGGGACCTCGGCTTTGTAGCCGACCGGGCTAGCTCGTTCCGCCGGACCCATGACCCCCGCGGAGAACGGACGGCTCCCCGCTTTCCCCGACGGATCCTCCCCGGCCGGTGGGCCCGATCACTGGGTCGTCTATGTCGACCTCGATGCCTACTACGTCTCTTGCGAGCTGCGCGAGCGACCCGACCTCCTGGGACAACCGGTCATCGTCGGGCCGCCTCCCGCCGCCGGGCCGACCCGGGGCGTGGTGCTGTCGGCGAGCTACGAGGCCCGAAAGTTCGGCGTGCACAGCGCGCAGCCGGTTTCGCAAGCCGCCCGGCTGTGCAGCGCGGCGATCTGGATCCCCCCGGATTTCCCGAAGTACGCCCGCGTCGCCGAGTCAGTCCGCACGCTCCTCCGTCGGTTCTCCCCCGACCTGCTTCCCCTCAGCATCGACGAGGCGGCCCTCCGCATCGACCCGATACCGGTCGACGAGGCCCGGGCGCTCGCCGAACGGGTCCAGCGCACCCTCCGAGAGGAGCTGGGATTGCCGTCCTCGCTGGGCGTCGCGACGAGCCGGCGGGTCGCGAAGATCGCCACCGACCGCGCCAAACCCGGGGGGATCATCGTGGTCCCTAGGGGCGAGGAGCGGGAGTTCCTCTCCCCCCTCCCCGTCCGGGCGATCCCCGGCGTCGGCCCGAAGACCGAGGAACTCCTCCGGCAAGCGGGGATCACCACGATCGGTGAGCTCGCGGCCCGTCGTCCCTCCGAGCTATCGCGAGTCCTGGGAACGTTCGCGCGAGAGCTGGTGACCCTCGCCCGCGGCGAGGCGGTGGACCCGGTGGAGGAAGCCGCCGGCCCGAGGTCCCGCTCGACCGACCGGACGTTCCCGCGCGACGTGGAGACGTGGCAGGGAGTCGAGCCGGCGCTGCGAGAGCTCTCGGCCGACCTCGCGGCCAGCCTCGAGCGCGAGGGGCTCCGCTACGCGGGGGTCGGGGTCGCCTTCCGCTGGAGCGACTTCACCCGCTCCCAGCGAAGTCACGCTCTGGGGGCCGCGCAGGAGGGGGTCCGGGCGATGGAGGCCGTGGCCCTCCGTCTCGCGCGCGAGCTGTGGGACGGAGAGCAAGCCGGTCGCGGGCGGGCCGTGCGGACCCTGTCGGTCCGGACGGAGCGCCTCTCGGAGCTCCGCCAGCGACAGGCCTCGCTCGACGCCTTCGAGCCGGCCTCACCGCCCACGACGAAGCGCGCCCGCGGACGTTCGGTTCAATAGGCTGCTCCGCCTGCCTCGAAGGACCATGTCCGAGTACCGTCAGGACCCGTTCACCGGTCGCTGGGCCGTCGTGGCCGAGGGGCGCGGCGCTCGCCCCAACGAGCACGCCTCCTCTCCTCCCTCGGCTTCTGCCGACCCGAACTGTCCGTTCTGCGAGGGTCGTGAGGCACGTACCCCGCCCGAAGTCGGCGCGCTGCGTCGCTCGGGCAGTGCCCCCGACGGTCCGGGCTGGTCGGTCCGCGCGATCCCCAACCGGTTCCCGACCGTCGAGGGGGCCCCGGCTGGACCCGGGCCGACCGGCCGACCCCCGTCGCCCGACCGACGGCCCGGGGCGGGATTGCACGAGGTGGTCATCGAGACCCCGGCCCACGCGCCCGCGCTTCCGTTCTTGGAGGAGTCCCACGTCCGTGCGCTGTTCCGATTCCTGCGCGACCGGGTCCGCGCCCTCGAGGGCCGTCCGGGGATCTCCTCGGTGGTCCTGTTCGAGAACTGGGGGCCGGAATCCGGCGGCACCTTGTGGCACCCGCACGCGCAATTGGTCGCAACCGAGCTCTTGGCCCCGCGTCTGGCCGAGGAGCTGGAGCGGTTCGCCGCGGCCGGTGCCGGACCCTGCCTGCTCGAGTCGGTCACCCGGGCGGACGAGGCGGATCGGACCCGGGTCATCCTCGCGGACGAGCACTTTGTTGCGGTGGCCCCGTTCGGCGCGGAGCACCCGTTCGAGATTCGGTTCGTCCCGCGGCGCCACGCGACCAGCTTTTCGGACGCCACCGATGCCGAGGCCGACGCCCTGGCACGCCACCTCCCGGCTGCGCTTCGAGCGCTCGGTCGGCTCGTCCCGGGGGTGTCATACAACTGGGTGGTCCACGGCCTCGCGAGCGGGACCGCGGGCCACGAGAGGTTCCACTGGCACGTCGAGGTGCTCCCGCGGTTGGTGCGGGCCGACGGCTTCGAGCTCGGCTCGGGCCTCTCGGTCAACCCCCTCCCCCCGGAGCTGGCGGCGAGCCAACTCGCCGCCGAGCTCGGGGCCGGGGCCCTCTCGGTGGGCCGGAAACGCTAATGGCGGGGGGCCGGTCTTCCGACCGTGCCCGAACTCCGAGAGCCGATCGTCTCTCTCCTGGGTCACGTCGACCACGGGAAGACGACCCTCCTCGACCGCATCGCCGGCAGCGTGCGCGCCTCCAAGGAGCCGGGGGGGATCACGCAGCACATCGGGGCGATCGAGGTCCCCGGCGCCGTCGTCCGCAAGCTCTGCGAGGGGATCCTCCGGACGGACCAGTTCGCGGTCCCGGGACTATTGTTCGTCGACACGCCCGGCCACCGCTCCTTCGAGACGATGCGTCGCCGGGGCGGCGCGCTCGCCGACATCGCCGTGCTCGTGATCGACGCCCGGGAAGGCGTCATGCCCCAGACGCGCGAGTCGATCCAGATCCTCCGCCAGGCCAAGACCCCGTTCGCGGTCGCCCTCACCAAGATCGACCTGCTGACCGGGTGGCGGAAACCCGTCGGACCGGTTTCGCTCCGGGAGCAGATCGCCCGGGGCGGACCTGAGTTCCAGAAGAACCTGGACGCTCGCATGTACGCCGTCGCGGAGGAGCTCATCGGCGCCGGCTTCTCCGCGGAGCGGTACGACCGCGTCAGCGACTTCACACGGAACGTCGGCATCGTGCCGCTCTCGGCCAAGACCGGTGTCGGGGTCCCTGAGCTGATCGCCCTCCTCGTCGGGCTCTCGCAGCGGTTCCTGAAGGAGGAGCTGCGGCAGGTGAGCGAAGGAGGGGAAGCGACGATCCTCGAGCGGAGCGACCAGAAGGGGGTCGGGCCCGTGGGGAGCATCATCCTCTACCGGGGCCGGCTCAAGGTCGGGGACGAGGTCGTCGTCACCGGCCGAACGGAGGCGTTCTCCGCCCGGGTCCGGGGGATCTACCAGCCCGTCCCTCTCAAGGCCGAGAAGTCGGCCAAGCACGTCCGCCTCGAGTCACTGCCCGAGGTCGTGGCGGCGGCCGGGGTGTACGTGGCGGTCCCCGGGATCGAGGACGCGCTGCCGGGCGGCGGCCTGCGCGTGGTCACGACCGAGGAGGAGCGGGTCCGGGTGACGGAGGAGCTGACCCGGGCGAGCCATCCGATCGCGGACCTCGCCGCCTCGGGCGTGGGGATCTACGCCGACACCTTGGGAGGTCTCGAGGCGATCGCGTTCGAGTGCCGGGACAAACAGATCCCGGTGCACGAGGCCGGGGTCGGCCCGGTCGGGCGGCCGACCATCCTCCGGATGGCCGACGTCAAGGACCCGACGCACCGCGCGGTCCTCGCCTTCGGTGTGCCGGTGCTCCCGGACGCGCTCCCGGAGGGCGAGGGGGGCCCGGTCCGCGTCTTCAAGGGCGAGGTGATGTACCGGCTGATCGAGGAGTATCTCGCCTGGCGGGCGGAGCGCCTCCGCGAGATCCTCGCCGAGCAGCGCCTGGCGCTGACCCATCCGGCGAAGATCCAGGTCCTCCCCGGCTTCGTCTTCCGGGCCTCCAAACCGGCGATCGTCGGGATCAAGGTGGTCGGGGGGACCCTGCGCGCCGGGGTCCGGCTCATGCACCTGGACGGCACCGAGGTCGGCGTGCTCAAGTCGCTCCAACGAGAGAACGAGTCGGTCTCCTCCGCGACCGAGAAAGAGGAGCTCGCCGCGTCCATCGACGGGGCGGTCGTGGGCCGGAACCTGAAGGCCGGGGACTTCCTTCTCGTCAGCCTCACGGAGAGCGCGGCCCGGGCCTTGCGAGGCCAGTCGCTCACCCCGACGGAGGCGGAGCTCCTGGAGGAGGTCGTCCGGCTCCACCGGGCCAGCCAACCGTTCTGGGGTCAGTGAGCCGGGGGGTACCCCGGAGGATCCTCGTCGGAGTCGAGCTCCTCCTCGAACGGCTCGTCCAACGGGTCGACCCCGGAGCGGTCGAGCTCGTGGGCGTACCGCGGCACCAGCGGCTCCGGCTCGGCGTAGACCCCGGCCCGAAGGAACAGGCCGAGGAACAGCGCGAGGCCCCCGATCACGACGAGGAGGACCCCCCCGGCCAGGAGGGTCACGACCGTGGAGGTCGGCGCCGGCCCGGTCCCGTCGGGGTACGACTCGGCCAGGGAACCGGCGAGGGAGACGTTGGAGGTCTGGTGGTTGTCGACATCGAGGAGGTAGGGGCTGACCACGGTCCCCGAGTGGAGCCACCCGCCGCTCGTGTTGGCCGGCCAGCTCGCGAGGGGGGGCCCCGACGTGCAGAATCCCGAGGAGGACGAGCAGGCGACCCCTTGAAAGAGGGTGACGTTGAGCGGCGCGGTCGACGTCCAGGAGAGCACGAAATCCGCAGCGGTGGAGTTCACCACGGTGACGACGTCGATCCGCTGGTGGGCCGGAAGGACCTCGGGGACGGAGAACTCCCGACTGAGCCCCTTGGAGATCGGCGAACCGGGCGTGGAGAGGCCGACGTAGCCGACCAGCACCCCCACGACCACCAGAGCGATACCGACGGCGACCAACCCCGGGCGCACGGGCAGTAGAACCCCCTAGGGTAGGAATAGACTTGGGTTCGAACGGAGGCCTGCCGCACGAGGGTCTGCTCCTCGATATATACGAGTGTCATTCTAGCGTGAGATAGTGTGACAGACCCGGGGACTGTCCCTGGCAGCGACGTGGCCGGCGCGGCCTGCCCGATGTGCCACAGCACGCACCGAATCTCCGACCCCCTGCGGGCGGAGGTGCACTGTGCGGAGTGTGGACTGGTGTTCGAGGAGGGCGAGCTCCTCGCGACCCCGCCCCCGCTCGGCGACTCGCCGAACTCCGACGGCAGCGGGCGGGGCATCGGTCCGTTCGCCGGCCCGGGAGGCTCCCGACCGGCGCTCGGCTCCACCCTCTCGCTGGCGCGGGACGGGCAGGGCAAGCGGCTGGACTGGCACCGGCGCTACGAGTTCCAGCACCTGAAGCGGGTCATGCAGCGCCAGACGGCGCGCGTTCCCGGGGGCCCGAACGACCGGTCCCCGGCACGGGCCGAGATCGCCCTCGCCTGCGAGCGGGTCGGACTGCCGCCGGTGGTCCGCGCGGAGGCGGAGGAGGTCTACCGCGAGGCGAAGGTCCGCGGTCTCTTCCGGGGTCGGAGCCTTCCGGCGAGCGTGGGGGCCGTGGTGTACACCGCGTGCCGCCGATACTCGATCCCACGAACGCTGGGCGAAGTGGCGAGCGCGGTCGGCGCCCGACGCTCGGAGGTCGGCCGTACCTTCAAGGTGATCCAGCGCGGAAGCGACCTCCATGTCCCGGGGGTCGGGACCAAGGCGTTCCTCGCCCGCTACGCGCAGGAGCTCGCACTCTCGCCGAAGGTCCGCTCCAGCGTCGAGGCGATGCTCGACACCGCCCGCCAGGACCCGGAGCTCTCGGGCCTCTCCCCGCACGGGCTCGTCGCCGCGTTGATCTACCTCGCGGCCGAGCAGAACGGCGAGCACCGCTCCCGGGCCCAGGTCGCTCGGGTCACGACCGTGACCGAGGTGACGCTCCGCTCGACCAGCCGCATCCTCGAGCGGATCTGGGGCGCGAACCGCTCCCCTACTTGAGCAGGTAGTAGCCGGCCGCCTTCTCGCGGACCTTCCGGCGGACCCAGCCCTTGTTCTGGAGTTCCTGGAGCGCGTTGAGGACCATGTTCTTCGGCAGCTTGGTGGCCTGGAAAATCCGCTCGGCGGTCCCCATCTTCTCTTCCGCCATGAACGCGAGGTCCTTCATCACCTTGTAGACCTTCACCGCGTTCGCACTGACCTCGTCCTCGATCCCCATGCTCGTCCCCCGACGAGGCGGGGAGCGGGGGAACTCTTAATCTTGCCGCCGTTCCCCCGGGCCGGCACGCGGTCTGTCCCCGGCGCCCGGGGGCCGGCCGGGGGTTGACGCGATCATCATGAGCCCATCTCGCGGGTTGGTTGTATGGGACGAGCGGTTCACCGAGTACGACTTCGGGGACGATCATCCGTTCACGGAGCGAAGCCGCCGCTCGGCGGTGCGGCTCCTCGAGACGGTCGTCCCGCAAACCACCCAATTCCTTCGCGAGGTACCTCCCGCGGGCCACCGGCTTCTCGAGACGTTCCACGAGCCGGGGTACCTGACCCTGGTCGAAGGCGCGAGCGTTCGAGGGAAGGCGATCCCGCTGGATTCGGGGGACACCCCGGCCTTCCTGGGCTGCTTCGACGCGGCCGGGCGGATCGTCGAGGGGGCCGTGCGAGCGGTCGATTTTTCGCTCCACGAGCGCGCGCCGGCCTTCCACCCAGCGGGCGGGCTCCACCACGCCCACCCCGACCGGGCGAGCGGGTTCTGCATCTTCAACGACGTCGCGGTCGCGGTGAAGCACGCCGTGAGCTCGGGCCATCGGGTGGCCTACCTCGACATCGACGCGCACCACGGGGACGGCGTGATGTACGGGTTCTACGACTCCGGGCGGGTCCTGGACATCGACTTTCACCAGGATGGCAGGACCCTGTTCCCCGGGACCGGCCGGGTCGACGAGACCGGCGCGGGGGATGGGGCCGGGCTGAAGGTCAACTTGCCGCTCCCGCCGGGGACCGGCGATGAGGCGCTGGAACCTCTCGTGCGCCGGGTCGTCCCTCCGCTCCTTCGGTCCTTCCGTCCCGAGCTGATCATCGTCCAGCACGGCGCGGACGGGCACGCCGGCGATCCTCTGACCTCGCTTCAGTACACCTCGGCCGCCTACGACCAGGTCGACCGGCTCGTGGTCGGGCTGGCCCACGAGCTCTGCCAGGACCGTCTCGTGGTCACGGGCGGAGGGGGATACCGGCCGGAGTCGGTCGCGCGAGTCCTCGCGCGAGCCGGGGCGGCCTCTCTGGGCCACTCGCCCCCCGACCTCGACGCTCCCCTGGCGCCTGCCTGGCGGACCCACTTCCAGGCCGAGTGGGACCGTTCGGCCCCGCCGAACTGGCGGGACGCGTTCCCCCTGGAGCCGAGCCCGTGGGGTCCGGAGAACACGGACGAGCTGGTCGCGACCCTCGAACGGCACCTCGGGATACGTTTGCCTCGGGTACCGGCCGTCTAGAGCCGGTCCCCCCACGTGGGCCGGTCAAGGAGGTCCTGGTCGCAGGCCCGGATCCCGTCCGCGACCTCCGCCTCCGATAGCGGCCCCGAGGTCCCCCGAAATGCCCGCCGTCGTGCCTCGGCGCGACTGAGGACCAGAGCCCCGATCGCCCTCAGTTCGGTCTGCACCTCGTCGGTGACGGTGGACGGTCCGCCCGGCAGGAGCTCGGGAACGACCGTCCCGAACAGAGCGTCGCGCTCGAGAAAGTATCGGAGGTACCCCACGAGTAGTCCGCGGCCGGCGGCGGTAAGCTCGGGGGGACGATCTGGGGGAGGGACGACCGCCAGGGTATCTCCGCCCCCCTCGGCGTGCAGCTCGAGGAACTCCCACCCCCCCAGGCCGGCCGCCAGGGCGACCGGCCCGGGCCGGTGGTCGAAGAACAGCGGGAGGGCCGCGATCCCTTCCTGGACGGAGGGAGGGTCGGGGACCGGGAAGTCCTCCGCGTCCGGCAGAGGGATCGAGGCCCGCAGCTCGGCTCGCACGCTCTCCTCGTCGACCCATTGACCGGTTCGCTCGAGGGTCAATCGGACCCGGCGTCTGCGGCGACCCGCCTCCTCGACCGTTCGTCCCACCCCGGGATGGAGGCGCGAGCGGGCCGCCCGGATCTCTCCGTCCAGACCGTGGGGGGGCGCCCGCTCCGACCAGGGAACGCCGTCGGCGAGGGCCTCGAGGCCGATCCCCGGGCACGAGAGCACCAGGCTGGCCTGGAGCCGCTCGCCAACGTGCACCGTGATCGGGAACTGCTGGCAAGGTCCGGGCCTCGCGGCCCAGGCGCCGCACCGGTTTCCCGACAGGAACTGGCAGGCGCCGCCGTCCGGGCGCGACCCCAGGAACGACCCTCCGGCCCTCGAGACGACCTCGACGTGCGGCGCGATCTGCAGCAACCGCTTCCCCTCGGCCGGCTCGATACGGGGCTCTGCGTAGCAGCACAGGCCACAGTCCGGCCGACACGTGAAAGCGAACCCATGGAGGAGCGTCAGGTCGAGGGAAAGCCCGTCCTCCGCCAAGGTCCCGCCTCCTCGCAGGCGAGAGGCGCCGGGGCCTTAACGGCAGGGTCGGGCCGCGCACCGGCCCGCTTCGACCCCACCGCTCGCCTCCCTCGTTCCGTCCATCTCATAACGGTCGGGGAGGTGCGTTTCCGTCATGGTGCTGCTCGCTCGCGATATCATGGACCCGAAGGTCATCACCGTGGACGGCGAGATGCTCGTCCGAGACTGCGCCCAGTACCTTTCCGGTCAGCACCGGGGGTACGCCGTCGTCCTCGGCCCGCGGGGCGAGGTGGAGGGGATCGTCACGGAGTGGGACTTCCTGTCGAAGGTGACCGCGGGGGGCGGCGACCCCACGGCGCTGAGGGTCCGAGAGATCGCGACCCCGATCCTCCGCTCCTGCGGGCCCGAGACCCCGGCCGAGGACCTGGTGGAGACGATGGCGACCGAGGGGATCCGCCGGATGCTGGTCCGTTCAGGCGCCCAGATCGTGGGCATCGTCACCTCTCGGGACGTCCTCGTGATGTTTCGCCAGTACATCGACAAGCTCTCCTCCCAGATCGCAGGGTATCGATCGGACCCGCCCCCGCTCGGATAGGACCGAACGAGGCGCTGGCCTACCTTCCCGTGACCGGAGCAGGCTCCCCCATCCGCGTCGCCCGGACCGCCGGGCCGCGGCACGTCGCGCGGGTCGCGGGGTAGGGGAGACCGATGCAGTACAAGTGGAAGGTCCTCTCCAACACCACCGTCGGCACCCTGATGTCGGCGATCGACACGAACATCGTGCTGATCTCTCTCCCTACGATCGGGCGGGAGCTCCCGGAGACGAGCGCGACCACGCTCCTCTGGATCCTCCTCGGCTACTCGTTGCTCACCGCGGTCGTCCTGCTGAACTTCGGCCGGCTCTCCGACCTGTTCGGTCGGGTCCGGCTGTATGTCCTCGGCTTTGCGATCTTCACGGTCGGCTCGCTCCTGTGCGGGTTCTCCCAGACGGGGCTCGAACTCGTCTCCTTCCGGCTCGTCCAGGCGGTCGGGGCGGGGTTCCTCTTCTCGAACTCCGCCGCGATCATCACGGACGCCTTCCCGCCCAACGAGCGCGGGCGGGCGCTCGGGATCAACCAGGTCTCGATCGTCGTGGGGGCCGTCTCGGGTCTCGTGCTCGGGGGGGTCATCACCTCGACGATCGGCTGGAGATGGATCTTCTTCGTCAACGTGCCGATCGGCATCATCGCCACGATCCGGGCGCGGGTAGACCTCAAGGAACTCGTCCTTCCCGCCGAGCGCCCCCACATCGACTGGCTGGGGAACATCGTCTTCGCCCTCGGTCTCACCCTCATCCTCCTCGGGGTCACCCTCGGAGCCCTCGGGGACATCGGCGGCTGGTCGGGGGTGGGGCTGGCCCTGGTCGGGGTCGCCCTCCTCGGGGTCTTCGTCTGGGTCGAGAGCCGCGAACGATCCCCGATGCTCGACCTCTCCCTGTTCCGGATCCGGGAGTTCAGCGCGACCACGTCGGCGATCCTGCTCAATTCGCTTGCCCGGGGGGCCTTCACGTTCATCCTCGTCTTCTACCTCCAAGGACCCCCGAGGTTCCTGAACCCGTTCACCGCAGGGTTGTACCTGATACCGGTGTCGGCCTCGCTCGCGACGTTCGGCCCGGTGAGCGGATGGCTCTCGGACCGGTGGGGAGCCCGCTGGTTCGTGCTCACCGGGCTCGTCGTCTCGGCGGTCGGCTTCCTCTGGCTCTCGACGATCTCCGGGGACGAGTCGTTCTACCATCTGACCCCTCCGCTCCTCCTCGTGGGGGCGGGGTTCGGCATGTTCGCGGCGCCGAACCGCGCGGTGATGATGACGTCGGTCCCGCCCCGGCGAAGAGGGGTCGCCTCGGGGATCGGCACGACGTTCATGAACACGGGGTCGACGATCTCGCTCGGGATCGCGCTGATCGTCATGTCCCAGGTCCTCCCGCACGCGGCGATCCTCTCGATCTTCCTCGGGTCCGCGTCGCAGGGGACCCTCCCCGGGGTGGCCGGCGGGTTCCTGCACTCGATCCACATCGTGTTCCTCATCTCGGCCGGGCTGATCCTCGCCGCCCTCGTACCCTCTGCCCTCCGAGAGCCGGCTCGGCCGACCGTCCGCGCCCCGCCGGCCGAGGTCGACGACTAGCGGGCACGCCCTTCGCCCCCGGCGCCGTTCAGATGCCGAAGCTGCGGCGGGCCGCCCAGATCCGGGGGTCGTCGTACCCCATGACGTCCGGGTTGCGCCCCTCGCCGACGGCGGTCCAGTACGTCAGCAGCTGGAGGGGGATGACGTGGACCGCGGGGGAGAACGCCGGCGGGACCGGGGGGAGCGGGTACTCGCCGGCCCGCGAGGAGCCCCTTATCGGAGCCAACAGGGCGCCCCGCGCTCCGGCGAGCCCGGCGGCGCGGAGCGCCTGTCTCGAACGGGCGAGCTCGAGGGGGCCCTCGGCGAGGGCGATCACCGCAGCCGCCTTGTTCGTCGAGGGCAGGATCCCGTGGAGGTACTCCTCCACCCCGCACCATGCGACGAACCGCCCCGCCCCTTCGCGGAGCTTGAGCGCGGCCTCCCGCATTGTGACCTCGGCCGGGCCGGAACCGAGCAGGAGGAGGCGATGGCGGTCCACCAGACGTCCGGCGAGGGTCTTCCAGACCGCTTCGTCCCGGAGGACGACCCGGGCCCCCCGATGGAGGTCCCGGACCGTCCGCCGGCCGCGGCCGGACCAGGTGGAGAGGAGCGCGTAGGCCGCCGTCAAGGCGGTCGTGAAGCTCACCGTGTGGGTCCACGCGCGCTCGTTCGCCTGCTGGGTAACCAACGTGTGGTCGGCGAGCCGGGCCGATGGCGACTTCGGCGTTCCCGTCACGAGGACCTGACTCACTCGGGCTTTGGCCAACGCCGACTGGGCCTGGAGGGTCAGGGCGGTCTCTCCCGAGGCGCTGAAGACGACCGCGCACTTCGCCGCCTGGATCAGGTCGGGTTCGAGGAGGAGGTCGAAGGAGGGCACCGCCCGGATCAGCGCGCGCGGCCCGAGCAACGCTCGGGCGGCGACCGACGCCCCGAGCGCGGCGTGGAACGACGTGCCGATCCCGACGAACAGGAGCGGCCGGTCGGCCGGGGGCCGGGGGATCCTGGACGCCGTCGCGAGGCAGACCCGCGCCGTCTCCTCGATCGCTGCCGGCTGAGAGGCGATCATCTCGTGCATGAAGAACGGGTGCTGCGTGCGGCCGTACGGGGGATGCGGGTCGTCGGCCCGAGGGAGGGATCGTGCCGCGGCGGACCCGGACGGCGTCAAGTGACCTCGCCCCCCTCGAGCCGGGGGCCCCGCTCCCCGGGCCGTTGGTCCCTCACTGCGCCATGCGCGGGTAGAGCCGCGCCTCGAGCAGGATGAGCCCCATCGTGACCGCGAAGAGGACGCCCAGGTCCTCCCAGAGCGGGAAGAGCCCCGCGGGGGTGGGGAGCATCAGGTTCCGGAGCGCGTCCACGAGGTAGGTCAACGGGTTCGCGAGCGCGAACGGTCTCAGCCACACCGGCATGATGGAGATCGGGTAGATGGCGTTGCTCGCGAAGAACAGGGGCATCGTCAGCAGCTGGCCGATCCCCAGGAATCGCTCCTGGGTCTTGACGAGGCTCGCGATGATCATCGAGAGCGTGGAGAAGAGGGCCGAGCCGAGGACGATCGTGGCGACGAGGCCTGCGAGGGACGCCGGACTGAGGTTCAGGGCCACCCCGAGGCCCGTCGCCAGCAGCATCACGATCAGGGCCTGCGACAGGCCGCGAATGCTCGCCGAGAGTCCCCGCGCCCCCACCAGGATCGCCCGGGGCGTCGGGCTCACCAGGAATTTCGTGATGATCCCGAGCTCGCGCTCGCGGATCGAGGCGATCCCGTAGAAGATCGCGATGAAGAGCACGCTCTGGGCCAGGATCCCCGGCGTGAGGAACTGCAGGTAAGTGTACGACCCGGTCGGGATGACGTGGATCGTGGAGAAGACGCCGCCGAAGATCACCAGCCACAGCGCCGGCTGCACGGCCCTCAGGAGCAGCTCGGAGGGGTCGTGCGCCAGCTTGCGGGCCTCCAGCCCGACCACCGCTCCGACCTGGGTGAAGGCCGCGAGGACGGCGTCGGTGCCGTGCGGCCGCGGGACCGCGGAGATGAGCTCACTCGAGACGGACTGCGACACGCCGCAACCTCCCCGCCTCGCGGTAACCTCCCCCGAGCTCCATCTCCTCGCCGGCGTAGTGGACGAAGACGTCCTCGAGGCTCGCGTCGGCTTGCTCGAGGCCGGCCTTCAGCTCGGCCGGGGATCCGGAGGCGACGAGCCGGCCGCGGTGGAGCACCCCGACCCGCTCGCAGAGGTGGTCCGCCTCCTCCATGTAGTGGGTGGTAAGGACGACGGACGTTCCGTACTCGCGCCGAAGTCGCACGATCTGCTCCCAGACCGCCTCCCGGGCGATCGGGTCGAGCCCTACGGTCGGCTCGTCCATGAAGAGGACGCGGGGCCGATGCATGAGGGCCTGGGCGATCTCGAGGCGCCGGATCATCCCCCCGGAGTAGTTCTTGACCAGCTCGTCGGCGACCCCGCTGAGGCCCATGAACTCGAGCGCCGATCGGATCCGTCGCTCCCGCTCGGCCGGAGGGATGAGGTACAGGCGCGCGAAGACCCACAGGTTCTCGTAGCCGGTGATCTGCGCATCGGCGGAGATCAGCTGCGGGACGTAGCCGATGTTCCGTCGAACCTCGGTCGGCTCCCGAACGATGTCGAACCCCGCGACGCTCGCCGTGCCTGCGGTCGGAGGCAGCAGGGTCGTGAGCATCTTGATCGTGGTCGTCTTCCCGGCCCCGTTCGGTCCGATCAGACCGAAGATCTCTCCCGGCTGGACGGAGACCCGCAGCGGGTGGACGGCGGTGAGCTGGCCGAAGCGCCGAGTAAGGTCCTGGGTGACGACGACCGGGGGCGCGGAGGAAGGCTGCACCGTGAACGCGGCGCCCAGCGGTGGCGGGTAGATGAGATGTGGGTGCGGGTCGAGAGCGACT
>DATJWA010000003.1:0-52884 GCA_035501555.1 Thermoplasmata archaeon | reverse complement strand
GTCATGAGGCAGTTGTACGAGACTCCGGGGCAAGACCCGTTCTCGGGACCGACGTAGATCACATAGCCGTCCCGGGCATCGTACGCCATCGATTGGGGCCCGGCAGGGAACCCGTCGAGGACGGGCTGGTTGGTGGGGTGGAGTTGGGTCCAGGCCCCCGCGAACCACTTCCAGGTAGTGTCGCCGCTGAAATACACTACATAGCCGTCCGCTGCATCGTAGGCGATTGACCCTGGGCCGCCCGGGGTTTGGGTGGACACCTCCGTCCAGTTGCCCGCGTGGAACGCGTAGGTCCCATGCGGTTCTCCCACCATCAGGACGTAGCCATCCGCGGCGTCATAGACGAGGTCGAGATTCGGCAACGCGGGGGGAGAGAGTGTCGAGTTTACCCGGCTCCAGTTCCCGGACTTGTATGCCCAGGTCGCCTCCAGACCAGTCGTGGACCCCTCATAACCGGGGGACACCAGCAGGACCTCCTGGTCGGCGGCATCGTAAACCATGGTCGCAGGTCCCCCGGGCGGAGCGCTCGTGTTGGTACCGAGCGTGGTCCAGTTTCCGTTAGCGAAAGTCCAGAACGCATTCTGTTCGGTGTAAGTGTACTCGGAGTTGCCTAGGGCCAAGAGGCCGTAGCCGTCCGTCGGATCGTCAGCGAAGGCGCCGCCCCAGGTAGGGGGCGGTGCGGCGCCCGGTGAGAGTCGAGACCAGGTCCCGTTGGTAAAGGACCACGTCGCGTTCGATGCGAGCAGGTTGCTCGCGTTGTATCCTCCGAACAGGACGACAGAGAAAGAGCTCGAAACGTAGGTCATCTGCATCGATGATTCGGGTGGGGGAGCCGACGAGGAGGTCACCTCTTCCCAATCCGACGAACTGAGGAGCCAAGTATCATTGAGGTCGCTCTCATCCTCCGGGAGCACGGGATTAACACCTCCGAACAGGACCGGGACACCTCCCCCGGTTTCCGTTGGATCGTAGGTCATGCCCGCGTTCGCCCGACCGGGTGGCGCCGACGCCACGGTTGCCGTGACGTTGGTCCAGGTCCCGCTGGCGAAGACCCATGTGTCTGACTCGACGGTGCTCCGAACCCGCGTCCCGTTCGAGGTAGCGTAGGGTTCCTGGTTGAGCCCGCCAAACAACACCGTGCCTCCACGGGCAGGGTCATCTGCCATCGACGAACCCATCCTAGGGCTGGGAGCAGTAGTGCTCGTGACGTTGGTCCATACCCCTCCGCGGAACTCCCACGTGGAGTTCGATAGGTCTGGGTTGAAGAAGTTCCAGTCCGACATTTGGCCGCCGAACAAGACCACCACCCCATCCGTTGAATCGTATGCCATGGCTGCCTGGTAGAGCGCCGGAGGCGACTCGGTCGGCAGCAGCTCCGTCCAGTTTCCCCCAGAGAATTCCCATGTGTCGTTCAGGTAGGAGCCGTCACAGGAAAGGTAACTCGAGAAGGCACATCCTCCGAACAAGAGAACATAACCGTCGGCGGCGTCCCAAGTCATCGCGGCACCCGACCGAAGGCTGGGTGCGACCGGATCCGCGGCGGGGGCGCTACCGGATGGGGTATCGGAGGAACCCATGGACGCGCGGGCCGCTTCGAGTTCCGCCAGCCCCTGGACTGAGGCTGGAGTGCCCTGCACTACGGAGGCGGATGATGGCCCGACCAGCAATCCGACCGGCGCGATCTCCAGGGACAACAGGAGGAGGAGACCCACGGCTAGTCCGGCGGGGACCAAGCCCCCGGAGCGTTGGCGCATACCCGGTGCCAGGGCAAATCGAGAGATTCGCATCAGTCCTGAATCTGCCCGCGACCCGATAAACGCTCGGCGAAGATATTCCAGTCGTGGGGCTGGACTGGGGAATTCCCCCGAGCAACGGAGAGCTGGACCGGCCGGGGCTCCGTTTCGAGTCCGACGGTCGGGGGCCGAGTAGCGCAGTGCCTTCGCGCTAAACGGTGGTACATCCCACAAAAGGGGCTGCTCCCGGCGGGAGTTTCCCCGGCCGGCCGTCGGGACCGGCGGGATTTGAACCCGCGTCAGAGGCTCGAGAGGCCTCTATCCTTGACCACTAGACTACGGGAGCGCCGGTGGGTCCGTAGCGGACCCCCTCTTTGAGTCTTTCCTCCGGACTGCGCCCCGCAGGGGTCCCGCCGCCCCCGGCTCGACCTGGGCCACGTCGCGCCGGACGCCCGGACTCACGGGCTGTCGGGGGTTCGGGGGCGTGGGTGAGAACCCGGCGCGGAGCCACCCTCGGCCGCACGGCAGCCGCCACCCCGGCCATCGCTTGGCACGGTGCTACGGGTGCTGCGAAGCGCCTAAGAGGCCGAATGACCTTTCCGGTCCGCTTGACCCCTCCCGTGAAGGCCCGCAGTGGCCACATCCTGCTCGACCCGAAACGGTCGTACAAGGACTTGGTCCGTGTCTACCCCGACATCCACCGTCGGGTCATCGAGATGAACCGCCCGTTCGTCAAGGAGTCCGACCCCCTCCTGCCCGAGGTCCTGCTGGACGAGAACCTGAGGGACCTGAAAGGGAACCGCAAGCCGGCCGGCTACAACCGCCAGGACCCCTTCGGGCTCCGCCTCATCTTCCCTCTCTCGGACGAGCGGCGGGCGGAGTTCTACTTCACGAAGCCGGCCCGGTGCCAGGAGGTCGTACAGATCACCGAGCAGGTCTCCACGATGCTCCGACGGCGGGGCATCCACCACACGGTGGAGTACGACCGGCTGCCCCTCGGTCCGCCGCGGGGCCTGCCGGGACTTGGACCCGGGGGTCCACCTCCCGGGCTGCTGAACCCGTAGCCCACCGGCCGGACGTCTAGCTCAGGTCGGCGGGCTCCGCCGGAACGGCCAGAACGGGGTCGAGGGCGGGGGGCTTGACGACGTCGAGCTGGATTCGCTGGTCGTCGCCGCGCTCTCGGTGCGGGTCGACCCGGTGGCGGTGGCGGCCGGGGCCGTTGTGGCCGCGCTCGGCGCCTCTCCCTGGAGCCGTCGGAGGGCGTCCCGGGCTTTCTCGAGGGCCGCGGAGTAGTCGTCGTCCCGCAGCCGTACCGACTCGGCCAGCAGCGCCCGGGCCTCGCTCGTGTCGACGCGCCGCTCGGCGGCGCGCGCGAGGGCGGCGTCGATGAGGTAGTGGAGGTTCATGAGCTCGCGGTGGAGCGACTTGCGGAGGTTCAGGTCCTCCTCGACCGCGATCAGCATCCGGGCGCCGTCGAGGAGCCGCCGCTGGGTGGCGAGCCGCTCCATCTCCACGTACCGCACCCGGAGCGGGCCGACGCTGACCCGGAGGCCGTCGGCCGCGAAGTTGATCTCGGCAAGCAGCTCGCCCCGCCGTCGGCCGAACGGCTCGTCGATCGCGTGCTCGAGCGCTTCCCGTGCCCGGGCGAACAGGGTCTCTGCCTCGTCCAGGTGGGTCGCATCGAGAGCCACCCTTGCCTCGCTGAACGTCTGCATCATCGGCGTCGTGTCGACGCCGAGGCGCTCCCCGATCCAGAGCTGGTCCTTGAGGTTCTTGAGCTCGGCCTCGACCGCCTCGCGACGGCGCTGGACCGCCCGGGACCGCTCCTCGCGGACCAGCGCGAGCGCGCCGACGAAGTTGCGCTGGACCTGAAGGTCGGCGAGGCGGTCCCGCAGCTCCGTCGCCCGGGCCCGCTCCGACTCCGAGGCCGGCCCGAGTCGCGCGACCAGGTTCTGGACGTCCGCCCACCGGGCATCGATGACCGCACTCAGCGCCTTCTCGCTGGCATGAGCGGCCCGCGCGACCGCCTCCCGCACGTGGGCCCAGTCGCGGGCCCGGAGCGCGGCCTCCGCCTCGGTGACGATCGACTCGATCGGCTCGACCTCGGTGGTGAGCCCTTCCTGGCGCCCGACCTCCACCAGGCGGCGCAGCTGCCCGAGCGGACCGGCGAAGAGGCGTTCGATCGCCCAGCGGCCGAGCTCGGTCGCTTCCCGGGCGGCGCGCACCCCGTCCGGGTACTGGCCGGTCTCGATGAATCGGAGCGCGTCGGCGAGTCGGGCCCGGGAGTCGGTCGCATCGGCCCCCAGCTCGCTCGTCTCCGCGATCTGGGCCTGGGCCGAGGCGTAGGCCTCGGCCGCCCGGCGGTGGCTCTCGCGGAGGGCGACCAGGGTGTCGGAGGCGTCGATCGCGTGCTCGAGGACGGCCGGGTAGTCGTGCTTCTGGAGGAGGATCCTCGCGGCCTCGAGCGAGTTCGTCACCGAGGGGGCGACGACCCCCTCGGCCTGCGCGCGCTCGAGCGCGTGGGCGGTCGCTTCGATCGAACCCTCGGCGATGCGACGCTGGAGGTCGACCCGCTCGAGCTCGGCCTCGCTCTTGGAGGCGAGCTGGACGGCATCGACCGGCCGGCCCTCGTCCAGGGCCATCCGCGCCTGATGGAGCAGGTTCTCGGCGACGGTCGTGTCGATCCCCTCGCTGCGGAGCCGCGTGACGGTCGCCCGGAACCCGGCGAGGGTCTTGGAGACCTGGTGGTACGTCGCCTGGAGGACCTCCCGCTCGAGCGGGCCGCCGAGCTCGATCGCCCGGGCGTACTCCCGCTTCGCGAGCGCCGCGTCGACCTGGTCCATCTGGCTCCGCAGGGTCCCCGGCTCCACCCGCAGGAGGTCCGCTTGCGCGAGCGCCTCCCGCGCGCGCTTGGAGACCCTCTCGGCATGCTCGACCAGGCCGCGCGTGCCGACGAACTCGGAGCGGGCGGCGTCCAGGAGGGCCGCCGCGCCCACCGGGACGGGGAGCGAGATGCGTCGGCGCGCCTCGGAGAGGGGGGCGACGATCTTGTCGAGGTCCACGCCCGCGCCCCGCGCGATGTCGAGGTCCCGTTCGAGACCCCGCAGGTTCTCCTCCAGGATCGGGACCAGCAGGGCGACGAGCTCCTCGTGCAGGGCCCGGGTGGCCGTGCGGGTCGCCTCGGGCGCCGCAGTGGTCCGCTCGGTGCGGAGGCGCTGGAGCCGGCTGGCGTAGGCCTCCATCGGGGCGGCGACCCGACGCCCGTCCTCGATCAACCGGTCGATCTCCCCGAAGAGCCGGTCGGTCTCCGCGGCGGCCGTCGCCTCGGTCAGGCGCTGGCGGAGCGCGGCGATCGTCTCGCGGGCGGCGCCGAGGTCGAGGGCCTGGAAGGCGAGTCGGGCGGCCCGGATCGGCTCGTAGAACGGCTCGGGGTCGACGCCCATCTCGCGCAGGTCCCCGAGCGCCTCCTGGGCTTGCGCGATGTCGTCCACGACCGCCTGAGTGTCGGCGCGCGTCCGCACCGCGGTCTCCTCGAGGGACTTGGCGAGCCGGTGCGCTTCGGCGTAGTGGCCCGCCCGGGCGGCCGCCTGGGCCTCCTCGAGGTCGCCGCGGAAGCGGCCGAGGTCGAGACCGAGCGTCTCGAGCTCGACCAGGGAGAGCTTGGCGTGGGAGACCGCCTCCTCGCTCCGGAGGAGCTGTTGCTGCTGGGCCCGCGTGCGGATCTCCTGCGACGCGCGAGAGGCCTTGACGAAGTCCCCCATATTGAAGATCTGCTGGACCTCGTCGATCTGACGCTGGATCTCGTCCCCGGCGCCGCCCATCGACTCGAGGACTCGACGTTCCTCCTCGAGGAGGTCGACCAGGGCGCTCGCGTGGACGGCGAAGACCGACGCGAAGTCCCTCTCCGCCTTGCGCAGGCTCTCGCTCGCACCGACCAGGTCCTGCTTGACGCGCAGGGTCACGTCGGCGTCGGCCAAGAGGCGGCGGACGGGGGCCGTGAGCGCCTCGTCCGGGATGTCGGACAGTCCCTGCTCCATCTCCGCCACCCGACGGGAGACGTACGGACCGGCGGAGGCGCGGAGCTCGACCTCCGCCTGGGCGAGGAGCTCGGCCCCGGCGGCGAGCTCGCCGGCGTCCAGTCGAGCGCGGGAGTCGGCCAGCGACTTCTCGGCCTCGGGCGAGAGGAACCCATGCTCGTGGGCGTACTCGCGGACCCGGTCCAGGGCGGTCCATCGGTCGCTCAGGTAGCGGAGGGCCTCTCGGCCGATCCGCAGCAGCGCGTCCCGGAGCTCGGCTCGGGCCGGGGCGACCTCCGCCCGCTCGAGCTGGGCCCGGGCCTTCGCGAGGGAGGGGTCGAACTCCTCGCGCGCGAACCCGGACTTCTTGAACCGGCTGAGCATCTCGTCCAGTGCGTTGAGCTCGTCCCGGGCGACTTCGAGGTCCTCGGTCAGCTGGCCGACCCGCTCCACCGCCTCCTGGCTCGCGGCGAGCGCCTCGGAGTAGATCTTGAGACGGAGCGCCTCGCGCGCGCGGTTCATCGCGGCAAAGACCTCGCTCGGGTCGCGCCCCAAACGGCGGATCTCGTTGATGCGAGGCCGCACCTCGTCCAGGAGGCCGGCCACGACCGCGACGATCGGCTCCTCGGCCGCCTGACGCGCCCGGTCGAGCAGGGGGCCGAGGTCGTCGGGGGGGACCGTCGGAAGTCGAGCGATCGCCTCCTCGACGACCACCCGCGCCTCCGACGGGTCGGAGCCGTACTCCGCCAGCCCATCCAGGGACGAGCGCAGGGTGGTGAGCGTCTGGGTCGTCCAGGCGCGGAGGACTTCGCTCAGCTCGGCGGCCGCGCGGTCGATCGCGGGGACCGTCACCGGCCACCGCTCCGGGGGGGCCGACTGGTCGGCGCGCAGGGCGCTGTCGACCTCCGAGGTCGGGGTGCCGTGCTCCTTCGCCAGGGCGGCCCGCGCCTCGGCGCGCGCGCGGGCGGTCTCGCGCAGCTGCTTCGCCTCGGGGAGCTGGTCCTTCAGGACGGCCGCGACGGCCGTCAGCGCCTCGGCGACCCGCCCCTCCCGGGCCGGGGCCAGGGCCGCGTCCAACTGCGACGCAAACTCCGTCCTACGTTCGGGGGGAACGTGGGCCCAGTCCGCGACGGCGAGCGCCTGGTCCCGCGCGTGGGTGACGGTCGTCAGCCCGAGCTGCGAGAGTGCGTCCTCGATCCGGGCGAGGCGGGCCACGGTGTCGGACCAGCTCGCCGCGGCGCCGGGCTGAGAGAGGGCCTCCAGGTCGGCCTTGAGCGAGGCGGGGACCGTGACCCCGGCGGCCTCGAGCCGGGGGACCGCCTCGACGGTGAGCCGCCGCCGGTCCTGGATGGCCCCCGTGACCCGGGAGGCGATGTAGTCGATCAGCGATTTGGCCTGCGTCTCGACGGCGTCCCAGTCCGAGCGGCGGGCCAGCTCCTTGAGCTGCTGCACCCGCTCGGCGGTGTCGGGGATCGAGATGCCGAGCCGGTCGAGCTGGGCGACTCCCTCCTCGGCCTCCTTCTGAAGCACCTCGGCGGACTGACGCTTCTTCTTGAGCGCCTCCGCCTTCTCCTGGAGGATGCGTGCCAGTCGGGAGGACGGCAGGCCCCCGACGCCCCCCGGACCTGACGTGCTATCCCCCTCCTACCCCCGTGACTTCGGGCACGAGGGCGCCGATGCAAAGGGGTACCGAAATCATGGACGGTCACCTTTATTAATGGCACGCGCCGCCCGAGGGGCCCGCGGGAGGGTACCGGAAGCCCGCCCTAGGTCCGCGTGATCTTGCGTCGTCCCATTGCATCCAGATACTGGACCTCGCCGCCCGGCGTCACCGCCGCCTTGGTCTCCGGGTCGACCGCGAGGCTGAACGTCTCGTAGGACTCGAGGTCCATCAGCTGGACCTCGGTGTCGGTCATCGACAGGACCTGGGCGTTCCGCTTCCCGATGAGCGGCACCTGGACCTTGTGAGTCACCGGAAAGACGACGCTGCGCTTGCGCAGGTCGAACAGCCCCACCGCGTCGATCCGCGCCTTGGCTTCCCCGTGCTTCCCGGGTTTGGACATCTGGATGCTGAGGATCCGGCACGGTTCCTCGTCGATGAGCATGTACCGGCCCTCCCTCAGTTCGCGGATCTCCTGCTGGGTCCAGGCCATCGAAGCGGTCCTCGGGGAGGACGCACCGTTCCCGATTGATAAGAGTTGCTGGGCTGAGGTGCGCCGGGCCCCACCGCCGAGAGGGGAGAGGGTTTATTCCCGACGCCCGCCCTCTTCGTTCCTGGCGTAGAGGGCTCATGGCGTCGCTCGCGGAGCAGTACCGTCCGGAGGGGGTCGAGAAGGCCGCCCGGACCCTCTGGACGACCCGCGGTCTACCGCGCCCGGACGGGGTGGTGGGGCGAGGAAGCGCCCCGATCCTCCATCAGTACGAGGGCGCCTTCACCGCCGGCGACCACCCGAGCCTGGTCGTGTACCGCGCCGTCGCCGCGGACGTTGCCGCCCGGTACCTCTCCCTCGCGGGTCGTCGCGCCGCCGGCATCCTGCATCGCGACGTCGACGTGACGGACGATACAATCGTCAGCCTCCTCCGCTCCCTGTCGGTCTGGGTCGGGGGGGAGGCCGGGCAGCCGTTCGACCCCGGCGAGCGTCGGGATCACGTCGAGGCGATCCTGGGCCGCATGGCCGTCCGGGGCCTGGTCGTGACGCGGGATGCCCCGCTCCGGATCTGCCCCCATTGCCGGGCCCCGCGGAGCCCCGAACGGATCGTCTATGCGCAGGAGGAGGGAGACACCTACCTCGTACGGTTCCCGCTGGAGGACGGCGGTCGTCGCGTCCAGGCGCTCGTCTGGGTCGACGCTCCGTGGCGCCTTCTCGGGGCGACCGCCCTGCTGCTGAACCCCGAGATCCCCTACGTGGTGGCCCGGTACCGTCGGAAGGACGTCGATGAGCTGATCCTGACCTCACGCTCCTCCCTCGCCCGCCTGGTCGACTGGTTGCCCGGCGCGGAGGTCGAGGTCGTCGAGGAGCACCGGGGCGGCCACTGGTCCGGCCACCCCTACGAGTACCCTCTGCGCGCCGAGTTCCCCATGGGGAGCGAGCTCACAGCGCCAGGAGGCACCATCCAGGCGGTCGCGGACGTGGGAGACAGCGGGACCGGGATCGTGCCGCTGGTCCCGGGGCATGGCGGCACCGATGCCCAGATCGCGGAACGGATCGGGGTCACGGGATGGCCCCTCGTGACCACCCGAGGTCAGCTGGCCAACACGCTGATGCACAAGTATGCGGGACTCGACCTGGCCACCGCCAGCGAGTTCGTGCTCCGGGACCTTGGGGAAGGCGGGGTGATCTTCGCCCACCTGCGGGTTCGCCGGGGCGTCCCGTACTGCGCCATTTGCGGTACGTCCCTGGTGTGGGCTCCGGGCCGCGCCTGGTGCCTGGAGCCGTCTCGCCTGCCGGCGGAACGACGCGAGAGTTACCTGCGCCTGCTCCCCCGGGACCCTCCGATGAGCCAGATCGAGGTCGCCTCCTGGCCGGTCAGCGACTCGACGACCCAGCCCCCGGGCGGTGGGAACGCCACCCTCCTCGAGTGCCCGCAGTGCGAACGGCTCGAGCCGGTCGGCTCCGAAGCGCCGTGCAGCTGCGGCGGGGCACGCCAACCGGTCACCCGACCGTTGCTGCCGTCGATCCGCGGGATCCTCGGCGCGTGGGCCCGGTCGGACCCGTTCCCCGCGGGCGACACGGCGTGGATCTACCTCAACGAGCGCCGCCGCGCCCCGGCGCTGACGCACCACTTCGCGGTCATGTCCGGGGTGGTGGGGGCGCCGGCGGACGTCGGCCTCACCGTCCTTCCGGCCGGGTCCGGCCCGTCGATGCCCGACCTGGTCGCCACCCACGGGGCCGACGCGGTCCGGTGCGCCCTGGTCCGCGGGGCGAGCGCCCAACCGTCGGGGTCCCGCCTGGGCGAGCGGTGCGCGCAGGAAGCCCGCTTCCTGAGCCAGTACTGGCAGGCCGCGCGCGACGTACTGGACCGGATCGACCCCGCGCTCCTCAGTGCCTTTCTCCCCTCGGTGGCCGGGTTCCTGGCCGAGCTGGAGGCGGAGGACCGGGCGGTGCTGGCCCGCTGGGAGCGGGTCCGCGTGGCGGCCCTTGCCGCGCTCGACACGCAAGCGTTCGGGTCGGCCTACCGCCGGCTCTCCCGGTTCCTCTCGAACGACCTCCCCCGGTACCGGGCCCTCGTCGCCCCGCGCCTTGAACCCTCGGCCCCGGTCGCTTCCCGACGGGGGGCCCTGCGAACGCTCCATCACCTGGTCCGGGGGAGCGCCCTGCTCCTCGCCCCGGTCGCCCCGCACACCGCAGAGGTCGTCTACGGGGCGGCACAGACGTCGGGCACGAGCCTCTTCGAGGGCTCGCTCGAGCCCGTCAACGCGACCCTGATCGACGAAGAGCGAGCCCGGTCGTGGGACCGGTGGCAGACCGTGCTCGAGGCGCTGGCGGAGTTCCGCCGCCGGTTCGGGGTCCCGGCGTCCGCCACCCTGCCCAGCGCGGTCCTGATCGTGGGACTGGAGGAGGTCGCCCAAGCCCTCCGGAGCGACCGACCGACGCTCGAGCGGCTGGGGCGGGTCGCCCGGCTGGAGGCATTCGGTCCGGCGACGCCCTGGACCGGCCGTCGGCGCGACCTCGAACCGGTCCTCTCCGAGATCCAGAAGGTCTACCCCAGCGAGGCGACCCAGATCGTCCATATCCTCCGCCGCCAGGCGGCCCGCCGGCGCGATGTCGGGGGCACGACCGGGGAGTTGTCCGTCGTGCTGCAGGGGACCCCCCGACGCATCCTCCCGTCGATGGTGACGTACGTCGAGCGTCTGCCGGAGCGCCTCGTCCCTTCGTCCTGGCGCCTGGGGGAGATGTACGTCGAGCTCGCGCCGGCGCATCCCTCTCCCGCGCGGGTGCCTCCCCCGCTCTCCCCGGACGGCTTCTGCCTCGTGGGGCGGGTCGAGCGGGAGATGCGCCAGCGCCGGACGGAGGCGGGCGCCCCGACCCCGCCGCTCGTGGTCGCCACCCTGGACCCTCTGGCCACGGAGCTGCGACGGGTCGCCATCCCCCTCGCCACCTACCTCGGCGTTCCGGAGGTCCGCGTGATCGACGACTTCCGGGAGTTCCCGCTGTCGGAGACGCTGCGGGGTCGCACCAAGACGGGGGTCCGCTGGTGGCTCCACCTGCCGGGTCTTCCCCCGCGACGCGGGCCGGTCAAGCACCGCGTTGCCCGGCCCACGGGCTCCCGCGTCCGACCGGCCCGGCCGATCTCCGAGGAGACCGAGACGGAGTTCGATTACGCCGGTCCGGAGTACATCGCGAGGGAGGAACAGGTCCGCGCGCTGATGACCGAGCTGGACGGGGTCCTCGGCGCCCCGTTGCTCGGGTTCGCCAAGACGGCGGGAGCCTGGGATGCCGGGCTCCAGTCTCGCGCGGCGTTCGAGTCGGCCTCGTTCGACACGCTCGCGGCCTTGCCCGGCTTCGGGTGGCCGCTGGCGGAGGCGCTCGTGGTCAAGTTTGGGGGGACCCCACCCGCCCGCCCTCCTTGGAGGGTCCAGCGAGACGCCCACCCCCCAGCGCCCGTAGACCGTGATACCCCGCCGCTTCCGGCGCGGGGCGGTGCCGGGCCGACCGGGACCTGGCCGCCCGAGGCGAGAGCGGGGGTAGGGAAGGAGGCGACGACCCCACGGGTCGCCGTGGCCCCCCCGCCACCTCCCGCCGCCCCGACCCCGGCACGCCCTGCGCCCCTCCCCGCCGCGCATGAGGCACCGAGTCCCCCGCCCGCGGACACAAGCGCCGGATTCGGGAGTCCTTCACCTCCTCCCGAAGTGCTGCCGGAGCCCGTCGCACCCGCCCTTCCTGGCGAGCCGGAGCCGGCGCTCCCGCTGCCCGCTCCTCCCCCGCCTCCCCTCTCTCTGGAGGGGCCGACCCTGGAGCGGCTGCCTCCGGGCGATGAGATCGAGGGCAAGGAGTCGTCACCCGCTGCCGCTCCTTCCTCTGCGGAACCGGCCCCGCCCGTCGCCGAACGCGAGCCCCCGACACCTGTCGAGCGACCGAGCCCGGAGACCCCCCCGTTCACCTTCGAGGCGACTGACACGGAGCCCGGGCCAATCCAGACAGAGAGGCCTCCTCTCGCAACTCCAGACGCTCCCGAGACTCCCCCTCCCGGGCTCGCGGAAGCTCGAGCCGCCGGGGGGGTCGACGAGGGGAGGGCACCCTCGTCGGTGGACGGGACCCTCTCGGAGCCCCCGATGTCCCTCCACCCCCCGGTCGAGGAACCACCGTACGGGAGTGCGGATGAGACAGCGCCGGAGAACCCCGAGGTTCCCCCAGGTCCGCCGGCCCCTCCGACCGAGGTCGCGAGCCCTGAGGGCGAACCGCGCGAGCAGGGCACTGACGCAGACGGCGCCGCGCTGGCCGGCCCAGCCGAGGAGCCGTTCGATGGCGCCGCGGACGCGATCCTCCCGGTCCCAGAACCCCGGGAGGAGCCGGAAGAGGAATCCGCCGACGTACCCCCAGGTCCACCGACCCCTCCGCCTGAAGTTGAGGCAGCCCCGCCCGGGGGGCCCCCCGCGGCTCCCGAGACGGAGTCGCCCTCGGCGCCCTCGACGCTGCCGATCACGCTCGAGCCGCCCGTGGTCCCGGCGTCCCCGAGCCCGGTTTCGGACGAGCGGTTGCCCGTCCTGCCGTTCGTCCCCGAGGTCGCGGCTCCTCCGCCGCCCCCGCCCCCGGTCCCCGTGATCCCGTGGGGGGTTCAGGTGATCGTCTCGCCCTCGTACCTTCCGCCCCTGCGGGAGTTCCTCGACATGACCGCCGCCGGCTATCGCGGGGTCGCGATCGTGCGGGAGTCGCCCGAGCGCCTGCGTACGCACGTGGGGCCGAGGCCCGCCGAGGTCTACTGGCTGACGAACCTCGGCCGGGGGCTCACGGTCAAGCCCAACGACCTGGCCGCCTACGCGCTCTTCCTCGAGACGGCGGTCGAGCGGGACCGGGTCACCGCATTCTTCCTCGAAGGGATCGAGTACCTCGTCCGATTGCACGGGATCGACCGGATCGTCGACCTGCTCACGAAGTTCCACGGCCAGGCGGCCGCGCACGAAGCCCGGGTCTGGGTCTGCGTCCACCCGAACTTGATCTCGCCGGCCGACCTCGACCGGCTCGTCGGGGCGTTCGCCCGCGAGTAGCTCCCTCCGCGGAACGTCCGCCGCGGGGGAGCGCGGGAAGGGGTTGGCGTGGAGGCGGAGGGTGGGCTACCTTACGGGCAGGTCCCCACCGCCGAGCACTGCTGGCTGACCTCGGTCACGCTGTTCAGGGTGATCGTGCCGCCGGAGGGCGATCCCAGGTCGTACAGCAGGCTGAACACGATTGCCGCGCCCGGGGCGGTCGCCTGCGTCTCGACGTAGCTCGTGACGGCGGTGATCCCGGCTCCGGTCGAGACGGTGAACGCCAGTTCGACCTCGGTGTTGACCGCGGCCCCGGCCGACTCGGTGAACTTCCAGTAATGCGCCAGGTCCCCGCCGGTGGGAGTGTTGATCGCGTAGGTGGTCGCCGTGCCCGCCAGGGTGGTGGGGGGCGTCACGGCGGTGGAGAGCACGGCGGGAGCGACGCCCGGAACCGTGGTCACCCCGACGGAGGTCTCGGTCCAGAACGCGATCGCGGAGGTCGAGTGGTAGCTCCCTCCTCCGGTCTCGGTCGTTCCCTGGGTTACGGTGAAGGCCGCCGACGCGACCCAGCCGCCGGTGAGGAGGAGCATCGCGATCAGCGTGCCTCCCAAGAGCGTTCGTCGCGTCACGCGTGCCTGTTGTGTAGTCCGTCCCGGTTGGTTGTAAAGTGCCACTGTGGGGCACCTCCGAGCGTAGCTCGCGAATTCTCGTACTAAAACATCCTCCTCCGCAGGAACTCCGTTCCGCGGGGGAATGATCCCCCCGCGAGCGACCCGGGGGCTCAGGGACAGTTGCCGACCGCCGGGCAGCCGAGGACCGCGACCTGCATCGTATCGATGGTGATCGCCGACGGGGTGCCGGTGCCGGCGTCCCAGAAGAGGTAGAACACGAGGCCCCCGCGTGGGACCGCGGTCTGGGTCTCGAGGTAGACGGTCCGGTCGACGGCCGGGCCGGAGAGCCCGTCGATAAAGCGCAGCTCCAGCTCGGTCGAAACCGGCGCCGCCGTGGTCTCCTCGAATTCCCAGCGGACCCCGGTCGCCCCGGAGCTGGCCGGATTGATCGTGAAACTCGAACCCGCCGGAGGAAGCCGCGTGGGCGTCCCCGCCGTCGCCGAGAGCGCCGGCGGCACCGTCGCCGGGAGCTTCCATACCTGGGTGGCCTCCCAGACCCAGTAGGCCAGGCCCTGCTCCCCGACGTCCGCCCCCCCGCCCGTTTCGGTCGGGCCGGGCAGGATCTGAGCCGGGGCTCCCCACCCGGGGCCGACCAGGACCACCAGGAGGAGGACGGTGGTGCCGATCGCGGCCCCGGCGAGCGGGCCCAGCCGGGGGGTCACCTTCACGGACAGCTCCCGACCGCCGAACAGACCTGGCTGAGGACGAACTGGGATCCGAAGGTGACCGCGGCGGTTCCTCCGGAGTCCCAGTACGCCGAAAACGTGAGGGTCCCTCTGAGCGCACGGGGGGAGGTCTCGATGTAGACGGTGACGGCGACACTGTGGGCCACGCCGCCAACCGTGTAGTGGACCGTGAAGGCCAGCTCGATCTCCGTCGACGCGGCGATCCCGACGGTTTCGTTGAACGTCCAGACGGTCGCGACATGTCCGGCGGTTCCCGCGTCGATCAGCGCGCTCGCGGAAGCGAAGCCCAGCCGGGTCGGCGTCGCGGGGTTGGCGCTCCACAATCGGGGAGTTGGGAGGGGCGTCGTGGCGGCCGCGGACCCGACGAACTGCCAGTGGGTCAGGAAGTCGGTCGGCGAGACGACAGCTCCCAGCTCTTCGGGGGAGCTGCGGATCTGGAAGGAGGCCGCGAGGACCAGCCCGCCGACCACCGCCACGGTGACCAGACTCCCCAGCAGGAGCCAACGCGGGGTGGTGCCAGGACGGGGTCGAACAGGGTGCCGGACCGGACGACCTTCCTCCGAAGGTCGCCTTCCCCTCGCCACCACGGCCGGCCCGCCTCACCCCGGTCGCCTCTGTAGTGAGAGATAACCCCTTCTCGGGAGTGGAAATCCGGGCGGCGTGGGTCCGTCCCCGGCCTGGGACTCGCGAGCCGCGAACCGTCGCCCGCGGGCGGATAAGGGCACGTCGATTCGGACGGCCGTGCGATCGCGTATGCCCCACCGCCCTCCCCTCGAACGTGGGCGGCCTTACCTCCCGAAGGGGGCCTTCCGGCCCGGCACGCCGAATCGTGGGCGCCCCGGTCGAATAGGAAGCTGACAGTGGCGCTTACGACCTACATCGCCCTGCTGCGTGCCGTCAACCTCGGCGACCAGAACCGGGTGTCGATGGCGGACCTTCGCGCTATGCTCGAGGGGCTCGGGTACTCGAACGCTCGCACGCTCCTTGCCAGCGGCAACCTCGTGTTCACGGGGAAGGAGATGGAAGTGTCCGCCCTCGAACGACGCCTGGAGGGGGAGGCAGCCCGACGTCTCGGTCTGCGTACCCCCATCATTGTGCGGACCCTGCCGGAGGTCTCGGAAGCCCTCGCCCACAACCCGTTTCCCCGCGAATCCGAGCAGGACCCCGCCCATGTGGTGGTCGTGTTCCTGCGGGATGAGCCCTCCGAGGCCGGCTGGGCGTCGCTCCGGGCGGCGGCCACCGGGCCCGAAGTAGTTCGGGGGTGGGGACGCCACGCCTACGTGTACTATGCCGCTGGGATCGGCAACTCTCGACTGACCGGCGCGGTGGTGGACCGGAAGCTCGGAACCGTGGGGACGGGCCGGAACTGGAGTACAGTCACGAAGATTGCCGCCGCCGCATCGGGTTGAAGTACCCCATCCCTGGATGGCCACCCGTCGTGCCGACCGCGAGCAGCTCCGTCGTTCCGCTTCCTCCGGAACGCCCGTTGGGAACGTCGACCCCGGGGAGGCTCGTGCGGGGGGTGCGCGCGCTGACCCGACACCCGGTCCTTTGCCTCGCCCTTCTCACTCCGGGAATCGTCGAATACCTGTCGACGTCCAGCTCCCTGCTCCTCCTCGTGGAGTCCCCGATCGTCTTCTTCGTGCTGCTCGCCGTGAACGTCGGGCAGTACACGGCCGGCGCCCTCCTCATCCGGGAAGCGATGGTCCGATGGGGCAAGGGGTGGGCGACGGTGGGGTTCCTGGGACTTGCCTACGGGATTACCGAGGAGGGGCTCGGGGACAACACCCTGTTCCGCAGTAGCCAGCACGCCGATGGCGTCCTCGGTTGGTACGGGCACTTTGCCGGCGTCAACTGGGTCTGGTCGGTGGGGGTCCTGGTCCTCCACGTGACCGTCTCCATCGCCTTCCCGATCCTCCTTCTTCGCCTCGCCCTCCCCGAGACCCGCGGGCAGTCGTTGATCGGGCGGCCGGGAGTCGTCGTTGCGTTCCTCTCCCTCGCCGGGTCCACCGCGTTCGAATCGGTCTCGGTCTGGCGGCTCTTCGGGTTCTGGATGGGTACTCCGCTCTTCCTCGGGAGCTTGGCGGCCATCGGCGCCCTCGTCTGGGCCGGCTACCGGGCCCCGCCGGACCTCTGGCGACCGACGGACGAGCGTCCATCCACCGGCCCGACCGCCGCGTTCGCGGTCGGGTTCCTGTTCTTCCCGACGGCCCTGCTCGTCGAGTACGGCTCCGCGGCCGTTGGGCTTCCTCCGGCGCTCGCGATCGGCGTCGAGCTGGTCCTACTCGGTGGGTTGGTCGAGTGGATGCGTCGCCGGGTCGGCCGCCGGGACAACGAGTTCGTCCTGGTCCATCTCGCGTTCGGGTTCGTGCTCTGGCAGGGAGTCTTCGGCGTGCTGCTCACGCTCGGTCTCCCCTACACCCTACCGCTGGTGGCGCTGGTGCTCGTCTTCTTTTCTCGACTGCGACGACGGTACCAGCGCCCGGCGGTCGAGCGCCCCTTGCCCCCTCCGGGCGCGCTCGCAGAGCCCTCCCCGATCCGGTGAGGGATGGCGACTCGCTCGTCTACGGGGGGCTCGGCTCCGGCACCCGCCCGGGGGGGACCAGGGGCAGCGAGCGGTGGCGGCAACCCGTCGTGTCGAAGATCGCGTTGGCGAACGCCGGCGCGAGCGCGATGACCGGGGTCTCCCCCGCGCCCGCGGGAGGAGCCCCGGGGGCGTCGCGCGCTAACCGGACGCCGCGCCCGTCGAAGGAGTGCCCCCGAGCCGGGCAAGAAGGGCGTCCGAGGTCCTCCAGGCGAGGGCGAGGATCGACATCATAGGGTTCGCCCCAGGAGCCGAGGGAAGCAGGCTACCGTCCCCGATCCAGAGCCCGTCGACCCCGTGCACCTCCCCGGTCGCCCGGGCGGCGGAGCGACGCGGGTCGGTGCCGGCGCGAGCCGAGCCCATCGGGTGCGCGGAGAACAGCGCGACGGCGTTGGGGACGATCCCGCGGCTCTGGACCTCGGCGATGAATCGGTCCAGCGCAGCCGGGGACACCGACCGCGTCCCATCTCCGACCTCGACCTGGGGGGTGTGGAGCGACGAGATCCGCACCGCACCGGCGGCCTGGAGTATCCGGGCCGTCTCCACCATCCCTCGTACCAGGTTCTGCCGGTCGCGTCGGGTCAAGGCGTAATGGAAGGCCGGTCGGCCTTCGCGGTCGATCGTCACCCGGCCCTCGCCCACATCGCGGACCAGGACGATCGGGGTCGCGACCCGCTCGAGCCGCTCGATCTGCCGGCGGAACGGGGCCGCGCCCTCCCACGGAAGCGCGATCGCCGCGAGCCCAGGGTGGGTCGGCGCGACCTCGATCCACGGGCCGTGGGCCCCTGCGTCGGTGCTCTGGAACCGGTAGACCCCGACGGTCTGGTGCGGTCCTTCCCAGGTGCGGACCTCGGAAGCGAACTCCGCCGCCAGGGCGGTGGTCGGGTCGAGCCGCAACCCCGCCCCTACCCCCGCGAACCGGACCCCGGAGCGGAGGAGCAGGGCCGGGGTCTGGAGCGCCCCGCCGGCGACGACCACCGCGCGCGCCCGAACGCGGACCCGGCAGGCGCGCCCTCCCTCCCGGTACACGGCCTGCACTCCGGTCGCTCGCCCGCGCTCCACGTCAACGGTCTCAGCGCGCGTCGAGGCGTACAGCCTCGCGCCCCGCGAGAAGGCGTCGGCGAGGAATGTCGTCAGAGTCCCCTGCCGGGCGGCGTAGGGGCAGCCGAAGGTGCAGAACCCGCATCGGGAGCGGCACCCGACGGCGTTGCGGGCGATGATGTCCCAGTCCACACCCTGGCGGTAGCCGAGAGCGAGGCACCCGCGGCGGAGGGCGTCGTTCGAGGGGTTGACGTCGCTCTCGGTGGTGGAGACGTGAAGGCGCTCCGACACGGCCCGGTAGGCCCGGTCGAACTCCGGCCCGTCGGACCCGAGCATCCCGGCCTCGTGCGCCCACTCGGCCCGGGCCTCGGGCCGGGGCGGTAGACAGGTCATCCAGTTGATCGCGGTGCCACCCCCGACCGCCTCGCCCGAGAGGATCCCGATGGAGTGGTCGGAGTTGGTGAGGATTCCTCGGCCGACGAACAGGCGGTCGTGGGCCTCCTGCTCCGACCTGGGGTAGCGGAGGCCCGCGAACCAGCCGCCCGCCTCCAGCACCACCACCCGGTAGCCGGCGGCCGCGACCCGGGAGGCGATCACGCTGCCCCCCGCACCGCTTCCGACCACGCAGAGGTCCGCGACCTCCTCCACGTCGTGGTCCGGTCGGACGGGGGAGACGCCGGCGAGCGGGTCCGGGACGTCGCCCGGGAGCGGCGGCGGCTGGTAGTGGATCCGCTCCCAGAGAGGATGACCTTCCCCCGTTGTCGGCCGGGAGAAGTAGAGGCCGGCCGCAAGGCGTTTCACCGCGTGGAACCCCTTCCGTTTGAGCGCGAGACGGCTGCGCGACATCCCCTGGAGGTAGGCCTCCCGCTGCGCTGGGGTCAGCCGCGTGAACCGGACCGCTCGGCCGGAGAGCAGGAAGTTGATGCCTCGACTCTCCACCGCCCGAAGCAGAGTGGCAAACTCGGCGCGCTCGGTGACCGGCAGCCCGTCCACCATCTCCGCGACGTCCCGGTCGACGCCGACCTCGCTCGCGGCGGGGTACGGCGAGCCGGGGCCCGGCTCACCGCTGGCGGGGAGAAGGGAGTCCACGAGCGCAGTGAGAGCGGGCGAGGTCGCCACGCGCCGACGAGGAAGGGGAGGTATTTCGGTCCCTCGGTCGGCGGATGGCGAGGGACCCCGCCTCCTCCCGCGCGGACGAGGGGCCCGGGGACCTCCGGGCCGGGGCCGCCGAGCGAGCCAAGGGGATTTAGGGACGAGGGCCCCCTGAACTTCCGACCACCGATGTCGAGTCGACGTTTGGACCTGCGCGCCCCGGCCTGGTTCCGCCGGGTCGTATTCTACGAGCTCTCCGTGCGGTCGTTCCGGGACAGCAACGGGGACGGGATCGGGGACCTGCCGGGCGTCGTCGAGAAGCTCGACTACCTCCGGGAGCTCGGGATCGGCGCCATCTGGCTCCTACCGTTCTTCCGCTCGCCGTGGCGGGACGACGGGTACGACATCTCCGACCACTACTCGGTCGACCCGCGTCTCGGGACCCTGGACGACCTGTCGGCTCTGGTGGAGGGGGCCCACGCGCGGGGCATGCGGGTCATCGGGGACTTCGTCTCCAACCACGTCTCCGACCAGCACCCCTGGTTCCAAGAGGCCCGACGGGACCGGAACTCCCCGCATCGGTCCTGGTTCCTCTGGTCCGATACGGGGAAGGAGTTCTCCCGCGCGCGGACGATCTTCCAAGGGGCGGAGTCGTCCAACTGGACGTGGGACGAGGCGGCGGGCCAGTACTACTTTCACCGGTTCTTCGCCTCCCAGCCGGACCTCAACTACGACACGCCGGCGGTGCGCGCCGAGATGCTGAACGTGGCGCGCTTCTGGCTCGGCCGCGGGCTCGACGGGTTCCGCTGCGACGCGGTGCCCTACCTCATCAAACGCGAGGGGACCGCGTGCCAGAGCCTGCCGGAGGTCCACCAGTTCTTCCAGGAGGTGCGGGCGATGATGGACACCGAGTTCCCCGGAACGGCGCTTGTCGCCGAGGCGAACCAGACGGTGCCCGAGACCGTCGCCTACTTCGATCAGGGCCGGGAGTTCCCGATGGTGATGCACTTCCCCCTCATGCCCAACCTCTTCCTCGCCCTCGCCGAGAGCAACCCCCGACGCATCCTCGACGTCCTCCGGACGACCCTGCCCATCGTCCCGCCCGACTGCGGGTGGGCCTACTTCCTCCGGAACCACGACGAGCTGACCCTCGACCCCCTGAGCGAGGAGGAACGGGCGCTCTTCCTCCGGGCCTACCAGCCGGCCCACGGCTCCGAGATCTACACGGGGCTGCGCCGTCGCCTCGCCCCCTTGGTCGGGGGGGACGACGCGTCGGTCCTCCTGCTGACCGCGCTGATCCTCGCCCTCCCCGGGTCTCCGTACCTCTACTACGGGGACGAGATCGGCATGGGCGACCGCCTGGACCTCCCGGACCGCGACCCGGTCCGGACCCCGATGCAGTGGACCGCGGGGCCGACCGGGGGGTTCTCGAGCGCGGCGCCCGAGGCCCTGACCCGTCCGCTCGTCACCGACCCGGAGTACGCGCCGGCCGTGAGGAACGTGGAGGACGAGGACCGCCTCCCGTTCTCGCTCCTCGGCCACATGCGGATGCTCCTTCGGGTCCGGGGCGCGCACGCGACGCTGTTCGGCCGGGAGCGGTTCACCGGCATCGACCTCGGCGACTCGCCCGTCCTCGGGTTCTGGAGGCCCGGTAGCGAGTACGAGGTGCTCTGCCTCTACAACTTCTCCGACCGACCGGCGGCCGGCACCGTCCCGCTGTCGCCGACCGTCTGGGCCTCCCCGGTCGAGCTGCTGCGCGGGGGCTCCAACTCCACGCTGGGGGAGGCGGAGTACCGTTTCCGCCTCGGCCGTCGGGGGTTCTCGTGGACGCTCTTCCCGGTCCGGGCCCCCTGACCGGTCGCCGGAGGGGCCCCGAGGAAGGCCCGACGGATCCCCCCGCTACGGGGTCTTCGGCTCGGCCTTGGCACCGGTCTCCCCGTCGTCGGGTTGCGACTTCGGGAAGAAGACGTGGCGGAGCACGTTGAACCGGACCGCGCTGCCCGTGGAGACGTTGCGGATGGTCCGCAGGTACACGCGCCAGCCGTTCGCCATCGTGCAGAGCAGGTAGGCAAAGTCCCCGACCCGCTCGGTGACCTGGACGGTCGCCTCGTAGTTCCCCTGGTCGGAGAGGTCGGCCCACTCCGGGCGGAACCCGAGCTCGCCGGTCGAGCCGGCCTCGTGGGTCGGGAAGTAGTTCATCGGAACGTCGCCGACGAAGTCCCCGATCCACCGGGTCGCGGGGCGCTCGTAGAGGTCGCTGAACGGCCCGATCTGCTCGAACCGGCCCTGGTGGACGACCCCCGTGCGGTCGGAAAGGACCTCGGCCTCCTTCTGGTCGTGCGTCACGAACAGGAACGTCTGGCCGAGGTCCCGCTGGATCTTCTTCAGCTCCGCCCGCGCGGTGAACCGCACCCGTGCGTCGAGGTTCGACAGCGGCTCGTCCAGCAGGAACAGACTCGGGGAGCGGACGATCGCGCGGGCCAGCGCCACCCGCTGCTGCTGGCCCCCGGAGATCTGGTTCACCCGCCGCTGCAGGATCTCGGTGATCCCGAGGGTGCGGGCGACCTCCCGGACCTTCGGCTCGATCTCGCTGGCCGGGAAGTACTGCATCTTGAGCGGGAAGGCGATGTTCCGGTAGACGTTCATGTTCGGGTACAGCGCGTAGTTCTGGAAGACCATCGCCACGTTCCGCTTGTTCGGGGGCAGGTAGGTGACGTCGACCCCGTCGATGCGGATCGAGCCGGCGTCCACGGGCTCGATGCCGGCGATCATCCGCAGGAAGGTCGATTTCCCCTCCCCGGACGGGCCGAGGATGACGAAGAATTCCCCCGCGTCGACCTCGAACGAGACGTCGTCCGCGACCAGCTTGTTGCCGAAGCGCTTCGTCACCCGGTCAAACTCGATTTTTGCTGTCATCCGCGCACCCCCGCGGCCAGGTCCTCGCCCTTGAGATACCGTTGAAGGACGACCGTCAGGATGATGACGGGGATGGTCGCGACGCAGGAGAAGGCGACCCCGACGGCCGGGTTGCCCCGCCCGGTGAAGGCGAGGAAGATGTTCACCGGGAGGGTCGCGCTCGTGGCGGGGTTGTACAGGATCAGCGCGAACGTCGACTCGTCCCAGCTCAGCATCCAGGAGAGCAGGAAGGCGGCGATGAGGGCGGGCACGATGAGCGGGACCAGGTTCCCGTAGACGGCCCGCATCCGGCCGGCGCCGTCGACGCGGGCCTGGTTCTCGAGGTCGCGCGGGAGGCCCTGGAACGCGCCGACCAGCAGGAAGACGGTCATCGGGAGCGCGAGGAGCTCCTGGGTGAGCCCGATCGAGATCGGGGAGCCGTACAGCCCCGCCTTGATGAACGGGACGGTGATCGGGATCGCGATCGTGATCGAGGGGACCATGTTCACGATGAACAGGACCGTCGTCAACCCGTAGGCGAGGCGCGAGCCGAGCCGGCTGAGCCCGTAGGCGGTCGGGATCCCGATCGCGATCGCGAGCGCACCGACCAGGAAGGCGATCTCCAGGCTGAGGTACATCGACGGCAGGAACGGCGAGTTGGCGCCGGTGAGCCCGGCCTGGAGGTTCGACCACGTGAGCGCCGGGGGGATGAGGGGAGGGCGCCCGGCGAACAGGGTGTACTTGGTCGGGGTGAACGCCACGAGGAAGATCACGTAGATCGGGAAGAGGAAGAACGCCGACAGGGCGACGATCGCCGCGTAGAGTCCGACGTTCGAGAGCGTGAGCACCGGCTTCCGATACGCCGGCGCGGCAGGCCGGTCGCCGGTCATCGCCGACCCCCGACCAGGATGACGAGCAGGATGAACACCGCGACGATCCCGAGGAGCACGGTCGACACGGCGGAGGCGAGGTAGATGCCGCCGCCGGAGGTGTAGAGAAGATACACCTGGACGGTGAGGAGCTGCGGGCTCGAGCCGATCATGATGTAGGCGAGCTGGAAGATGTTGACCTCCTGCGCCCCCCGGATGAGGAGCGCCATGACGATGAACCCCCGAAGGCCCGGGAGGGTCACGTAGCGGAACTGACGGAGCGGGCCGGCTCCGTCGATCGCCGCCGCCTGGTACAGCGCGCGCGGGATCGTCGCGTAGCCGGCGACCAGGATGATCACGACGAGGGCGGTGTTCTTCCAGCTATCCGCGATGGCGACGACCGCCAGCGCCTCCCAGTTGGCGTTGAGCCAGTAGTAGGGGCCGACACCGAAGTTCGCGAGGATGCTGTTCGCGTAGCCGGCTCCCGTGCCGGGGAAGATCTGCTGGAAGGTGAACCCCGCGACGACGGTCGCGATCCCGATCGGCAGGATCATGATCGTCGCGAACGCGGTCTTTCCGCGGAACGTCCGGGCGAGGATGGAGGCGATCCCGAGGGCGAGGGCGAACTGGAGGGCGAGCGCGCCCGCGGTCAGCCACAGCGTGTTGCCGATCCAGGTGTAGAGGCCGGATTGGACGTTGGACTGGTAGTTGAAGTAGGTGAACGCAAGGATCGGCGTTTGGAAGCTGAGCGAGATCGTGTCGAACGCTGGGTAGAAGGCGAAGACGCCGACGTAGACGAGGGCGGGAACGACGAACAGGAAGGCGATGATCTGTTCCTTGTGGCGCTGCCAAAAGCTCGCCACCGGGGCGGGGGCCTTCCCCCCGCTCCGGTCGGCGAGCGCCATGAATGGGTTGGGGTCTCCTCGGTGTGCGACTCCCTACTCGTCTCCCCTCAGACGTAGAGCGGCCCGTAGTCGCCGGCGGTGTACTCCGAGGCGACGCTGGAGCCGAAGTTGGCCGTCAGGTAGCTCGTCATCTGGCTGTTCGCGTTGGCCTCCGCCCCCGCGATGGCCGAGAGTCCCCCGCCGTTCAGGACGACGGGCGTGAAGATGTCGTTGTAGAAGTACGACACCCAGGTCTCGATCCAGGGCACCGGCGGCCGGAAGACGGGGTTCTCGAGCGCCTGCTCGATCGCGATGTCGACCACCGACTGGTCCGAGGGGAGTCCGACGTACGCCGCGGAGTTGACCGCGGGGTTGCCGGTGTCGACCATCAGCAGCTGCTGCGTCGGCGCCGAGAGCAGGTACTGGGCGAACAGCTCGATCGCCCAGAGGTTGGTCGCGCCCTTCGGGATCGCCAGGACGTCCCCGCCGATGACGTGGGAGGCCGCGTTGGCACCGGTCCCGTTGGGGCCCGGGTAGACCAGCAGCGTGTTCGCGTTCATCGGGGTCACCGAGGTGTTCCCGCCCGTCAGGAGCGAGTAGACGTAGGGCCACTGGTAGTCGAGGATCTGGTACTTGCCCTGAGCCAGTCCGGCGTACTCGCTGTAGATCGCCTGCTTGTAGCCGGGGTTCATGTAGGCGCTCAGGTTGTACAGGTACGACATCGCCGCGGTGTCGCCCGCGTCGTTGTAGACCATCGGGTTCCCGCCGAACTGGACGTCCCACTGGAACATCTCGGTCGCGGTGTCATCACCGGCGCCGCCCTGGAACATCACCGAGTTCGACCCGAGCTTCTGCGCGTCCGCGTACATGTCCGCGAAGGTCTGCGGGCCCGCGGTCGTGGAGATCCCGGCATTGCCGAGCGCGGTCGTGTTCAGCCAGACGAGCGGGGTGTTCGCCCGGAACGGGATGAAGTACTCCCCGCCGAAGGCGTGCGTCTCGTAGGTCGTGACCCCCGCCATGCTGGGGATCATCGTCGTCGGCTGGATCGCCGACGCGACCGAGGTAAGGTTCATCAGGTCGTTGCCGCCGCCGGTCGCGTAGAGGAGCTCGCCGATGTCGAGGTTGTCCTCCGCGAGCAGGGTGGTGCCGACGTCGTTCGCCGCGACGAGCGCGGCGACCTTCGTGACCATGTCGCCCGCGTCAATGTTGACGTAGTTGATGTTGACGTTCGGGTGCTGCGCCTCGAACTCGGGGATCAGCACGTTCGTCATGAACGTCGCCTCGCTCGAGGCTAGGTCGTCGTAGTACGTCACGGTTGCCGAGTTCGTCGAACTGGACGTGCTCATGTGGCCGTAGTAGTAGCCGCCCAGTCCCGCGACGATGGCGACGACCACGACGATCAACGCCCATACCGCCGACAGCCGTCTACTCCTCCGCGTATACTCCTGCCCTGCGGTCGTGTTGGACGCCGCAGGCGCCGGATTAGCCGCCCCTGACATGCCGCCTGTCAAGTCCTAACATGCCATAAAGGTTCGTAAATTCGGTAGTACTCTGTAGCGGCCGCCGGCCCTCGCGCGAACGTCAGCCGAACGGTGAGATAGGCCCGGGGCGTGACGGCTAGACAGGCGGTCCGGCCGGCGGGGCTTGGGTTCGTGCGCGGTAGACCTCTCCTTCGCGCCGGACCGTGACCGTCGCGCCGAGCGCCGGAAGGGAACCGTCCACGATCGCGAGCAAGCGGACCGGGCCCGGGAGCTCCACGAAGGCCAGGAGGTGCGGGCTCTGCCAGCCGGCGGCGGGGTGGACGAGCTCGGTCGCGGCGAGGACCTGGCCGTTGGCCGAAGCCGTGTACAGATGGGTCTCCGTCGACCCGCAGCGAGGGCATGGACCGTCGGTCGGCAGGAACTGGGCGTGGCAGGCACCGCACCGCGCGAGCTCGATCGTCCAGGCGATCTCGCTCACGGCGCCTCCCGTCCCAGGATCGTGACGAAGTTGTGCGAGGCGATCCCGCTCATCGCCTGGGCGAGCCCGACCTTCGGGGGGCGGGCGATGGCCCGTCGGCCCGCCTCCCCCCGGAGCTGGAGCGCGACCTCGCCTACTTCCGCCAGCCCGGAGGCCGCCACCGGGTGGCCGCGCCCGATGACGCCCCCGCTCGGGTTCACCGGGAGTCGCCCGTCCGGCAGCACCCACCCTTTCTCGAACCACTCGGCCGCCTCCCCCGGGCCGCACAGCCCGAGGTCCTCGATATGCATCAGAGCGAACGGGGAGAAGGCGTCGTGGACCTCGACGAACTCGACCTCCCGGCGCGTCAGGCGGGCCGACTCATAGGCCCGTTTGGCGGCCACGCGGGTCGCCGTGAAGGACGACAGGTCCGCGCGGTCCGCGATCCGCAGGGCATCGAACCCCTGGCCGAGACCGAGCACCGTGGCCGGACCCTTTCCCCGTTCCAGCACGAGGGCCGTGGCGCCGTCCGAGATCGGGGAGCAGTGCAGGAGACGGAGCGGGAGCGCCACAGGGCGGCTGGAGGCGACCTCGGCGGCGGTTACTGGCTTCTGGAAGTGCGCGTTCGGGTTCCGGGCCGCCATCGCCCGGGCGTGCACCGAGGCCCGGTCGCACACCTCGGTCGTCAGATGGTGGCGCTGGAGGTACCGCTGGGTGACCAGCGCCGCGAGGGCCGGCATCGTGGCTCCGTGGGCGACCTCGCTGCTGTGGAGGGAGGCGGCCAGCTCGCGCGTGATGATCGCGGTGGACTGGTCGGTCATCTTCTCGGCCGCGACCACCAGGGCGCGTTCGAAGCGACCGGACTCCAGCAGAATGGCGGCGGCGTGGAAGGCCATCCCCCCCGTCCCGCTCGCCGAGTCGACCCGGAAGCCCGAGGCGGACTCGAGGCTCAAGCGACTCGCGATCCTCGGAAGGAACGTCTCCGTGCCGTACGGACCGTGAGCCAACATCGTGCCGGCGATGAGCAGGTCGATCGGCTTGCGCCCGATCCCCTCGAGCGCCAGGTTCGCCGCCTCGGCGGCCAGGTCGATCAGGCCCTCCGGGCGCTTGCCGTACCGACCCGTCCCGACCGAGGCGACGTGCACGCTCACGCCGGGACCCCCTTCGAGGTCGGTCGCCGGCGAGAACGGCGGGCGGGCCTCTGCCAGCGGTGGGGGGCCTGGCTCGAGGAACTTCGGCGAGGCACGGCCATCCTGCGAAGGAGGGGCGGATATAAGCCGGCCGAGGTGGCGACGCGGGCGCGGAACCTTCGGCGGGTGTCGATACGACGGCTGAGTCGCGGTCGACGGAGAGCCGCAGCCTGCCCCGAACTCGAGCTCCCTAGCCGGCGGCCGTCGTGCCGGTCCGCGGTGTAACGGCGGCCCGTCGGATGAGCAGCCGCGCTCCGGTCGGTTCGCCGCCTTTGGCGACCCGGGTCCGAGCGCTCACCGATACCAGCGACGCCCCGCCCAGTCGTTCGTAGTTCAGCACGGTCTTCTGGAGAGTGTCCAACGTCCACTTCAGGATGTGGTCGAGCGTGATCTCCCAGGGAAGCTCCCACGAGTCCTGTTTGACGGGCAGGACGAACTCGAGGTCCAGGGTGAAGGCCCCGGTCAGGGTGGGCAGGCCCAACGTCTCGTCGACCACCCGAGCGGTCCACATATTCCTCGGGTCGGCGGCACCCAAGGCGTTCTGTGGGACGACCGGTCGGCCCTGGATGAACCGGTCCACGAGGGGTTCCGCCTTCCGGTTCTTCCTTGTCCCCTCGCCCCCGTTCATCCCTACCTCCCCCACCCGGCCCTGCCGATCGCGTCTCCCGAGGGAGCCGGGATTACTTAGAACCGCCCGCCCGGACCCGGGAACCCTCGGCGGGCGCCTGGCATCCCGGACGCGCTTACCCCTCCCTCCAGGGCCTCGGGGATGGGCGTCTCGGCCGTCAACGAAGCTGCGGGCCTCCGACCCGCTCCACAGGAGGACGAGACGGTTACGGCAGCTTTGAGACGACCTTTTCGACGTCGTCCATCGAGTAGGCGTGAAGGGTCTCACCGACCACGTTCCCGGCCGACATCGTGGTCAGTGCCGCGAGGTTGGCCGCACGGTCATCGGGGGCTTCGCTGACCACGACCAGGTCGTACCGTCCGCTGGTGTAGAGGGCCTGATGGATCTTCACGCCCGCGACCTTCTCGAGCTGCGTGATTGCCGCTCGCAGGCGTTTCGGCGAGTCCTTGATCGTCCTTCGCCCTTGGTCGGTCAACCGATAGAGGGTCACGTACAACGGCATGTCCCTTCGTAAGGCCGCCCCATACTTAGGGCTCGCGTCGGGGGACCGGCGGTGCGGTCCAGAGAGCCTGCCCACCCCAAGCGCTGGCGTCCTCAGTAGGATCGAGCCGGGTCATCGTGAGGCTGAAGAGGGAGACGCCCAACTTCCCCCAGGCCCGGGGTAGGCCGGTCGCGGCACTAGGGGACGTACATCCCATCCGCCTTCGACTCCTTCCACAGGCGGAAGGTGCCGATCGGTGGCTCGACGTCCATCTGCCACAGCAGGGCATTCAGCTCCCCCCGGTGTTGCAACTCCTCCTCCACCATGTGCCAGAGGATGTCTCCGATGAGGACCCGCTCCGCCTCGCCCGGTTTGCCGCCCGCGTCGGGGAAGTGACAGACCACCTCGCGGGCGAGGTCGGACGTCCGCAGCGGGGCGAGAAATGCTTCGACCCTGCGCTCGGCGGCCGCGGTATGCTCTCGGAGCTGCTCGGCGGTCAGGTCCCGAGCCGGTAGCTCGAGCTGCATCGCCTCGGCGGCCCGGTCCTGGGGGACGAGCTCGAACCAGAACGTCAGCGCGTCGAGGACGTGAGCATAGATCTCCTGGAGCGAAGGGTACGACGCCCCTCGGTCCTTCAGCCGCTCAGCGGCCGGGAGCGCGAGGATGGTCTCGAGGTACCGTCGGCGTTCGGCTGCGTTGAATCGGTAGAAGGTGCGGACGGTGTCGATCTCGCTCATCGTCCCGGAGGAGATCAGCACCGCCCATAACCCGGGGGAAGGGGTGATGAAACGCCGTTCAAGGTCTTACGGACCCGACTCGTGTCCCGTCGCGGCCCTGTCCATTCTTGAGGTCCGGTTCCGTCGGTCGCGCCGGGGGAGCCGCAGGTTCTGCCGGTCAGGCCGGGGTCGGTTGCGTGAGGGCCGGGAGACCCTTCAGTGCGCGAGCGAACACCTCGCCCCGGGGGGTGAGGTCCATGCCCGTCTCGCCGTTCGGCCGCTCCTCAATCAGTCCCTCGTCGACCGCGCGGGCCAGCCAGCCGAGGTGCTCCTTCGGCGGGTTCTCGACGTACGGCACGACGAGCAGCTGGAGGAACTGGCTGGCGGGTTGAGGGTCGGTCGAGAAGATCACGTGGGTGTGGGCCTGCCCGAGCGAGGCGAATGCGTCCGGGGCCTCGGCGACGGGGAAGCTGCCGAGGTCGTACGGGCAGAGACCCCGGTGGTAGAAGGGTCGCAGGGTGTCGAACCAATCCTCGTAGGCGAGCACCGAGGAGAGGGTGCGCCGGTTCAGAAGGCTCGGGATCGTGTCCCCGCACATCGTCGCCCCTTCCGGGTGGGCGGAGGCGAAGGCGCCGACGTCGTCGATCGGACGCAGGCCTTCCGCGGTGGGCCGGACGTGCGCGCGCTGGATGCGGCGCAACGCGCTCACCATCTCCGGGGCACGTTCGGTCAGGGCCTCGCGGTACAGCCGGATCATGTCGTCGTCCCCGGAGAATATCGCGGCGGCTTGGTGGCGGTCCTTGGCGCCCTTCAGAAAGCTCGCCATGTGGCGGGCGGCTTCGGGTCGACTGGCGTAGAGGTCGATCGAGTGGCTCCCCGGAGGCAGGTCTTCGGCGCTCGCGATCCATCGCATCATCGTTCCAACACCGTCCTATGGTCGCTGGTTCAGGCGGCCGCCCCCGCGACCGGCGCCTGCGACGTGTCAAACAGGTCCCGCACCATGCCCGCGAGTCCCTGCTGGACGGCGGTCGCCCGGCGCACGAACGCCCGCGGCTCCAGGCCGAACAGTTCGGCGAGGAGCCGGGCCGAGGGACCCGACGGCCCGTCAAACGCCCCGACGGAACACAGGAGGCCCAGGAACGCCCAGTCTTCTGGGTCGAGTCGGCCGTCCCCGGCCTCGCCGGCTTTCCCCGAGCGGACGCTCGTTGACGGCGGCTCCTCCCGGGCGGGGAACTTGCCTTCCAGTTCCGCGACCTCGTCCCGGGTCGCAAGGAGGTGGACCTCGGCGACGCCGTCGCGCGCGACGACGGGTACGAGGAGGTGAGAACGGAGCAGCTCCAGCGACTCGGTCGGGTGGGGAGGTGCGAGGGTGACCACGGAGACCGTCCGGCCGCGGTCGTCCAGGAGCATCATTCGGCGGCGGCCGAGGCCGCGCCGCTGGAGCTCTACCCAAACGGTATCGATCATGTCGAGGCCGCCGGGTGTCTCCGCGGTCGCCGCGATCGTGACCGACTGGTCGGGGGCGACGATGTACCCGTCGATCTCGGCAGCCTCCCCGGGGAACTGAGCCATCGGGTTCGGCTCCGGGTCGAAGAGTTTGCCCAGGGATACCGACAGCCGATGGTCGGTCCGGGGGTCGGGCGGCGACCCGGGAGAATCGCCTCCGCGGGATGATCGGGACCGCTTCGTGGCCGTCATGCCAACGGGCCTCCCCGGGTCTCGCCTAGGGCCGGGCCTGACGGTCGGGAGGACGGCCGAGGCATGCCGTACAAATCGATGGGCTGCGTATAAATACGCATTGTAGCGGGTTGGCCTACCGCCTCACGCCCTCGCGTCGCGCGCGGACGGAGGGAACGAGTGAGGGGCACCCTCAACCCCGAGCTGCGCGGGAGGGAGGCTGGGGGTTCCTGCCGGGCATCCGCCCAGAACACTGATGAGCCACCCAAGGGTCCCGACCCCGGAGCCGCCGATGCCTTCGCGGTCGGGACCCGGTCCACCGAAGCGACCGGAGCTCTACTTCTTCGCGACCACGATCGTGGTGGCCGACCGTCGGCGGTCGGTGGACTGGTACACCGACAAGCTGGGCTTCGAGGTGATCCAGGACCTCGGTCACTGGGTGACGGTCGGTCACAAGGGGGTGAATGGGCTCCTCCACCTGTGCCAGGGCTCGGAGATCGGCGAGGAGCTCTCTCCGGGCAACCAGGGGATCACTTTCCACGTTCGGGGAGACTTCGCCAAGCATTGCGAGGCCCTCGCCAAACGGGGGGTCCGGTTTGACGCCCCGCTCACCAAGCGGCCCTGGGGGATGTACGCCCGTATCGCGGACCCGGACGGGAACGTGATCACGCTCAACCCCGAAGACTGAGAGTCGAACCCTCGGCCAAGGGGGGCCCGCAGACCCCTTCGACCCCGTGGCCCGACTGCGGGTAACTTCCTTCTCGCAAATCCTGTTCTGCACCGCCACCGACCCGAGTGCCTACGCTGGATAGCCCGGCGGCCGGCCGACTCTCCAAACCGCTGCCGGAGGAGGGCGGGGCTCAAATCGCGACGTCCGCTGGGCCGGTCGTGGTCAGTCGGACCGTCCTGAGCCTCGCGGTCTATCAGGTGCTCGCGAGCAACCGGACAGGGGTCCTGGTCGTGTATGTCCCCCTCTTTTTGGTCGCGGCCCGGGGCGCGCCGGTCGCGACCGCGCTCCTCTGCACCTCGGTCGCGTGGCTCGGCAGCAGCCTAGTCGGTCCTCTCGCGGGGCGGCTGTCCGACCGGGTCGGGCGCCGCAAGCCGTTCCTCGTGGCCGGGGAGCTCGGGGCGCTCCCCTTCTATCTCGCCGTCCCGTTCCTCCCAGGCTACATCGACGCCGGGGTCGCCTTCGTGGTCGGCACGACGGTGCTCGGGCTCGGGTCACCGGCGCTCAACGCCTTCATCTCGGATGTCAACCGGCTGCGCGAGCGGGGCGGGTCGTACGGGTTCCTCAACGCGGCCTCCGGGGCGGGGTCGATCATCGGCTTCCTCGCGGTGGGGATCCTGGTGTCGACCCTGGGGCTCGACTACCTGTTCTACTTCGCGTCGGCCGTCATGGCGAGCGTGGCGATGTACGTCCTTCTCGCCGTGAGGGAACCGCCCCCGGCCGCGGCTCCAACCGCCACGTCGCCCTTGCGTCTCGGCCCCCTCCTCGCCTTCTCGACCGCGGTGTCGATCCGAACGCTCGCGGTCGGCGCGGTCGGCTCCTTCGTAGCCATCTGGGTGGTGACGCTAGGCGGCGACCCGTTCGACGTCAGCTTGGTGGCCGTGACCGGTCTCCTCGTCGTGACGTTCGCCGCGTCCAGCGCCGGACGACTCATCGACCGTCGTGGGGAATGGGGGGGCCTGGTGTGGGGCACGGTGACCCAGACGGCCTCCTGGGTGGTCTTTCTGCTCGCCACCACGTGGCTCCTGCTCCCGGGCGCGCAGGTCCTGAACCAGATCGGCTACGTACTCGCTTCCCCCGCGATGCTCGTCTGGGTCTCGCGGGTCGCTCCGCCGGATCGACGAGCCGAGTGCCTGGCAATCTTCGCCTTGATCAACTCCGGTCTGTGGAGTCTGGGACCTTCCGCGGGCGCGTGGGCCTACACGGTCGGGGGCGGTCACGGGGTGTTCCTGTTCTCGATCGCGGTCACCCTCGCCTCCTTCGCGGCGATTGGACTCTTCCAGCTGCACTATCGGGGTCGGGTCGAGGCCGCGACGTCGCTCCCCCCGACAGTGCCCACGTAGGGCCGCCTCCCTCGATCGTTGCCGAAGGCCAAGCTCGAGTGGATTCAGGGAAGGTCAAATGAGGGGTACGGTGAAGCTGAGAGTGCCGGAAACTCGAACCGTTTGGGCCGTGGCGTTGACGAATCCAAACTCGTAATTCTCCGCCCGAAAGACAAAGAGGTGCCCGGATCCGCTCGCGCCGGTGGACGAGTAGATCGCCCCGCCGGACGGTCCCAGCAGCGTGAACGCCACAGCCCGCCCGCTTTCGGTGTGCCAAGAGAAACTGAACCGGCCGGATTGCGGTGGCGTGTACGTCGTGTAGTGGGGTGCGGTCAGGTCGCCGGAGTTCGTGACGGTGGCCGAGTAGGAGGACGTCTGCGCGACCGGTACCGTGCTGGCGAGGAACACCACGATCAGCACCGCCACGATGACCCCGAGGACCGGAAAGCGAGCGCCGGCGGCGAGGCCCGGGAACCCTGGTTCGTCCACGGCCACCCCGAACTTGCCAGGACTAGATGTATCTGTAGTACGCCCCCGAGGGGGCGGTCGCGGTGGGCCGGGGTGCCGGCCTCGGGCGTCGCGCGCAAAATCAGCGACCCGAGCGAGTACTGCCGTCGTTCCCCCGAGACCTGGCGGGGGGCTGGTGCCTAAATAATCCGGTGACAGCCTCTCCACGATGCCGAACCCCGGCGAGTCACCTGAGGAGGCGTTCGTGCGGAAGAGCGTCGACTCCTCACGGCGGATGAGTCACGCCTGGAAGAACATCGGCGTCGGCGGCAAGGTCTTCCTCGTCTTCCTATACACCGGCTACGCGCTGCCCTTCATCTTCCAGATCGGGATCTTCGTGTACGTCTTGGTAGTGATCTATCCCCTCACGGTCACGTTCAGCGAGTGGCTGGGGACCCTCGTCACCCTCTTCGCATTCCTCACGGTACTCGCGTTCGAGATCCGATACTTCTGGGGATTCCTGGTCCAGCTCGTGATACCGATCGAAGAGCCCTGAGGTCGAGGGACGACCAGATACCCCACCCCGCTCGGGGGTTAGGAGGGGGGGTGCTGTCCTGGACGAGAAACTCGACTCGAGCGGATCTGCAGCGGCGACCTCGACGTACTACGGTTGTCGGGGAGGCGAAGGCGCCTGCGAGGGAGGGGGGGAGGGAACAGAGGGTGCGGAACTCCCGGAACTCGGACCAGATGCAGGGGTCGTCGCCGTCGTCGGACCGCCCGACTTTTTCCGTCGCTTCATCAGGAGGAGAACCACCACCACCACGACCACCACGACGATCGCAAGGATGATCCACGTGAGCAGCCCCGACGGGGAACTCGGGCTGCTGGTGGGGGAGGAGGAGGCGACGATCGTCACGACCGTGCTGGCGTTGTACTCCTTCGCCTCGTAGCTAGCGTGCACTGTCGCGAGGACCGTCCCCGGGGTGGCCCCCGCCGTCAGCGCGACGTTCGCACCGCCGGTGGAGTTCAGCTGGGCGTCGGAATTATTGAGGGTCCAGCTGTAGACGATGCTCGACGCCGGGCATGCATTCGGCGCACATGTGGCGACGGCGCTTAGGTCGACCAAACCACCGGTCGAGACTGACGGCGTCGCGGGGGAAACGCCCACGCTCGCGACCCCTTCGATGGTGAGATTCGCGGTCGCGTGGACGGTGGTGCCGTTGAGCTCTGCGGCCACGGTCACCGCGACACGGCCCAGGCTCATGCCGGCTACCGCCGTCGTCGTCGCGCCCGAGGTGGGACTCGGCGCCGCCAGAGAGTTGTTGGCCGTCCACTCGAAGGTCACTCCCGAGGATGGGCAAGCCCCCGGGGAGCAGGTCGGCGTGGCGGTGAGCGGGACAGAGCCTTCGGCCCCGAGCGTCGCGGTGGTCGGGCTGACCGTCACGGAAAGGATTGCCGTCGCGGGAGCGATGATCGCGACGGAGCCGCCGACCTGGTTCGGCACGTACACCAGGCCGTTGAGGGGGTCGAGGAAGAGAGAGTACGGGGCAAAGCCCACGGTGAGGTTACCCAGCAGCGTGAACGAGGTTGCGGCGATCACCGACACTACGTCGTCGTTGAAATTCGACACATAGACGTACCCGTTCGCAGGGTCGTAGGTGACGCCCCAGAGCCATTCCGCCAACGGAATCGAGGCGACCACCGTGTCCGAGGAGACGTTGATCACCGACACGTTGCCGCTCAGCTCGTTGGTGACAAACAGCAGGCTGTTCGACAGGTCGAGGGCTAGTGCCGTGGGGGTGAGCCCGACCGGGATGTTCGTCACGATCGCGTCGTCCGACCCGTCGATGACCGTGACGTTCGCCGAACTGCGGTCGGTCACGTAGAGGAAGCCGTTGTCCGGATCGAAGACGATGTCCCAGGGGGTGTAGTACGGTGCGGGAAGTTGGATCGTCGCGTGAACGAGGTCGGTCGTTGCGTTCACCACGGTGATGTTGTTGCCGTTATAGTCGGCGACGAAGAGGTAGCCGTTCCGGCTGTCGAACGCCACGTCTCCCGGGGTGCCGGAGATCGGGATCGCAGGGCCCACCTGGTACGTGGTTGCATTCATCGGCGTAAGCGCATCGTATGAGCCACCGGTGATGTAGAACTCCCCGTTCGCCGGATCGTAGGCGTCCCCGTCGGGGTAGGTCGCAAACGGGAACTCCGTTACTTCTTGGTTCGTCGATCCGCTCAGAACCGTGTAGCTGTAGTTGCCGCCCTCGTTGCCGATGAGGACATTGTCGTTCAAGGGGTCCACGAATCCGCCGCCGGGGTAGGCGCCGAGTTGAACCGTGGCCAACGATGCACCCGTAGTGGCGTCCAGGACCGTCACGTTCCACGAGCCGGCGTCGGTGACGAAGAGTTTGCCCGTCCCAGGGTCGAACGCCGCGCCGACCGGCTCGGTCCCCGTCCCGAGCGACACCGCTCCGCTGTCGCTCGTCCCGTTGAACGCGGTCACGTCGTCCGAATCGTAGTCCGTCACGTACAGGTAGCTGTTGACACTGTCAAACGCCAGCTCGAGGGGGAAGCTTCCCACGCTGACCGCGCCGACAACGACATTGGACGCCGTGTCGACGACCGTCACGTTGTCGGAGTCGGGGTTCACGACGTAGGCGTAGCCGTTCTGGCCGTCGATCGCCACCGCGGTGGGAAACCCCCCGACCGGGATTGTCGTCACGATCGCAAAGCTCGAACCGTTGATCACGGTAAGCGAGTCGGTCTGAGGGTTCGTTGCGTAGACGTATCCGTTGCTGCTGTCGTAAGCGATGCCGTAGGTTTCCGCTCCGATGGGGATGGAGTAGGCATCCATCTGGGTCGTGCCGTTAATCACGGAGACGTTCAATCCACTGCCCTCGCCCGCGACAAAGACGTAGCCGTTCGCGGTGTCGACGGCCGACTCGAGGTCGTCCGACCCGACGGGAACCGCGGCGACCTCGGTGTGCGTAGTCCCGTTGATTACCGTCACGTTGGCCGAAGCATAGTTCGCGACGTACACGTCGCCATTCACGGGGTCGTAGGTGACTCCCCAGGGCTCGCCCCCGCCGGTCAACCAATCGACCACGTGGTCGGTGGTGGCACCGATGATGGCGATGTTGTCGCTATCCGTGTCGGCGATGAACACTTCGCCGTTCGCCGTATCGACCGCCGCGCCGTTTGCATACTCGCCCGAGTACGTGTGGGCATTTCCGGGGAGGAGGGTGCCGTTCACCAGGTCAAACGTGTTTATCACGGACCCAATGTCCACGGGATCGGTCGAGGGAGACGCGCTGGGCGCCTCGATCGATAGGTCGAGGGGCGCGGCCACGAGGCGGCTGGGGGCGGAGAATCCGAGGCCCGGCGACGAGGCCAGCACGAGTCCAAGCACCGCCATCAGAGTCACGGAAGCGACGACGATTCCGAGCGTGCGGGGCCCGGGGGCGATGAACGACATGGTCGCGGGTGGGCTCCTGAGGGGATAGACCTTCCCCTTTCGACCCAGTCCGCCGTCGAGGGCAGGACTGCCCCGATCGCGACGCCCTCCGAGGGCAGGTTAGATGGACCCGTTCTTCACCTCGAAACCACGCCGGGCGCTGAGGGTAGGTGGGCGGTACTGCCCCCCCGCCGTTTAACCAGCCGAGAGTGGCCGCCTCGCCATTTCTCCGACGTAAACCATGGGTCGGGGGAGGAGACGTCCCGTTCCTCAGCGTCTCGAAAGGTCAGCTGGTCGCTCGAGTAGGGCCTGCTGGCGCAATTTGGAACGCGTCCATCACCGACCGCTCCGGTGATCCGGGGGGCCCATTGCCGTTACCCAAAGATTCTTGGAGGGAGCGTTCCATCCGGCCAGAATGGGGCCTGCCCTATCTAGCTCTCGTCTACCCACCATCGCCTTGATTCTAATCCTGTGCTTTGTGCTGGTGCTCGAGCTGGGTGCTGTCGGCGTCTCCCCCAATCGCTCCACATCGGAGCTCGCGGTGGCCGTGGAGCCCGCGGCGGGTCAGACGGACAAGGTCATCGCGACCATCTCGGACGTGAGCTCGCCGACGACCGGGACCTTCGACCCGGCGAGCGGTGATGTCTACCTCCCCGACACTACCCTAGGATTGGACTCCGGATCGAACGGGACCAATCTGACGGTCATCGACGGGGCGACCAACGCGGTCAGCAGCGTGATCAACCTAGGTCCCGATGCCTACTACGAGACCCCGACCTACGTCCCCTCGAACAGCGAGCTGTACGTCTCCGACCAGAACGGGTCGACGCTCACTATCAACAATGTCACGGCGTTCTCGGGGACGGACACCCTCGTCGCGAACATCGACACCGGGAACGCGTCCTGGCCGACGACTCCCGTCTACGATCCGGTAAACAAGTACCTTTACGTCGCCGATCAGAACACGTTCACGTTCGACGCCGCCTACGACAACGTCTCCGTGATCAACACGGCGACCAACAGCGTCGTTACTCAGATCCCGGTGGGGCTCGGGCCCGACTCGGGAGTCTACGACCCCGCCGACGGGGACATCTACGTGCCGAACTTCGATTTCGGTAGCGGATGGAATCTCAGCATCATCAACGCGAGCTCGAACACCGTCATCGCCACGCTCTCGGGACTCAGCTCCCCCATCACCCCGGTCTACGACCCCGTCAACCAAGAGGTCTATGTCCCCGGCGGCGGCCTGAACTCCTCGAACATCACCGTGATCAAGGGGACGTCCGTCGTGACGACGATCGAGGTCAATTCCCTCGACACGGGCGACCTCGTTACGCCGGTGGTCGACCCGGTCAGCGGGGATGTCTTCGTGACCCTCTACGCCACGGGTGGGATGGAAGTGCTGTCCCCCGCCAACGCGGTCGTGACGACGATCTCCATCGGGAGCCTAAACTCGTTCTACAACCATCCGTCGACCTACGACCCCGCCAACGGGGAAGTATACGCTCCAGGGTACAGCTTCTACGGCGGGACCGGCGGGGTCTTCGCCATCAACGCCACGACCAACACGGTCACCGCCCTGATCGACGTCGGCGGGGCCCCCCAGACCCCCGTCTTCGATCCCGCCAACGACGAACTCTTCGTCCCGAACGAGGACACCAACAACATCAGCGTGATCGGGGGCGGTCCGTTCACCCACACGTCGAAACCCGGGACGTACACCGTCACCTTCACCGAGACGGGCCTGACCTCGGGTGCGTCGTGGAATGTCTCCTTCAACGGGACGAACCAGGAGGGGACGAGCTCCTCCATCGTCTTCAGTGGGTTCGTGAACGACTCCTACCCGTACGTGCTCGGTTCCTTCGGTGACGCGAAGACGTGCACGCTGGATACGACCCCTACCTCCGGGATGATCAAGGTATCCGGAGCCCCCGTGAACTTCGACGTGTCGTTTACTTGCACCGGGGGCGGAGGGGGCGGAGGCGGCAGCGGCGGAGGGAGCCCGTCGACGTTCCTAGGCCTCGCCGGTGACGACGGGTACTTCCTCCTCGGCGGCATCGTCGTGGTCGCCGGCGTAGTGACCGTCGTGGTGGTCAAGTTACGGCCTCGCGGCCCGAAGCGCGGTTCCTCGTTCGGCGCACCTCAGGGCGCCGGCGGTCCCTGGACACCCCCCCGAGGCGGTTCTCCGCCCCCGCCTCCTCCTCCCTCCGGGGGTTGGCCCCCGCCTCCGCCGCCACCTCCCCCTCCCCCGTAGAGCGGGCCCGCGACCTCTAACCGGGTATTCCCCACTCCTAGCTGGAACTGCAGGGTCCGATCCACCCTGGGACCCCTGATGGGGTCGCCGGCCGCCCCGCCCGGTCCTTGGCCCTCCCACGGGGGCCACTACCACACCCGCGATCCAACCCCCGACCGCCCCCGTTCGGGCCCCTCCGGAGCCGCACGGGAGGAAATTCCCCTCGAGAAAATGATGGAGGTGTCCATACTCTCGCTGTTTGACGAAAGGGGGCATCAGCGCCCACTGACCAACCTTCGCCTTCGGCTCGGGTCGGCCCGTGGACGCCGATTCCGCCGGATCTACACGGCAGCCGCCCAGCGACAGCGTACGCTCCCGGACCCACCAGGCGGCCGCCCGCCCTGAGCCGAGGTCCGGCGAAGGGCGGCTCCGAGCTCGAGTCAATCCTCCGGCCGCCCGGTCAGGGTCATGGAGCACCAGGGGCCCCCTAGCTTACGAGCAGACTCACTTTGCGGGGTCTGGGGACACTCCCCTCCTCGCTGCTTAACACGGCGGGGGCACGAGGACCCCGACCACTTCCCCTTCGTTGAACCACCGAGGGCCGAGCACTTCACCCCCCTGCGCAACCCGCAAGACTATCGGCCCGGCCTTTCTGCGGTCCGTCGGCACGGTGGACGAGATCGAGGGCCGACTGCTTCGCCTTCTCGAGGAGCTGACCCGCTGGGAGCGCGGGCGAATTGACCTGCGCCGGGGCGCGCTCGGCGCTCTTCTGGTAGTCCTTCCCCTCGTCATCGGCTATTTGGTTGGCCTGGCCGAGGCGGCTGTCCTCGTCTCGGTCGGCGCCCTGAACCTCCTCCTGGTCGAGGCCCCGAAGCCGGGAAGGACCCCCGGCCGCACCCTCCTGGTCGCCGTCGGGGTCAACGCGGTCGCATTTGGCGCGGGTACGATCGTCGGCTTGCTCCCGCGGCTCGTCGAGCTCCCGTTTGTCGCGGTCGGCATCTTCGTCGCCCTCTTGGGTTCCCGATGGGCTACGTGGCAGAACGCGAGCTTCATCGCCGCCGTGATGTTCGTGTTCGCTGTCGGCGTGCCGCCGACCACCGAGATTGGGATACTGCTTCGTCCGTCGGCGGTGCTGCTGGGCGGGGTTTGGGTGGTCAGCACCCTCGCGGTGCTCAACATGCTCCGCTCCAGTCCCGAACGGGATGTGTTCAGCCCGCCAGTGCCCTCACCCCGGATCGATCTCGCGAGCAGCCGAGCCCGGAACCGCCACGCCGCGGCCGTTGCCATCACGGCGACCGCGGGCTTGTGGCTCGGGCTCGTCCTGGGGCTCCCACGGGACTACTGGGTCATGCTGACGGTGCTGGTCGCGCTCCGACCCGACCTCGCGGCGACCGTGAGCTACAGCGCGAGCCGGGGCGCGGGGACGGTCGTCGGCGCGGCGGGCGCCTTTGCGGTGACGACGCTGACCTCGAGCCCCGGGATCTTGTTCCCCGTCCTCGGCGCCACCACCTGGCTCGCGCTCGCCACGCGGAGCGTGAACTACCTCGTGTATGCGGTCGGGATCACCCTGACCGTGATCCTGCTCCTCAACCTGGCTTACTCCGGCGGCCCCTCGCTCGCTGTCACTCGAGTCATCGACACGGTGATCGGGGGAGCGCTCGCGCTCGTCGCGGCCTTCCTCCTCTTCGAGGTAGGCCTCGCGAAGCGCAGCTCCGGTTCAGCGGGTCGAACGAGTTGACGTCCCTCGACGCCAAGGCCGGGGACCCCTGCGGGAGCCGAGCCGTCCTCGGTCGGCCCGCCCTCCCGTCCGTCCCGCCCCGCTCCGCGGGGATTCCCACAGGTACCCCGTGAACTGTCGGACGTTGTTCCATCTTGTGCTTCCCGGCGCGGGATCGCCCCAGGCGTCGGAAGGTCGAGTCGCTCCTTGGGTTGCGGCGGGACGCACGCGCCTTGCCCCCACGCCCGGGTCGATCTCGGGCTCGCTAAGAGAAGGGTGGGTGCGTGGTTGCCCGTCTCAGAACTTCGCCTCGGGCGTCCTCAGCAATCGACTACCTGGAGCCCCATTGCTCTCGCCGACGCCGCGAGAGAACGGTCCTTCGTCACAAGGGTGTGACCGGAGGCCAACGCTTGACCTGCGATCATGACGTCCGGGGCACCCGGGGACTTTCCGGCGCGCAGGAGCTCGGCTCGCAACTCGCCTGCCTTTCGGGCGGCGTCGAGGTCGAACCCCTCGAGCGGGATCTGGCGGAGAAGGATCTCCAGTCGAACCCGGTCTGCCCGCGACTTCGAAAACTCCACCCCCGACAACGCCTCGAAGACCGCCACGGTGCTCAGCGACGGAAGCAACCCGTCCCCCTCCAGGCGATCGAGGAGCGCCTGGGTTCGCCGGTCTCCCCGGAGGAGCTCGATGAGGACGCTAGTGTCCAGAGTTATTCCCACGTCCGCGCCCCAGCTTCTTGATGTGCAGACGTTCGAGCGGAGCTTCGGCCTCTCGCATCCGTTGGATCGCCCGGTGGACCTCTCGTGCTTCGGACCGCGTCAGGAATCCTGCCAGGGACCGATACGTCGGTCTGGACCCCATGAGTAGTCGAGTGACGGTCACGGAGAAGCTCTCCCCTGGTCGCTTGGCTGCCTTGAGGAGCTCGTAGGCCGAGTCCTCGAGGGACACCGTCTTGCTCCCCATTGGTCTATACATCTACACACGTGTATATGTCGACAGCCCCCGGCCTAGCCCTGCCGCTGGAGAGGATGCGGATCTTGAGGCAGGGGGCATCATGGCGCTCCAGGGCCCCTCCCCGTCCCGGCGGACGGGTCGCGCAGGGGTTGGAGACACTGTGGTCGGGCCGCCGAGCAAATTTTACAAGACTTTATATAATTGTTAACTTCTGTTAAACGCGTGCGGAACGCTCGGGCGACTCCCGCGATGTACTTCCTTGGGGTGCGCCTCACCCCCGAAGAAGCGTCGCTCCTCGAACAGTTCCGAGTGGCGAACGACCTGCCGAACCGCTCCGAAGCGGTTCGAGCGCTCGTCCGGGGCGCGGGCGGTGCACCCGCGTCCGAGGTCGAGCTCCCGGTGACGCTGCGCGCGGCGCTGGACGAGGTCGTCGAGGAGGGCTACGCCCGGGACCTGGACGGTGCGATCACGACCGTCCTCACGCTCGGGCTGGGGGAGTTGGCGCGGACCCACGTCGAACGGCTCGGAGCGCTGCGCGAGCGCGCGCGCTCGTCGGCCGACCGACGGAAGGAGCGCAAGCGAGCGGACCGCGAGGGTCGGGGACTCCTCGGGCGATAGTTCTCGGGAAAAAACGGGGCTGGAACATGGAATCGATCGCCATCGCGTGGAGCGAGCGGAGCGGGTTTATCTGCCGACTGTGCCGTCAGGACGCCAAGCATAATGAGGTGCTGCACATCTCGTATTGCCCCGTCCACGGTCTGAGCTCTCCCTTGGACCAGCTGCCGTGGCGGCCGGAGGCGAGATCATCCCGCGTCTCTATACCCGTACCGGCGACGACGGGACGACCGGCCTCGCCCATGGTGCGCGCGTAGCCAAGGAATCGCTCCGCATCGACGCCTACGGGACCGTCGACGAGCTCGGCGCCCAGCTCGGTCGGCTCGAGGCCGGGCTCCCCTCCTCCCTGGACGAGTTCCGGCCGGTCGTTCGGCGGCTCCAGCACCAGCTCTTCATCGCCCAGTCGGAGCTCGCCGTCCCTCCGGGCGGAAAGCCACCGGCCCACGTGATCGAGGCCCGCCACGTCGCCGAGCTCGAGCGGGAGATCGACCGGTTCGACGCTCGCCATCCGGAGCTCCGTTCGTTCGTCCTCCCGGGAGGTTCCGTGCCCGCCGCCGAGTTCCAGGTGGCGCGGACCGTCGCCCGACGGGCCGAACGAGGACTGTGGCGGCTGCACCGCGTGGAGCCGGTCCGGCCCGAGCTCCTTCACTGGGCGAACCGCCTCAGCGACCTCCTCTTCGCGATGGCCCTCGCGGCGAACGCCGCGCTCGGGGTCGCCGAGACCGCCCCGGATTACTCGATCTAGGGGGGAGAGCCATCGAGGTCGGCCTGGTCGGCAAGCCGAACGTCGGCAAGTCGACCCTGTTCAACGCACTGACGTTGCTCGACGTCCCGATGGCCCCCTACCCGTTCACCACGATCTCGCCGAACCGGGGGGTCGCGGCGGTCCGGGCACCGTGCCCTCACACCGAACGCGGGACGCCGTGCACTCCCGGGAACGCGAAGTGCGTCGACGGCACACGATGGGTGCCCGTCAACCTCGTCGACGTCCCGGGGCTCGTCCCCGGGGCTCACGAAGGCAAGGGCCTCGGGCACAAGTTCCTGGACGACCTCCGCGCGGCGGACGGGTTCATCCAGGTGGTGGACCTCTCGGGGGCGACCGACTCCGAGGGACGCATGGCGGCGCCCGGGAGCCAGGACCCGGCGGAGGAGGTGCGATGGCTCGAGGACGAGCTGGTCGACTGGGTGACGGAGATCCTCGGACGCGACTTCGAGCGCTCCGCGCGCAGCGTGGAGCTCGAGGGCAAGAAGGTCGAGGAGTTCCTCCAGCACCGGCTCACCGGCCTGGCGGTCGGGCCGACGGCGCTGGCGGCGGCCCTTCGCGCCTCGCCGGTCGACCGAATGCATCCGAGCCACTGGACCGAGGCGGAGCGACGCGCGCTGGCGCGGGCGCTCCTGCGGGCGTCGAAGCCCCGGCTGATCGCGGCGAACAAGTGCGACCGGGCCGACCGGGAGCGTCTGGACGCGCTCATCGACAAGGTCGACGAGATCCCGGTGGTCCCGACCGCGGCAGACGCTGAGTTGACGCTTCGCCGGGCCGCGCGGGCCGGGCTGGTGGACTACCTCCCCGGGGCTGCCTCGTTCAACGTCCGTGAGCCGTCCCGGCTCTCCCCCGCCCAGGCAAAGGCGCTCGAGGCCCTCCGGACGGTCATGACCCACTGGGGCGGAACGGGGGTGCAGGCCTCCCTCGAGCGTCTCGTGTTCGACCGACTCCATCAGATCGTGATCTATCCGGTCGAGGACGAGAACCACTGGACGGACACCCGCGGCCGGGTCCTCCCCGACGCGCTCCTCGTGCCGGCCGACACCGCGGCCCGAGCCGTCGCCTACCGGGTGCACACGGACCTGGGGGAGCACTTCATCCGGGCGATCGACGGGCGCACGCACCGCGCGATCGGCGCCGACCAGCCGCTGGCCGCGAACTCGGTGGTGCGGATCGTCTCGCGCAAGTGATCCCGGGCGCACGCCCTAGGGAGACGAGAGGAGGGAAGCGCCCTCCGGCGCCGGACGCACGACGAACGGCAGCCCGCCGGCCCGAGCCAGCCGCCGGACGAGCTCGGTCTCGGCCCCCTCCCGCGGCAGGGCCACGATCGAGCCTCCGGCGCCGGCCCCGGTGAGCTTCGCCCCATCCGCCGCCGGGTGGGCCGCTTCGATGAGAGCCTCCAGCCGCGGATGGGAGACCCCAACCTCCCGCAGCAGCTCGTGGTTTCGGACCATCAGCTCGGCGACCGTCTTCCGGTCGCCGGCCGCGACCGCCCGCGTCCCCTCGGTCGCGATGCGCGCGAACTCCGCGAGCACGGTCGGCCCGTCGGGCCGGGCGAGGCGAGCTCCGACCGCCCGGACCGCATCGCCGGTGGCTCGCGGGATCCCGGTGTGGGCCACGACCCAGACCCAACCGGGGTCGGCGACCCGGCGGACGTTCCACGTTCGGTCCCCGTCCCGCACCGTCCACAGGGACTCCCCGATGGCCTCCCCGTTGACCGTGAGGAACCCACCGGCGACGGCGGCGCTCGTGTCCCCCGGGCTTCCGACCCCCTGGGCCCCCCGCTCCACGTCGAAGCTCCGCTGGGCAAGGGCGGGGCGGTCGACGCCCCCCGTCGTGGACGAGAGCGCGCAGGTGAGCGCCGCCGACAGCGCGGCGGAGGAGCCGAGTCCGGCCCCCCGCGGGATCCGGGAGACCGTCCGCACGTCGACGGGCTGGGCGCCGGCCCACGGGCTTTGGATCACGGAGCGGAAGTACGGGTGCCGCTCGGCGGCGCTCGGGTCCCCGTTCAGGACCCAGCGGGGGGCGGGTCGGACCACGACCTGGGTCGACAGGTCGATCGCGAACAGCAACTCCGGTGCGCCGTGCACGACCGCGTGTTCCCCGAAGACGATGCATTTGCCCGGCGCCTGCGCTGAGAGGGGCAGGTGGCCGGCGGGGATCGGCGCGAGGCCCTCCGTCACTTTCCACCCCTCCCGCCGACGACCCGCTTGCCGTGGGCGCGCGGCACCACCGCCCGCCGGGCGCCCGGCCACGGCCCCGGGCCGGGGACCCCGAGCAGCTGCGTGAGGAACACCGCGAGCGCCGCGACCTCGCTGTGCGGCTGGTGACCGACGGCGACGTTGTACTGGGCTAGCCGGAAGAGGTCGGCCGGCACCTTGGCCCCCCCGACCACGACCAGGAGGCGGCGGGTTCGGGAGAGCCTGGGGATGACCTTCGCGAGGGGAAGCCCATACATCGTGAGGTGGACGACCGGGCCGTCGAAGGAGCGGACCACGCGGCGCCAGTCCGGGGCGCCGTCGACCTCGAAGCTCCCGCCCCAGCCCTCGCCGACCTGGGCGACGCGGCGGGCGAGGTTGGGGTCCGGCGGGTGCAGGAGCATCCGCTCCGCCCCGAGCGCACGGGCGGCGAGCGCGAGGTGGGTCGTCAAGCGGGGGTCGCGGCCGGGGCGGTGGCCGACCCGGAGGACCGAGACGGCGGGCCGCCTATTCCGCGGGCTCCGCCTGGAACCGCTCGATCCGGTGGCCACGGTACTCCAGCTTGTCCGAGCGCTTGACCAGCCCCTTCAGGCGGGTCGGGCTCATCCCGAGCTCCTCCGCCGTGTCGGAGAAGAACCGCCCCTCGGGCCCGACCGCGGCGAAGATCCTCGCCTCCAGCTTCGCGTACTCCTTCGGGCCCATCATCGCGATCGCAAGCACCTCGGAGATCTCCGCGAGCGGGGAGGTGGTGTTGATGTTGATCGTGGAGTAGTAGAAGTGGTAGCTCTTGTCGGGCTGCTTGCGGCCCTCGCGGGCGACCCAGCGCGTGTCGATGAGCCTGAGCTTCTCGAAGAAGGCGAGCGTCTTCACGCCCTCGGCCCCGAACTCCTCCCGCACGTCCTCGATCGTCAGCCAGCTCTCGCCGAGACGGGTCACGAGCTTGAGCTTGAGCGGCGAGTCGACGGCCCGGAGGATCGGGACGAGGTCGCTCACGTCGTTGATGACCTTGATGCGGTGCATGGTCGCGGCCACGATCGGTTCACTCGGCTCCCGCGTGGGCGGGCGTCGCCTCCCGTAGCATTCGACGGTACTTCCCGTACCGGTCCCCCGGGTCGAACCGGGCGGGGTGCGGGGTCCGCGTCGGGCCGTGGCAATCCGGGCACTCGCTCTTGAAGGTGTACCGGGCGCACGCGCGGCAGACCCGGAGGATCGACTCGCTCATGCGCGGGTGAAAGAACCCTCTCCTCCCGCGCCCTTGATCGACTTGACGGCCGCTTCGGTCGCCTTCTTCATCGTCTCCTCCGCGGCCTTGTACTGGCTCGCGGAGACCCGGATCCGGTACCGGGGAGCCCCGACATACTGGACCTCGATCGCCTCCGGGTCGACCTTCTCCGCGGCGAGGAGGGCCGTCCGGACGTGGTCGACGCCGTCCGGGCTCGGGTCGCTGACCTCGAGCGTGCCGAGGATGGTGACGTGGGGTGGGACGATGTTCTCGGCGGCGACCTTGAGGAAGGCGCTGGTCCAGGGGGCCTTCTCGTTCTCCTTCTGGAACCGCTTCGGGTCGGCCGACGCGACCTCGAAGGCCTGGAACAGCGAGCCGTACCTCTCCACCAGCTCCGGGCCGAACTGGTCGACGACCTCCTCGGCCTTCCGCTTCATCGCGGTCGCGACCTGCTCGATGAGCCGCATCGCGCGGATCTCGTTCTTCCACGCCTGCGTCTTCTCGCGGCGCTGGTGGTCGTTGATCCGCTTGAGCGACAGGTCGATCTGGTTCTTGGACGGGTCGATCCGCAGGACCCGCGCGACGATCTTCTGGCCCTCGCGGATGTGGTCCCGGATGTACTTGACCCAGCCCGTAGCGACCTCGGAGAGGTGGATGAACGCCTCCCGGCCGTTGTACTCGTCCAGAGTGACGAACGCGCCGAAGTTGCGGATCGAGGTGACGGTCCCGATGACCAGCTCGCCCTCTTCGGGGTACTCGGCACGGAGCGGCATGGTCGGCCGCGCCTCCGCCTAGCCCGACGCGGGACGGACGAACTCGCCCCGCAGCTTGGCCTGTCCCCCGGTGGGGGTTGCCAGGGTCGCCCCGCAGACGGTGCAGTTGACGGTGGTCGCCGGTCGGCTGAAGACGGTCTGCTCGGTCGAGCAGTCGGGGCACTTCACGATCCAGAACGGGGACGGCGCGCGCACGGGACCCTCTCCTAGTGGTGCTCCACGAGCTCGAGCTGGCTCGCCCGCCAGCTGGCGGGCTTGACGGTGTACTTGCACTTCTTGCACCGGAACTTCAGGTTCACCCGGCGGACTGCCTTGGCGCGGCCCTCGGGCTTCGGACGGGGGAAGCCCCCGTACCCCCGGGTGGCGCGACGGAACCGGCGCTGCCCCCAGGCGAGCTCGGAGGCGGGCCGCTTCTTGTCCTTCTCGACGTCGTGCTCCGTGTGCACCTTGCACTTCGGGCAATACGTCGAGACGACCTTCGGATAGTGCATCGGGCGCCGCCGAGCCGCGTTTGGTATTTAGGCTTGGGGGCGTGCGGGCGGCCCCCACCGGGGACGTGATTCTCCGGCGAGAATCGGGACCACCGGCGAGGCCGCCGAGGCGCCAAGCCTTAAGTAAGCGGGCTTTCTCGGCGGCGCCGCCCTCTCCGAGGGCACTACATCGATGCCCGACCGACCCTCCGTGGAGGCCGTAACCGAAGCCCTCGAGAAGGCCCCGGAACGGAAGTTTGCCGAGACCGTCGAGCTGAGTGTCAACCTCAAGGACCTCGACCTCGCGATCCCGAAGAACCGGATCGAGGACGACGTGCCGCTGCCCAACGGGCGCGGCACGACCGTGAAGGTCGCGGTGTTCGGCTCCCCCGAGCTCGGCCAGAAGGTCCGGGGGGTGGCCGACCGCGTGATCACCCCGGCGGAGCTGGAAGAGCTCGCCAAGGATCCGAAGGCCGCGAAACGCCTGGTCGGGGACGTCGACTTCTTCCTCGCCGAGGCGCCGATGATGCCGGCGATCGGTAAGCGGCTCGGCGTCGTGCTCGGCCCCCGGGGCAAGATGCCGCGCCCCGTCCCTCCCGGGACCGACCCGAGCAACCTGATCGGCGCGTTGAAGCGCTCGGTCCGGGTCCGCTCGAAGGGGAACCGGACCTTCCACGTCCCCGTCGGCATCCGTTCGATGCCCCCGGACCAGATCGCCCAGAACATCGACGCGGCGCTCTCCCGCATCGTCGGGAAGCTCGAGCGCGGGCGGACGAACATCGAGTCCGTCTACGTCAAGACGACCATGGGCCCCGCGGTCCGGATCTGGTAGGAGGGTGTCGATGGTCGGACGCGGTTCGGTCCCCCCGGCGCGCCTAGAGCGCGTGGAGGAGCTTTCCGCCACCATCCTCGCCCGGCCGGTCACCGCGCTCGTCGGGGTCCGCGGGGTCCCGGCGGCCGCCCTTCAGCGGATGCGTCGGGAGCTCCGGCGCAAGAACCGGCCGATCGTCGTCGCGACCAACACCGCGATCCTCCACGCGCTTGAGCGCGCGGGCAAGGAGCGCCCCGCCCTCCAGCCGCTCGTCGCGGAGGTCCACGACCAGACGGCCCTGCTCGCGGCCGACGGCAACCCGTTCGCCCTCTACCAGGAGTTCCTGAAGACCCGCTCGCCGACCCCCGCCCGGGGCGGAGAGGTCGCCCCGGCCGACATCCTGGTTCCCGCCCAGACCACCGCCTTCAAGCCGGGACCGATCGTGGGCGAGCTGCAGCACGCCGGCTTCCCCGCGATGATCGAGAAGGGGAAGGTCGTGCTCAAGAAGGACACCCTCATCGTCAAGGCCGGTCAGGTGATCTCGCGCGAGGTCGCGGGGATGCTGACCCGGCTCGAGATCTTCCCCCTCGAGGTCGGCCTCTCGCTCCGCGCGGTCGTCGAGGGCGGGACGTTCTACCCCGCGAGCGTCCTCGCGGTGGACCTCGATGCCCAGCGGGCCCAGTTCGGGCGGGCCGCCCAACTCGCGCTCGGCCTCGCGGTCGAGATCGGCTACGCGACCCCGGCGAGCCTCCCGCTCCTGGTCTCGAGGGCCCATCGACGCGCGCTCGCCGTGGCCATCGCCACCGGGTATCCCACCTCCGAGACGATCACTCCCCTCTTCGCCCAGGCGATCCGGGCCGCCGCCGCGCTCGGAAAGGTCACAGGTACCTCGCAAGGTCCCCCCGCAACCAAGGAGTGAGAACGATGGAGTACGTTTACGGAGCCCTGCTGCTCAACGCCGCCGGAAAGCCGATCGACGAGAAGGCCCTCACGGGCGTCCTGAGCGCGGCGGGCGTCGCGCCGGACGCCGGCCGGGTCAAGGCCCTGATGGCCTCGCTCGAGGGCGTCAACCTCGCCGAGGTCCTCCAGAAGGCCGAGACGTTCAGCGCACCCGCTCCGGCCGCCCCCGCCGCCGAGAAGAAGGAAGGCAAGGGCGAGAAGAAAGAGGAAGAGAAGAAGGAAGAGAAGGGCGTCTCCGAGGAAGAGGCGGCCGAGGGACTCTCCGCGCTCTTCGGCTGAATCGCCCCGCTCCGCTTAAGACCCGCAGCCGAGTAGAGTCGACCGGGGGCCGCCGGGCCCGCTCGGTCGACGTATGCCGGCACGCGAGTTCTGCGGCATCGTGGGGGTATCCCTTCAGGGGAAGGGAGCCGCCCCGTACCTCTTCCGGGGCCTCCGGGCACTGCAGCACCGGGGCCAGGAAGCCAGCGGGATGGCGACCTCGAGCCACGGGACGCTGCACCACCGCAAGGGGAACGGCCTGGTCCACGAGGTCTTCACCCAGGAGATCCTCGACTCGCTCCGCGGCACCGCCGGGATCGGGCACAACCGCTACCCGACGACCGGCACCACCGACCTCGAGAACGCCCAGCCGATCGTCTTCAAGCTGAAGGCCGAGGAGGCCGCCCTCGCCGCGAACGGCGACCTCGTGAACTTCGACCGGGTCCGCCACCGCCTCCAGGCGCAGGGCGTCGACCTGCTCGGCAACGCCGACACGGAGACGATGGCGCAGATGATCGCGCTCGAGTTCGGCCGCACCCGGGACCTCGAGGCGGCGATCCGGCGGACCGCGACCGAGCTGGTCGGAGGGTACTCGGTCGTCATGCTCGTCGGCAACCGCGTCCTCGCGTTCCGGGACCCCCTCGGCATGCGGCCGCTGGTCTACGGTACGATCGACGGCGGCGTCGCGGTGGCGAGCGAGTCGGTCGCGCTCGAGCTGATGGGCGGCAAGGTCGTCCGGGACGTCCTCCCCGGGGAGGTGCTGGTCCTCGAGAAGGGCCAGCTGCTGCGGAGCTCCCGGATGCCGGGAAGCGGCGCCTCGGCCCACTGCATGTTCGAGTGGGTCTACTTTTCCCGGCCCGACTCGATCGTCGAGGGGCAGAGCGTGTACGATGCCCGGCACCGGATCGGGCTGCGGCTGGCCAAGGACAGCCCCGCCGAGGCGGACCTGGTCGTGCCGGTCCCCGACTCCGCGCGACCCCAGGCGCTCGGGTTCGCCGAAGGGTCCGGGATCCCCTACGCGGAAGCGTTGATCAAGAACCGGTTCGTCGAACGGACGTTCATCATCCCCGACCAGAAGCGCCGCGAGCTGGAGGTCCGCGTCAAGCTCCACCCGATCCCGGGCCTCTTGCGCGGCAAGCGCATCGTGCTCGTGGACGACTCGATCGTCCGGGGGACGACCCTCCACGAGATCGTCCACATGGTCCGCTCGGCCGGGGCGACGCGCGTCGACGTCCGGGTGGGGTGCCCGCCCATCGTCGCGCCGTGCTACTTCGGGATCGACATGAAGGAGCGCAAGGACCTGATCGCCTACGAGCGGAACGAGGAGCAGGTCGCCCAGGAGATCGGCGCGGACTCGGTGCGCTACCTCTCGATCCCCGGCCTGGTCGACTCGATCGGGATGGCGGGCGACAACCTCTGCCTCGGCTGCCTCACCGGCCGGTATCCGGTCGAGGTCCCCGAGGAACGGCGCCGGTTCCAGAAGTCGCTCGCGGAATTTTGAGTCGAGCCCTTGACGAAGGGCCGAGCCGCCTGCGGCGGTCGGCGAAGCCCCGGCGTGTGCTTGTGGGTGCTCGGGGGCGGAGGCCGTCGTCTCTCGACCGTTGGCATGAGCGGGGTTGCAAAGCACCGGAGAGGTGCTCGCCTCCGCCCCCGGAGTTCCATCGAGCGGAGGGAGAGCGCACGGCCTCCCCCCGCTTTGGACCGCTCGCGGGAGATGACCTTCGCGCGTTGGCGGGCCTCACGGGTCCACCCCGCCCCCGTGCCCCAGCACGAGGAGGACGCGGCCGAGTTACGATGGTCGCAGCTCCGCGGGGAGCATCGCAATGACCTGCTGGAACCGCGGGTCCTTCCTGGCCTCGGCGAACAGCGGGGAATAGAGGAGGCGGGTCACGCTCAGCGTGTGGTCCCGCGCGGCGGTATACATGTACTCGAAGAAGCGGTCCAGGTCGCCGAGAGCGAAGTAAACGAACCCCGCCGACTGCGACCTCGCCCACCCCGGTTCGTGCGAGGCGTCGAGCTTCCGGATCATCTCGAGCGCGGTCGCGCGGTCGCCGCGCAGGGCCGCAAGATACCCCCGGTTGAGGTGCGCCCGCTCGCTGTCGGGCGCCTGTTGCTCGATCTTCTGGACGACGGTCTCGGCCCCGTCGAGGTCGCCCTTTGCAAGGTAGTAATCGGCCATCCCGCCGTAGGTGCCGATCGGGTCGAGATGGAGTGTCTTCTTCCAGTGGGCCATCGCGTCCTCGGGCCTACCCGCGAGCAGATAGGCCTGACCCAGGTAACGGATGGCGAGGGGGGACAGCGGGTCGAGCCGATAGGCGGCCTCGGTGTGCCGGACGTACCCATCGAGGTCGCCCTCGGCGGCGGCGACCTGCCCGAGCAGGTCGTATCCGCCACCGAGATTGGGATTCAACTCGAGCGCCTTGTGCGCTTCGGTCCGTACTACCGACAAGCCCTCGTCGGCCATGAACGCGATCTCCGCGAGCATGGCGTGGGCTTCGGCCAGACCGGGCGCGATCGCAAGCGCACTCTCGGTGGCCGCCCTGCTGCTCCGGATCCCCTCCGACCAGGCGACGTACCCTTCGTGCCCGAGGCGTTGGTAGGCCCGGGCGATCCCGATGTACGCCCGCGCGAACGTCGGGTCCTTCTCGACCGCCCGCTCGAAGAACTTGAGCGCCTGGCGAACGGGCTCCTCCTCCAGCTTGTAGACGAGGGCCTGCCCCTGGAGGAACGAGAGGTAGGCGGCCATGTCCTGGGTCTCGCGAAGTCCCGGCGAGGAGAGCGCGGCGGGGGAAAGGCGGATCTGGAGTTCGGCGGCGACCTTCTCCGCAATCTCGCTCTGGATCGCGAACACGTCCTCGAGCCCCCGGTCGTAACTCTGCGCCCAAAGGTGATGGTCGGAGGACGACTGGATCAGCTGGACCGTGATCCGCACCCGCGTACCCGCCTTCCTCACGCTGCCTTCGAGGAGCCAGCCTGCATCCAGTTGCCTTCCGATCTCCTTGAGCGAGGTTCCCGGCTTCTTGAACGGCATCACCGAGGTCCTCGAGATGACGCTCAGCGTCGGCACCCTCGAGATGGTCGAGATCAGCTCCTCGGTCATCCCGTCGGCGAAGTACTCGTTCTCCGGATCGGAGCTCATGTTGGCGAGGGGCAGGACCGCCAGGCGTCGGTTGCCGCCATCTCCCGGTGCCTCGACCACGGGCGCCTCTGCCCAGGGCAACAACACCCGATAGACGTCGATGAGTCGCGCCACGCCCTTGAGGCTCTTGGGGCCCAGCTTCTCGATGGTGTAGGGGACCTTGTTCGAGATCTGATCGTACGCTGGTCCCGAGAGGCAGATTCCGCCCGCCTCGGCCATCGGTTCGATCCGGGCCGCGATGTTTACCGCATCCCCCAGGATGTCGGTCCCCTCGCTCTCCACGTCCCCTACGTGGATGCCGATCCGAACCTTGAGGGGTTCCCGCCCCTCGCTCGAGCGCTCGAAAGCACGTCGTTGGAAGTCGACGGCGCACTCGACCGCATCGAGCGCGTTCCCGAACTCCGCCAGCAGCCCGTCCCCGGTGGACTTGACGAGTCGGCCCCGATGACCTTCGAGTGTCGGTCGCGCCAACCCATCCAGCTCGCGGAGGAGTTGGAGGGCCGCTTTCTCGTCCCGCTGCGCGAGTTGCGTCGA
>DATJWA010000002.1:0-32881 GCA_035501555.1 Thermoplasmata archaeon | reverse complement strand
CCGAGCATCACCGCGCCGCTCCGCTTCGCCTCGAACACGAGGTCGGAGAGCCGCTGCTCGTCCCCGAGCAGGTCGAACGACAGGCCCCGGTGGTCCTGCCAGTACAGCCAGACCTGAGAGCCCACGGCCCCGTCGGTGATGCCGGGCACGAACACCGGGACCTTCCGTTCGTAGGCGGCGCGCAGGATGCTGGTGGCGCCCGCCCGGGCCGGGATCGCCGCCCCGATAGCGGCCGAGAGCTCGACGGTCGAGAGCGCGCGGGTGCCTCCCTTCCAGAGCCGGTCGAGGATCGGGCGCATCTTCTCCTCGACGATCTTCCCGTAGTTAGCCTCCGGGATCACGAGGTTCCCGAGCCGGTAGAGGTGGCGACGATGCAGGGCCGCGTCGTCCAGGTCCCACGCTCCGTGGTAGTACGGCCGGAACGAACGGGCGAGGTCGTGGTCGAGCGTGCCGCAGGTTGTGATCACGGCGTCCACGTACCCTTCGCGCACGAGCGTGGCGAGGACCCCGCGCGTTCCCGTGGCCACGATGTCGGCTGGGAACGAGAGGAACGTGGTCATCTGCCGGTCGCCCAGGATCCGGGCCAGGAGGTCAACCCCCTCCGCGACGCCCTTCGCGCTGAACCCTCCGCCGGCTTCGAGGCGACGGACGAGCGTGTCGAGCGAGGGCGCGTCGTCGACCCGGACGTCCTCCACGCGGCGCGGCATCGACCGGGTGAGCCTCGGAGGCCTAAATCCCTCCCGTGAGTCCGAGCGTGAGGGAGTGGAAGAGGAGGACGTAGAGGACCGCGTAGCCGAGCAGCGCGCCCCCGTTGAGGAGCGGGAGGCCCGCCTGGGGGTTCCCGCGGAAGACGAGCGTTATCAGGACCCCGTAGCCGAGCAGGCTGCCGACCAGGGCGCCGAGCGCGACCCAGAGGTTCGCGCCGACCCCGAGCACGACGGGATGGCTCGGCAGCCAGACGAAAGAGGAGGCGACCAGCGTCCCTGGGATGACGACGTCCCCCAGGCCCATGAACAGCGCGGAACGCTCCTCGACGGGCTGGGCGCGGACCTCCTTCAGCGTGCCGGCGTGGACGTAGTCGTACTGCGCCGAGTCCGGCATCACGAGCAGGATCGGGAGCTTCATGTCCGTCACCGCGTCCGCGAGCGAGACCATGTGCTTCGTCCAGTAGACGGCGATTGCGTCGTAGACGAGCAGGGCGACCAGGAGGATGAAGGCGGGAAGGATCGCAAAGGAGATCCCGAGGATCGCGATCAGCGCGCCGGCGGCGAGGAACCCGGTCAGGTCCACGACCCACCACTGGGGCTCGGTGAGCAGCACGAGGTAGAGCGTCGCGCTGACCGCGCCCGCGAGGACGAGCGCCGGGGCGAGGAGGTTCTCGGCGGCGTACGGGGCCGGCAGGTAGGTCGGGAGCGGCAAGATCGAGAACGTCGCGTACAGGGTCACGTACAGCGCGCCCGCGATCCCGACCAGGATCAGCTGGCGCAGGGCCGCGAGGCCCCCTTGCTTCCGCGCGATGTAGAGGATCGCGAGCGGGGCGATGACAATCAGGGCGATGATCGCGAGGGGAGCGGTGACGCTGGAGGGGTTGGAGGTCGACGAAAGGCCGGCGCTCCGGAACGGGTCGGCGAGGACGAGCCCGACCGCCTGGGCCCCGACGTAGAGCACCAGAAGGCCCAGCCAGCGAACGCTGCGCATCGTCCGCTACGGCTGCACGACCGCGTAGGCGTTGTTGCCGAGGACCTTCGTGACCTTCGCGTTCACGGTGGTCCCCCGCTGGGTCGCGCCCGTGACGAAGATGACGAACCCTTCCTTCTTCGCGACGCCGTCCCCCCGGCGCCCGACGTCCTCGATCGTGAGGCGGTAGACCTCACCGACCTCGACCGGGGCCTTCGGCTTCTCGGGGGTGACGACCCGGCGCATCGTGACGGGGCGCTGGGCCCCGCACGCCTCGCAGATGAGCAGCGTCAGGCGGCCGTCCTTGGAGAGGTGGGTGTCCGGGCGCTTGCACTCCGAACAGATCACGTACTTCGCGGTGTACTCGCGCAGCCGGGAGGCGATCTGCTCCTTCGTGATGCGCGACTTGAGCACGCCGCGCGGCAGGTCGAGGACCCCGGGGCAGCCGAGCTCGCGGGCGAGGTAGCCGATCACGTGGGCCGGCTCGCGCCGCAGGACGGTCGTGATCTCCTGGAAGTTGCGGATGACCGTGTTCTTCCCGTCGGTCATCACGTCGGGCTCGGGCACGACGAACCGTTCGCCGCCGGTGCGCACCGGGGGCAGTTTGGCGCGCGCGCGCTCGAGAAGGACCTGGTAGGCTTCCATCGGGAACGCTCCTAGACCGGGGTCGCGGGCTTAAGGCTTCGCCGCCCCCGGGGAGGAGGTCGCTACCGGAAGTCGTCGAGGATCGAAAGGGCCCGCCCGAGGTCCTTCTCGGTGATCACGTGGGTCGCGGCGGCCCGGACGGCGTCGTCCGCGGGGAGGAAGGCGACCCCGACCTTGCTCCGTCGGAACATGCCGATGTCGATCTCCGAGTTGCCGATCGAGGCGGTCTCGGCCGGTGTGACCCCGAGCTGGTGCTGGAGTCCCTCGAGCACCTTCTCCTTCCCGTAGATCGGCACCCGCACGATCCCCTCCCCCGTCAACCGTCCATCGGCGGTCACCCGGAAGCCGTTCGCCAGAACGATGTCGATCCCGAGATCGCGGGCGACCCGGCGCGCGAGGAGGTCGATTCCCCCGCTGAGGATCGCGGTCCGGGCGCCCGCCGCGTGGAGGCCATCCACGAGGCGCCGGGCGCCCGGCATCACCGGCACGGCCGCCAGGATCCCCTCGAGGTCCTCGACCGAGATGTCGGGGGCGTGGCGGCGCCAGATGCGGACGTCGCTGCGGATGAACTCGTGGTCGTCGATCCGGCCGGCGAGGAAGTCGCGCAGGCCGTCGGCGTTGTGGTCCTGGTAGTAGTGGTGGACGGCCGCCCAGGAGCTCTCGACGTCAACGAGCGTCCCGTCCATGTCGATCGGGACGAGCTTAAGCACGGTCGCCCTGGGCGATGGCGTCCGCGCGGGCGAGCACTCGGGCGGGGGGACGCACGGCCCACGCCGCGAGGTTCTCGTCGACCTGGTCCGGACGGCTCGCGCCCACGACCGGGGCGGCCCCGCGCTCGGCGAGCCAGTGGAACGCGATCGACGCGAGGGGAACGCCGGCCTCCTGGGCGAGGGTCCTCAGCGCTCGGCCCCGCGCGAGGATGTCCGGCAGGCGATCCGGCTCGAACATCCGGTGGGCGTAACGCTTGATGTCGGCCGGGACCTTCTCCCGGTCAAGGTAGCGGCCCGCGAGCAGGCCGCGCGCAAGCGGCGAGTAGGCCTCGACCAGGATCTGGTTCTTCCGGCAGTACTCGAGGATCGGGTCGGCGTCCTCCCGGTCGAAGAGGTTGTACCGCACCTGGTTGACGACGATCCGCGCCTCGGAGAGGTGCCGGGCCGCCTCCTCGAGCTCCTCGAGCCCGAAGTTCGACACCCCGATTCCCCCGATGCGGCCCTCCTTCCAGAGGGATTCGAGGACCGGCATCGTGTCGGCGAGCGGGACGTGGGGGTCCGGGGCGTGGACGAGGTACTCGTCGACCGACGCGCGCCCCAGGCGCTCGAGGCTGTTGATCAGGCTGGCCCGGACCTGGGCGGGCCGCAGGTGCTCCCAGGAGACCTTGGTCGTGACGTAGACGTCCGGCGCCCCGCCCACGGCGCGGGCGAGGACGTCCCCGAGCAGTCGCTCGGAGCGCCCGTTGCCGTAGACCTCCGCCGTATCGAACCAGCGGATGCCTCGTTCGTAGGCGCGACCGAGGGTCGCCTTCGTCCGCGCCTCGTCCTCCGGCCTCCACCGACCGAACGCCCAGAGGCCGAGCCCGAAGGCGGGGTGGGGCTTCTTCCCCTGGACGAGCGGGATCGTCCCGATCTCCGCTCTCGGGGGAGGTTTCGGGGCGCGGGCGGGTCTGCGGGCTGCCGTCTTGGGGCGCGTCATGAAGTCGGGGAGCCGGAGGCGCCGGTGTTCAAGTGGTCGTCGATACGTCGGATCCGCTCGGCCAGCTCCCGCGCCTTCTCTTCCGCCTCGCGGACGACCTCGGGCGGGGCGCGCGCCCGGAACCCGGTGTCGGCGAGCCGGCCGCGGGTCTTCTCGAGCAGGCCCACAAGCTTCTCGCGCTCCCGGTCGAGCGCCTCCGTCTCGGCGGGGCCGGCCGCCTGGCGCTCGAGGAAGCACTCTCCGAACGGCGCGACCCGGCTCGCCGCTCGCTCCGGAGTCGGCGCCCCGGCCGTCAGCACCTTCAGCGGTCGGACCCGGGCCAGATGCTCGACGGTCCCCCGCTGCCGCTCGAGAAGGCTCTCCGCCTCCGCCCCGCTGGCGCGGACCCAGGCGGGAGGGACCGAGTCGGCCGGCACGTGCTCGTCCGCGCGCAGGTTCCGCAGGAGGCGGACCGCCTCCAGCACGACCCCCATCTCGAGCTCGGCCGTCGGGTCGGAGGGCGCCTCGGCGGGGTCGGGCCATCGCGCGGTGGCGAGGAGCTCGCCCTCGTGGGGAAGCGCGTGCCAGAGCTCCTCGGTGACGTGGGGGACGATGGGGTGGAGAAGGCGGAGGGTCCGCTCGACCACGAAGAGCAGGGTCTCCCTCGTCTCGCGCGCGGCGGGCTCGCCGCGGTTCCCGGAGAGGCTCTCCTTCGCGATCTCCACGTACCGGTCGGCGAGGTCGTGCCAGACGAAGTTGTACAGGAGCGACGCCGCCCGTGACGGGGCGAAGTCGGCGAGCGCCTGGTCGACCTCGGCCGCGGTTTGCCGGTAGCGGGAAAGGATCCAGCGGTTCTCGAGCGCCGCCGTAGGGGGAAGGACCGGGGGCCCGGACGGGGGCGGGGTTCCCTCCGGGACGTGCGGGAGGGTGAACCGGACGAGGTTCCAGACCTTGGTGAGGAAGTTCCCGCCCCCCTCGAGCGAGGCGTTGCCGAACGGCCCGTCCTCCTCCGTCGGGTTCGGGAACATCAACGCGAAGCGGAGCGCGTCGGCCCCCCGCCGGCGCATCACCTCGATCGGCTCGGGGGAGTTGCCGAGGTGCTTCGACATCCGGCGGCCGACGTCGTCCCGGACCATGCCGGTGAAGTAGACGTTCGCGAACGGGGCCCGCCCGGTGAAGTGCTCGCCCGCCATCATCATCCGGGCGACCCAGAAGAACATGATGTCCCGGCCCGTGACGAGGACGGTAGTCGGGTAGTAGTGCTCGAGGTCGCCGGTCCGATCCGGCCAGCCGAGCGAGGCGAACGGCCAGAGCCAGGAGGTGAACCAAGCGTCCAGCACGTCCGGGTCCGGCGTGAGGTCGGCCCGGCCGCAGTGCTCGCACGTCGCGGGCGGGTCGACCGCCACCGTATCCCCACCGCACGTCCGACAATGGTACACCGGGATCGGATGGCCCCAGAGGACCTGGCGCGAGATGCACCAGTCCTGGATCGACTCCATCCAGCGGAAGAACGTCGTCGTCCAGCGCTCCGGACGGATCCGCACCCGGCCCTCCCGAACCGAGGCGACGGCTGGGCCGGCGAGCGGTCCCATGCGAACGAACCACTGGGTGGAGAGGCGGGGCTCGACCACCGCCTCCGTGCGCTCCGAGCGGGCGACGGAGTGGCGGTAGGGGGTCTCCCGGAGCACGAACCCGCCGGCCCGCAGCAGGTCCATGGTCTGGAGGCGTCCCGCGTCCCGGTCCAGGCCCCGGAGCGCTTCGGGGACCCAGTCGCCGACGAGATGCGCCCGTTCGTCCAGGATGTCCGGCGGCATCGCGAGGTCGGGGTGCCGGCGGAACACCTCGTAGTCGACGAGGTCGTGACGCGGGGTGACCTTGAGGGCTCCCGACCCGAAGGCCGGGTCGATCGCCTCGTCCGTGATGACCGGGACCGCGCGGTCGGTCAGGGGCACGACCACCGAGCGCCCGACGGCCCCGGCGTGGCGGGCGTCCTCCGGATGGACCGCCACCGCGACGTCCCCGAAGATCGTCTCGGGACGGACCGTCGCGACCTCGAGACCGCCCGGCGAGCCGTCGGCCCATCGGTAGAGGAGGTAGACGAGCGTGCCATTCTCCTCGGAGTGGACGACCTCCAGGTCGGAGATGGCCGTGCGGAGGCGCGGGTCCCAGTTGACCATCCGCTCGGCGCGGTAGATCAAGTTCTCCCGGTGCAACTGAACGAACACCTGGCGGGTCGCCCGCACGCCTCCGGCGTCCATCGTGTAGCGGTAGCGGCTCCAGTCGAGCGAGAACCCTCCCGCCTCGAGCTGCGAGCGGATGACCGCCTCGTGCTCGCGGCGCCACTTCTCCATCGCGGCGAGCGCCTCGTCGCGGGGAAGGGTCTCGAAGCGTACCCCCTGCTTGGCCAGCGCGCGGCGCACCTCGACCTGGGTCGAGAGCCCGGCGTGGTCGACCGACGGGACCCAGAGGGTCGTCTCCCCGCGCATCCGATGGAACCGGGCAAGGGTGTCCATGACGGAGTCGCCGAGCATGTGGCCCACCGTCAGCACCCCGGTGACGTTCGGGGGCGGGAGGATCAGCGAGAACCGCGCCGACCCCTCGGGTCGGTCCGGCGCCCGGAACGCCTGCGCTTTGGTCCACGCATCCTGCCAGCGGGTTTCGATCGCGCGGAAGTCGAAACGGGAGGGGAGCGATGGGGGACTCAGGAGCCAACCCCCCCGAGCAGGACCGGGACCGCGAGCCCGAACTCGGCGACCGAGACCAGCGCCATGAGGCCGAGGGCGGCGGTCGACGACGAGCCCCCGTCGAGCAGGAGCGCGGTGAACGGCAGCGCCACGACGATCAGCCCGGGCACCGCCACCAGGATCGCTGTCCAGCTCCCCGAGTAGAGGTTGACCACCGGAAGGCCCTTCCTCCGGACGCGCCGGAGCACCAGGCCCAGCTCGACCACCGAGGCCGCCGCCACGGCCGGCAGCTCGGCCAGGACGAACGCGAGGAACACGAGGGGAGCCCGGAGGCGGAGGTCGACCAGACCAAGGACGACCCCGGCCGCGACGAGGTAGATCGCGACCACGAGCGCGACCTTGCCGAGCACGAGCGACCGGTCGGGGAGCGGGAGGGTCCGGCCGTAGGAGTAGGCGAGCACCTCGATGGCGAAGAACGCGGGGCCAAAGAAGGTTGCGAGCAGGGCGGCGCTCGTCACCGCTCCCAGCGCGAGCGAGTCGGCCCCGCCGGTCGACGAGCCGGGCGCGTAGGAGAGCAGCCCGAGAGCGAACGCATCGAGGACCGGGAGCAGGATCAGGAAGGCGTAGCCCGGGTTCCGGCTGGCGATCCGGAGGTCCTTGACGAGCACCGAGCGGACGGGGCCGGTGGTCCGGAGACCGAAGGGGGAGGGAGGGCTCGAACCGGCGACCCCGAACGGCGCCTGGCCGACCCGTCGGACCGCGCCTCCCAGCCACGCGAGGCAAGCGGCGGCCAGCCCGAGGTAGACCGCGCTCGCCACCCCCACCGCCCCCAGGCCCAGAGACCCCAGCGGCAGGGCGGAGGAGCCCCCCGCGGCGAGCGACGGGAGCGAGGCGAGCGTGAAGGGGAAGGCGACGAGGAGCAGGTCGAACGGAGCCGACGGACCCGCGCCGGTCAGGTGGGCGAGCTCCCGGAAGAACGCCGGGGCGAGCGTGACGAACCCGAAGAGCCCGAACGCCGGGATGACCCAGAGGACGAGGTAGGCCCAGCGGAGCACGGTGCTCCCTCCCCCGCCGCGGGCCCCCTGGACCCGGGCCACGAAGAACCGGGCCGTGAGCAGGGAGAGCGCCAGGGCGAAGGCGACCGCGGCCACGACACCGGGAATGACGGCGAGGCCGGCGGGCAGGCCGACGGCCGCGGCGACGAGCACCGGGGTGAGGACCAGGACCGTCAGCGCGGGCAGGTCGAACAGACGGAGGTATAGGATCGCCGCGGCCCTCCGCAGGGTTCGCTCGTCGAGCGGCAGGGTCTCGAGCACCGGAAGGACCGAGGAAGAGAGGAGGGTCGGGAGGACCTGGAGCCCGGTCCACCAGAGGAAGGCGAGGTCGAGGCCGAGGAGGGCGGTAACCACCCCAGTGTCGAACGCGGCGGTGGAGAGGTAATAGGGGAAGGCATGGGCGATGACGAGCGAGGAGTCCCGCAAGAGGAAGGCTGCGCCGAGGGTCAGGAAGCCGAGGAGCCCCGAGACCATCGCCTTGCTCTGCAGGACCCGACGGCGGGCCTTCGGCACCAGGTCCCCCGTCGCCCCGCCGGGAAGGACGTTGCCCTGCCGGAAGGCGTAGATCGCCTGGAGCGACAGCTCCGTGAAGGCGGTGCCGCTCAGGCGGAGGGCGGCCCTCCAGCCCATCTCAGAGCCTCTCGAGGGAGTCGACCGCGGCCCGGACCTCCCCGGCCTCCTCGGTCAGCCCGAGGAAGATCTCCTCGAGCGTCGCGTCGCCGTGCGCGCTCCGCTCGCGCAGGGCGGGGAGGGTTCCCTCGGCCCGGAGGACGCCGCGGTCGAGGATGCCGACGCGCGTGCACAGTCGCTCCGCGACCTCCATCGTGTGGGTCGAGAACAGCACCCCGCGGCCGCCGTCGGCGACGTACCGGACCAACAGGTCCTTGACCAGACGGACCGCCCGCGGGTCGAGGTGGTTGAGCGGCTCGTCCAGGACCAGCAGCGGAGGCTGGTGCAGCAGGGCCGCCACGAGGAGCACCTTCTGACGGGTCCCGTTCGAGAGGGTCGCGATCGGCCGGTCGTACTCCTCCTCAAGCCGGAAGGCGGCGACCAGCGCTTGGCCCCGCTCTGCGGCGGAGGACGGAGGGAGGCGGCGCACGCTCGCGACGAACTCGAGGAACTCCCGCGGGGTGAGCGACTCGTAGAGCAGCGAGGTCTCGGGCACGTAACCGACCCGCGACTTGGTCTCGACCCCCTCGGTCACCGGGTCGAAGCCGAAGACCGACACCCGGCCGGCGGCGGGCCGGACGATCCCGACCACCGCCTTGATGGTGCTCGACTTTCCGGCCCCGTTCGACCCGAGGAGGCCGTAGATCTCCCCCGGCCGTACCTCGAGCGACAGCCCGTTCACCGCCGGCGGGCCGCCGTAGGCGACCGTGAGGCCGTCCAGCGCGAGCGGGAGGGGGCTCCGGACCGGGGAGCTGGCCATGGCAGCTGTATCCCACGGACGGGACGATAAGGACGGCGTCCAGATCCTACGGGGAACGGCGACGGGCGAGCGGGAAGAGGATGACCTCCTTGATCGAGGGGGTCCCGGTGAGCGCCATCACCATCCGGTCGATTCCGATGCCGATCCCGGTCGCCGGCGGCATCCCGTACCGCAGCGCCTGGACGAAGTCCGCGTCGTAGGCGAACCGGTCCTCGACGCGCGCGCTCAGCTGTTGCTCGAAGCGGCGGAGCTGCTCGTCCGGGTCGTTCAGCTCGGTGTAGGCGTTGCCGAGCTCCACGCCCCGGAAGTAGAACTCGAACCGCTCGACGTACCCCGGACGGCTGCGGTGCCGCTTGGCGAGCGGGGTCGTCACCTCGGGAAAATCCATCACGAACGTCGGACGGAGGAGGTGCGGCTCGACGTAATGCTCGAAGAGCTTGTCGAGGAAGACCCCCGGCGGGGAGTCGTCCGGGACCGTCGACCCCGCGGCCCGGGCGAGCGTTCGCAGCTCCGCCGGCGTCCGGTCGATGAGCCCCGAGATCCCGCTGCGCCGCTCGAGCTCGGGGACGAAATCGACCGTCTGGAACCCCTCGGAGAACGCCCTTGCCGCCTCCTGGGCCGCGGGAAGGTCGGGCAGGAGCGCCCCGACGCGGGAGGCGAGCCGGGCGTACAAGCGCTCCACGAGCCCTTTCATGTCCTGATAGTCCGCGTAGGCCCAATAGGCCTCGAGCATCGTGAACTCGGGCGAGTGGGTGACGTCCAGGTCCTCGTTCCTAAAGCACCGGCCCAGTTCGTAGACCCGCTCGAGCCCGCCGACCAACAGGCGCTTGAGGGCCAGCTCGAGCGCGATCCGCAGCTGAAGCTCCTCGTCCAGGTAGTTCGAGTGGGTCGAGAACGGCGTGGCGGCCCCGCCGCCGGCCAACGGGAGGAGGATCGGGGTCTCGACCTCGAGGAAGCCGGCCTCCTCGAGGAAGGTGCGCGTCTCGCGGACGAGCGCCGAGCGCGCGCGGAAGCGGGCCCGGGTCTCGGGCGAGGAGAGCAGGTCAAGGTAGCGGCGCCGCAGACGCTCCTCGACGTCCTGGAGGCCGTGGAACTTCTCGGGGGGCGGGGAGATCGCCTTGGCCAGGAGGTCGAGCCGGGAGACGACGAGCGACGGCTCCCCCCGCCGGGAGAGCGCCGGCCGCCCCTCGGCGCCGATCAGGTCCCCGGAGTCAAGGTCGCTCAACCAGGCGTGGTACGGCCCCTCGCCGAGGAGGTCGGTCCGCAGGATGAGCTGAAGCGAGCCGCTCAGGTCGTCCAGGTCCGCGAAGGCCGTGCCCCCGTGCACCCGGAGGGCACGGAGGCGTCCGGCGACGCGCGCCGGCTCGCCCGGTGCCTCCTGACCGGCCGAAAGCGAGCGGCAGCGCCCCCGCACCCCCTCGGTCGGGACTCGGCCGGGGAACGACCACGGGTAGGGTTCGCGGCCCTCGGACCGCCACCGGGCGACCTTGGCCCGACGCTCGTGCTCGAGAGGCGTTTCGTCCATGCTCCGGCCCGTTCGGACAGACGAGGGCTAGCAGATGGTTCTTGCGCGGGACGCCCTAGGCCGAGACCCCTTCGAGGGAGAGGCGCTCGACGCCCCCGGGGCGGAAGAGGGCGAGGTGCTCGGGCACGGCGGGTCCTTCGGCCGCGGCCCGGGCCGGCTCGTGCAGGACCAGGAACGTTCCGAGGAAGAACTCGGAGGTGGCGTCGCCGCCCCCGATCCCGTAGCTGACGTAGTCCGCGAAGTACACGTGGACCTGTCCGGAGTGCCGGCGCCGCAGCGTCTCGAGGAACCGGGCGAGCTCTTCCGGCCCCTTGCGGGCCAGTTCGTCCACGAGGTCGCGCAGGATCGGTCGCTGGCTGATCCCCGCGAGCCCGTCGTAGGCGAGGTAGATCGCCGGGCGCGGCTCCAGCGCGACGACGTCCAGGCGGAGCACGCCTTCGACCTGCTTGGTGCGCATGACGGCCCGCCTACCCCCTTCGCGTTATGAAACCTTCGACCCAGCTCGGGCGGGCCCGGTCGGGCTAGAACGGCTCGTGTCCCTCGGTCTTCGGCGCCAGGTCCACCACCATCCCCGGCGTCGCGGTCGCCACGACCCCCGAGTACTCCTGTCGGGCCGCGTGCTCGAGATCGTCCCGGTCCGTACCGGGGAAGATGTGAGTGAGGAGGAGCCGGCGGACCCCGGCCCGGCGCGCGGCCTCCCCGCGCTGGAGCGCGCTCGAAAGGGAGGCGGCCTGGCTCTCGTCGGCCTCGTCGGCGACGTAGGTGGCTTCGGCCAGGAACAGGTCGACCCCCTCGGCGAGCGGAAGGAGGTTCGGGCTGGGGCCGCTGTCCCCGGTGTAGGCAAGGGACCTGCCCCCCGCGGTCAGTCGGACCCCGACGTTCGGGAGAAAGTGGGGCAGGGAGGCCGTCGCCACGTGGATCGGCCCGATGGTGAGTCGGCCTCCGGGCGCGATCTCGTGGCGGACAATCGACCCGTCGAGCATGCCGACCCGGTCGAGTCCGAGGACGGGCCCGAGGGCGTCGGGCAACGCGTAGACCGGCAGCGGGGCGACGTGGGTCCGGCTCCGGACGGTCCTGGCACGCAGGAGCGGGTTGAGGTCGGAGCAGTGGTCGGGGTGGCCGTGGCTCACCAGCACCGCGTCCACCTGCTCGGCCCCGAGCCGCTGGACGAGCGCGGGAAAGGTCGCGTACCCCGGGTCGATCAGCAGGTGGAAGCCGTCGTGCTCGACCAGGTAGCCGCTGCACGCCCCCCCCGGGCTGGGAAACGCGCCGTCCCCGCCGAGCACCGTGAGCTTCGTCGCTCGCCTCCTTCCGCGAGCCGAGAGCCCCGGCCGTTATTCAACCTGTGCGGGAGGCGACCCCGTCGAATCGAGAAGGAGCCGCGGTCCCGGGGAGCCGAGGGAGGAAGAGGTTGGCCCGGCCGACCTAGTGGTCGTGGCCGCCGCCCGCCCCGCCCGCGGGCGGGGAGGACTTCTTCGACGCGATGATGTCATCGATCCGGAGCACCATCGACGCGACCTCGGTCGCCGAGGAGAGCGCCTGGCGCTTGACGCGGACCGGCTCGACCACGCGGAGCTTCCACATGTCCGCGGCCTTTCCGTCGGCGAGGTTGACGCCGACGTTCTTGTTCGCCTGGGGCCCTTCGTGGGCGCTGCGGAGCTGGATCAGCGTGTCGATCGAGTCGTAGCCGCCGTTCTCGGCGAGCGCCCACGGGATGCACTCGAGTGCCTGGGCGAACGCCTCGACCGCGAGCTGCTCGCGGCCGCCGACCGTGCCGGCCCACTTCCGAAGCTTGGTGGAGAGGTCGATCTCGGTCGCGCCGCCGCCGGGGCAGACGACCCCGTCCTCGAGGACGCTCGAGATGACCTTCAGCGCGTCGTGGAGCGAGCGCTCGACCTCCTGGGTGACGTGCTCGGTCCCGCCGCGAACGAGGATCGAGACGGAGCGCGGGTTCGCGCATCCCGTCACGAACGTCATGTGGTCGTCCCCGATCTTGCGCTCGTGGACGCTCGCCGCCCGGCCGAGGTCGGTGGAGCTGAGCTCCTTGACGCCGGTGACGATCTTGCCGCCCGTGGCGCGGGCGAGCTTCTGCAGGTCGGACTCCTTGACCTGCTTGACCGCGTAGATCTTCTCCTTGGCCAGGAAGTGGAGGACAACGTCGTCGATCCCCTTCTGGCAGACCACGACGTTCGCGCCGGCCGCCTTGATGTCGTCGACCATGTGGCGGAACGTCTTCTCTTCCTCGTCGAGGAAGCTCTGGATCTGGGCGGGATTCTTGATGTTGATCTTGCTCTCGATCTCGGTCTTCTTGACCTCGAGCGAGGAGGCGAGCAGCGCGATCTTCGCGTCGGTCACCTCGTCGGGCATGCGCGGGTGGCCCCGCTCCTTGTCGAGCAGGATCCCGTCGAGCAGCTCGGTGTCCCCGATGGTGCCGCCGGCGCGCTTCTCGACCTTGATCTGGTCGACGTCCGCGACGACCCGGCTGCCCTGGTGCTCGGCGATCTTCCGGACCGCGTCCACCGCGATCTTGGCGAGCTTGTCGCGCGAGCCGAAGACCCCCTTCGAGCCCATCGCGGTCGTGGCGCAGTCGATGAGGACCGCCTCGTCATCGACCTTCACGGTCGTGCCGATCTCGACCTCGAGGAGGCGCTTGGCTTCCTGGAGGGCCAGCTGGAAGCCGCGGGTGATGACGGTCGGGTGAACGTGCTGCTCGAGGAGGTACTCCGAGCGCTTCAGGAGCTCGCCGGCGATGACGACCGCGGTGGTCGTCCCGTCGCCGCACTGCTGGTCCTGGGTCTTGGCGACCTCGACGATCATCTTGGCCGCGGGGTGCTCGACGTCGACCTCCTTGAGGATCGTGACCCCGTCGTTCGTGATCGTGATGTCTCCCATCGAGTCGACCAGCATCTTGTCCATGCCGCGCGGGCCGAGGGTCGTTCGGACGGCGTCCGCCACAGCCCGGGCCGCCGCGATGTTGTTCGCCGTCGCACCCTTGCCGCGCTCGCGTTCGGTGCCTTCTTTCAGGACGAGGATTGGGGTACCCTGCATCATCAGCTCACCAGCCGGGCGAGGCTTGCGCTTCTATATGAAACTAACTATACCCGCGTGTGGGAGGGGTGCCACCCGGGCCTGCTCGGCCCTCGAGGGGACCGACGGTCCTCTCCTCTTGGTCGCTGGTCCCTCTTAGGGCCAAGGCGACCCACAACCGGCTCCAGTCGCCGGGTACAGCTCTGTTTTCGAGCCCCCGGTGAGCCGGGAGGGGGGGTCCAGAGGGGAACCCTTAACCGTCCCAGCCACGCTGGTAGGGTCCCCGAGGAGAGCGCGGGAGCCGGATGCGTCCCCAGGTCGTGGTCGGCGCCACCATCGTACTCAACGCGAGCCTGTTCGTGGTCAACCTGATCGTCGCCGAGGTCTCGGGCTCCCGGGCGGTGCTCTCCCAGGCGATCTTCACGATCACCGACCTGGTCGGGAGCGTGTTCCTGCTCTGGGGGCTCTACCTCTCCCGGAGGCCGGCGGACTACGACCACCCGTTCGGTCACGGACGGGAGCGCTTCTTCTGGGCGTTCGTCTCGATCGTGGTCTCCTTCACCGTGGCCGGTCTGCTCGCGCTCGTGGCGGGCTTCGACCAGCTCACGAACCCCCGGGTCGTCTCCCACATCGGGGACGGCCTGGTCGTGGTCGGAGCGACGCTCGCGACCAGCGTCGTGGGCATCTGGGTCACCCTGAGGGAGCTGCGGTACGGGCGACAGACGCTCGACCGGTTCCTCGCCTCCGCGAACCAGGGGCTGAAGTCGATCTTCTACCAGGACCTGATCGCGATCGTCGGGTCGGTCGCGGCGTTCACGGGTCTCCTGGTGGTCGACCGCACGGGCAACGCCTCGATCGACGGGCTCACGGCCGCGGTCGAGGGGCTCATCCTCTTCGTCGCGGGGATCGTCCTCGCGCTCGAGAGCCGGGAGTACCTGGTCGGCCGGGCCCTCGACCCTCGGACGACCCAGAAGGTCCTCTCCCTCATCGAACGCGACCACCGGGTCATCCAGGTGCGGGACGCCCAGTCGATGCTCATCGGGCCGGACGACGCCCTCCTCGCCCTGCGGGTCAACTTCCGGGACGACCTCACCACCGACCAGCTGGAACAGGCGATCGACGACGTCGCCGCCGCCGTGAAGCACGTCTTCCCGACCGTGCACCACGTGGTCATCGAGCCGGAGTCGTAGGAGCCCCCCGGCTGACCGACCGCGTCTCCCAGATGCGGCCCAAGGTGAGGAGGGCCAGGGCCAGGGCGACCGACCCGAAGAAGGCGTACAGCCCGTCGTTCTGGAACCGGGAGTAGAGCGTGGTCGACCCGTAGATCCCGAGCACCATCCCGAGCGAGATCGTGAGCGAGTAGATCGCCATCGTCGTCGCGCGGTTGATCTCGCGGGAGAGGTCGGCGAGGGCGGCGAGCGCCGCCGGCCCGTAGGCGAGCGCGACGACCACGCTGACCCCGAGGCCCCCCAGGATGGGGATCTGGGGACCGTAGGCCACCAGCAGGCAGGCGCACGCCATCGCCGCGACGAACCCGGTCGCCCCGACGGTCATCAACCGGGTCCGGCCGAAGCGGTCGGCCAACCCCCCGTAGTACGGTTGCGACACCACGAGGAGGAGGCCGCCCCCGACGAGCGCCGCCGACAGCCAGGTCGTGGAGATCCCGCTGCCGCTGGCGGCGGGGCCGATGAAGACGAGCGCGGTGCCGATGAGGACGTAGATGACCAGCCAGGGGACCGTCACCAGGAGGACGCTCTTGCGGAAGACGTGGGAGAGGATCGCGGCGACCGAGTACTCCCGGGCTCCATGGTAGACCTCGAGACCCCGGACGAGGCGGTACGTGGCCCCGAGGCCGCAGGCGAGCGCCGCCGCCCCGACGAGGAAGACCAGGTCGAGCTGGACGTTCGGCAGGACCCCGAGCAGGAAGAGGCCGAGCCCGATCCCAGCGGTCCAGCCGAACAGGTTGAGCGCGTCGAACCGGCCCATCTCGTACCCCCGGTGGCTCGATTCGGCCCGGTCGCCGATGACGGCGAGGCTCGCGGCGAGGATCGCCCCGCTGCCGACGCCGAAGAGGAAGTTGATCGCGCCCAGCGCGTAGACGTCGCGGGTCAGTGCGACCAGTCCGAACAGGAGCGCGGCGCCCCCGATCCCGGCATACAGCACCGGCCAGCGCCCGTACCGGTCCGCGAGCACCCCGGAGAACATCACGGTCGAGAACTCGCCGAGCGGGGCCATCGCGCTGACGACCCCCGCCACGCCGACGTCGTTCCCCGACAGCCCGGCCGAGTGGTGCGTGATGTAGCTCGCGAAGACGACGATCGTGATCCCGAAGGCGAACCGGACGAAGAACGTCGCGACCAGCACCGCCTCGAGCTTCCGGCGCTCGTCGGAGGACGCGTGCGCGGCCACCGGGCGTCCGGCTCCCCCACTAGCCCGTGGGTTGGGCGCGCTCGATCAGCTCGATCCAGACCTCGTTCGGGTCGAGGATGAAGGCGATCCGGGACGAGCCTCCTACCAGGCGGTACGGCTCCTTTGCCACCGTCACCCCCTTCGCGCGGGCGTGAAGGAGGAACCGGTCGAGGTCCGCGACCTCGAACGCCAGGTGGTCGAGCTGCTCGCCCGCCTCGAAGCTCTCTTTCCCGTCCCAGTGGGTCAGCTCGACCCGCGCGCCACTCTCGGGGTCCTGGACGAAGGCGATCTCGGCCTTGTTCTCGGGGATGGTCCGACGGCGTTCGAACCGCAGACCGAGGACCTCGGTGTAGAACTTCAGGCTCTCGTCCATGTGACGCACCGTGATCGAGGTGTGGAGGAACTTCATCGACGTCCCCCCAACATCGAACTCCGCGCTTCTAATCCTTCGGTTCCTCTCACGGGTGTCCGTAGACGACCCGCAGAGGGCTCGCGCCCGGCGTCCAGTCCTGCTCGACGCGGACGAACCCGACCCGTTCGAACTGGAAGACCTCCCCGGGCCGGGCGGCGGCCAGGGCCGCCTCCCCGAGGCCGGCCGTGCGCTCCCCCTCGATCCCGAGAAGGGTCACCGGAACGGGCCCGGGCTCGCCCACCCACTGGAGGCGGGGGATCCGCTTGTTCTCGCGGCTGGTGAAACGGGCCCGCACGGTCTCCCCGGGGGGAGGGAGCGCGGAGGGGAGCTGGATGTTGGCGAGCTCCTTGAGCCGCACCTCGCTCCCCTCCTTGCCCACCAGGTCGCGACGGGCAAGATGGAAGACCGGCCCCGCGGGGGCCGCGCGCTTCCCGAGCTCCGGCCGGTCCGGGTGGTTCGGCAGCTCCACGGTGCGGAGCTCCTCGGGCCAGGCGTCGACCTCCACCCGGGTCGGGTCGGGGACGTAGGCGCGGCGAACGGTCGTCGCGTCGATCCGCTTGCGGTTCTCGGCGTAGAGGGTCTCCGCCGGCACCTCGATGTCGGAGAGCGACATCCCGAAAGAGAGGATGAACGCCCGCACCGCCTCGTTCGTGATCCCGCGGCGGTCCAGGGAACGGAGCGACCACGTCCGGGGGTCGGCCCACCCGTCGAAGAGGCCGGACTTGATCTCGCGGTAGGCCTTGCTCTTCGCGACCTTCGCCTCCCGGACCCGGAGGATCCCCCAGTGGAGGAAGGGGGGGCCCTGGAGCCCGAGAAGGTCCCAGATGTACCGCTGCATCCGGTCCTCGATTACGAGGTCCTTGCCGCGGAGCACGTGGGTGATCCCGAGCTCGATGTCGTCGACCGCCCAGGAGAACTCGAGCATCGGCCAGACCCGGTAGCGGGTGCCGACCCGGGGGTGGTCGAGCTCGCTGATGCGGAACAGCACCCGGTCCCGGAACGCCGGGTCCGGGTCCTGGAGGTCCGTCTTGAGCCGCAGGACCGCCTCGCCCGGCGCGTAGGCGCCGCCGAGCATCTTCTCCCACTCGTCCACGGTCTCTCCGGGGGTCTGGGAACGCTCGGGGCAGGCGACCCCCTGGGCCCGTCGTTCGCGAAGGAGTTCCTGGGAGCACCGGCAGACGTAGGTGGCCCCCTTGTCGATCACGCGTCGGGCCCAGGTGTAGAAGAGCGGGAGACGGTCGGACTTGTAGTAGACCGCGTCCGGGTGCACGCCGGCCGCCTCGCAGTCCCCCCGGATCAGGTCGATGAACTCGGTCTCGACCCGCTTCTCCTCCGAGCCGGCGGTGTCGTCGAAGACCAGGAGGATCTTCCCTCCGTACCGTTCGCGGTACAGCTGGTTGATGAAGAGCATCCGGCCGTGGCCGATGTGGAGCACCCCGCTCGGGAACGGGGCGAGGCGCAGGACCACCTGCCCGGGGATCGCCCCCGGCAGGTCCGGGAACTCGCCGGTCGACGAGGCGGTCGGGCGGGCGCGGGCCGCCTCCGGACCTCCGAGCTTGGCGAGCCGGTCCGCTAGCTCGCCGGGGGGGAGCGACCGGGCGTCCGCGACCAAGCGGGAGACGAGGTCACGGACCTCCGCCGCGTGGGGACGCAGCGCGGGGTCCGTCGCCAGCAGGCGGGAGAGGATCGGGTCCACGCGGGCCTCCCCCTCGTGCTCGACCGCGTTCTCGAGTACCAGCCGCCGGGCCCGGGTCTCCACCTCGGAAGAGAGCGGCACGCGGGCGTCGAGCGGAGCTGGGATTAAAGGGGTTCCGACACCGCAGAGGTCGGCGGACGGCCCCGGCTCCCCGGGCCCCGCGCCTGGTCCACGGCCTCCATCAGGGTCAGCTCGCCCCGGAGGACCCGGTGGGCCGAGGAGCGGGAGATCGTGATCTGTCCGCCGCTTCGCTCCCGGCTCAGGCGCTGCAGGTTGGTGACCTCGCCCGCGGTGAACGTGGTCGGCAGGGGTTCGCGCACCGTCACGCCTGGGCTGTAGGCGATCGTCCGGGCGGCCGCTGGGTCCCGGGGGCGACGGTGCCCCCGGGGCGTGGTGCCCCGCTCGTTCACGAGCTCCACCCATCGTTGGTGGGAGAGGAGGGCGTTGACGATCCGGTTCCGCGAGGGAGGGTCTCCCGCCCCGACCCGGAATCGGATCGGTCGCGAGGGGAAGCGGTGGCGGAGGTGGCTGGCGAAGATCCCCGCCGACTCGGGTGACTCCAGCGAGCCGGTGCCGAGGCAACGGGTGCCGGCGAGGATGGCATACCCGGGACGGGGACCGGGATCGATCCCTACGGTCAGCTCCCCTTCATGCGAGGCGCTCGAGTCGAAGGCCTGCTCCACGGCAGCGGACAGGACATGGCGGTCGCCCCCCGGGGCCACCGGGAGGACCCGCCGATGGGGGATCGACGCCGCCTCCTCGGCCGACGTGAGGACGGCCACCACGCTGTCCGGAATCCGCTGCCCGGGCAGCAGGCTCACGGTCGGCCAACGCTGCTCTCGAAGGAAACCCGCGAGCTCTCCGTAGAGGGCGGGGTCTCGAGTGACCAGCGCAACCGACCGGTGTCTCACCAGCGGCTGGAGGGTCAAATATCGCATATACCTTCCCCCCGACATGTCCGTCTGCGTGCACTGCGGCACCTCGGCGCCGGACGGTACGCTCTTCTGCCCGAAGTGCGGCTTCACGCTCCCTCAGACAGGGGTTCCCAGCCCCGCAGGCGCGGCGCTCCCCGCCTCGGCTCCCCCAATTGCCTGGGCTCCCGCGTCCCCCCCTACTCCCGCCCCGAGACCGACCTCCCCTCCTCCGCCCTCGGCCGCGGCGCAGCCGGCTCCCCCTCCCCCGCCGATGTGGACCCCGCCCCCCACGGTCCCCATCTCCCCGCCACCGAACGGCAAGTACTGCGTGCGGTGCGGCACCCTCATCGCCCGGGCCGCCGTCTACTGTCCGGTATGCCAGCAGCCCCAAGGTCCCTGAGGCGGGGCGGCCGGCGCGGTCGACGCACCTCGACGATGGTGCGGGTCGCGCAGGAACGGATCGCCGACCTGTTCGCGCTGGCGGAGCGCGAATCGGCGTCGGGTACGGGGACCCTCGCCGACCGGTACGTCCGGCTCGCCCGGAAGATCGGGACCCGCTACAACGTCCGCCTCCTGCCCGAGTACCGGGAGGTGTTCTGCCGTGGCTGCTCGTCGTATTGGGTCGAGGGACGCACGGTACGGACCCGGCTGCGGGGGGGGCGGAGGGTGCGGACCTGCCTGCGCTGCGGGCGGAAGCGGCGCACCGTCCGGCGGACCGGGGTCCGTGAGGGAACCCTCCCCGTCGCGCCGCGGGTCGAGGTCCCCCAGGAGGACCAGGCGCTCGTCGGTCCGAGCCAGGAGGACGTGGAGGAATCCGAGGACGACGAGGGTTCGGAAGAAGCATAAGCGGGCTTCGCACCTCCATCCCCCACGCCGGGGTGGCCGAGTGGCCAAAGGCGGCAGACTCAAGATCTGCTCTCGCAGGAGTTCCCAGGTTCAAATCCTGGCCCCGGCACAAGAAAATCTGCGCAAGGTCCCCCACTGGCTCCCGTTCTCGCCCCAATCGCGGTTCATTACACGCCCCGTGCCGGGCTCATGACCCCCACACGGCCGGCGGGGCAGGGTTCATGTCGACGAGGTCACGAGATTCTGTCAGGTGAGGTTCGCTTTTGCCAACACCGCTGCGAATCTCGGATCCTTGCGGAGGAATTCGAAGATTGGGTCGAAGCGCAAATAGTGGAATCCGACCGAGTGGGCGGCGACGGCCTTGTCGAGCCAACGAAAACAGTCGTCTAGATCACCTAGGGCGGCGTAAATCCAAGCGAGTGCCCAGGGACCCATCCCGTGGTCAGGGTCGGGCGATGACTCCTCCTCTCGCAGAAGCGCGCGGCACTTCTCTTTCTCCCCGGCGATCGCATAATATTCGGCCCGGCGGACCCGCTTTTCAGCCGGCTCCTCTTCGAGGGTCTGCAATCGGGTGAATTCCGCTCGCGCCGAGTCGATCTCGCCGTGCACCCGGTAATACGTGGCGAGCCGGTAGTGGTACTCCACGCTCTCGGGTTGCAGCTCGCCGAGTTTGCGAATCTTGGCGAGGGCCTCGTCGTACCGTCCCAGCCAGACCAACAACTGAGCATGATGAGAGAGGTTGAACGGTGAAAGCGGATCGGAGGCATCCGCTAGGGCCCACTCTGCGAGGGCTTCGTCAGTACGAGTTTGCCAGGAGAGTAGCTCAGCGTACCAGTGATGCGCCTGAGAATAGCTCGGATTCAGCGCGAGAGCTCGCTTGAATTCCTTCTCTCCTTCCACGAAATCGTAGTTGAGCCAATGGGTCGCCGCGGTCGAAGCGTGAGCCTCGGCGAGATTCGGGTCAAGCTCGAGCGCACGTTCCGCAAAGCGGAGGCCATTCTCCTCGGCTTCCTTCGCGGACATTCCCAGTGAAAACCGCCCGTGGAGGCGGATCAGATCGGACAAGCCCGAATACGCCGCAGCGTTCTTGGGGTCCAGGGAGATGGCGAGGTCGAACTGTTCCTTGGCCGCCCTGTAGGACGGGTCGTTTTGTTGGTGCATGAGGGTCCGCCCTTTCAGATAGGCAACATAGGAGTCGGGCCTCACCACGGGTCTCGTGCTCAGCGCGGCTCCTTCGGCGGCTCGTAGTTCGACCTCGAGGGCACCCGCCACCTGTCGGGCGATTTCGGCTTGGACCGCGAATACGTCGTCGAGCTCCCGGTCGAACGTCTTGGCCCACAAATGTCGGTCGGATCTGGCATCGATCAATTGTGCGGTAATCCGTAGACGATTCCCGGCTTTTCGGACGCTCCCCTCAAGGACTGAGGAGACACCCAGCTCCGTTCCAATTTGGGAGACCGCTTTGGTAGTCGCCTTGAATTGCATCACTGACGTGCGAGAAATCACGCGAAGGTCTCGCAATTGGGATAGTACTGTGATGAGTTCTTCCGTAAGACCGTCCGCGAAGTACTCATCCTTCGAATCTGGGCTGATATTGGTAAAGGGCAGGACAGCAATCCCGGTCGGACCGGGATGGGACTCCCGACTGTCCCAGGGTAAGACGACCCGGTAGATGTCGATCGGGAAACGCACGTTCTTCAGGGTCTTCGGTCCCAGTTTCTCGAGACTGTTCGGGATCTTGTTCCGTACCTGTCCGAACACCGGATCGGTGATGCAAATCCCGCCCGGGTCGGCAAGCGCTTCGATCCGAGAAGCGATGTTCACCGAGTCCCCTACGACGTCGTCCCCTTCGTGAACCACGTCTCCCAAATGGATCCCGATCCGAAGCCGGATCTTTGACGCGTCACGAGCGGAGAGGTTGTGCTCGTGGAGCATACGCTGAATCTCTACCGCGCACTGGACGCCCTGGAGGGCACTGTCGAACTCCACCAGGAACCCGTCACCCATCGATTTGACCTCGCGACCCTGGTGGGAGGCGAAAAAGGGGCGGACGAGTTTCTGCTGCTGCCTCCGAACCCGTAGTGCCATGGCTTCGTCCTCTTGCGCGGAGGCGGTGGAATCCACCATGTCGGTGAACATGATGGCTGAGAGGCGACGGACCGGGGCCACGGCCCGGAAACCCCATCGGTTAGATTAAGCCCGCACGGTGGCAGCCTCGGCGGGAGCGGAGTGAAAGGGACCCCGTCGCGCTAACGGGAGTGCTTGGTCTAGAAGCCGAAGAATCGTTCCGCGTCTGGCCCCGGCGTAAGCACCCCCTGCGCACACCCCTCCCCTTTCAGATCGAGCAGGGACTTCGCTCAGGTCATCGGCCACGCACCTTCTTTCGTGATCGCCGGGAGTGGGGGGTGGCCAGGAGGTGAAGCTGCTCCGCAACCATCTCCAACGGTCGAACACTTCCCTCCGCCCGACACAAAATGAGTGCCCCCTCGACCGAGGCCAATGTCATCAAGCCAAGAGTCTGCGCCCTCGTATGAGGGGTTCCGGCCTCCTCTAGCTGCTTCGTTAGGAGCCTAACCCACGACCGGAAACTCGAGCGACCCGTCCGCTTGAGGGGGTCCGCTGACCCGTAAGTATCGATGATGACGCCTGCGACCGGGCACCCCGACTCACACCGCGATGAGATCATCGACTGTCGGAAAAAGTCGACGAAGTGTTCCAGCACGTCGGCCGGTGTTCGGGCGGTGCACCTGCGCTGATACCTCAGCACCTGTTCGCTGGTCCATCGGATCGCATCCTGGATGAGTTCCCGCTTTCCGCCGGGGAAGTGGTGATAGATCGACCCACGGGGGGCCCTGCTCCGTTCCAGAACGTCGGAGAGAGACGTCCCCCCCGCCCCACGGGATCCGAGCAGCAAGGCGGCGGATACCACCATCCGACCTCGGCTGTCCCTGGCCATCCGCTCGCGAGGAGGTACTTCCGGGTTGTTAAGCCACCGTATTCGGCCGATGGGATGGATGGTGGCTAACCATTATGTGACGACCATCATAATGAGCCGTTCGACACCCCATGCCGATGATTGATGTCTACGCAAAAGCCGGTACGTTCGCCGATAAGCATGCGCTCGCGAGGGACCTCGCAGCCGCGGTGATGAAGTGGGAGAAGGTTCCGCAACTCCCCCTGTTCCGGAAGAATACGGCAGCGTTCGTGCACGACCTCCCCGAGGATTCCATTTCGAACGTGGACGGCGACAGCAACTACGTGCGCGCCCAGGTCCTGACACCGGTCGGCGTTCTCGATCGCGAAAAGCAGCTGGGAGTGGTCGCCGAACTTACGGCGATCATCGCGAAAGCCGCGGGGGACCCATCCATCGCCGAACGAACCTGGGTCTTGATCTATGAATCTCCCGAAGGGGGGTGGGGGATCCACGGCCACGCGAACACCGGCGCTGACATAGCTCAGGCGGCGCGCGCTCAGATTGCCGCTCTATCAACCCCCGACGCGAGGCGAGCACCTCCCTAGCCAATCAATCCGAGGCCTCGACGGTTCTCCGTTCAAGCTGCCCTGCCTGCCCCGACTCAAACCCAGGGTCGAGAATCCGAAGATTCGTTCCGAGCTTGGCCCCGGCATAGGGGACTCCCCAACTAGCGCGTCCGACTCTGGCCCAACGCGGACGACCGCTGCCGCTCCGCCTCCGGAAATGTGTAGGCTTGCGACGTGGAGAGCAGCCTTCTCATTTCCAGCGGGCCGGACTTAGAGGGACTCCCCAATCGGTCGACACCAGTGTGTGTCTGGCGACAGCACACACCTCCCCAGTCTCGGTCAAAATCGCAGCACCGCCCGTTCGGGTCCGTTCGTCCTGACCAATTGCCCAAGCCATCACGATGTGGGGGTTGAGCGGCGCCACCGAGGCCATCTGATGGACAGCCATGCGGACGGAGACGGCTCGCACGGAAGAGTCGAGCGGCTCCCGCATGACCAAAGCCCAGATGCTCGGACAGTCCAGGGCTGACCAAACGTACTCGCGTGCGACCCCGCCACTTCCCATCGCGAGACTCTGGCTCGGAGTCCACGGGCTAGCCACGGCCTCGCGCCCGACTACGGGTCCCGCGAAGATACGTAGCCCGTCCTCCTCCGCCCGGGCCGGTCCACAAGTAAAGCAATTCGGAAACAGGTGCCGAGTGAAGCCAGGATATGCACGCCTGGCCACTTCGCTTGCTTCCAACGTCACTGCGGGAGGGAGCTGAACATCGAGTTGCGCGGGTCGCACCTCGGCCAGCAGTGCCTCTCCTTCCAAAAGTGCGGTCCCCTGGTCCCCTCGCTCCTCCACCCGAAGAGGCCGCCCAAGAGGAACCGGTCGGCGAAAGAGAGCCTCAGCGCACGTCAAATCTCCGGCTAGGAGCCCGCCCACGTACCCCCCCAGGGCGATTTGGGGAATGCCTTGGAACCGAGGATCGATAACGACCGCCCTGGCCAGCGGCATGTGCCGCAACCGATGAGCCAGGGTTCATTAGGAGTGGGGTGGGCGGTGAGATGGGGGGGATCCGACGCCCGGCGGGTTCGGTCCCGTCATCGCAGTGGTGTAGAATCTGAAGAGTGGTTCCGAGCCTGGCCCCGGCGTAAGAGAATCTCGCCCTCAGTGACGCTCCGACAGCGCTTCAGCACAGTCTTGGAGCAGCCGAGCGAAGGTCCGCCGCTGAACCCTTGACAGTGGTGCAAGCATTCGGCGCTCGACCTTCGTGGCCCTCCGGTGGCACGCGCGGACCTTGCTCAAGCCCTCCGGGGTCAGGTCCGCCGGAAGCTCTCGGCCGTGCCTCGGGAGTTCCTTTCGTCTCACAAGCCCCCGCTTGGTCAACCCTGCAACGATGCGGAACATCGTTTGCGGCGTGACGAAGGAGCGCCGCGCCAACTCGGCGCTCGATATCCCCGGGTAGCTCTCCAAGGCGGCGAGAACCACATACTGCGGAGTCGTCAGCCCGTGGAAGTTCAGGGACCGATCCATTTCGGTACGAAGAGCGTGCTGGGCGCGTTTGAGCAGGTAGCCGACGTACTGCTCGAAGGGAGGGTCCGCGGGCATAGTATCAGCATGCTTATATCAAGACGAGATATGACCTTTGCCGGGAGAGCAATGACCAAGAAAGCCACCGGTGTGTCGGGTGTCGATTTTGTCGCCCTCCAGGTGTCCGACCTAGAACGGTCCCGCCGGTTTTGGGTCGAGCTGGTCGGTTTGGAGGCTGCTCCGCGGGCACCCCCCGGCGCAGTCGTCTTCGCCACGACACCGATCCCGTTCGCGATCACGACTCCCAAAGTCGACCTCAAGGCCTCCACGCGATTGGGGTGGGGGGTTTCGCTGTGGATCCAGATGGAGGACCCCGATGGCCTCTGTGCCAAGCTCAAAGGTCACGGTGTCCCCATCCTCGCGGATGTGTCGGACGGAAACTTCGGTCGGCAGTTCACGTTCGCCGACCCTGACGGATACGCGTTCGTCGCCCACGAAAAGGGGTAGCCCGCTCGCGAACGAGCCCGCTCATGAAGGGCAGGTTCCAGGAACCCGCGCCCTACCGAGCGGGTTTCGTCCGCCGACGCTTCGGGGAGTGAACGCGGAGCGGCGATGCGCTTCTTCATCGGGTTCGCCTCCCGGGAGCACGTCCTCGAAGGGGTGAGGGGAGGAATCGCTCAATTCGGTCACGGCAAGATGGCCCCTGCGAAACGTCTCGCAAGGGGCGACTGGGTGATCTACTACTCTTCCAAGGAGCGGATCTCTGAGGGCGGTAAGTGTCAGCGGTTCACGGCGCTCGGACGAGTCCTCGACGATGAGGCCAACCAGGTCGAGCAAGCCCCTGGGTTCACACCGTGGCGGAGGAGGATGGAGTACTTGGAGGCCCGCGAGGTGGAGATTCGTCCGCTCATCGACCAGCTCTCCTTCATTGCGGACAAGTCCAGGTGGGGAGCCGTCTTCCGTTTCGGTCTCCTCGAAGTCCCTCGCGACGACTTCATGAGGATCGCGAAGCGGATGGTGCCGGCGTTCGAACCTTCCTAGCGCTCGCGAGGTCCTGGCCTCGGGCGCATGTGCGCCCCCCCCGCGTCGTCCAGACGCCTAGGCCCCCATTGCTCTCGCGCGCGCTGCCTACGGTCGAATCATGGGCCATGCGCGCCCCACCCCCGTCGCCACGCTAGGATCCGAAGATTCCTCCGGTGCCTGGCCCCGGCATGCGAAAGTCTTCAATCAGCTCCCACACGGCACGGTGGCTGCGCGCCGATGGTGCTCCCGTCCATCGTCGCGAGCGCCCGACTCCCCGGTAGCAGAGACCCATCCTGGAATGGCTCCGGGCGAGCTCGTCGGACTTCAGTGACTTGCGTAGAAGTCCGCGACGACCTTGAAGGACTCTTTCGGCTCCCACGGCATTTCGGGATAGGTCGACTTAGGCATCGGGTCCAGGAGGGTCTTGACGAGGCTGTATCCCACGATGTCGCGGTCGAAGCTCAGCGCTCGGACCACCTGTCGGCCGAGGTCATCATGGATTCCGACGCCGGGCTCGACGAACGTGAAGACAAAGGTGGCGTTCACTCCCGCCTGGTCGTTGACCCGGAGCAGCTCCCCTACTTCCCTCGCCTGGGTTCCTTGGTCGTACACGTAGTCTCCTTTGAGTTGAGGGGGCATCTTGCTCCAGTCGACGATCTCCCAGCCTCGTCCTCCGAGGTCATCGGCACCCTGGAAGGTGCAACACCCGAGCTCCATGTTGGCGAGGGGCCTGCCGAACTTCATGTAACGCTTGAGCAGAGCGGGGTAGATCTCTCGAGTGCGCCGGTCTCGGTACAGGTCGACTCCGACGAAGTCGAACGGAGTCCAGTCGACGGTTTCGAGCCCAACGGAAGCGTACGTTACGGGACCGTGGAAGACCTCGCGGACCTGGGAATTCGTGGCGGCGAGGAACTCGTTGAGGGGGGCATTGTGGGCTCCCGACCTCAGGGTCTCCATGAAGGAGGGGTTGGCCAGTCGCTCCAGGACATTCTTGCCCGGGAGGAATCCTTGGGTGAACAGGGTGACTTCACTGCCCACACTGAAGACGAGGCGACCCGGCCATCGAGCCCGAAGCTCTTCGGCCACCTTCGCGCCTTTCACGACGTGCGCGCGCGTATCCTCCGTCTCTCGGTCCCACATCTCCGGGGAGAACCAGACCTCGAGTCCCTGCTGCAAAGCGTCCTCCGCGGCGACCGCGAGTCGATCGAGGTCGAGCCCCTGGAGACGGACCGCGTTGCAATGGAGGTCCTCCCGTATGATCTCCAGCTCGCGGTGGACTATCTTCGGGTCGAAGTCGGGGCGCCAGTTCCGTCCCATCATTACGCGGCCGACGTCGTAGCAGACCCCCTTTCGTTGCATTCGCCACCTGGCCCTCCCGCGCGCTCATCGCGGTCGCTTATCCAACGCGGGCGACATTCATGAAACTCGCGGATCAAACTTCGAAGGATCGTTCCGTGCCTGGCCCCGGCATTGCCGTTGCGAAGGGGTAGGTGGTGTGACGCGGGCGAGGCCGGCCCACATCGGTTACGCGAGATTCATCTCCTTCAGCAAGACCTGGTATCGCGGGTCCTTCCGAAGGTTCTCGAGCCTCGGATCCAACCGTAGCCGTTGGAAGGGTATGCTTCCGTCCGTTTCGAATCTCCGGTCCAACCATTGGAAACATGCGTCGAGGTCTCCCAGTTCGGCGTAGTACATGCCGATGTAGAACCGCGAGAGCGGGTGGGACAAGATCGTTGCGTCCCGGACCAGGGCGTCCAGCTTTTCTCTCTCCCCGGAGACGGCGTAACGGAGAGCGAGAGCCAGTTGCTTTTCGGCCGGGGATTGTCGTAATTCCTCGACAAGCCGGATCTCCCTCAGGGCACTCTCGCGATCGGAACGGGCGAGGTAGTAGTCTGCGAGAAGAAAGTGTTGGGCGGGGTCGGTGGGTTCTAACTCGCCGACTCGCTGGACTTTGAGGTACGCCTCCTCGAGACGACCGAGCCAGATCAACAGCTGCGTCATGTGGACCTGGGTCGTGAACGATAGGGGGTCGGCCGCCACGGCCAACTCGAACTCTCGAATCGCCTCGTCGGCCCGGCCTTCATCCTCCAGAATTGCTGCGTAGGTGCTATGGGCCAAGGCGTAGCTCGGGTTGAGCGACAGGGCCATCTTGACCTCCTTCTCCGCCCCCCGGTAGTCCAAATCGTCCCACAAGACGAGCGCTAGAGACGCGTGGCCTTCCGCCAAGTTCGGGTCGAGCTCGATCGCCCGCGCCGCCGATTGTCGCCCGGATCGGTCCAAGCTCTTTCGGGGAACGCCCGGAAACCACCAGACCATCACCCGCAGGGCGTCGGCCAGACCGGAGTGAGCGGCGGCGTTGTTCGGGTCCAACGAGATCGCGAGCTCGAACTGGACCTTGGCCGACTCTATTGAGGAGCGGGAGAAGCTGTGCAACAGTGTCCGCCCTCTCAGGTAGGCGAGGTAGGAGTCAGGCCGCACCACCGGTCTCGCTTCGAGGCGGGCTGCTTCAGCGGGTCGCAGCTGGATTTCCAGAGCCTCTGCCACTCGCTTGGCGATTTCCGCCTGAACCGCGAATACTTTCTCGAGCTTCCGGTCGTAGCTGTTCGCCCAGGAATGCTCCTGGGTGTTGACATTGATGAGCTGGACGGTGATACGGAGGTCATCCCCCGCCTTGCGAACGCTTCCCTCTAAGACCACCTCGACTCCCAGTTCTGCACCGATCTGGGACACAGATTTAGACGTCGATTTATACTGGTTCACCGAGGTTCGGGCGATCACACGAAGCTCTCGCAGCTGCGAGAGCACGGTAATCATCTCCTCCGTGAGACCGTCAGCAAAGTACTCATCGTTCGGGTCCGGGCTGATATTTGCAAAGGGCAAGACCGCGAGGCGAGTCGGCCCGGAGCTCGGTGAGGGAGGCGGCCGGACGGTCCAGGGTAGGACGATCCGGTAAATATCCATCGGAGGCTCCAGTCCCTTGAGGGCCGTTGGTGGGAGCTTCTCGAGCTTGTCGAGGATCTTGTTCCGGACCTGTTCGTAGACCGCGCCCGATAGGCAAATTCCTCCCGGTTCGGCAATCGGCTCAATTCGGGCCGCGATGTTCACGGCGTCCCCCAGGATGTCCGAACCTCGCTGAACGACGTCCCCCAAGTGAATCCCAATTCGAATTTGGATTGGAACGAGACCTCCCTCCGCATTCCGCTCGTAGATTCGCCGTTGAATGTTGAGGGCACACTGGGTGGCTTTCAGCGCGCTGTCGAATTCGACCAGGAACCCATCTCCGGTTGATTTGATCTCTCTCCCCTGGTGAACCGCCAGGAGCGGGCGCACCAGCTCCTCCTGCTGGCGGAGCATATCGAGCGTGTGGCCCTCGTCGGCATGGGTTGAGGCAGTGTAGCCGACGGTGTCCGTGAACATGATGGCAGCAAGTCGGCGGGTCGCGGCCACGCCCCGGAAACCCGATCGGTTAGATTAAGGCCGCTTGGTGACGGCCTCGGTGGGATCGGGGTCAAAGGGGCCGCGTCGCCCCGACGAGAGTCCTTGGTCTAGAATCCGAAGACTTGTTCGTAGCTAAGCCCCGGAGTCAGAGGGTCCTTCCCCTGTGTCACTCCGGCCCTCCCCTCGCCCTCGGACAGCGGCCGGGGCCTGGGCGTGCGCAGTCGGGACGCAGTTCAACCGAAGAGGCCGAGCAAACCGCGCCTTGGGTTGGCAATGCTCTCCCGTTCGAGCCTTTTCATGGAATCTTCCAACCTCATGACGTCAGGAGAGTGAGCGAATACCTGGTCCTCGATGGCATCGTAGTCACCAAATCGGACTCCGTGCAGCCGCGCCAACGTGCACTCTAGATAGTACCGTGCTTGACTCTCCAAGTCGGGCGGACGGTGTTGAGCTCGAGGCGACTTGATGGCGTCGCTGAGGGAGGGGAACTCCTGACCTTTCGGGTCCCACGAGACGATGCACGCGGCTGAGCCGGCCTCGGTCAGAAGGGTCGCGGGCACCGGTACCCAGCCACCCTGCTGGGTGAGGGGTTCGGCGGCAGCATGAACCGTGCCCTCACGGACCGTCTGTCTCCATTCGGCCACGACGGGGTCGCGTTCCTGGAGTCGGGAGTCTCGGAAGGCCCTCAACTTCTCGGCTACCGAACCCGGAGGCAAGTTGTCGATCTCCGACGTGAAGGCTTTCCACAGCTCGGCGGACCAGCCATCCCCGGCACACACGGAGCCTGGGCCCAGGCTGCGCATCGCACGCGGGTCCACCCAGTGGACGATGCACTGGATCCCGCCGTCGGGGAGCCGCCCTGGCTCTGCCGTTCGTACTTGGACCCTGCTCGAGCTCAGGTTCAACGTGAATCGGTGATACCTCTCGGACCAGGAGCCAAAGAATCGTCGAAGCGGCGGGCCCGACTCCGCGGCCAACGTTCCAAGTCGTGAGAAGATGGCCGGCGGAAACGCATCGCCCGGACGTAGAATTCCCGCCCAGCTCATGCGCGCGCCAAATGCGACGATCGGCTCCCCGGTCAAGGTCGTCCCGCGCCCGTCGCGTTCCACCACCGACCTCGTGCGCCGCGGATGCGGCCCGCGAGACCGGGCATCGACCCCGCTCACGTAAGTTCCCGGGCAAATTCGAACAATGGCATGCCAAAGAAGTCGGTGACCTTGCCCGTCCTCCGGAAGCCGTGCTTCTCATAGAACCGTACGGCTCGTTCTAGCGGCTGGGTGGTATCCAGGGTAGCTCGCCGACATCCCAAAGATCGCAGGCGTTCCAGAGCACCATCCAGCAGCTCTCCCGCAACTCCAGATCCCTGTCAGTCGGGTCTGACGGCCAATCCGCGGAGATGCCCTTCCGCGGCGGATGCAGCTGCGCAAGCGATGGTTCCGACTATGGCTCCAGCGGGGTCCTCCGCCACCAAGATGGTCATCCCCCGGAATCGCTCTCGGACGTCTCCCTCCGAGGGTACGGTGTCCGCAAACGCCGCGGGGGTGTAATCAGCGCGGTACGGCTCGAACGACTCTCGCAAGCATCCAAGGACGCCGGGCAGATCAGTTTCGGTCGCCGGGCGTATGTGGAATGTCCCGGCTTCGGTCGTCCTACGTGGCCCCATCGTGGCAGTCCGCCATCGAAGGCGGGCGTCCCACATGAAACTCGCTGTTCAGAATCCGAAGAACCGAGGACAGTAACCCCGATTGCAGACGTATTTGATTTGTCGCTGCTTCACCCCCAAGAGAACATCCTTGCCAGAATTCTACGAGAGCCGGAGAACAAGAACGTGAAGAAGCGGCCCGTTGTCGCGAGGGTGACCCGTGAGATCGCAGCTACGCCCAGCGAGGTCTTCGAGGCGTGGACCAATCCCAAGCACCCGGCGAGCCCTTGGTCCAAGCGCCACGGAATCCGGAGCGTCATCATGAATCGCGCCGTGGACGGGGTGTTCTACATCAACATGGGCCCGCCGATGCCGCTCCCGACCCACTTCGGTCGCTTCCTACAGCTCGACAAGCCGACGCTGGTCGAGCACACTTGGGCTTCCGAGGGAACCCTCGGGGCTGAAACCTTGGTCAGGATCACGTTGCGAACCCATGGCAAGGGGACGCAGTTTTCCCTTCGTCACCGGGGGCTCCAGAGTGCGAAGAGTGCCCGCGCCCACGAGGAGGGCTGGGGGATGATCATCGGATGGCTCGCCGAGGGGTTCGCAACTCGGAAGCAGTGAGTGCGGTTCCGTGACCAGTCCGGTGGGACATCCCTCCCACCCGGGTTTGGAATTCCATCGTTCAACGGCCGGAGCCCGATCCGCGTTCGGGAACGGGAGGCGTCTACTCCATCGGGGCGTGCCTCTTCGGAGATCGATACCGGGACGGTGGCTCCTGAGGCTCGAAGCGGGTTCCGTCCGGATCGCAGGCCCCACCAAACCGGCGGTACGATGACTCCTCAACTCGAAGCCGTAGGGGTCCGCCTCGCTTGAAGTAACTCGATCCAGATCCCGTTCGTGTCCTCCACGAAGGCCTCGTTCCAGCCCTCGTTCTCCCCGATCTCCTTCGGGCGGACCGTGACCTCGACCCCTCGTCGCTCGATCTCTCCGACGGCCCTGGCCAGGTCGTCGCATTCGAAGGCCAAGTGATCGAGGTCCTCGCCGTTCGTGTAGGGAGTCCCGAACCGGCTCCCGGCCGAATACCAGTTGAGCTCCAGGAGCTGCGTCGACCCTGGGCTGCGGAGGGTCGCTACTTTGCCCTCAGTCGGCGGTGTCGATTGGAGAGGCTCGACTACCTGCATTCCTAGGATCTCAGTGTAGAAACGGAGCGAGGCCTCGATGTCCTTCACGCGAATCCCGGTGTACGCCATCCTGAACTGCATGGGCGGGGGCGAACCGCCCTCTCCTCTAAAAGTGTCGACACGAGCCCGCTATCCCTGCTGACCCGCTTCGGACGGGCCCTCATCCGCCGCACGCTCCCGCGGTCCGGCCCCGGACGCACGGACGCCCGACCGTTCCCCCGGGCCGATGCATGGCCGTCGACTGGCCCCGCCCCAGGGCCCTCGGGAAAGGGAATATCAGCGGTCGAGGTAAGCTCCTCCCGTGAAGTCGGAGTCGAAGTTTCCGGCCCGTCGATGGCCCACCCTGCCCATCCGTACCCGTCGGCTGGTGTTGCGACTTCCTCAGCTCAGCGACGTGGAGACCATCCGTGGAGCGGCCGCTCACCGCTCCACGAGATGGGGCGTACACTTGCTGCCTCGGCCGTATCTTAGACGGCACGCCGTCGAATTCGTGAAGCGGAAGCGAGTTCAGTTTCGACGGAGGGAGTCCCTCGCACTTGCGATCACGTTAGGCCACGATGGTTCGTTGGTCGGGATGATCGAGCTCAGCCACCTTTCACCGGCCGATCGGT
>DATJWA010000001.1:0-85786 GCA_035501555.1 Thermoplasmata archaeon | reverse complement strand
CCCACATTGTGGAGGTTTCGCGCCTGCTGCGTCCCGTAGGACCTGGATTCGTGTCTCAGAATCCATCTCCGGGCGACTTCTCCCAAAGCCCGTACCCGTCTTCGGCTAGGGGGTCCGTAAAACCCCCTACTACCTGATAGGCCGCAGACCCATCCTCGAGCCCCGCAGGGTTTCGACCTGGGAGCCTTCCATCATCCCAGACCTATCGGGTATTATTCCCAGTTTCCCGGGGTTATCCCCGTCTCGAGGGCAGGTTGTCCGCGTGTTACTGAGCAGTGCGCCGAGGGCTTACCCCTCTCGACTCGCATGGCTTAAGCGAACTCCAATAGCGGTGCCCGCCGGCAGGATCAACCGGATTTGTGTGCACACTTCCTCGTGTGCGGGAATATACTGTCGTGACCGATCTACTGACTGGCAGGTTCATGCTCTTCTCGCTGAATTGAGCGATTCGCGTACGTTGTCGATCTCGTCCGTCGGCTCCGAGAGGTCGCTCCCCGTCTCCGGGAAGGGTTTCTCGGGGCTCCACGCCCCATCGGGCCATCTGTGGCGTCGCCTTGGAAGAGCGCGGTTCACGCATCCCCGCCTCGCCGTGACGGCGTCCCGCGCTCGAACCCCCATAGGGGGTCCCAGCGCAGCGGGCGAAACCAAGAGCGGGCCCTACTTAAGCCCCCGGATGCCGACCGGCGTCGGGCCGGCCCCCAGCGGGGGGGCGCGTTCCTCCGGGCCCGCGCGTCGCCGGCTACCAGATGCCGACCCGGTGCTCCTTCGGACGCCACATCGGCGCCCCGGGGCGGACCCCGAACGCCTCGAAGAAGGCGTCCAGGTTCTCCGCCGCCCCCCGGGCCCGGAACGGGCCGGGGGAGTGGGGGTCCATGACGATCCGACGGCGGGTCTCGGGCTCGCGACAGTTCTGCCGCCAGACCTGGGCCCAGGAGATGAAGAACCGCTGCTCCGGGGAGAGCCCGTCGACGGTCTTGCGCCGCGCCGGGTCCTTCGCGAGCCTGCGCTGGAGCGCCTCGAAGGCGATGCTCAGCCCCCCGAGGTCGGCGAGGTTCTCGCCGAGCGTGAGCTCCCCATTGATGGTCAGACCCGGCAGCACCTCGAAGTGGTTGTACTCCTCGACGACCTGCCGGGCCCGGCGCTCGAACTCCCGGGCGTCCGCCTCGGTCCACCAGTCGCGGAGGTTCCCGTCGGCATCGAACTTGCGCCCCTGGTCGTCGTACCCGTGGGTGATCTCGTGCCCGATCACGGCGCCGATCCCGCCGTAGTTGACGGCGTCGTCCATCGTCACGTCGAAGAACGGCGGCTGGAGGATCCCGGCCGGGAAGACGATCTCGTTCGTCACGGGACTGAAGTAGGCGTTCACGGTCGGCGGGGTCATCCCCCACTCGGTGCGGTCGACGGGCTGGCCGACCCGGACCACCTGTCGATGGTCCTCGAACAGCCGCGCCCGGTGGACGTTCCCGAGGTAGTCGCTGCGGTCGACGCGGACGGACGAGTAGTCCCGGTACTTCTCGGGGTGGCCGATCTTGCGCTCGAACCGGGCGAACTTCTCGAGCGCCTTCCGCCGGGTCGCTTCGCCCATCCACTCCCGTCCCGAAAGGCGGCTGCGGAACACCTCGCACAGGTCGTCCACCAGCTCGCGCATCCGCGCGCTCGCCTCCGGAGGGAACGCCCGGTCCACGTACAGCCGGCCCAGGGCCTCCCCCAGCGCCGCGTCGATCACGAGCGCGGAGCGCTTCCACCGCGGTTCGGGCTCCTTCTGCCCGAGGAGGGTGCGGTGGAAGAAGTCGAACCAGTCGGATTCCGCGGCCCCGTGCAGGAACCGGGCGCTGTCCCGGAGGACCTGCCAGCGGAGGTACTGCTTCCACTCGGAGAGGGGACGGGCCGGCACCAGGCGGTCGAGGGCGTCCAGGAACTCGGGCTGACCGACCACCACGTGCGGAGCGTTCCCTACCTCCCGCTCGGTGAGGTACAGCACCCACGGCGTGGCCGGGTGCGCCCCGGCGAGCTCGCCCACCGGGACGCGGTGGTAGTTCTTCTCCTCCTCCCGGAGGTCGGTGCGGCTCCGGCTGACCCTCGCGAGTTCGGTCTCGACCCCGAGGACCCCCTCCGCGGCCGCGGTCGCCTCGGATGGGCTGCTGCCGAGCGAGCGGAAGCTGCGCTCGAGGTGGGCGCGGTAGGCGGCGAGGATCGGGGCGAACTGGGGGTCGAGGTAGTACTCCCGGTCGGGCAGCGACAGTCCGCCCTGGTACAGGTAGAAGGCGTAGACGTCGCTCGCCTTCTTGTCGGGGTAGACGAAGGTCTCGAAGAGCCCCTCCACCCCGAGGCGGTGCAGGTGCGCGACGACCCGGTAGAGCTCCTCGACCGAGGTGACCGCTTCGATCCGGGCGAGCTCGGGAGCCATCGGCTGTAGGCCGAGACGCTCGAGGCGCTCGGTGTCCATCGCGGAGGCGAAGAAGTCCCCGACCTGGCGGGCGATCGGATCGTCGGCCCCGGCGGGGAGCGCCGCCGCCTCCTCCAGGATCGACCGGATCACGTGGAAGTTCCGTTGCAGGAGCTCGTCGAAGCCCCCCCAGCGGGACTTGTCGGCGGGCACCGGGTTGTCGCGGACCCATCGACCGGCGGCGTACCGGTAGAAGTCGGTCGACGGGTCGGTCGTTCGGTCCATGTAGTCGAGCGAGAACCGCGGGACCTGGGGCTCCGGCTCCGCTCGGGCCTCGCCCGCGCGCCCGCTCGCCGGTGACCCGCTCCCCTCCGAGGACTCATCGCCCGACATGGCCTCTCCTCCCGCCTGCCTTTCCGCCCCAAGAGGGTTTCGAGGGCCGCCGCCCCCGGCTCAGGCCGTGCCCCGCTCGTACCGGCGGACCCAGAGCGGCACCTCGAGGAGCGAGGTGATCTCGGGCGGGTCGAGGCCGAGCCCGGTCCCGTAGCGGTTGAGCCATAGTGCGTGGAGGCCGGCCGAGCGGGCGGCCCGGGCGTCAGTGACCGCGAGGTTGCCGACGTGGACCGCCTCCTCCGGAGGGACGCGCAGGCGGCGCAGGGCGCGCCGGAAGATCTCGGGGTCCGGCTTGGCGACGCCCTCCGTGCCCGAGGAGAAGACGCGGTCGAAGTAGCCGAGGATCCCGCCGCGGTCGAGGATCCGGCGGACGGCGGCCTCGCTGGAGGAGTTCGAGACGACCGCGAGCGAGCGGCCCGCCGTCCGCACACGCGCGAGGCAGCGGCGGACGTCCGAGTAGAGGTGGATCGGGTGCTCCTCCTCGTGGAGCAGCCGGCGGAAGTTCTCCCCGGTCCCGGGGTCGAGCTTCTTGCCCGCCGCCCCCTCGAGGACCGCGCCCCAGAACTCGGCGAGGTGGCGCTCCCGGTCCGCGGGGGGCGGCTTCTGGTCGAACTCGCGTTCGAGCTCGACGTAGTGGTGGGCGAGCTGGTCGGGGTGGACGTCGAGGTACAGGCGGCGGGCCAGCTCGGCCAGGAAGTTGAAGTCGCACTCCTCGACCAGGGTCCCCCCGAGGTCGAAGAGCACCGCGCGGATCCGGGGGCGTCGCGCGGTCACGTTCCGACGAGGACCGAAGGGCGCATATCCTTGACCGTCCGCGAGGGGGACGGAGCGGCCGGACGGGGGTCCCTAGGCGACGCTGACGCTCACGACGTCGGAGTGGCGGAGGAGGATCGCGCGGGCGACCTTGAGGTTCTTGCCGGCCTTACCGATCGCCCGGGCCTTCCAGGCCGGGTCGACCGTGACGGTCGCGTGGCGTCCCTTGCCCTTCGACGCGAAGTCGACGCGCTTCGGGGAGTACCAGTAGAAGATGTTCTTCGCGAGCGTCTCGGTGTCGTCCGAGTACTCGACGACCTGGATCTCCTTCTTGAGCATCCCCTTCAGCCGGTCGACCAGGACCCCGCCCGGCCCGACCGCCTTGTGCACCTCGCCGGGGTGGACGAGGAAGACGAGCTTGTCCTCGGTCTCGAGGCAGTCGCGCACGCGGGCCCCGGTCCGTTCCTCGAAGAGGCGGATGTAGCCGATCGTCTCGTTGTCGAAGGCGATCTCGGTCATGGGAAGAAGAGGTTCGCGCTCCGGGCCCGTCCTACGTCTCGAGGGTGAGGATCGCGCTCGAGCCAGCGTCCAGGATCGCCATCGCGCTGACCGGGAACGGCCGGCCGCACGCCTGGCCGAGCTCGACCGCCGTGCCGGGGTAGTGGAAGATGGGGATCTTGCCGACCGAACGGTCGCTCTTCAGCTTCTCGTCTGGGCAGGTCGACGAGACGATGAGGAGCTTGGCCTTCTTCGCCTGGGCGGCGGCCCGCGTCTCCTCGACGCCGAGCTTCACCTTCCCCGTGTCGAGGGCGAGCTTGAGCGCGTGCGCAAGGTCCATCTACGCTCCCTCCTCGGCGGCGACCGGCTCGCTCGGGGGCGGCGGCGGGGCCGGGGCGGCGGGCTTGGGGGCGCTAGAGAGCGGTCGGTAGACGAGGTTCACCGCACCGGTGCCGAGGGTGATCGGCTGGCCGACGATGATGTTCTCGGCGACCCCCTTGAGGTCGTCGACCTCGCCGATGATCGCCGCGCGCAAGAGGTGCGCGGCGGTGATCTCGAAGGCGGCGCGCGCCAGGACGCTCGACTTCTTGCCCGAGATCCCGTGCCGCCCGATCGCCCGGATGTCCCCTTCGTTCGTCATCAGGTCGGCGACGAGCATCAGGTGGCGGATGTCGACGCCGAGCCCCTGCTCGGCGAGCGTGCGGTTCGCCTCGTAGATCAGCGCGGCCCGCGCCGCTTCCACGCCGTAGACGCGGTAGATCTCGAAGACCGAGTTGGTCGTGGTCCGCGCGCCGTCGACGCCGGCGATCTCGAGGACGCCGTCCAAGTTCGAGCCCTCGGTGTAGATCACGTACTCGTCCTTCTCGCGACGGATCAGGGCCCGGCGGATCCCGGGGACCCCCTTGATCTGGACCGCCTTGGCCTCCTCGCTCGCGAGGAGGAGCTTCTTGAACGGCATCTCCTCGACGAGCTCCTCCTTGCGCGACTTCGTCGCCTTCGTGCTCGCCTCCTTGAGGAGGATCTCGAAGGCGCGAGTCTCCCCGCCGCCGCTCCCCGGCTTCAGCTCGAAGAGGCGGCCGTCCAGGTGCTCGAGCAGCGCCGCCTCGAGCTCGGCGCGCTTGACCCCTCGGGCGCCCATCAGCGCGGCCTGGGGGGAGACGACGACCTTGAGGTCCTCGACGACGGTGCCGATCGCCGCGACGTCCGGCACGGTCGTGACCTCGATCTGGAGCGCGATCTGCTCGACCGCGTCCCGGTCGTTCTTCAGCTTCCGGTCGACGTGGACCGTCATCATCGGGGTCGACGGGACGCGGCGGGCGTCGACCAGCTCGATGAGGCGCGGCAGGCCGAGGGTGACGTTCATCTCGGCGACGCCGGCGTAGTGGAACGTCCGCAGCGTCATCTGGGTGCCGGGCTCGCCGATCGACTGGGCCGCGATGATGCCCACCGACTCGTGGGCGTCGACCTCGGCCAGCCCGAAGCGTCGCGCGACCTCGTGGAGGATCTTGGACGTCTCGGTCGGGGAGAGGCGCAGGCTTTGGATCTTGGCCTTCAGCGTGTCGACCAGGTGGGGGGGCATGCGGACCCCCTCCGCCGTCGCGACCTCTTGGATCCGCTGGGCGAGGTCCTTCGGGAGCTTCCGGTCCTCGGCCATCGTCACTCGCCTCCGAACTCGGGGCCCTCACCGGGCTCGCCGACCTCTTCGGCTTCCTCCTCCTCGCCCTCTTCCTCCTGCTGGGCTTCGGCCTGCAGGTCGAGCTCCTCTTCGGGCACTGGCGGGGCCCCGTCGACGTCGTCCGGGCCCCTCAGGTCGGTCGCGCGGACGCGACGCCCGAGGACCTGGGAGACGACCTCGTCCAGCGGGACGGCCTCCCCCTGGAACGAGCGGGCCGGGTCGATGCCGTCCTCGCCGTACTGGAACTCGATGATCGTGCCGGCGGTGTTCCGCACGGTGCCGTCCTCGGCGACGTTCAGGTCCTCCAGCGCGTTGATCAGGCGCCGCTGCATGTAGCCGGAGCGGCTCGTCCGCACCGCGGTGTCGACGAGCGACTCCCGGCCGCCCATCGAGTGGAAGAAGTACTCCGTCGGGGAGAGGCCGAGCTTGTAGCTCGAGCTGACGAACCCCCGCGCGTCGGCCCCGAGGTCCCCCCGGACGAAGTGCGGGAGCGTCCGGTGGACGTACCCGCGCAGGAGGCGCTCGCCCCGCACGGACTGCTGGCCGACCGAGCCGGCCATCTGGGTGAGGTTCAGCATCGAGCCGCGGGCGCCGGACTTGGCGAGGATCACGGCCGGGTTCTCGAGACCGAGGTGGCGGCCGGCGATGTCGCCGGCCTTATCCCGCGCCTGGCCGAGCTCGCGGCGCACCATGACCTCGAGGGTCTCTTCCAGCGAGCGCCCGGGCATCTGCTCGAGCTTGCCGTGGCGGTACTGGTCGACGAGCTCGGTGACCTGGATCCGGGCGTCCTCGAGGGCCTGGCGGATCTCCTTCTGGGCCCCCTCGGGGACGTCCTCGTCGTCGATCCCCGTCGACAGGCCCTTCAAGCTGATCGCGGTGATGCAGAGGCGGCTCATCTCGTCCAGGAACTGGCGGGCGCGGGCCATGCCGTTGTTGCGCGCGATCGCGTCCAGGACCGCCCCCTTCTCGTAGGCGATCGCCTTCTTGTCGATCGTCCCGGCCTTGAGGACGCCGTTCTCGATGACGACCCAGGCGTCGTGCTTGCAGGAGAGCGGGGCGCAGTCGCATTTCGCCCAGATGTTCGAGCGGAACTCGATCGTGAGGTCGCTCGGCAGCGTGAGCGAGAAGAGCTGCTTGCCGGTCCAGTACGGGTTCCCGTCCTTGTCCTTCCCCGCGGGCGGGGGGACCGGGTAGTTGAGCTTGGAGAGGAGGTAGGTGACCTCCGCCCGGCTGTAGCTAGGGTTCTGGTACGTCAGCAGGAAGCCGGCGGTGATGTGGTCGTGGAGCATCCCGATGATCGGGCCGCCGTAGCGGGGCGAGAGGATGTGCTCCTCCACCTTCATCAGGACCTTCGCTTCCGCCCGGGCCTCCTGGCTCTGGAGGACGTGAAGGTTCATCTCGTCGCCGTCGAAGTCGGCGTTGTATGGCGGGCAGTCGCACAGGTTGAAGCGGAACGTCTTGTGGGGGAGGATCCGCACGAAGTGCGCCATCATGCTCATCCGGTGGAGGCTCGGCTGCCGGTTGAACAGCACGATGTCGCCGTCGACGAGCTGGCGCTCGACGACCGACCCCGGGAGGACGAGCTCGGCGCACGCCTCCGCGTTCTTCTCCATGACCTTGATCCGCTGGCCGTCCTCGCGGATCAGGTAGTTGACGCCGCACCGGTACCGCCCCTCGGCGTCCGGCGGAGGCGACGGTCCGCGACGGACGAACTCTTTGGCGACCTCCTGGTTCTGGAGCGTGACGTGGAGCGGCACCGTGAGGCCGCGGGCGACCTCGGCAGGGATGCCGACCTCGTTGATCGACAGGAGGGGATCGGGGCTGATCACCGTGCGCGCGGAGAAGTTGACCCGCTTACCCGACAGGTTCGAGCGGAACCGGCCGTCCTTCCCCTTGAGGCGCTGGGCGAGCGTCTTGAGCGGGCGCCCGGAGCGGTGGCGGGCCGGCGGGATGCCGCTCGTCTGGTTGTCGAAGTAGGTCGTGACGTGGTACTGGAGCAGCTCCCACAGGTCCTCGACCACGAGCTGGGGGGCGCCCATGTCGCGGTTCTCGCGCAGGCGCTGGTTGATCCGCAGGACGTCGACCAGCTTGTGGGTGAGGTCGTCCTCGCTCCGCTCGCCGCTCTCCAGCGTGATCGACGGCCGCACCTGGACCGGCGGGACGGGAAGGACCGTGAGGACCATCCACTCCGGCCGGCCGAAGCGCGGGTTCAGCCCGAGGGCGCTCACGTCCTCGTTCGGGATCCGCTCGAGGCGCGCGCGGACCTCCTTCGGGGTAATCTTGTGGGAGTTCTCGCGGAAGGTCGTCGGCTTGTCGAGCACTATCCGCTGCTGCACCTCGTGGCAGTGGGGGCAGACGCGCTCGTCCTTCGGCTCGCGGGACCGCGGGGCCGGGGCCGCGTCCTCCGAGTCCGAGACGACCTCGGCGCGGGGGCTGGGGGCGTCCGGGAGGATCCGTCCGCAGGCGCGGCACGTCGACTGGAGCAGGCGCTTGATCTCCTTCGCGTAGCCGACGTGGATCACGGGCATCGCGAGCTCGATGATCCCGAAGTGGCCGGGGCACTCGTTGACGCGGCCGCCGCAGGTGCGGCACCTTAGGTTCGGCTCGATGACCCCGAGGTGGAGGTCCATGAGCCCCATCTCGATCGGGTAGCCGTCGTCGTCGTAGGTGTCCGCCGTGATGATCTTCACGCCGCTCATGCGGCGGATCTCGTCCGGGGAGAGGAAGGCGAACTGCAGGCTCTTGATCCGCTTGGACAGACTCTGCGCCATCTTCGACCCTCCTACCGCATCTCCTCGAGCTGGAGCCGCATCACGACCCCGAGGCTGATCAGCTCCTCGAGGAGGAGCTTGAACGAGTAGCTCATCTCGACCGGGTAGATCGAGGAGGTGTTCCCGCAGCTCGGGCACCGTAGCGAGCTCGCCCGCGAGTCCGGGATCGCGATGTGGCCGCACTCCGGGTTGCCGCAGACGTACTGGACCGTGCCGTCCGACTCGTCGAGCAGGCGGTCCTTGATGACCATCGCCACCCCGTGGCCGATGAGGCAGTCGCGCTCCATCTCACCGAACCGCAGACCGCCCTGGCGCGAGCGCCCTTCGGTCGGCTGGCGCGTCAGGATCTGGACGGGCCCGCGCGAGCGCATGTGCATCTTGCCCGCGACCATGTGGTGGAGCTTCTGGTAGTAGATCAGGCCGATGAAGATCTCCGCCTCGTACCGGCGGCCGGTGAGCCCGTCGTAGAGCGTCTCCCGCCCGCTCGGGTGGAAGCCGAGCGCCTTCAGCCCGTCCCGCAGCGCCTCTTCCCGGGCGCCGCTGAACGCGGTCCCGTCGATCGTGCGCCCCTCGAGCGAGCCGACCTTGCCGCCCAGCATCTCCAGCACGTGGGCGACCGTCATCCGCGAGGGGATCGCGTGCGGGTTGATCACGAGGTCCGGCGTGATGCCGCTGCGGGTGAACGGCAGGTTCTCCGGCGGAACGATGAGGCCGATGACCCCCTTCTGGCCGTGCCGGCTCGCGAACTTGTCGCCGAGCTCGGGGACCCGCTGGTTGCGGACCTTCACCTTGACGAGCTTGCTGATGTTCTCACCCTCGGTCAAGATCACATTGTCGACCCAGCCGGACTCGCCGAAGCGGACGGTGACGCTCGTCTCGCGGCGCTTCTGGGGCGTGAGCAGGTCGGTCTTCTCCTCGAGGAAGCGCGGGGGGCTCGTCTTGCCGACGAGCACGTCGCCCTCGGTGACCTCGAGCTCGGGGAAGATCAGCCCGTCCTCGCCGAGGTTGCGGTAGGCCGTGTCGACGCGCGCGCCCGCGACGTCGGGGCGCGGGATCTCGAAGCGGTCCTCCTGGCCGCCCGGGTACTTCCGTTCCTCGCCGCGGTAGGTCCGGAAGAACGAGGAGCGGCCGAGGCCGCGGTCGATCGCGCCCTTGCTGAACACGAGCGCGTCCTGCATGTTGTACCCCTCGTAGGAGAGGATCGCGACGACGAAGTTCTGGCCCGCCGGCCGCTCGGTGAAGTGGACGTAGCGCATCGTCTGGGTCTGGAGGAGCGGGGCCTGCGGGTAGTGGAGCAGGTGACCGCGGGTATCGGGCCGGCGGCGGTAGTTCACCGACTCGACGCCGAGCGCCTGCTTGGCCATCCCCGAGCCCATCGTGTTGCGCGGGGCGGAGTTGTGCTCGGGGTACGGGATCAGCCCCGTGCAGACGCCGAGCATCAGGTTCGGGTCGATCTCGAGGTGGGTGTGGCGGTCCGTGAGCAGCGTCGCGGTCGGGAACGTCGAGTGGCAGAGCCCGCACTCGACGGTGGCCGAGTCGCCCTTCTCGCCCATCGAGGCCCAGCGGATGTCCGAGCGCGAGAGCGCCTTGGTGCACTTCGGGCACCGGTCGGGCATGACGTACGGGTCGACCGCGATGAGGCTGTCCTCCTCCTCCTCGGCGTCGACCCACTCGATCTTCCCCTGGCGGATCATGTCGGAGAAGGAGAGCGTGCCGCGGGCGAGGTCGTCCAGGTCGGAGCGGGAGGCGCGGGGGACCCCGCCCTTCACGACCACGAGAGGACGCCGAAGGCGGCCCTGGTCGCAGTGGACGATGACCTCGTTCATCTCGTCGTCGTAGCGGACGTTGATCTCGTAGGTCTTGTCGCCGAGCGTGGGCGAGAGCGTGCCGGTGCGGCGCCGCTCGCGGATCTCCCGGACAAGGTCGACCGGCTGGGAGTGGAGGCCGACCAGGTTGCCGTTGACGTAGACCCGCGCGGCGCGACGGCCCTTCGGGGCGGCCGACTCTTCCAGCACATCCGGCCCGATCTCGCGGGTGTTCAGGTCCCGGAGGATGAGGGTCACCTCCTCCTCGTCCGCGCCCTCGGAGACGTCGACGCAGAGCGCGTAGTTCTTCACGAGGCCGCAGTTCTGCCCCTCGGGCGTCTCGTTCGGGCAGAGGCGTCCCCACTGGGTGGGGTGGAGGTCGCGCGCCTCGAAGTGCGGCTGCGTCCGGGTCAGCGGGCTCGTGACCCGGCGCAGGTGGCTGATCGTCGACATGTGGCTCGTCCGGTCGAGCACCTGGCTCACCCCGGCGCGCCCGCCGACCCAGTTGCCGGTCGCCAGCGCGTGCACGAGCCGCTGCGTGAGCAGGTCGGGCCGGATCGCGCTCGCGATCCGCAGGTCCTTCTTCCGGGCGAACGAGCGCTCGAGCTGGTACTTGAGGTCCTTGAGCAGGAGCGAGAAGGCGACGCGGAAGAGGTCCTCCATGAGGTCCCCCGCGAGCTTGAGGCGCTTGTTCGCGTAGTGGTCCTTGTCGTCCTCGCCCCGCACCTTGAGGTGGAGCTCCAGAACGGTACGGGCCATGCGCGCGAGGTACAGCGCCTTCTTCAGGCGGTCGGCGCGGGTGTCGCCGAGGTGGGGAAGGAGCGAGCGGTCGAGGATGCCGTCGACCTTCCGCTGCCGGTACTCCTTCGCCTGACCGGTCGCGAACTTCTTCTCGAGGAAGACGAGCGCGTCCTCCGTCGACTGGATCCCCTCGGGCGGGTAGAGCTTCTTGGAAACGCACTCCTCGACGTTGACGTTGAGGAGGTGCTTCATCGTCTGGACGAACGGCTCGTCCAGCGGGAACAGCTCGCCGAGGACGGCCTGGAAGATCTCCTCGTCGTTCTTCATCCCGAGGGCCTTCATCAGGACCACGAGCGGGATCTGCCCGCTCGCCGTCGGGACCGAGACCTGGAGGATGCCGTCCTTCTTCTTCTCGACGACCGTGAGCGAGCGGTAGCCGCCCCGCTGGCTGAACACCTTCGCGCTCTCGATCGGCGTGCCGTACCGCTCGTTGTACTCGGCGAAGATCCGGTTCGGCGCGAGGTCCTCGAGCGAGATGATGACCCGCTCCGTGCCGCCGATGATCGCATAGCCGCCCGGGTCGAGCGGGTCCTCGCCGTACTCGACGAGCTTGGCGCGGTACTCGTCGTCGGAGAGCCAGATCTGGTCGTCCTCGCTGACCTTGTAGCGGTTCAGGTTGCACGGACGGCTCTTGACCATGATCGGCAGGTCGCCGATGTGGACGTCCTCGGGGGCGCGCTCCACGCCGTTCTCGACGACCGTGACCTTGAGGTAGATGGGGGCCTGGTAGGTGAGGTTCCTCAGGCGCGCCTCCATCGGGGTGAGGGTCGGTTTCGAGCCCACCGGTTCCTTGACGAACGGGGCGCCGATGAAGATCGTCGGCTCGGCCGACGGGTTGACGACGCCGCGGGCGTCCCGGCGGCGGCCGACCCGCACATAGATCGAGCTCTTGGTCTTCTGGACGTCCAGGCGGATGATCCCGCGCTCGGTCGAGTCCTCGCTGACGCGCGCCTCGTCGACGATGCGCTGCATCCGGGAGTTCGGGTTGTCCTTGGTGGGGAGGAAGTCGTTGAAGCTCGCGAGGTGGTGGTTGACGATCGAGCGCTCTCGGAAGAAGGCATCGACGATTTCGCGCATGGACTACGAACCTCCCGTGGAGGCGACGATCACCCGGTAGGCGACCGCGGTGCCGGCCGTCTGGCTGGGCCGGTGGATGCGGACGAGGCGCCCGACCAGATTCGTCCCAGCGTCCCGTTCGGCGGTGAACTTCGGGTCGGTCTGGAGCCCCGGGTCCGAGACGAGGATCTTCGGCATCCGCTCGGGGGAGGTGTCGAGGACCTCGAGCATCTTGCGCGACTCCTCCTCGCCCATGACCTCGTGGCGCGGGGCGAGGTGATGCGCGACGAACGGACGGGTCGACGGCTTGTCGTCCTTCTTCTTGCGCGCGCGGCGCGGGGCAGCGGGACTCATGGGGTACTCCGAGGAGAGGGACGGGCCCGGGGGGACGTCCGGAGCACCCCCGCGCCGGCGGGGAGGCTCGATCGAACCCCCGACCACCCGGTTAAAAGCCGGATGCTCTTTGTAGGGCCGCTCGGGTGACCGCGCGACCTGCCTAGCTGAGCTACGGGCCCGCGACCGCTCCGGAGAGCGAGGACCCGGGCGCGGTATTTCAGCCTATCCATCGGGGGGTTCACTGAAGGCTCTCCAGGCCGGAGATGATCGACCAGATCGCGGTCCGGCCGTGGGTCGGGATGTTCGGGTCGTTCGCGAGCTCGTCCAGGACGGCGACGGCGCTCGCGATGCGCACGTCCTGCGCGACCCGGGGCTTGAGGATCTCCCCCTTTGCGGCCTGGGCCCCGCGCCGGATGTTCCTCGGGACCGAGGGGTCGTCGGCGAGCTCTCCGAGCGAGTCAACCAGCCGCTGCAGCGGGGTCTCGGCCTCGCCCACGGGAGAGGGGGAGAGGACGGCGGAGCCGGGCGTCGAGTTCGAGGGAGAGGAGGCGTTCATGCGGTGTGGGACTCTCCGCCCTCTTTGTAGGCGGTCACGACCAGGAGGGTCTTCGTCTCGCGGATGCCGCGAACGCCGGGGAGCCGGTGGAGGACGAACTCCTTCAGCTCCTCGTAGTGGGGGAACCGGACCTTGACGAAGATGTCGGTGTCGCCCGTGACCAGGAAGACGTCCTCGGCCTCGACGAACTTCGCGACCTCGGCCGCGACGTTGTCGGCCTCGCTCGTCTCGACCTTCAGGGCGATGAGGGCGACGACGTGCTCGTCCCCCCAGACCTTCGTGAACGCACTCTCGACCGCGCGGCTCACCGGCGCCTTGGACGACGGTTGTTTCTCCATGGATCCCCCTTTGTGTACGTTCTACCCACCGTGGAAAGCGAATGCCCGGCCCACGACTCCGTTACGCCGCGGGGGCGGACTCGAACTCCTCTTGGAGGTCGTTAATCACTTGATCGATCACACCGCTCGATGTCGGCCCGCGGTAGTCGCGTACGCCGCCGGCTTCGCTCGACACGCGGGCGAAGAACTCGGCCGGCCCCCGGAGGAACTCAACACTGCAGATGAACTCCTCCATGCACTGACGGCCGGCCCCCACCGCGCCGGCGGCCCGAGAAAGGCCCACTATATAGGTTTTTTGACTGTTTCGTCGTCGGCGGCGCGCCGGTGGTCCCTTGCGCCCCACTCGAGGCTCGGAACCCGCCGGTACCGCGCGGACCCCCGCCCTCGGGCTTAGGATTATCTGTCCGCACCGGTAGCGACGCTCGATGAGCTCTCCCCCGAAGGGTTCCGTGCGGATGGAGGTGCGGATCGAGCTCAAGCCGGGGGTGGTCGACGCCGAGGCGATGAGCGTCGAAAAGTCGCTCGCCCTCCTCGGCCTGCGAGCGGTCCCCCACGTGACCACGGCGCGGGTCTACGACCTTCTCTTCGACGACGTCTCTCCCCCGGAGGCCCAGCGGCTGTCGGAGGAGGCGGTCGACCGACTGCTCGCCAACCCGGTGATCCACCGGGTGTCGGTGCGGCCGGTCCCGACCTGACCCCATGGCCGAGTGGGCGCCGGAAGCGACGGTCGTCCCCTTCCGCACCGCCTCCGACACCGGGCTCCTGGCGCTCTCGAAGGAGCGAGGGCTCGGCTTCGACCTCCGGGAGCTGCGGAGGGTGCGGGCCTACTTCCGCGTCGAGGGCCGGGACCCCACCGATGTGGAGCTCGCGGGCCTCGCGCAGAGCTGGAGCGAGCACTGCAGCTACAAGAGCTCCCGACCGTTCCTGAAGGCCGCCTTCTCCCGTCTTCGGCCCCGGCCGCGCGTGCTGGGCACCGGGGACGCCGGCGTGATGCAGTTCGAGGACGGCTACGCCTACGCCCTCCGCATCGAGTCCCACAACCACCCCTCCGCGGTCGAACCGTACGGCGGGGCGGCCACCGGGATAGGCGGCATCCTCCGGGACGTCCTCGCGGTCGGCGCCAAGCCGATCGGCCTGGCCGACCCGCTCTTCTTCGGGCCGCTCGACCTGCCCGAGGAACGGACCCCGAAGGGGGTGAAGAGCCCCCGGTACCTGGCCAACGGCGTTATCGCGGGGATCCGGGACTACGGGAACCGGGTCGGCGTTCCGACGGTGTCCGGCGGGATCTACTTCGACGAGGCCTACGTCGTCAACCCGCTGGTGAACGTCGGGTGCCTCGGGTTCCTCCCGAAGGGGCGGCTGTTGCCGAACCGGGCCCGAGCGGTCGGGGACCGCCTCGTCCTCGTGGGGGGGCTCACCGGTCGGGACGGGATCGGGGGGGTTGCCTTCGCCTCGAAAGAGATCACCGACCGCAGCGAGTCCGAGTCGCGGGGCGCGGTGCAACTCGGCAATCCGATCATGAAGGAGCCGCTGATCCACGCCTGCCTCGAGTCGTTCGACCGCGGGCTCGTGCGGGGGCTCAAGGACCTCGGCGGGGGAGGCGTCGCCACCGCCTTCGGAGAGCTGGTCCACGCCGGGGGCTTCGGAATGGCGCTCGACCTCGCCCTCGTGCCGCTGCGGGAACCCGACCTCCGACCGTGGGAGGTCTGGGTCTCCGAGTCCCAAGAGCGGATGGTGCTCGACGTCCGCCCGAAGGACCTGGACGAGCTGCTGACGATTTTCCGGCGCTACGACGTGCCCGCCACGGCAATCGGCTCGGTCGCGCCCCCTCCGTACGAGACGGTCGAGTGGAACGGCCGCCCGGTCGCCCACCTGCGGGTCGGGTTCCGGGTCGACCCCCCGCCGCTCCATCGCCCCACCCGCGCACGCCGCGTACCCGTCAGAGCCGCTCCGCCCGTTCCGTCCGACGACCTGGGGGCCCTCTTCGCGGAGATGGTGCTGGACCCGGAGTCGGTCTCGCGCGAGCCAGTGATCCGGGTCTATGACCACGAGGTCCAGGGCCGGACCTCCGTACGCCCGCTCCACGGGGACGTCTCCTCTCCCTCGCACGGCGACTCGGCGATCCTCCAGCCCCGCCCCGACAGCTGGAAGGCGCTCGCCGTGACGACCGCGACCCAACCCTGGCTCTGCGCCGCCGACCCCGGACGCGGAGCGGAGGCCGTCGTCGAGGAGGCCGCACGCAACCTCTACGCGGTCGGGGCGCGGCCGGACGCCTTCACGAACTGCCTGAACTTCGGCAACCCGGAGGACCCGCGGGTCCTCGGGGACTTCGCGGCGGTCACCCGGGGGCTGTCGCGCGGCGCGGCCGCGCTGGGGTTCGCGGTACCGTCCGGCAACGTCAGTTTCTACAACGGCGGCCTCGGGGCGGAGATCCCGCCGACCCCGGTCCTGATGGCGACGGGGCTGGTCGCGGACCTGCGCCGGGCGGTGACCTCGGACCTCAAGGAGGAGGGGAGTCCCCTCTACCTGCTGGGCCGGACGGCCCCCCAGCTCGGGGGCTCCCTCTGGGCCCGGCGCCGGGGTTTGGCCGGTCTCCGGGTCCCTCCCACGGACCCCCGGCGCCTCCGACGGCTCGGCGAGGCCCTCCTCCGGGCCATCGACCGCGGCTGGGTCCGCTCGGCCCACGACGTGTCGGAAGGCGGGCTCGCGGTCGCGCTGGCCGAGATGGCGTTCGGCGGGCGGCTCGGGTTCGACGTCGACCTCGAAGCGACCGGGGCCGGCTCACCGGGCCGGGCCCTGGTCGCCGAAGGCGCTTCGCGGTTCGTCGTGGAGGTCGGCGCGCGGCACCGCACGGAGTTCGAGCGAAGTCTTCGAGGCCAGCCGTGCCGGCTCGTCGGCCGGGTGATCACGACGAGCGGGAAGCTGCGCTGGGGCGAGACGGCGCTGGCCTCGGTCGAGCTCGACCCGCTCTACGCCCAATGGCGCGCCGGACTGACCCTGCCGGGCTGAGCGGGCGATGACCGTCACCGCGCTCGTCTCGGGCGGCAAGGACTCGATCTACTCGGCCCACCTCGCGGACACGCAGGGACGGACGGTGGACGAGCTGGTCGTGCTCCGGCCCGAGGACCCCGACTCGATGATGTTCCACACCCCGAACCTCGAGCTGGTCGCGCTCCAGGCGGAGGCGTGGGGGAAGTCGTTCCGCTCGGTGCCGGTCCGAGCTCGGGGGGAAACCGGGGAGCTCGCGGCGCTCGAGGAGGCCCTCCGGGGCGGCGACGGCTGGGTGGTCGCCGGAGCGGTCGAGTCGTCCTACCAATGGGCGCGCCTCCTCCGGGTGGCGGCGGGCCTCGGCCGCCCGGTCTACACACCGCTCTGGCGGAAGGAGGCGGGGCGCGTCGTCCGGGAAGAGATCGCCGCGGGACTCGACATCCGCCTCGTCCACCTCGCGGCGGAGTCGCTCGGCCCCGAGCTCCTCGGCCAGCGGCTCGACCTCGAGCTCCTCCGCCGGCTCGAAGCGCGCAACGCCTCCGGGGCGAGCGTGCACGTAGCCGGGGAAGGCGGGGAGTACGAGACGCTGGTCGTGGACGCGCCGTTCTGGCGGCAACGCCTCGTGCTGGACGAGGCCGAGTGGGACGTGCGGACCTCGACCGCGCGGCTGAACGTCCGCAAGGCCCATCTGGCCCCCCGCCTATCGCCCGAGACGACCTCGAGGACCCGATGAGCGCGCCCGCGGATTCTCGAGCCCCACCCGACCTCGCCCACCGGGTCCGCGCGCTGAGCGCGAGAGGCCGCCACGCGCTCGCCGACCCCCGGACCTCGGTCAACCTTCGCTGGCTCCGGGCGCTCTCCGGGGCCTCGAACGAACGGATCCTCGAGGTGCTGGAGGAGCTCGACTCGATCGTCCCGGTGCAGGAGGAGATCCACCGGCGGCATGTGGCCGGGGGCCGCGCGAACTACGCCCAGTTCTCCGCCCCGCTCGAGCTGTACTCGCTCGTGCGGCTCCTCCGCCCTCAGCACGTCATCGAGACCGGGGTGAGCAGCGGCCTTTCGTCGGCCCACTTCCTGCTCGCGCTCGACAAGAACCGCTCGGGGACGCTCCACTCCATCGACCTCCCGACGCCCCAGAAGGGACCGGTCCTCGGCAAGGACGAGTCCCCGGTCTCGATCCCGCCGGGTCTGTCGAGCGGATGGGCGATCCCCTTCCGCTCTCCCCGGTGGGACCTGAGGGTCGGGGACGCCGCCGCGGTGCTTCCCGCCCTGCTCGGCGAGCTCCCGTCGGTGGACCTCTTCCTCCACGACGACCTTCACACGCCCGAGCGGCTGACCCTCGAGCTCTCGCTCCTGCGACCGAAGCTCTCCCCCGGCGCGCCGGTCCTCGCGGACAACACCCAGTGGACCGGCGACTCGTTCGAGGTCTTCGCGAAGGAGCTGCACGCCAAGGTCCACCGCCGCGGCACCTCGGACGTGCTCGGCCTGCGGATGCCGTCGCCCCGGAGCCGCCGGCGACCGAGCGCGCCGCCGCCGGCCCCGGGGTGACCCCCGGGCTTATCCGAGCCCGAGTCTCTCTTTCCGACGATGTCCGCCAGCCGTCCGGACTCCCGACCGGCCGCCTCCCGGATCCCTCGGGCCCGCGACCACGACCCGGTGGAGGAGGCGACCCGACGGTGGGAGGCCGAGGTCCTCGCCCCGGCGCGGGCGAAGAGCCCGGAACGGAAGGACGAGTTCACCACCCTCGGCGGGATCCCCGTCGCCGGGTTGTACACCCCGCGTTCCCCCCGCTCCGGGTTCGACCGGATCGGCTACCCCGGCGCCCCCCCGTTCACGCGCGGCGTGCACCCGACGATGTACCGCGGGCGGGTCTGGTCGATGCGGATGTTCTCGGGGTTCGGCTCGCCCGAGGACACGAACCGGCGCTTCCACTACCTGCTCCGGCACGGGGAGTCCGGGCTCTCGATCGCCTTCGACGACCCGACGCTCTACGGGCTGGACGCGGACGACCCGGAGTCGCTCGGGGAGGTCGGCAAGTGCGGGGTGAACGTGAGCTCGCTCGACGACATGCGGCGCCTCCTCGCCGGCATCCCGCTCGCGGACGTGACGACGAGCATGACGATCAACGCCCCGGCGAACATCCTCTGGGGGATGTACCTCCTCTCGGGGGAGGCGACCGGGGTCCCGCTCGCCCGGCTCGGGGGAACGACCCAGAACGACATCCTGAAGGAGTACATCGCGCAGAAGGAGTTCCTCTACCCGCCGCGGCCGGCGCTGCGGCTCGTGACGGACACGATCGAGTTCGCGACCCGGCACACCGCCCGCTGGAACCCGGTCTCGATCTCGGGCTACCACATCCGCGAAGCCGGCTCGACCGCCGTCCAGGAGCTCGCCTTCACGCTCGCCGACGGGCGCGCCTACGTCGCGGCCGCCCTCGAGCGGGGGCTGGACGTCGACGAGTTCGCCCCGCGCCTGTCCTTCTTCTTCAACTCTCACAACGACTTCTTCGAGGAGATCGCCAAGTTCCGCGCCGCCCGCCGCGTCTGGGCCGACGTGATGAAGGAGGAGTTCGGCGCGAAGAAGGACCGCTCGCGCTGGCTGCGGTTCCACACGCAGACCGCCGGCTGCTCGTGCACGGCCCAGCAACCCGAGCTCAACGTGGTCCGCACGACGATCCAAGCGCTCGCCGGGGTCCTGGGGGGCACTCAGTCGCTGCACACCAACTCCTACGACGAGGCGCTGCAGCTCCCGAGCGAGGACGCGGTCCGGATCGCCCTGCGCACGCAGCAGATCATCGCCCACGAGTCCGGGGTCGCCGACGCCGTCGACCCGTTCGCCGGGAGCTACTTCGTCGAGTGGCTCACCGACACGATGGAGGAGGAGACCCGTCGGTACTTCGAGCGGATCGACGAGATGGGCGGGGTCGTCGCCGGCATCGAGCGCGGGTTCTTCCAGCGCGAGATCCAGGAGGCCTCCTTCCGCTACCAGCGGGCCGTCGAGTCGAAGGCGCAGAACGTCGTCGGCGTCAACTCCTACCTCGTGGAGGGGCCGGTCAAGGTCCCGCGCCTCAAGATCTCCGAGCAGGCCCGGCGCCTCCAGTCCCGCCGGCTCGCGACCCTCCGGAGCCGCCGCTCCCGCCCGCGCTGGGAGGCCGCGCTCGAGCGCCTCCGCCAGGTCGCCGCGACCGAGAGCGAGAACACGATGCCCGCCGTACTCGACGCGTTGCGCGCCCGCGCGACGCTCGGCGAGGTCGTCCACGCCTTCCAGGACGTCTATGGTTCCTACCGCGAACGGTCCACCTACTGAGCGGCTCCATCGGGTGTGGCGCTGAAGAGACGGACCGGGGCCCGCGCGACCCCGGCGAAGCCCGTCGGGGCCTATCGGGCGACGCTCGACTCGCTGTTCGCTCGACGTCGGTTCGGCATCCGCCCGGGCCTCGAGGTCGTGAGTGCGATCCTCGCCGACCACGGCCATCCGGAACGCGCCTTTCCTTCCGTCCACCTCACCGGCAGCAAGGGCAAGGGGTCCACGGCGGCGTTCGCCGAGGCGGTCCTGCGGGCGCACGGGTTGCGGACGGGCCTCTTCACCTCGCCGCACCTCGCGAGCTACCGAGAGCGGATGCAGGTCGACCGGGTCCCGATCGACCGGGAGTCGGTGGTCGAGGGGGTGGCCCGCGTGGACGAGACCGCCGCCCGCCTCCAGGCGAGCGGTGCGATCGACCGCGCCCCGACGTTCTTCGAGGTCACCACCGTGCTGGCGTTCGACTGGTTCGCCCGCCAGCACGTCGAGGCGGCGGTGATCGAGGTCGGGGTCGGCGGCCGGCTCGACTCGACCAACGTCCTCGACAGCCGGGTCGGCGTCCTTACGACGATCGAGCTCGAGCACACCGAGCTGCTCGGCCCGACGGTCGAGGCGATCGCGGGAGAAAAATCCGGCATCCTACATACCGGGATGACTGGGGTGGTCGGCCGCCTCCCGACGGGGGCGGCGGCGGTCGTGGAGGCGGCGGCGGGCCGCGCGGGGGTACCCCTCTGGCACCTCGGCCGCGAGGTCGGTTTCGACCACCGCTCGCTCTCCGAGCGGGGACAGCGGCTGGACGTCCGGCTCCCCGCCGTGACGGTCGAGGACCTGCAGCTTCCGCTCTGGGGGACGTTCCAGGCGGAGAACGTGACCCTCGCGGTCGCCGCGGCGGTCCGCTTTCTCACCGCGGTCGGCCGCCCGTTCTCGGCCGAAGCGACGCGCCGGGGGCTCGCCGCGGTGCGCTGGCCCGGGAGGCTCCAGCGCGTGGCGCAGCGACCGGACCTGTTCTACGACGTCGCCCACACCCCCGAGAGCGCGCGGGCGGTCGCCGAGAGCCTGGGCGAGCTGCTCCCGCTCGCCGAGCCCTCGGAGAGCGCGATCGTTTTTGGCTCCCTACGCGGGAAGGAGGTCGACCGGATCCTGGACGCCCTAAGTCCGCTGGCCCGGACCCTCGTCGTGGTACCGGTCCGGTCGGCGCGCTCCGTCCCCGCCTCCGAGCTCCGGGTGCACGGCGTCGGACGGTTCCCCCGGATCGTCGAGGCCCGGACCGCGGAGGAGGGGGTCCACCTCGCACGGGCGGCGACCGGCCCGGACGGGTTCACCCTCGTGGTCGGGAGCGACTACCTGGTCGGGGAGCTCCTGCAGGAGAGCGACGGCGAGGAACCCGACCTCTCCGACCCGGGGGTCGAGAGCCCGCCGGTCGGACGCGGGGACCGGCGATGAACGGGCGCGAGTTCCCGTGGGATACCCTGCTCGACCGGTTGAGCACCTTCTACCATACCGGTGACTGGCGAGTCCCCTACCTGCGCGACCACGCCGAGAACCCGTTCCAGGTGCTCATCGGGACGATCCTTTCGCAACGGACACGGGACGAAGCGACCGATGTCGCCAGCGCACGCTTGTTCGCCCGCTACCCGGACCCGGAGTCGCTGGCCCGGGCCCCGACCTCTTCCGTGGAGGAGCTGATCCACGGCACCGGGTTCTACCACACCAAGGCACGCGTCCTGCGACGGGTCGCCGAGGAGGTGCGCGACCGGTTCCACGGGGTCGTGCCCCGAACGTTCGACGAGCTCACCTCGATGCCGGGCGTCGGGCCGAAGACCGCCAACTGCGTCCTGGTCTTCGGCTACGGGATCCCGGCGATCCCGGTCGACACGCACGTCCACCGGATCGCGAACCGCCTCGGCGTCGTCCGGACCCGGACCCCGGAGGAGACGGAGCGGCGCCTCACGGCGGAGGTCGACCCGAAGTACTGGATCCCCGTCAACCCGCTCCTGGTGCAGCACGGGCAGAACGTCTGCCGGCCGGTGGGCCCGCGGTGCCCCGTCTGTCCGATCGAGGACCTCTGCGCTACGGGCCGGGCGCTCCGGGCGGGGCGGGCTCCCCCGAGAGCGGCGGACCGGCCGCGGACGGGAAGGTCGGCGGCATCGCGACGAGGGCGACCAGGGTCAGGACGACCACGCCGGCGAGGATCGTCCACCCGGTCGCGTACGAGCTCTGGGCGACGACCCAGCCGAACAGGGCCGAGACCCCGGCCCCGCCGGCGAGCTGCATCGAGTTGAACAGGCCGATGCCGAGCGGGACCTCGGAGGCCGGCAGGCCGCTCCAGTAGTGCGGGATCACGTACATGACGGCGTAGACGAACCCGTAGGCGAACGAGAACACCACGCCGACCCCGACGGCGACCGCCACGCCCGCGTAGGGCAGGGCGACCAGCACCGCCGCGCCGGTCGCGGTCGCGGCCACGAGCTGGGTCCGGTGATTCCTGTACCGTTCGGCGAACGCTCCGCCGATTGGGCCGCCGACCACGCTCGGGAGGACGAACATCATCGCGACCGCCCCGGCGAGCAGCGCCGACCAGCCGAGGACCGTCTCCCCGTACGGCACCACGAACTGGCTCGTGGCGAACGTCGCCCCCTCCAAACCGATGAACGCGAACCCGAGGGCCCAGACCGCGCGCAGCCGCAGGGCCGCCGGGACCCCCCGGGTCGACACCGACGGTTCGGGCGCCCCCGCCTCCCGGGGGATGAGCAGGAAGGCGAGGACGGTGATCAGTCCGAGCGCGACCCCGCCGAGCCCGAGAGCGAGACGCCAGCCGACCGCGGGGACGAGGAGGGAGCTGCCGAGGATCCCGAGGGCGGCGCCGGCGCTGAACGCCGAGCTGAACGTGCCGACGGGGACGCCTCGCCGCCCGGCCGGATAAAGGCTGGCCACGAGGCCGATCGCGGGCGAGAAGAAGAGGCCGGCGCCGGCTCCCGCCAGCAGACGGAGGGCGAGCAGCTCGGGGAAGCTGGTCGATAGCGCACTCGCGCTCGCGCCCACGGCGAGCAGGGCGACCCCGCCGAGCGAGACCGCGCGGGCCCCGTAGCGTCGCGAGAGGAGCCCAGCGGGCACCTGGAGGGCCCCGGCGCCGGCGAGGAACGCCGCGATGAGGAGGCCCCAATCGGCGGGACCGACGGAGAAGGTCGACCCGACGGCCAAAAGCGCGGGTCCGATCGAGAACCAGTTGTAGGCGTAGCCGACGCGGAGCGCGATGAGGAGGGCGGTCGAGCGGCGGACCGTGCGGGGCGACAGGGAGGACATGGGCAGCCCTCCTCTCGACCTCCCTCGAGCATAAGACGCACGGGTCGCCCCGGGAGCGCGTTCCGGGGCCGGAACGGCGGGAGTCCTCTCGGGGGAGCGGGGACCGAATCGCTTAATGTGCAGGGAGCGTCGGCGCGCCGTCCATGGACGCGGCCGAGTACGAGCTCCCGTTCTTCCGCACCCACGGGTTCCGTCGGCAGACCTGCACGGTCTGCGGCTCCGCGTTCTGGAGCCTGGGAACGCACGACCGCTGCCAGGAGGCCCCGTGCCGAGAGTACGGGTTCATCGGTCACCCGATCTTCCGTCGCCCGTACGGCCTGGACGAGATGCGGGAGACGTTCCTATCGTTCTTCGAGGCGCGCGGACACACCCGGATCCGTCGGTACCCGACCGTCGCGCGATGGCGGAACGACGTGTTCTTCACCCAGGCCTCGGTCTACGACTTCCAGCCCTGGGTGACCAGCGGAGCGATCCCGCCCCCCGCAAACCCGCTCGTGATCAGCCAGCCGTGCCTGCGGTTCATCGACCTCGAGGAGGTCGGGCGGAGCGGCCGCCACCTGACCGTGTTCGAGATGATGGCCCACCACGCCTTCAACCGCCCGGACCACGAGGTCTACTTCAAGGACCGATGCACCGAGCTCTGCCACGAGCTCCTGACCGAGCAGCTCGGGTGCGAGCCGACCTCGATCACCTACAAGGAAGAGGTCTGGGAGGGGGGCGGGAACCTCGGCCCGTCGCTGAGCGTGGGGGCCGCGGGGCTCGAGCTCGCCACCCTCGTGTTCATGGAATACACGCGGAGCGGCGACCAGCTCAAGCCGATGCCGCTCACGGTCGTCGACACGGGGTACGGGCTCGAGCGGTTCGTCTGGGCGAGCCAGGGCACCAAGAGCGCCTACGAGTCGGTCTTCGGGAGCGGCTGGGACGAGCTACGCCGCACGTTCCCTCCCCGGGAGACCGCGATCCTGATCGACCACGCGCGGGCCCTGAACTTCATGCTCACGGACGGCGTCGTCCCCTCGAACAGCAAGGAGGGGTACTTCGCCCGACTGCTCCTGAGGCGGATGCTTCGGATCCTGCAGAAGACCCCGGAGGCCCCCGACATCCTGGCCGTCCTCGACCGGGCGGCCCGCGACCTGGCGCACGAGTACCCGGAGGTCGGCCAGCACCGCGACGACCTCCATCGGGTCGTCCAGGCGGAGGTCGAGCGGTACGCCGAGGCGATCGAGCGGGCACGGGGCACGATCCGTCGGACCGAGGAGCGTCTGCGGGCGACGGGCGGACGGATCACGGCGGCGGACCTCCTGGAGTGGTACGACTCTCTCGGGGTCCCCCCGGAGGTCGCCGTCGAGGAGCTCCGCGACCCGCCGGCGATCCCCGAGGACTTCTACGCCCAGGTCGCCGCGCGCCACGCCTCCGAGGTGCCGACGACCGACTACACCGAGAAGGAGGAGGGTCTCCCCGAGCCGCCCGCGGGCACTCCCCCGACAGAGGTCCTGTACTACCTGGACCCGTACACCGATTCGTTCGAGGCGCACGTCCTCCACGTCGACGGACCGTTCGTTGTCCTCGACCGGACGTACTTCTACCCCACCGGAGGGGGACAGGTCTCCGACCGGGGCTCCCTCGGGGAGCACGACGTCGTCGACGTGACCCACCGGGGCCCGTGGGTCCTCCACCGCCTCGACAAGCCCCCGGCCTGGCACGCGGGCGAGCGGGTCCGCGGGAAGATCGACCGGGCGCGGCGGGTCCAGTTGATGCAGCACCACACCGCGACGCACCTCCTGAACGGCGCCCTGCGCGAGGTCCTGGGCCCGCACGTCTGGCAGGCCGGCGCCTACAAGGGACCCGAGTCGGCCCGGATCGACATCACCCACTACAAGCCGCTCAGCCGGGAGGAGCTCCACCGCGTTGAGCGCCGGGTGAACGAGGTCGTCCGCCAGGACCTCCCCGTGAAGAGCTACTTCGAGTCGCGCAACGAGGCCGAGCGACGCTTCGGCTTCCGGCTCTACCAGGGCGGCGCCGTCCCCGGAAAGGACCTGCGGCTGGTCGAGGTACCCGGCTTCGACGTCGAGGCGTGCGGAGGGACCCACTGCACCCACACGAGCGAGGTCGGTGCGATCGGCATCCTCGACGTCGAGCGGATCCAGGACGGGATCGTCCGGCTGACGTACGTCAGCGGCGAGCGCGCGCTCGACGTACGCGACGAGCACGAGGAGGTCCTCAAGGAGGCCGCGCGCCGTCTCGGGGTCCCTCCGGCGAAGCTCCCCGAGGGTATCGACCGCCTGCTGGAGGAGGTTGAGGAGGGCCGGAAGATGACGAAGGCCCGTACCCGCGAGGACCTTGGGCAGACCGCCGCCCGCCTCTTGGCGGACCCCTCCGCGACGTTCGTCGTGGGGCCGGTGTCGTTCGTGGCGGCCAAGGTCGACCTCGACCGGGACCACCTCCAGGAGCTCTCGCGCCTGTTGACCCGCGAGCCCGGGCGGGTGGCGATCCTCGCGTCGGAGCGGGAGGGCAAGGGACTCCTCTTCATCGGCTCGAGCTCGCCGGCGGTCGCCGCCCATCGCCTGCTCGAGGTGGCCAAGCCGATCTTCGGCGGGCGCGGCGGGGGCAACCCGCTCGCCGCGACCGCCGCCGGCGAGCCCGGCACGCCCCTCGAGTCCGCTCTCGAGGCCGCCCGGGCCGAGGCGCGCCGTACCCCCCCGGGGTAACCGGTTATGCGGCGCCCGTGGGACGGAAAGCTTTACTTTCCGAGCTTGCCCATCCTATCCTCGGGTTACGGAATGGATTCGTGCGCGCCACGTCCATCGCTCCGACCGTATCCCACGGAGACACCATGAGTGCGGACCAGGGCAGCACCGTCGGGGGCGTCCCCTCCGAGGTCATCGGTTTCCTGAGCGGCAAGGGCGGCCGCTCGCTGATCGTCAAGGGCGGGGCGGGCACAGGAAAGACGACCTTCGGGCTCGAGCTCCTCGAGCGGGTCGGTCAGCCCGGTCGCTCCTACTACCTGTCCACGCGGGTCGGGGACGAGGCGCTCTACCGGCAGTTCCCCTGGCTCAAGACGACCGAGATGCGGACCCGCGTGCTCGACGCGGCGAAGCTGTTCCTCGACACGATCAACTCCGGCTCCTCGGGCGGGGAAAAGCCTCTCCCCGAGTCCGAGCAGCGCAAGATCCGTGCGGGCCGCGAGGTCCTCGGCAGCTTCGGCCAGGAGCGCGGACCGCCGACGCGCGTCGACCGCACCCACCTCCAGGCGCTGCTCCAGCGGAGCCCGATGCCCGAGGTGGAGAACGTCTACACCCGGATCGAGCGGGCGCTGCCGGAAAAGTCCCTGCTCGTCATCGACTCCCTCGAGGGAGTGACCCACAAGTACGGTCTCGAGATGGAAGAGTTCGTCATGGCCCTGCAGAAGGACCTCGTGGAGGGGTCCAGCACGGACGTCGTGATGATCCTTGAGAAGCCCGAGGCCGGCGGGATCGAGTACCTGGTCGACGGGCTCATCTCGATCAACCGGGACGAGCTGGACGAGCGGCGGATCCGCCACCTCCGGCTCGAGAAGCTCCGCGCGACCAACATCAGCCGGGCCCGCTACGCGGTCACGCTGAACGGCGGCCGCTTCGAGGCGCTCGGCATCGCCGACCGCGACCACACGCTCCCCCCGACCGGGGCCTGGAAGCCGTTCACCGACCCGGAGCGGTTCTACTCGACGGGGATCCCGGACTTCGACACGGTGCTCGGCGGAGGGTTCCGGCGCGGGAGCTTCAACGCCTTCGAGGTCGACGTCAACGTCGGGATCGACGACTACTACATGCTGTTCACTCCGACCTTCCTGAACTTCCTCTCCCAGGGGCGCGGGATCATCGCGGTGCTCGCCGCGGGCGAGTCCCCGGACAAGCTGCGGGAGACCCTCGTCCGCCACGTTCCGGCGAACGTCTTCGACACGCGCGTGCGGATCCCCGACTACGCCGCGAACGAGACCGAGGAGCCGTACATCCTGCCGATGGCCCGCTACGGCCGCGAGGAGGCGCTCCGCGCGATGGTCACCGCCGAGAAGGCCGTCGGGGGGCCCGACCGCAAGCCGTTCATCGAGTACACCGCCTTCGACACGTTCGAGAGCCTGATGGGCGACCAGGTCGCCATCCGTCTCTACTTCCAGGGCGTCTCGCGCGCCAAGCACGTCGGGAACCTCGGGATCGGGCTGTTGAAACCGGGGCTCCTCGTCTCGAGCGAGATCCTGAACATGATGGACACGTACTTCCGGGTCATCAACATCGACAACCAGCCGTGCATCTACGGGATCCGGCCGCGCACGACGTTGTACGCCATCAACCCGGACCCGGAGAAGGGCGCGCCGCACGCGATCCTCACCCCGGTGGTCTGACCGGGGCCTCCCGCCGTCGCTCGGGAGCGGCCCGGACCGGGCTTCCTCTCCATGAACGCCGACGTGCCGTACCTCCTGGTCGTCTCCGAGCTCGACCCGGTCGCCCGGCGCGTCGCCGAACGCTGGGGGGTCCCCGAGGCGACCGAGGACCGGGTCGACGGCGCCCCGATCCGGCGGCTCTCCGCCCGCGCGCTCCTCCTGAAGCGGGTCGTTCGGCACGTCACCGACGAGCACCTCGACCGGTTGCTCCCCGAGCACCTGCGTCGCGCGGGGACAACGCTCGTCTTCCCGTCGATCCACCGGAGCGAGCGGAACGTTCCCTGCCTCACCGTCCACCCGCTCGGCAACCCGGGGGCGAGCGCGGATGTTGGCGGCCGCGCCGGTCAATTCACTCCGGCGGATGCCCGGTTGATGGCGGATGCGCTTCGTCGCCTGTCGGAGCGGAGCCGAGAGGTCTCGGTTCCCGCGACTTACGAGGCGACGCACCACGGCCCCGAGCTCGGGCTGCCCGCCCTGTTCGTCGAGATCGGGTACGGCGAGCTCGAGGCCCCTCCGCCCGAGGCGGTGGGACTGCTCGCCAACATCCTCCCCCACCTCGAGCGCGCCGCCGAGGACCGCGTCGTGCTCGGGGTCGGCGGAGGGCACTACGCCCCCCACTTCACCGACCTAGCGCGGCGACGCCGGTGGGCGTTCGGTCACATCCTCTCCCGCCACGCGCTCGAGGTGGTCGATGCGCCGACCGCGCTGCGGGCCTACGTCGCGACGCCGGGCGCGGAGGGGTTCGTGGCCGCCCGGGCCGAGGACGCGGCCCACCCCGCGCTCGCGGGACTGGGCCCCCGGCGGCGCGACGCGGAGGCCCCGGTGCGGGCCCGCGAGGGCCCGGCTACTCCCGGCGCTTCTGGTACATGATCGCGCCGGACCGGTAGATCCCCCGGCCCAGGCGCACGGGCTGCGTCCCGACGGAGCCCGGGCTCCGCTCGGCCAGCATCAGGCTCTCCACGACCTGGCGGAACAGCGCGCTCTGGTTGATCTCGGGGTGCCGGTCGAGGAACTCGTTCTCTTCCGGCGTGATCGTGATGTTCTTTCGCAGCATGCCGTGGACGGGCGGCTCCGGGCGCGTGGTCGGGGACATGCCCGCCGCATTACGGGGGGCGTATATCTACGTATCCGTGCGCACGAAATCGAAGGCCGGCGGGTCTCAGGCCGCTCCGAGCGGGCCGGCGAGGACGGTGACCGCCCTCCCCGGGTCCAGCGCCGTTTCGGCGGCGGACCGGACCTCGCGGGGGGTGAGCGAACGGAGCCGCGACGGCCACTCTTTCCAGTGGTCCGCCGCCAGCCCGAAGTAGCCGACTTCCACCGCCAGCTCGTGCGCCTCGGAGGTCGACTCGAGGGAGAGCTGCATCTCTCCGATGCGGCTCTCCCGGACCACGTCGAGCTCGCGGGCCGGGACGTTCGCGGAGGAGATCCGCTCGACCTCCTCCCGGAGCATGGGCACCACCTTCGGCCAGCGGTCGGCGCCGGTGCCGGCCTGGGCCGACCAGTGCCCACCCCACCGCATCGCCTCGAGCTGGCTCGACGCGTGGTAGGCCAGGCCGCCGAGCGCCCGGACCCGGTGGAACAGCCGGCTCAGCATCGTCGCGCCGCCCAGGACTTCGTTGGCGAGGTAGGCTCCCGCGTACTGGGGGTCGGTCCGCGCGATCGAGGCTCCCGCGAGGCGGATCTCGACCTGGGCCCGGCCCGGTAGGTCGACGCGCACCTCCGCCCGCTTCGGTCGCCCCAGCCGCGGTAGCACCACCAGGGGCGGGGAGGCCGAGGGGAGGTCCGCGAACAGGCGATGAGTGGCCCGCACGACCGAGGAGAGGCTCGCCGGCCCCGTGTAGACCAGGACGGAGCCGGGTCCGGCGAACAGGCCCGAGTGGAAACGGCGGATGTGCTCGGCCCGGATCCGGCGGAGGCTCCGCGCGTCGCCCAACCCCGTCTCCCGGTACGGGTGGCCCTCGGGGAAGATGGCGTGGGTCACCTCCCTCTCGGCCCGGCTCGCGGGCTGGGTCAGCTCGCGCAGCTGCCGCTCCTGGAGCTGGCGTCGGACGCGGCGGAGGTCGGACTCCTCGAACCGCGGGGAGAGCACCGCGTCCGCGAGCACGGTGAGCAGCGACTTCCAGTCGGTCGCCGGACCCCACAGGGTGATCTCGGCGGATTCCGGGTCGACGTGCGAGGTGAGGGTCGCTCCGGCCCGGTCCAGGTAGCGGGCGAGCTCGAGACGTCCCCGCCGCCCGGCCCCACTCGTGACCAGCTGGCTCGACAGGCGGGCGGTCGCTTCGAGCCCGGGGGGGTCGTGGGCCCACCCGGCCGGGCTCAGGAAGGTTGCGGAGAAGCTCGCCGCACCGGTGGGAGGAGCCTGCCGCACCACCCGAAGGCCGGACGGGCCGTCGGCGTACTCCACCTTCAGGGGGTCGTTCCGCTCACTCACCGGCCTCGCCTCCCGTGGGAGTGTATCGGACGACCACCCGAGCCTCCGGACGGAACAGCTCCCGGGCCCGGTCCCGAACCTGGGCGCGGGTCACCCGCCGCAGCCGACGATAGAGGTCGTCCTCGAAGTCGGACGAGCGGAGCATCGCGAAGTAGCCCAGCCGGAACCCGGTGCGCGAGGCCCCTTCGTAGGCCATCCTCGACCCCCGCTCGACCCGCACCCGGGCGTCGTCCAGCTCGCGGGCGGTCGGCCCCGAGCGCGCGAGTCGGCTCGTCACGCGGTCGATCGCCACTTCGAGGCGGTCGAGGCTCACGCCCCGTGCCGCCTGCGCGTGCACGGTGAACAGGTCAGGGTAGACCCGGGGCCGCCACTCGCTTGTCGCGCGTACCGCGAGCCCGGTTTCGACCAGGGCCCGATACAGACGGGCGCCCGGGTGTTCGGCGGCGCGCCCCCACCCCGCCCCGGCATGGAACAGGCGGTTCTCCCCTCCGAGGACCGTGTCCAGGACCATGGTCGCGGGCGTCGCCGGGTCGTCCAGGGCCGGGGCCCGCCAGCCGATCTGGAGGTAGGGGGTCGTCCCCGGCCCGCGGAGCTCCGCCCGCCGCTCCCCGTGGGGGGCCGGCTCGGCCTCGTGGACGGTGACGTCCTCCCCGGTCGCGGGGAGGCGCGAGAACTTCCGCCGGACCTCGGCGGCGACCGCGCGCGGGTCGAAGCCGCCGGCGATCACGAGGGTCGCGTTCCGGGGCCCGTAGAATCTCCGGTAGTACTTTCGTAGCTGGTCCGGGCTCAGTCGCTCGATGTCGGTGCGGCGTCCGAGGGGGTCCCACCGGTACGGATGGACCCGGAACGCGAGCGAGTAGGCCTCCTCCTCGACGCGGAACTCGGGCCAGTTCTCCGCTCCCTCGCGCTCGGAGTGGATGACCGTGCGCTCCCGCTCGACCTCGGGGTCGGTGATCAGCGCCCGGGTCATCCGGTCGGACTCGATGTCGAGAGGGACCGACAGGTGGTCCCGGGGGACCGTCGTGAAGTAGGCGGTGAAGTCGGTGTCGGTGAAGGCGTTGAGCTCGCCGCCGACGCGCAGCACCGCGAGGTCGATCGCCCCCTTCGGATACCGGGGCGAGCCCTCGAACAGCATGTGCTCGACCCAGTGCGAGGCTCCCGTGATCCCGGGGTGCTCGTTCTTGGAGCCGACGCGGTACCACACCCACACGCTCACCGTCGGACTCCCCGCGAGCGGAGCGAGAAGGACCCGAAGGCCGTTGGCGAGCCGGAAGGAGTGGATGCGGGGGCGGGGCACGGCCCGGACGACCATCGCGCCCGACTCGACGCGGGGCCGCATATAACGCGCCTCGGGAAGGTTACCCGGCGGTCCCCTGCTCGCCCGGGGTCGAGCGTCCCGCGGTGGCCGGACCCCGGGGCCCCCGCGGGGGTTCAGCCAAATCGTTAAGCGAACCCCTCCGCCATCCTTCGCCGTGCACCCCCTGCTCCGGCTGGTCCGCGTGGGGAACCTCGGGGTCTCCTTCGCGGGCACGATCGTCGGCGGGCTCGTCGCCCGCGGTACCGGCGTCGAACTGTCCCTCGGGCTCTGGGCGGCGATCCTGCTCGCCGGGTTATCGGCTGCGCTCGTGACCGGCGGGGGAAACGTCCTGAACGACCTGCTCGACCTCGAGGGGGACCGGAAGAACCACCCGGACCGCCCGCTCGTCACGGGCGAGGTCTCGCTCGTGAGCGCGCGAGCCTTCGCGGCCGAGCTGTTCGTCATCGGGGCAGCCGTCGCGGTCCCGGTCGTCCTCGTCCAGCCCCTGGTCGGGCTGATCCTGGCGGTCGCGGTCGCCTCGCTCCTTGGCTACGAGTTCCGGCTCAAGGCGCGCGGGTTCGTGGGGAACCTGGTCGTCGGACTGTTGACGGGGATGGTCTTCCTCTACGGCGCCGCGGCCGCGGGGGCGGCGTTGATCCTGGTCCCGTTCGCGTTGATGGCGTTCCTCGCGACCATCAGCCGCGAGGTCATCAAAGACATGGAGGATGTCGGGGGGGACGTCGGCCGCCGCACGCTGCCGATGACCCGCGGGATGCCGTTCAGTGCCGGCCTGGCCCGAGTGGCCGTCGGGGCCGCGGTCGTCCTCAGCATCGTCCCGGTCCTCTGGTTCGTCCGCCCTAGCTCGGTGGTGGGGATTATGTATCTCGTCCTGGTCCTCGCCGCGGATGGGGTGTTCGTCCTCTCCGTGGGATATCTCCCCCGACGTCTCCACTGGGAGCAGACGATGAGCAAGGTCGCGATGACCGTCGCCCTGCTCGCCTTCCTGGCGGTGGCCTTCCGGTGAGCGCCCCGTCGCGGCCGGGCCGCGTCGAGCGGTACCTCACGGAGCAGATCGCGGGCGGACCGGTCCACTTCACGCTCATCGACCCGGACAAGTCCCCCGGCGCCGCGGCGGCGCGGACCGCGAAGGGGGCGGTGGATGCCGGGAGCCACCTCATCCTGCTGGGCGGCTCGACAGGGATCACCCCCCAGGTGATGGGGGCCGCGGCGACGGCCGTCAAGGGGGCGGTGCGGGTTCCGGTCGTGATCTTCCCGGAGGGGCCGGGCTCCCTTGCCCGGGAGGCGGACGCGGTGCTGTTCATGAGCCTGCTCAACTCCCGACGCCTCGACCTGGTCGTGCGGGCCCACGCTCTCGCGGCGCCGGTCGTGCGCCGCCTCGGCCTCGAGCCGATCCCGCTCGGCTATCTCGTGATCGCCCCCGGGATGCGGGTCGGCGAGGTCGGACAGGTCGACGTCGTCGCCCGGGACGACACGAACGGCGCGGTCGGGTTCGCGCTCGCCGCGGAGTACCTCGGGATGCGGTTCATCTACCTGGAGGCGGGCTCGGGAGCGCCGGCGCCGGTCCCGACGCCGATCGTGAAGGCGGTCCGCGAGGTCGTCTCGGTCCCGCTGATCGTCGGCGGAGGTATCCGTACGGCGCCGGACGCGGCCGCGCTCCTGGACGCCGGCGCCGATGCCCTCGTGACCGGGACGATCACGGAGGAGGAGGGCCTCGGCCCGGCCTTCCGCGGGATCCTCGAGGAGGTTCGGCGTCGCCGTGCCCGATAACCCGACGGCGGACGGACCGCCGGTGCCGACCGAGCCGCATCGTCCCCGGTACCTGTTCCGTGCGCCACCGACGCCCGTGAGCTTCGGGCTGATCGTCCTCCTGAGCGCGGTGATCGCCGCCCTCGTCTTCGGCCTAACGCCGACGACGTTCCTCGAAGGCTGGCTGCTCGTCTTCGCGGTCCCGGCGCTCGTGGCGGCGGGCTCAACCGGTGGGTTCGCGGCCCTGCTCGGCGGCCGGTTCGAGTTCCACCGGGGGGCCTTCCTCTCGATGACGGTGCTCCTCGTCCTGCTCCCGATCTCGGCGGTCTGGCGGCTCGCCCTCTTCCTCGAGCCGGGCCCGACCCCCGGGGTCGCGCTCCTCGCGGCGTTCCTCGTCGGCCCGATGCTCTGGTTCCGGCACCTGAGCCTCTACGGGGTCTCCCGTCCGAGCCACCTTCGGAGCCTCCCGGTCTCGCTGATCCAGCCGGTCCTCTACTCGGTCCTCCTGTTCCTGATCCTTCCCGTGACGGTCGTCGAGCTCGTCGTGATCCTGCTCTGCGCCGTGATCGGGTTCGGCTGCGCGGTCGCCCTTCTCCGGGCGGCGGACCGTCCGCTGCGGCGGGAGTTCCAGAGTTCGGGCGTGAGCCTCATCCGGCCGCTCCTCGACCACGTGGCCGAACGCGACGAGGGGGCGACCGGGGCGCTCGAGGGGTTCTTCGCGAAGTTCTCCCAGCCGGCGAACCTGCGCATCGCGCTGCTCGCCTTCTTCCGCGGGGGGAAGGCGCACGCGACCGTCGCCCTCCCGACGGTCCACCCCGGTCCGTTCGCCGCTCTTGGCTCGAGCGACCTTCCGCGAAAGCTCGCGGCCGAGCTCGGAGCCGCCGGCGGCGTCGTCCTGACGCCCCACACCCCGTGCGACCACGACCTCGACCTGCCGTCCGGCGAGGAGGTCCACCGGCTCGGCGCGACCGCTCGCGAGGTGCTCGCTTCCCTCGGGACCGGCCTTCCGCTCCGCTCGAGCCCTCTCGTCCAGGCGGACCCCACGAGCTTCGCGCGGGCCCAGCTCGTCGGCGACGTGGCCCTCGTCCTCGTGAGCCAGGCCCCGGAGCCGACCGACGACATCGCCTTCAGCGTCGCCGACCGGATCCATCGCGAGGTCGCGGCCGAGGGAGGACCCCGCGTCGCGCTCATCGACGCCCACAACTCCTACGTCGAGGGGCGCGGCGACATCACCTACGGAACACCGTCCGCCGAGAAGCTGGTGCGCGACGCGAAGGCGGCGGTCCGGGCGGCGGTCGCGGCGTCGCGGGACGGGCCGCTCGAGGCGGGCGTCGGGGTGCGGGACGGCTACGACATCGGCCGGGACGGCATAGGACCGCAGGGGATCCGGGCCCTGGTCCTGCGGACCGCCGGCACCACGACCGCCTACGTCCTCATCGACGGGAACAACCTCCTGCTCGGGCGACGCGCGCCGATCGTGAAGGCGCTCGAGGCGGTCGTCGACGTCGCCGAGGTGATGACGACCGACAACCACGTCGTCCACGAGGTCGACGGCGGGATCAACCCCGTCGGGGAGCGGATGCCGACCGCGGCGCTCGTGCAGGGGGCGATGGAGGCGGTCCGCGCCGCGCTCGCGGACCTCGGGCCGGCGGACGCGCGGTTCGGCTCGCTCGAGGTCCCGGGGGTGCGCACGCTCGGCCCGGGGTTCACCGCTCGCCTTTTGACCTCCCTCGGGGACACGCTCACGATGTTCCAGAACATGCTGGTCGCGACCTTCCTCCTCCTCCTCACCGGCTCGCTCGTGGTGGTGTTCGCCTTCCGCTAGGCGAGCGAACGGACCATGAGCTCCCCGGTCGAGGCCACGCGGCTCCTCGGGGAGGAGGGGCTTCGGCTGCTCACCCAGCTGGTCGCGACCGCCCCCACGAACCTCGAGGACCCCGCCCACGCCCGCTGGGAGAAACCGAACTACCTCCGCGCGAGCGACGCGGTCGTCCGGGCTGCTCGCGCGCGAGGCCTGACGACGCAGGTCTACGACCCGCTCACGGCCGGGGACCGGCCCGACGAATGGCATGGGCTCCCCCGCCCGAACGTGATCGCCGACCTGAACGTCGGCGCCCCCGAGACGGTCCTGATCCTCGCGCACTACGACGTGGTGCCGGTGCCGGCCGAGCAGCTCACCCGCTGGAAGAGCCCCCCGCACACCCTGACGGCCCGGTCCGACGGCCGGCTGTACGGTCGCGGCTCGAACGACGACCTTGGCAGCGGGGTCGTCGCGTCGTTGATGGCGCTCGCCCGCCTGGCCGAGGGACCTTCCCCGCCGCGGAACGTCCGCCTGCTCGCCTGCTGCGACGAGGAGACCGCGGGGGAGGGAGGCATCGAGGCGCTCAAGCACCACGACCTCCAGCTCCCGCCCGAGAGCCCGGATCGGTTCCTCGTCGGGGATGTGGTACTCATCCCGGACGCGGGGCCGGAGACGGTCGCCGGCTCGAGCGGGGTCGCCTTCCTCGAGGCGTCCTTCGACCGACCCGTGCCGCTCGCCGAGGCGACCGCCTACGGCGACGTCCTGGTCGGCCTTCACGAGCTGGCCCGGGGCTGGCGCTCCGCGCTTCCCTCCCCCGACTGGCCGGACCGTCACGCCCCCGAGCGGGTGATCACCGGACGGGCGAGCGTCACCCAGTTCGACCGGACCGCTCCGACGGCCGCGGCCCAAGGGGTCCGGCTCGTGGGCGTCCACGCGGAGAGCGACGCCGCCAACCAGATCGCCCGCGCGGTGACGCTCCTGTTCGACGGGCCGGCCCCGGAGCTTGCCACCCTGCCCGATCGGCTCGCCCAGCTCCTCGCCCCTCCGTTCCGCCTCGAGGTCGGCGGCGCTTCGTCCCTCCGCGCGCCGCCCGGAGCGCTGGCGGTGCAGGTCGTCGGGGAGGCGGCCCACGGGGGCTACCCGCACCGGGGGCACAACCCGGTGCCGGCGACCCTGACGCTCCTGCGCGCCGCCTCCGACCGGGAGTGGCTCGACCCCCGGCCACCGGCACCCACCACGTTCACCGTCGACCTGCGACTCCCGCCGGAGATGGAGCTGGACGACGGCCTGCGCGCGGCGCTCGGCTACGTTCGGGCCGGGGCGGCGGCGCGCGCGCCGCACGGTCGGATCGAGGCTCCGCCGGCCCGCTGCCGTTCGGGCTATGCGCTCCCGCCGGACGAGCCGTCCGCCCTCCGTCTCCAGCGGATCCTCGCCGAGACGGTCGGTTCGCCCGGCCTGGTCGGCGAGTACGGGGGGACGGACGCGAGCGCGATCCGGGGGCTCACGACCCCTCGCGGCAGCCTCCTCCCGGCGATCGTGTTCGGGAGCATGGACCCCGACTCGCACATCCACGACGCGGAGGAGAGCGTGGACCCCCGGCTGCTGGCCGGCGTCGCGACCGCCATCGAACGGTTCGTGCGCGAACCGTAACGAGGGCCGCGCGTGCTCGCTCCGATCCTCCAGAGCGCGATATCCGTACTCTGGCTGCTGCTCCCCGCCTACGTCGCGAACGCGCTCGCGACCCTGCCGCGGGGCCGGGGCCCTCCGATGGACCTCGGCCGGACGTGGCCCGGCGACGGCCGCCGGATCCTCGGGCCGTCCAAGACGTGGTCCGGGTTCCTCTTTGCCGGGTTCGTCTCCCTCCCGGTCGTCCTGCTCGAGGCGTGGCTCGTCCTGATCGCGCCCCCGAACTGGAAGCTCGTCCCGACCCTCGCCCCGACCGTGCTCGACGCGCTCCCCCTCGCCTTCCTCCTCACCTTTGGGGCGATGACCGGGGACGCGCTCGGCTCGTTCATCAAGCGACGGCTCGGGAGGGAGAGCGGGGCGCGGACCCTCCTCCTCGACCAGCTCCCGTTCGTGCTCGTCCCGATCGCGCTCGGGTTCGCGGCCTACCCCGCGCTCTTCTTCGGGGTGTTCTGGAGCTGGGAAGCGGTCTTATGGCTCCTGGTCTACACGCTCGGGCTGCACGCTGCCTTTAACTGGGTCGGCTACAAGGTCGGCTTGAAGAAGGTGCCCTGGTGACGGTTTCGAACGAGCCCGTCGCGCAGGACGCGCTGATCCGGATGCTGCTGGACGCCGACGCGGTGCAGTTCGGTGAGTTCACCCTCTCCTCGGGCGAGAAGAGCGACGTCTACGTGGACGTCAAGCGCGCCTGGCCCGACCCCCGACGGCTCGAGCTGATGGGACGGGCCCTTGCGTCCCGCGTGGGCAACGCCGACCGTCTCGCGGGGATGGAGCTCGGGGCCGTCCCGCTGGTGGTTGCCACCGCGCTGCGGACCGGACTGCCGTACGTCGTCCTGCGCAAGGCCGTCAAGGAGCACGGGACCCGTCAGGCCTACGAAGGGGAGATCCCCCCCGGCTCGCGCGTCCTCCTCATCGAGGACGTCTCGACGACGGGCGGCAGCTCACTGCGGTCCATCGAGATCATCCGGGCCGCGGGCGGGGTCGTTGACCGGGCCGTGGTCGTTATCGACCGGGAGGCGGGAGCGACCGAGCGGCTCGCCGCGGTCGGCGTCCGGCTGGAGCCGCTCGCAACCCTCCGCGACCTGCGCGGGGCCCGGGCGTGAGCGGTCGGGTCCTGCCCGACGCCACCGTCCGGTTCGACGACCCGACGGAAGCCGGCGGGGTGTACGGCAAGGGATACTTCGGTACGCCGCAATCCGGCGGAAGCCTGCTCCTCGACCGCTACGAGGCGGTCTACCTCACCGAGATGGGCCGGGCCGACGTCACCGAAGGGTCCGGCCGAGCTCTTGCCTGGCCCACGCTTTTCCGCCGGGCGGTCCGGGCCGACGCGGGCTTCGCGGTGCGCTACCTCGTCTACCGCGACCTCCGACAGCGGGGGTACGTGGTCCGGACGAGCGCGCCGCCGGTCGATTTCTCGGTCCTGCCGCGTGGCGGGATCCTCCACAAGACCCCGTCCCGGTTCTGGGTCGAGGCGCTCAGCGAGCGGGAGCCGTTCGACCTCGCCCAGCTGCTCGACCTCGCGGCCCGGGCCCAATCGGCCAAGAAGCAGCTCCTCCTCGCGCTGGTCGACGAAGAGTCCGACCTCACGTACTACCGGGTCCGCCGCCCCTCGCCGAACGGGGCGCTCCCCTCGCGGCCGCTGGCCGCGCCGACGGAGGGCTGGCTCTCCGTGGACCGCGTCACGGTCCACGACGCGACGGCGGTCGAGGAGCTCGGTAAGGCGCTCGCCTACGGGAGCCGGGTCGGCGACCGGCTCGAGCTCTCCCTGCTCGAGGCCGCCTACCTCGCCTCCACGGGACAGCTCACCCTGAAGGAGGCGCAGAGCGGCCGCACGGTCCCGTTCGAGCGACTCGAGGCGCGCGCCCGTCGCCTGGACCCGGGGTTCCCCGAGCGCCTGGCGGCCTACCGTGACCTGCGCGCCCGTCAGCTCGTCGTCAAGACGGGGTTCAAGTACGGGGCGCATTTCCGCGCCTACCCCCGCAACCCGGAGCACGCGCACGCCCGCTACCTCGTCCAGGCGGTGCCCGACGCCCACCGCTCCCGCTGGCCGACGATCGCGGGCGGGGTCCGGGTGGCCCAAGGCGTCCGCAAGGAGTTCCTCCTCGCCGGGGTCGCGGACTCGGGGTCGGTGCGGTTCCTCTCGCTCGAGCGGATCCGGCCCTAGCGCACGAGCTCCGCGACCCAGCGGGTGAGCGCGGCCGCCGAGACTCCCGCGGCCAGGCGCTCTTCGAGTGCCGTCCCGACGATCACGCCGTCGGCGCCGCTCGATAGCGCCGCATCCCGCGAGGCGCGGTCCCGGACCCCGAACCCGACCAGGACCGACAGCCGCGGCGCGGACCGGTGTGCCGCGTCGACCAGCGGGCGCAGCTCCTTCGCGGACTGCGTCGCCCCGGTGCCCGTCGTACCGTAGCGGGAGACGAGGTAGAGGAACCCCCGCGCCTGGGCGGCGATGCGGCCGACCCGCTCGAGCGAGGTTCCCGGTGCCGCGAACAGCACCAGGTCGAGCCCGGCCCGCCGCGCGCCGGCCCGCCAGGGGCCGCTCTCCTCCCAGGAGAGGTCGGGCACGATCAGACCGGAGGCGCCCGCGGTCGCGAGTTCCTCAAGTGCCACGTCGAGCCCTCGCCGCCAGACCGGGTTTGCGTACGTCATCACCGCGGTGGGGAGGAGCGGCGCGGCGGTCCGCACTCCCCGCAGCAGGTCCCGCCAGGTGGTCCCGTGCCCGAGCGCGCGACCGCTTGCCCCGGCGAGGACCGGCCCGTCGGCGATCGGGTCGGAGAACGGGAACCCGAGCTCCACGGCCGAGGCGCCCCCGTCGCGGAGCGCCCGGACGGTCGCCCCCAGGCGGCCGCTCCTCGCCCGGTCCACGAGGATGTACGGGACGAGGTACGGCGCCCTGCCGCGGCCCCGTACGAGGGCCTTACCGAGACGCACGCAGCACCACCTCGAGGTCCTTGTCGCCGCGGCCGGAGAGCGTGACCGCGATGTGCTGGGTCGACGGACGCCGGCGCGCCTCTTGCACTGCCGCGAACAGCGCGTGCGCCGGCTCGAGGGCCGGCAGGATCCCCTCGTCCTCGGCCAGCCAGTGGAAAGCGGCGAGCGCGTCGCGGTCCCGGACCGCCACGTAGCGGGCCCGCCCCGAGTCGCGGAGCCAGGCGTGCTCGGGACCGACCCCGGCGTAGTCGAGCCCCGCGGAGACGCTCTCCGTGTCCGCCACCTGTCCGTCGGAGTCCTGCAGGACGTACGAGTAGGTCCCGTGTAGGATGCCGGGTCGGCCCCGGCTCAGGGAGGCCGCCCCCCCGGAGCCGGCCGAGCGCCCGCCGGCCTCGACCCCGAGCAGCTCGACCGGGGTCCGCAGGAGCGGGTGGAACGTCCCGATGGCGTTCGAGCCCCCGCCGACGCACGCAACCGCCAGGTCGGGGAGCCGACCGAACGAACGGACCGACTGGCGGCGGAGCTCTCGCCCGATGACGCTCTGGAAGTCCGCCACGATCGCCGGGAACGGATGGGGCCCGACCGCCGAGCCGAGCAGGTAGTGGGTCGTGCGAACGTTCGCGATCCAGTCCCGGAGGGCGGCGTTGATCGCGTCCTTCAACGTCCGGCTCCCGGTCGTGACCGGGTGGACCTCGGCGCCGAGCAGCCGCATCCGCTCGACGTTCGGGCGCTGGCGGCGCATGTCGACCGAGCCCATGTACACCTCGGTCCGAAGGCCGAGCGCTGCCCCGATCATCGCGGTCGCGACGCCATGCTGGCCCGCCCCCGTCTCCGCGATCAGCCGGGGCTTGCCCATCCGGCGGGCGAGCAGCCCCTGACCGAGCGCGTTGTTGAACTTGTGCGCCCCGCCGTGGACGAGGTCCTCGCGCTTCAGCCAGATCTCGGCCCCGCCGGCCCGGCGGGTGAGGTTCCGCGCGAAGTACAGCGGGGTGGGCCGCCCCCCGAGCGTCTCGGAGAGGGTGCGCAGCTCGGCGCGGAACTTCGGGTCGCGACGCGCTTCCGTCCAGGTCCGCTCGAGCTCCTCGAGGGCAGGGACGAGCGTCTCGGGAACGTAGGCGCCGCCGTAGGGACCGTACCGTCTAGGCATGGCCCGACTCGAGCTGCGCCACCGCCTCCACGAACGCGCGCATCTTCGCCGGGTCCTTGACCCCCGGCGCCTTCTCGATCCCGGAGGAGACGTCGACCCCCCACGGCCGCACGGTCCCGAGCGCCTCGACGACGTTCTCCGGCGTGAGGCCGCCTCCGAGAACGAACTTTCGTCCCGGGTTCGCATCGACCAGTCGCGCGCAGACCTCCCAGTCGGGCCGGGAGCCGCTGCCCCCGGGGAGCGGCTGGCCGGCGGCGTCGAGGTGAATCCTCGGGAAGCTCTCGGCCGGGGGAATGACCGGCTCCGGGGTACCGGAGCCGGGAACGCCGACGGGCAGCGACGGGACGAGGTGGTGCATCGTGAGGTAGTCGAGGCCTTCGGGAACCGGCCCGTAGACCTGGACTCGGTCGACCCCGACGTCGTCGAACAGGCGGCGGACCAGCTCGGCGGTGGGCGCCACTACGACCGCCCACGCTTCGGCCTCCGTCGGCACGAGCCCGACCAGCTCGGTCGCGCGCTCGACCGAGATGGTCCGGGGCGAGCCCGGGACCTCGATCACGAAGCCGGCCGCGCCCCCGTCGGGGACCTCGGCAAGGGTCGCCGGGTCGGAGAGCCCGCAGAACTTGACGAAGGTCCTCACGACATCCCTCCGGACCGAGCCCGGCGTAGTCCTTCGAGGAATCCGGCCGGGTCGGGCGCCCGGGCGAGCGCGCTGCCGACAAGGACCCCGTCCACACCGAGCTGCCAGAACCGCCGCGCCTCGACGGGACCGTCGACGCCGCTGAGACCCAGCAAAGGACGTCGCTCGGCGGCGGCGCGGATCGTCTCCGCGGCGACCTCGCGACGGAGCTCCAGGGTGTCGAGGTCCCGCACGTTCACCCCGTACACGTCCGCGGCCACGTCCTCCGTGCGTCTTAATTCTGCGCGCTCGTGCCATTCGAGGAGGACCTCGAGGCCGCGGGCGTGCGCCCCCCGCGCCAGCTCGGCGAGCGGGGTCTCCAAGAATCCCGACGTTTCGAGCCGGGCGACCAGCAGGACGGCGCTCGCCCCGGCGCGGGCGGCGGCGTCGAGCTGCACCGGGTCGATGACGAACTCCTTGAACAGGACCGGCCGCTCGGTGCGGGTCGTGAGCTCGCGGACGTCCGCCGGCCGACCTCGGAACTCGGGGGTCGAGGCCAGGCAGGAGTACCCTGTCACCCCGGTGCGTTCCAGCGGCTCAAGGAACTCGGCGGGGGTGTGGACGGGAAGGTCCGGCTGGGCGGCCCCCGGGGACCTGCGCTTGAACTCGGCCAGCAACGCCCCGACGGATCGGTCGCGCTCGACCGCCTTCCGGAGGCTCGGCCGGCGGCCGGGGGCCTCCGGGGGGAGACCCTCGAGGTAGGCGGGGTCGGCGATCGCCGCACGGGTCGAGCGGACGATCCGCTCCAGGAATCCCCCGCTCAACTTCCCTCCTCGGGGGGGAACCGGGAGGACAGGGCGCGCAGGCTGGCGAGCAGGGTCTCCGCGGCCCCGCCGTCGAGCGCCTCCCGGGCTTGCCCGACTCCCTCGGCGAGCGAGTGTGCGCGACCACCCACCCAGAGTGCCGCCCCGCTGGTCAGGAGGACAGAGCCGCGGCGCGCTCCGCCTCCGCCCGCGAGCACCCGCTCGGCCTCTTCGGCCGCCTCGGGGGCCGGGAGCGCACCCCAATCTCCTGCCCGCTCGTCGGTCTCGAGGTATCGCTCCGGTCGGACGGTGATGGAGCGCGAGCCCGAGGCGGTCCACCGGACCCCGTCGGTCGGGCGCTTCGGCGAGAATTCGTCACACCCTTCCCGGCTCGACATCGCGAGCCCCTTGCGCACTCCCAGCCGACGAAGCGCGTCGGCGGCCCGGGCGGTCGCGGGGAGCGTGGGAACCCCGACGACCTGGGCGCGCACGCCGGCGGGGTTGGAGAGAGGGCCGAGCCGGTTGAAGACCGTGGGGATCCCGAGCGCCCGCCGGGCGGTCGCGACGAGCCGGGTCGACGGGTGGAACAGCGGCGCGTGCAGGAAGGCGAGATGGTAGCGGCGGTAGGAGGCCCGCGCGAACTCCACCGAGCGGTCCACCGGCAGCCCGAGCGCGAGGAGGAGGTCGCTCGAGCCGCACGGTCCGCGGGAGCTCCGGTTCCCGTGCTTGACGACGGGCAGCCCCGCGGCGGCGACGACGAAGGCGCTCACGGTGGAGACGTTGAAGGAGGGGAGGCGTGCCCCACCCGAGCCGCACAGGTCGATCGCGCCGTCTCCCGTAGGGATCCGGAACGGCCGCGCCCGCTTCCGCATCTCCCGGGCGAGCAGCGCCAGCTCCGCCCCCGATTCTCGTCGGGTGCTCGTCGCCAGCAGTAGAGCGACGCGCTCGAGCTCGCTGGTGCCGGGGGAGAGCAGCGCTTCGAAGAGCCCCCGGGCATCCGATGGGGAGAGGGTGCGCGGGTCCTCGAGGCGGCGCAGCTGGTCGGCGATCACCGACGCACCCCCGCAAGGAAGTTCTCGAGGAGCCGGGGACCCGTCGGCGTCAGGTACGATTCCGGATGGAACTGCACGGACTCCACCGAGTGTCGCCGGTGGCGTAGCCCCATCACGAGTCCGGCGTCGTCGTGCGCCGTGACCTCGAGAGAGTCCGGGATGCCCCGGGACGCGACGACCAGGGAATGGTACCGCGCACCGACCAGCGGAGAACGGACGCCTCGGAAGAGCCCCCGTCCGTCGTGCTCTACCAGCGAAGTGTCCCCATGGACCGGAGCCGGCGCGAGAGCCACCCGGCCTCCGTAGAACTCACCGATCAACTGGTGGCCGAGGCAGACCCCGAGGAACGGACGCTCCCCCTCCCAGCGCTCGAGGAGAGCGCGCGAGAGCCCGGTCACGCGAAGGTCGCTCGGGTGGCCCGGGCCCGGAGAGAGGACCACGGCGTCCGGGTCCACCTTCAAGGCGTCGCGGAGCGGACGGGTGGCCCGGAGGCAGACCACCTTGGCCCCTTCCGCGGCGAGCGCCTGGGCGATGTTGTAGACGAACGAGTCCTCGTGGTCGATGAGGAGGACTTTCATCGCGCCCCCGCCACCAGCGTCGACTCGACCATCGCGAGCTTGGCCAGGGTCTCGTCGTACTCGCGGGCCGGGTCGGAGGCGTGGACGATCCCGGCGCCGGCCGCGGTGTACAGACGTGGCCCGGCCGCGAACCCGGAGCGGATCGCGAGTGCCCATTCCGCTCGACCCCCCGACCGGAGCAGGCCCACGGTTCCGCCGTAGGGACCTCGCCAGCTCCCCTCTTCTCGACGAAGGAGCGCGGTCGCGCGAATCTTGGGAGCCCCGCTGACGGTTCCCGCCGGGAACGCGGCGGCGAGCACCCCCCAGGGACCGACCCCACGGCGCAGGCGAGCCCCGACCCGGCTCACGAGGTGCTCGAGTCGGGCATACCGGACCCGCCGTTCCTTCCAGAGGACCCGCACCGAACCCGGGACGGCCACGCGGCCGAGATCGTTGCGCGCCAGGTCGACGAGCATCCGGTGCTCCGAGAGCTCTTTGGCGTCGTCCAGGAGCGGGAGCCGGTGGCCGGGGGACCGATGGGGAAGAGTTCCGGCGATCGGGTTCACCTGGGCGGTGCGGCCGTCGACCTCAACGACTGATTCCGGCGTCGCGCCGACGACCTCACGGTCCCCGCACTTTAGGTAGTAGAAGTAGCCGAACCGTTCTCGCGCGCGCAGGCGTCCCGCGCGCTCGAGCAGGTCGTTCGGTCGCGGCCAGCCTCGCCGATGGGCCAGCACGACCTGGAATGCTTCGCCCTCCCGGATCGCGTGCCGCAGGTGGTCCACGCTCGCCCGGAAGCGGGCGGGCGACATCGAGTCGGAGAGCGGCCGGGCGGGCACCGGGGCCACGACGCTCTCGGGCGTGCTCGCCCGCGGCTGGGGGATCGACTCGTTCACCTCGGAGGCGAGGAGGAACTCGCCCAGGGGAAACGGCGAACCGGCGGCGATGCGTCGGAGCGTCGGCTCGTACAACCCGACCGCGTCGAAGCCGAGGTAGCCGAGAGCGCACCGCCGCCGTCCCCCTCGGAGGTGACGGGTCACCCGTTGGCGGGCCTGTTCGAGGTCCTTCGGCGACCGGATCGGGGGGAGCAGCTCCCCCCGGTCGAACCACACGGCGAACCCCTTCGGGGCCGAGTGGCCCGCGGCCCGCTCGAAGTAGCCGGCGTTCTCGGACCCCGCGGCGCGCATCACGAAGCGCTCCCACGGGTCGGTCACGAGGACGTCTCCTCGACCAGCGCACGATGGAGCTTCCGCAGGACGTCCCCCCCGGCATCCTCGGGTACGGCGAGCGAGAGGGCCCGCGGGGTCGCGCTGAACCCCTCGGCCAACCCGAGGCACTGCGGCGGCACCCGGTGGATGTCGGCCGTCACCCCGTCGCCGATCACGGTGACCAGCGCGACCCGGAACGGTCCCTCGACCATCGCCGCCGCTTCGAGCGTGAGGGGAGCGAGCGCGCGGAGGGCGGCGAGGACCTGCGACGGCTCGAGGACGAGGCAGAGGAGGGCCGAGGAGGTGTAGAGCTGCACGAGGTTCACGCGGGCGTCGGCGAGCCGCTGCGAGACCTCGGCGACGATCCCGGGCCGCTGCCGACCCCCCGGGACCCGCAGACGCAAGAGACGGAGTGGGCCGAGCAGGGTGAGGGCCCGGTTGCGACGACCCGAACGGGCGGGGCCGATCGTGGTGACGACCTTCGGGTCCTCGAGCGAGCGCACCCGCAGGACCGTCTGCTGGGTGCGGGCGGGCTCGATCGTGAGCGGGTGGAGGACCCGCGCCCCGAACTGGGCGAGCTCCTCCGCTTCCTCGTAGGAGAGGACGGGCAACGGACGGGCGCCCGGCACCTCGCGGGGGTCCGCCGAGAGCACCGCGACATGGCGCTTGACGAGCTCGACCCGCTCGGCGTGGAGCAGGGCGCCGAGGCCGGCGGCCGCGTAGTCCGACCCGCCGCGGCCCAGCGTGGCCACCTGGCCCTCCAGGCTCCGGCCGAAGTAGCCGGTGACGACCGGGATCTCCCCGCGGCCAAGGATTCGCCCGAGGCCCCGTCGGACGGCAGGCCCCGAGCGGTCGAAGAGGATGCACGAGGCGCCGTAGGCGTTGTCGGTGACCAAGCCGAGGCGGTCGGCCTCGACCCCGACGGCCGGCAGGCCGGCGCGACGGAGCACCTGCACGAGCCAGTCGACCGAGATGCGTTCCCCCTGGCTGAGGATCCGGTCGGAGAGCGGGGCGTCGAGCGGTCCGGGACCTTTTGCCTTCGCGAAGAGGCGGGAGAGCCGCAGGAGGTGGGCGCGGCCGGCGGCGGAGAGACCGGGGTGTTGCTCACGGAGCTCGGCGGCGATCCTCCGGTGGAGCGCGGCCGAGCGTCGCCGCCGCAGGCCGAGGGCCAGCCGGTCGGTGACCCCCTCCCGGGCCGAGGCGACGACGACGAGCGGATGCCCTTCGGCCAGGGCCGCCCGGACATCGGCGACGACCCGGGCCGGGTCGCCGAGCGACGCCCCTCCGAACTTGAGCACGATCGGACGACGGCGGGCCAAGTAGCTCAGGACCTCCTCGGGGGGATGGCGTCCCGGGCGAGCGCGTACTCGGCGTTGAGGACCGAACCGCCGGCTCCCCCGCGCACGGCGTTGTGGGAGAGGACGAAGTAGCGGAGGTAGGGGTACTCCCATCGGACCCGCCCCACGACCGCTGCCATCCCGCGAGCCCGAGCGGGGTTGCCCGCCCACCGGTCGCGCAACGGCTGGGGCCGGTCGCTCCCCGCGTGGAGCTCGACCGGCGGGTGCGGGGCGGTGGCGAGCCCCAGCCGGGCGAGCGGGTCGAACCCGGTCCAGGCCCCCGCGATCCGTTCTCGCGTTGTCGGGACCGTCGCCTCGACCGTGACCGCCTCGAGGTGGCCTTCGCGGGTCGCGACGCGCGCGCACGAGGCGAGGACCGGGAACCGCGCCCCGACGACCTCCGTGCCTCGTCGGCGACCAAGCAGCCGCGCGGACTCCCGGGCCATCTTCTCCTCCTCCGCGGGGATGTACGGGACCACGTTGTCGGCGATCGCGAGGGACGGAACCCCGGGGTACCCGGCTCCGGAGAGCGACTGGAACGTCGTGACATGTACCGTGCGGGGTCGGAGGAGCCGAACGAGCGGGGCGAGCGAGAGGACGAGCCCGGTCGTCGAACAGTTCGGGTTCGTCACGAGAAGGCCGCGGCCCCTCCGCGTCGGCAGGGCGAGCGCGAGGTGGTCGGCGTTGACCTCAGGGACGAGGAGCGGGACGCGCGGGTCGAGCCGGTGGTCCGCCGCGTTCGAGAAGACCGAGACCCCCCGACGGACCAGCTCGCTCTCGATCGGCCCCGCGGTGCCCGAGGGAAGGGCCGAGAAGACCACGCGGACGCCGGAGCGGGCGAGCCGGGCCGGCGATGCCTCCTCGAGCCGCACCGACTCGAGCGAGGAGGGTGTGGGCTCGGCGAGGACCCAGACGTCGCCGAGGCGCCGGCCGTGCGAGCGGCCCGTTCCGACCAGCCGCGGCGCCGCGAACTGGGGGTGCTCGGCGAGCAGCCGGGCGAAGTGCTGACCGATGTAGCCGCTCGCGCCGAGGATTGCGGTCGGGACCCGCTCCTCCGTCACGGAAGGAACCCCCCGCGGAGCCCGAGGTCGGCGAGCGCGAACGCGGTCACGTGCTCGACCACGCCCACGGCGCGCGGCACGATGCACGGGTCGTGCCGCCCGGTCACCGTCACGGTCGTCTCGGTCCGACGGACGAGGTCGACGGAACGCTGCGGCCGGGCGATCGACGCGGTCGGCTTGATCGCGACGCGGGCGACGAGCGGCATGCCGTTGGTGAGCCCCCCGAGGATCCCTCCGGCGTGGTTCGAGCTCGTGCGGACCCGTTCGCCCTCGAGGATGAACGGGTCGTTGTGCTGACTGCCCCGCATCCTCGCGGCGGCGAACCCCGCCCCGAACTCCACGGCCTTGACCGCCGGGATGGAGAACAGGGCGTGGGCGACCACGCTCTCGACCGAGTCGAAGAACGGCTCTCCGAGGCCGACCGGCAGGCCGACCGCCCGCACCTCCACGACCCCGCCGAGACTGTCGCCCTCGCGACGAGCCTCGAGGATCGCGGCCTCCATGCGGACCGCCGCCGCCGCGTCCGGGCTCTCCACCTCGTTCTGGGAGGCGAGGCGGCGCAGGGAGGAGAGGTCGAGGTCGTCCGGCACGGACGCGTCGACCGCGCCGATCGACCGGGTGAACGCGGCCACCCCGATGCCGCGCCGAGCCAGGAGACCTTCGGCGAGCACGCCCGCGATCACGAGCCCGACGGTCATCCGGCCCGAGAAGATGCCGCCGCCCGACAGGTCCGCCTCGGCCCCGTAGCGGACCCGCGCCGGAAAGTCGGCGTGCCCCGGACGCGGGACGTCCTTCAGCCGGTCGTACGGTTCCCGCCGGACGTCCTCGTTGGCCACGTGGGCACGGAACTCGGTTCCGTCCGCGACCCCGTCGACGACCCCCCGGTCCACGACGAGCCGGTCCTCCTCCTGACGCTTGGTGGCGAGGCGACGGCCGACCGGCCGGCGCCGGTCGAGCTGCCGCTGGACCGCCGCCAGGTCGACCGGCGTCCCTGCCGGGAGACCCTCCACCACCACTCCGACTTCGGGGCCGTGGCTCGTACCGAAGATCGTCATCCGCAACCGCTCCCCGAACTGCATCACGGTCCCTCTACCTCCGCCCCCAGCGCCCGCATCGAATCCCAGAAACCGGGGAACGACTTCTCCACCGCTTCGGCCGGGCCGAGCCGGCTCGGGCCGTCCGCGCTCAAGGCCCCGACGGCCGCGCTCATGAGAAGGCGGTGGTCGGTGAGGTCCGTGAGGGAGACACGACGGGGTGAGTCGGTCCCCTCGATCGTGAGTCCTCCAGCATTCGTCCGGACGCGGGCCCCGAAGGCCCGGGCGAGGCGCGCGGTCCCGGCCCGGCGGTCGGATTCCTTGTGGACCACATGCGCGGCCCCCCTCAGCCGACTCGTTCCGGGGGTGAGCGCCGCCAGCACGCCCGCGAGCGGGTACAGGTCCGGTGAATCGGTGAGGTCGACCGTGAACGGTCGCGGACGGCCGGCACCGACCGCTACGGAGCTGCCGATCTCCCGGACGGCCGCGCCGGCGTGAGCGAGCAGCTCCGTCGCCGCTCGGTCCGCCTGGGGCCAGGCGGGGGGGACCCCGTCTACCCGAACGGGTCCTCCGGCGACCGCTCCGGCGGCCCAGAGGTAAGCCGCGCTGGATGCGTCACCCGGCACGCGGAACGAACGGCCCCGGAACCGCTGTCCCCCGGGGATCTGGAAAGAGCGACCGCGGCGTGCGACCCGGACGCCCTGGTGGTTGAGGACGGCTAGGGTCGCGTCGATGTACGGAGACGAGACCACGGGGCCGGTAAGGACGATACGGGAGTCCCCTTCGAGGGTCGGCAAGGCGAGGAGGAGCGAGGAGAGGAACTGGGAGCTCACGGAGGCGTCCAGGGTGATGGGGCCACCGTGGATCGGGCCACTAACCTCGAGCGGCAGACCGTGCTTGGAGACCCGTATCGAGGCGCCGAGCGAGCGGAGGCCGCGGAGGAGCGCGCGCATCGGCCGCTGTCCGAGGCGCTCCCGGCCGGTGAACCGGACCCGAGTGCCTTGCCGGGCCGCGAGCGCGACGGCGAACCGCAGCGTGGTTCCGGACTCGCCGCAGTCGACCGACACACGTCGCGTTCGAGGGGGCCTACCCGGCTTTACCGTCCATCTCGCGTCCCTTCGAGTGACCGAGGCACCGAGCCGACGGATCGCCTCCGCCGTTCGCCGGGTGTCGTCCGCGTCCAGCGGTCGCTCGACGCGGAACGGGTGGCCCGAGAGGTAGCCGACGACCAGGGCGCGATGGGTGTAGCTCTTCGACGGAGGGGCGCGTACCCGTCCGCGCACGCTACCGGGGTACACCCGGATGCCGGTCACGGACGAGCCTCCGTGCAGAGAGGGACCGTGAACCGCTCGGGGGGCATGGCCGCCAGTACGCCGGCCGCCCGGTGCCGGGGAGCGAGCGCGACCAGGGCGGGCCCCATCCCGCTGACCCCGCTGGCCACCGCTCCGGCTCCGGCGAGCAGGTGGCGCAGACCCGCGTACTTGTACCCCATGACGCGCTCGACGAGGCTGGTGTTCCGGTGCATCGCGTCGGCCCACTCTCCCCGCAGGGCGGCTTCGGCGGCTGCGGAGCCCTCGCGCCCCCAGGGGTGGAAGCGTTCCCGAACAGCGGCCGACGGGGGATGAGTGCCCGGCGGAACGTGGACGACGGCCGTCCACTCCGGGTCGACCGGAGCGCGAAGGAGCAGGCGGTCCTCTCGATTGTTGGTCACGACGAAGCCGGGCACCAGGCTCGCCAACGCATCGTCGAGCGCGCCGGTCGCGCTCACTCCGACCTCCCGCCCGACCCGGGCCGCGAGCGCCGCGACGTCTAGGTCCGTGGACTCGGTCCCGAGGGCCCGATCGACCGCGCGGATGACCGCGGTCGACACCGCGCTCGAGCTCTTCAGACCCTTCGCCACCGGGATCTCCGAGTCCAGGTGGAGCCGGGCGGAGAAGGCCTTCCCCGGGGCCGCCGCGCCTAGCGCCCGCTCCACGGAGGCTCGCACCAGCGGAGTCCCCGACTCCGCGGGTTCGACGACCAGCCCCGGCGTGGCCGCGGGCTCGAGGTCGAGGGAGGCGGCCGCGTACAGTCGGACCCCGACCGCGCAGCCGATGCCGGTGGCCAGCGCGTTGACGACCGAGATCGCGGCCGACGAGCGTCCTAGGCCGCGCATCCGACCTCCCGGAGCACGGCGTCGACCGCCGGCGTCGGCGGAGCCTGTCCCCACCAGGCCTCGAAGCTGGCGGCCGCCTGGTAGACGAGGAGCCGCTCCCCTCCCTCGTACTCCGCCCCGGCTCGGTGTGCGTCCCGAGCCACGGAAGCGTCGGTCCCGCCGTAGACCCAGTCGAGGACGTAGCCTCCCCGCTGGACCAGCTGCGGCAGAGGAAGCTCGAGCGGGTGATGGACGTCGTGGCCGGCGCTCGTCGCCTGCACGACCAACAGGGCCGGGACGGGGTGCTTCGGGTCGCCGACCTCCGCGCCGAACGTCCGAGCGGCCTCCTCGGCGACATGGCGTCGGCGGGCCACGACCGTCGCCCGGGCCCCGAGGCTCCGGGCGGCGGCCAGGGTGGCGCGAGCGGCCCCGCCCCCGCCGAGGACGGTCAGCCGGTCCCCGGCCCACTTCTCCTGGGAGCGGAGCTCCGAGAGCCGGCGGCGGGCCGCGGCGACGTCCGTGTTGTCGGCGACGATCCCGTCGGCGGCGAACGACAGGCAATTGGCGGCTCCGCACTCCGCGGCGGTGGATGAAGGGCGTAGGGCCAGCGACAGGGCGGCGGCCTTCCAGGGATGCGTGACGTTCAGGCCCCGGAACCCGAGCGGGCCGAGGCGAGCCATCGTCGCCCGCAGCTCTTCCTCGGAGACGATCTCGAGCGGGAAGTACAGCCCCACCTGCCCGGTGGCCGCCATCCAACGCGCGTGGATCCGGGGGCTCAGCGAGTGACGGACCGGGTGGCCGAGGACCGCGAACAGCGGGGGTTCCCCCGGGGCGTCAAAGTAGCGACGCAGCTGGTCCACGGGAAGCTGGGCCTCCTCCACCGGCAACAGCCCGGGCGAGGCGGTATCGAGCGCCGGGGCCGAGAAGACCAGCGGAAGTCGGAGGCGCTTCCCCAAGGCTCGGAGGAGGGGACCCGAACCGCCCGTCGTAAGGAGGAGGTGGCCCGGGGCCATCGGGGATGATGCTAGGGTCGGCAGAAGCTCCGTCACGGCGACCCCGGTCGGAAGGGGGACGACCACCTTGCGCACCTCGTTGGGTTCGACCGACTCCTGGAGGGTCCGAAGAATGAGGTCGAGCGAGCTCCCCGCGGGGAGGTGCGTCGAGCGGATCGTTCGACCCAAGGGCGGCGTCCCGGTCGCCTGCAGGAGCTCCCGCGGAGCCCGGTCGCGTGCTGTCTCGAGGTCGAGGTAGGCGAACGGTAGGCGGCCCAGCCCGGAGAGGATCGACCGACGCTCGTCGGGGTCGTCGGGGCCTTCTCCGCCCTCGGCCTGGGAGCGAAGGGTCGCCACGAGCGGGAGGGGGGAGGGGAAGAGCGTGGGGGCGCGGTCGCGCTCGGCCGGGGGCCACCGGTCGAATCGAACCTCGGCGTAGTCAGCCCCGGCCTCCTGGGCTCGGAGGGCCTCCTCGCGGGCGACGGCGGCCGAGCGGGCCGGCAGCGTGACGACGAGGGCGGGGCCCGCCGGGTTCATCGCTCCTCGATCGTCTCCTCGACCGTACGCCCGAGGTGTCGGGCCGGTGGCAGGCGGACCCCGTGCACTTTCGGGCCGACCGCCAGGTCGGTCGTCGTGCGGGGGCCGTTCTCGGTCGAGAGCCGCACCGACTCCGCCTCTTGCAGGAAGACGGTCCGGGCGAGCCCGTTGTCGTCCACCGTGATGACGACCATGGGGCGCCGCTCGATCTTGATGCGACCGACGCGAACCGAGCGCGCCCCGCCGCCGGGTTGGGTGACGAGAACGGCGTCGCCCGGGGCCAGCTCGGAGAGGTAGCGGGTCGAGCCGTCCGCGAGCAGGACGTAGGAGTGGGCGGCGCCCGCGTTCACGCGGAACGGCCGGGGCCGGCTGAACTTCGAGCCAAGGGCTTCGCTCGTGACGAGAAAGAGGAACCCCGCGGCGCTGCCGACCAGGAGCCCCTCTTCCGGACGGAGCAACGAGGTCGTGTCGACGATGACGCGGTCCCCGAGCCCGGCGGGGCCGAGGTGCACGATCGGAAGGTCGACCCAGGCCAGGTGGGACGGCAGCGGGCCCTCGACGAGGGCCTCCAGAGCGTCCACCTCCTCGGGGCCGCGCAGGTCGACGATCACCAGGTCGGCGCCGTGCTCGAGCGCGCCGAGGGCCCCCGGCACTTCGCTCGGAGAGCGGGCAACGACCCACAACGAGAACCGGTGCCCCCGCGCCGCGATGGCGTTCTCGAGGGGGATCACCCGGTCGGCGGTCCACTCGATCACGAGGGTCCCGCCGGAGGGGGTCCGCTCGACCTCGCGGGCGAGCTCCTCCTCCGAGTCGATCCGACAGATCGGCAGCTCGGGGCCCGGCTCGCCGACCTCGAGCCGGCCCTCGTGCTCGAGGAAGATCGTCTCCCCGGGCGCGGCCACCGGTGGGGGGTGGGAGGGGAGGACGAACCGGCGGAACCCCCGACGACGGGCTCGCTCGAGGATCGCGGTCCGACGGTCCGGGTCCCCCGACCGCGGACGGATCGCGACCCGCTCTCGAGACATCGCCCGCCGCTCCTCCTAGGAGGCTCCGTGCAGCCGCGCGGCGATCTGGCGGGCCAGGGGACCGACGGGGCGGCGTTGGAACAGGTTTCGCCCGATGCAGATCCCCGCGCCGCCGGCGGTGACCGACTCTTCGACCAGCCGCAGGAAGGCCGACTCGGGCTCGACCCGCACCCCGCCGCCGATGAGCACCGGCACGGGCGTGGTGCGACAGAGCCGGCGGAACTCTTCCAGCGAGCCGGGGTAGCTCGTCTTCACGATGTCCGCCCCGAGGTCGGCGGCGGCGCGGGAAGCGTGGCGGAGCTCCTCCGGCGTGCCGCCCCCCTCCTTCTTGACGTAGGCCATGCACAGCACGGGCAGCCCGAGCTGGCGGCACTGGTCGACCGCCACCCCGAGGTCGGTGAGCATGTCCGGCTCCTCGGGCACCCCGAAGTTCACCTGGAGCGAGAGGACGTCCGCGCCGAGCCCGACCGCCTCGGCCGCGCTCGCGACCAGGACCTTCCGGTTCACCCGGGGGCCGAGCGCCGTGGAGGCGGAGACGTGGATCCCGAGCAGGGTCGTCGGGGCGAGGACGGGTGCGACCTCGCGCACCGCCCCCTTCGTGACGATCAAGAGGTCCGTCCCCGCGGCCTGCAGCTCCTCGGCGAGCGGGGCCAGCTCTTCGAGGCCCTCGATCGGGCCCATCGTCACCGCGTGGTCGAGCGGCACCGAGAACAGCCGGCGGTTCGGGTTCGGGAACAGGCGGCGCAGTCGGATCGCTTTTCCGTACATCGTTTTCCCTCCGTGTTCAACGTAGAGGAAGACGCCGGGGGGAGCGAGCCCGCCACCGTGCAGGGCACGTCGGGGGGGCGCCCTCCCGGCGCCTCCCGTTCACCAGAGCCAGGTGCGGACGGCCGTCCGGCCCGCCCGAGAACGGCGGCGGTCCGAACAGGGGTCCGACATCGGCGTTTGCCACCTCGCAGCCCTATTTAGTCTTGTGCGGGGCGGTCCGGTCCCACTCCGCGAGCACCCCGTCCACCAGCAGGGCGTGGATGCTGAACCCGCGCATCATCTGGTCCCACATCTGGTGCCGGACCTCCGGGGAGGAGGCGAACCCCGCGACGATCTGCCCGATCCACTCGCTGTGCTCGACGTCCGCGGTCACGTGCAACCGGTAGTACTCGAGGTGGGCGTCGTCGACGTGGTAATGCTTCTGGAAGGCGGGGAGCAGCCGGGCGCACAGCGGGACGTTCGGGGGCTCCGACGAGCCGGCCGCGGAGACGTAGAACGGGTTGACCCGGTTCGTGTAGAGGAAGTCGTCGATCGCGACCAGGGTGCTCGGCAGGAGGGGGGCGGACTGGACCTGGGCCCGAGGGACCCCCATCCCCTCGCAGAACCGCAGCCAGAGCTCGGGATGACCGGGCTCCTTGCCTTTCGGGTCGCCGGCCTCCTCGACCAGCTGGTCGAGGATCATCCGCCGGTAGCGGTCGTTGGCCGGCTCCCACGAGCAGTTCGCGAACCGCTCGGCCATCGCGATGGGCACGGTGGCGAGCCACGGGTAGAACTGCTTGACCCAGGCCTGGACGAGGGGTTTCGGGACCTCCCCCCGCTCGAGCCGGGCGAAGAACGGGTGGGTCGCGAACGGATGGTTGGCCAGCTTGTACTTCGTGAGCTCGTCGCGGAACTTCTCGCCCTCGAACCGGACCCAAGGAGCCTCGGTCATGGGCGTTTCGAGCGGGAGGGCGTATTTGGTGGCCGAGGTTTAGTGCTGAACCCCCCGGGTTATTGACGCGGGGCCGGCTCCGAGCCCGTGTCCCCTCCTTCCCGGGGCGACCGCTTGGTCCCCGAGTACGGCCCGCTCGCCGGCCTGCGGGTCCTCGAGTCGGCCCGGTTCGTCGCCGGACCGTGGGCCGCGACGTACCTGGGGGAGTTCGGGGCCCGGGTCATCCACGTCGAGGGTCCGCCGTTCGAGCCCCCGTACGCCGACGCGACGCGGACCCTGCGTCCGCTCGCTCCGTCGTCGACGGAGAAGGACCCGGTCTCCGAGTCGTGGGTGCAGTACTCGCGCAACAAGCTCTCCGTGGGCCTCGACGTGCGGACCGCGGAGGGACGCCGCGTCTTCCTCGACCTGGTTCGGGAGTCGGACATCTGGATCGAGTCGTCCCGCCCGGGGACCTACGACCGGCTCGGTCTCTCGGACCAGGAGGTCTGGGCGGCGAACCCCCGGTTGACGATCGTCCACGTCTCGGGGTACGGCCAGACCGGTGAGCCCGCCCGCGTCCGGGCTCCCTCTTACGATTTGACCGCGCAGGCGTTCAGCGGCTTCCTTTCGTTGCAGGGCGATCCGGACCCCGCTCCGCCGATGCGCAGCGGAACGGCGCTCAACGACACCGTCACCGGCCTCGCCGGCGCGATGGGCGGGCTGATGGGGTACTTCGCCGCGCAGCGGACCGGCCGGGGGCAGTCGGTCGACGTCGCGCAGTACGAGGTCTTCTTCATCCTGCTCGAGAACCTCGCCCTCGACTACTTCCTGCGGGGCGTCGTGCGCGGCCGGTACGGCCGGGCGCACCCGCGGCTGCATCCGTACGACGTCCACCGTGCGGCCGACGGGTGGGTCGTCGTCGCGGCGCCGACCCCCGACGCGTGGGTGCAGCTCCGCGAGCTCATCGGGTTCCAGCACCCGGAGTATGACGATCGGGATTACCGGCTGGCCCATCGGGCACCGGTCGACCGGGCGATCGCCGCGTTCTGCCGGACCCGTACCCGCGACGAGCTCGAGCGGCTCGGACGGGAGCACGATGTCGCGATCTCGCGGGTGTACGACATCGCGGACATCGCCCGGGACCCGCACTACCTCGCCCGGGGGATGTTCCTCGAGTGGGACGACCCGGTGGCGGGCCGCGTCAAAGGCGCCGGGGTCGCCCCCCGGTTCTCGGAGACGCCGGGGGGTGTGTGGCGGGGGGCCCCGTGGCTCGGCCAGGACAACGAGGCCGTGCTCGGGGGCCTCCTCCGCTACCCTGCCGAGAAGCTCGAGAGGTTGCGACGGGACGGGGTGATCGGCGAGCACCCGCCGAAGACGCAGGCCCCCGTACCGAAGCCCCGCCGCTTCCGCCGGGGCGCGTAGATGTCGATCCCCGAGCAGCTCCCGGACGATCCGCTGGCCGGGGAGCTCGACGAGTTCGTCCGGACCCACCGGCTGGCCGAGCGAGCGCGGGAGTTGGACCGCGATCCGCGATTCCCTCGTGGCGAGTTCCGCGCGATGGGCGAGGCCGGCTGGCTCGGCCTCACGTGCGCCGCCGCCGCGGGGGGCCGGGGCCTGCCCCTCCCCCGGGCCGGGACCCTGCTTCACCGGCTCGCCTACCGGACCGGGACGGTCTTCGCCAAGCTGGCGCTCCAACCGGAGTTCTCCTCCGTGCTCGCCGAGCACGGCTCTCCGTCCCTTCGCGAGGCGTGGGTGCGCCCGCTGGCCGAGGGCCGGCGCCTCGTCGGCAACCAGCTCACCGAGCGCGGCGCCGGCTCCGACCCCCGGCACCTCGAGCTCGTCGCCCGTCGCGACGGAGACTCCTACCTCCTCGACGGGGAGAAGACGGAGGTCGCCTTCGCCGAGGACGCGGAGGCGGCGATCGTCTACGGACGGACGGGCGAGGGCCCGTCGGCCGGGATCACGGCGTTCCTTGTACCTCAGGACTCTCCGGGGGTCGAGCGCGAGCGGACCGCGGCCGACCTCGGCGAGCGGTGGCAGCGCCGCGGCACGGTCCGCTACCGGGGAGTGAGGGTCCCCGCCGACCACCGCCTGGGCGAGGAGGGACACGGCTTCGACTACGTGCGGCCGGAGCTGACCCGGGAGCGCGTCCTCCTCGCCGCCATCTACCTTGGTGTCGGGCGGGCGTCGTGGACCGAGGTCGTCGGACATGCGGGCACGCGGACGACGTTCGGCCGGACGCTGTCCGGCCACGAGGCCGTGGCCTTCCCGATCGTCGAGGACGGCGCCCGGCTCGACGCGGCCTGGCTGTACACCGAGCAGACGCTCCGGCGGCTGGGGCAGGGTCAGGATGTCGATGCGGAGGCGGCGCTCGCGAAGTGGATGGCCACCGAGGTCGCGCTGCGGGCGATCGACCATGCGATCCAGTTCCACGGGGGCCGCGGGTATTCGAGCGAACTTCCGCACGAGCAACGGTGGCGGGACGTGCGCAGCGGCGCGATCGCGCACGGTCCTTCCGAGATCATGCACCTGATCGCTGCACGCAAGCTCTGGCCACGTGACCGGCCGGCCAGAGAGGACCCGCCGCCGGGCTAGCGCTTCCCGGCGGTGACACGGGTGCCGGCGCGGCCGGCCAGTGCGGCCGAGAGGGAGGCGACGTTCGTGATGATGAACCGCTTGCCGCCGCGGCGCAGGAAGGAGAGTCCCGCCTCGACCTTCGGGCCCATGCTTCCCTCCCCGAACTCTCCGCGAGCGAGGTAGGACTTCAGTTCACGGGCGGTGATCTCGCCGAGCCATCGAGGGTGCGCGGTCTGGTACCCCACGGCGGCGGCCGGGACGTCCGTGACGACCGCGAGAGTGTCGGCTCCGAGCTCGGTCGCCACCAGCGCCGCCGTCCGGTCCTTGTCGATGACCGCGTCGACCCCTCGGTAGTTCCCGTCCCGGCCCCGAACGACCGGGATCCCGCCCCCGCCGGCGACCACGGGGATGAAGTGGGCGCCGAGACCGGCGTCGAACATCCGGCGGACGGCAGCCCCCTCGACCCATCGCAGGGGCTGGGGCGAGGGGACGAGCCGACGCCAGCCCCCGCGGCTCGGGTCGTTCCGCATCACCCAGCCCGGACGGACCCGCAGGCGCCGGGCCTCCCGGGCCGTGTAGAACCGACCGACCGGCTTGCTCGGGTGGCGAAACGCAGGGTCCCGGGGAGAGACCTCGGTCTGGCTGATGATCGTCACGACGAGCCGGGGAACGTGCCGCCGGCGGAGCTCGGCCCCGAGGACCTGCGCGATCAGGTAGCCGACCTGGCCCTCGGACTCCGCACCGAGGACGTGCATGGGGGGCGCCGGCACCTCGGTGGCCCCGAGCTCGGCCTCCCGCAGCAGGTTCCCCACCTGGGGTCCGTTCCCGTGCGTGAGGATCAGCTCGTGGCCCTGGCGCGCGACCTGTACGAGCGCGGGGACCGTCCTCCGCATCTGACGGACGCTCTCGGCCCACGTCCCCCGCTCATGGGCCCGGAGGATCGCGTTCCCCCCGAGAGCGACGAGGACTCGGCTCATGGCTCGGCCGCTCGCCTCGGTCCGGCCGCGCAGGGGAGAGAGGGCACGAAGGGGTCAGCCCACGGAGCGCTCACGCAGAACTCGCGAAGAAGTACCTCCGGCCCCCTTTGAAGCCCACGCTCGAGTCGGTCCGGGGTCGACTGGGCCGAGCGCTTCGGGGACCGGAGGCCCGGCCGTGGGGCGCTTGGTCGACCGCGTCGGGGGCCTCGAGGAGGGGCCAAAAGCGGCTTAACCCCCTGCGGCTGGCTCCGCCCGTCATGCCCGGCATCTCGAGCCTCCGCGCGAACGCGAATGCGACCTTCACCGCGACGATCACGGCCATCTCGGAGGCGCGCGACGTGACGACCTCTCGGGGCCCCTCCCGGGTCGCCGACGCGACCCTACAGGACGAGACCGGGACCACCACCCTGACGCTCTGGGGCGACGACATCCCGAAGTACAAGGTCGGTCAGAAAGTCACGGTCACCGACGGCTGGGTCAAGGACTTCCGAGGCCGGCTCCAGGTCTCCATGGGGCGCTCGGGCAAGATCACCATCCAACCGTAGGACCCAGGGCGCCCGTCGCCCGGCCGACCCCGCAGCCAACGAGCCAGCCGCCGGCCCCTTCCACTGGAACGGAAACCCATTTCAGGCCGTCGGAAATCGACGGCCATGCCGACCCCCCTGCGGACTCTCGGTCTGGCGGGAGCCGTGCTCATCACGGCCGGGCTCGCGGTCATCGGGTCGGGCTTTCTGAGTGATGCTGTCGCCGAGGGTTCGGAGATCAACTGCGAATACAACCCTCCGTCGTCCGGCTGCAGCTCGGTGGCCAGCAACGCGCTGAACGCGAGCCTCGACTCGGAATACTTCCTTGGGGCCGGGTTCATCGTCGCCGGGATCGGGTTGGGCCTCGTGCTGATCGCCGCCGTCGGCTTCATGACCCGGTGGCCCCCCGCCGCTCGACCGGGGTACCTTCCGCCGGGCCCACCCCCTCCCTCCTTCCCTCCCGGGGCGCCCTAGACATGGTCGCAACTCCCGGGGGCTGGACCGGTTCCGGGACCTCCCGGAGGCGCCGGTTCGCTTGGGTGAGCGTCATCGCCCTCGTCGCAGGGCTGGTCCTGATCGGCACCTCCATCGTGCTCCTGGGACAGGCGGAGCAGACCGAGGTGTCGTGCCTTGACCAGCTGCCCGGGGGCACCAGTTGCCAGTCCAGCATCAACGCTGCGGAGAACAACACCGTCACTGACGAGGGGATGCTCGGAGTCGGGTTCGTCGTCGCCGGCGTGGGCGGGGGCCTAGTCGCCGCCGTGATCATCGACATCATGGCCCGTCGGGAGGTCGATTTCCCTCTGGGCCCGCCACCGCCCGGCCCCTCGTCCTTCCCGCCCCCTGTCTTTCCCGGGCCCGGGGCCGGCCTGCCGGTCCCCCCGCCGTCGGCTCCTGCGCCCCTCCCGGTCCCCCCGCAACCTCCCTCCCCGCCCGTGAACTGAAGGACCTTCGAGCCCCGGCGGCCGCCGGGAGGGTCAACGGGAGTTGACGGCGAGATGAAGGGAGCCCGGGCGGCTCCTTTTCTTGGAACGGGCATGCAAAGCACCCCCCGCACGATCGTTCACCTTCTCCCCACCGGCGTGGAGGGCACGGCGGCGCTCCGCAACGGGAGCGAGGTCCTGGTCCGCGCGGCCCAGCCGCGCGACCGGGAACTGGTCGAGGTGTTCGCCCAGGGACTCTCGCGCGACGCCCTCCGACTGCGGTTCTTCACCGTCACCCGTCCGGAGTCGGTTCCCGGGGAGGTCCTGACCCCCGGGACGGTCGGCGACCGGCTCTCCTTGCTCATCTTCCGGCAGGACGGACCGGACCTGCACATCATCGGCCACGGGGAGTACGTGCGCGTCGGCCCGGGGTCCCCCACCGCCGAGATCGCCTTCCTCGTCGCGGACGGGTACCGCCACCTCGGGGTGGCGACGCTCCTCCTCCGCCGCCTGGCCCGAGCCGCTCGCGTCTTCGGGATCCGTGAGTTCCTCGCGGAAGTGCTCCCCGAGAACCCCGACATGATCGAGGTGTTCCGAAGCTCCGGCTTCGACCCACAGCTGCGGTGGTCCGGACGGACCTGCCTGGTCACCGTCTCGCTCCTCGGGAGTACCGGGCCGGCTCCGTCCACGTTGGGCGGGGCACTGGTACGCTTCGGGCCCGGGGAGCTCCGGGCGTAGGCTCGGCGCCGGTACGATCCCGGGGGAGTTGAATCTCCAGCGTCCAGCTGGAGCGCAGCAATCTCGCATCCAGGCGCGTGTTAGGGCGGGGCCGTCGCACCGCCCGAGGTGGGCCGGAGCCTCTTGCCGAGCAGGACCTCGCCCCAGACGACCCGCATGCGGCTGCGGAGGCCCCAGGCGCCCAGCCCGCCCTCCTTGTAGCCGAGCTCCTTCCGCTCGACCGTTCGGAACCCCCGGGACCGGAAGAGCTCGAGCGAGGCGACGTTGTCCTCTTCGGCGGCGGCGTACACCACCTCCACTCCGAGCCGGTCGAACCGGGAGAGGGCGTCGTCGAGCAGGAGCCGTCCCAGCCCGTGCCGTCGATGGCGCGCGGCGACTGCGAGGTAGTAGACGTAGCCGACCTCGGGGACGAACCGCTCGAGCATCGAGACCCCGGCGACCTCCCCGCCCAGCACGGCCGCCCGCACCTCGCCGGCCTCGCGGAGGGTCCGCTTGGCGTGCCAGCGGTAGATCCCCTCGAACGAATCGACGATCACCGGGACGGCCCGTTCGCGGTCCTCCCCGACGAGGTCGATCAGCTCTGCGGACGGCGGGTTCGGCAACGGCGCTCGAGCCGGTTCCTAGCCGCCGCCCCCACATGACGGTCGCTGCTGGAGAAGAAGGGGTCGTCGCCCGGAACCCTAAGATAGTGTGCGCCGTCGTCCCGTCGGTGGGGGGGCCCTCCCCGGCCAAGGACACGCAGTGAACGCACCGAGCCCGCAGATCCCCCTGTGGCCGCGCCGCATCTTTTTCGCGGCGTGGTCGGTCGCGGCGGTGGTGATCGTCGTGCTCCTGGTCGCGTTCGCCGGGCACCCGATCTCCGGGGGAACCACCAATCAGGCCTCGTACGTCGGTTCGAAAGTGCCCACGTGGACCAACTTCACGTTCCTCATCTCCGAGTCGATCGCGCTCTACCAGCTCAACCTCACCGGCACCTCGCCAACCGACAACGTCACGATCCTGATCTTCGGGAACTGGTCGGCCAGCTCCTCCACCTCGGTCGAGACGACTGTCGGAGGCGTCTCCCCGGCATGCCCCTTCCCCTGGGGGTGCTACGGGGCGGCGGGATCGTATTCGGGAACGATCAACACGGCGCTCACGATCCCGACGGACCCCTCGAGCCACCTCGGGGTGCCGGAGCTGACCGTGGACCTGGTCTTCTGGGCGCTGAGCACCGACACCGTGACCGCGACCTCACCGATCTACGCCACGACGGCTCCCTGAGCGGGCCCCTCGGCGATGCACACGACCGGTGAGTCGGGGTTTTAGTAGTCCCGTCCCATCGACGTTCCATGCAAGAGAACGCCCGTCCCGAGCACATGGGCATATCGTCGATAGTCTCCCAAACCGGGCGCGCCCTCCGCCGGCGGATCATCGCGTCGATCCTCGCGCCCGTGGCCTGGCTGAGCCTGACGCTGCTCTACGTCGGCTTCTGGGCCCACGGGTTCTCGCTCTTTCAGAGCATCATCGTGGTGATCGTCTCGATCCTGGTCCTGTTCGCGGTGATGGCGGTCGTCTGGGTCTCCTTCGGGTTCCGGGAGGCGCGCCGCTGGTGGGACTGGGACACCTAGACGACGGTGGGGAGTGCCCTCCCGCTCGGGGACGACCTCGAATCCGGACAGTTTAAGACCTTCCGCGCCCACCTCGACGCCGTCATGGGGCGTCGGCTTTCCCTCGGGATCGTTTTCGGACTGATCGTACTCCTAGTGCTTTCGTTCCCCCCGCCGGGCGCCTCGGCGGCTCACTCCCCACCTTCCGTCGCCTCCTCCGCCCCTTCCCTAGCCACCCCGGCAAGCCCCTCCGCCCTCTCCCCCGCCAGCCTCCCGACCCCCCTGGCGGCGCCTCCGAACCCGTTCTCCACGGGGATGCCGATCTCGCTCGCGCTCGGTGCGCCGAGCCTGACCGGCTCCTATTCGACCCTCGGACCCGTCAACGACTCCGCGTTCCAGGCCTCGCCCGAGTACGCCACCGAGGACGCTTCGGGCGACGTCTGGGTCCCCGACTTCGCCGGGAACCGGGTCCTCGAGTTCCCCGCACCGGTCTCCACCGGGGAGGCCGCGAGCGTCGTGATCGGTCAGAGCAGCTTCGGTCGGAGCCAGCCCGGCACCAGCGACACCAACCTCACCAACCCGGCCGCCGTGACGCTGGACTCCCAGGGAGACCTCTGGGTTGCCGACTGGGGCAACCAGCGCGTGCTCGAGTTCACGCCCCCGTTCACGACCGGGATGGCCGCCTCCCTCGTCCTCGGGCAGAGCGACTTCTCCGGTAACGAGCTCGGGACCTCCGACGTCAACGTGAGCTACCCCACGGGGCTCGCCTTCGACCCCTCCGGGGACCTCTGGGTCGCCGACCAGGGGAACGACCGCGTCCTCGAGTTCGTCCCTCCGTTCTCGAGCGGGATGGCCGCCTCCCTCGTCCTCGGCCAGACCAGCTTTACCGGCAACCAGGGCGGCACGACGGACGTCAACCTGAGCTCGCCCATCGACGTCGCGGCCACCGGGTCGACCGTCTGGGTCGCCGACTGGGCGAACAACCGGGTGGTCGGGTTCGCCTCGTCGTTCGCGACGGGCGAGGCGGCGAGCTACCTGATCGGCCAATCCTCCTTCACCACGACGAGCTCGACCGGGCCGGGCGCTACCGTGGACCCCTACAGCGTCTCGGTGGACCCGCGGGGCAACCTCTGGGTCTCCGACTCGGGAGACAACCGCGTGGTCGAGTTCCTCCCGCCGTTCTCCACCTTCAAGGACCCGGCGGTCGCCCTGGGCCAGTCGGACCTCACCGGCAACCAGGCGGGCCTCTCCGCGGTCAACCTGAGCACGCCGTTCGGCGCCGAGGTCGGTCCGAACGGTGGCCTGTGGGTGAGCGACCTCGGGAACAACCGGGTGGTCGAGTACCTGCCCACGACGTACACGCTCACCGTCTCCGAGACGGGGCTGCCCGCCGGCACCTCCTGGTCGGCGAAGCTGAACAACGTCACCATGACCGGCACCGGCCCGCTCCAGTTCACCGACATCAACGGCACCTACCCCCTCTACATCCCGCCCATCGCCGGCTACACGGCCGACCCCGCCTACTCGCAGGTCCCGTTGAACGGCACGACCGCCGTCACGATCGCGTTCAGCGCGGCGGCCCCGAACCCGTACTCGAGCGGCCTCCCCGCGACGGTCGTGCTCGGGGAACCGGGGTTCTACTCGGGGGCCCTCCCGACCGCCGCGAACGCCTCGAACCTCGGCGGCAACAACTACGCCGCGGCGTTCGACTCGAGCGGCGACCTGTGGGTGACGGACTGGACGTTCGACCGGGTCCTCGAGTACGTGCCCCCGTTCTCGAACGGGATGGCGGCGAGCCTCGTCCTCGGCCAGTCGAGCTTCACCGGCACCTTCCCCGGCACGTCGGCGACCAACCTCTCGCGGCCGGACGGGATCGCCTTCGACGCCCAGGGCGACCTCTGGGTGTCGGACTTCGGCAACAACCGGGTCCTCGAGTTCGTTCCCCCGTTCACGACCGGGGAGGCCGCGAGCGTGGTCCTCGGGCAGAGCTCGTTCACGGGCCACCTCGGCAGCGCGACCGCGACCAACCTCACGGAGCCCGCGGGGCTCGGCTTCTCCGGCGGGACCCTCTGGGTCGCCGACTACGACAACAACCGCGTGGTGGGCTACCCGGCCCCTCAGACGACCGGTGAGGCGGCCACGCTCGTCCTCGGACAGTCGGACCTCACCGGGTACCTCCCCGCCCTCTCGGCCACCAACCTCAGCGACCCGGCCTGGGTCACCTTCGACTCCCGCGGGAATGCCTGGATCGCGGACTACGGGAACGACCGAGCGCTCGAGTTCCCCGCGCCGCTGTCGACCGGCGAGGCGGCGACGTTGGTCCTCGGGCAGGAGAACTTCACCCTCGACAACGCGACCGGCCCGAACGCCCTCTCGGGCCCCAACGGAGTCCTCGTCGACTCCGCCGGCAGCGTCTGGGTGGCGGACAGCGGCGACAACCGGGTCGTCGAGTTCCTCGGGCCGACGTTCGCGAGCTTCCAGGCGCCGGTACTGGCGCTGGGGCAGGGGAACACGTCGACCACCTTCGCGAGCCTCGGGCCGAGCGGCCTCAACTACCCCGCCGCCGTGCTCCAGGACCCGCACGGCAACCTCTGGGTATGCGACCTCGGGAACAACCGGGTCCTCGGCTACATCCCCTCCCAGTACACCCTGCGGTTCACCGTCAACGGCCTCCCTACCAGCACGGCGTGGGCGCTGGTCCTGGACGGGGTCACCCACTCCGGCCTCAGCGGGCCCGCCGGTTTCTCCGAGGAGAACGGAAGCTACTCCTGGAGCGTCCCGACGGTTTCGGGCTACCTCCTGACCCCCAACTCGGGGACCACCACCGTCAACGGAGGGGACGTCACGGTCGCCCTCACGGTCACGCAGGTGACCTACCACGTGACGTTCCAGGCGGTCGGACTGAACGCGACCGCGAGCTGGTCGGTCACGATCGGAAGCTCCACGCTGACCGGCGTGGGGTCCGGGTCGATCGTGTTCAACCTGCCGAACGGGTCGTACACGTACACCGTCGGGAGCATCAGCGGCTACACCATCTCGAACGGGACGGGCCCGCTGCAGATCCAGGGGGCCGGGCAGACCGTGACGGTGACGTTCCACGCGAACGGCTCCGGCGGCTCCTCTCCGCTCGGGCTGAGCACGATCCTGATCATCGCCATCGTCGTGCTGGTCGTCGCGGCGGTCCTCGCGGTGCTCCTGATGCGTCGTCGGCGCAAAGCAGGGCCGCCCCCGCCGGTCCAGTGGAGTCCTCCGTCGGCCGGGACGCCGACGCCTCCGCCCGGGGCGGTCGCGCCCCCGGCGCCACCGCCCTCCGGTGGGGGCCCTCCGCCCGGCGCGATGCGCTGAACGCCGTCTCCTGGTCGAACCTCTTCCCCGCGCCCGGAGGGCCGTCCGAAGCCGATGAGCGGTTAAGAGTCGCCGCATGCTGGTGACCCTCGGATGACCGGGCCGTCGCGCACGTTCGACGCACCGACCGACCGGCTCGAGGCCGCGATCGCCCGAGCCGGACTCACGGGGGTCACCGTAAAGCAGCTCGTCGCGACGACCCGTCTCCCCGTCGACCAGGTCCACCAGGGCCTCGACCGCCTCGCTGCGGCTCGATCGATCGCTCGCCACGGCCGGGGCCTCTGGGCCTTGAGCCGCTACGAGTCGGACCGGCCTCCGCCCTCCTCGTTCCGCGGCCCGGCCTGGTACGTCGCCGAGTTCGAGCGGGAGTTCGGCCTCCGCGTCGGCGGGGCCCCGACCGAGATCCAGTCCGGTGGGAACGACCGGCGCCCGGTGCATCGCTGGTGGCCGTACGTCCAGGGCTTCTCCGCCGGGTTCGTCGAGAGCATCTGCCGCCGGTACGGCGTCGGCCCCGGGACCACTGTGCTCGACCCGTTCTGCGGGAGCGGCACCGTGCCGACCACCGCGCGAGCGCTGGGCGCGCGCGGGGTCGGCGTCGACCTGATGCCGATCGCCGCGTTTGTCGCCCGGGCGAAGGGCGAGTGGGACGTCGACCCGCGCGAGTTCTGGGAGCAGGCGGAGCGGGTGCTGCGTCGGCGGGCTCGCGGGACGCTCCAGCCCCCGTTCCTTCGCGAGACGCGTCGTCAGTTCGACCCGGCGGTCCTCCGCTCCCTCCTCCGGCTCAAGGAGAGCGTCTGGGCGACGCCCGACGGCGGCGCCGGCACCCTCCTCCGGCTGGCGTTCGCGAGCATCCTGATCGACTCGAGCCACCTGAAGCGGGCGCCGTGCCTCGGCTACACGACCAAGGTCGGCCTCGACGGGGAGACGCCGTACCGGCTCTTCCGCGAGCGCACGCAGGCGATCCGAGAGGACCTCGTGACCCTCCAGAACGACCGGGCGAGCTGGGGGCCCCGGCCCGAGATCCACGGGGAGAGCTCGGCCTCGGTCGTCCTAGAGGAGAACTCGGTCGACCTGTCGGTCACGAGCCCGCCGTACGTCAACGGCATGGACTACGTGATGAACTACAAGATCGACCTAGCCTGGATGGACTTCGTCCGGTCGTACGACGAGCTCGCGAAGCTCCGGGGGGCGATGGTCGCCTGCGACAACATCCCCCGCTCCGTCGCCGCCGACCATCGACCGTCCGCGGCCGTCCGTTCCGACCGGTGGCTCACGTCGATCGTGCGGGCGATCGAGCGGAACGTCCGCTCGAAGGGCTCCTACCGCCGGCACGACATGGCCGCGGTCGTGGCGAAGTACTTCGACGATCTTGTGCCCGTGATCTCCGCCGTGCATCGCGCTCTCCGCCCCGGGGCGCGGTTCGTGGTCGTCAACGGCGACTCGCTCATGGCCGGCACGTACGTCCCCGGGGACCTCCTCTTCGCGCGCCTGGCCGCGGGAGCGGGCTTCGAGGTTGAGTCGTTCGAGGTCGCCCGCTCGCGCCGCTCGGGCCAGCGACGCGGCTTCCGACTCCGTGAGTCGGTCCTCACCCTGCGCAAGCCCGCCGCCCTGGGGTAAACCGGACTCCGACGAGCGCGCCGGCCGCGAGGAGAAATACAACCCTGGGGTAAGCCCCGACGCTCGATGCCGCTCGACGCCGTGCCCCGGGACTTCGACACCATCGCCCCCGCCTACGACGCGACGCGCGACCCGATCGACGCCCCGACGCTGGAGGAGATGGGACGGGTGCTGCGAGAGCAGCGGGTCCACCGACTGCTCGAGGTGGGGGTCGGAACCGGCCGGGTCGCCCTCCCGCTCGAGACGGCGGGGTTCGACGTCACAGGCGTCGACGCCTCCCGCGGCATGCTCGCTCATGCGCGCACGAAGGGTCTCGTGCGGCTGGTGCGGGGTAGCGCCTACCGGCTGCCGTTCGCCCCCGCGTCGGTGGACGCGAGCCTCCTGGTCCACGTCCTACATCTCCTCAACGAGCCCGCCCGGGCGTTGAAGGAGGCGACCCGTGTCGGGCGGCTCGGTGCGTTCGCCCTCGTCCACCCCGGCACCGGGGAGGAGGCGCGGCCCTCACCGGCGCGGGAGGCCGGCCGGCGGGTCGTCTACCGGATCCTCGCGGAACGCGGATACCCCTTCCCGAGGAGCGCGATGGGAGGCCCCCCGGTCCGCGAGCGGGCGGTCCTGGCCCAGATCCCTCCCGACCGGATGACGGTCGTCAGCGACCGGGTGGTGACGGAGCCGCTCGCCCGGCGGTTGGACATGCTTGCCCGGGGGGCGAGCCGGCACACGATGCACATCCCCCCCGAGGAGCTTCGGCGGGCGGTTGACGCGGCGAGGGCCGAGGTCGGGGACCGGACCGTGACGTACCGCCGGGTCGAGGCGCTCGCCGTCTGGTCCGCGGAGGGGCTGGCGGCCCGTTCACCGGATCCGGCGACGGTCTAGCGCGCGAACCGGTGCTCCATGACGTACGGGAGTACGCCCCCCGCACGGTAGTAATCGACCTCGGTCGCGTTGTGGAGGCGGACGTCGAGGAGGAAGGTGCGGGTCGCTCCGGAAGAGTCGGTCGCCCGGAGCTCGACCGAGGCACCGGGCCCGAGCTCCTGTCCCGGCGGTAGTCGCAGGTCGAACGACTCCCGGCCCGAGAGCCCGAACTTCGCCCACGAGTCGCCCGGGCGGTAGGAGAGCGGGAGGACCCCCATCTCGATCAGGTTGGTCCGGTGGATCCGTTCGAAGCTCTCCGCGACGACCGCGCCGACGCCGAGCAACCGCGGGCCCTTCGCGGCCCAGTCCCGGGAGCTTCCCTGTCCGTAGCTCTTCCCGGCGAAGACGAGGAGCGGGGTCCCCTCGGCCTGGTACCGCTGGGCGGCGTCGAAGACCGTCATCTCCGTCCCCTCGGGCAGGTGGAGGGTGAACCCTCCCTCCTTCGGCTTGACGAGGTCGTTCTTCAGCCGGACGTTGGCGAAGGTGCCTCGCACGAGGACCTCGTGGTGGCCTCGGCGGGCGCCGTACGTGTTGAACTCGGCCCGGGGGACCCCTCGCGACTCGAGATACCGGCCGGCGGGAGTGTCCTCCGGGATCTCTCCCGCGGGAGAGATGTGATCCGTGGTGACCCGGTCCCCCAGGATCAGGAGCGCGCGAGCGCCGCGCACCAGCTCCCCGTTCCGGGGGAGCCAGGGAGGCGGGAGCTCGAGGTACGGCGCCTCGGCGAGGTACGTCGACTCCGGGGCCCAGGCGTACCGGGCCCCGACGGGCGGGTGAAGCGACTCCCAGTGCGTGTCGCCGACCTCGATCGCGGCGTACTTCTCCTGGAACATCGAGGGAGCGAGGCTCGCCTCGACCAGACGTCGCACCTCCTCGGCGGAGGGCCAGAGGTCGCGAAGGTACACCGGGCTGCCGTCGGGGCGATGGCCGAGGGGCTCCTCGGTGAGGTTGACGTTCATCCGCCCGGCGAGCGCGTAGGCGACGACCAGCATCGGGGAGGCGAGGTAGTTCGCGCGCACCTGGTTCTGGATCCGCGCCTCGAAGTTGCGGTTCCCGCTCAGGACCGCCGCGACGTACAGGTCGCGCTCCTGGACCTGCTGCGAGACCGCCGGGGGGAGCGGCCCGGAGTTGCCGATGCAGGTCGTGCACCCGTACCCCACGAGGGCGAACCCGAGGTCGGCGAGCGGCTGCATGAGGCCCGCCTTCTCGAGGTAGGCCGTCACGACCTTCGAGCCAGGGGCCAGCGAGGTCTTCACGTGCGGAGGGACGCGCAGGCCGGCGGCCAGCGCGCTGCGCGCGATCAACCCGGCCCCGACCATCACGCTCGGGTTGGACGTGTTGGTGCAGCTCGTGATCGCGGCGATCACCACGGACCCATCGTCGACCGGGGGGTCGCGCTCGGCCGCGACCCCGCCGACCGGTCCGGGGTGGCCCTTCCGGTAGCCCGCGAGCGAGGTCGCGAACGAGGCCGGCGCGTCGGAGAGCGCGACGCTCTCCTCGGGGTTCCGGGGCCCCGAGATCGTGGGCACGACGCTCCCGAGGTCGAGGCGGACCACGCGGTCGTAATCGATGGACCCCACCGGCGGGGACCCCCAGAGGCCGGTCGCCCGCGCGTAGGCCTCGACCGTATCGATGTGCGCCGGCTCGCGGCCGGTCGCGCGCAGGTAGGCGATCGTCGCCTCGTCAATGGGGAACAGCGCCGCCGTCGCGCCGTACTCCGGGCACATGTTCGAGATCGTCGCGCGGTCAGGGACGGAGAGGGCGGTCACGCCCGGGCCGCAGAACTCGACGAACTGGTCGACGACCCCGGTCTCCCGCAGGAGTCGCGTGACGGTCAACACGAGGTCGGTCGCGGTCGCCCCCGCCGCGAGAGTACCGCTCAACTCCACGCCGACGACCACCGGTCGGGGAAGGGTGTACGGCTCCCCCAGCATCACCGCCTCCGCCTCGATGCCCCCGACTCCCCAGCCGAGCACGGAGACGCCGTTGACCATCGTCGTGTGCGAGTCGGTCCCGAGGAGGGTGTCCGGGAAGGCGACGGCCTCGACGCCCTGCCCGCGGAGGACAACGACCTGCGAGAGGTACTCGAGGTTCACCTGGTGACAGATCCCGTTGCCCGGCGGCACGATGTGGTAGTTCGAGTAGGCGGTCTTCGCCCACTGGAGGAAGCGGTACCGCTCGTGGTTCCGCTCGTACTCCTTGTCGAGGTTGATGAGGAGCGAGCGGGGGGAGCCGTAGCTGTCGACCTGGACCGAGTGGTCGACGATGAGGTGCACCGGCACGAGCGGATTGACGCGCTCGGGCGGAAGGCCGCGGGCGACGGCCGCCCCGCGCAGCGTCGCGAGGTCGACGATCACCGGCACCCCCGTGAAGTCCTGGAGCAGGATCCGTTCGGGGAAGTAGCGGAACTCCGCGGTCTCGCTGACGGCGGCGCCGTTCGCGAGCTCGACGAGCGGCTCGAGCTCGGCCCGGGCGGGGTCGAAGTGGCGCACGACGTTCTCGAGGATCACCCGGATCGTCCGGGGCCGACGCGCCCACTGCGCCGGGTCGACCCCGGGCACGCGGTCGACCCGGTAGATCCGGGCCGAGCTGGTTCCGAGAGGGACGGACTCGGCGACGTGGAGAGGGTCGGGGGGGGTCATGCGGGGACCAGCGCGCTCGACCACTTGGGCATTTGGGGGGTTCGCTACGGGGCCAGCGGCCGCGACCGGCTCCAGGTGAGCGCGACCGGACTCCCCATCGGGGGCGGCTCGAACGGCTCGGCGGAGCGCCACTCGACGCGCTCGTCGGCCGGTCCGCGGAGGATGACGAGCGCCTCGCGGCCGACCGTCCCTGCCGCCACGACCGTCCAGAGGCGTGGGGCCGACGGCGAGGGGTCCAACGCGAGCTCGGCCGGGAGCACCGCGACCGGGCCGTCGGGACCGGAGAGCACGTTGTAGCCGAGGAAGCGGGCGGCCCGGACCGTCCGCGGCGACTCGAAGACCGCGGACGGGGTACCCCAGGTCTCGAGGGCCCCGTCGAACAGGAGACCGACCCGGTCGCCGAGGAAGAACCCCTCCTCGCGGTCGTGGGTGACGTGGACCGCACTTGTCTGCGAGGTTCGCAGCGCGTGGCGGAACTCGGCCCGCAGCTCGGCCTTCCCCTCGACGTCGATCGACGCGAACGGTTCGTCGAGGAGGACCACCCGCGGACGGGCGGCCAGCGTCCGCGCGAGGGCGACCTTCTGCCGTTCTCCCCCGGAGAGGGTCTCGGGGCTCCGGTCCTCCAACCCGTCGAGGTGCAGGAGGGTGACGAGCTGGCCGACCTCCTGGTCGATCTCGCTGCGGGGCCGGCGCTGGAGGAGCGGGGCGTAGGCGATGTTCTCGAAGACCGTCCGGTGCGGGAAGAGCGCCGGGTCCTGGAACATCAGGGCGATCCCGCGCCGATGGGGAGGGACCCCCGCGAGGTCCCTTCCCGCAAGCCGGACCCGGCCGGCGGTGAGCGGTTCGAGACCGGCGAGGCAGCGAAGGAGGGTCGTCTTCCCGCTCCCGTTCGGGCCGAGGAGCACGACCAGCTCGCCCGTCCCCACCTCGAAGGAGACCGAGCGGAGCACCGGCTCCTTCTCCCAGGCCGCGGAGAGGCCTTCGACCGAGAGGAGCGGCTTAGAGCTCGACACGGCGGCCTCCGAACGAGAGGGCGAGGAACACCCCGAGGCTGATCAGCAGCAGCAGGCCGGCGGCCGCGTCCGAGAGCGGGAGCTGCCGCGTGTTCGCAAGACCGTAGAGGGCGACGGGCAGCGTGGTGTACCGGGGGGTGACGAGGAAGAACGTCGCCGTGAACTCGCCGAGGCCGAGGGCGAACGAGAGGAGGCCCGCGGTGAGCAGCCCTTGACGGACCCGGGGGAGGTCCGCGTCCACGAACGCGAGGAACCGGGAGGCGCCGAGCGTCTGGGCCGCCTCCCGCGCATCCGGCGCGAGCCCCGAGAGCGGGATCGTCAGGGTCTGCAGGGCGAACGGCAGCGCGAGCATCGCCTGGCTCACGATCACGAGGGCCCACACCGCGCTCTCTCCACCGAGGAGCGGCCGCCAGAACGTCGCGAGAGCGAACGCCAAGACGATGGGGGAGACCAGCAGCGGCGCGAACAGGAGGAGGCCCAGGCCGGTACCCGCGCGGGCTCCCCGGAGCGCGGAGAAGGCGGCCGGGACGACGAGCAGCACCGCGATCCCGGCGGCCGCGACCGCGAACGCCATCGTGTTCCCAAGCGCCCCCGGGATCCCGATACCCAGCCGGGCCGCTGTGCTCGGGGCGAAGAGGGTCCCCCAGGCTGCCCCCGCCCCCTGGTGGCCGTAGGGCTGGACTGTGCGGTAGAGCACCGCCCCGAGGACCAAGGCGACCCCGCCGAGGACCGCGACCGTCTCGGTCGCGAGCAGGACGACCCCCAGGCTGCGGCCGGGCCGGCGCGTCGTCCCCGTGCCGCCCCGGCCTCCCGCGGGCCGGAGCCGGCGCGCGAGCAGGAGGTAGGCGAGGGTCGGCGCGAGGAAGAAGAGGACCATCGCGAGCGCGAGCAAACCGGCACCGTTCGGGTCGAGCAGGACCGTGTCGAGCGACCAGATACGGGCCTCCACGGTGTAGCAGCGGGTCCCGCAGAGGAGGAGCGGCGGGGCGAAGGAGAGCGCGGAGAAGAGGAACGTCAGGAACCCGCCGGCGGCGGCCCCCACCCAGGTCGGCCGTCCCCACGTGTCCCGGTAGGCTCGCGCCGGCGAGCCGCCGAGCGTCGCGACCGTTTCCTCGAGCTCGCGCGACGCGACCTCGCAGCCGGTCGCGGTGAGAAGGACGACCAGCGGGAGGTTGAACACGAGGTTGACCAGTACGATCCCCGGGATCCCCCGTCCAAAGAAGGAGAGCCCGGGGAGGATGCCGGTGAGAAGGCCGGCCGACCCGAAGAGGTCCTCTACGCCCAGCACGATCACGAGGCTGGGGAGCAGGAAAGGGACGAGGAGCACCGAACGGACGACCGACCGTCCCGGCCAGAGGTAGCGGCCCACGAAGACCCCGGCCGGGTAGCCGAGGGTCACCGCCAGGGCGGCCGAGAGTCCCCCCTGGAAAAGGGAGTTCGAGACCGCCTGCCGGTCGAGCGGGTTCGCGAGGACGGCGCCGAGGCCCCCCCACCCTCCCCCACTCGACAGCGAGGAGGCGAAGAGGAAGGCGACCGGGAGGAGGGCGAACAGCGCGACGAACGCGAGGATCGGCGCGAAGAGCGCCCACTCCCCCGCGGTCCGCTTCATCCGGCCCCGGTCGCGAGCTCAAGCCAGTCGGTGACCCAGCCCGGGAGGTTCGAAGCGACCTCCGCCGGCGTCGTGCCGTTGTTCAGGGCGACGATGGTGGACGGGTCGACCGCTGCGGAGAAGACGGACGGGAGGGGGACGGTCGAGTTCGCCGGGTACTCCCACTCCGTCTCGGGCAGGAGCCCCTGGACGGTCCCGCTCAGGAACCAGTTCTCGAACTGCTGGTCCAGCGCCAGATGGCGGGTCCCGCTGACGATCCCGATCCCGTAGATCGTCCGCCAGCCGTAGGCCGTCCCGTTCCACCAGGAGACGGTCGAGTTGTACTGGCCCGCCGCCCCGTTCGCGGCCGCATACGCGGGGTCGGTCGTGTAGCTCACGACCATCTGGGGCCCGTTCGGGCTGGTGAACTCGCCGAACGCGGTGCCCCAGTCGGGGGCCGGCGGGGGCAGGTTCGGCAACACCCCCGACCAGAACGCCTGCCAGTCGGTCCGGTGCAGGACCTGCTCGTAGTACTCGATCTGCCAGACGAGGAACTCCTCCCCGGTAATGTCCTGGGAGGGGTCCTCGACCAGGAGCTGGCGGGCCCAGGAGGCGTTGGCGACGAACTCGGGGAAGGAGGCCTGCTCGACCCCGCCGTGGGTCAGGTTCGCGAACGACGAGTTGTAGTCGATCCCGAGGTACCCCCACTCGTACGGGACGACCGCATCGTCGGGGGAGAGCTCCTGCACGAGCGCCGGGGAGACGTTGGCGAGCTCCGGTGGGGCATACGGGATGAGAAGGTGGTTCGCGTCGGCCTGCGGGCCGGTCAGCTCGTCCAGCCCGATGACCAGGTCGGCGCCGGGTGCGTTCTGCTGGGCGAGCAGGGTGCTCGCGAGCGTCCCCGCCGGGCACTCGACGTCGATCTTCACGTGGTGGGCGCTCTCGAACGCGCCGAAGACCTGCGACCAGGCCGGCGCCCCGCAGTCAGCCCCCCCGAGCAGGCTCGGGTAGGTGTAGATCACCAGGGTCGCCGGCTCGGAGGTCACGACCGCGTAGACGCCGAGCCCCGCGACGATCACCACCACGACGGCGGCGACCACGAGCAGGAGCCTGCGGGAGCGGCCCGGTCCGCGGAGACGGCGCCGCGGCGACAACGGAGCGCTCGAACCCTCGGTCATCCCTCCGCAGGTCCGGCGGAGAGGCTGTCTATGGGCGGCATTGCGTTCCCTTCGCGGGCATTATCCCGAGCAGGTTCGTGGGGTCGACGAGGTTCCCCTCGTCCTCTCAGCCGGTGCCCAGCTCCCCCTGCGGGGGAGTCGATGGCCCCGGGGCGATTAACGCTTCCCCTCGGGGCGGGCGCCCTGCCCGGGCTCGAGCGGACGCGCGAACAGCCCCACGTCCCAGTACCGGCCGAACTTCCAGCCGACCTCGGGGAGGCGGCCGACCTCCCGGAACCCCCACCGCGTGTGGAGGGCCACGGAGGGGGGGTTAGGGAGCGCGATCACCGCGACGGCCCGGTGGAGCTTCTCCTCCGCGATCGAGTCGAAGAGCACCCGGTAGAGCCGCGAACCGAGCCCGTTCCCCACCCAGTCGGGGGAGAGGTAGACGCTCACCTCGACCGTGGTGTCGTAGGCGGGTCGGGGCCGGAACTTGCCCGTCTCCGCCCAGCCGACGACCGGACCCCCCACCGGGGCCGCCACCCACAGGCGGTACGGGCCACCGGTGTGCTGGGCGAACCAGGCGGTCCGCTCGGAGGCCGGCGCCTGCCGGGTCTCGAACGTGCAGGCGGCGGTCGCGACGTAATGGTTGTAGATGGCGGTGATCGCCTCCAGGTCCTCCAGCCGACCCGGTCGAATCTGAACGTCCCGCACCCGGGGCGGTAGCCGCGAGCGAATATCAGCGTTCGCGCGAGCGCTCCCTCGGGGGTCCTGGGCCGCTCCGTACGGACCCCGGCCCGACCCCGCGGTCTTATACTTGCGCCGCATCGTTTGCTCGGGGGAAGACGGTCCGATGTCCGATCCGATCGAGAAGCTCCGCTTCGGGACGGAGCTCGTGAAGCGCGGCTTCGCGCGCATGCAGCAGGGCGGGGTGATCATGGACGTCACAACCGCCGACCAGGCGGCGATCGCGGAGGAGGCGGGAGCCGTCGCGGTCATGGCGCTCGAGCGGGTGCCCGCGGACATCCGGGCCGCGGGGGGCGTCGCCCGGATGGCCGACCCCGTGAAGGTCCGCGAGATCCGCGAGCGGGTCTCCATCCCGGTCATGGCCAAGTGCCGGATCGGGCACACCGCCGAGGCCCGCATTCTAGAGTCCCTGGGCGTCGACATGGTCGACGAGTCCGAGGTCCTCACGCCGGCCGACCCGTTCCACCACGTCGACAAGAAGGCGTTCACCGTGCCGTTCGTCTGCGGCGCCCGCAACCTCGGCGAAGCGCTCCGGCGCATCGACGAGGGAGCTGCGATGATCCGGACGAAGGGCGAGGCGGGGACCGGCAACGTCGTCGAGGCCGTGCGCCACATCCGCCAGATCTCCGGCGAGGTCGACGAGCTCGTGAAGCTCCCCAAGCGGGATGTCGCGGCGTGGGCGAAGAAGGAGCGCGTGACCGAGACGGTCTGCCAGGAGGTACGCTCGCTCGGACGCCTACCGGTCGTCAACTTCGCAGCCGGCGGGATCGCGACGCCGGCGGATGCGGCCCTCTGCCGCCTGCTCGGCGTCGACGGGCTGTTCGTCGGCAGCGGGATCTTCAAGTCCGAGCATCCGATGAAGGTCGCCCGGGCGATCGTGGAGGCGTCCCTCCACTACGAGGAGCCCGAGGTCCTCGCGCGCGTCTCGGCCGGCCTGGGCGAGGCGATGCGGGGGGTCGACGTGGTCACGCTGCCGCCCGAGGCCCTTCTCCAGGGGCGGGAGTCCGAGCCCCCCGTGGCGCGCCGACGGGGACCGACCGAGGCGTGAGTCCTCTCTTCCCGGGACCGGGGCTCCCGCTGGCCGTATAGCCCTCGTCCCCGTGGGGGTCGCCCGTGCGGATAGTCCAGGTCGCGCCGTTCTTCGCGCCGCACACCGGTGGGGTGGAATCCCATGTACGCAACCTCGCCCGGGAGTTCGCGCGCGAGGGCCACGACGTGACGGTCGTCACGGCCCGCTACGACCGGCACCTCCCCGTGGACGAACGCGTGGAGGGGTACCGCATCCTGCGCGCCCGCACCCTGTTCGTCGCGGCGAACACGCCGATCGACCCGGGGATGACCGGCCTGTTGCGCCGCCTCGACGCCGACGTGGTCCACCTCCACTATCCGCCCCCCCTCACCTCCTACTTCGCGACCCGGGGGCTCGCGAACCGGAAGGTCCCGGTCTGCCTCACCTACCATTGCGACCTCGAGCTCCCGGGTCGGGCCGGGCGGCTCGTCGCGGGAGCCTACCAACGGTTCTTCGTGCCGCCGACCCTGCGCCGTGTCAACCGGGTGGTCGTGCACACGCGCAGCTACGGGGTCACGTCGGCGATGCTGAGGGGCCGCGAGCTCGCCGTCATCCCCTCGGTGGTCGACCTCGAGCGGTTCCGGCCGGGGCTGGACGCGAGCCGGCTTCGCGGTGAGCTGCGTCTCGAGGGCAAGAGGGTCCTCGCGTTCACCGGGCGGCTCGTCCCGCACAAGGGCGTCAACGTGATCCTGGAGGCACTGGCCCTGCTCCCGGACGACGTCGTGCTGGTCGTGATCGGGGCGGGACCCCGGCTCCCGTCGCTCATTGGGATGGCCCGGAGGCTGGACGTCGAGGCCCGGGTGCGGTTCTGCCCGGCGGTGAGCGACGAGGAGCTTCCGCTCTTCCTCGCGCTGGCCGACATCTTCGTCTTCCCGTCGCAGAGCCGCCTCGAAGGGTTCGGCCTCGTGGTCGCCGAGGCGATGGCGATGGGGCTGCCGGTCGTGGTCGCCGACCTCCCCGGGGTCCGCGAGATCATCGAGCCCGGGGTGGAGGGACTGCTGGTCGAGCCCCTGATCGCCTCGGACCTCGCCGCGAAGGTCCGCACGATGCTCGACGACCCGGCGCTCGCGCGTCGGATGGGCGCGGCCGGACGCCGTCGGGCCGAGGCCCGCTACGGTCTCGCGACGGTCGCCGGCCAACTTCTCAGTCTGTACGAAGACCTGCGCGCAGCTGGTTGACCTGGACCTTCAGGCGCTCGGCCTCGGCCCCGGCGGCCTTCTTCCAGGTGGCGTCGGAGGCGGCGTAGAGGATCGAGCGGGAGGCGTTGATCAGGAGCGCCCGCCCCTCCGAGTCGACCCCCTCGCGCACGGCGGTGGCGAGCGACCCTCCCTGGGCCCCGATCCCGGGTACCAGGATCGGGATCTTGTTGCCGAGGGCGCTGCGCGCCGTGCGGAAGGCGTCGGCGAAGGTCGCCCCGACCACCGCCCCGACGTTCCCGTGCGCGTGGGCGAGCCGTCGGACCTCGCCGACGATCGCGAGCCACAGCGGGCCCCGCGGCGTCGGGATCTCCTGGAAGTCGACCGCCCCCGGGTTCGAGGAGTGCGCCACGACGAAGACCCCCCGGGCGGGGTCCTCGAGGAAGGGCCCGAGGGTCTCCCAGCCCAGCCACGGCGTGACGGTCACGGCGTCGAACCCGAACTCGTCGAACACTCCCATCCGGAACATCCGCATCGTGTTCGGGATGTCGTTGGCCTTCAGGTCGAGGATGCGGATGCGGCTCGGGCCGATCCGGCCCGGCAGCCGGGCGAGCGAGCGCATCCCCGCTTCCCCGAAGGCGAGGTAGCAGCCGAGCTGCATCTTGTAGGCCGCCGCGTGGTCGTACGTGGCGTCCACGATCCCGTGGAGGAAGTGGTCCAGGCGTCGGCCTGCGGGCAATCGGGTGATCGGCTTCGGGAGGAGCGCCGGGTCGGGGTCCAGTCCGACGCAGACGAGCGAGTCCCTCGCCTTCAGGATCCGGTCCACCCTGTCGATGAACCGCAGCGCCACCGAGGGCCGGTGAGCTGGCTCGGGAGAAAAGGATTGTGCGGAGGCTCGCCGCATCCTCCGCGGCGGGCGGGAGGCTTTTATCGGACCGGCCCGCTGGCGCGCCGGGTCGCTCGATGCCCGCGAATTCCTCCACCGAAGCTCCCCGGGAGGTGCGTCTTCGCGACCTCAAGCCGTCCGACTCCCCGGTCGAGTTCGTCGCCCGAATCGTCACGTGCCAGCGGCGCGAGGTGACCCGCAAGTCCGATGGGAGTCGTCGGCCCCTGCTCTCGGGTCTGCTCAGCGACGGGACCGCGACGGTCCGGTTCAGCTGGTGGGACCCGCCCCGTGAGGGGGTGGAGCGCGGGACCGTCATCCGTGCGGTCGCTCCCGAGGTCGGGGAGTACCGGGGCCGCCCCGAGGTGTCGTTCACCTGGCGCTCGCGGGTCGGCCCTGCGAGCGAGGCGGAGCTTCCGCGTCTCGACCCCGCCGAGATCCCTCGTCGGGCGCTCCGCGACCTTCGCCCCCCGGACGAAGGCTTCCGGGTCGAGGGCCGGGTGGTGCGCGTCGCCGAGCGCACCGTCTCGGTCGGGGAGGAGCGGCGGGTCGTCTTCGAGGGGCTTCTCGCGGACCGAACCGGCACCGTCTCGTTCTCCGCCTGGTCGGACTTCCGGCTCGCTCCCGGGGAGGCCGTCGAGGTCGTGGGCGGATACGTCCGGAGCTTCCGGGGAGCGGTCCAGCTCGTGCTGGACGAGCGTACGAGCGTCCGTCGCCTCGAGCGGGCCGACCTCCCCGAAGCGGCCGAGGTCCTCGAGGCCCCGCCCCGCTCGATGGCCCGGGTCGAGGAGGAGGGCGGGGGGGCCTCGGTCTCCGTGGAGGGCCGGGTCGTTGGTCTGCTCCCTCCGAGCGGCCTCGTCTACCGTTGCCCTCAGTGCCGTCGGTCGGTGCAGGGCGGGGTCTGTCGGGTGCACGGTGCCGTCACCGGCGAGCTTGACCTGCGGGCCCGGATCGTGCTCGACGACGGGACCGGTGCCGTGACGGTCAACGCCGGCCGGGCAGAGACCGAGCGTCTGTGGGGAACGACGCTGGATGCGTGCCGCGCCCGCCTTCGCGATCAGCCCGACGTCTCCGTCCTGGAAGGTGAGCTGCTCGATGCACTCCTCGGCCGACGCCTGCGGGTCCGAGGGGCCGGCTCCAAGGACGACTTCGGGGTCACGATCACGCCGGACCGGATCGACTCGGCCGAGGTCGACCTTGAGTCGACCGCGGAGGAGCTCAGCGTCCGGTTCGGGAGCACGCGCCGATGAGCTTCCGCGAGCCGGCCTGGCGCGTCACCGCCCGGGAGCTCGAGGCCTCCACCGAGGAGGAACGGGGGTCCGGGGAACGGGCCGCCTCCTACCTTGTCTCGCCGTTCGGGGGTCGATTCAACCGAGTGCTGGTCGCGGGCACGTTGTCGCCGGCCGAGGCGGTCGGACGGGAGGAGACCCAGCCGTTCTGGCGAGCCCGACTGACCGACCCGACCGGCTCGGTCGTGGTCACCGCGGGGAGCTTCCAGCCCCGGGCGATGGCCCAGCTGCGCGCCGTCACCGACGCGCGCCCCGCGCTGGTGGTGGGGAAGGTCCACCTCTACCGCGGCCGGGACGGCACCGGCTACGTCTCCCTCCGCGCCGAGGCGCTCCGGTCGGTCTCCGAGTCGGAGGAACGGGCCGTTCTCGCTGAAGTGGCCCGCCAGACGCTCGACCGCCTCGACCTGCTCGGGCGGCTCGTCGCCGAGCCGGAAGTCTCGGTCGAGGCGCTCGGTGCGGACGGGACCCCGACGCTCTGGATCCGTGCGGCGCAGGAGTCCTTGCGCCGGTATCCGTCGGCCGACCGCGGCCCGTTCCGAGCGAGCCTCGCCGCCGTCATCCGCCGGGTCGGGGGGACCACCTCGGTCGTGCCCCCGCCTCCGCCGGCTCCTACGGTCCGGGTCCGGCACGCCGCGCCCCCTCCCGCGCGGGCGCCCCCCAGTGCCGCCGAGCGAGCCGAGGAGGCGCTCGTCCTCGATCTCCTCGACCAGGTGGCGGACGCCTCGCTCGACAGCTACGCCGACCGGCGGGAACTGCTCGCCCGGGTGAGCTCGCAGGGGCTCGTCGGGACCCGCGCGGAGGAGGTCCTCACGCGCCTCGAGGAGGAGGGGGTCGTCGAGGAACCGATCGTCGGGAAGCTCCGGCTCTCGCAACGACCGTCCTAAGGCCCGAGGCCCGCTCTGCGCGGTCGGGAGCATTTATATCAGGGGCGGACTCGGGGGCGCGGGGGAATGAGGACCACCTGTCTCTCCGATCCCGTGACGAGACCTGCGACGAACTGACCCCCACCTCCCCGTCGACGCTCTGACACCATGGCAACCACCGGCCCCTCCCGCATCCTCGTGGTCGTGCTCATCGTGGTCGTGATCGCCGTCGCCGGGGCCGGCCTCTATTTCGCTCACAAGTACCTCGTGCCGCCGTCCAACGCCGGCCCGCCGACCAGCCAGGCCGGCGACAACGTCACGGTGAACTACATCGGGGAGTTCGCGAGCGGGCCCGAGACGGGCCGGGTCTTCGACACGTCGATCTACTCGGTGTACCTCGACAACGCCTCCTACCCGAAGTCCCTCGAGTTCCCCTACACGCACTCGGGGTCGGCGAGCAGCTACACGCCTCTCGGGGTCTACCTCGGCTCCTACAACGGCCAGTACACGGTCGGGAACCAGACGTTCTCGGGCGTCGTCCCGGGCTTCTGGCAGGGGATGCTCGGCATGGTCGTGAACCAGAGCCGGTGGGTGACGATCCCGGTCAACCTGGCCTACGGGCCGCTCAACCCCGCGTGCGAGGCGACCGCCCCGCTGAGCTTCAGCACCCCCGTGCTGAACGTCGTGCCGGCCGCCAACTTCTCCACGACCTACCCGGGCGCTTCCCCCACGCTCGGTGCGACCTTCGCCGACCCGGTCTACGACTGGACCGACCTCGTCTTCGCCGCCAACGCGAGCTGGGTCACGGTGGAGAGCCTGCCGACCATCGGGTTCGTCTCGCACCTGAGCGGGTGGAACGCGACGGTCACCGCGATCAACTCGACCTCCATCACGCTGCTCAACGGCATCACCGTCCAGAACTACGCCAGCTTCGTCGGCAGCTTCCCGACCAGCCGCTCGTGCGGGGGGGTCCCGACCACCCACTTCCTGATCGCGGGCGTGAACCTGGCGAACCAGACCTACACGATGAACTGGAACTCGGAGGTCGTCGGCCAGAGCCTGGCGTTCCGGATCACGCTCGTCTCCATCGTCACGAGCTGAGCGCCGCCCGGCCCGTGCCCGTCGTTCACCCGCCGAGGGTGACCTTGCCCCGCTTCAGGAGCTCCTCGAGGTTCGCCTCGGCCGCCGAGGCGATCATGTCCTCGGTCGTCCGGTGCGCCGAGCGGGAGTAGGTGCGCATCGTGCGACGGGCCTCCTCGCGCCGGGCCCGGGACTCCCCGATCAGCTGATGGGCCTCCCGGTCGACCCCGGCCATCTCCCCGCTCACGCGGTCGATCTGCTCCATCACGGCCGCCCGGGCCTTTCCCTTCGCCCGCAGCTCGGCCACCACCCCGCCCGCGTCCACGAGGCGCGCGCGGATCGCCTCCATCTTGGCGTCCCGCTCCTTTCGGGTCGTCGTGAGCTCGAGGACGAGCCGGTCGACCTCCCCCCGGCAGGCCGTCACCCTCCCCTCCGCCTCCTTGCGGAGGCGCTCGTGCTCGGCGACGACCGCGACCCGGGCCTCGGCCTCCTTCAGCTCCTTGGTCCGCTCGCGCAGGCGGAGGATCAGCGCCTTCTCGTCGTCCAGGCTGAGCACCGAGGTCTGCTGGCGGTGCTCCATCTCCGCGATCTCCCGCTTCAGCTGCGCGGGACGGAGCCGGTCGGTCGGGGGGAAGCCGGCTCGGAGCTCGCGGAGCCCGGCAACGGCCGCCTCCAGGTGTCGGCGGGCCGCCTCGAGGGCCTTGCGGGTGGCGACGAGCCGGTGGCCGAGCTCCCCGTGCTCCGCGTACATCTGTTCGACCTCCGCCTGCGGGGCCTGGCGACGGTCGTAGAGCGCCTTCTGCTCGCCCGAGAGGCGGCGCATCTCGTCGATCAGGGCCCGGCGCTTGTCCTCGAGGGAGCGGAACTTCGACTCGAGCTCGCGGAGGCGGGTCCGGGTCGCGGCTTCCCGTTCCTCCCCCTCCTCGGAGAGCATCGAGCGCGACGGCACGTCCGGCCGGAGGCATCGGACCCCAGAAAAGCCCTTCCGGGGTCGTCCGACAGACCCCCTCAGGGGCGACGGTCGGCGACGAACCAGAAGTGGAGGTCCGCGGCCAGCTCGGCCGCCACCCGCTCGAAGCCGGTCCGGGTCCACCGGTCCAGGGTCTCGGGGCGGAAGTACCGGTACGGAGGGAGCGGCCCCGACCCTCCCGGCGGGGCAAGGCGGCGCCAGACGTCGGGGGCGACCTCCTCCCCATGGCCTGCCGCTGGGTCGGTCACGGAGCGGACCGCGTAGAGGTGGAGGCCGCCGGGCCGCAGCACGCGCCGGACCTCCCGGAACACGGTGGCGAGCTCCTCGTCCGAGAGCATCATGTAGACGGCGTGGGAATACACGACGTCCCAGGAGCCATCCCGCCCGGACTGGAGGGCGCTCACGGCGTCAGTGGCCTCGAACCGGAGGCCCCGCGGCGCATCGGGAACCGCCCGCGCTCGAGCGATCGCGGTCGGCGAGAAGTCGGTCGCGAGCACCGAGTACCCGGAGGCGGCCAGGTGCCGGGCGTCGCGCCCGAGGCCGCACCCGAGGTCGAGCACGCGCCCGGCGGGGACGTGGGTCCGGAGGACCTCGAGGGCCCAGGAGGCGAACCGGCTGGGCCCGCCGGTGAACCGCTCCGGCTGCTCGGTATAGATGCGTTCGAACCCGGCCCGCCGGGTCTCGAGGGGGGGCCAGGCCGATGGGGAGGGCGGCTCGGTCATCGGGACCGGGGCGCCTTCTTGCCGCGTCCCCGGCCGCGGACCGGCCGGGCGAATCGCTGGGCTGCGAACAGCGCTGCGGGCACCGCCGCGTCAATGTTGACCACGGCGAGGGGGGCACAGGACTGGAGCATCGCGTTCAGCGCAGCCTCTCCCCGCCCCCCGCGTCCGTACCCCACAGAGGTCGGCACGCCGACCACGGGGGCGTGGACCATGCCGGCGACGACCGTGGGCAGGGCGCCCTCCCGTCCCGCGAAGACGAGATAGATCTCGGGCCCCGAGCGCTCGAGCGACCGCAACGCTCGCAACAGCCGGTGTAGGCCGGCGACCCCGACATCGTTCGCGGACACCACGCGAAGCCCGAGCTCCTCCAGGATTCCCCGTGCCTCCTCCGCCAGCGGAATGTCGCTCGTGCCCGCGGTGACGACGGCCACCAGGCCTTCTCGGTAGTCGGCGCCGAGGGGACCGGCCAGGCGGATCAACCGGCCCCCGGCCAGCTCTTTCGTGGGCAGGCCGTCCCGGGCCGCTCGCGCGATCGCCGTGCGCTGGGACCGGGTGGGGCGGGAGACGAGGGCCCCCATCCCCTCCCCATGGAGCCGCCGCAGGATCTCGAGGAGGTGGCCGACGGTCTTGCCCTCCCCCAGGACCACCTCGGGGATGCCGACCCTCCGGGGACGGTCGCGGTCCATCCGGGCGATCCGTCCGACCACGACCTCCCGGCGACCCCGAGCCAAGCTCCTCCCTCCTCCCCGCACCGGCACGCCCTTCGGGACGGGCCCCGAAGCTTAACCTCCGCCCCGGCCCCGCCCGTCCGAACCCGGGTTCGCCGCCGGCGTTCCGCCTCGAGGCTCCGACGGTCGGTGGGCGGGCCGAAGCCTGATATAGCGGGCCCCGGTGGCACGCCGGTCCAGGCCGAAATGCCCGACTTCTCGCTGTCCCCGGAGCAAGAGAGCCTGCGGGACATGGCCCGGAAGTTCGCCCGCACCGAGATGGCTCCGCACGCCGCCGAATGCGACAAGACCGCCCGCTTCCCCGAGGAGATCTACCGCAAGGCCTACGAGCTCGGGCTGATGAACCTCAACGTCCCGACCGACTACGGCGGAAGCGGCCTCACCCTCTTCGACCAGTGCCTGATCGTCGAGGAGCTCGCCTACGCGTGCGGCGGGATGACGACCTCGGTCATCGCGAACTGCCTCGCGCTCGAGCCGATCCTGCTGGGGGGCACCCCCGAGCAGAAGGAGCGGTTCCTCAAGCCGTTCTGCGCGGAGTACCAGTTCGCCTCCTTCTGCCTGACCGAGCCGTCGGGGGGGAGCGACGCGGGGAGCCTGCGGACCCGCGCGACCAAGGAGGGGGACCACTACCTCCTCTCGGGCGAGAAGTGCTTCATCACGAACGCCCCGCACGCCTCGCTCTTCACCGTCTTCGCCACCGTCGACTCGGCGCTGCGCCACCGGGGGATCACCGCGTTCGTCGTGCCGCGCTCCGCCGCCGGGGTGATCCCGGGGAAGGACGAGGAGAAGATGGGGCACCGCGCCTCCTCGACCAGCACGGTCCGCTTCGAGGACGTGCGGGTACCGGCCTCCGACCGCCTCGGGGAGGACGGCGAGGGGTTCTCGCTCGCGATGCGGACGCTCGATATGACCCGAACCCCGATCGGGGCGCTCGCGACCGGGATCGCGCAGGCGGCGCTCGACCACGCGGCCGCCTACTCCCTCAAGCGCCAGTCGTTCGGCAAGCTGATCTCCGAGCACCAGGCGATCCAGATCAAGCTCGCCAACATGGCCCAGGCGGTCCACGCCGCGCGCCTGCTGACGTGGCACGCCGCCTGGACGATCGACCGCGGGGCGAAGGGGACCCTCGAGTCGTCGATCGCCAAGTGCTTTGCCTCGGACGCGGCGCTCCACGTCGCCGACGAGGCGATCCAGACGTTCGGTGGCTACGGGTACATGAAGGAGTATCCGGTGGAGAAGCTCCTCCGCGACGCGAAGCTGACACAGATCTACGAGGGCGCGAACGAGATCCAGCGCTCGGTCATCGCGCGGGAACTCCTTCGAGCCTACGCCTAGACCCCGGGGGCGGCCGTGGATATCGTCGTCTGCGTGAAACCGGTCCCCGAACCGGAGACCCGCCTCCGCGTGGCCCCGGACGGCCGGACGCTCGATGCCGAGGGCGTGAAGTTCGTCCTGGCGGGGTACGACGAGTCGGCCGTGGAACAGGCCCTCCTTCTGAAGGAGGCGACGCCGGGCTCGACGGTCCACGTGGTCTCCTGCGGGCCCGCACCCCGGACCGAGGAGGTGCTCCGGGCGTCGATCGCGCTCGGGTGCGACAAGGCGACCTGGGTCGAGGCCCCGGCGCTGCTGGCGAGCGACCCGATCCGGACCGCCGGCGCGATCTCGGCGGTGCTGCGCGGCGCCCCCCACGACCTCGTGCTCTGCGGGAAGCAGGCGGGGGACGACGAGGCGGGGCTCTTCGCCGCCGCCCTCGGGGAGCTCCTCGGCGTCCCCGACCTCGGCTACGTCGTCGACCTTCGCTGGGACGCCGGGGCGCAGCGATTCCGCTTCCAACGGGTCACGGAAGCCGGGGTCGAGCGGTGGGAAGCCCCCACCCCCCTGGTCCTCGGACTGCAACAGGCGTGGAACGACCCGCGCACCGCGAAGCTCCCGAACATCCTCAAGTCCCGCAAGGCCCCGATCGCCCGGGCGCCGGCCGATGCGGCCGTCGTGGGGCACGCGAGCGAGGCCGAGAAGTTCGAGCTGCCGGCCCCGAGGACCGGCGCCAAGATGATCGAATACAAGACCCCGGAAGAGGCCGCGCAGCGGCTCGTCCGGATCCTGCGGGAGGAGGCGAAGGTGCTGCCATGACCGTCCTCGTCGTCGCGGAGACCTCCGCCGGGCACCTCGCCGCGGCGACCCGCGACGCGGTCTCCGTAGCGCAGGCCCTCGCGGGAGCAGCTGCAGG